>NZ_JBIVLV010000009.1:0-418510 GCF_044752725.1 Streptomyces sp. NPDC088707 | reverse complement strand
TTCCTCGAGGGCGTCGAGCCCACCGAGGAGCAGCTGTACGCGGCTGTCCGTCGTATCACCATCGCTTCCGGCAAGGGCAACGGCGAGAAGACGGTCACCCCCGTCTTCTGCGGTACCGCGTTCAAGAACAAGGGTGTTCAGCCCCTGCTCGACGCTGTCGTCCGTTACCTGCCGTCGCCCCTGGACGTCGAGGCCATCGAGGGCCACGACGTCAAGGACGCCGAGGTCGTCGTCAAGCGCAAGCCGTCCGACGACGAGCCGCTGTCGGCCCTCGCGTTCAAGATCGCGAGCGACCCGCACCTCGGCAAGCTCACCTTCGTCCGGATCTACTCCGGTCGCCTGGAGGCCGGCACCGCGGTGCTGAACTCCGTCAAGGGCAAGAAGGAGCGCATCGGCAAGATCTACCGCATGCACGCGAACAAGCGTGAGGAGATCGACTCGGTGGGCGCCGGCGACATCGTCGCCGTCATGGGCCTCAAGCAGACCACCACCGGTGAGACGCTGTGTGACGACAAGAACCCGGTCGTGCTGGAGTCCATGGACTTCCCGGCGCCGGTCATTCAGGTCGCCATCGAGCCCAAGTCCAAGGGTGACCAGGAGAAGCTGGGTGTCGCCATCCAGCGTCTCGCGGAGGAGGACCCCTCCTTCCAGGTGCACTCGGACGAGGAGACCGGCCAGACCATCATCGGTGGTATGGGCGAGCTTCACCTCGACATCCTCGTCGACCGCATGCGTCGCGAGTTCAAGGTCGAGGCGAACGTCGGCAAGCCGCAGGTCGCGTACCGCGAGACGATCCGCAAGACCGTCGAGCGCGTGGACTACACCCACAAGAAGCAGACCGGTGGTACCGGTCAGTTCGCCAAGGTGCAGATCGCGATCGAGCCGATCACCGAGGGCGACGCCTCGTACGAGTTCGTGAACAAGGTCACCGGTGGCCGCATCCCGAAGGAGTACATCCCTTCGGTCGACGCGGGTGCGCAGGAGGCCATGCAGTTCGGCATCCTGGCCGGCTACGAGATGACTGGCGTCCGCGTCATCCTTCTCGACGGTGGCTACCACGAGGTCGACTCCTCCGAGCTCGCGTTCAAGATCGCCGGTTCGCAGGCCTTCAAGGAGGCCGCGCGGAAGGCTTCGCCGGTCATCCTCGAGCCCATGATGTCCGTCGAGGTCACCACGCCCGAGGACTACATGGGTGAGGTCATCGGCGACATCAACTCCCGCCGTGGCCAGATCCAGGCCATGGAGGAGCGCAGCGGCGCTCGCGTCGTGAAGGGCCTCGTGCCCCTTTCGGAGATGTTCGGCTACGTCGGCGACCTCCGCAGCAAGACCTCGGGTCGCGCAAGCTACTCGATGCAGTTCGACTCCTACGCCGAGGTTCCGCGGAACGTCGCCGAGGAGATCATCGCGAAGGCCAAGGGCGAGTAACTCTTCCGAGTTCACGCTTTAGGCTTGACACCAGTCGCCGGGGCTCAGCCCCCCGAAACCCGAGGAGTCGGGTCCCGGCGGATGGCATCCCAGCAAAGATCACCTGGCGCCGATGAGCAAGGCGTACAGAACCACTCCGCAGGAGGATTCAGTGGCGAAGGCAAAGTTCGAGCGGACTAAGCCGCACGTCAACATCGGCACCATCGGTCACATTGACCACGGTAAGACGACCCTCACGGCCGCCATTACCAAGGTGCTGCACGACGCGTACCCGGACCTGAACGAGGCCTCGGCCTTCGACCAGATCGACAAGGCTCCCGAGGAGCGCCAGCGCGGTATCACGATCTCGATCGCGCACGTCGAGTACCAGACGGAGTCGCGTCACTACGCGCACGTCGACTGCCCGGGTCACGCTGACTACATCAAGAACATGATCACGGGTGCCGCGCAGATGGACGGCGCCATCCTCGTGGTCGCCGCCACCGACGGCCCGATGCCGCAGACCAAGGAGCACGTGCTCCTGGCCCGCCAGGTCGGCGTTCCGTACATCGTCGTCGCCCTGAACAAGGCCGACATGGTGGACGACGAGGAGATCCTGGAGCTCGTCGAGCTCGAGGTCCGTGAGCTCCTCTCCGAGTACGAGTTCCCGGGCGACGACCTTCCGGTCGTCCGTGTCTCGGCGCTCAAGGCCCTCGAGGGCGACAAGGAGTGGGGCGAGAAGCTCCTCGGCCTCATGCACGCGGTGGACGAGTCCATCCCGCAGCCCGAGCGTGACGTCGACAAGCCGTTCCTGATGCCGATCGAGGACGTCTTCACGATCACCGGTCGTGGCACCGTCGTCACCGGTCGTATCGAGCGCGGTATCCTCAAGGTCAACGAGACCGTCGACATCATCGGCATCAAGACCGAGAAGACCACCACCACGGTCACCGGTATCGAGATGTTCCGCAAGCTGCTCGACGAGGGCCAGGCCGGTGAGAACGTCGGTCTGCTCCTCCGTGGCATCAAGCGCGAGGACGTCGAGCGCGGCCAGGTCATCATCAAGCCGGGTTCGGTCACGCCGCACACCAGCTTCGAGGCCCAGGCCTACATCCTGTCGAAGGACGAGGGTGGCCGTCACACCCCGTTCTTCAACAACTACCGCCCGCAGTTCTACTTCCGTACCACGGACGTGACCGGCGTCGTGACCCTCCCCGAGGGCACCGAGATGGTCATGCCGGGCGACAACACCGCCATGAGCGTTGAGCTGATCCAGCCCATCGCCATGGAGGAGGGCCTCAAGTTCGCCATCCGTGAGGGTGGCCGGACCGTCGGCGCCGGCCAGGTCGTCAAGATCAACGCCTGATCGTTGATCTGACCTGGTAGCTCCACGAGCTGCAGCAGAAGGCCCCGCACCTTTCGGTGCGGGGCCTTCTCGCATGTCCGGACGGGTTACGGCCGCCAGCTCCACGGGCGCCCGTCCGCACCCAGGCCCACCACGGTCACCCCGCCCGCGCGCAGGTGCAGCGCCGCCGACACCGCCGGCGTCCCCGTCGTGCGGGTCCGCGTCCGGTTCCCGGCCCGCACCCGCACCCTGCCGTCCGGATCCGTGCCCAGGAGCACGGTCCCCAGGGCCGCGGAGCGCGCGGCGACCACACCCCCGTAACCGTCCAGACCGGCGTCGCCCCGGGGGCCGAGGAGTTCCCCGGTCGCCGGGCGCCGGTAGTAGAGGTCGCCGCCCGCCGACGCCACCGTGGATCCGGAGAGCGGCAGCCGCTCCGCTTGCTCGGCCCCGTCCACCCAGTGCCGTACGGACTCCCGCCCGGCCGCGTGGAGGTGCACCCGCCCCTTCACGTCGAGCGACACGGCGAGTCCGTCCTGGACCTCCGCCGCCCCGGGGAGCGTCCGCCACGGACCCCAGGAGCCGTCGGCCGCCCTGACCCGGGTCGAGACGTTCTTGTCCGCGTTCCGTACGAAGAGGTGGACCCGGCCGTCGGGTGCCGCGACGGCCACCGGCGCACCGACCCGGCGGCCCCGGTCGTCGGTGCGCTCCGGGTTCCCGAGTCCGCGGCAGGCCAGGAACGTGCCGCCGGGGGAGCGCTGCTCCAGAAGCACCAGCTCGCGCCGGTTCCGCCCGCCGTGTCCGTCGATCGCGTCGAACCGCACCCCGAAGAGCAGCACCCGGCCGTCCCGGAGCACCGCCGAGCCGAGTGCGGGGGCGAGCGGGCCGCCCCCGAGGTCCGCCGGCTCGCCCCACACGCCGGGTGCCGTCTCCTGCCAGCGGACCGCGCGCAGGCCGAGCACCCCGTAGGCGGTGAGGCGGCCGTCCGGCCGCTCGGCGAGCGCGGGGCCGGCGGCGGGCCAGCGGTGGTGGGTGGAGCGGACCCAGCCCTTGCGGTTGGTGAGCGGCCGTTCGCCGCCGACGCCGTAGTCGCCGCAGCCCGAGGGGTTGCCGCACTCCCAGGACGGGTCGCCGCCGTACGGGACGAGGCGGGCCGCCTTCTCCTCGAGCACCTGGCGCGGGAGGTTCTTGGGCCAGTGCCGGTTGTAGTAGCCGCGGAAGGCGGTCGTCGTGAACGCCGGTATGGGCTCGCCGTCCCGGACGGCGTCCGAGACCCAGCGGCTCAGCGCGGCCCACGTGAAGGACGCGACGGCCGTGTGGTCGCCGTGGTCCGAGTAGCCGGGCTGCTCCGAGTCCCGCTTGCGGGTGGCCTCGTCGCTGAGCTGGATGTCCGGGTCGGGGTCCAGGGTGTGCACGACGGTGGGCCGGTAGCGGGCGAGCAGTCCGACGAGGACGCCGACCAGCCGGTCGTAGTCGTAGGTGTCCGAGCGGGTGACGGGCGATCCGGTCGACAGATGGGTCCGCAGCTCCAGGGCGCGGTCGTGCCAGAGGGCCGGCAGGGCCATGTAGCGCCGGTTCGTGTGCATCGGCAGGTTGAGGAAGACCAGCTCGACGCGGTTCCGGCCGTGGACGAGGGTGTCGATCTCCGCCCGCCGGCCGCCGGGGAGCGTGAGCGTCTCGCGCCGCCAGGGCGTGAACATCGGCAGGCCGAGCGCCGCCGCGTACGACTGGCGCAGGCCCTGGTGGCGCGCCGAGGAGTAGGCGGCGCGGTCCGGGGGAGTGTCCGGCATCCCCTTGATCCGGTTCCGGCCAGTGTGCTCGCCGGCGGTCACGTACACGGAGACGAGCGGGACCCCGGCGTCGAGGAGGCGCTGGGTGTCCGGGTTCATGAAGTACAGGTCGTCGTCGGGGTGCGCGGCGACCTGCAGGAGCAGCGCCCGCCGGGTCCGCGCGGAGGCTATCGGCTTGCCGGGCGCGGGGTCGACGGTCGGCGCGGCCCTGCGCGGCTCCGGCACGGAACACCCGGCGACGGCCGAGGTGACGCCGAGGGCGGCGGCGAGAACCGCCCGCCGGCGGGGTGTCGTGGTCACGTGCGCGGTCCGTCCCCTGGGTAGTGCGGTCCCCTGTAAGACGGACGTTCGATGTCGGTGGTTGTGTGCGGACCGATGTCCGCCTGGCAGGATTCGGCCACCGGGGAGCGATCTTCGAAGTCGCTGCCGATCATGTCGAGGACGGGCCGCCGGCTCCGACCGAGGGGTGACAGCACGCCGCAGGGGCGCGCCGGACGGAGAGGACGACCACCATGAAGTTCGTCGCGATGATCTACGGCAACCAGGCCAAGTGGGACGCCTTCCCCGCGGAGGCCTGGCCCGAGGCGATCGCCCGGCAGGAGGCCTTCAACAGGAAGTACCGCGAGAGCGGCGAGCTGATCGGCGCGTACGGACTCGCCGACGCGGCCGCCGCCCAGCTCGTGCGGCGTGAGGGCGGCGCCCCGGCGGTCACCGACGGCCCGTACCTGGAGACCAAGGAGTACCTGGCCAGCTTCTACCTGCTCGACTGCGACAGCCTGGAGCGGGCCCAGGAGATCGCCGCGGACATGCCCTTCGCGGACACCGACCCCGTGGAGCTGTGGCCGGTCCTGCACGAGTCCGCGGCGGACGTGTGAGCGGCTCGGCCGAGGTCGAGGGCCTGCTGCGGACGTACGCGCCGCAGGTCCTCGGCGCGCTCGTCCGCCGGTACGGCACCTTCGACCTCTGCGAGGACGCCGTCCAGGAGGCCCTGATCGCCGCCGCCCGGCAGTGGCCCGCGGACGGCGTCCCGGACAACCCGCGCGGCTGGCTGGTCACCGTCGCCACCCGCAGGTTCGTCGACCTGGTGCGCGGCGAGGCCGCCCGCAGGCGCCGCGAGGACGCCGTCGCCCTGGCCACCCCGGACTCCGAGCTCCTCGCCCGCGCCGCGGACGAGGACCCCGGCGGCGACCGGGACGACTCGCTCTCGCTGCTCTTCCTCTGCTGCCACCCGGAGCTCTCCCCGCCGAGCCGGATCGCGCTCACGCTGCGCGCCGTCGGCGGTCTCACCACCGCGCAGATCGCCGCCGCGTTCCTGGTGCCCGAGCCGACGATGGCGCAGCGCATCAGCCGGGCCAAGCAGACGATCAGGGCGGTGGGCGGCTCGTTCGCGCTCCCGCCGGGGGAGGACCGTACGGCCCGGCTCGCCGAGGTCCGGCACGTGCTCTACCTGATCTTCAACGAGGGCTACACGGCGAGCGCCGGCGAGGAGCTGACCGCGCCCGAGCTGTCCACCGAGGCGATCCGGCTCGCGCGGCTGCTGCACCGGCTGCTGCCCGAGGACACCGAGACGGCGGGCCTGCTCGCCCTGATGCTGCTCACGGACGCCCGCAGACCGGCCCGCACGGGCCCGCACGGCGAGCTGGTGCCGCTCGCGGAGCAGGACCGGGGGAGGTGGGACGGCCGGCTCGTCACGGAGGGCGTCGAGCTGATCAGCCGCACGCTGCCCCGGGGCCGGGTAGGCCCGTACCAGCTGCAGGCGGCGATCGCGGCCGTGCACGACGAGGCGGAGACCGCCGGGGCCACCGACTGGCCGCAGATCCTCGCGCTCTACGAGCTCCTGGAGCGGACCGGGCCGAATCCGATGGTCACCCTCAACCGCGCGGTGGCCCTCGCGATGGTCGAGGGACCCGCGGCCGGGCTCGCGCTCCTGGACGGACTCGCGCGGGACAAGCGACTGGCCCGGCATCACCGGCTGCTCGCCACCCGGGCCCATCTGCTCGAACTCCTCGGCGAGAGGGAGGCCGCGGCGGAGGCCTACCGGGAGGCGGCACGCCGTACGACCAGTGCCCCGGAACGTCGTCATCTCACCGAGCGGGCGCGGCGTTTGGGGTGAGGAGGAGGGGGGCGGCCGTCCCCCGCGCGTGCGCCCCGGCGCATGGCCGTACGTGACGTGGGGTACAGTCTTCGCTCCCGATTGGCGGCCGGATGGCCCCGTATGGCAGACTGTCGGGGTTGCTCGGTTGAGTGCCGATGCTGCGCGCCTCCCGTCGGGAGGACCGGAAGCGAGTCCCACAGTACTCGTCGCTCCTTGTCAGGAGCGGACGTACGGGAATCTTCTGGGAAGCGTCAGCGGGGTACCGGCCAGGCGCCCGGTGGGTGTTTTGCCCCCGGCCTGCGGTCATGGCGACCGTGCCCCCTTGGTTGGGAAATCCTCAGGGATTTTTGCGTAGAGGGAGTGCGACACGCCCGACCGCGTGGGTCGGAGATACGACAACGCTTCTCCGTAAGCGAAGCCGATCGGGTTCCAGAGCGTTACGAGACAAAGGACTACTAGTAGCCATGGCGGGACAGAAGATCCGCATCCGGCTCAAGGCCTACGACCACGAGGTCATCGACTCCTCGGCGAAGAAGATCGTCGAGACGGTGACCCGCACTGGTGCGTCGGTCGCAGGCCCGGTGCCGCTGCCCACTGAGAAGAACGTGTACTGCGTCATCAAGTC
Organism: Streptomyces sp. NPDC088707; assembly: GCF_044752725.1. Taxonomy (NCBI): domain Bacteria; kingdom Bacillati; phylum Actinomycetota; class Actinomycetes; order Kitasatosporales; family Streptomycetaceae; genus Streptomyces; species Streptomyces sp. NPDC088707. The sequence continues at coordinate 411,254 of NZ_JBIVLV010000009.1, read as the reverse complement.
GCCGCACAAGTACAAGGACTCGCGCGAGCACTTCGAGATGCGCACGCACAAGCGCCTCATCGACATCCTCGACCCCACGCCGAAGACGGTTGACTCGCTCATGCGTCTCGACCTCCCGGCGGGCGTTGACATCGAGATCAAGCTCTGAGGGCGCGCGAGATGGCTAAGAACATCAAGGGCATCCTGGGCGAGAAGCTCGGCATGACGCAGGTCTGGGACGAGAACAACCGGATTGTCCCGGTGACCGTCGTCAAGGCCGGCCCGAATGTCGTGACCCAGGTGCGTACGAACGACGTCGACGGCTACGAGTCGGTCCAGATCGCCTTCGGCGAGATCGACCCTCGCAAGGTGAACAAGCCCCTCAAGGGTCACTTCGCCAAGGCCGACGTCACCCCGCGCCGCCACCTGGTGGAGCTCCGCACCGCTGACGCCTCCGAGTACACGCTCGGCCAGGAGATCACCGCCGAGGTCTTCGAGGCCGGCGTGAAGGTCGACGTCACCGGTAAGAGCAAGGGCAAGGGCTTCGCCGGTGTCATGAAGCGCCACAACTTCCGTGGTGGCAAGGCATCGCACGGTGCCCACCGCGTGCACCGCAAGCCCGGTTCCATCGGTGGCTGCGCCACCCCGGGCCGTGTCTTCAAGGGCATGAAGATGGCTGGTCGCATGGGCAACGAGCGCGTGACCACCCAGAACCTGACCGTCCACGCCGTTGACGCCGAGAAGGGTCTGCTGCTCATCAAGGGCGCCGTCCCCGGCCCCAACGGTGGCCTCGTCCTGGTCCGCACCGCGGCCAAGGGGGTTTGAGGAACCGATGAGCACCATTGACATCCTTTCGCCGGCAGGCGACAAGACCGGGACCGTCGAGCTCCCCGAGGAGATCTTCGGCGCCAAGGTCAGCGTTCCGCTGATCCACCAGGTCGTCGTCGCGCAGCTGGCCGCGGCCCGTCAGGGCACGCACAAGACCAAGCGCCGTGGCGAAGTCCGTGGTGGCGGCAAGAAGCCGTACCGCCAGAAGGGCACCGGCCGCGCCCGTCAGGGTTCGACCCGCGCCCCGCAGTTCGCCGGCGGTGGCGTCGTCCACGGCCCGCAGCCGCGTGACTACTCGCAGCGGACCCCCAAGAAGATGAAGGTCGCCGCCCTCCGCGGTGCCCTCTCGGACCGGGCCACCCACTCCCGCATCCACGTCGTCACCGGCGTGGTCGAGGGTGACATCTCCACCAAGGCCGCGAAGACGCTGTTCGGCAAGATCTCGGAGCGCAAGAACCTGCTCCTGGTCGTCGAGCGCTCCGACGAGGCCGCGTGGCTGTCCGCTCGTAACCTGCCCCAGGTGCACATCCTGGAGCCGGGCCAGCTCAACACGTACGACGTGATCGTCTCCGACGACGTGGTCTTCACCAAGGCCGCCCTCGAGTCCTTCGTGTCTGGCCCCCAGACCGACGAGACCGAAGGGAGCGACGCCTGATGACTGAGGCCGTCGTCACCAGCAAGACCTTCTCGGACCCGCGCGACATTCTCGTCAAGCCGGTTGTCTCGGAGAAGAGCTACGCACTGCTGGACGAGAACAAGTACACGTTCATCGTCGCGCCTGGCTCCAACAAGACCCAGATCAAGCAGGCCGTCGAGGCGGTCTTCTCGGTCAAGGTCACCGGGGTCAACACGATCAACCGCCAGGGCAAGCGCAAGCGCACCAAGGCCGGTTTCGGCAAGCGCAAGGACACCAAGCGCGCCATCGTGACCCTTGCTGAGGGCAACCGTATCGACATCTTCGGCGGTCCGACCGCCTAACGGCGGTCTGGATCGTCCGGAATCGGACGAGGACTGAGAAATGGGAATCCGCAAGTACAAGCCGACTACGCCGGGCCGTCGTGGCTCCTCCGTAGCCGACTTCGTCGAGATCACGCGGTCCACGCCGGAGAAGTCGCTGGTTCGCCCCCTGCACAGCAAGGGCGGCCGTAACAACACCGGTCGGATCACCGTTCGCCACCAGGGTGGTGGACACAAGCGCGCCTACCGTGTGATCGACTTCCGTCGTCACGACAAGGACGGCGTGCCGGCCAAGGTCGCTCACATCGAGTACGACCCCAACCGCACCGCGCGCATCGCGCTGCTCCACTACGTGGACGGCGAGAAGCGCTACATCATCGCCCCCAAGGGTCTGACGCAGGGTGACCGCGTCGAGAACGGCCCCGGCGCTGACATCAAGCCCGGCAACAACCTGGCGCTCCGCAACATCCCGGTCGGTACCACGATCCACGCGATCGAGATCCGTCCCGGTGGCGGCGCCAAGTTCGCGCGCTCCGCTGGCGCCTCCGTGCAGCTGCTGGCGAAGGAGGGCACGATGGCCCACCTTCGTATGCCGTCCGGTGAGATCCGTCTCGTCGACGCCCGCTGCCGCGCCACGATCGGCGAGGTCGGCAACGCCGAGCAGTCGAACATCAACTGGGGCAAGGCCGGCCGTAAGCGCTGGCTGGGCGTCCGCCCGACCGTTCGCGGTGTGGCGATGAACCCGGTTGACCACCCGCACGGTGGTGGTGAGGGCAAGACCTCCGGTGGTCGCCACCCGGTCTCCCCGTGGGGTCAGAAGGAGGGTCGTACTCGCTCGCCGAAGAAGGCTTCGAGCAAGTACATCGTCCGCCGCCGCAAGACGAACAAGAAGCGCTAGGAGCGGGTTTAGATGCCGCGCAGTCTCAAGAAGGGACCCTTCGTTGACGGCCACCTCGTAAAGAAGGTGGACGTACAGAACGAAGCCGGTACCAAGAACGTCATCAAGACCTGGTCCCGTCGCTCGATGATCATCCCGGCCATGCTCGGCCACACGATCGCGGTGCACAACGGCAAGACCCACATTCCGGTGTTTGTCACCGAGTCGATGGTCGGCCACAAGCTCGGCGAGTTCTCGCCGACGCGCACCTTCCGGGGTCACGTGAAGGACGACCGGAAGTCGAAGCGCCGCTAGTAGCGGGGTGGAATGACCATGACAGACACTGGAAGGACAACCATGGAAGCCAGGGCCCAGGCGCGGTACATCCGCGTCACGCCCATGAAGGCCCGCCGCGTGGTGGACCTTATCCGTGGCATGGATGCCACGGAGGCTCAGGCGGTCCTGCGTTTCGCCCCGCAGGCCGCGAGCGTGCCGGTTGGCAAGGTGCTGGACAGCGCCATCGCCAACGCCGCGCACAACTACGACCACACTGACGCCTCTTCGCTGGTCATCAGCGAGGCGTACGTGGATGAGGGCCCGACCCTGAAGCGGTTCCGTCCGCGTGCTCAGGGCCGTGCCTACCGGATCCGTAAGCGGACCAGCCACATCACCGTGGTCGTCAGCAGCAAGGAAGGAACCCGGTAATGGGCCAGAAGGTTAACCCGCATGGGTTCCGGCTCGGCATCACCACGGACTTCAAGTCCCGCTGGTACGCCGACAAGCTGTACAAGGACTACGTCAAGGAAGACGTCGCCATCCGTCGGATGATGACGTCCGGCATGGAGCGCGCCGGCATCTCGAAGGTTGAGATCGAGCGCACCCGTGACCGCGTGCGGGTGGACATCCACACCGCGCGTCCCGGCATCGTCATCGGCCGCCGTGGCGCCGAGGCCGACCGTATCCGCGGCGACCTCGAGAAGCTCACGGGCAAGCAGGTCCAGCTGAACATCCTCGAGGTCAAGAACCCCGAGATGGACGCTCAGCTGGTTGCTCAGGCCGTTGCCGAGCAGCTCTCCTCCCGCGTCTCCTTCCGTCGCGCCATGCGTAAGAGCATGCAGGGCACGATGAAGGCCGGCGCCAAGGGCATCAAGATCCAGTGCGGCGGTCGTCTCGGCGGCGCCGAGATGTCCCGCTCGGAGTTCTACCGCGAGGGCCGTGTGCCCCTGCACACGCTCCGCGCGAACGTCGACTACGGCTTCTTCGAGGCCAAGACGACCTTCGGCCGCATCGGCGTGAAGGTCTGGATCTACAAGGGCGACGTCAAGAACATCGCCGAGGTCCGCGCCGAGAACGCTGCGGCCCGTGCGGGTAACCGCCCGGCCCGTGGCGCCGGCGCTGGCGACCGCCCGGCCGGCCGTGGTGGCCGCGGTGGCGAGCGTGGCGGCCGCGGCCGCAAGCCGCAGCAGCAGTCCGCGCCGGCTGCCGAGGCCCCCAAGGCCGACGCTCCCGCCGCCGCTGCCGCTCCGGCTGAGAGCACCGGAACGGAGGCCTGACCGAAATGCTGATCCCCCGTAGGGTCAAGCACCGCAAGCAGCACCACCCCAAGCGCTCGGGTATGAGCAAGGGTGGTACGCAGGTTGCGTTCGGCGAGTACGGCATTCAGGCCCTCACGCCGGCGTACGTGACCAACCGCCAGATCGAGGCGGCTCGTATCGCGATGACCCGCCACATCAAGCGTGGCGGCAAGGTCTGGATCAACATCTACCCGGACCGCCCGCTGACGAAGAAGCCCGCCGAGACCCGCATGGGTTCCGGTAAGGGTTCTCCGGAGTGGTGGATCGCGAACGTCAAGCCGGGTCGGGTGATGTTCGAACTGTCCTACCCGAACGAGAAGATCGCGCGCGAGGCCCTGACCCGTGCGGCCCACAAGCTGCCGATGAAGTGCAAGATCGTTAAGCGCGAAGCAGGTGAGCTGTGATGTCGGCCGGTACCAAGGCGTCCGAGCTGCGCGAGCTGGGCAACGAGGAGCTTCTCAACAAGCTCCGCGAGGCCAAGGAAGAGCTGTTCAACCTCCGCTTCCAGGCGGCGACGGGCCAGCTCGAGAACCACGGTCGGCTCAAGTCCGTCCGTAAGGACATCGCCCGGATCTACACCCTGATGCGTGAGCGCGAGCTGGGCATCGAGACGGTGGAGAACGCCTGATGAGCGAGAGCAACGTGACTGAGAAGACCGAGCGCAACGCTCGCAAGGTCCGCGAGGGCCTGGTCGTCAGCGACAAGATGGACAAGACCGTCGTCGTCGCTGTCGAGGACCGCGTCAAGCACGCGCTGTACGGCAAGGTCATCCGCCGTACGAACAAGCTCAAGGCTCATGACGAGCAGAACGCTGCCGGCATCGGCGACCGCGTCCTCCTGATGGAGACCCGGAAGCTGTCCGCCACGAAGCACTGGCGCGTCATCGAGATCCTCGAGAAGGCCAAGTAATTACTCGAGGGGTTTCCCTCGGGTCAGTTCCGCCAGGCTCGGTCGGGGCTTCTGTTGAAGCCCCGGCCGGGAACCGGCAGACAATCAGGAGATAGACGTGATCCAGCAGGAGTCGCGACTGCGTGTCGCCGACAACACTGGTGCCAAGGAGATCCTTTGCATCCGTGTTCTCGGTGGCTCGGGTCGCCGCTACGCGGGCATCGGTGACGTCATCGTCGCCACCGTCAAGGACGCGATCCCCGGTGGCAACGTGAAGAAGGGTGACGTCGTCAAGGCGGTCATCGTTCGCACCGTCAAGGAGCGCCGCCGCCAGGACGGCTCGTACATCCGCTTCGACGAGAACGCCGCTGTCATTCTCAAGAACGACGGCGACCCTCGTGGCACCCGTATCTTCGGCCCGGTGGGCCGTGAGCTGCGCGAGAAGAAGTTCATGAAGATCATCTCGCTCGCGCCGGAGGTGCTGTAAGCATGAAGATCAAGAAGGGCGACCTGGTCCAGGTCATCACCGGTAAGGACAAGGGCAAGCAGGGCAAGGTCATCACGGCCTTCCCCCGCGAGAACCGCGTCCTCGTCGAGGGTGTCAACCGGGTCAAGAAGCACACCAAGGCCGGCCCGTCGCAGGCCGGTGGCATCGTCACGACCGAGGCTCCGGTCCACGTCTCCAACGTCCAGCTGGTCGTGGAGAAGGACGGCAAGAAGGTCGTCACGCGTGTCGGCTACCGCTTCGACGACGAGGGCAACAAGATCCGCGTTGCCAAGCGGACGGGTGAGGACATCTGATGGCTACCACCACTCCGCGTCTCAAGACGAAGTACCGCGAGGAGATCGCGGGCAAGCTGCGTGAGGAGTTCTCCTACGAGAACGTCATGCAGGTTCCCGGCCTCGTCAAGATCGTGGTGAACATGGGTGTCGGCGACGCCGCCCGTGACTCGAAGCTCATGGACGGTGCCGTCCGTGACCTGACCACGATCACCGGTCAGAAGCCGGCCGTCACCAAGGCTCGCAAGTCCATCGCGCAGTTCAAGCTGCGTGAGGGCCAGCCGATCGGTGCGCACGTCACCCTCCGTGGCGACCGCATGTGGGAGTTCCTGGACCGCACCCTGTCGCTCGCGCTTCCGCGCATCCGCGACTTCCGTGGTCTGTCCCCCAAGCAGTTCGACGGGCGTGGCAACTACACCTTCGGTCTCACGGAGCAGGTCATGTTCCACGAGATCGACCAGGACAAGATCGACCGTGTCCGGGGTATGGACATCACCGTGGTCACCACGGCGACCAACGACGACGAGGGCCGTGCCCTTCTGCGTCACCTCGGCTTCCCCTTCAAGGAGGCGTAAGCGAGATGGCGAAGAAGGCTCTCATCGCGAAGGCTGCTCGCAAGCCCAAGTTCGGCGTGCGTGGCTACACGCGCTGCCAGCGCTGTGGTCGTCCCCACTCCGTGTACCGCAAGTTCGGCCTGTGCCGCGTGTGCCTTCGTGAGATGGCTCACCGTGGCGAGCTGCCGGGCGTGACCAAGAGCTCCTGGTAATCCCTTACTTGGGATGACCGGAGTCTCTCGGTAAGCACTGGGTTGTCGGATGCCCATCCCTCCATGGCTTAGGCTAGGAGGGTTGGGCGTCCGTCGCCCGTACGACTTACTACGCCGTAGGTCCCCGCGCCGCACCCGTCCCGCCCCTGTGTGGGGAGAGGGATGGCGCACTGGAAACCCCGGCGAGAGAGGCCGAAGGCCAATTCATGACCATGACTGATCCGATCGCGGACATGCTGACTCGTCTGCGTAACGCGAACTCGGCATACCACGACTCCGTGACGATGCCGCACAGCAAGATCAAGTCTCACATCGCGGAAATCCTCCAGCAGGAGGGCTTCATCACGGGCTGGAAGGTCGAGGACGCCGAGGTCGGCAAGAACCTCGTCCTCGAGCTCAAGTTCGGTCCGAACCGTGAGCGCTCCATCGCGGGCATCAAGCGGATCTCGAAGCCCGGTCTCCGGGTTTACGCGAAGTCCACCAACCTGCCGAAGGTTCTCGGCGGCCTGGGCGTGGCGATCATCTCCACGTCCCACGGTCTCCTGACCGGCCAGCAGGCAGGCAAGAAGGGCGTAGGTGGGGAAGTCCTCGCCTACGTCTGGTAGTCGGGAAAGGAAGGAAAGCTCATGTCGCGTATTGGCAAGCTGCCTATCCCGGTTCCCGCCGGCGTGGACGTCACCATCGATGGCCGCACGGTCACGGTGAAGGGTTCCAAGGGCACCCTGAGCCACACCGTTGCCGCTCCGATCGAGATCGTTAAGGGCGAGGACGGCGTGCTCAACGTCTCCCGTCCGAACGACGAGCGTCAGAACAAGGCCCTTCACGGCCTGTCCCGCACGCTGGTGGCCAACATGATCACCGGTGTGACCCAGGGTTACGTGAAGGCGCTCGAGATCAGCGGTGTCGGTTACCGCGTCGCCGCGAAGGGCTCCAACCTGGAGTTCCAGCTCGGCTACAGCCACCCGATCCTGGTCGAGGCGCCCGAGGGCATCTCGTTCAAGGTCGAGTCGCCGACCAAGTTCTCGGTCGAGGGCATCGACAAGCAGAAGGTCGGCGAGGTCGCGGCGAACATCCGCAAGCTGCGGAAGCCCGACCCGTACAAGGCCAAGGGCGTCAAGTACGCCGGCGAGGTCATCCGCCGCAAGGTCGGAAAGGCTGGTAAGTAAGCCATGGCATACGGTGTGAAGATCGCCAAGGGCGACGCTTACAAGCGTGCCGCCAAGGCGCGCCGCCACATCCGCATCCGCAAGAACGTGTCGGGTACGGCGGAGCGTCCGCGCCTCGTCGTGACGCGTTCGAACCGCGGTATCACCGCTCAGGTCATCGACGACCTCAAGGGTCACACCCTTGCGTCCGCGTCGAACCTGGACGCGTCGATCCGCGGTGGCGAGGGTGACAAGTCCGCGCAGGCCAAGCAGGTCGGAGCTCTCGTCGCCGAGCGCGCCAAGGCCGCTGGTGTCGAGGCTGTCGTGTTCGACCGTGGTGGCAACAGGTACGCCGGGCGCATTGCCGCTCTGGCTGACGCCGCCCGCGAAGCCGGGCTGAAGTTCTAAGCCCCGGTTCCGGGACTAACGGACGTAACAGAGAGAGGTAAATCCAATGGCTGGACCCCAGCGCCGCGGAAGCGGTGCCGGTGGCGGCGAGCGGCGGGACCGGAAGGGCCGCGACGGTGGCGCTGCCGCCGAGAAGACCGCGTACGTTGAGCGCGTTGTCGCGATCAACCGCGTCGCCAAGGTTGTCAAGGGTGGTCGCCGCTTCAGCTTCACCGCGCTGGTCGTGGTGGGCGACGGTGACGGCACCGTAGGTGTCGGTTACGGCAAGGCCAAGGAAGTTCCCGCGGCCATCGCCAAGGGTGTCGAGGAAGCCAAGAAGAACTTCTTCAAGGTTCCGCGCATCCAGGGCACCATCCCTCACCCGATCCAGGGCGAGAAGGCCGCGGGCGTCGTCCTGCTCAAGCCGGCTTCCCCCGGTACCGGTGTTATCGCCGGTGGCCCGGTGCGCGCCGTGCTCGAGTGCGCCGGCGTTCACGACATCCTGTCGAAGTCGCTCGGCTCCGACAACGCGATCAACATCGTGCACGCGACCGTGGCGGCCCTCAAGGGCCTGCAGCGTCCCGAGGAGATCGCGGCTCGCCGTGGTCTGCCCCTCGAGGACGTCGCCCCCGCGGCTCTGCTCCGTGCGCGTGCTGGGGCGGGTGCGTAATGGCTCGCCTCAAGGTCACGCAGACGAAGTCGTACATCGGCAGCAAGCAGAACCACCGCGACACCCTGCGTTCGCTTGGCCTCAAGAAGGTCAACGACGTGGTTGTCAAGGAGGACCGCCCCGAGTTCCGCGGAATGGTTCACACCGTCCGCCACCTCGTGACGGTCGAGGAGGTTGACTGACATGGCGGAGACCAACCCGCTGAAGGCCCACAACCTCCGTCCCGCCCCCGGTGCCAAGACCGCGAAGACCCGTGTCGGTCGTGGTGAGGCGTCGAAGGGTAAGACGGCCGGTCGTGGTACCAAGGGCACCAAGGCCCGTTACCAGGTTCCGCAGCGCTTCGAGGGTGGGCAGATGCCCCTCCACATGCGTCTGCCGAAGCTCAAGGGCTTCAAGAACCCGTTCCGCACCGAGTTCCAGGTCGTGAACCTGGACAAGCTCGGCGCTCTCTACCCCGAGGGTGGAGAGGTCACGGTGGCCGACCTGGTCGCCAAGGGCGCGGTTCGCAAGAACCAGCTCGTCAAGGTGCTCGGCACCGGCGAGATCACCGTGGCGCTGCAGGTGACGGTCGACGCCGTCTCCGGCTCCGCCAAGGAGAAGATCACCGCCGCCGGCGGCACCGTCACCGAGCTCGTCTAAGACGACTCGATGGCTTGAACATCCGATCGGGGATGCCTCCCAAAAGGGGCATCCCCGATTGGTCGTTCCTAGGGGGGCATGGTCGCCGGTAAGGTGGCGTGCACTGTCTAGGCTCCGTGCGGTATGCCCGCACGGGATTGATGACCGATACCTAATCGTCGAACCTCAAGACCGTCACCCTTGACGCATAGCGCGGGGGTCGCAGGAGGCACCGTGCTCACCGCGTTCGCCCGGGCGTTCAAGACGCCCGACCTGCGCAAGAAGCTGCTCTTCACGCTCGCCATCATCGTGCTGTACCGCCTCGGGGCCCACATCCCGGTCCCCGGCGTCAGCTACGAGGCCGTCCAGCAGTGTGTGAAGCAGGCCAGCGAAGGCAACAACAGCCTGTTCGGCCTGGTCAACATGTTCAGTGGCGGGGCGCTGCTCCAGATCACCATCTTCGCGCTCGGCATCATGCCGTACATCACGGCGAGCATCATCCTGCAGCTGCTCACCGTCGTGATCCCGCGCCTGGAAGCCCTCAAGAAGGAGGGCCAGTCGGGTACTGCCAAGATCACGCAGTACACCCGGTACCTGACGGTCGCCCTCGCCGTGCTGCAGGGAACCGGTCTCGTCGCGACCGCCAAGAGCGGTGCGCTGTTCAGCGGCTGCCGTGTCGCCGACCAGGTCGTGCCCGACCCGTCGATCTTCACCATCGCCACGATGGTCCTCACGATGACCGCCGGTACCTGCATCGTCATGTGGCTCGGTGAGCTCATCACCGACCGCGGCATCGGCAACGGCATGTCGATCCTGATGTTCATCTCGATCGCCGCCGGCTTCCCGGGAGCCCTGTGGGCCATCAAGGAGAGCGGCAAGCTCGCCAAGGGCTGGATCGAGTTCGGCACCGTCATCCTCATCGGCTTCGTGATGGTGGCCCTCGTGGTCTTCGTCGAGCAGGCCCAGCGCCGGATCCCCGTGCAGTACGCGAAGCGCATGATCGGCCGGCGCTCCTACGGCGGTACGTCCACGTACATCCCGCTGAAGGTGAACCAGGCGGGTGTGATTCCTGTCATCTTCGCGTCGTCGCTGCTCTACATCCCGGCCTTGATCGCGCAGTTCTCGAACTCCACCGCAGGGTGGAAGACCTGGATCGAAGCCCACTTCGTCAAGGGTGACCACCCCTACTACATCGCCACGTACTTCCTCCTGATCGTGTTCTTCGCCTTCTTCTATGTGGCGATCTCGTTCAACCCCGAGGAAGTCGCGGACAACATGAAGAAGTATGGTGGCTTCATCCCGGGTATCCGGGCTGGTCGACCTACTGCCGAGTATCTGAGCTACGTGCTCAACCGGATCACTTGGCCGGGCTCGCTGTACTTGGGTCTGATCGCTCTTGTGCCGACGATGGCGTTGGCAGGCTTCGGTGGCGCCAATGCCAACTTCCCCTTCGGTGGGACGAGCATCCTCATCATCGTGGGTGTGGGGCTGGAGACCGTGAAGCAGATCGAGAGCCAGCTCCAGCAGCGCAATTACGAAGGGTTCCTCCGCTGATGCGAATCGTCCTCGTCGGACCGCCCGGTGCCGGCAAGGGAACGCAGGCTGCGTTCCTTGCCAAGAACCTGGACATCCCGCACATCTCCACGGGCGACCTGTTCCGCGCCAACATCTCTCAGGGCACGGAGCTGGGTCTCAAGGCCAAGGCGTTCATGGACGCCGGCGACCTGGTGCCCGACGAGGTGACCATCGGGATGGCCAAGGCCCGGATGGAGCAGCCGGACGCCGCCAACGGCTTCCTGCTGGACGGGTTCCCCCGCAACGTGGCTCAGGCCGAGGCTCTGGACGTGGTCCTGAAGGCCGAGGACATGCAGCTCGACGCGGTGCTGGACCTGGAGGTCCCCGAGGACGAGGTCGTGAAGCGGATCGCGGGTCGCCGCATCTGCCGCAACGACAGCGCGCACGTCTTCCACGTGGAGTACAACGCGCCGAAGACCGAGGGCGTCTGCGACGCCTGCGGCGGCGAGCTGTACCAGCGTGCGGACGACTCCGAGGAGACGGTCCGCAAGCGCCTGGAGGTCTACCACACGCAGACCGAGCCGATCATCGACTACTACCGGGCGCAGAACCTGGTCGTGACGATCTCGGCGCTCGGCAAGGTGGACGAGGTCACGGCGAAGGCGATGGCCGCGCTCAAGAAGTAACCCTGGTTCGTCGATACGGCCGCGGTGCCCCTCAGGGGCGCCGCGGCCGTATCGTTGTTCTGTTCCCCGTACTCGATGGAAAGGCCGCGGCCACGATGGTGCAGATCAAGACCCCCGAGCAGATCGCGAAGATGCGCGAGGCGGGGCTGGTCGTCGCCGCCATTCACGCGGCGACGCGTGAGGCCGCCGTGCCGGGCGCCACGACGAAGGACCTGGACGAGGTCGCGCGGAAGGTCATCGCCGACCACGGGGCGAAGTCGAACTTCCTCGGGTACGGCGGGTTCCCCGCGACGATCTGCACCTCGGTAAACGAGGTCGTCGTCCACGGCATCCCCGACGACAAGACCGTCCTCAAGGACGGCGACATCATCTCCATCGACGCGGGCGCGATCGTGGACGGCTGGCACGGTGACGCGGCGTACACGGCCTTCGTGGGCACCGGGCACGCGCCCGAGCTCGTGGAGCTCTCCCGGGTCACGGAGGAGTCGATGTGGGCCGGCATCGCGGCCATGCGGCTCGGCAACCGGCTGGTCGACATCTCGAAGGCGATCGAGACGTACATCAAGCGCCAGCCGCGTCCGGCCGTCGGCGACCACAGCCTGGGCCGGTACGGGATCATCGAGGACTACGGCGGCCACGGCATCGGCACCGAGATGCACATGGACCCGCACCTGCTGAACTACGTCTCCCGCAAGCGCGGCAAGGGCCCGAAGCTGGTCCCCGGCCTGTGCCTGGCGATCGAGCCGATGGTCTCCCTTGGCACGCCGCAGACGGAGGTCCTGAAGGATGACTGGACGGTCATCACGACGGACGGCACCTGGTCCTCGCACTGGGAGCACTCGATCGCCCTGACCGAGGAGGGCCCGCTGGTCCTGACGGCGGTCGACGGCGGCAAGGCGAAGCTGGCGGAGCTGGGCGTGACGGCGGCGCCGGACCCGCTGGCGTAGGAGTACGTTTGAGTTTTCTGCGGCGTGGTGCCTTGCGTAAGGATCAGTTCGGGTGGGCAGACTTCCCGATTCGTCTTTTCCTGGGGCCTGACGTAGACTGATGCGTCGGCTCTCGTGTACCCGTGTGTCCGCATACGGCGGCGAGAGTCGATCAAGGTAGCCGATTCGAAAGGCGAAGCGTGGCCAAGAAGCAAGGTGCCATCGAAATCGAGGGCACCGTGATCGAGTCCCTCCCGAACGCCATGTTCAAGGTGGAGCTCCAGAACGGTCACAAGGTCCTCGCGCACATCTCCGGCAAGATGCGGATGCACTACATCCGAATCCTTCCGGACGACCGGGTCGTGGTGGAGCTCTCTCCGTACGACCTGACGCGTGGCCGGATCGTCTACCGGTACAAGTAGATCTTGCCCGCACCCCGCCTTCGCGCGCGGGTGATGGCACTGACCCGGAGAACCTCACACCCATGAAGGTCAAGCCGAGCGTCAAGAAGATCTGCGACAAGTGCAAGGTGATCCGCCGTCACGGCCGGGTCATGGTCATCTGCGACAACCTGCGCCACAAGCAGCGCCAGGGCTGACGCACGCCGACCGACCTGCAACTTCGCAGTTCTTCGCGCGACGCATAGCAATACGTACATACGCAGAGCCCGTCGGGCCGTGTTCGCACGGTTGACGGCACCTCCGGCGGGGGCCGGGGACCCGACCTGTACCTCATACGGCAGCCGGGAACGGTTCTGCAGCAGACCCCCGAGAACACAGGAGCCATTGAATGGCACGCGTTTCCGGTGTTGACATCCCGCGCGAAAAGCGTGTGGTGGTCGCACTCACCTACGTCTTCGGCATCGGGCGTACCCGGTCCGAGGAGATTCTCGCCGCGACCGGCGTGAACCCGTCCACCCGTGTCCGCGACCTTGCCGAGGAAGACCTCGTCAAGATCCGCGAGTACGTGGACGCCAACCTCCAGACCGAGGGTGACCTCCGTCGCGAGATCGCCGCCGACATCCGCCGCAAGGTCGAGATCGGCTGCTACCAGGGCCTGCGCCACCGTCGTGGCCTGCCCGTCCGCGGCCAGCGCACCAGCACGAACGCTCGTACCCGCAAGGGCCCGCGTCGCGCCATCGCCGGCAAGAAGAAGCCGGGCAAGAAGTAGTCCTCAGCGGACGCTTGACCAAGCGGTCTTCGCTGTAGGACCGACCACCTCCCGTAGGAGTTATAGATGCCCCCCAAGGGTCGTCAGGGCGCTGCCAAGAAGGTGCGCCGCAAGGAAAAGAAGAACGTCGCTCACGGCCACGCGCACATCAAGAGCACGTTCAACAACACGATCGTCTCGATCACGGACCCCGCGGGCAACGTGATCTCCTGGGCCTCCGCCGGCCACGTCGGCTTCAAGGGCTCGCGCAAGTCGACCCCGTTCGCCGCGCAGATGGCCGCCGAGTCGGCCGCTCGCCGCGCGCAGGAGCACGGCATGCGCAAGGTCGACGTCTTCGTCAAGGGTCCGGGCTCCGGCCGCGAGACCGCGATCCGCTCCCTCCAGGCCACGGGCCTCGAGGTCGGTTCGATCCAGGACGTCACCCCCACGCCGCACAACGGCTGCCGTCCTCCCAAGCGCCGCCGCGTCTGACGCACGGCTGCTTGATTCAGGACTTCGGGCGGTACGGCTCTTCGGACCGTGCCGCCCGTACCCTTGCAGTACGCAGCACTCCGTCGGACGTCAAATAGTGGGCGTCCACGACTGAAGGATTGAACACATGCTTATCGCTCAGCGTCCTTCGCTGACCGAAGAGGTCGTCGACGAGTTCCGCTCCCGGTTCGTGATCGAGCCGCTGGAGCCGGGCTTCGGCTACACCCTCGGCAACTCCCTCCGCCGTACCCTCCTGTCCTCGATCCCGGGTGCCGCTGTCACCAGCATCCGCATCGACGGCGTCCTGCACGAGTTCACCACCGTGCCGGGCGTCAAGGAGGACGTGACCGACCTCATCCTCAACATCAAGCAGCTGGTCGTCTCCTCGGAGCACGACGAGCCGGTCGTGATGTACCTGCGCAAGCAGGGCCCGGGTCTGGTCACCGCCGCCGACATCGCGCCCCCGGCCGGTGTCGAGGTGCACAACCCCGACCTCGTCCTCGCCACGCTCAACGGCAAGGGCAAGCTGGAGATGGAGCTGACCGTCGAGCGCGGTCGCGGCTACGTCTCCGCCGTGCAGAACAAGCAGGTGGGCCAGGAGATCGGTCGTATCCCGGTCGACTCCATCTACTCCCCGGTGCTCAAGGTCACGTACAAGGTCGAGGCGACCCGTGTCGAGCAGCGCACCGACTTCGACAAGCTGATCGTCGACGTCGAGACCAAGCAGGCCATGCGCCCGCGTGACGCCATGGCGTCCGCCGGTAAGACCCTGGTCGAGCTGTTCGGTCTGGCGCGCGAGCTCAACATCGACGCCGAGGGCATCGACATGGGCCCGTCCCCCACGGACGCCGCCCTCGCCGCCGACCTGGCGCTGCCGATCGAGGAGCTCGAGCTCACCGTTCGTTCGTACAACTGCCTCAAGCGCGAGGGCATCCACTCCGTGGGTGAGCTCGTGGCGCGCTCCGAGGCCGACCTGCTCGACATCCGCAACTTCGGTGCGAAGTCGATCGACGAGGTCAAGGCGAAGCTGGCCGGTATGGGCCTCGCGCTGAAGGACTCGCCGCCCGGATTCGACCCGACCGCCGCCGCGGACGCCTTCGGCGCCGACGACGACGCGGACGCGGGCTTCGTCGAGACCGAGCAGTACTGACAGCTCGGACCCGACGGTCCAGATTCGGCTGCGGGCCGGCTTCGGTCGGCCGCGCAGTTCCCCGCGCCCCTGACGGGGGCGCGGGGTCTCCGACGGGCACTCGCCCGCTCGGACACTGACATCGGTACCTCATACGGCCGGTGCAGATCACAAGGAGAAACACCATGCCGCGTCCCGCGAAGGGTGCCCGCCTCGGCGGTTCCGCCGCGCACGAGAAGCTGCTCCTCGCCAACCTGGCGAAGTCGCTCTTCGAGCACGGCCGCATCACCACCACCGAGGCCAAGGCCCGTCGCCTGCGTCCGGTCGCCGAGCGCCTGATCACCAAGGCGAAGAAGGGCGACATCCACAACCGTCGCCTGGTGCTGCAGACGATCACCGACAAGGGCATCGTCCACACCCTCTTCACCGAGATCGCCCCGCGCTACTCGGAGCGTCCGGGTGGTTACACCCGTATCACCAAGATCGGCAACCGTCGTGGCGACAACGCCCCGATGGCCGTGATCGAGCTGGTCGAGGGCGAGATCGCCAAGAAGGCGACCGTCGCCGAGGCCGAGGCCGCCACCGTGCGCGCCGTCAAGGAGGCCGACGCGGCCGCCGAGGCTCCGGCCGAGGAGTCGAAGGACGCGTAAGCGTTCCGACCGACTGTTCGTGTGCGGGCCCGTACCCCCTCGGGGGTGCGGGCCCGTTGCCGTGTTTGATGGTTTCGAGAGGATGATTCCGCGTGAGCGATGACGTGCAGGACGGTTTCGTACGGGTTCGGCTCGACCTGTCGTACGACGGCAAGGACTTCTCCGGCTGGGCCAAGCAGTCCCAGGGGCAGCGGACCGTGCAGGGGGACATCGAGGCCGCGCTCCGGACCGTGACCCGGTCCACGGAGACGTACGAGCTGACCGT
The DNA here is from genome assembly GCF_044752725.1 of Streptomyces sp. NPDC088707. Taxonomy (NCBI): domain Bacteria; kingdom Bacillati; phylum Actinomycetota; class Actinomycetes; order Kitasatosporales; family Streptomycetaceae; genus Streptomyces; species Streptomyces sp. NPDC088707. The sequence goes on along the minus strand of NZ_JBIVLV010000009.1, from coordinate 394,973 downwards.
GGCCGGCCGGACCGACTCCGGGGTGCACGCCCGCGGCCAGGTCGCGCATGTCGACCTGCCCGTCGAGCTGTGGGCCGAGCACCGCGACAAGCTGCTCAGGCGGCTCGCGGGGCGCCTCTCGCACGATGTGCGGGTCTGGTCCCTGACCGAGGCCCCCAGCGGCTTCAACGCGCGTTTCTCCGCCGTCTGGCGCCGTTACGCGTACCGCGTCACCGACAACCCCGGCGGGGTCGACCCGCTGCAGCGCGGACACGTGCTGTGGCACGACTGGGCCCTCGACATGGACGCCATGAACGAGGCCGCCGCCGCGCTCGTCGGGGAGCACGACTTCGCCGCGTACTGCAAGCGGCGCGAGGGAGCCACCACCATCCGCACGCTCCAGGAGCTGCGCTGGGAGCGCCGGCCCGACGGCGTGATGGAAGCCACCGTGAAGGCGGACGCCTTCTGCCACAACATGGTCCGTTCGCTGGTCGGCGCCCTGCTCTTCGTCGGCGACGGGCACCGGCCCGTGGACTGGCCGGGCAAGGTGCTCGCGGCCGGCGTCCGGGACTCGGCCGTGCACGTCGTGCGGCCGCACGGTCTCACCCTCGAAGAGGTCGGCTACCCGGCCGACGAGCTCCTGGCCGCCCGCAATCTGGAGGCCAGGAACAAGCGGTCACTCCCCGGGAGCGCCGGCTGCTGCTGAGGCCTGGGAGCGGCCGCGGGCGTAGATCTGGTTGAAGGCGAAGGTCCCGAGGTCGTCGCTGGCCTGGAAGATCGGCTTGTCGGCCTTGGTGACCTTCTTGCCGCTGGAGAAGCCGGCCTGGGTGAAGTAGGCGTAGCGGCCGACCGAGTTCGAGCGGCGCAGGCAGACCGTGGCGTGGCAGAAGTCACGTACGCCCGCGCCGGCCAGCGGGGCGATGCCGCCGGTGGCCTGGTTCTTCGCCTTGAGGGCCGCGGCCTCCGAGGGGAAGACGGCGACGCCGACGGTGATCGCCACGCCGTCCTTCACATAGGTGGCGCGGAGCACCCGCTGGCAGCCGTTCTTCTTGAGGACGGCGCCGAGGCCGCCCTGCGTGACGGTCGCGCAGTCGGTCGTCGACGAGGTGGCGCCCTTGCTGTACGGGCGCTTGTTCATCGTCAGCTTCTTGCCCGGGAAGAGGCCCTCCGCGGAGAGCGGGGCCTTGTCCTTCTTCGGGTCCGAGATGTAGTCCTTCGGGTTCGGCGGGGGCGGCGGCGCCACCGAGGAGAAGGTCGGCTCGGGGGTCGGGGCCGCGGTGGGGGAGACCGTGCCGGTGGGCACCCCGCCGTTCCCGGCCTCGTCGTTCTTCTTGCCGGAGGCCACCACGGCGGTGGCGACGATCGCGCCGACGACCAGGGCGGCGACCGCGCCGCCGCCGATGATCAGCCAGCGCTTGCGGCGGTTACGGGATGCCGAGGCGTCGGCGAGGGCGCCCCAGTCGGGGGTCGCCCCGCCGCCCTGGGCGCCCGGGAAGGGGTCGGGCGCCTGCCCCTGGCCGGGCTGCTGCCCCTGGCCGGGCGCCTGCCCGTACCCCTGCTGTCCGTACCCCTGAGGCTGTCCGTACCCCTGCTGCCCGTACCCCTGCGGCTGCTGCCCCTGCCCCTGCTGCCCGCCCTGCTGCGGCTCTTGCGGCCACTGCGGTCCCCCAAAGCTCATGCCGCGCATCCTAAACCGGTTGGGCCCCGGCGACGCGGGCGGCGACAATGCACCCCATGGGACATGTCGAGGCCGCGCATCTTGAGTACTACCTTCCCGACGGGAGGGTCCTGCTCGGGGACGCCTCCTTCCGGGTGGGGGAGGGCGCCGTCGTCGCCCTGGTCGGGGCCAACGGCGCCGGCAAGACCACACTGCTCCGGTTGATCTCCGGAGAGCTCCAGCCGCACGGCGGCTCCGTCACCGTCAGCGGCGGCCTCGGCGTGATGCCGCAGTTCGTCGGCTCCGTGCGCGACGCGTCCACCGTGCGTGACCTGCTGGTCTCGGTGGCTCAGCCCCGGATCCGGGAGGCCGCGAAGGCCGTCGACGAGGCCGAGCACCTGATCATGACCGTCGACGACGAGGCCGCGCAGATGAAGTACGCGCAGGCCCTCAGCGACTGGGCCGAGGTGCAGGGGTACGAGGCCGAGACCCTCTGGGACATGTGCACGATGGCCGCGCTCGGCGTCCCGTACGAGAAGGCGCAGTTCCGGGAGGTCCGGACGCTCTCCGGCGGTGAGCAGAAGCGGCTGGTCCTGGAGTCGCTGCTGCGCGGCTCCGACGAGGTGCTGCTCCTCGACGAGCCGGACAACTACCTCGACGTCCCCGGCAAGCGGTGGCTGGAGGAGCGGCTGCGGGAGACCCGCAAGACCGTGCTGTTCATCTCCCACGACCGGGAGCTGCTCTCCCGGGGCGCGCAGAAGATCGTCGCGGTCGAGCCCGGCCCGGCCGGCTCGGACGTCTGGGTGCACGGTGGCGGGTTCGACACCTTCCACGAGGCGCGGCGGGAGCGCTTCGCGCGCTTCGAGGAGCTGAAGCGGCGCTGGGAGGAGAAGCACGCGCAGCTGAAGAAGCTCGTCGTCAACCTGCGGCAGGCGGCCGCGGTCAGCCACGAGATGGCCTCGCGGTACGCGGCGGCGCAGACCCGGCTGCGGAAGTTCGAGGAGGCGGGGCCTCCGCCGGAGCCGCCGCGCGAGCAGGACATCAAGATGCGGCTGCGCGGCGGCCGTACCGGTGTACGTGCTGTGACCTGCGAGAACCTTGAGCTGACCGGGCTGATGAAGCCCTTCTCGCTGGAGATCTTCTACGGCGAGCGGGTCGGCGTCCTCGGCTCGAACGGGTCGGGCAAGTCGCACTTCCTGCGGCTGCTCGCGGGGGACCCGTCCGTCGCCCACACGGGGACGTGGAAGCTGGGCGCGCGGGTGGTGCCGGGGCACTTCGCCCAGACCCACGCGCACCCGGAGCTGACCGGGCGGCCGCTCGTCGACATCCTGTGGACGGAGCACGCCAAGGACCGGGGCGGTGCGATGTCGATGCTGCGGCGGTACGAGCTGGAGCGGCAGGGCGACCAGCCGTTCGACAAGCTCTCGGGCGGGCAGCAGGCGCGGTTCCAGATCCTGCTGATGGAGCTGGCGGGCACGACGGCGCTGCTCCTGGACGAGCCGACGGACAACCTGGACCTGGAATCGGCGGAGGCCCTGCAGGACGGGCTGGAGTCGTACGACGGGACGGTGCTGGCGGTGACCCACGACCGGTGGTTCGCGAAGAGCTTCGACCGGTTCCTGGTGTTCGGGTCCGACGGGGTGGTCCGGGAGACCACGGAGCCGGTGTGGGACGAGCGGCGGGTCGAGCGGGCGCGGTGACCTGGGGCGGTCGGCGGGCCCGGGGTGACCGGGTGTCCCATGGCGTTTTGACCCGTCCGGGGTGGCGCGGGTAGTGTTGCGGTTTGTTATGCGTACTGGCTTCGTCGCTTTCACGCGAGGAGCCCTTACGCAGGTTCCCTGGAGCAGTTACCAGTGGCTCGCATACGGGCGTCGTTCCCGGCAGTGCAGGCCCCAGCTGCATGATCGCTTCAGGTGTGTCTGGACTCCATCCACTGAAGAAGCGAAGGCTACGAAGTGCGTACGTACAGCCCCAAGCCCGGCGATGTCACTCGCCAGTGGCACATCATCGACGCGCAGGACGTTGTCCTGGGCCGTCTGGCGACCACGGCTGCGAACCTCCTCCGAGGCAAGCACAAGCCCGTCTACGCCCCGCACATGGACATGGGCGACTTCGTCATCATCATCAACGCTGACAAGGTCCACCTGTCCGGCAACAAGAAGACCCAGAAGCTGGCTTACCGCCACTCCGGCTTCCCGGGTGGTCTGCGCTCCGTCCGTTACGACGAGCTGCTGGACAAGAACCCCGAGAAGGCCGTCGAGAAGGCCATCAAGGGCATGATCCCCAAGAACACCCTGGGCCGTCAGATGATCTCGAAGCTGAAGGTCTACGCGGGCGAGAACCACCCGCACGCTGCGCAGCAGCCGGTCCCGTTCGAGATCACCCAGGTCGCGCAGTAGTTCCGGCCACACCCCCTAAGAACGAAAGAAATCTGAGGAGCATCGTGGCCGAGACCACCCCCGAGACCCCCGTCGACGAGTTCGAGGGCGTTGAGGAGTACACCACCGAGACCGAGCTCGTCGAGGGTGAGTACACCTCCGAGTCGCTCGCGTCCCGCTTCGGCGACCCGCAGCCGGCCGCCGGCCTGGGCCGTCGCAAGAACGCCATCGCCCGCGTCCGGATCGTTCCGGGCACCGGCAAGTGGAAGATCAACGGTCGCACCCTTGAGGACTACTTCCCCAACAAGGTGCACCAGCAGGAAGTCAACGAGCCCTTCAAGGTGCTCGAGCTCGACAACCGCTACGACGTCATCGCCCGCATCGCGGGTGGCGGTGTCTCCGGCCAGGCCGGCGCCCTGCGCCTCGGCGTGGCCCGTGCGCTGAACGAGGCGGACGTCGAGAACAACCGCCCGGCGCTGAAGAAGGCCGGCTTCCTCTCCCGCGACGACCGTGCGGTCGAGCGCAAGAAGGCCGGTCTCAAGAAGGCCCGTAAGGCTCCGCAGTACAGCAAGCGTTAATCGCCTGCTCGGTCTGCTTTCGTACGCCCCGGCGGCACTGTTCGTGCCGTCGGGGCGTACGTTTTTTCATCACTCTTCTCACCTTCGCCTTTCATCTTCACCTTTCATCAGCTTGGGCACGTATTTCTCGGAGGACAGCTGTGGGACGACTCTTCGGCACGGACGGCGTACGCGGTGTGGCCAACGCGGACCTGACGGCGGAGCTCGCGCTCGGCCTGTCGGTCGCGGCCGCGCACGTGCTCGCCGAGGCGGGCACCTTCGAGGGCCATCGGCCGACCGCGGTGGTCGGACGTGACCCCCGCGCGTCCGGAGAGTTCCTCGAAGCCGCCGTCGTGGCGGGGCTCGCCAGCGCCGGCGTCGACGTGCTGCGCGTCGGCGTGCTGCCCACCCCGGCCGTGGCCCACCTCACCGGCGTCCTCGGCGCCGACCTCGGCGTGATGCTCTCCGCCAGCCACAACGCCATGCCCGACAACGGCATCAAGTTCTTCGCGCGCGGCGGCCACAAGCTGGCCGACGAGCTCGAGGACAAGATCGAGTCCGTGTACGAGGAGCACCGCACCGGCGCCCCCTGGGAGCGTCCGACCGGTTCCGGTGTCGGCCGGGTCCGCGACTACAACGAGGGCTTCGACACGTACGTCGCCCACCTCATCGCCGTCCTCCCGAACCGTCTCGACGGTCTCAAGGTCGTCCTCGACGAGGCGCACGGCGCCGCCGCCCGCGTCTCGCCCGAGGCCTTCGCCCGGGCCGGCGCCCAGGTCGTCACCATCGGCGCCGAGCCGGACGGCCTCAACATCAACGACGGCTGCGGCTCCACCCACCTCGGGCTGCTCAAGGCCGCCGTCGTCGAGCACGGCGCCGACCTGGGCATCGCGCACGACGGCGACGCCGACCGCTGCCTCGCGGTGGACGCCGCGGGCAACGAGGTCGACGGCGACCAGATCCTCGCCGTGCTCGCCCTCGCCATGCGGGAGGCCGGCGCGCTGCGCGGGGACACCGTCGTCGCGACCGTCATGTCGAACCTGGGCTTCAAGCTCGCCATGGAGCGCGAGGGTCTGAACCTCGTCCAGACGGCGGTCGGCGACCGTTACGTCCTGGAGTCCATGAAGGAGCACGGCTTCGCGCTCGGCGGCGAGCAGTCCGGGCACGTCATCGTGCTCGACCACGCCACCACCGGAGACGGCACCCTCACCGGTCTGATGCTGGCCGCCCGGGTGGCCGCCACCGGCAAGTCGCTCGCGGACCTGGCCGGTGTGATGGAGCGGCTGCCGCAGATCCTCATCAACGTCCCCGACGTCGACAAGTCCCGGGTGAAGACCTCCGGCGACCTCGCCGCCGCCGTCACCGCCGCCGAGCAGGAGCTCGGCTCCACCGGCCGCGTCCTGCTGCGCCCCTCCGGCACCGAGCCGCTGGTCCGCGTCATGGTCGAGGCCGCGGACATCGAGCAGGCGCGCGCGGTGGCGCAGCGGCTCGCGGACGTCGTGAAGTCGGCGCTGGGCTAACCTTTCTGAGGCGCCGTCATGCGTTGAGGGCCTCGCCGTACCCGTGCCGGGTGCGGCGGGGCCCTTCTCAGCTGTCCTTCCGGGCCCCGGGCGCGCGGCGCCAGTGGCCGCGCTGGGTGCGCCAGAGGAGTTTCTGCCCGTACAGCGTCAGCACCCCGGCCAGCATGATGCCGAAGAGGTTCAGCATCAGCTGCTCGATCGAGCCCCACATCTGGCCGAAGTCGCCGTAGCTGAGGGCGACCGCCGCGTTCGCGCCGGCCGGGACCGTCGTCACCGAGATCGCCACGCCCACCAGGGCGCCGGACTTGGCCGAGGTCAGGGAGAGCATGCCCGCCACCCCCGCGAGCAGGGCCACGACGAACGAGAACGGGTCCGGCTGCCAGATGAAGCTGGTGTTGGGGCGGTCCCCGTCGAGGCGGCTCTCGCTGAACAGGTCGAGCGCGTCCATCCCCAGACTGAACACCGTCGTCGCCGCGATCGCCGCCGCGAAGCCGACGACCAGGGCGATCAGCGAGCGTGCCGCAAGCCTCGGCTCGCGGCGCACCACCGCCGTGCAGACCCCGGCGAGCGGGCCGAACTCCGGTCCGACCGCCATGGCGCCCACGATCAGGATCGCGTTGTCCAGGACGACACCGCAGGCCGCGATCATCGTCGCCAGGATCATGAACGCGCTGTAGGTGATCGAGAGCGTCGACTCCTCGTGCGTCGCCCCCTCCAGCTGCTCCCAGAGCACCGCGTCCGCAGGCTCGCCCGGAGCCTCCTTCTCGGCGGTGTCCGCGCGCGTGGAGAGGGAGAAGTCGATGTTCTCGACCGCGATGGAGCCGTCCTGATCGATCCTCAGCCCGCGCAGCCCCTTGAGGAGCTCGTCGCCCGCCTCACGGGCGACGTCGCACATGACCACGTCTCCGGAGGGCTCCCGGGCGGCCCCGGGAAGCACCACCAGGTGCGTGGTGCCGACCGTGGACTCGATCACCTCGACGGCGGCCCGGGTGCGGTCGGGCGGCACGATCATCCGGAGATGCAGCATCCTCAGAGCTTACGGAGGCTCAGCCGCTGCACCTTGTGGTCCGGGCCCTTGCGGACGACGAGAGTCGCCCGGCCTCGCGTCGGGGCCACGTTCTCCAGGAGGTTCACCTTGTTGATGGTCCGCCACATGGTGCGCGCGTAGTCGAGGGCCTCGTCCTCGGAGACCTGGGTGTAGCGCTGGAAGTACGAGTCGGGGTCCTGGAAGGCGGTGTCGCGCAGCTTGCGGAAGCGGTTGAGGTACCAGCGCTCGATGTCCTCGGGGCGCGCGTCCACGTACACGGAGAAGTCGAAGTAGTCGGCGAGGCCGACGCGGGTGCGGCCGTCCTTGCCGGGCAGGGCCGGCTGGAGGACGTTCAGGCCCTCGACGATGAGGATGTCCGGGCGGCGGACGACGAGGCGCTCGCCGGGGACGCGGTCGTAGATCAGGTGCGAGTAGACCGGGGCCGTGACCTCGTCCTTGCCCGCCTTGATGTCGGCGACGAACCGGGTCAGGGCCCGGCGGTCGTAGGACTCGGGGAAGCCCTTGCGGGACATGAGGCCGCGGGCCTTCAGCTCCTCCATCGGGTAGAGGAAGGCGTCCGTGGTGACCAGCTCCACGCGCGGGTGCTCCGGCCAGCGGGCGAGGAGGGCCTGCAGCAGACGGGAGACCGTGGACTTCCCGACGGCGACCGAGCCGGCGACCCCTATGACGAAGGGGGTGCCGCGCTGCTCGGCGCTCTCGCCGAGGAAGGTGTTGAGGGCGCCCCGCAGTCCGCTGGTGGCCTGCACGTACAGATTGAGCAGCCGGGACAGCGGAAGGTAGATGTCCCGTACCTCGTCGAGGTCGATGACGTCACCGAAACCGCGGAGCCGCTCGACCTCCTCGGCGGTGAGGGGGAGCGGGGTCTTGTCGCGCAGGGCGCTCCACTCTGCGCGGGTGAGGTCGACGTAGGGCGTCGTGCCGTTGGCGCTTCGTGGCGGCGAGGTGATCACCCCGCCATTGTCGGGGGTCGCACGGCTCTGTGGGCCGTGGGGGGCCGTGGGGTGGGTCACGCGGCAAAAGCGGTTGTCGTGCCGCGGGGATGGGGCAATCCTGCTTGACGCCGCGTGGCCGTAGTTCCTCACGCGGGGGGAGCCGCCCCGAAGGGCGGCACGACGAGAACACGAAGAGAAGCAGAGAGCCACCACGCATGCGTACGTCCATTCGAAGCACCGCCGTCGCCGCCACCGCCGTCTCCCTCGTCCTGCTCGTCACCGCCTGCGGTGGCGGGGAGAAGAGCGACGGCAAGGGGGACAAGGCCGGTGGCACCGGTGCGCCCGGCGCCTCCGCCACGAGCGCGCCCGCCGCCAGGGCGCTGTCCGACGCCGAGCTGGAGAAGGCGATCGTCGAGCGGGCCGACCTCAAGGGCCACCAGGTGCAGAAGACCGAGACCGGGGACGTCGTCCCGGCGGCCTCGGTCACCGCCGACAAGGCCGCCTGTACGCCGATCGCCCAGGCCATGTCCTTCCTCTCGCCCGGCTCGCCCGCCGCGTCGGCGGAGCGCAAGGTCCTCGAAGAGCCGAGGAAGGACGCGTCGGCCTCGCCCGAGGACGCGCTCCTCGGCGGGCTGGCCGCCCGGGTCACGGCGGTCACGCTCGGCTCGTACGACGGGCAGGGCGCGCAGGAGGCCTTCGCCTCGGTGAAGAAGGCCGGTGCGGAGTGCGCCGGCGGCTTCCACGTCGTCCACCTCAAGGAGAAGACGAAGGTGGCCGAGGTCGCCCCGGAGACCGTCACCGCCGGCGAGGAGGCCGTCGCCTTCACCGTCACCTCCGACATGGAGGGTCAGCCCTTCGTCAGCAAGCTCGTCGTCTTCCGCCAGGGCAACACGCTCGCGTCGTTCTCGACGATCAGCCTCGTCCCCGGCGGCGTCAAGGAGCTGCCGAAGGCCGTCATCGACGCGCAGGCCGCCAAGCTGTCCTGACTCCGGCCCTTGGGGCGCCTTCCGCCGTAGGCTGCCGTCATGTGCGGAATCGTGGGATACGTCGGCGGGCAGTCGGCGCTTGATGTGGTGGTCGCGGGCCTCAAGAGGCTCGAATACCGGGGCTACGACTCGGCCGGTGTCGCGGTGCTCTCCGACGGAGGGCTCGCCGCGGCCAAGAAGGCGGGCAAGCTCGTCAACCTGGAGAAGGAGCTCGTGGACCGGCCGCTCGCCGGGGGGTCCGTGGGCATCGGGCACACCCGCTGGGCCACCCACGGCGGGCCGACCGACGCCAACGCGCACCCGCATCTGGACAACGCCGGGCGCGTCGCCGTCGTCCACAACGGCATCATCGAGAACTTCGCCCCCCTGCGGGACGAACTCGCCGAACGCGGCCACGACCTGCTGTCCGAGACGGACACCGAGGTCGTGGCCCACCTCATCGCCGAGGAGTTCTCCTCCGCGGGGGACCTCGCGGAGGCCATGCGACTGGTGTGCCGGCGGCTCGACGGGGCCTTCACCCTGGTCGCCGTGCACGCCGACCAGCCGGACGTGGTCGTCGGCGCCCGCCGGAACTCGCCGCTCGTCGTCGGTGTCGGCGAGGGCGAGAACTTCCTCGCCTCCGACGTGTCGGCGTTCATCGCCCACACCCGGTCGGCCATCGAACTCGGCCAGGACCAGGTCGTCGAGCTGACCAGGGACGGCGTCACGGTCACCGACTTCGACGGCGCGCCCGCCGACGTCCGCGCCTTCCACGTGGACTGGGACGCCTCCGCCGCCGAGAAGGGCGGCTACGACTACTTCATGCTCAAGGAGATCGCCGAGCAGCCCAAGGCCGTCGCCGACACCCTCCTCGGCCGGATCGACGGCTCCGGCCGGCTCACCCTCGACGAGGTGCGCATCCCCGACGCCGTGCTCCGCGAGGCCGACAAGATCGTCATCATCGCGTGCGGCACCGCGTTCCACGCCGGCCTCATCGCCAAGTACGCCATCGAGCACTGGACCCGCATCCCCTGCGAGGTCGAGCTCGCCAGCGAGTTCCGCTACCGTGACCCGATCCTGGGCCAGCGCACCCTCGTCATCGCCATCTCGCAGTCGGGCGAGACGATGGACACGCTGATGGCGCTGCGGCACGCGCGGGAGCAGGGCGCGAAGGTGCTCGCCGTCTGCAACACGAACGGCTCGACGATCCCGCGCGAGTCCGACGCCGTGCTGTACACCCACGCCGGGCCCGAGGTCGCCGTCGCCTCCACCAAGGCCTTCCTCACCCAGCTCGTCGCCTGCTACCTCCTCGCGCTCTACCTCGGCCAGGTGCGCGGCACCAAGTGGGGCGACGAGATCCACGCCGTGGTCCGCGAACTGGCCCGGATCGGCGACGAGGTCGAGCGGGTCCTGGAGACCATGGAGCCGGTCAGGGCCCTGGCCCGCTCCCTCGCCCACAAGGACACCGTCCTCTTCCTCGGCCGGCACGTCGGCTACCCCGTGGCCCTCGAAGGCGCTCTGAAGCTCAAGGAACTGGCGTACATGCACGCCGAGGGCTTCGCCGCCGGAGAGCTCAAGCACGGGCCGATCGCGCTCATCGAGGAGGACCTGCCGGTGGTCGTGGTCGTGCCCTCGCCCAAGGGCCGCTCCGTCCTGCACGACAAGATCGTCTCCAACATCCAGGAGATCCGGGCCCGCGGCGCCCGCACCATCGTGATCGCCGAGGAGGGCGACGAGGCCGTCGTCCCGTACGCCGACCACCTCGTCCGCATCCCCGCCACGCCTACGCTGCTCCAGCCGCTGGTCTCCACGGTGCCGCTCCAGGTCTTCGCCTGCGAGCTCGCCACCGCGCGGGGCAACGAGGTCGACCAGCCGCGCAATCTGGCCAAGTCCGTGACCGTGGAGTGAGTGTGTGCGTGTGAAGGTGAGCAGATGATCATCGGGGTGGGGATCGACGTGGCCGAGATCGACCGGTTCGCCGCGTCGATCGAACGGACGCCGGGGCTGCTGCAGCGCCTCTTCGTCGAGCGTGAACTGCTGCTCCCCAGCGGCGAGCGGCGCGGGCCCGCCTCCCTCGCGGTGCGGTTCGCCGCGAAGGAGGCCCTCGCGAAGGCGCTCGGCGCGCCGGGCGGCCTGCACTGGACGGACGCCGAGGTGTACGTCGAGGGCACCGGGCAGCCACGGCTGCGGGTGAGCGGGACGGTGGCGGCGCGGGCGGCCGAGCTGGGCGTGAAGCACTGGCACGTGTCGCTGAGCCATGACGCGGGGGTGGCGTCCGCCGTGGTGATCGCGGAGGCGTAGGCGCGGGATGTACGGACCCGGGGGCTGCGGCAGACTGCGACCATGCGTACCGCTTACCGCGTGGAGACCGTACGGGCCGCCGAAGCCGCCCTCATGGCCCGACTCCCCGAAGGCGCGCTCATGCAGCGCGCCGCCGCCGGACTCGCCGCCGCCTGCTGCTCGCTCCTCGGGAAGGGGCGGGTGTACGGGGCGAGGGTCGCCCTCCTCGTCGGCAGCGGCGACAACGGCGGCGACGCCCTCTACGCCGGGTCCCGGCTCGCCCGCCGCGGCGCCGGAGTCACCGCCGTCCTGCTCGGCGACCACGCGCACGAGGGCGGGCTCGCGGCCCTGCGCGCGGCGGGAGGCCGGGTCGTGGACAGCGCCCACGACGACCCCTTCGAACCGCTCGCCGCCGCCGATCTCGTCCTCGACGGCATCACCGGCATCGGCGGCCGGGGCGGGCTCCGGCCCGACGCCGTGCCCGTCGCCCGTGCCGCGCGCGGCTCGGACGCCGTCGTCGTCGCCGTCGACCTGCCGAGCGGCGTCGACGCGGACACGGGGGAGGTGGCGGGGGAGGCGCTGCGGGCGGACGTGACGGTGACCTTCGGGACGTACAAGCCGGGCCTCCTCGTCGACCCGGCGCGTTCCTACACGGGCGCGCTGCGGCTCGTCGACATCGGGCTCGGCGCGGAACTGCCGGGCGTGGCCGACCTGGAGGCGCTCCAGCACCAGGACGTGGCGCGCCTGCTGCCCGTACCGGGCGCCGAGAGCGACAAGTACCGGCGCGGGGTGCTCGGCGTCGTCGCCGGGTCCGCGCGCTATCCGGGAGCGGCGGTGCTCGCCGTCGAGGGCGCGCTGCGGGGCGGCGCGGGGGCGGTGCGGTACGTCGGGTCCGCGGCGGACGCGGTGATCGCGGCGCATCCGGAGACGCTGGTCCACCCCGGGCCGCCGGACCGCGCCGGGCGGGTGCAGGCATGGGTGGTCGGGCCGGGGCTCGGCGACGAGCCGGGCGTCGCGGAGGTCCTCGCCTCGGACGTGCCGGTGCTCGTGGACGCGGACGGGCTGCGCGGGCTCGATCCCGCGCTCGTACGGGCCCGCAGCGCGCCGACCGTGCTCACCCCGCACGCGGGGGAGGCGGCGGCGCTGCTCGGCGCGACCCGGGGCGAGGTGGAGGCGGGGCGGCTCGCGGCGGTACGCGAACTGGCGGCGCGGTTCGGGGCGACGGTGCTGCTCAAGGGGTCGACGACGCTGGTCTGTGGTCCGGGCAGCACGGACGCGGGGCCGGCCGCGGGTGGCGCGGTGCGGGTGAACCCGACGGGGACGGGGTGGCTGGCGACGGCGGGCAGCGGGGACGTCCTGTCGGGCCTCGCGGGCTCGCTGCTCGCGGCGGGGCTGCGCCCGGTGGACGCGGCGTCGTGCGCGGCGTACCTGCACGGTCTCGCGGCGCGCCGGGCGTCGGGGGGCGGGCCGGTGACGGCGGGGGAGGTGGCGGGGGCGTTGGGCGGGGCGTGGCGGGATGTGACGGCGGGTGTCTAGGGCGGGCGGGATGTGACGGCGGGTGTCTAGGGGGGGCGGGCGGGATGTGAGTGGCGGGTCTCCAGGGAGGCGTGCTGTGACGGAGGGTCTTCAGGGGGGCGGGGCGTGACGTGACGGCGCGGTTGCAGGGGGCGTGGAGTCCCCCGTCCACCCCCGGTCGGCTGAACCCGCTGCGCCGGCCGCCTCTCCCGGCGCGCTCGCCCGGGCCATGGGGGATGGGGTGGGTGGGTGATCAGATCGAGAAGTCGTGCCGTGTCGTTGTTCGTTCTCCTGGGGGTCCTGCTCGTGCCCCCGGCCGGAGGCGGGGCCGCCGTCGCCGATGCTCCCGAGCCCGGGGGCGCCCTCGTGCCCGGGGTGGTCGGGGGCGGGCAGGCCGAGTACCCGATGGATACGCCCGATCAGGTGCTGCCGCCGCTGCAGCCCGAGGGCGAGGTGCCCGTGCCCACGCCCGAGGAGGACGTGGACGAGTCGGTCGAGTACATGCCCCGGAGTGCCGTGGCGGCCTCCTGCACCGCCACCACCGGCACCCATCAGCGGCGGGTCGAGCGGCTGCTGAAGCTCACGGTCGACGGGAGGCAGTCGGCCGCCGACTGCCGGGCCATCCGCGCGTTCCAGGTCAGGGAGAAGATCAAGCCCGCCAACGGCTACGCCGGTCCCGTCACCTGGGCCAGGGCCGAACTGCTCGCCGCCCGGAAGAACCTCGACCCCGGGCGGCGCTGTCCCGTGAAGAAGTACGCCGGCGCTACAAGAACCACTGGTCCACCATCTACAACACCCCCATGCCCTACTCCCAGTTCTTCAGCGGCGGTCAGGCCTTCCACGCCGTCTACGGGCAGCTCGCCACGCCCACCGGCAGCCGCGGCTGCGTCAATCTCAGCTACCGCCACGCCCAGAAACTCTGGGACGTGCTGCGCAAGGGTGACCGGGTCTACATCTGGGGAAAGCGGCCCGGGAGCTGACACCTGAGAGACTAAGCGCGATGACTGAGACACCGCCGCCCCGCAGAGCCCGCGCCGAGATCGACCTCGGTGCGCTGCGTGCGAACGTCCGCACGCTGCGCGCCCGCGTCGCCCCCCACGTCCGGATCATGGCCGTGGTCAAGGCCGACGCGTACGGACACGGCGCGGTGCGCTGTGCCCGCGCCGCCCTGGACGCGGGCGCGGACTGGCTCGGCACGGCCACCCCGCACGAGGCCCTCGCGCTGCGCGCCGCCGGGATCACCGACGTGCCGGTCATGTGCTGGCTCTGGACCCCCGGCGACCCCTGGGACCAGGGCGTCGAGGCCGGTCTCGACATGTCGGTGAGCGGGATGTGGGCCCTTGAGGAGGTCGTCGCGGCCGCCAGGAGGACCGGCGGCACCGCGCGCGTCCAGCTCAAGGCCGACACCGGGCTCGGGCGCAACGGCTGTCAGCCCGCCGACTGGCCCGAGCTGGTCGGGGCGGCCCTGAAGGCCGAGGCCGACGGGCTCGTCAAGGTCACCGGGCTCTGGTCGCACTTCGCCTGCGCCGACGAGCCGCACCACCCCTCGATCGCCGCCCAGCTCGACGTCTTCCGCTCGATGCTCGACCACGCCGAGCAGGCCGGCGTCGAGCCCGAGGTCCGGCACATCGCCAACTCGCCGGCGACTCTCACTCTCCCCGAGGCCCACTTCGATCTGGTCCGTCCCGGTATCGCCGTGTACGGCGTGTCGCCGAGCCCGGAGCTGGGCACCTCCGCCGAACTGGGGCTGCGGCCGGTGATGTCGCTCAAGGCGAGCGTCGCCCTGGTCAAGCGGGTCCCGGCCGGCCACGGCGTCAGCTACGGCCACCACTACGTCACCGACGCCGAGACGACCCTCGGGCTCGTCCCGCTCGGCTACGCCGACGGCGTCCCCCGGCACGCCTCCGGCCGCGGCCCCGTCCTCGTCGACGGCACCGTCCGCACCGTCGCCGGACGCGTCGCCATGGACCAGTTCGTCGTCGACCTGGGCGGGGACGAGCCCGCGCCGGGCACCGAGGCCGTGCTGTTCGGACCCGGCGACCGGGGCGAACCGACCGCCGAGGACTGGGCGGTGGCCGCCGACACCATCGCGTACGAGATCGTCACCCGGATCGGCGCGCGCGTCCCGCGCGTGTACCTGGGCGAATAAAGGGGGGCCCGTGGGCGAGTCCAGCAGCACCGGTACGTGGCGCCGCGCCGGATTCGCCGGCGCCGCGATAGGCGTCCTCGCGGCGGGAGCCGCCGCCGGGGTGGCCGTCGAGCGCCTCACCGTCGGCCGGTCCGTACGGCAGAAGGCGCGGCTCGCCCTCGACTCGACGGGCCCGTACGGCGGGCTGCGCGGGACCCCGGGCCGGGCCCTCGCCGACGACTCGACCGTCCTGTACTACGAGGTCGACGAGGTGGCGCCGGACATCCCGGCCGCCCGCCGCCGGCGGCTCTTCGGGCGCAAGGAGCCCGCCCCCGTGACCGTCGTCTTCAGTCACGGCTACTGCCTCAACCAGGACTCCTGGCACTTCCAGCGGGCCGCGCTGCGCGGCCTCGTCCGTACCGTCCACTGGGACCAGCGCAGCCACGGGCGCTCGGGTCAGGGCGTCGCCCAGTCCGGCGCCGACGCCGTGCCCGTCACCATCGACCAGCTGGGCCGCGACCTCAAGGCCGTCCTCGACGCCGCCGCGCCCGAGGGACCGCTCGTCCTCGTCGGGCACTCGATGGGCGGCATGACGATCATGGCGCTCGCGGAGCGGTACCCGGAGTTCGTCCGCGACCGGGTCGTCGGAGTCGCCTTCGTCGGTACGTCCGCCGGGAAGCTCGGGGAGGTCTCCTACGGCCTTCCGGTCGCCGGCGTCAACGCGGTCCGGTGGGTCCTGCCCGGTGTGCTGCGGGCGCTCGGCTCCCAGGCCGAGCTGGTGGAGCGGGGCCGGCGGGCGACCGCGGACCTGTTCGCCGGGCTCATCAAGAAGTACTCGTTCGCGTCGAGGGACGTGGACCCCGCCGTCGCCCGCTTCGCCGAGCGGATGATCGAGTCCACCCCCATCGACGTCGTCGCCGCCTTCTACCCGGCCTTCGCCGAGCACGACAAGGCCACCGCGCTGTCCGTCCTCGGCGACCTGCCGGTGCTCGCGCTCGCCGGCGACCACGACCTGGTCACCCCCAGCTCCCACACCGAGGCCATCGCCGACCTCCTCCCGGACGCGGAACTCGTCATCGTGCCGGACGGCGGCCATCTGGTGATGCTGGAGCACCCGGAGGCGGTCACCGACCGGCTCGCCGACCTGCTCGTCCGGGTGGGAGCCGTCCCGGAGGCGGCCGCGGCGACCGTCACGGTGAGGCCGGAGACCCGCAACGGTTAAGTTGGCGGGTATGGAAGCAGCGCACCCGCCCGTCTCCGGCGCCACTCTCGCCATCGACTCCCCCCAGCAGATGCAGGAGCTCGGCCGCCGTCTCGCGAAGATCCTCCGCCCCGGCGACCTCGTCATGCTCACCGGTGAACTCGGCGCCGGGAAGACCACCCTCACGCGGGGCCTCGGCGAGGGCCTCGGCGTGCGCGGCGCCGTCACCTCCCCGACCTTCGTCATCGCCCGTGTCCACCCGTCCCTGGTCGGCGGCCCCGCGCTGGTGCACGTGGACGCCTACCGCCTCGGCGGCGGGCTCGACGAGATGGAGGACCTGGACCTCGACGTCTCGCTGCCCGAGTCGGTCGTCGTCGTCGAATGGGGTGACGGGAAGGTCGAGGAGCTGACGGACGACCGGCTGCACCTGCTGATCCACCGGGTGACCGGCGACACCGACGACGACCGGCGCACGGTCGTGCTGCGCGGGATCGGCCCGCGCTGGGCCGACGAGGACCTGGGCGTGCTCTGACCGGCCGTACCGGCGGCCCCACGGTCGTACGTAGTTTCCGACAACGTGTCGGGAAGGTGTTGCGTCGTTCCCACGTGCCGTGGTGACATGGATGCACAAGCTGGTTAGGTGAACCTAACCTACGGGAGGCATGCATGGCGACGCCGAAGCGCGCGGAACCCGTCCGGGACCACGTCTCGATGAGTGAGCTGCTGGCATCCTGCGCGGCCGCCCGCGCCGTGTCGACACCGCCGGGCCGGCGCCCCGAGCGGGCGGACGAGGAGCGCGGCGCGAGGGCCGGGCAGGTCGAGCGGATCGTGCGGGTCGTGCGCGGCAGAGCCGCGTAGCCCGCCGGGCGGCGGCCCGCCCGGCCCGGGGCGGTACGGCTGAGCCGTGCGGCCCTGGGAGAGCTGAGCGGTGCGGGCCGTGAAGAGCTGAGCGGTGCGGCCCGTGCGGCCCGTGGAGGCGCGGCCGTGCGCCCCTGAAGGGCGGAACCCCGCGCCCGTGAGGGCGGGTCCGGAGCGGCCCGCCCGGTGCGCGTGCGCGCCTACGCGACGACGACGACCTTCGCGCCGATCACCGCGAACGTCCACAGCGCGTCCCCGTCGGCCCGCTTCATGCGGATGCCGCCGGTCTTCCTCGCCGGGTCCGGGCTCGGCGTCGAGCCGTCCACCGCCGCGCTGAAGCCGATCGCCACGTCCTGGGCCGTCGCGAACCGCACCACGTGCTCGATCTGCACGCCGTCCGAGCCGCGGACCGAGCCCGAGCGGGACGTCACGCTGTACGCGCCCGGCGCCGGGTCCACCGTGCTCGGCATCACCGTGAACGTCCGGGTGGCCTTGCCCTTCGCGTCGACCAGCCACACCCGGCGGTCGGCGAGGGAGTACACGACGCGCTCGCCGCTGCCGGAGGCCGCGGGCACGGCCAGGGGGTCCTTCGCCGGCTGCTTCGGCCCGCCGCTCGGCGAGATCGACGGGACGGAGGTGCCGGGGGTCCGGGGCTTGACCGCCAGATCGGCGGGAGCGTTCGCCGAGGCCTGGTACGCCAGGAAGCAGACCGCGGCGACGGCCGCCGCCGTGAGCCCGGCCACGAATCCCGAGCTGCTCCGTGCCACCGTGCCCACCTCTCGTACGAACGTATCGAAGGGTGACGGTAGCAGCCGGGGGAGCGGGGGGCGGGGCACCGTGCCCGGGAGCCGTAGGCTGTTCGCGTGCTGTTGCTCGCCATGGATACCGCCACCCCCGCCGTCACCGTCGCCCTCCACGACGGCGAGGCCGTCGTCGCCTCGTCGAGTCAGGTCGACGCCCGCCGCCACGGGGAGCTGCTGCTGCCCGCCGTCGACCGGGTCCTCAAGGAGGCCGGCCTGAAGCTCGACGCGGTCACCGGGATCGTCGTCGGCGTCGGCCCCGGGCCGTACACCGGCCTCCGGGTCGGCCTCGTCACGGCCGCGGCCTTCTCCTCCGCGCTCGGCGTCCCGGTGCACGGCCTGTGCACCCTCGACGGCCTCGCGTACGCCTCCGGGATCGACGAGCCGTTCGCCGTCGCCACGGACGCGCGCCGCAAGGAGGTCTACTGGGCGCGGTACGACGACTCCCGCACGCGGGTGACCGACGCGGCCGTCGACCGGCCCGCCGAGATCGCCGAGCGGCTCGCCGGACTCCCCGTCGTCGGCGCGGGCGCCCGCCTCTACCCCGAGGCCTTCCCCGACGCCCGCGACCCCGAGCACCAGTCGGCGGCCGCGCTCGCCGCGCTCGCGGCGGAGCGGCTCGCGGCCGGCGAGGGCGGCTTCCTCGACCCGCTGCCGATGTACCTGCGCCGGCCGGACGCCCAGGTCCCGAAGAACTACAAGGTGGTCACACCCAAGTGACCGTCGCCGTGGAACTGCGCGAGATGCGCTGGTGGGACATCGCACCGGTGCTGGCCCTCGAGGACGAGCTGTTCCCCGAGGACGCCTGGTCGGCGGGGATGTTCTGGTCGGAGCTCGCGCACGCGCGCGGGCCGCGGGCCACCCGCCGCTACATCGTGGCGGAGACCCCCGAGGGCAGGCTCGTCGGGTACGCCGGGCTCGCCGCGGCCGGCGGACTCGGCGACGTG
The DNA here is from genome assembly GCF_044752725.1 of Streptomyces sp. NPDC088707. Lineage (NCBI taxonomy): Bacteria > Bacillati > Actinomycetota > Actinomycetes > Kitasatosporales > Streptomycetaceae > Streptomyces > Streptomyces sp. NPDC088707. The sequence goes on along the minus strand of NZ_JBIVLV010000009.1, from coordinate 376,208 downwards.
CAGACGATCGCCGCCGCCCGCGACCAGTGGGGTACGGGGCTCGGCGCCCGGCTCCTCACCGACCTGCTCCACCACGCCACCGCCTTCGAGTGCGAAGAGGTGCTCCTCGAAGTGCGCGTGGACAACACCCGGGCCCAGAAGCTCTACGAGCGCTTCGGCTTCGAGCCCATCGGTTTCCGGCGCGGCTACTACCAGCCCGGAAACGTGGACGCGCTCGTGATGCGACTGACCGTTCAAGGAACTGAGACTGATTCTGATGGCTGCTGACGAACCGCTCGTACTCGGCATCGAGACCTCCTGCGACGAGACCGGCGTCGGCATCGTCCACGGGACCACGCTCCTCGCGGACGCCGTCGCGTCCAGTGTCGACACCCACGCCCGCTTCGGCGGCGTCGTGCCCGAGATCGCCTCCCGCGCCCACCTGGAGGCGATGGTCCCGACGATCGAGCGCGCCCTCAGGACGGCCGGGATCTCCGCGAAGGACCTCGACGGCATCGCCGTCACGGCCGGCCCCGGCCTCGCGGGCGCGCTGCTCGTCGGCGTCTCGGCGGCCAAGGCCTACGCGTACGCCCTCGGCAAGCCGCTCTACGGCGTCAACCACCTCGCCTCGCACATCTGCGTCGACCAGCTGGAGCACGGCAAGCTCCCCGAGCCGACGATGGCGCTGCTCGTCTCCGGCGGGCACTCGTCGCTGCTGCTCTCCTCCGACATCACCTCCGACGTGCGGCCGATGGGCGCCACCATCGACGACGCGGCGGGCGAGGCCTTCGACAAGATCGCCCGGGTGCTCGACCTCGGATTCCCCGGCGGACCGGTCATCGACCGGCTCGCCAAGGAGGGCGACCCGGCCGCCATCGCGTTCCCGCGCGGTCTGAGCGGCTCCCGGGACCCCGCGTACGACTTCTCCTTCTCCGGCCTCAAGACCGCCGTGGCCCGCTGGATCGAGGCCAAGCGGGCGGCCGGCGAGGACGTGCCGGTCCGGGACGTCGCCGCGTCCTTCCAGGAGGCGGTCGTGGACGTCCTCACCCGCAAGGCCGTCCGTGCCTGCAAGGACGAGGGCGTCGACCACCTGATGATCGGCGGCGGCGTGGCCGCCAACTCGCGGCTCCGTGCCCTCGCCCAGGAGCGCTGCGAGCGGGCCGGCATCCGGCTGCGGGTCCCCCGGCCCGGACTGTGCACGGACAACGGCGCGATGGTCGCGGCCCTCGGCTCCGAGATGGTGGCCCGCAACCGGCCCGCCTCCGACCTGGAACTGTCGGCGGACTCGTCGCTGCCGGTGACGGACCCGCACGTGCCGGGCGCGCACGCGCACGGCCACTCCCACGACCACGATCATGTGCACGAGGTCAGCAAGGAGAACCTGTACTCATGAGGCTCACCCTCATGTGGGAGGCGCGGGCCGCGCAGGGCCGGGGAGCCGAGCTCCTGGAATGGGCCCGGGCGCGGGTCCTCGCCCGTGAGCCGATCCGCCGGGAGGTCTTCCGGGCCCCGCAGGACCGGGTCCTCGTCCTCACCTGGTGGGAGGCGGAGACCTTCGACGCCGAGCTGCCCGAGCTGCCGGAGCCGGACGCGGAGCTGATCACGCGTCCGGTCCACCGCTGGCGTTTCGAACCGGTCGAATAGCCGAAGAGGCGACACGCGATCGAAAGTAGAGCAACCTTTCGATCGAATCCGGCATCCCACAGCGCGTGAAGAAGACGATCGCGCTGTGGGCGGCGCTGACCGCCGCCGCCCTCCTGGTGACCGGCTGCGGGGCGGAGCGGCCCGGTCCCGCCGCCGCCCCGGCGAAGACGGACGCACCCGCGGCCGACCCCTCCGCCGGGCAGAAGGCACCCGAGGAGCCCGGGGCCGCGGCCGCCGCCGCGTACCGCCGCTGGGGCCTCAAGCCCTTCCCGGCCCCGCCCGCGCCGCCGGCGGTCAAGCCGGTGACGCGCAAGCCGGGCGGCCCGGTCCCCGTCATCAGCGACATACCCACCACCGAGAAGATCGTCTTCATCACGATCGACGACGGCGCGGAGAAGGATCCCGCGTTCGTGCGGATGATGAAGGACCTCGACATCCCGGTCACGATGTTCCTCACGGACTCGGCCGTCCGCGCCGACTACGGGTACTTCACCCCGCTGGTCGCCCAGGGCCACGGGCTCGCCAACCACACCCTCACCCACCCCGACCTGCGCACCCTCTCCCAGGACGCCCAGCGCCGGGAGATATGCGGCCAGCAGACCAAGCTCGCGCAGCGGTACGGCACGACCCCGCGGCTCTTCCGCCCGCCCTACGGCAACTGGAACGAGGCCACGCGCGCGGCGGCGGGCACGTGCGGCGTCGACGCGATCGTGCTGTGGCGCGAGTCCATGCAGATCAAGAACATGCAGTACCAGCGCGCCGACCGGAGACTGCACCCCGGCGACATCATCCTGGCCCACTTCCGCGGCCCGTCCGAGCTCAAGGGCCGGACGATGACCGAGATGACGGCGACGATGCTCCGCCGCATCCAGGAACAGGGCTTCACGGTGGCGCGCCTGGAGGACTACGTCTGAGCCGAACGCGCCGGGAGGAAGAACTTCTCGCGAGTCGTCGATGCGGGCCTCTCCCGTTCGACGTAAGTGTGGAAGGCGGGGAACGGCCCCGCCACCGCGTCATCGAGGAGTCGTCATGCCCCGCTTCCTGTCCCTCGTCCGCATCGAGGAGAACACCATCGACATGGAGAGCGCCGACCCCGGCTTCGAGGAGCGGATGGGCGCGCTCTTCGAGGAGATCACCAAGGCCGGGGCCATGGTGGACACCGCCGGGCTCCGGCCGACCTCCGAGTCCACCCGGATCACCTGGTCGGACGGGAAGCTGTCGTTCACCGACGGGCCGTTCACCGAGACCAAGGAGGTCGTCGGCGGCTACGCGATGCTCCAGTGCAAGGACATGGCCGAGGCCGTCGAGTGGGGGAAGCGGTTCCTCGCCGTGCACCCGCCGCAGTGGAAGGTCGGTCTCGAGGTCCGCGAGGTCGAGGAGATGCCGGAGGGCTGACCGCTGCCGGAGCCGTACCTGTGCTGTCATGTGAGACGTGACGGCACAGACGGTCGAGGAGACGCTGGAGACGGTCTTCCGGATGGAGTCGGCGCGGATCATCGCCACGGTGGCGCGGCTCGTCCGCGACGTCGGCATCGCCGAGGAGATCGCCCAGGACGCGCTCGTCGCCGCCCTGGAGCAGTGGCCGCGGACCGGCGTCCCGGAGCGCCCGGGAGCCTGGCTGACGGCCGCCGCCAAGCACCGGGCCGTCGACCTGGTGCGGCGGCGCGAGACGTACGCGCGGAAGCTCGCCGAGGTCGGCCGCACGCTCACGGAGGAGTCCTACGATCCCGAGCCCTCGGGCCCCGGGGACATCGACGACGACGTGCTGCGGCTGATCTTCACCGCCTGCCACCCGGTGCTCTCCGCCGAGGCGCGCGCCGCCCTCACCCTGCGGCTCGTCGGCGGGCTCCGCACGGACGAGATCGCCCGCGCCTTCCTCGTGCCGGAGGCGACCGTCGCGGCCCGGATCACCCGCGCCAAGCGGGCGCTCGCGAAGGCGGGCGTGGAGTTCGAGGTGCCGTACGGGGAGGACCGGGCGGCCCGGCTCGGCTCCGTCCTCGAGGTCGTCTACCTGATCTTCAACGAGGGGTACGCGGCGACCGCGGGCGACGACCTGCTGCGTCCCGGCCTCTGCGAGGACGCGCTGCGGCTCGCCCGCGTCCTCGCGGCGCTCGTCCCGCAGGAGGGCGAGGCGCAGGGGCTCGTCGCCCTGCTGGAGCTCCAGGCCTCCCGGACGGCGGCCAGGACCGGGCCCGACGGGCGGCCGGTGCTGCTCGACGCGCAGGACCGGCGGCGCTGGAACCGGCTCCTCATCAGGCGCGGATACGCCGCGCTCGAACGCGCCGGGGACGGGCGCTCGTACGGGCCGTACGCCCTCCAGGCCGCGATCGCCGCCCTCCACGCGCGGGCCGCCTCGTACGAGGAGACGGACTGGGCGACGATCGCCGCGCTGTACGGGAGGCTGGGCGCCCTCGCCCCCTCGCCGGTCGTCGAGCTGAACCGCGCGGTCGCCGTGTCGATGGCCGAGGGCCCCGCGGCGGCCCTGCCGATCGTCGACGCCCTCGCCGCCGAACCGGACCTGGCCCGCTACCACTTGCTGCCGAGCGTCCGCGGCGACCTGCTGGCCCGCCTCGGTCGGGCGGAGGAGGCGCGCGCGGAGTTCGAGCGGGCGGCGGGCCTCACCCGCAACGAGAGCGAACGGGCGCTGCTGCGGGGGAGGGCGCGGGAGTTGGACCTGCCGTGACGCGCGCTTAGGGTGCTTGGCATGTCCCCGCGCAACCCGTTGCCCCCGCCGCCCCCGCCCGCCGAGATCCGGAGCTGGCCCGACCGGGACGCCCGGCTCGCCGACCGGGCGCGGGCCCTGGACGAGCTGGGCAGGCGGCTGCTCGGGGGCGCGCGGCTCACGATGTTCCTGCTCTGGTTCTTCCTGCTCCAACTGGGCTGGGGCCTGGTCGGCGTCCTGCTCATCGCGATAGGACAGCCCGTCCTCGACCCGCTGATGGTGATGACCGGGCTCGTCACCTCGGTCCTCGGCATCGGGGTCCTCGTCCCTGCCGTGTGGCTGACGGTCCGCAGCCTGCGGCTCGACCGGACGGTCCGTGCACGCCTCGCCCAGTGGGCGGCCCTGGACCGGCACGGCCCGACGGACGCCCGGCTGCGCGCCCCCGTGCTCAGCGCCTGCTGGCTGCTGCTGTCCTTCGCGATGTGCGGCCTCGGCCTCTGGCTGGGCTTCGCGGTCCCGGCCGGCGTCAGCCGGTACGACGGCTACGGCCTGGTCGCGTACGGCATGGGCGTCGCCATGATCCTCTGGGTCACCGGTCTGACGGGCCTGGTGAAGGCCGTCGGCCACTACCGCTTCGCCGTGCGCCTCACGGGCCGCGGGCCGTCAGCCGCTTCCTGAGCGGCCCGCCCCGGCCGCCGCGCGTCGCGACCTGAGCGGCCCGCCCAGGCCGCGGCGCGTCCCGTCCTGAGCGGCAAGCTCAGCGGCCGCCGCCCGCCGGGCGGCCGATCAGCATCGTCGGGGCTCCCGCGACGCGGGTGAGCAGGACCGTCGCCGCGTTCGGGCCCTTCGGCTTCACCTTGCGGCGGATCTCCTCGGGTTCGACCGCCGAGCCGCGCTTCTTCACCGTCAGGGTGCCGACCTCGCGCTCTCGCAGCAGGGCCTTCAACTTCTTCAGGTTGAAGGGGAGTTCGTCGGTGATCTCGTACGCGGCGGCGTACGGCGTCGGGATCAGTCCGTCCGCCGTGACGTACGCGATCGTCTCGTCGATCAGGCCGCCGGCCAGCTCCTCGGCCACCTCGGCGACGAGATGCGCGCGGATGACCGCGCCGTCCGGCTCGTAGAGGTAGCGGCCGACCGGGCGGACCGCCGGGTCGGGGAGGCCGCGGCCGACGAGGCCGGCGCCCGACGGGAGCAGGGTGGCGCGGCGGGCGCCCGGCTCCGTGCCGAACCAGAGGACGGCCTCCTTGACGTCCCCGCCGTCCGAGATCCATTCGGCCTCGGCCTCCGCGGGGACCGCCTCGTGCGGGATGCCGGGGGCCACCTTGAGCGCCGCGTGCGGGGCCTTGCGGGCCGCCTCGACCGCCCAGGAGAGCGGCGGGGAGTAGGCCTCGGGGGCGAAGATCCTGCCCCGGCCGCCGCGCCGCGCCGGGTCGACGAAGACCGCGTCGTACGGGGTGGTGTCGATGTCGGTGACGTCCGCGCACCGCACCTCGATGAGCTCCGTGAGCCCGAGCGCCTCGGCGTTGGCGCGGGCGACCTCCGCCGTCAGCGGGTCGCGGTCCACGGCGAGGACCGAGATCCCGGCGCGGGCGAGCGCGATCGCGTCGCCGCCGATCCCGGAGCAGAGGTCGGCGACGCTGCGGACCCCGAGCGCCTTCATCCGGCCGGCCCGGTAGGTGCCGACCGAGGCGCGCGTCGACTGCTCGACGCCGTTCGGCGTGAAGTACATCCGGTACGCGTCCTCCGCGCCGAACTTCGCCACCGCCCGCTGCCGCAGCCGCGCCTGCCCGACGGCCGCCGTCACCAGCTCGGCGGGGTGGTCGCGGCGCAGCCGGGAGACGATCGCCAGCTCCTGGGCGGGGTCGTGGTCGCGGAGGGCCGTGAGGAGCGTCTGCCCCTCGGGGGTGAGCAGCGGGGCGAAGGAGGCGAGGTCGGTCACCCGTCCCATTGTGGGCCCTGCGGTGCTGTGGGCCGGCCGGGGGACCGGGGGCACGTACGGCGGTGTCGTGCCCGTGAAGGGGCCTCCGCGCTGACAGGATGCGGCGCCATACGACTCGTACGACAAAAGGACTAAACGATGGCAAAAGGTGTGCACGGTTCCTCCCGGGCGCTCGGGGCGGTGCTCGTCGTCGCCGCCCTCGCCTCCGCCGCCACCGGCTGCTCCGGAAGCGCCGAGCCGGAACGCGGCGCGCCCGCCCCCGCCCCCGCCGCCGGGCAGCAGGCGCGGGCCCAGGAGCAGGGCGCGGCCGGCGCCCTCAACGCGTACGTCGAGAAGGTCCACAAGCAGCGCGCCGCCCGCGTGCTCGCCGCCAAGAAGTGGGGCCTCGCCAAGCCCCCGCTCGAAGCCCCGGCCCCGCCCGCCGTCAAGCCGAGGATCACCACCCGCAAGGGCTTCGAGACCGACGGCGAGGACCTGCCGCCCGTCTTCACCACCGTCCCGACCAAGCAGAAGATCGTCTTCCTGACGATCGACGACGGCTCGGAGAAGGACCCCGAACTGCTGCGGATGATGAAGGAGCTGAAGATCCCCTACAGCGCCTTCCTCAGCGACTACGTCGTCAAGGACGACTACGGCTACTTCGCCCGGATGCAGAAGTCGCAGGAGGCGGGGGTGTCCCTGCACAACCACACGCTCAACCACCGCTACCTGCCCGGACTCTCGTACAAGCAGCAGAAGCGCGAGATCTGCGGCATGCAGGACGTCATCGAGAAACGATTCGGCACCCGGCCCCCGCTGTTCCGCCCGCCGTACGGCAACTACAACGAGGACACCCTGCGCGCCGCCAGGACGTGCGGCGTCAAGGCCGTCCCGCTGTGGGCGGCGGAGGCCTTCCCCGACCACATGGAGTGGCGCGAGTGGGACCGGGACCTGCACCCCGGCGACATCGTCCTCACCCACTTCCGGGGCAAGGACGACTGGAAGGGCAGCATGGCCGACATGGTCCGCCGGGTGATGAACGTGATCACGGCCAAGGGGTACGCGGTCGCGAAGCTCGAGGACTACGTGTGAGCGGACGGCGGGCGCTGCCCCTCCTGGCCGCCGTCCTCGTGCTGGGGCTGACCGGCTGCGCCTCGACCGTGGACTCGATCGAGCGGCTCGGCCGGAAGGCCGTCGAACGCGTCGGCACCCGCGGGGCGGAGCCGGCCGCCGCGGCCGACGATGCGCCCCGGCGGCCGGAAGCGCACCGCCACGGGTGAGGAATTGGCACTCCGCTTGACCGAGTGCTAATCGCGGTCATAGTCTCGGCCCTGGCACTCACCACTGGAGAGTGCCAACAGAGCGACGGGCAGGTCCGGCACCCGCGACGACGGATCCACCTGGTCGCCACCTCAGACAGTTAACCCCGAGATCTCCGAAGGGGGAGGTCGGATCGTGACGACCACCAGCTCCAAGGTTGCCATCAAGCCGCTCGAGGACCGCATTGTGGTCCAGCCGCTCGACGCCGAGCAGACCACCGCCTCTGGCCTGGTCATCCCGGACACCGCCAAGGAGAAGCCCCAGGAGGGCGTCGTCCTGGCCGTGGGCCCGGGGCGCTTCGAGAACGGCGAGCGTCTGCCGCTCGACGTCAAGACCGGCGACATCGTGCTGTACAGCAAGTACGGCGGCACCGAGGTGAAGTACAACGGCGAGGAGTACCTCGTCCTCTCGGCTCGCGACGTGCTCGCGATCGTCGAGAAGTAATTCACCGAAGTATCTGAAGCAGATGCTTTGAGCTGCGCCCCTTGACCCCGCACCGGGCGTCCGGGGGCGCGGTTCGTTCCACCCCATTCCGAGAGGGCTGAACCGCTCCCATGGCGAAGATCCTGAAGTTCGACGAGGACGCCCGTCGCGCCCTTGAGCGCGGCGTCAACAAGCTTGCCGACACGGTGAAGGTGACGATCGGCCCCAAGGGCCGCAACGTCGTCATCGACAAGAAGTTCGGCGCCCCCACCATCACCAACGACGGTGTCACGATCGCCCGCGAGGTCGAGATCGAGGACCCGTACGAGAACCTCGGCGCCCAGCTGGTGAAGGAGGTGGCGACCAAGACCAACGACATCGCGGGTGACGGCACCACCACCGCCACCGTGCTCGCCCAGGCCCTGGTCCGCGAGGGTCTGCGCAACGTCGCCGCGGGTGCCTCCCCGGCCGCCCTGAAGAAGGGCATCGACGCCGCCGTCAAGGCCGTCTCCGACGAGCTGCTCGCCACCGCGCGCCCGATCGAGGACAAGTCCGACATCGCCGCCGTCGCCGCGCTCTCCGCGCAGGATCAGCAGGTCGGCGAGCTCATCGCCGAGGCGATGGACAAGGTCGGCAAGGACGGTGTCATCACCGTCGAGGAGTCCAACACCTTCGGCCTGGAGCTCGACTTCACCGAGGGCATGGCCTTCGACAAGGGCTACCTGTCCCCCTACATGGTGACCGACCAGGAGCGTATGGAGGCCGTCCTCGACGACCCGTACATCCTGATCAACCAGGGCAAGATCTCCTCGATCCAGGACCTGCTGCCCATCCTGGAGAAGGTCATCCAGGCCGGCGCCGGCAAGCCGCTCCTGATCATCGCCGAGGACGTCGAGGGCGAGGCCCTGTCGACCCTGGTCGTGAACAAGATCCGTGGCACCTTCAACGCCGTGGCCGTCAAGGCCCCCGGCTTCGGTGACCGCCGCAAGGCCATGCTCGGCGACATCGCCACCCTCACCGGTGCGACCGTCATCGCCGAGGAGGTCGGCCTCAAGCTCGACCAGGCCGGCCTGGACGTGCTCGGCACCGCCCGCCGCGTCACCATCACCAAGGACGACACCACGATCGTCGACGGTGGCGGCGACTCGTCCGAGGTGCAGGGCCGCGTCAACCAGATCAAGGCCGAGATCGAGTCCACGGACTCCGACTGGGACCGCGAGAAGCTCCAGGAGCGCCTCGCGAAGCTGGCCGGCGGCGTGTGCGTGATCAAGGTCGGCGCCGCCACCGAGGTGGAGCTGAAGGAGAAGAAGCACCGCCTCGAGGACGCCATCTCGGCGACCCGCGCCGCGGTCGAGGAGGGCATCGTCTCCGGCGGTGGCTCCGCGCTCGTCCACGCCGTCAAGGTCCTCGAGGGCAACCTCGACAAGACCGGTGACGAGGCCACGGGTGTCGCGGTCGTCCGCCGCGCCGCCGTCGAGCCGCTGCGCTGGATCGCCGAGAACGCCGGCCTCGAGGGCTACGTCATCACCTCGAAGGTGGCGGAGCTCGACAAGGGCCAGGGCTTCAACGCCGCGACCGGCGAGTACGGCGACCTGGTCAAGGCCGGCGTCATCGACCCGGTGAAGGTGACGCGCTCCGCGCTGGAGAACGCCGCCTCGATCGCCTCCCTCCTCCTCACCACCGAGACCCTCGTGGTGGAGAAGAAGGAAGAGGAGCCGGCGGACCACGGCCACGGCCACGGTCACGGCCACTCGCACTGACGCGTGCCGTAGCTGATCACCGAGGCCCGGTGCCCCCGTCGCGGGGGCACCGGGCCTCGGCGTCTTCCCGCTACTCCTCCACGGCTGTCTTCCCGCTATCCCTCCACGGCTCCGAGCTGTCCCATGAGCCCGAGCATGTCGTACTGCCACCACCCCTCGACGATCTTCCCGTCGTCCCGGAAGCGGTGGATGATCATCCCGGTCATGGTCACGTCCATACCGGTGGGCTGGAGCCCCAGGAAGTCGCCGTTGTGGGTCGCCTTCCAGGTCCAGCGGGTGCAGACCCGGTCGCCCTCGGCGATCTGGTCGTCGACGGTGAAGGCGAAGTCGAAGCCGCCCCGCCACATCTCCACCTCGCGCCGGAACGCGTCCATGCCGATGGTGTCCTGGGCGTTGGCCGGATTGCGGAAGTGGCACCCCTCGGCGAGCAGCTCGTCGAGCAGCGCGAGCTCCGGCTCGGTCGCGATCATCTCCAGGAAGCGCCGGGCGTTGTTCTTGTACATCGCCTCGTCGCGGACCACGTCCAGGTCGGTGAACGTCGGCATCTCGTCACAGAGCGCCACCATCTCCCGGAAGATCCGGTCGGTCTCGGGAAGCTGCGAGTTCCGCATGGCCACGTCGTAGGACGGGAACTCCACGATCTCCACGAGATGCGTGGAATCGGCCCGGTCCTTGCCGAGAACGCTGTGCGTGGCGGTCCGCTTGCCCTTGGTCTGCTCGATCCACCGGTCCATGAGCCGGCTCATGTCGTCGATCCGGCTGGTCTTGAAGTCGATGATCTGCGTGAACGTCATGACGCCTCCCGACCCAGGTGGGATCTCTCCAGTCTAGGTTGGACGCATGGAGCGGGCAGGGGGAGAGCGGTCGGTCACGGTCGACAACGAAGCGGGCGTTGTCGTGATCGGCGACGGCAACCAGGTGGGATTCGGCACGGGGGCGACGGTCCGCTCGGCGTACCGGGAACAGGTCCGGCGCATCGCGCCGCCGGAACTCATCGGCCGTGAGGACGAGTTGGCCGAGCTCGCCGCCTTCTGCCGTACGGGGGACGGGTACCGGTGGTGGCGGGCGGACGCCTGGGCCGGGAAGACGGCGCTCATGGCCTGGTTCGCGCTCAACCCGCCGGCCGGCGTGCGGATCGTCCCCTTCTTCGTCACCGCCCGCCTCGGCTCGCAGAACGACGCCGTCGCGTACGTCGACGTGGTCCTGGAGCAACTCGCGGAGCTGGCGGGCGAGGGGATCCCGGCCCATCTGACCGCCGCCACCAAGGACGCCCACCTGTTCCGCCTCTACGGCGAGGCCTCCCGGGCCTGCGCCGCGCGCGGCGAACGGCTGGTCCTGCTGGTCGACGGCCTCGACGAGGACCGGGGCGTGACGACGGGCCCGGAGGCCCGCTCGATCGCGAGCCTGCTGCCCGCCTCCGGCCACGTCGTCGTCTCCGGCCGGCTGAACCCGCCACTCCCGGCGGACGTGCGGCCGGACCATCCGCTGAGGAACGCGGAGGTCGTACGGATCCTCCCGCCCTCCCCGCGGGCCCGCGCGATCAGGGCGGAGGCGGAGCGCGAGCTCAAGCACCTCCTGGCCGCGGGCGGTCTCCCGTACGAGCTCCTGGGGCTGGTCACCGCCTCGGGCGGGGGCCTGACGGCGGACGACCTCGCCGAGCTGACCGGAGACGTGCCCTACCGGGTGCGGGACCTGCTGCGCACCGGCCCCGGGCGCACGTTCGCGCTCCGGGACGAGGGCTATCTCCTCGCCCACGAGGAACTGGTCGTCCAGGCACGGGAGATGCTGGGCCCGCGCGAGCAGGAGCGGTGGCGCGGGGTCCTGCGCGGCTGGGCGGAGAGCCGACGGGCCAGGGGCTGGCCGGCGGACACGCCGGCGTACCTGCTGCACGGCTGGTTCACCATGCTGCGAGCGGCCGGCGACCCGGACGGGATGGTGGACTGCGCCCTCGACGCGGTACGGCACGACCGGCTGCTCGCCGCCACGGGCGGCGACGGGGCGGCGCTCGCCGAGATCGAGGCGGCGGGGGAGGCGCTGCTCGCGCGGGGCGATCGCCCGGCCCTGCTCACGGCCCTGCTGCGGCTCGCCCTGCGGCGGGCCGCGCTGCGGGACCGCAACGGCCAGGTTCCCGCCGGCCTGCCCGTCGCCTGGGCCGAGCTCGGCGAGCGGGACCGCGCGCTGGCGCTCGCGCGCGGACTCGCACCGCCGAACCGGATCCGGGCCCTGTGCGCCGTCGCCGAGCTGCTGCACGCCGACGGCCTGCGAGAACGCGCCCACGCCCTCCTGGACGAGGCCGACTCCCTGGCCCGCGCCGAACACCAGAGCCAGGAACGCCCCTTCGCGCTCTGGGCCGTCGGCGACTCCTGGCTCGCCGTCGGCGCCGCGGACAGGGCGGAGGAGGCCATGAACGCGCTATCGGGGCCGATCCTGCGCCGTCGTCCGCTGCTGGCCCTGGTGGCCTTCCGCTGCGGTGCGGGCGAGTTCCGACGTGCTCTGGGGGCGGTACGGGAGGTGAGGGAGGACCGGACCCGCGCCCTCGGCCACGCGATCGTCTGCGGCGCCCTCGCGGCATCGTCCCGCGCGCCCGAGGCCCTCGCCCTCGCCCGGTCGGAGCGGGGGTTCGGGAAGGCGCTGGGGTTGCTGCGGATCGCTGAGGCCCTCGGTACCGCAGCCGCCTCCCCGTCCCTCGGTACCGCCGGCGCCCTCGATCCGCAGGCGCCGACCCGGCCCGACCGGCTCGTTACCGAAGCGCTCGCCGTCGTGGCGGACGAGGCCCCCGCCGGCGGGAGCGAACTCGCCGCGGAGTTGATCACCGCTCTCGTGGCCGCCGGAGCCTCCGAGCGGGCCGAGGCGCTCGCCGTCGAGCCCGGGACCTCGCGGCACGGTGAGGCGATGCGCCTCGCCTTGGTCAAGGCGCTGGCGGAGCAGGGGGACCCGGGCCGGGCAGAGGGGCTCCTCGCCCTGCTCGTCTCGGAGAGCAGCCGGAGCCACGCCCGCGCCGCACTCGTCGAGGCCTGGGCGGAGCAGGACGCCGTCGACAGGATCCGTCCCGTTCTCGCCGCGCTGACCGACCGGTTCAGCCGCCCCCGCGCCGTACGGGCGGCCATCGGGGCCCTGGTCAGGACGGGGCACGTCGAGGAGGCCGAGGCGCTGGCCGCGAGCGAGCCGGACGTGGCCGATCCGCAGGGGGCGAGCCTGAAGGTGTTCCTCGCCCGTGCCCTCACCGCGGCCGGTCACCGCGAGCGGGCCGCCGCACTCCTCGGCCGGGTGGAGGAGACGAGCCGCGCGCCCCGGCACGAGGACGTCGCCCCCGTCCTCGCCGCCGTGGCGGAGGCGCTGGCCCTGGCAGGTCACCTCGCGCCCGCCCGACTCCTGACGGACGGCCTGGAGGCGGGGACGGACCGGGAGCCGCACCTCCTCCGGGTCGTCCGGGCCCTCCTGGCCACGGGCCGGTTCGAGGAGGCCGAGCTGCAGTCCCGGGGGGCACGCGTCAATCAGCGGGAGTACCTGGTCGGGCTGATCGCCCGCGCCCGGGGGGCCCAGGGACCCGACGAGCTGCTCCGGGAGTTCGGCCGGCCGGCCGCGCGACGCGGCTGTGTGCGGCTGAGCGGCGACGGCGTACCGCGCCCCCGGCTCCCCGCGCCCGAGACCGGGGTCCCGGTCGCGGAGGTGGAGAGGCGTGCGGCGCGCGCCCTGGCCCTGCACGGGGAGGGCCGGGACGACGAAGCGGCCCTGGAGCTGGACCGTGCGGTGGCCGCAGCGCGCGGGACCCTGCGGTCCACGGCGGTGCCGCTGGCCGCCGTGGTGGGGGCGCAGACGGTGCTGGGACGGCGGGAGGAGGCCGCGGAGCTGCTGGCCGAGTCGGCGTCGTTCCTCCGGTTCGCCGACGGGCGCCGCGAGGTGTCGTTCGTGGCGCAGGCGTATGTCGCGGCCGGTCGGTTCGACGACGCGGAGTCGCTGGTGGCGGAGGCGACCGCGGAGCTGACCGAGGAGACCGCCGCGCTGCGGCTCGACCTCGCGGAGGTGCTGGCCCGCGCCGGTGAGCACGGGCGGGCGGAGGCCCTTCTCGACGGGCTCGCGCGCGTCGGGCTCGCCCGGGCCAGGGCCTATGCGGTGCTGGCCCTGACGCACCCCGACCCCGGCCGCGCCCGCGAGATCACCGCGCTCGCCCTGCACGTGGGGCCCTGGTACGAGGCGCTGCCCGCCGTCCTGCACCACGAGCCCGACGCCGTCCCCCTGGTCCTCGGCGAGGCCGACCGCCTACGCCGAGCGCTGGAGGTCTGAGGCCCGTACCTCCTCCGCGAACGGTTCGCCCCGGACGTACCGCCCCACCTCCTCCAGCGCCTGGTCCGTCATGCGGTGGAGTTCGTTGCCGAGGGAGCCTGCCACGTGCGGGGTGAGCAGGACGTTCGGCAGGGTGTAGAGCGGGGAGTCGGGGGGCGGGAGCTCCGGGTCGGTCACGTCCAGGGTCGCGTGGAGGCGGCCCGAGGTCAGGTGGGGGAGGAGGGCCCGCTCGTCGATCAGGGAGCCGCGGGACGTGTTGATCAGGGTCGTTCCGTCGCGCATCGCCGCCAGTTGGGGCGCGCCGATCATGTGGTCCGTGGACGGGAGCTGGGGGGCGTGGACCGAGACGACCGTGCTGCGGGCGCACAGGTCGTCGAGGTCGGTGACCAGTTCCACGCCGGGGGGCGGGACGTCGACGTACGGGTCGTACAGGAGGATCTCGATGTCGAAGGGGCGCAGCAGGTCGATCACGCGGCGGCCGATCCGGGACGCGCCCACGATGCCGACCGTGCGGCGGTAGTTGCCCCAGGTCGCGGACTCGGTGAGCCAGGCGTGGTCGGCGCGGAGTTCGGCGTACCGCTGGGCCGAGCCGAGGACCCGCTTCCCGGCGAAGAGGATCGCGGCGAGCGTGTACTCGGCGACCGGCAGCGCGTTGGCAGCGGCGGCCGAGGTGACGCGCAGGCCGCGGTCCCAGCAGGCCTCGGTGATGTGGTGCTTGACCGAGCCGGCCGCGTGGACGACCGCCCGCAGGCGCGGTGCGCGGTCCAGGACGTCGGCGGTCAGCGGGGTCGCTCCCCAGCAGGTGAGGAGGATCTCGGCCTCGGCGAGCGCGGTGGTGGTCCGCGGGTCCCGGGACGTCAGGTCGTGGGCGACCAGGTGTGGGTCGGTGCGGGTGAGTGCGCCGAGGCGGGTGCGGTGGGTGTCGGTGAGGAGGCGTTCGGCCACGCCCTCGCCCATCGCGAGCAGCAGTGCGGGGCGGTTGTCAGTGGTCGGGTGCATCGTGGTACCTGAGCTCCTCACTTGACGCTGCCGGCCGTCAGACCGGCCTTCCAGTGGCGCTGGAGGGAGACGAAGGCGACGACGAGGGGGACGACGGCGAGCAGGGATCCGGTGACGACGAGGGGGTAGAAGTCGGGTTCGGCGTGGGCGTTGCTGTTCCACGCGTACAGGCCGAGGCTCAGCGGGTAGAGCTTCTGGTCCGACAGCATCACCAGGGGGAGGAAGAAGTTGTTCCAGACGGCGGTGAACTGGAAGAGGAAGACGGTCACGAAGCCGGGCATCACCATGCGCAGGCCGATGGACCAGAAGACGCGCAGCTCGCCCGCCCCGTCGATACGGGCCGCCTCCAGGGCCTCGTCGGGGATGTAGCCGGCGCAGAAGACCCGGGACAGGTAGACGCCGAAGGGGTTGACGAGGACCGGGACGAGCACGGCCCCGTAGGTGTTGACGACGCCGACCTCGCTGGCCAGGAGGTACATCGGCAGGGCGAGGGCGGTGGTGGGGACGAGCACGCCCAGGAGGACGAGGCCGAAGAGTTTCTCCTTGCCCCGGAAGTCGTAGACGTGGAAGGCGTATCCGGCGGCGACGCTGACGAACGAGCAGGCGAGGGCGCCGAGTCCGGCGTACAGCAGGCTGTTGGCGTACCAGTGGAAGTAGATGCCGTCGTTGTACTCGGCGAGCCGGGTGAGGTTGCCGCCCAGGTCGAAGCCCTCGAAGGAGAAGGCGTTTCCGGCGAGGAGACCGCCGGCGTCCTTGGTGGCGGCGGTCAGCAGCCAGACCAGCGGGAAGAGCATGTAGACGACGGCGAGGACGAGGGCGCCGTTGACGGCGGCCTTGGAGAGCCAGACGGAGCCGGTGCGGGGTCGGCCGGTCATGCCGTGCGCTCCTTCCCGGCCTTGCGGCGGCCCGTCATCCGCGTCACCGCGAACGACAGCAGTGCCGCCGTCAGGGCGAGGAGTACGGACGCCGCGGCGGCGAGTCCGTAGTCGTTGCGGTCGAAGGCCGCGGTGTAGGCGTACATGTTCGGCGTCCAGGTGGAGGTGACGGCGGAGCCCGTGCCCTTGTTGAGGATCAGCGGCTCGGTGAAGAGCTGGAGGGAGCCGATGATCGTGAAGAGGGCGACCATGGCGAGCGAGGCCTTGACGAGCGGGACCTTGACGGAGAAGGCGATGCGCCAGGCGCCGGCTCCGTCGACGGTGGCGGCTTCGAGGACGGAGCGGTCGATGGCCTGGAGGGCCGCGTAGAAGATGACCATGTTGTAGCCGAGCCATTCCCACAGCGCGATGTTGACGACGGAGGGCAGGGCGCCTTCGGGCGAGAAGAAGTCGAAGCCGATGCCTCCGGCTTCCATGGCCTGGACGACCGGGCTGAGCTGGGGTGTGTAGAGGTAGACCCAGATCAGCGCGGCGATGATGCCGGGGACGGCGTGCGGCAGGAACAGCGCGAGCTGGAAGAAGCGGCGGGCGCGGGCGAGCGCCGAGTCGAGCAGGAGGGCGAGGCCGAGGGCCCCGGCGAGCAGCAGCGGGATGTAGAGCAGGCAGTATCCGAGCAGGACGCCGAAGCCCTCGCGGAAGGCCCGGTCACCCAGCGCCGCGGTGTAGTTGTCGAGGCCGGTGAAGACGGTCTCGGTGCCGCCGAAGCCCAGTCCGGACTGCTTCTCGGTGAAGAGGCTGAGCCAGACCGCGTATCCGATCGGCACCACCATCACCGCGGTGAACAGCAGGAAGAAGGGGGTCAGCAGGATCGTGGCGGCGCGGGTGCGGGCCTTCATCCGGTCAGCCCTCGACCTTCAGGCCGCGCTTGGTGAGTTCGGCGACGGTGGCGTCGTGACCGGCCTTGACGGCGTCGGCGATGCCGGGGCCGCCCTGGGTGATCTTGCCGAAGTGGTCCTTGATGGTGGTGTTGGTGGTGCCGGTGGTCGGGCCCCAGGCCCAGTTCGGGCTGATGGAGGCACCCGCGGTCTCGAAGAGGGCGTAGATGTCCTGGCCGCCGTAGTAGCTCGCGTCGAAGGCCTTCTTGGCGACGGGGCGCAGTGCGGTGGCGGCGGGGAAGGCGGAGGAGGTGCCGGAGGCGATCCGGGCCTTCACGCCGGCCTCGGTGGTGGACATCCACTCGGCGAAGGTGACGGCCGCGGCCTGCTGCTTGCTGTCCTTGGTGACGGCGAAGGAGGTGCCGCCGAGCATGCCGCTGGCGGGCTTGCCGTCCCAGCTGGGCATCGGGGCGACGCCCCACTTGCCGTCCTGCTCGGGCAGGGTGCCCTTGAGGACGCCCGCGCCCCAGGAGGCGCCGAGGTAGCCGATGGTGGTGCCGTTCTTGAGGGAGCCGGTCCACTCGGGGCTGAAGGAGGCGTTCTTGTGGACGAGTCCGGCGTCGAGGAGGCCCTGCCAGTAGCCGGCGACCCTGGTGGTGGCCGCGTCGGTGGTGTCGATCTTCCAGGTGTCGTTCTCGGCCTTGAACCACTGGGCGCCGGCCTGCCAGGCCATCGCCTCGAAGGTGGTCGGGTCGTCGGGGAAGAAGGTGGCGATACGGGCCTTGGCGTCGGCCTTCTTGACCTGTTCGGCGGCCTTCTTGAACTCGTCCCAGGTGGTGGGGACCTGGACCTTGTACTTCGCGAAGAGGTCCTTGCGGTAGAAGAAGGCCTGCGGGGCGGCGTCGAAGGGGACGGCCCAGGATTTGCCGCCGAGGGTGGTGAGTTCGACGGTCTGCGGGAGCAGCTTGGCGCGGTCGGCCTCGGTGAACTGGCCGCCGATGTCCTGGAGGGCGCCGGAGCTCACGAACTCGGGGAGTGAGGAGTACTCGATGGAGACGAGGTCGGGGGCGTTGCCGGCCTTCACGGCGTTGGAGATCTTGGCGTAGCCGCCGGCGGTGCCGGAGGGGATCTCCTCGAACTTCACCTGGATGTCGGTGTGGGAGGCGTTGAAGGCGTCGACGACGTCCTTGGAGCCCTTGGCCCAGCCCCAGAAGGTGAGGGTCACGGGCCCGTTCGGCTTGTTCGCCGTGCTGTTCGCTGTGTCGTCACCGCTGCCGCCGCAGGCCGTGAGTACGGCGAGGGCGGTGGCGGTGCCGGCTATGACACGGGACGTTCTGCTCCAACTACGGGTCACGGCACGACTCCTGAAGGGCGGCGGCGGGGAGGTTGTGGCCGTGATCCTGTGACCGTTCGTGACCGAAGTCAAGAGCGAAAGATTGATTGATCGAAAAAAGATCAGACGTAAGTCGGCCGGGACTCAGCCGGAGGACGTCGTGCGCGCCCCGCACGAGTCCCGGACCCGCAGCCTCGGCAGCAGCCCCAGATGGCGCCGCGCCGCGTCCTCGTCCGCACCCTCCGTCAGCCGCTCCACCAGGAGTTCCGTCGCGTGCCGCCCCACCTGCCGCTTCGGCGGCGCGACCGCCGTCAGCGGGGTGTCGGCCAGCGCGGCGACCTCGTCGTCGTACGCGATCAGGGCCAGGTCCTGCGGCACCCGTACACCCAGCTCGGCGAGGCGCTGCACGATCTCGATCGCGTCCACGTCGTTGTGCACCAGCGCCGCGCTCGCCAGGCCGGACCCGACCGCCTCGTGCAGCGCCCGCACCGCCCGTTCGAAGCCCTCCGGATCCGCCTCGGCCGGTACGGAGTCGATGACCGGCCGGGGCTCCGAGAGGCCCAGGGTGCCCAGCGCCTCGGCGTACCCGGCGCGCACCGCGAGCGCGGTCGGCGAGTCCCGGCGCGCCACGAGCAACGGGGTCGCGTGGCCGAGGGCGAGCAGGTGGCGCAGGGCCAGCAGGACGCCGTGGGCGTGGTCGGAGGCGACCCGGTCGAGGCCGTCCAGCGGACTGCCGGGTTCGGCCCGGCGCTCCAGGAGCACCGCCGGTACGGGGAGTTCGGCCAGCCAGTCCCCGTACGCGCGCCGGTCCTCGGGTCCTCGCCAGCCCGGTGCGACGAGGACGCCCTCGGCACCGGCCGCGAGCAGCCCCTCGGTGCGGGCCCGGTCCTCCTCGGGCCGGTAGTCCGATACGCGCAGGACGAGCCGGGCGCCGGCGCGGGCCGCCGCCTCGTGCGCACCGCGGATGACCTCGGCGAAGTAGTACGTGGCGGAGGGCGCGAGCAGCCCGAGGACCAGGCCCTCACCGGTCCGTCCGCCGCCCGGGGCGCCCCGCCGCTCGGGCCAGGACACCTGGCCGTGCACCCGGTCGAGCAGTCCCCGGCCGGCCAGGAGTTCGACGTCCCTGCGGGCGGTGACGGGGGAGACCCCGAGCCGCTCGGCCAGTTCGGCGACGCGGGCGGTGCCGCGCTCGCGCACCAGGGCCAGCAGTCGGTCGTGTCGTTCGGCAGCACTCTCGCGCACGGCGCAGTTCCCCCTCGCGGTGGTGGTGGTTCCCCGACCTTAGATCACCCGCGGCCCCCGAATGATCGAACGGAAGAAAGTTCGATCATTCGCTCCGATTCTCTTGACGTCCGATCGGAGCCTGTCCAGGATTCCCGGCGACGGAGTCGTCACCGCGGGGAGCCCGAGAACGTTCCCGAGCGAGCCCCGGGAACCTCAGGGAGCATCATGCCCACGCCGCCCGAGAACCGTGAGCTCAGCCCGTACACCGGCTGGACCCGCGCCCACTGGGAGGACACGGCCGACCGACTCCTCCTGGCAGTACGCCCGTTCGCCTCCCCGCGGCACGGACTGATCGACCTGCCGGGCCCCCGGCCCAGCTGGTCCGGAGCTCGCTCCGACGGCCTGGAGGGCTGGGCCCGCACCTTCCTCCTCGCGGCGCTCCGGGTCGCGGGCGCGCGGGGCGAGGACCCGCACGGGCATCTCGACCGGTACGCGGAAGGCCTCGCCGCCGGCACCGCGAAGCCCGGACGCGCGGACGAGGACTCCTGGCCCCTCACCACCGGCACCCGGCAGGCGATCGTCGAAGCCGCCTCCGTCGCCCTCGGCCTCCGCCTCACCCGCCCCTGGCTCTGGGACCGGCTCGACGACCGCACCCGCGAGCAGGTCGTCGACTGGCTCCGCCCCGCCCTCGGCCCCTCGCCCGTCGACAACAACTGGTGGCTCTTCGGCCTCACCGTCGCCGGCTTCCTCCAGGACGCCGGCGTCGACACCGACCGGGCCGCCGCCACCGTCGACCGCTCCCTCGCCCGGATCGAGGACTGGTACCTCGGCGACGGCTGGTACAGCGACGGCGACAACCGCGCCTTCGACCACTACAACGCCTGGGCCCTGCACTTCTACCCGGTCCTCCACGCCCACCTCGCCGGGGACCGGGCGCTGCTCGACCGGTACGGGCCCCGCCTGCGCGCCCACCTCGACGACTACGTCCACCTCTTCGACGCCAACGGCGCCCCGCTCCCGTACGGGCGCTCCCTGATCTACCGCTTCGCCGCGGCCGCCGCCCCCTGGCTCGGCAGCCTCACCGGGCACACCCCGCTCACCCCGGGCGCCACCCGCCGCCTCGCCTCCGGGACCCTGCGGTACTTCCTCGACCGCGGCGCCACCGGCCCGGACGGGCTCCTCACGCTCGGCTGGCACGGCCCGTACGCGCCGCTGGTCCAGGAGTACTCGGGCCCCGGCTCCCCGTACTGGGCGTCCAAGGGCTTCCTCGGCCTCCTCCTGCCCGCCGGGCACCCCGCCTGGACCGACCGCGAGGAACCCCTGCCGGCCGAACGCGCCGACACCGTCCGCTCCGTCGCCCCGGCCGGGCTGCTCGTCCAGACCACCGCCGCCGACGGACTCGTACGCCTGCACAACCACGGCAGCAACCATGTGCACAGCGCCGAGGGCGGCGAGGACGACCCCGGTTACGCCCGCCAGGCGTACGCGACCCGTACGGGACCCACCACCGGGCCGGCCCCCGCCGACAACCACTTCGCGCTGCTCGTCGAGGGGAGGCCGACCAGCCGGGGCCCCGCCGCACCCGCCGGCACCGGCCCCGGCTGGGCCGCCTCGCGGCACACCCCGTGCCCCGGCGTCCGGGTCGTCTCCGCGACCCTCGCCCACGGCCGCGCGGAGGTCCGCGCCCACCTGGTCCTCGGCGCCCCGGACGGGACGCCCGTACGGCAGACGGGCTGGGCCACCACCCACGGCGGGCCGCACGCGCAACTGCACCCGGTGCACGGCTATCCCGAGGACCATGGAGCCGCCGTGCCCGCCGCCGAACTCCCCACCGGGGAGACCCTCCAGGGGCCCGGCAGCCGCACCCTCGCCCTGCACGGCGCGACGAGCGGCCCGGCCACCCTCTTCGTCGCGCTCGCCTCACTCACCGCCGAGCCCGCCCCGGCCCCCGTCACGGACCTCGCGGCCGTCCGGGTCACCGGCCACACCCTCCATGTCACCTGGCAGGACGGCGCCACCACGCGACTGGACCTCGACGCTACTTAGGCCCGTACTTCCGGCCCGCCTTGGAGGAGACCCCGCCCAGGAGCCCGCGCGGCGCCAGCTTCACCACACCCATGAGGGCCTTGTAGCGGGGGTCGGGGATCGACAGCGACTTGCCCCGGTCCAGGTCGGCGAGCGCCGCCGTCACCAGCTTGTCCGCGTCGAGCCACATCCAGCCCGGGATGTTGTCCGTCCCCATCCCGGCCCGCTCGTGGAACTCGGTCCGCACGAAGCCGGGACAGAGCGCCATCAGCCGTACGCCGCTGCCCGCCAGGTCCCGCGCAGCGCCCTGGGTGAACTGCACGACCCAGGCCTTCGACGCCCCGTAGGTGCCGCGGGGCACGAAGGCCGCCACCGAGGCGACGTTGACCACGGAGCCCCGCCGGCGCTCCTTCATCGAGGCGGCGGCCGCCGAGGTCAGCCGCAGCACCGCCTCGCAGTGCACCGTGAGCATCTTCAGCTCGTCGGCCATGGACACCTCGAGGAAGCGGCCCTTGTTGCCGAAGCCGGCGTTGTTCACGAGCATGTCCACCGGCTGCTTCGGGTCCGAGAGCCGGGCCTCGACGGCGGCGATGCCCTTCTCCTCGGCGAGGTCCGCCGCGAGCACCTCGGCCTCGATGCCGTGGCGGTCGTGCAGCTCCGTCGCCTGCTCCCGGAGCCGCTTCACGTCCCGGGCCACGAGCACGACATCGTGGCCGTCCGCGGCGAGCCTCCGCGCGAAAGCGGCCCCGATGCCCGCGGTGGCGCCCGTAATCAGTGCAGTCGTCATACGGGCACGGTAGTGCCACGGCGGAGACGCTCTTGTCCGCGTACCGCCGACCAGACGCGGGCTACGCGCGCGCGTACTTCTCCGCGTACTGGCGTGCGAGCGCGAGAAGGCCGGACTCCATCCACTCGGCGGCGACCAACGTGCGGGGCAGCAGGGTGCGTTCGGTGGTCGCGGCGCGGTGGAGCAGTGCGACGGTGATGTCGTGGTCGGGCCGGTGGACGACCGTGATCGGGTCGCCGGCGCGGATCTCGCCCGGCACGATCACCCGCAGCAGCGCGCCGGGACCGGCCTCGGACTGCGTGAACCGCTTGACCCAGCCCTTCTCCTCCAGGAAGCCAGCGAACGTACGGCAGGGGATGCGGCCGCCGGTGACCTCCAGGACGACCTCCTCGCCGATCCGCCAGCGCTCGCCGATCAGGGCGCCGTTGACGTCGAGGTCACGGGTCGTGAGGTTCTCGCCGAAGGAGCCGTCGGCGAGCGGGCGGCCGAGCTCCTGCTCCCACCGGTCCAGGTCCTCGCGCGCGAAGGCGTACGCGGCCCGGTCGTCGCCGCCGTGGAAGCGCAGGTCGCAGACGGTGTCCCCGGCGAGGCCGCTCTTGCCGACGCCGGGCGCCCCGGGCGCCTCGATCCGGACCGGCCTCTCGACGGGGCGCTTGTCGATGGCGGTCAGGCCGGAGGCGGCCTCGGTGTAGTCCACGGCCTTGGCGCGGCCCACATTCACACTCAGCAAGGTCATGTGGGCACTTTACGGGCACTCGCCTCAAAGCTGGAAGCGGAAAAGTGGGACGTCACCCAAGATTCGCTTATGCTGGAGTCCATGATCGAGGCTCGTCATCTCCGCGTCCTGCGCGCCGTCGCCGCCACCGGCTCCTTCTCGGCCGCCGCGCGCGAACTGGGCTGCACCCAGCCCGCCGTCAGTCAGCAGATGAAGGCCCTCGAAGGCTCCGCCGGTACGCCGCTGCTGATCCGTACGGGCCGCGAGATGCGCCTCACCGAGGCCGGCGAGGTCCTGGTCCGCCACGCCTCCGGCATCCTGGCCGGGCTCACCGCCGCGGAGGAGGAGGTCGCCGCGATCGCCGGGCTCCGCGCGGGCCGGGTCCGGCTCGTCTCCTTCCCCAGCGGCAGTTCCACGCTCGTCCCCACCGCGCTCGCCGCGCTGCGGGCCGCGCACCCCGGCACCCGCGTCTCGCTCGTCGAGGCCGAACCGCCGCGCTCGATCGAGATGCTCCGCGAGGGCGACTGCGACGTGGCCCTCGCCTTCCGGTACGGCGGCGGGGCGTCCGGCCGGCAGGCCGACGGGCAGGCCGAATGGGACGACCTGGTCGTCCGCCCGATCCTGGCCGACCGCCTGGTAGGCCTGGTCCCCGAGGGGCACCGGCTCGCCGGGGCCGGTTCCGTGGGCATGGCCGAACTGGCGGGCGAGTCGTGGATCGCGGGCTGCCCGCGCTGCCGCCGTCAGCTCGTCGACGTGTGCGAGGAGGCGGGCTTCACCCCCCGTATCGACTTCGCCACCGACGACTACCCGGCCGTGGTGGGGCTGGTCGGCGCCGGTCTCGGCGTGGCCGTCCTGCCGGAGCTGGCCATCGAGTCCGTACGGCCCAGGGGGGCGCGGACCGTGGCCGTGGAGCCCGCCGTGGAGCGGGAGATCGTGGCCCTGACACTGCCCGACCTGGCGAAGGTGCCCGCCGTCGCCGCCACGCTCGACGAACTGACCCGGGCCGCCACGCGCGCGTAGGACGCCGCCAGGCGCGCGTGGGCGAGGCTCCGGTCGGTGGTGCTCCGGTCGGTGGTGGTCCGGCCGGTGGTCCGTTCAGGTCGGGTGCTTAGTTGAGGAAACGTTCCTTCACGTGCGCTCCACAATCGGCCGGCCTGTCGCCGACGCCGATGTCGTCATGGATGTCACGGAAGCCGCGGACGCGACCGACGCGGTCGTCGGTGCCGTCGTGATCAGGCGATTGCGCGCGCGTCCCATGAGCTCTTCGCGTTCGTCCTCGGTGAGGCCGCCCCATACGCCGTAGGGCTCCCGGACGGCGAGTGCGTGTGCCGCGCACTCCGCACGTACCGGGCACCGCATGCAGACCTCTTTCGCCGAGTTCTCACGCGCACTCCGTGCCGCGCCGCGCTCTCCCTCGGGGTGGAAGAACAGGGAGCTGTCGACGCCGCGGCAGGCCGCGAGCAGTTGCCAGTCCCACAGATCGGCGTTGGGTCCGGGAAGGCGGGAGAAATCTGCCATTGCGCTTGTCCCCTTGAAACCGTGTCGAACGGATAGGTGGGCGGGTGGATGGCTGATGGCCGGGGCTCCTCGCGGCCCCGTGGGTCCGGGTCGGTACACCTACTGTCTAAGTAGATGTAAATATGACTCATTGCGAATCTAGCCACAGACACTGCGAAAAGGGAAGAAATCCCGCTAAATGGGGCATAGCTTTCGATGTTGGGCAGATGGGCCGCGTCGCTCTCCTCCGCGTACGACCCCTCACGTAGAGTGCCGAAGGGTGCCGTCCGACCCGTAACTCTTTCGAGTGACCGTCGTTGAGAGTGCGGAGGCGGTTGAAGGAACAAGCGATCGGGCAGGTGTCCGAGAGCGTCAATCGCACAGGTGACGATTACGTACAGCCCTGGAGGCTCAAGGTGACGCGCTACAGCTGCGAGAGCCGCGGAGGTCAGGCATGACATCCGTCCTCGTCTGCGACGACTCCCCGCTTGCCCGAGAGGCGCTCCGCCGCGCGGTCGCGACCGTGCCCGGTGTCGAGCGCGTGACCACCGCGGCCAACGGCGAGGAAGTCCTCCGCCGCTGGGGCGCGGACCGCTCGGACCTGATTCTGATGGACGTACGCATGCCCGGTCTGGGCGGCGTGGAGACCGTCCGCCGGCTGCTCTCCGCGGACCCCGGCGCCCGCATCATCATGCTCACGGTCGCCGAGGACCTCGACGGCGTCGCCCTCGCGGTCGCCGCGGGTGCCCGCGGCTATCTGCACAAGGACGCCTCGCGCGCCGAACTGCGGGCCACCGTCACCCAGGCGCTGGCCGACCCGACCTGGCGGCTCGCCCCGCGCCGGCTCCGTTCGGCCGAGATGGGCGCCGCGCCCACCCTCACCGCGCGCGAGATCCAGGTTCTCGAGGGCATGAGCCACGGCCGGTCCAACGCCGAGATCGGGCGCGAGCTCTTCCTCTCCGAGGACACAGTCAAGACCCACGCCCGCCGACTCTTCAAGAAGCTGGGTGCCTCCGACCGGGCGCACGCGGTCGCCCTCGGATTCCGCTGGGGCCTGGTCCGCTGAATCGCAGGTAACCGGCCACCTCCCCGCTCTCGCCCGCGTCCCTCGTGGGGTGGGCGGGGCGGGCTTGTGTCACTTCCCCGCGCGATGCCGCATCCTTGAGATGTGGAGTTCCTCGGGGACGAGTCGATCGAGCGGGAGGGGAGGGCGCGGGAGATGGGTTCCAGTTCCGGCGCACCTGCTCATAACGCTTCGGTGCACAACTATGGACGCGGTGCCACGAACGCCGAGGCGTCGGGGCACCATGGAGCGATGCGCGACGACGAGACCGTGGGGTCCCCCATGCCTGCCGGGCAGGGGGAGATCGGCGCGCTCGTGCACCGTGCGGTCGAGGGCGACGCCCAGGCGACGCACGACCTGCTCGCACGGGTGCATCCGCTCGCGCTGCGGTACTGCCGCACCCGTCTCAACCGGCTGCCGGGCGACGCCCGGCACTTCGTCGAGGACCTGGCCCAGGAGGTCTGCGTCGCCGTCCTGATGGCGCTGCCGCGCTACAAGGACACCGGCAGGCCCTTCGAAGCCTTCGTCTTCGCCATCGCCGGACACAAGGTCGCCGACCTCCAGCGGGCCGCCATGCGGCACCCGGGGTCCACGGCCGTCCCCTCCGACGAGATGCCCGAGCGGCCCGACGACTCCCTCGGCCCGGAGGAGCGCGCGCTCCTCAGCGACGACGCCGAGTGGGCCAAGAAGCTGCTCGCCAACCTCCCGGAGAACCAGCGCGAACTGCTCGTGCTCCGTGTGGCTGTCGGACTGACCGCCGAGGAGACCGGGCAGATGCTCGGCATGTCCCCGGGGGCCGTCCGGGTCGCGCAGCACCGCGCGCTCAGCCGGCTCAGGGCGCTGGCCGAGCAGTAGCCACGGGGCCGCAGTGGCCGACCAGTAAGACTCACTGGTGCCAGTCGTCCCTTTCGTACACGTGCGAATGTCCAAAGCTTGCGGCTGATCTTGATCGTGGAATGAGACACCGCTTCAGCCCGTTAGCATGGACATCCGCACCGATCAAGGCCATTTGGGGAAGGTGTCATGACTGCAAACGTCGACGGAGTGCCCGAGAAATTCGCGACACTCGGGCTGACCTACGACGACGTGCTGCTGCTGCCGGGCGCGTCCGAGGTCCTCCCGAACGCGGTCGACACCTCGTCCCGCATCTCCCGCAACGTCCGCGTGAACATCCCGCTGCTCTCGGCGGCGATGGACAAGGTCACCGAGTCCCGCATGGCCATCGCCATGGCGCGGCAGGGCGGCGTGGGCGTGCTGCACCGCAACCTGTCCATCGAGGACCAGGTCAACCAGGTCGACCTCGTGAAGCGCTCCGAGTCCGGCATGGTCACCGACCCGATCACCGTGCACCCGGACGCCACGCTGGCCGAGGCCGACGCGCTCTGCGCCAAGTTCCGCATCAGTGGTGTCCCGGTCACCGACCCGGCCGGCAAGCTCCTCGGCATCGTCACCAACCGCGACATGGCGTTCGAGTCGGACCGCAGCCGCCAGGTGCGCGAGGTCATGACCCCGATGCCGCTGGTCACCGGCAAGGTCGGCATCTCCGGCGTGGACGCCATGGAGCTGCTCCGCCGCCACAAGATCGAGAAGCTGCCGCTGGTCGACGAGGCGGGCATCCTCAAGGGCCTCATCACGGTCAAGGACTTCGTCAAGGCGGAGAAGTACCCGCACGCGGCGAAGGACAAGGAAGGCCGCCTGCTCGTGGGCGCGGCCGTCGGCGCCAGCCCCGAGGCGCTCGAGCGCGCCCAGGGTCTCGCCGAGGCCGGTGTCGACTTCCTCATCGTCGACACCTCCCACGGTCACAACAGCAACGCCCTCAACTGGATGGCGAAGATCAAGTCCAGCGTCGGCGTCGACGTCATCGGCGGCAACGTCGCGACGCGTGACGGCGCGCAGGCCCTGATCGACGCCGGTGTCGACGGCGTCAAGGTCGGCGTCGGCCCCGGCTCCATCTGCACCACGCGTGTGGTCGCCGGCATCGGCGTCCCGCAGGTCACCGCGATCTACGAGGCGGCGCTCGCCGCCCGCGCCGCCGGCGTCCCGGTCATCGGCGACGGCGGTCTGCAGTACTCCGGAGACATCGGCAAGGCGCTCGCCGCCGGTGCCGACACGGTCATGCTGGGCAGCCTGCTCGCCGGGTGCGAGGAGTCCCCGGGCGAGCTGCAGTTCATCAACGGCAAGCAGTTCAAGTCGTACCGCGGCATGGGCTCGCTGGGCGCGATGCAGTCCCGCGGCCAGGGCCGGTCCTACTCCAAGGACCGCTACTTCCAGGCCGAGGTCGCCTCGGACGACAAGCTCGTGCCCGAGGGCATCGAGGGCCAGGTGCCCTACCGCGGCCCCCTGGCCAACGTCCTGCACCAGCTCGTCGGCGGCCTGCGCCAGACCATGGGCTATGTGGGCGCGGCCACCATCGAGGAGATGGAGTCGAAGGGCCGCTTCGTCCGGATCACGTCCGCGGGTCTCAAGGAGAGCCACCCGCACGACATCCAGATGACGGTCGAGGCGCCGAACTACAGCAGGAAGTAACACAGCGCGACGCGTGGGGGCGGTTCCGGCATGTGGCCGGAGCCGCCCCTCACGCTTGTGTCGGGGATACTGGTAGGCGCAGACGTAGAGGGAAAGGCCACACATCGTGACTGAGATCGAGATCGGGCGCGGCAAGCGCGGCCGCAGGGCGTACGCGTTCGACGACATCGCCGTCGTTCCGAGCCGACGCACCCGGGACCCGAAGGAGGTCTCGATCGCCTGGCAGATCGACGCCTACCGCTTCGAGCTCCCCTTCCTGGCCGCCCCCATGGACTCGGTCGTGTCGCCGCAGACCGCGATCCGCATCGGTGAGCTGGGCGGGCTGGGCGTCCTGAACCTGGAGGGTCTCTGGACCCGGTACGAGGACCCGCAGCCGCTGCTCGACGAGATCGCGGAGCTGGACGAGGCGACCGCGACCCGCCGTCTGCAGGAGATCTACGCGGCCCCGATCAAGGAAGAGCTGATCGGGCAGCGCATCAAGGAGGTGCGCGACTCCGGTGTCGTCACCGCCGCCGCGCTCTCCCCGCAGCGGACCGCGCAGTTCTCCAAGGCCGTCGTCGACGCCGGCGTGGACATCTTCGTCATCCGCGGCACCACGGTCTCCGCCGAGCACGTGTCGGGCGCGTCCGAGCCGCTGAACCTGAAGCAGTTCATCTACGAGCTCGACGTCCCGGTCATCGTCGGCGGCTGCGCCACGTACACCGCGGCCCTGCACCTGATGCGCACCGGCGCCGCGGGTGTCCTCGTCGGCTTCGGCGGCGGCGCGGCGCACACCACGCGCAACGTGTTCGGCATCCAGGTCCCGATGGCGACCGCGGTCGCCGACGTGGCCGCGGCCCGCCGCGACTACATGGACGAGTCCGGCGGCCGGTACGTGCACGTCATCGCCGACGGCGGGGTCGGCTGGTCCGGCGACCTGCCGAAGGCGATCGCCTGCGGCGCCGACGCGGTCATGATGGGCTCCCCGCTGGCCCGTGCCACGGACGCGCCCGGCAAGGGCCACCACTGGGGCATGGAGGCCGTCCACGAGGACGTGCCGCGCGGCAAGCTGGTCGACCTGGGCGTCGTCGGCACCACCGAGGAGATCCTCGCGGGCCCGTCGCACATCCCGGACGGTTCGATGAACTTCTTCGGCGCCCTGCGCCGCGCGATGGCCACCACGGGCTACAGCGAGCTCAAGGAGTTCCAGCGCGTCGAGGTCACGGTCGCGGACTCCCAGCACAAGCGCTGACGTCTGTCCCGTACGTACGAGGAGGGGCCCCGCACCGGGTGGTGCGGGGCCCCTCCTCGTACGGCGACGGCTACGAGGCCTTCTTGGCTCCGGAGAACGCGGCGAAGGCGGCGATGCCGAAGAACAGGAACGTCAGCCCGTCCTTGGTCTCGTTCCAGGCTTCGGTGAGCAGGCTGAACTCCTGGAGGAAGAGCTCCGTCGCGGAGACGTCCAGCTCCTTGGAGAGGAGGATCGCGATGCCCAGGAGCTGGCCGAGGTAGACCGCGCCGAGGGCGAGCACGGCGCTCGCGACCGGCAGGACGGGGTTGCGGCCGCCGACCTTGCCGGCGGCGAGGCCGGTGAGGAAGCCGACGCCGACGGCGGCCCAGCCGATCTCGCGCTCGACGCCGCCGATGACGCCGCCGTACAAACCCGCCGACACGAGGGCCGCGACGACCGCGGCGACCAGGCCGAGGGCGACGTTGTCGCGGGCGGGCGCCGGCGGCGGCGCGACCGGGTACTGCTCGGGCGCGGCGCCCCCGGCGAACGGGTTGCCGGGCGGCGGAACGGGCTGGCTCATGGTGCGGATCCCCCCAGGGACGGAAGTAGCACGCGCGTACGTGCATACGAGAGGCCCGGAGACTAGCACCCGCCTATGACAGGGGCACAACAGCTTTGCCCGCGGCTGCGCAGGTCACAGACGGTGGGCCGTGCCCGTGGGGGTGGCGCCTCGGGTGTCGAGGAGGAGTTGGGCCTTCACCGCGAGGCCTTGGAGGTCGTACGTGCGGTGGTGCTGGAGCAGGACCGTCAGGTCGGCGTGGGCGGCGGCCTCGTAGAGGGAGTCCGCGCGGGGGACGGGGAGTTCGCGGACGCGCCAGTCGGCGACGTGCGGGTCGTGGTAGCTGACGGCCGCGCCCAGGTCCATCAGGCGGCGGGCGATCTCGTCGGCGGGGGAGCCCTGGCGGTCCGGCAGGTCGGGCTTGTACGTGATGCCGAGCAGCAGGACCCGGGCGCCGCGGGCCGACTTGCCGTGCTCGTTGAGGAGGGTGGCGGCGCGCTGGACCACGTACTGCGGCATGCGCTCGTTGACCTGGCCGGCGAGTTCGACGAGCCGGAGCGGGCGGTGGGCGCCGACGGTGTCGACGGGGACGCCGTGGCCGCCGACCCCGGGGCCCGGGCGGAAGGCCTGGAAGCCGAAGGGCTTGGTCTCGGCGCAGCGGATGACGTCCCACAGGTCGACGCCGAGCTCGTGGCAGAGCACCGCCATCTCGTTGACCAGGGCGATGTTGACGTGCCGGAAGTTGGTCTCCAGGAGCTTGACCGTCTCCGCCTCGCGGGGGCCACGCGCGCGTACCACCTTGTCGGTGAGCCGGCCGTAGAAGGCGGCCGCCGCTTCGGTGCAGGCCGGGGTGAGGCCGCCGATGACCTTGGGGGTGCCGGCGAAGCCGTGCGTGCGGCTGCCGGGGTCGAGGCGGCCGGGGGAGTACGCGAGGTGGAAGTCACGTCCGGCGCGCAGGCCGGAGCCCTCTTCCAGGAGGTCCCTGAGCAGGCCCTCGGTGGTGCCCGGGGGGACCGGCGATTCGAGGAGGACGGTGGTGTGCGGGCGCAGCCGGGCGGCGAGCGCGCGGGCCGCTTCGGTGACGGCGGTGAGGTCGAGGGTGTGGTCGGGGCCCAGGGGGGTCGGGGCGCAGAGGACGGCGGTGCGGACCCGGCCGAGTTCGGCGGGGTTGGCGGTCGGCCGGAAGCTCCCCGAGAGCATCCGGCGGATCTCCGGGACGGTGAGGGAGCCGTCGACCGGGGAGCGGCCGGCGGCGAGTTCGGCGACGGGGCGGGGATCGGTGTCGTAGCCGATGGTGTCGATGCCTGCGGCGGCGGCGGCCTGGGCCAGGGGGAGTCCGTGGTGGCCGAGGCCGATGACGGCGAGATCAGCGGGCATGGGGGGTGGGCCGTCCTTCCCGATAGCCGGAGGGAACGCGACGCGCAAGCCCGGTGGACAGAACGGGTCGAGCGCAATGTCAGACTAGGCGTAAATATGACCGATATGCCGCATTGTGGAGCCGAAGGTCGCCGAGTGTTATCCACAGGTCGGTGGCGAGGCGGTGGCTGAAGTCGCCGGGGAGGGACAGAATCGAGCTGTGAGCCGGACCACGGGGCCCGGTTCGCGTGCTGGAACGACGGGGGACGACGGGAGGCAAGCCGTGAGGACAGCGACACTGGGACCCGCCGAGCGCGCCGAGGCGCTCGCCGCCATGGCCGAGCGCGAGCTGGACGTGCTGGTGGTCGGCGCCGGGGTGGTCGGCGCCGGCACGGCCCTCGACGCCGTCACGAGAGGGCTCTCCACCGGCATCGTCGAGGCCCGCGACTGGGCCTCCGGCACCTCCAGCCGGTCAAGCAAGCTCATCCACGGCGGCCTGCGCTACCTGGAGATGCTGGACTTCGCCCTGGTCCGGGAGGCCCTCAAGGAGCGCGGACTGCTCCTGGAGCGGCTGGCGCCCCACCTGGTCAAGCCGGTCCCCTTCCTCTACCCGCTCCAGCACAAGGGCTGGGAGCGGTTCTACGCGGGCTCGGGCGTCGCGCTGTACGACGCGATGTCCCTCTCCTCCGGGCACGGCCGCGGCCTGCCCGTCCACCGGCACCTCTCCCGTGGCGGCGCCCTGCGCGTCGCCCCCTGTCTCAGGAAGGACGCCCTCGTCGGCGCCCTCCAGTACTACGACGCCCAGATGGACGACGCCCGCTTCGTCACCACCCTCGTGCGCACCGCCGCGTCCTACGGCGCCCTGGCCGCGAGCCGGGCCCGCGTCATCGGCTTCCTGCGCGAGGGCGAGCGGGTCGTCGGCGCCCGCGTCCAGGACGTCGAGGCCGGAGCGGAGTACGAGATCCGGGCCAAGCAGATCGTCAACGCCACCGGGGTGTGGACCGACGACACCCAGGCACTCATCGGTGAGCGCGGCCAGTTCCACGTCCGCGCCTCCAAGGGCATCCACCTCGTCGTCCCCAAGGACCGCATCCACTCGTCCACCGGGCTGATCCTGCGCACCGAGAAGTCCGTGCTCTTCGTGATCCCCTGGGGTCGGCACTGGATCGTCGGCACCACCGACACCGAATGGGACCTCGACAAGGCCCATCCCGCCGCGTCCAGCGCCGACATCGACTACCTCCTGGAGCATGTGAACACCGTGCTCGCCACCCCGCTCACCCGGGACGACGTCGAAGGGGTCTACGCGGGACTGCGGCCCCTGCTCGCCGGCGAGTCGGACGCCACGAGCAAGCTCTCCCGCGAGCACACCGTCGCCCACCCCGTGCCCGGCCTGGTCGTGGTGGCCGGCGGCAAGTACACGACGTACCGCGTCATGGCCAAGGACGCCGTCGACGAGGCCGTGCACGGCCTCGACCAGCGGGTCGCCCCCTGCGTCACCGAGGACATCCCGCTGCTCGGCGCCGAGGGCTACCGGGCCCTGTGGAACGCCCGGGCCAGGATCGCCGCCCGCACCGGCCTGCACGTCGTCCGGGTCGAGCATCTCCTCAACCGGTACGGCTCCCTGACGGAGCAGATCCTCGACCTGATCGCCGAGGACCCCACCCTCGCCGCACCGCTTCCGGCGGCCGACGACTACCTGCGTGCCGAGATCGTCTACGCGGCCTCCCACGAGGGCGCCCGGCACCTCGACGACGTCCTCACCCGGCGCACCAGGATCTCCATCGAGACCTTCGACCGGGGCACGCTCAGCGCCCGCGAGTGCGCCCGGCTGATGGCGCCGGTCCTCGGCTGGGACGAGCACCAGATCGAGAAGGAGATCGAGCACTACGAGAAGCGGGTCGAGGCCGAGCGGGAGTCGCAGCGGCAGCCCGACGACCTGACGGCGGACGCCGCCCGGCTCGGGGCGCCGGACATCGTGCCGATCTGACGGGACGTCCGGGACGCGCGGGTGGGAACCTGGGGGGTGTGCGGGGGCGTCGTCATCCCGGAGTACGGACCCGGGGACGCCGCCCGTCCTGAGGTGAGGGACAATGGCCTCTCTTCCAGGGCGGGTTACCGCATCGCGCGGGAAGCGGCAGACGCGGCGAAGATCAGGGATCGCAGAGGGGACGCATGTCGGAGGCGGAGCAGTCGCGGGACACGGCGAAGGACCCCGGGCGGGACGCCGCCGCGGGGGCCGCGACCGACGGCGACCGAGGAGTGGTCCCGGCCGCGCGTGAGCCGGAGCGGGACGACGCGACGGACACACAGGACGCGAAGAACGCGCAGGTCGAGCGGGGTGCGGAGAAAGCCGGGGCACCGGCGGCGTCCGCCGCCACGCCCGCGGACCCGGCGCCGGCCGACCTGACGAAGCCCACGAGGTCCGCGGACCCGGCGGGCGCGGAGGACTCGGGTGCCGGGGACGTTCAGGACGCCCCGGGCGGTCCGGACGTGAAGGACGTTCAGGGCGGGTCCGGTGGGCGGCTGCGGGGGACCGAGCCGTCGACCGGGCGGGCCGGGTTCGGCGCGGGCGACGGCGACGGCGAGAGCGACCGTCCCCAGGCGCGGGGTTCCGCGCGCGGCGCCGGCGGCGACAGGGGGCGCAAGGCTCCGGTCAACGAGGGCCGGCTCCTCGCCGGCCGCTACCGGCTCGGCGGGATCCTCGGCCGCGGCGGCATGGGCACCGTGTGGCGGGCGGTCGACGAGACCCTCGGCCGCACGGTCGCCGTCAAGGAACTCCGCTTCCCCACCAGCATCGACGAGGACGAGAAGCGCCGCCTCATCACCCGGACCCTGCGCGAGGCCAAGGCCATCGCCCGGATCCGCAACAACGGCGCCGTCACCGTCTACGACGTCGTCGACGAGGACGACCGTCCGTGGATCGTCATGGAGCTCATCGAGGGCAAGTCCCTCGCGGACGCCGTCCGCGAGGACGGCACGCTCACGCCCCGGCGTGCCGCCGAGGTCGGCCTCGCCATCCTCGACGTGCTGCGCTCGGCGCACCGCGAGGGCATCCTGCACCGCGACGTGAAGCCGTCCAACGTGCTGATCGCCGAGGACGGCCGGGTCGTCCTCACCGACTTCGGCATCGCCCAGGTCGAGGGCGACCCCTCGATCACCTCCACCGGCATGCTCGTCGGCGCCCCTTCGTACATCTCGCCCGAGCGCGCCCGCGGCCACAAGCCAGGCCCCGCCGCCGACATGTGGTCGCTCGGCGGGCTCATCTACGCGGCGGTCGAGGGCAGCCCGCCCTACGACAAGGGCTCCGCCATCGCCACCCTCACGGCGGTGATGACCGAGCCCGTCGACCCGCCGAAGAACGCGGGACCCGAGCTGGAGAAGGTCATCTACGGCCTCCTCGCCAAGGACCCGGCCCAGCGGCTCGACGACGCCCGCGCGCGGGTCCTGCTCCTCGCCGTGCTCGACGCGCCCGACCCGGTGCCCCCGGTCTCCCCCGAGGTCACCCGGGTCGTACCGCTGCCGCCGCGCCCCGACCAGCCTCCGGTGGCCCCGGTGGCCGACCGGGGTACGGCGCCCGAGGCGCCCGCCGACCGGATGCGGGGTGCGCTGAAGTCCGTACGGAACGCGGCGGCCGCCGTGAAGGCCGAGCCGAAGGCTCCGTCGACACCGGCCGCAAGGACGGCGGCGGGTGCCGCCTCCGCGACACGGCCGGGCGGTGGCAGACCGACTCAGGCCCGTGCGTCGCTGACCGACGTCGTACCGCGGCGCACGCTGGTGATCATCGCCGCGGTCGCCGTACTCGCCCTGCTCGGGACGATCCTCGCGGTCTCCCTCAGGGGCGGCGGCGACGAGGGCAACCAGGGCAAGGACAGCGGGGGTACGACGGCCTCGGCCGGCGCCTCCGCCGGCGGTGACGGCTCCGACGGCTCCGGTGGCTCGGGCGGCGACAAGGGCCAGTCGCCCGGCGGCGCCGGCCAGCAGGGCGGCGCGCAGCCCGGCGACACCGGCTCGAACGGGTCGACGGGCGGCAACGGCACGACGGGCTCCACGGGCTCCACGGGCTCCACCGACGGGTCCGGCGGTTCGGACGGCAACGGCACCACGCCGACCGGAAAGCCCAGCGGCGGCACGGGCGCGCAGCTGCCCGCGGGCTACACCCTCGTCACCAACGACCGCTTCCACTTCTCCATGGCGATGCCCGCCACGTTCAAGGTCCGCTCGATACCGGGCTACAGCGGCGGCGGGATATTCAGCGAGAGCGGCGGCTTCCCGCGCATCCAGGTCGACTTCAACTCCACCCCGAAGGACAACGCGGCGGCCGCCTGGGAGCTCGGCAAGATCGGCGTGGCCGCCACCAGCAAGAACTACAAGCACTTCGGTATCCGGACGGTCTCCTACAAGGGCTACCCGACCGTCGCGGACTGGGAGTTCGAGCGCACCCAGCAGGGGATGCGCGTCCATGTGCTCAACCGCGGCTTCAAGGTGGACGCCTCGCACGGCTACTCCATCATGATCAGCTGCAAGGCGGAGGAGTGGAACGGCGCGGAGTGCAGGACGCTGCGCGAGACGGCGTTCGCCACGTTCAGCCCCAAGGACTGACCGACGGCACGTATCGTGAGAGTTCGAGGACCGTACGCAGCCGAACAGAGCCGATAACTGCACGCTGCCGGACCGGAATTGTCGGACTCGCGTGATCCCGTCCGATCCCGAGGGATCCGCGGGTCCACAGGGGGACAGCGTGCGCGCGTGGGGAGGCGTCGTGGACGACTACGCGGGAAGGGTGCTCGCGGACCGCTACCGCCTGCCGCTGCCGCCGGCGGACGCGGACGCGGACGCGTACGACCCGGCCGGGACGCGTGCCTTCGACACGTTCAGCGGTCAGGAGGTCCTGGTCCGCCAGGTGCCGCTGCCCGAGTTCGTCGATGCCGAGGTGCTCGACGGCGAGGGCGGCCCGGCCGGTCCCTACGGCGCCGCGGGGCGGGCCACCCGCCGTCCGGCCGAGCCCGTCGTCCGCCGGGCCATCGAGGCGGCCCAGGCCGCCGCGCAGATCCCCGACCATCCCCTCCTCGACCAGGTCTTCGACGTCTTCGCGGAGGCGGGTTCGCTCTGGATAGTGAGCGAACGCATCGCGGCCAGGCCGCTGGCCGCGCTCCTCGCAGAGCGGCCGCTCAACCCCTACCGCGCGGCCGAGATCGGCGCCGACGTCCTCACCGCCCTGCGCGCGCTCCACGCCCACGGGTGGGTGCACCGGAACATCACCGCCCGGACCGTGCTCGTCTGCGACGACGGCCGGGTGGTCCTGACGGGCCTCGCGGTGGGCGCCGCGGAGGAGGCGCTCTGCGGGTACGCACCCGTGCCGGAGCCCGATCCGGACGCGACGGCGTGGCAGGCGCCGGCCGAGGAGTACGGGGACGGGGGACACGACGCCGAGGGGTACGGCACCGAGGAGTACGGAGCGGGGGAGTACGGCACCGACGTCTACGAGGAGTACGGCTCCGAGCTGTACGAGGCGGAGGTCTACGAGGAGGGCGACGGGCACGTCCCGCACGGGACGGACGAGTTCGAGGAGGCCGCCGAGGAGCCGGCCGGCGAACTGGTCGACGAGCTGCTCGACGAGCAGGCGGTGGAGACGGCCGAGGAGTCGGGACCGGACTTCGGCTACGGGAACGGCCATGGCTACGGCCACGGCTACGGTCACGGCGATGCGGCGTACCTCCCCGAGTCCGGCCCGTATGACCGGGACTCCGGCCCGTACGTCCCCGAGCCCGGGACATACGACACCGAAGCCGCCTCGTACGTCCCCGAAGCCGGCCCGTACGAAACCGAGTCCGGCCCGTACGACACCGAACCCGAGGCGTACGACACCGAGTCCGGCCCGTACGAGACCGAGTCCGAGGCGTACGCCACCGAGTCCGGCCCGTACGACACCGAACCCGAGGCGTACGACACCGAGTCCGGCCCGTACGAGATCGAGTCCGAGGCGTACGACACCGAATCGCC
This sequence comes from Streptomyces sp. NPDC088707, assembly GCF_044752725.1. Lineage (NCBI taxonomy): Bacteria > Bacillati > Actinomycetota > Actinomycetes > Kitasatosporales > Streptomycetaceae > Streptomyces > Streptomyces sp. NPDC088707. The sequence continues at coordinate 339,171 of NZ_JBIVLV010000009.1, read as the reverse complement.
CTCCCCCTACGGAACCGCCCCCGGCGGCTACGGCGCCGACCCCTACGGGCGGGCGCTGCCCGCGGCGCCCGCCGCCGAGACGCAGCCCGCGCCCGTGCCGCCCACCGCCGACGTGCGGGCGGCCCGCGCCGGGGCCATCGCCGCCTACCGGGCCGGCGCGCGCGCTGCCGCCAAGCTCGGCGAGACCGGGGCCCTGCCCGTCCAGCGCCCCGCGCCGGCGGACCCGCCCGGGCCGCCCCCGGCGCCGACCGCGCAGGCGGCGGGTGCGCCCGAGCCGCAGTGGTGGGCGCGGGTGGCGGACGACGACGAGGACGACGAGGACGAGGGCGACGAGCCGTACGGCGCGGGTCCGCAGGCGGGCCCGCCGCCGCGCGTGATGCTGGCCGGCAACTGGAGCGACGGCCCGCACGCGTCGCGGGACGGCTCCCCGCCGATCCCGGCCGGTGGCGGCTCGGGTCCCGGCCGCGGTCCCGTGCTGCCCGGCTCGGGCCGTCCGGCCCTGCCCGCCGGCTACACGGCCGCCACCCCGGACCCGGCACGCCTCCCGGTCCCCGCCGGCGCCCGGGGGGAGGCGGCCCTGGAGGCGGCCAGGATCCCGGCGCAGGCCCAGGCGGACCGTGGCCCCACCACCCGGCTCGCCGCCGAGCGGGCCCGGCAGACCCGGATCGCGGTCGTCGGCGCCGTCACCGAGCGCTGGGCACCCGAGCAGGCCGGTCCCGTCCACGAGAACTGGCGCCTCGCCCCGCCGATCGGCCCCGCCACCGACCTGTGGGCGCTCGGCGCGCTCCTCTACCGGGCCGTCCAGGGCCACGCCCCCTACCCCGAGGACAGCGCCGCCGAGCTCGTCCAGCTGGTCTGCGCCGAGCCGCCCGCCTTCGCCGAGGAGTGCGGCCCGCTGCGCCCGGTCGTGGAGTCGCTGCTGCGCCAGGACCCCACCGAGCGCCCCGACTTCGAGGAGCTGCGCGGCTGGCTGCGCTCCCTCGTGCGCTCGGCTCCGGAGCCTGAGGCCGGTGTCGGAGTCGTACCGCTGCCGTCCTTCGACGAGAGGCGGCTGCCGATCGTGCGCCGGCGCGGCGAGCTCGTACGGCGTCGGCGCGGGGGAGCGGGAGCGGGCCGGCACCGCCACAAGCGGGGCAGGGACCCGCGTCCCCCGACCCAGGCGCACGCCCGTCACGACGACCTCTCCACGCGCGAGTACGGGCCCGCGCCCGTGCGGGACGATGTCCGGGAGGGCGTCCGCGAGGAGTACCGGGAGGACTTGCACGAGTCGTTCCACGAGGAGATCCCCCAGCGCGCTGCCCGAGCACCCAGAGCGCCCCGTGCCTCCCGGACGGCGAAGGCGCCCCGCGGCGGCCGTCCGTCGTCCTCGAAGTCCCCGGGCTCCCCGCAGGCCCTCGGCCGTACGCTCCTCGTCCTGGTCCTCCTGCTGATCGGCGGGGCCGTCGCGTACGCCGTCCTCTTCATGTCCGGCGACGGGGAGAAGCCCACCGCGCCGACCACCCCCACGGCCGGCCAGGCTCCGCGTACGACCGCGCCCACGAGCCCTCCGTCCGCGACGAAGGAGCCGACCACGGCCCCGCCGACCAGCGGACCGGCCACCCCGCGCACCACCCCGCCCGCCGCCGACCCCTCGGGTCCGGCCCTCGCCGCCGGGTACACGCTGCGGCAGGACCCCGAAGGGTTCCGGATCGGTGTGCCGAACGGGTGGCGGCGCAGCCCGGTCAACGACGTCGGGCAAGTGCGCTACACCAGCGGCGACTTCACGATGATCGTGGTCCCCGGCCGCGACAGCGTCGGCGGCAACGGCTCCGACCCGCTGGAGTACCAGCGGTCGAGGGAGCGCGAACTGGACCCCTTGCGGGCGGCCGCGAGCTGGGGGGAGGTGCAGGACGAGCGCCGGGTCACCATCGGTACGACGGTGACGGCCACGGGCAGTTACCTGTGGCCGGACAGCACGGGCCGGATGGTGTTCGTCCGCAACCTGGCCCTGATCGACGGCGGCAGGTACCACGTCGTCCAGGTCATCGGCCCGAAGAACGACCGCGCCAAGGTCTCCGAGATCTTCGACGAGGCCACGAAGGCGTTCCGTCCGGGGCGCTGAGCGGGACCGTGTCGGGAGGGGGTGCCCGGAATGCCCATCGGCCCCCGGTCACAGTGCTGTTCCTATGGCGGCCCCGAGGTTCCGCCACCCGTACCCCCCTCCGTAACCTGGCATCCGAAGGAACGGGCGGGGGCAAGTGGAACATTCTCAGAGCACAGGCGCGGGGCTGCTGCTCGCCGGTCGCTACCGGCTGGGCGAGTCCATCGGACGCGGCGGCATGGGCAAGGTCTGGCGCGCACACGACGAGGTGTTGCACCGCGTCGTGGCGGTGAAGGAGTTGACGGCGGGCCGGTTCGTGGCCGAGGCCGACCGCCTCGTGCTGCACGCCCGTACGCAGAAGGAGGCGCGGGCCGCCGCGCGGATCACGCACCCGGGTGTGGTGACCGTCCACGACGTCCTGGAGCACGACGACCGGCCGTGGATCGTCATGCAGTACGTCGACGGGCCCTCGCTCGCCGACGCCGCCAAGGAGAAGGGCACGATCGACCCGCACGAGGCGGCCAGGATCGGGCTGCACGTCCTCGGCGCGCTGCGCGCCGCGCACGCGGCCGGGGTGCTGCACCGGGACGTCAAGCCGGGCAACGTCCTGCTCGCCCGTGACGGGAGCGTCCTGATCACCGACTTCGGGATCGCGGCGATCGAGGGCGACGCGACGATCACCCGGACCGGTGAACTCGTCGGTTCCATCGACTATCTCGCCCCCGAGCGGGTGCGCGGCGGCGACCCCGGTCCCGCCTCCGACCTCTGGTCGCTCGGCGCCACCCTGTACACGGCGGTGGAGGGCACGTCGCCGTTCCGCCGCACCTCACCGATCAGCACCATGCAGGCCGTGGTGGCCGAGGAGCCGCCGTACCCGGAGAAGGCGGGCCCGCTGGCCCCGGTCATCGTGGCCCTGCTGCGCAAGGACCCGGCGCAGCGGCCGCAGGCGGACGAGGCCGGGCGGATGCTGCTCGACGCGATGGAGGGGCGTACGCCGGCGGCGGCGCAGGCGTACGTACCGACCCAGCGGGTGGTGCGGGACGACCTGGACCCGTCCGGGGACGGTTCAGTCTCCGGCCACGACCTCGTCACGCTGGGGGAGGAGTCCGACGGCCCGGGGCCGACGGGCACGGCCAGGACCACGACCCCGGCGGGCACGACCGCCTCCGGCACGACCCCGTGGCCCCACCCGGCCCAGTCGCCCCAGGCCTCCCCGCCCACCGTCGTGCCGCCGTCCGGCGGCCCCGCCGCCGGCTCGGGCCACGGCCGGAGCTGGCGTACCGCCGTGCTGGCCGCGCTGCTCGCCGGTCTCGTCGCGGGCGGCGCGGTCTTCGCCGCCATGAACTACGCGGGCGGCGACCGCGGCGACGCCGGACGGACCACGACCACCGGCCCCGCCCCCACCACCACCCAGGTCACCGCGAGCGACATCCCGGACGGCTGGCACCGCGTCGACGACCGGGAGGGCTTCAGCATCGTCGTACCGAAGGGCTGGAAGCGGCAGACGGAGGGCGACAACATCGACTACACCCCGGACAACGGCCGCCACCGCATCCGGATCAACATCGACCCCAGCCCCGACTTCGAGAACCCGTACATGCACGCGCTCGACCTGGAGCGCATCGTCGCGAAGCGGATGGAGTACACCCGGGTCAAGCTCGGCCAGACCACCTATCGCGACCAGGTCCGTTCCAGCCTGTGGGAGTTCACCTGGACGGAGAAGCGGGACTTTCCCGGGCCGCGGCACGCGATCGACCTCATGTACTACGCCGACGACGGCACGGAGTACGCGATCTACATGTCGTCCCCGGAGTCGAGCTGGGAGACCACCCGCGAGCAGTTCGACGTCGTCCTCCAGCACTGGCGGGCCCCGGGCGACTGAACCCGGTGGAAATCTCCGGCACGGGCCACCCGGGCCTCTTCGCAGCCATAAGCCCCTGATCAGGGCTTATATGCCAGTGATCGCTGGCGCGATGTGGGCACCCGGTGAAAACGCGTTACCGACGGGTACCCAAAGGGCGGAACGGCGCCTACGCTCGGGCCCATGACGGACTCGCAGGCCCCCGCCGCCCCCTCGGTTCCCGACGCCCCCGCCGCGCAGGCCGGAGCAGCCGCGCCCGCCGGGGCGACCAATCCGGTCGCGCCCGCGCCCGCCGGCGCCCGCACGGCGGCCGACGTCGTGACGCCCGAGGTGGTCGCCCGGCTCACGCGCGGAGTCGTCGGCTCCGGCCGTACCGCCAACCACACGCCGTTCACCGGGGCGAAGCTGGCGGACCTGCCCGAGTCCACCCCCGAGGACGTCGCGGAGGCCTTCACGCGCGCGCGTGGCGCCCAGGCCGCCTGGGCCGCCACCCCGGTCAGGGCCCGCGCCGCCGTCCTCCTCCGCTTCCACGACCTCGTCCTCCAGCGCCAGTCCGAGGTCCTCGACCTCATCCAGCTGGAGACGGGCAAGGCACGCCTGCACGCCCACGAGGAGGTGCAGGCGGTCGCCGTCGCCGCCCGCCACTACGGCCGCAAGGCCTCCTCGTACCTGAGGCCCCGCCGCCACACCGGCGTCGTGCCGACCCTCACCAAGGTCACCGAGCTGCGCCAGCCGCGCGGTGTCGTCGGCCAGATCGCCCCCTGGAACTACCCGCTCGAACTCTCCGTCGGCGACGCGCTCCCCGCCTTCGTCTCGGGCAACGCCGTCGTCATGAAGCCCGACACGGAGACCGCGCTGACCGCTCTGTGGGCCCGTGACCTGCTCATCGAGGCCGGGCTGCCCGCCGAGGTCTTCCAGGTCGTCCTCGGCGACGGCCCGGTCGTCGGCCCCGAGGTCGTCAAGCACGCCGACTACGTCTCGTTCACCGGCTCCACCCGAACCGGCCGCGAGGTCGCCCAGGGCGCCGCCGCCCGGCTCGTCGGCGTCTCCCTCGAACTCGGCGGCAAGAACGCGATGCTCGTCCTGAAGGACGCCGACATCGAGAAGGCCGCCGCCGGAGCCGTCCGCGCCTGCTTCTCCTCCGCCGGCCAGCTCTGCATCTCCATCGAGCGCCTCTACGTGCACGAGTCGATCGCCGACGCCTTCCTGGCCCGCTTCGCCGCCCGCACCAGGGCCATGCGGCTCGGCAACTCCCTCGCGTACGGCGCCGACATGGGCTCGCTCGTCGGCGACCGCCAGCTGGAGACCGTCACGAAGCACGTCGAGGAGGCCGTCGCCAAGGGCGCCACGCTCGTCGCCGGCGGCGTCGCCCGCCCCGACATCGGCCCCCTCTTCTTCGAGCCGACCATCCTCGACGGCGTCGAGGCCCCGATGGCGGTCTGCGGCGAGGAGACCTTCGGCCCGGTCGTCTCGATCTACCGGTTCCGCGACGAGGACGAGGTCGTCGACCTCGCCAACGCCACCCCGTACGGTCTGAACTCCTCCGTCTGGACGAAGGACTCGCGCCGGGGCCACGCGGTCGCGGCCCGGCTGCGCACCGGCACCGTCAACATCAACGAGGGGTACGCCCCCGCCTACGGCAGTGTGCAGTCCCCGATGGGCGGCATGAAGGACTCCGGGCTCGGCCGGCGCCACGGCTCCGAGGGCATCCTCAAGTACACCGAGGCCCAGACCGTCGCCCAGCAGCGGCTGATCCCGCTCGCGCCCTCCTTCGGGATGGACGACGAGAAGTACGCCGCGTTCATGAGCGCGTCCCTGAAGGCGATGAAGGCCCTGCGCCTGCGCTGAACCGGCGCGCGCCTCCCCATCCCGACTGTCCCCTTTTCGTACGAGGAGAGCCATGACCGCGGTACCCCCTACCCAAAATCAGGAGCAGGCGGAGGACGAGGCGTACGACTACGACGTCCTCGTCGTCGGCTCCGGCTTCGGCGGCTCGGTCACCGCGCTCCGCCTCACCGAGAAGGGCTACCGGGTCGGCGTACTGGAGGCCGGGCGCCGCTTCACCCGCGCGACCCTGCCGAAGAACTCCTGGGACGTGAAGAACTTCCTCTGGGCCCCGGCCCTCGGCCTCTACGGCATCCAGCGGATCCACCTGCTCGGCAACGTGATGGTGCTCGCCGGCGCCGGCGTCGGCGGCGGTTCCCTGAACTACGCCAACACCCTCTACGAGCCGCTCGCGCCGTTCTTCGACGACCCGCAGTGGCGGGACATCACGGACTGGCGCGAGGAGCTGAGCCCGTACTACGACCAGGCCAAGCGGATGCTCGGTGTCCGGATCAACCCGACCATGACCCCGTCGGACGTCCACCTCAAGGCGACCGCACAGAGCATGGGCATCGGCGACACCTTCCACATGGCGCCCGTCGGGGTGTTCTTCGGGGACGGGCAGGACGGCGACGGCACGGCGAAGGCGAAGCCGGGCGGCGAGGTGCCCGACCCGTTCTTCGGCGGGGCAGGCCCCTCCCGCAAGGCCTGCACCGAGTGCGGCGAGTGCATGACCGGCTGCCGGCACGGCGCCAAGAACACCCTCAACGAGAACTACCTCCACCTCGCAGAGAAGGCGGGCGCGGCCGTCCACCCCATGACCTCGGTCGTCGCGGTCACCGAGGACTCCCGGGGCGGCTACGCGGTCAAGACCCTCCCCTCCGACAACCGGAGGAAGGGCAAGGGCCGCACCTTCACGGCCCGCAAGGTCGTCATCGCCGCCGGCACGTACGGCACCCAGACCCTGCTGCACCGGATGAAGGACACCGGCCTGCTGCCCCGGATCTCGGCCCGGCTCGGCGAGCTGACCCGGACCAACTCCGAGGGCCTCGTCGGCTCGCAGACCACCGACCGGCGCTACCGGAAGAAGCACGGCAAGGAGCGGGCCGACTTCACCCGCGGCGTCGCCATCACCTCCTCGATCCACCCCGACGAGAACACCCACATCGAACCCGTCCGGTACGGCAAGGGCTCCAACTCGATGGGCGCGCTGACGATCCTCCAGGTGCCGTACGGCGCGCACCGGGTCCGCAGGTGGCTGCTCGAACTCGTCAAGCACCCCGCGCTCGCGGCCCGCTCGCTGTCCAACCGGCGCTGGTCGGAGCGGACCATCATCGGTCTCGTCATGCAGTCCCTGGACAACTCGCTGACCACCTACCGCAAGCCGGGCGGCATCGGGAAGGGCCTGCTCACCGCCCGCCAGGGCCACGGGGCCCCCAACCCGACGCAGATCGAGGCGGCGACCAAGGCCGCCACCCTCCTCGCCGAGGAGATCAACGGCTTCGCGGGATCCAACGTCGGCGAGCTGATGGGCACCCCGCTGACCGCGCACTTCCTCGGCGGCTGCCCGATCGGCGCGGACGCCGAGTCCGGCGTCATCGACCCGTACCACCGGCTCTTCGGGCACCCGGGGATCTCCGTCGTCGACGGCTCGGCGGTCTCCGCGAACCTCGGCGTGAACCCGTCGCTGACGATCACCGCACAGGCGGAGCGGGCGATGTCCTTCTGGCCGAACAAGGGCGAGGAGGACCCGCGGCCGCGGCAGGGCGAGGCGTACGTACGGGTCGCGGCGGTCGAACCCAAGTCCCCGGCGGTCCCCGCCGAGGCCTTCGGCGCGCTGCGGCTGCCGTTCCTGGGGATGCCGGTGGTTCCGCCGAAGGTGTCGTGAACCGACGCGGCCGGCGCCCTGGCGGCCGACACAGGTAAGGGGCGCTGCACCCCCCTCCGAGTGCAGCGCCCCCACCAGCTTTGGTGTTGCTGCATAGATGACCTGCGACCGGCGGGGAAGGTTGTAGCGGTTGCCCAGGATCTTCGTGTGACGCGCGTCACGTCGGAGGGGTGGGCACGCGCAAGGGCCCCGTGGCGCGATTCCGGTCGCGGCACGGGGCCCTTGGAGTCGGCACCGGTGTCAGGGCAGCGGCGGTGCCGAGCGGGGCGGCGCCGGGGGGTTGCGCCGCGTGGGAGAGGGTTCCGAGGGGTTCGCACTGTGCAGGCGGTCGCGGGGGCCACGACCGGAAGAGCCGGTTGCGGCCGGCCCCGAGCGTCCCCGGGGCCGACCGCTCCTTCTGGGTGACCGGGCTGCTGTCCCCTGCTGTCCGGTCACAAGCGCTGGTGCGAGGTCCCACGACGTACCTGAGGTACGCCACACGCCCCAGCGAAGCCACGCGTGGTTTCTTACGGGCCCGCCCCTGGCTGGCACGGACACCCGGACCAACGAAGCCGGGCCGGAGCCGGTCACGCGCCGTACGGGTGAGAGCGGGTCCGAACTCAGATCCGGGGACGCACCCGGATACGCGAGCGCACGCCGAGCGGCGGGAACCGGCCGGGATACGCGAGCGCACGCCGAGCGGCGGGAACCGGCCGGGTGAGCGCGCACGCTCAGATGCGCCCCCGGCACAGCTCCAGCATCGTCATCGCCAGCGCCGTGCCCGGCTTGCCGAGGGCGTCCCTGTAGTGGCCGAGGACCTCCATCTCGCGGGCCAGGTTCACCCGGCGGCCGCCGGAGGAGATCCGCGCCTCCTGGATGACGGCCGAGACGGCCATCCGTTCCTGGATCAGACCGATGATCCGGTCATCGAGCGCGTCGATGCGCTCACGGGCGTCGCCGATCAGCGTCGCCGCCTCGTCGGTGCGGGCGCCGGTCTTCTCGGGGGTGGCGGTGTTCGTCGTCATGGCGGGGCTCCTGGGGTGTCGGATGCCTCGGGGCGAACCGGCCCGGGAACGACAGAACGCCCCGGGCTGTCAGCCCGGGGCGCCTGGGAAGTCGCTTGTCAGTTGCTCAAGCAGCACGACCATGGCAGCCGGTGGGCCGGTTGCCATAGGTAAAGACGAAGGTCGTGAGCTTGCGCATGGCGACAGTATGGACCCCGGCCACGGACCGGAGCCAACCCGGGTTCGGATGGTGAGACGAAGAGCGCAACCGGCGCGCCGGTAGAATCGACAAATAGCACCCCCTTCGGGGGACCCTCCTCCTACCGCCGGAAGGCCGCCGTAGTGTCATCAGCGACCCCCGCTGCCGCGCCCGACGTCACCAACCCGGACGTAGTCCTCGTTGTCGACTTCGGCGCCCAGTACGCCCAGCTCATCGCCCGCCGCGTCCGTGAGGCCCGGGTCTACAGCGAGATCGTCCCGTCCACCATGCCGGTGGCCGAGATGCTGGCCAAGAACCCGAAGGCGATCATCCTCTCCGGCGGCCCGTCCTCCGTGTACGCCGAGGGCGCCCCGCGCCTCGACCGTGCGATCTTCGAGGCGGGCGTCCCCGTCTTCGGTATGTGCTACGGCTTCCAGCTGATGGCGACGACCCTCGGTGGCACCGTCGACAACACCGGCGCCCGCGAGTACGGCCGGACCCCGCTGCACGTCTCCAAGGCCGGCTCCACCCTCTTCGAGGGCACCCCGGTCGAGCAGTCCGTGTGGATGTCGCACGGCGACGCCTGCTCCGCCGCCCCCGAGGGCTTCGCCGTCACCGCGTCCACGGACGTCGTGCCGGTCGCCGCCTTCGAGAACGACGAGAAGAAGCTCTACGGCGTCCAGTACCACCCCGAGGTGCTGCACTCCACGCACGGCCAGCAGATCCTGGAGCACTTCCTCTACCGCGGCGCCGGCATCGAGCCCAGCTGGACCACGGGCAACGTGATCGAGGAGCAGGTCGCGGCCATCCGCGCCCAGGTCGGTGACAAGCGTGCCGTCTGCGGCCTCTCCGGCGGCGTCGACTCCGCCGTGGCCGCCGCGCTCGTGCAGAAGGCCATCGGCTCGCAGCTCACCTGCGTGTACGTCGACCACGGCCTCATGCGCAAGGGCGAGACCGAGCAGGTCGAGAAGGACTTCGTCGCCTCCACCGGCGTCAACCTCAAGGTCGTCGACGCGCAGGAGCGGTTCCTCACCGCCCTCGCCGGCGTCTCCGACCCCGAGACCAAGCGGAAGATCATCGGCCGCGAGTTCATCCGGGTCTTCGAGCAGGCGCAGCTGGAGATCCTCCAGGAAGAGGGCCCCGAGGTCGCCTTCCTCGTGCAGGGCACCCTCTACCCGGACATCGTCGAGTCCGGCGGCGGCACCGGCACCGCCAACATCAAGTCCCACCACAACGTGGGCGGCCTCCCCGACGACATCGAGTTCGAGCTCGTCGAGCCGCTGCGCCAGCTCTTCAAGGACGAGGTCCGCATGGTCGGCCAGGAGCTCGGCCTGCCGGAGGAGATCGTCCAGCGCCAGCCCTTCCCCGGCCCCGGCCTCGGCATCCGCATCGTCGGCGAGGTCACCAAGGAGCGCCTGGACCTGCTGCGCGAGGCCGACGCCATCGCCCGCGAGGAGCTCACCGCGGCCGGTCTCGACCGCGAGATCTGGCAGTGCCCGGTCGTCCTGCTCGCCGACGTCCGCTCCGTGGGTGTCCAGGGCGACGGCCGCACCTACGGTCACCCGATCGTGCTGCGCCCCGTCTCCTCCGAGGACGCGATGACGGCCGACTGGTCGCGCCTGCCGTACGACGTGCTCGCCAAGATCTCGACCCGCATCACCAACGAGGTCGAGGACGTCAACCGGGTCGTCCTCGACGTCACCAGCAAGCCGCCGGGCACCATCGAGTGGGAGTAGTCCCTCCCGCAGGTGTCTGAAGCCGTCGCTCCCCCACCCGGGGGGCGGCGGCTTCGTCGTGTCCGGACTCTGGTGACTTGACCGGGCGGGCATTACCTTCCGGCGCATGAGCGTGATACCCGACCCCGTTCCCGTCGACCGGCTCCACTTCGCCATGCCGCCCGTCCACGCGACGGCCGAGGAGGAACGCACCCACCGCAAACAGCGGCTCGCCGGGGCGCTCCGGGTCTTCGGGCGGTTCGGCTACGAGGAGGGCGTCTCGGGCCACATCAGCGCCCGAGACCCCGAGCTCCCCGACTGCTACTGGGTCAACCCCTTCGGGGCGCCGTTCGAGGAGATCGCCGCGAGCGACCTCATCCTGGTCAACGGCGACGGGCAGGTCGTCCGGGGCGGGCAGCACGTCAACCAGGCCGCGTTCACCGTCCACGCCCAGGTCCACCGGGCCCGGCCCGACGCCGTGGCCGTCGCCCACACCCACTCCCTCCACGGCCGGGCCCTCGCCTCGCTCGGCGAACACCTCGACCCGATCACCCAGGAGGCCTGCGCCTTCTACCAGGACCACGCCCTCTACGACGCCTACACCGGCGTCACCGTGGACCCCGAGGAGGGACGCCGGATCGCCCTCGCGCTCGGCCCGTTCAAGGCGATCGTGCTCCGCAACCACGGACTGCTCACCGTCGGCGCCTCCGTCGACGCGACCGCCTGGTGGTTCATCGCGCTGGAGCGCTGCGCCCAGGTGCAGCTGGCCGCGCGGGCGGCGGGGAAGCCGGTCCTGATCGACCACCGCGAGGCCGTCGCGACCCGCGAACAGCTCGGCAGTGACCTCGTCGCCTGGATCAACTACCAGCCGCTCTGGCGCAGGATCAGCCGCACGGAGCCCGAACTCCTGTCGTAACACCATCGCTTCACCCTTCTGTACGTCAATGCGATGGCGCGGCAATCACCCTCCGGCGGGGCGCACGCGGCAGGCGCGGGAGCCGCCGGTACGACACAATTCCCTGGAACCAACGGCTGGTTGACCCTCCGGGACGCACCGGTACGTGTCGTGAAGTGAGCTCGGGAAGTGAGCACCGTGGCGGTTCAAGAGGCGAGACAGTACGGCGAGCACGCGACGGCCTGCACGGGCTGCGCCCACTGCGGACAGAGCGGCCACCGGCGTGCGGTCGCCGCCTTCCTCGCACGGCGCGACGAACTCGCCGCCGGGCACGGAGTCCCCGCGGCCGTCGCCCACTCCCCGGTCGCCGCCCGCCAGTGGGTCTCCGACGAGCTCGCCCAGTCCGCCCGCGCGGTGGCCGTGCACGGCCGCGAGGCCGGCGTGGCCTGGTTCGACCGGGTACGGCGCGGGGGTCTCGCCGCGGTCTGGGGGGCCGTCGTCCTCCTGCTCCTCGGCCAGGCCCTCACCGCCGTCGGCGGCGGCTGGACCGCCACCCGTACGGCCGGCCTCTGCACCGCCCTGGTCCTCGCCGTCCTGCTCAGCGCGGCGGCCCACGCCCACCGCTCCCGCGGCGGACTCCTCGCCCCGCTGATCGGCGAGGACAACCGGCTCTCCACCTCCCGCGCCGTCGCCGCGGCCTGGTTCCTCCTCCTCGGCTACGCCTTGGTCCTCCTGGCCTTCCTGTCACCGGGCGCGCCTGCCTTCGGTCTCGCCCGGGGCGCCGGTCTGCTGACCGTGCTCGCCCTGGTGTCGGCCGTCACCGTGACCGCCCGGCTCGTCGTCGCGGCGGGCATCGCGTCCCACCGTCTCCAGAAGGTCCGCGCCGACCGGCCGCGCGCCGCCGATCTGCTCTGCGACGACAGCGGCAGGGCCGCGCTCGCCGACGTCCAGTACGTCCTCGTCTCCGGTTCCGCCCTGGTCCTGACGGCCGTCGCCCTCGCCCACGACCCGGCCGGACTCCCCGGGGTGCCCTGGTCCCTCGTGCTCCTCGTCGGCGTCTCGGCCGTCTGGCACCTCGCCGCCCAGTACACCGAGGGCGTCCGCCCCACGATCCACTCCGTGGTCAGGTCCCGGGAGGCCGGCGACCTCGACGCCCCGATCCGCACGGGTGACGACATCGAGATCCGCGGCCGCGGTTTCGTCCCGCCCGGGGCCGGTGCCCCGGACCCGCTGACCCGTCTGGTCGTCCGTATCGGCCCGGTCCACGCCCATGTGCCGCTGGTCCCGGTCCCGGGCGGCTTCGCCAACCCCACCGACGCCGCCCTGACCGTCCCCCTCCCGGCGGACGTGGAACCGGGCCGGGTGGAGGTGTCGGTCGTGACGGCCGCGGGCGTCGAGACCAACCGGGTCACGATCGACGTCGTGGATTGATCCCTCCGGCCCTCCTTCCCGTATCCCTTCGCGGGCCGGGCGAGGAGAATCGTTCCGCGAGCAGTCGTACGGGGCGAGGAGAGGTGACCGACGATGACGGGACACGCGGACCGGGCGGACGGCGCGGCCGGCGGGACCGGTGACGCGGGCGGGACGAGCGGCCCGGACGGCACCCGGAGCGCGAGCGACACGGGCGGCGCGGGCTGGACCGGTGTCGCCGGCGCGCTCGACCGGTGGAAGGCGCTCGGCTCCCGCTACGCCCTTCTCCCGCTCCGGATCTTCCTCGGCGTGACCTTCGTCTACGCCGCGTTCGACAAGCTCACCGACTCCGCCTTCTTCGCCGACTCCGGCACGGGCTCCATCGGCGAGATGATGACCGGCGTCCGTGACAGCTCGGCCATCCCCGCCCTGGTCGACCTCGCGCTCAAGAACCCCGCCGGCTTCGGCTACGCCATCGCCTTCGGGGAGCTCGCCGTCGGGATCGGGACCCTGGTGGGCCTCTACGCCCGCGTGGCGGCGCTCGGCGGCGCCCTGATCTCCCTGAGCCTCTGGCTGACCGTGAGCTGGCAGGTCGACCCGTACTACCTCGGCAACGACCTCGCCTATCTGATGGCCTGGCTGCCGCTGGTGCTGGCCGGGGCGTCGGTGCTGTCGCTCGACCGGCTCCTCGCCGAGCGGCGCCGTACGCGGTAGACGATCCAGGTCACCAGGCCGGCCGTGCCCAGGCCGCCGAAGAGGACCGGGAACACGACGTACCACGGGGTCGTCCAGGCCCCGGTGGCGTCGCCCGCGTAGAGCCCGGCCAGGGCGAGGGCGGTGAGGCCGGCGATCATCCTGTCGGGGCGGAACTCATGAAGCAGCACGGGTGACCTCCACCTGTCCGATGCTGACCTTGAGAAAGAGGTCGAGGGTGCCCGCCGGGGTGGTCCCGGCCGGCGGGTTCAACGTCCGGGTCACGTCGCGGTCCGGCGCGACGTCGATGTCGTTCGCCGGCTCGCCCGGCAGCTGCAGATCGCCGAGTCCCACCTGCGCGTGGAGCTTCACGACCGCGTTCTTCGGGACGATCACCTTGAGCTGCCCCGCGCCCACCTCGATCGACGACGACACGGTCGTGCCCGCCGGGACCGCCAGCGCCGACAGGTCGAGCGTGCCGACCCCGGTCCCCAGCTCGTAGCGCGGCTGCACGGCGGCGACCGACGCCGGCTTCCACGTCTCGCGGATCCACTCCGTGGTGATCTGGCCGGGCACCGCCGTGGTCAGGGCGAGCAGGCCCGCCGTGACCACGGTGAGGAACATCGTGCCGAACCCGGTCCTGCCCAGGAAGCTGCTGACGACCAGACCGAGGCCGAACACCGCCAGGGCGGCGACCAGACCGGTCTGCAGGCTCGTGCCGAGCGGCTCGCTCTCCCAGGTCAGCGAGGTGCCGACGACCGCCGCGACCATGGCGAGCAGATAGACGAGACCGCCGATGGAATACGGGCTCCGCCGGATCGAGGGCTTCGGCCGGCCGGGCGCGGTGGGCCCGGCGTTCCACTGGCTGCCCGGCTTCGGCACCTCGCCGTCCACCAGACCGTCCTGGTCGACGATGCCGTGCGGTCCCCACAGGTAGCCGATGGCGATCTTGCCCGTCGAGCCGTCCTTGACGATCGGGTCCCGCCACCACGAGGGGAACTCGACGAGCGGCGGGGCCTTGGTCTCGGGCGGGGCCTCGGCGACCGGCCGGGAGGCCGTCGCCGCGTCCGCCCGCCCCTCCGCCTCCGCCGCGCCGGCCTGCCGGTGCCGCGACCAGACCGCCGCCGACGACAGCGCGAACGCCACCAGCAGGGCCGAGCCCAGCATCGACCCGCTGTGCAGCATCGACAGGAAGACCCCGCAGCCCACCAGCGCCATCAGTATGGCGGCCAGCGTGCCCCCGGAGACGCGGCCGGTCAGCAGCCTCCGGCCCTCGTTCTCCTCCTCGCCGTCGAGCGGGATCAGCAGCCACGCGAAGCCGTAGAAGATCAGACCGAGACCGCCCGGCACCGCGAGCACACCGACCACCACCCGGAAGATCACCGGGTCCAGGTCGAAGTACCGGCCGAGGCCACCGCAGACACCGCCCACGACCTTGCTGCCGCGCGAGCGCCGCAGAGGAGGGGCGGACACGGCCTCCGCCGGCGGCGGGGCCTCGTGCTGCGAAGGCATCGAACTCGTCATGCGTCCATGGTGACGGCCCGTGACGCCCAGCGGCACCGGGGCCGACCCTGGCCCGACCCTGATATTCGCCGCCGCGCCGTCCCCGAGGCGGTACCAGGGACGATCTCAGGGCCGACCCTGATGTCCGGGGCGGGCCGAACGTGTGACGATCGGTGCATGTCCGCAGCCGCTCGTGTCACCGACACCGACGAACCGCCCGTGCGCAGGCTCTACCGGAGCGCCGACGGGCGATGGCTCGGCGGTGTCGCGCGCGGCCTCGCCGGCCACCTCGGGCTGCCGGTGGTCTGGGTCCGCATGGCGTTCGTGGTCATGTGCTTCCTCGACGGCCTCGGACTCCTGATCTACGCGGCCTTCTGGATCGTCGTCCCGCTCGGCGTCGGCGGCCGGACCGCCCCGCGCCCCGTCTTCGAGACCACCCCCGACGGGCGCCGAAGACTCCGCAAGCCCGACCGGGGACAGGTCTTCGCCCTCATCGTGCTGGCGATCGGCGCCGCGCTTCTCATCGGGAACATCAGCGTCGACGGCGAGTCCGGCCGGTACGTCTGGCCCCTGCTGCTCGTCGGCGTCGGCGTCGCCCTGGTCTGGCGCCAGGCGGACAACGCCCGCCGGGCCAGCTGGACCGACCCCGGCCGCCGCACGCGCGCCCTCCAGCTCGCGCGCGGTCTCGTCGGCGTCGCCCTGGTCGGCGCCGGCCTCGCCGTCTTCGTGGTGGTCCGCGGCTCGGTCGCCCAGCTCGGCACGGCCCTCACCGCCGCCGTCGCCGTGCTCACCGGCATAGCCCTGCTCTCCGGCCCCTGGCTGGTCCGGATGTCGCAGGACCTCACCGAGGAGCGGACCATGCGCATCCGCGCCCAGGAGCGCGCCGAGGTCGCGGCCCACGTCCACGACTCCGTGCTGCACACCCTCACCCTGATCCAGCGCAACGCCGAGGACGCGGGCGAGGTCCGCCGGCTCGCCCGTGCCCAGGAGCGCGAGCTGCGGAACTGGCTCTACAAGCCCGAGGGCACCGGCCGGGACGAGGAGCCCGAGACCCTCGCCGAGGCGGTGAAGAAGGCGGCGGCCGAGGTCGAGGACAAGCACGGGGTCCCGATCGAGGTGGTCGTCGTCGGCGACTGCCTGCTCGACGAAGGCCTGGTCGCGCAGATGCAGGCCGCGCGCGAGGCGATGGTCAACGCCGCGAAGTACGGTGGCGAGGGCGGGGCCGTGCAGGTGTACGCGGAGGTCGAGGGCCGCACGGTGTTCGTCTCGGTCCGGGACCGGGGGCCGGGATTCGACCTGGACGCGGTCCCCGAGGACAGGATGGGCGTACGAGAATCGATCATCGGCCGGATGCAGCGCAACGGCGGCACGGCGCGGCTGCGGTCCGTGCCGGGCGGGGGCACCGAAGTGGAGCTTGAGATGGAGAGGGCGGACGGATGAGCGACGAGACCGGAGAAGCGACCGGAACCGAGGCGGGGGCGGGCACGGAGCGCCGGGTGCGGGTGGTGCTCGTCGACGACCACCGGATGTTCCGCACGGGCGTGCAGGCCGAGATCGGCCGCACCGACGTCACCGGCGTCGAGGTGGTCGGTGAGGCGGCCGACGTCGACCAGGCGGTCACCGTCATCACGGCGACCCGCCCCGAGGTCGTCCTCCTCGACGTGCACCTTCCGGGCGGCGGCGGCGTCGAGGTGCTGCGGCGCTGCGCGAGCCTGATGAGCGCGGCGGAGGACCCGGTGCGCTTCCTCGCCCTGTCCGTCTCGGACGCGGCCGAGGACGTCATCGGGGTGATCCGGGGCGGTGCCCGGGGCTATGTCACCAAGACGATCACCGGGACCGACCTGGTCGACTCGATCTTCCGGGTCCAGGAGGGCGACGCCGTCTTCTCGCCCCGGCTCGCCGGGTTCGTCCTGGACGCGTTCGCGTCGACGGACGCGCCGCCGGTGGACGAGGACATGGACCGGCTGACCCAGCGGGAGCGGGAGGTGCTGCGGCTGATCGCCCGCGGATACGCGTACAAGGAGATCGCCAAGCAGCTCTACATCTCGGTGAAGACGGTCGAGTCGCACGTCTCGGCGGTGCTGCGCAAGCTCCAGCTGTCCAACCGCCACGAGCTGACCCGCTGGGCCACCGCACGCCGCCTGGTCTGATCAGCCCGTCCGATCAGCCCGTCCGATCAGCCCACCCGGGTCGCTCCCGCGAAGGGCATCTCGTCGATGGGGGCGACCCTGACGGGTGCCCCGGGACGGGGCGCGTGGATCATCTGGCCGCCGCCGATGTAGAGCCCGACGTGGCTGATCCCGGAGTAGAAGAAGATCAGGTCGCCGGGGGCGAGCTGGGACCGGGAGACGCGCCGGCCCGCGTTGATCTGGGTGTACGTGGTGCGCGGCAGCGAGACGCCGGCCGCGCGCCAGGCCGCCTGGGTGAGGCCCGAGCAGTCGTACGCCGAGGGGCCCGTCGCCCCCCACACGTACGGCTTGCCGAGCTGGGCGCGGGCGAAGGAGACGGCCTCGGCGGCCCGGCCGTTCGGCGCGGTCACCGGGGCGCGGTCGCCGCCCGAGGAGCGGTCGGCGCGCGCGGTGGCGGGGGCGCCGCTCGCCGTGCCCGTACCTCCGGTGGCGCTGTTCCCCGCGGAGCTGCCGGAGCTGCCGGAGCTGCCGGAGCTGCCGGAGCTGCCGGAGCCGTCGCGGCCCGCCTCGGCGGCCTCGTACCGGGCGCGTTCCTCCGCGGTCAGCCGGGCGAGCAGGGTCCGTGCCGCCTGGAGCTTGCCGAGGACGGCCGCCTTCTGCCGCCGCAGCTCCGTCTCGTGCTCGCGCAGCGCGTCCAGGTGCCCCGTCGACTCGGCGCGCAGCTGCCGGACGGCGGCGAGTTCGCGGCGTACGGCGCTGACGGCGGCCGCCTGCCGGTCCCCGGCGCGCTCGGCGAGCGCGGCCCGCTCCAGGTACTGGTCGGGGTTCGAGGTGAGGGCGAGCTGGACGGCGGGGTCGAGGCCACCGGACCGGTACTGGGCGGCGGCCATGGCCCCGAGCCCGTCCCGCGCGGTGTTGAGCCGCTGGGTCCTGCGGGCGGCCTCGTCGCGCAGCCGCTCGAACGCGGCGCGTGCCTCGCCGGCCTTCTCCTTCGCCCCGTTGTACCGCTCGGTCGCGACCTCGGCCTCCTCGTACAGCCGGTCGACCTTCTCCTTGACCTGGGCGGTGGTGGGACGGGGTTCGGCGTGCCCGGACCCCTCGAAGAGCGTCGCGGTCGCCGCGGAGGCGAGGGCGAGGGTGGCGGCGGTGCGGCCCGCCTGACCACCGAGGGGGGACTGCCTGGGTTTTCGGTGTGCTGCCACGAGGGCGGGTCACATCCTCTGCCTGGGGGAAACGGGCCCGCCGGGCCGACGGCGGGCCGCACAGGGGAGACGGACCGCCGCCGGGTTTTCTCGGCGGGGGTGACCGACAACCGCCGGATCGCCGGCGGTGGTGGGGAGCCGGCCACCTGGTGAAGGACGCTAAACCTGGGGTCACGCCCGGGCGGCGGGATGACCGCTATTGGCGACACTTGGCGGTCGGCGACCGATGTCTTTCGACCGGAGTGCCGGGCCGAGGGGCATTCCGGCGGCCGTCCGACCGAAGCGACGGACCGGATGGACCCGGCCGGAAGGCGGTGCTAAGGCCCCGGTTAGGCTCCGGCGCATGGACGTACTCATCAATGTCTTCGTCGCCCTGCACATCATCGGTATCGCCGCCCTGCTGGGCGGATTCCTCACCCAGATGAAGGCGATGGGGGCCGGTACGGCCCGCTTCAGCCCCGCGATGTTGCACGGCGCCCTGACCATGCTCGTCACCGGCGTCGCGCTGGTCGGCCTCAACCAGGCGGACGGCCAGAGCGTCGACAACCTCAAGATCGGCATCAAGCTCGGGATCCTCGTCGTGATCCTCGCCCTCGTCTACGTCAAGCGTGACGAGGAGCGGGTGGAGAAGGGCCTCTTCGCCGCCGTCGGCGGTCTGACCACGGCGAACATCTTCATCGCGACCCTCTGGACGTGACCCGGGGGACCCGACCCGGGGGCGTGACCGGAGCCCTCCGGGGAGCCGCCGACCGCGCGGGTGTGACCGGTACCGCAGGCCGGAGAGGAAGGCGGGTCCCGAAGGCGGGCCCGGATGTCGGTGGGGCGTCCTAGACTCGTGAGGCGATGAGCAGCCTCTTTGACGACAGCTTCCTGGCCGGCCTCCAGAACCACTCCTCGGAGGAGCCCCCGCCCCACCCCGAGGACCACGAGCACGGCTCCCCGGCCGGCGAGGACGTCCCGCACGCCCTCTTCGGGGAGCACTTCGACGTGCCCCCGCCCGCCCGGGACACCCACTACCGCGACGGCGCCCCCCGCCCCGTCGTGGACACCGCCGCGCTCCTGGACGGGCTGAACGAGCAGCAGCGCGCGGCCGTCGTCCACACGGACACCCCGCTGCTCATCGTCGCCGGAGCCGGCTCCGGCAAGACCCGGGTGCTCACCCACCGCATCGCCCACCTGCTGGGCACGCGGCACGTGCACCCCGGCCAGATACTGGCGATCACCTTCACGAACAAGGCCGCCGGCGAGATGAAGGAGCGCGTCGAGCAGCTCGTCGGACCGCGCGCCAACGCCATGTGGGTGATGACCTTCCACAGCGCCTGCGTCCGCATCCTGCGCCGCGAGTCGAAGAGGCTCGGCTTCACGTCCTCCTTCTCGATCTACGACGCCGCCGACTCCAAGCGCCTGATGTCCCTGGTCTGCCGCGACCTGGACCTCGACCCGAAGAAGTTCCCGCCGAAGTCCTTCAGCGCCAAGATCTCGAACCTCAAGAACGAGCTGATCGACGAGGAGACCTTCGCCGACCAGGCCGTCGACGGCTTCGAGAAGACCCTCGCCGAGGCCTACCGGATGTACCAGGCGCGGCTGCGCGAGGCCAACGCCCTGGACTTCGACGACATCATCATGACGACGGTCCATCTGCTCCAGGCGTTCCCGGACGTCGCCGAGCACTACCGCCGCCGCTTCCGGCACGTCCTCGTCGACGAGTACCAGGACACCAACCACGCCCAGTACACCCTCGTGCGGGAACTCGTCGGCACCGGCTACGAGGACCTCGGCCCCGCCGAGCTGTGCGTCGTGGGTGACGCCGACCAGTCGATCTACGCCTTCCGCGGCGCCACCATCCGCAACATCCTCCAGTTCGAGGAGGACTACCCGGACGCGACGACGATCCTCCTGGAGCAGAACTACCGCTCCACCCAGACGATCCTCTCCGCCGCGAACGCCGTCATCGAGCGCAACGAGTCCCGTCGCCCCAAGAACCTCTGGACGAACGCCGGCGCGGGCTCGCAGATCACGGGCTACGTCGCCGACACCGAGCACGACGAGGCGCAGTTCGTCGCCGACGAGATCGACCGGCTCACCGACGCGGGCGAGGCCAAGGCCGGGGATGTCGCCGTCTTCTACCGGACCAACGCCCAGTCCCGTGTCTTCGAAGAGATCTTCATCCGCGTCGGGCTGCCCTACAAGGTCGTCGGCGGCGTGCGCTTCTACGAGCGCAAGGAGGTCCGGGACGTCCTCGCCTACCTGCGCGTCCTCGCCAACCCCGAGGACAACGTCCCGCTGCGCCGCATCCTCAACGTCCCCAAGCGGGGCATCGGCGAGCGCGCCGAGGCGATGATCGACGCCCTCTCGCTGCGCGAGAAGATCACCTTCCCGCAGGCCCTCAAGCGGGTCGACGAGGCGTACGGCATGGCGGCCCGCTCGGCGAACGCCGTCAAGCGGTTCAACGCGCTGATGGACGAGCTGCGGACCGTCGTCGAGTCCGGCGCCGGCCCCGCCGTCGTCCTGGAGGCCGTCCTGGAGCGCACGGGCTACCTCGCCGAGCTCCAGGCCTCGACCGACCCGCAGGACGAGACCCGCATCGAGAACCTCCAGGAACTCGCCGCCGTGGCCCTGGAGTTCGAGCAGGAGCGCGGCGAGGAGCCCGCGACCCTCGCGGAGTTCCTGGAGAAGGTCGCGCTCGTCGCCGACTCCGACCAGATCCCGGACGAGGACGAGGAGGGCCGGGGCGTCATCACCCTCATGACGCTGCACACCGCCAAGGGCCTCGAATTCCCCGTGGTGTTCCTGACGGGCATGGAGGACGGCGTCTTCCCGCACATGCGCGCCCTCGGCCAGGCGAAGGAACTGGAGGAGGAGCGGCGCCTCGCGTACGTCGGCATCACGCGCGCGCGTGAGCGGCTCTACCTGACGCGCTCGTCGATGCGCAGCGCCTGGGGCCAGCCCTCGTACAACCCGGCCTCGCGCTTCCTGGAGGAGATCCCGCCCGCGTACCTGGACTGGAAGCGGACCGGTCCGATGGCGAAGCCCGCCGGGCCGACCTCGGGCATCACCTCCTCGCTCTCGTCCTCCCGCTCGCGCTCCGGCCCCTCGGGCTTCGCGACCCGGCGTGCGGGGGAGAAGCCGGTGATCTCCCTCCAGATCGGCGACCGGGTGACGCACGACCAGTTCGGCCTCGGCACGGTCATGACGGTGACCGGCGCGGGTGCGGACGCCCAGGCGACGATCGACTTCGGCGACGAGAAGCCGAAGCGGCTGCTGCTGCGGTACGCGCCGGTCGAGAAGCTGTAGCCGCGGAGACGGCGGACGCGAGCGGGCCCCGGCCGAAGAAGCCGGGGCCCGCTCGCGTCCGCGGAGTGCGCGGTCAGATGGTCGGGTCGAGACCGTGGCTGCGCAGCCAGGCCAGCGGGTCGATCGCGTAGCCGCCGCCCGGCCGGACCTCGAAGTGCAGGTGCGGGCCGGTGGAGTTGCCGGTGTCGCCGGAGTACGCGATGACGTCGCCGGCCTTCACCTGGCCGTAGCGGATCTTGGCGCTGCTGAGGTGGCAGTACCAGGTCTCGGTGCCGTCGGGCGCGGTCACGATCACCATGTTGCCGTAGGCGCTGTTGATCTGGGTGCGGACGGTGCCGTCCGTCGCGGCCATCACGGGCGTGCCGGTCTGCACGGGGAAGTCGATGCCGGTGTGCACGGACATCCAGTTGACGCCGGACTGGCCGAAGCGCGCGCTGAGCCGGTGGAGTTCCACCGGAAGCATGTACTTGGGACGCAGCGCCTCCTTGCGGGCCGCCTCCTCCTCGCGCTTCTTCTTGTCGGCCGCCTGGCGTGCCTTGAGGTCGATGCGCTCCTGGGTCCGGCTGGCGCGGTCGCCGAAGTCGCGGGCGTCGGCGCTGAGCGCGGCGAGCTGCGTGTCGAGCGCGTTGTTGGCGGCGACCTGCTTCACGGACGCCGGGTCGGCGGCGGCGAGCGTGGTCGTGTCGTCCTTCTTCGCGCCGTCGGTGCCGGCTCCGGTGAGCCCGCCGACGGAGGCGGCGGCGATGCCGGCGACTCCCATGACGCAGGCGGAGGGGACGGCGACGGTCAGCAGCGCGGAGCGCTTGGCGGGGGTACGGCGCCGGCCTCGGCTGCCGGTGGAGGAGCGGCGCACGGGGCGGCCGGCGAGGGGGGAGTCCGTGCGGACCTCGACGGCGGGCTGGTCGGCGGGGTCGGCGGGGTCGGCGTCGTGCTCGTCGCGGGCCCCGTGACGGTCGTCGTACTCGTCCTCGTGGTCGTCGTGACCGGCCCGGTCGTGGGCGGGCTCGATGTCGTCGAGGTCCGCGTGGGCCTCGGCGGTGCCCGCCTCGGTCTCGGGGACGTACTCGAACGCGAACTCCGCGGTGTGCTCGGGACCCGGCGTGTACTGCTGGGGGACGACCGGCTCGGCCTCCTGGGCCGCCTGGTTCCACGCGGTCGCGTCGTACGCGCCGGTGTCGGTCGCGAAGGCGGGGGCGGCCCACTGGCCGGTCGCGTCGTAGGCCTCGCCCCCGTACGTGCCCTGGGCGGCGTAGGCGCCGGCGTGGAGGGTCTCGTACTGGCCGGTGTGCTGGGCCTCGGTCCAGGCGGAGGCGTCCCACTGGCCGGTGGCGTCGTACGCGGGGGTGCTGCCGTGCTGCGCGGCGGGCGTGTCGTACTGCGCGGCCGTCGTGTCGTACTGCCCGGTCGTCGTCTCGTACGGACCGGTCGAGGTCCCGTACGTGCCGGTGGTGTCGTAGGCGCCGGTGGTGTTCCACTGCCCGGTGGTGTCCCACTGACCGGTCGTGTCGTACGTGCCGGTGGCCTCGTACTGCCCGGTGGTGGTGGCGTACTGCCCCGTCATGTCGTACTGGCCGGTCGCGGCGTACTGCGTGGCGTCGTACTGCCCGGTCGTCGTTCCGTACTGCTCCGCCGTCCCGTACGTGCCGGTGACGTCGTATCCGCCGAGGTTCCACTGTCCGCTCTGGTCCGACCCGCCGTCACCGTAGGCGCCGAAGAGAGGGTCGGTGGCGAAACTGCCAGTGGAGTGGGCGCCGTCTCCGACGTACCCGGCGTGGGGGTGCTGGTCGTTCACCAACGTCTCTCTCGCCTCGGCAGCAGGACCAGTCCGGGGCGGGCCCGACGAGGGGTGTCCCGGGGGTAAGCAGTGGCGCGACTGTACCCGGCGGTATGCGCAGCCGACAATCTTCGGCGGTGTTCGGGGCCGTAGGAAACGGGCAATGGTCGTGTTTCGCCAGCTCACGGAGAGAGCTTTGGCCTTGTGTTCGAGAGGCGTTCGAAGAACGGTTTCGGAGTGTCACGCCACGGACGTGGCGCCCGGCTCCTCCTCACGCGCTCCCGGGGCCTCCGGCCCGCCCGCGTCGAGCGCGTCCCGGACCCCGGCGGCCACGGTGGGGTGCACCGGCAGCGCGAGATGGCCGATACCGCTGACCCGCACGTTGTGCACGAGCAGGTCCGGGTGGTCGAGCCGCGCCGTCTCAGCCGGGACCATGATCTGGTCCAGGTCGCTCCAGAAGCTCACGAACCGGGTCCGGCAGCCGGGCGCCGGCCCGGCGAGCTCGCGCAGCACCTCCGAACCCGGCCGCATCTGCCGCACCAGCGGATGCGCGTCGGCGAGCGGGGCCACGCTCGTGCCGGAGTGCGGGGTGCCCAGCGTGACCAGGGTGCGCACCCGGCTGTCACCGCCGAGTCGCTGCACGTAGTAGCGGGCGATGAGCCCGCCCAGACTGTGCCCGACGATGTCGACCTCGGCGTGTCCCGTACGGGTGCGGATCTCGTCCACCCGGCGGCCGAGCAGCTCGGCGGCGGCCCTCAGGTCGCAGGTGAGCGGTGAGTAGTTGAGCGACTCCACGCAGTGGCGTCCGTTCCGGGTGAGGGAGCGGCGCAGGACGACGAAGACCGAGCGGTTGTCGACGAGGCCGTGCAGGAGGACGACCGGGCGCCGGCCCGGGGCGACCGACGGGGGAGGGGCGGGCGCGAGGCGCTCGGCCACGATCCCGGAGGGGTAGAGGACGAGATGGCCGGTGAGGATCGCGAGCTCGAGGGCGGCGGCTTTCATCAGGGCGGTGACCTTGGTGAGCTCCATGGACGACCTCCCGAACGGCATGCGGGGCCGGACGGTACGCCGGTACGCCGCGCCCCCGTGCCGCACGGACGGCGGCACGGAGGCGCGGCGACCTCGTCGCGGCTCCCTTCGCGACCGTGCCCCGCTTGCGGCTGGTGGGCCCAGGAGGAGGGCCCGAAAGCGGGGTACGACGCAGAGCGAACATGTCCCACGTGTGATTTCCCCCTCGCCCGCCTTCGCGAAACAGCCGGGTGCGGGATGCTGGGGACAACGTTCGTTCACCTCCCCGGCAAAGGCGCGCGGGGGTCGCATGTGGAGGCAGTGATGGGTGTGACCGGTCCGATCCGCGTGGTGGTTGCCAAGCCCGGTCTCGACGGCCACGATCGCGGGGCCAAGGTGATCGCGCGGGCACTCCGCGACGCCGGTATGGAGGTCATCTACACCGGCCTCCACCAGACACCGGAGCAGATCGTCGACACCGCGATCCAGGAGGACGCCGACGCGATCGGACTCTCGATCCTCTCGGGCGCGCACAACACCCTGTTCGTGAAGGTCCTGGAGCTCCTCAAGGACCGGGACGCCGAGGACATCAAGGTCTTCGGCGGCGGCATCATCCCCGACGGGGACATCGCGCCGCTGAAGGAGAAGGGCGTGGCGGAGATCTTCACGCCGGGCGCGACGACCGCGTCCATCGTCGACTGGGTGAACGCGAACGTCCGCGCGGCCGTGTAGTCCGTGTCAGCCGTGTCATCCGTGTCCCTTGTGCACTCCGCGTCACCATTCCCGTCCCTCGTGCACCCCGCATCGCCACCCCCTCCCTCGTGCACTTCGCGTCACCCTCGGCACCCGTCTACTCCGCGGGGTGCGTGTCATCCGTTCGGGTGATATGTGCAGCAGTTTCGCTGGGCGGGGCCGGTCTGCCGGGGCGGTTCAAGTGCGGTCTGCCAGGGCGCGCTCCGTGAGCTCGGCTCTCATCGCCTCGCGCAGCCGCAGCGTGGAGACCAGGCGCTGGAACGCCTCCGACCAATAGCCGCCCGCGCCGGGGGAGACGTCCTCCGCCTCCTCGGGCCGTGCCGTCAGGGACTCCAGCTGCCGGGCCGCCTCCGGGGCGAGACAGCGCTCCGCGAGCCCCATCACCCCGCTGAAGCTCCACGGGTAACTGCCCGCCTCCCGCGCGATGTCGAGAGCGTCGATCACCGCCTCGCCGAGCGGCTCCGCCCACGGCACCTCGCAGACACCGAGCAGCTGGAACGCCTCCGACAGACCGTGGGCCGCGATGAACGCCCCGACCCAGCGGGCCCGTTCCTCCGGCGGCAGCGTCGACAGGAGCTGGGCCCGCTCGGCCAGCGACGACGTGCCCGGGCCCGTCGCGGGCGGGGTCGCCGGGGAGCCGAGCAGCGCCCGCGACCAGGCCGCGTCCCGCTGCCGTACGGCCGCCCGGCACCAGGCCGCGTGCAGCTCGGCCTGCCAGTCGTCGGCGACCGGCAGCGCCACGATCTCCTCGGGGCCGCGCCCCCCGAACCTCGGTGGCCAGCAGGACAGCGGCGCGGCCTCGACGAGCTGGCCCAGCCACCAGGACCGCTCGCCCCGGCCGGCGGGCGGTGTCGCCGCGATGCCGTCCCGCTGCATGGCCGAGTCGCACTCGTGCGGGGCCTCCACGGTGATCGTGGGCGACTGCGCCGTCCGGTCGAGACCGACGCAGGTGACCGCGCGGCCCGCCATCCGGCCGGCGAGCGCCGAGGCCGGCAGGGCGGAGAGCAGTTCGGCGGCGGTCGCGCGGACATTGCGACTGCGGTCGCCGAGGGCCTCCTCGAGGAACTCCTCGTCCGCGCCGGACAGTCCGGTCCGCAGCGAGTCGAGGAACATCAGCCGGTCCTCCGCCCGTTCGGCCGACCAGGTGGACGCGAGGAGGGCGAGCCCGGCCGCCGGGTCGTCCGTCCGTACGGCGCCGAGCAGGGCGACCCGCTCGGCGAACAGCCCCTCGTCCCACAGGGCGCGGACCCCCTCCTGGTCCCCGGGGGCCGGGAGGGAGCTGCCCGCGCCCGCACCGCGCAGGGCGAACCGCCACTCGGGGTTGAGCCGGGCCAGCCACAGGCCGCGCGGCCCGGCCAGCCGAAGGGCCTGGGGCCGCAGATCGGTGCGGGCCCTGGCCGCGTCGAGGAGGGCGGGCAGGGCGGCGGACGGTGCCTTGAACCCCCGCTCGTTGGCGAGGGCGAGCCACTGCGGGAGCAGTTCGGCCAGGTCGGGCGAGGCCCCGCGCCGCCCTGCGGGCGAGGGCGCGGCCCGGCCGGCGAGCAGCTGGTCGAGCCGCCGCCGGGCGGCCCCGGGCAGTGGCCGGCGGGGGTCCTCGGGCGAGGGCTCCGGTGGTGGCGCGGCGGGCCCGGGCCGCAGTCCCGCCCTGCGCCGTACGGTGTGCAGCGCGGCGGCGCCGAGCAGGGCTCCCGGCAGCTCCCCGCCCGGCAGGCCGGCGAGCCGGGCGGGCACCCGGCGGTCCGTACCGAGCAGTGCCGAGGTGACGAGCTCCTCCCAGCCGCCGTCCTCCGTGAGGAGAGCGCCGGGCGGCGGGATCGTCGTGTCCTTCTCCATCGGGGTCCTCCGGTCGGGCGGTGTTCGGTGGGCGGCGGTCATATGAGAGGGACCGTTTCTCCCGGGGCATCCGGGGACCAGGCGGCGAGCGGGGCGAACCCCCGGTGCCCGCACTCCCCGAAGACCGTCACCGGGGCCCCGCCGGACAGGGCGACCAGGCGCCAGAGCCCGGGGCGGGACTGGGCGGCGGAGGTCAGCGGCAGCGCCTCGCGGCCGTCCGCGTCGGCGAGCTGCCAGCCGTACTCCGCGCGCGCGGGGACGACCCCGTCGAGCGTCACGGGCCAGGAGTCCAGCCACGGGTCCTCGCGCAGCGCGCGGCCGTACGCGTCGAGGGCCGCGCCCACCGGTCCGCCGGGCGGCGGGACGGCGGGTCCCTCGACCGGGACGAACTGCTCGCCCGGCTCCGCACGGAGTTGCCCGGCGCCCGCGTGCGGGGTCACCTCGCCGTCGACCACCGCGCCCACCGGGAGCGCCAGCCGGGGAGCCCTCCCCGCCGCGCCGAAGGACAGCAGGAGCGCCGTGCGTCCGCTCGCCGCGCCGTGCAGCCAGATGCGCCGGGTGGTCAGCCGGGCGTCGGCCGCGTCGTACTGCGCGAGCACGAGCCAGTGGTCGCGCACCGGGACGCCGCCGACCGGGGAGGGGAGGCCGACCCGGGTCCGTACGGTCGTCGCGAACGGTGCGGGCAGCCGGTCGGCGGTGAGCCAGGCGCGGTCCAGGAGGTGGGTCAGCGCGCACTCCTCCAGGAGCCGCACCGGCCAGCCGGGTCCCGAGCCCGGTATCGCCCCCAACTCTCTGACCCGGCCCGCGAGTCCAGGCGCCTGCGCGTCCACCATCCGGGCCGCCGTCTCCTCCCACAGTCCGTACCCCCGCTGCTCGGCCGCCGCCAGGCCGCCGCGCAGCAGGTCGGCGAGCCGCTGCTCCAACTCCTCGGCGCCCGAGGTGATCCGGGCGGCTCTGCGCTCGGCCCTGCGGCGCGCCGCCTCGGGGTCCGCCGGGCTCCCGGTGTCGCCGCCCTCGGTCCGGGGGGCCGCGCTGCCGGCCCGCGCGCGGCGCGCCGCGAGCCACCGTCCGGCCCAGTCGGGCGGGGTGGTCTCCTCGCGCTCCGTCCCGTCCGAGGCCTGGAGCAGCAGCAGGCCGAGTGCGTGCTTGCAGGGGAACTTGCGGCTGGGGCACTCGCAGAAGTACGCGGGCCCCGCCGTGTCGACCACCGTCCGGTAGGGCACGCGGCCGCTGCCCTTGCACAGGCCCCAGACCGCGCCGTCGCCGCTGCCCCTGCCCGACCACGGTCCGGCCGTGCCGAGCTTGCTTCCCGCTCTGCGCGAGGCGTCGTCAGGAGCCAGTGCCAGCACCTGCTCAGCCGTCCAGCGCACCCCCATGGCATTCATGTCCTCGACGGTAGAGGCCGCCACTGACAACGCCAGGGGCCCGGGAGTCCGGACTCGGAGGAGGGCGGGAGGAGAGAGCGCTTTACTCTTCCTTTACCATTCTTCTCGCGGGATCAACCGACTCGCACGAACCGCCCAGGGGGAACCCGTATGAAGCGCACCGCCCGAACCGCCGTCTCGGCCCTCGCCGTTGCCGGCCTCGCCCTCGGCCTCGGCGCCTGCTCCGAGGCCGCCGAGAAGGCCGTCGACCAGGTCGACAAGTCGGTGACCGAGACCTACGAGGTCACGTACGAGGTCACCGGCACGGGCATCGAGTCCATCGACTACCACGCGGGAGACGGCACCGCGATGGCGCCGAAGGTCGAGTCGGAGAAGAAGCCGGCCACCCCGTGGAAGAAGACCGTGAAGCTGAAGGGGATCATGCCGCCGGCCGTCATGCCGGTCTCGCTCACCCCCGCCGACCTCACCTGCAAGGTCGTCTACCAGGGCAAGGTCATCAAGGAGGCCAAGGCCGAGCAGGCCATGGCCGGCGGCTGCGTCGCTGTCTCCCCGGTCGTGGGCTGACCCTCCCTCACCTCCCCAACAACCCCTGACCAGCGGTGACATCCGATTGTCAGTGGCATGGTGCACGGTGGATCCCACAGCAGATCGAACGATCTGGAGGGGGATCCATGCCCGTGCCCGAAACCATCGCGCAGCCCCGTTCCGGTGTCGAGACGGACACCGGACCGGGGCGGCCGCAGACCGTGACCGAGGTCCTGCGGCCGCACGCCGAGCACGCCTTCGCCGACGAACTCGCCGCGCTCGCCGCCGCCGACGACCGGCCCCGACCCGCCCGCTGGCGCCTCTCTCCGTGGGCCGTCGCCACCTATCTCCTCGGCGGCACCCTCCCCGACGGCACGGTGATCACACCCAAGTACGTGGGCCCGCGCCGCATCGTCGAGGTCGCCGTCACCACCCTCGCCACCGACCGGGCGCTGCTCCTGCTCGGCGTGCCCGGCACCGCCAAGACCTGGGTCTCCGAGCACCTCGCCGCCGCCGTCAGCGGCGACTCGACGCTCCTCGTCCAGGGCACCGCCGGCACCCCCGAGGAGGCCATCCGGTACGGCTGGGACTACGCCCGGCTGCTCGCCCACGGCCCCAGCAGGGACGCCCTCGTGCCGAGCCCCGTGATGCGGGCGATGGCGCAGGGCATGACCGCGCGCGTGGAGGAACTCACCCGTATCCCCGCCGACGTGCAGGACACGCTCATCACGATCCTGTCCGAGAAGACCCTCCCCCTCCCCGAACTGGGGCAGGAGGTGCAGGCCGTCCCCGGCTTCAACCTGATCGCCACGGCCAACGACCGGGACCGGGGCGTCAACGAACTCTCCAGCGCACTGCGCCGCCGGTTCAACACGGTGGTGCTGCCGCTGCCGGCGACCCCCGAGGCCGAGGTCGACATCGTCTCCCGCCGGGTCGAGCAGCTCGGGCGCTCCCTCGCCCTGCCGTCCGTCCCGGCCGGCGTCGACGAGATCCGCCGGGTCGTCACCGTCTTCCGCGAACTGCGGGACGGCGTCACCACCGACGGCCGGACGCGGGTCAAGTCCCCCTCGGGGACCCTCTCCACGGCCGAGGCGATCTCCGTCGTCACCGGCGGCCTCGCGCTCGCCGCCCACTTCGGCGACGGGGTGCTGCGCCCGGCGGACATCGCGGCGGGCATCCTCGGCGCGGTCGTCCGCGACCCGGCGGCCGACCGGGTCGTCTGGCAGGAGTACCTGGAGACGGTGGTCAGGGAGAGAGACGGCTGGAAGGACTTCTACCGCGCCTGCCGCGAGGTGAGCGGATGACGTCGCCGTCCACGGCCCGGGCCGTCTCCACCTCTCCTTCCCCCTTCACCTCTCCTTCCGCATCCGCTTCCGCGTCCGGCCGTGGCTTTTCGGGCGGGCCGCTCGTGCTCGGGGTGCGGCACCACGGGCCCGGGTCCGCGCGGGGAGTGCGGGCCGCGCTGGAGGCGGCGCAGCCCGCCGCCGTGCTCGTCGAGGGCCCCGCCGAGGCCGACGCGCTCGTGGAGCTCGCCAGAGATCCCGACATGCGGCCGCCGGTCGCACTGCTCGCCCACGCCGTGGACGACCCCGGCCGGGCCTCGTTCTGGCCGATGGCCGCGTTCTCGCCCGAGTGGGTCGCCGTCCGCTGGGCGCTCGACCGGGGAGCCGCCGTCCGGTTCATCGACCTGCCCGCCGCGCACAGCCTGGCCGCCACCGACCCCACCTGGGACGACGGGGAGGAAGAGGTCTCCGGCAGCGGCCCGCGGATCGACCCGGTCGCCGAGCTCGCCCGGGTCGCCGGGTACGAGGACGCCGAGCGCTGGTGGGAGGACGTGGTCGAACTGCGCGGCGGCGACGACCCCACCGCCCCCTTCGAGGCCCTCGCCGAGGCCATGGGCGCGCTCCGCGAGGCGTACGGTCACGGTGGGCATCCCCGCGACCTCGTCCGCGAGGCCCACATGCGGATCCGGCTGCGCGCCGCCCGCAAGGAGTTCGGCGACGCCGTCGCCGTCGTCTGCGGCGCCTGGCACGTCCCCGCCCTCACCCGGAAGACCACCGTCGCCGCCGACCGGGCCCTGCTCAAGGGACTGCCCAAGGTGAGGACCGAGATGACCTGGGTCCCCTGGACCCACCGCAGGCTCGCCCGCCGCTCGGGGTACGGCGCCGGGATCGAGGCGCCCGGCTGGTACGCGCATCTCTTCGCCGCCCCCGACCGGCCCGTCGAGCGGTGGATGACCAAGGTCGCCGGGCTCCTCAGGGCCGAGGACCACCTCGTCTCGTCCGCCCATGTCATCGAGGCCGTCCGGCTCGCCGAGACCCTCGCCGCGCTGCGCGGCCGCCCGCTCCCCGGCCTCGAAGAGACGACCGACGCCGTCCGCGCCGTGCTCTGCGAGGGCTCCGACGTGCCGCTCGACCTCGTCCGGGACCGGCTCGTCGTCGGCGACGTCCTCGGCGAGGTCCCGGCCGGCGCCCCCGCCGTCCCCCTCCAGCGCGACCTGGCCCGCCGTCAGCGCACCCTGCGCCTCAAGCCGGAGGCCACCGACCGCGACCTCGATCTCGACCTCCGCAAGGACCTGGACGGGGAGCGCAGCCGGCTGCTGCACCGGCTGCGGCTCCTCGGCGTCGGCTGGGGCGAACGGGCCACCGGCCGCTCCGGCACCGGCACCTTCCGGGAGAGCTGGCGGCTGAGCTGGGAGCCCGAGCTGCACGTCCAGGTCGCCGAGGCCGGCGTCTGGGGCACCACCGTCGAGGCCGCCGCCACCGCCCGCGCCAGGTCCCGGGCCCTGGGAGCGAAGGCCCTCGCCGACATCACCGCCCTCGCCGAGCAGTGCCTGCTCGCCGGGCTCACCGACGCGCTCCCCGTCGTCATGCGAGCGCTCGCCGACCGGGCGGCGCTCGACACAGACGTCGCCCATCTCGCCCAGGCCCTCCCCGCCCTCGCCCGCTCCCTGCGCTACGGCGACGTCCGGGGCACCGGGACGGCGGACCTCGCCGAGGTCGCCGCCGGCCTCGCCGAACGGATCTGCGTCGGCCTGCCGCCCGCCTGCACGGGACTCGACACCGACGCGGCCGACGCCATGCGCGAGCGGATCGACGAGGTGCACCAGGCCGTCGGACTGCTCCCCGGAGCGGACGGGCCGGCCGACCGCTGGGCCGGTGCCCTGCGCCGGCTTGCCGACCACGACCGGATCCCGGGCGTCCTCAGGGGCCGCGCCGCCCGGCTCCTCCTGGACGAGGGCCGGATCACCGAGGGCGAGGCCGCCCTTCTGATGAGCCGCGCCCTCTCTCCCGGCACCCCGCCGCCCGACGCCGCCGCCTGGATCGACGGCTTCGTCGGCGGGGCCTCGGGCGGCGGACTCCTCCTGGTCCACGACGAGCGCCTCCTCGGACTGGTCGACGACTGGCTGACGGGCGTCCCGGCGGAGGCGTTCACCGACGTCCTGCCGCTGCTGCGGCGCACCTTCTCCGGATACGAGCCGGGCGTCCGCCGCACCCTCGGCGAACTGGTCGCCCGCGGCCGACACGCCGGCGGCCCCGGGCACACCACCCCGGGCGTGCCCGGTTTCGCGCCCACCCCCGACCGTGACCGGGCGGACGCCGTTCTGCCCCTCCTCCACCTCGTCCTCGGCACGGAGGCCCTCGTATGAGCACCGGCACACCCACCGACGCCTCCACCGGCCCGCCCACCGACGCCACCACCCGACCGACCGCCGACGCCTCCACCGGCACACCCACCGACGCCACCACCCGACCGACCACCGCCGGGGACACGGGGGCGGCGGACGACGAGCGGCTGCGTCGCTGGCGGCTCGTCCTCGGCGGCGGGGAGGCCGACGGCACCGGCCGCGCGCTCACCGGCACCGACGCCGCCATGGACGGAGCTCTCTCCGCCCTCTACGGCCGCGTGAACCAGAGCGGCGACCGCACCGGACGGGACCGCTCGGCCGGGCTCGGGGCCTCCGCGCCCTCCGTAGCCCGCTGGCTCGGCGACATCCGGACGTACTTCCCCAGCTCCGTCGTCCAGGTCATGCAGCGCGACGCGATCGACCGCCTCGGCCTCGCCACCCTGCTCCTGGAGCCGGAGATGCTGGAGGCCGTCGAGGCGGACGTCCACCTCGTCGGCACCCTGCTCTCCCTTCACAAGGCCATGCCAGAGACGACCCGGGAGACCGCGCGGGCCGTCGTGCGCAAGGTCGTCGAGGACCTGGAGAAGCGCCTCGCCACCCGCACCCGCGCGACCCTCACCGGCGCCCTCGACCGCTCCGCCCGGATCAGCCGCCCCCGCCACCGGGACATCGACTGGGACCGGACGATCCGCGCCAACCTCAAGCACTATCTGCCCGAGCACCGCACGGTCGTCCCCGAGCGGCTGATCGGCCACGGGCGTGCCTCGCAGGCGATACGGAAGGAGGTCGTCCTCTGCATCGACCAGTCCGGCTCCATGGCCGCCTCCGTCGTCCACGCGTCCGTCTTCGGGGCCGTACTCGCCTCCATGCGGTCGATCGCCACCCGGCTCGTCGTCTTCGACACCGCGGTGGTGGACCTGACCGACCGGATCGACGACCCCGTCGACGTCCTCTTCGGCATCCAGCTCGGCGGCGGGACCGACATCAACCGCGCCCTCGCCCACTGCCAGTCGAAGATCACTCGCCCCGCCGACACCGTCGTCGTCCTCATCAGCGATCTGTACGAGGGCGGCATCCGCGACGAGATGCTCAAGCGGGTCGCGGCGATGAAGGCCTCCGGCGTCCAGTTCGTCGCCCTGCTCGCCCTCTCCGACGAGGGAGCCCCGGCGTACGACCGCGACCACGCGGCGGCGCTCGCGGCGCTCGGCGCCCCGGCCTTCGCCTGCACTCCCGACCTGTTCCCGGAGATCATGGCCGCCGCCCTGGAGAAGCGCCCGCTGCCGATACCTGCGGCCTGACCGGCACCCTGCGGCCTGACCGGCACCCCGCGTCCCGACCGGCACCGCGGAACCTGCCGGGCCGCACCCCTCCGGCCGGCGCCGCGGGTACGGAATCCGTCGTCGCGTGACCACCCGCACGGGTGTCCCGGACCTCACTGAGTCCCATATCACACACGTCTACGAGCGGCCCTCACCCACGTTCCCGGCGCGTCGTGAGCGGGCGGCAGGCCAGGCCCCGCCTGCCGTGCAGGCCGCGCGCCGGCACCGCGCACCCCCTCCGTACGACCCCGTGGCCCCTACAGCCTGTGACCCGTATCACCGCTCCGTTGTGATCTGCGATTTAGGGACCCACGTCCCTCGGCGATAACCTGCGAGACGGACATGCCGCGTCCACGGTCACCGTGTGCGCCTCCCTTGTGACAGTGCAGTCACGTTGCCCTTCGCGGCACGCCCACGCAGACAACGAACCGCGATCATCAGAAAAGGGACGGACGCGCGTGGACCTGTTCGAGTACCAGGCGAGGGACCTCTTCGCCAAGCACGGTGTACCGGTGCTGGCCGGTGAAGTCATCGACACGCCTGAGGCGGCGCGCGAGGCCACCGAGCGTCTTGGCGGCAAGTCCGTCGTCAAGGCGCAGGTGAAGGTCGGTGGCCGCGGCAAGGCCGGCGGCGTGAAGCTGGCGGCGAACCCGGACGAGGCCGTCGCCCGTGCGACGGACATCCTCGGGATGGACATCAAGGGCCACACGGTCCACAAGGTGATGATCGCCGAGCTGTCCCCGGAGATCGAGGCGGAGTACTACGTCTCGTACCTCCTCGACCGCACCAACCGCACCTTCCTCGCGATGGCGTCGGTGCAGGGCGGCATGGACATCGAGGAGGTCGCGGAGAAGACCCCCGAGGCCCTCGCGAAGGTCCCGGTCAACGCCGTGGACGGCGTCGACATCGAGAAGGCCCGCGAGATCGTGGCCCTGGCGAAGTTCCCGGCCGACGTGGCCGAGGGTGTCGCCGAGGCCCTGGTCACCCTGTGGAAGACCTTCGTCGCCGAGGACGCGCTCCTCGTCGAGGTCAACCCGCTGGTGAAGACCAAGGACGGCCGCATCCTGGCGCTGGACGGCAAGGTGTCTCTCGACGAGAACGCCGACTTCCGTCAGCCCGACCACGAGGCGCTCGAGGACAAGGCCGCAGCCAACCCGCTCGAGGCTGCCGCCAAGGCCAAGAACCTCAACTACGTCAAGCTCGAGGGCGAGGTCGGCATCATCGGTAACGGTGCCGGTCTGGTCATGTCGACCCTGGACGTCGTCGCGTACGCCGGTGAGAACCACGGTGGCGTGAAGCCGGCCAACTTCCTCGACATCGGTGGCGGCGCCTCCGCCGAGGTCATGGCGAACGGCCTGGAGATCATCCTGGGCGACCCGGACGTCAAGTCCGTGTTCGTCAACGTCTTCGGTGGCATCACCGCCTGTGACGAGGTCGCCAACGGCATCGTCCAGGCCCTGGAGCTCCTCGCCTCCAAGGGCGAAGAGGTCACCAAGCCGCTGGTCGTGCGCCTCGACGGCAACAACGCGGAGCTGGGTCGCAAGATCCTGTCGGACGCGAACCACCCGCTCGTGCAGCGCGTGGACACCATGGACGGCGCGGCCGACAAGGCCGCCGAGCTCGCGGCTGCGAAGTAAGGGACGAGGTCAGAACACCATGGCTATCTTCCTGACCAAGGACAGCAAGGTCATCGTCCAGGGCATGACCGGTGCCACGGGCATGAAGCACACCAAGCTCATGCTGGGTGACGGCACCAACATCGTCGGTGGCGTGAACCCGCGCAAGGCCGGCACGACCGTCGACTTCGACGGCACCGAGGTCCCGGTCTTCGGCTCCGTCGCCGAGGCGATGAAGGAGACCGGCGCCAACGTCTCGGTCCTCTTCGTCCCGCCGGCGTTCGCGAAGGCCGCCGTGGTCGAGGCGATCGACGCCGAGATCCCGCTGGCCGTCGTCATCACCGAGGGCATCGCGGTCCACGACTCCGCCGCCTTCTGGGCGTACGCGCAGGCGAAGGGCAACAAGACCCGCATCATCGGCCCGAACTGCCCCGGTCTCATCACCCCGGGCCAGTCCAACGCCGGCATCATCCCGGGCGACATCACGAAGCCGGGCCGCATCGGCCTGGTCTCGAAGTCCGGCACGCTGACGTACCAGATGATGTACGAGCTCCGTGACATCGGCTTCTCGTCCGCCGTCGGCATCGGTGGCGACCCGGTCATCGGCACCACGCACATCGACGCCCTCGCGGCGTTCGAGGCGGACCCCGACACCGACCTGATCGTCATGATCGGTGAGATCGGCGGCGACGCCGAGGAGCGTGCGGCCGACTTCATCAAGGCCAACGTCACCAAGCCGGTCGTCGGCTACGTCGCGGGCTTCACCGCGCCCGAGGGCAAGACCATGGGCCACGCCGGCGCCATCGTCTCCGGCTCCTCCGGCACCGCCCAGGCGAAGAAGGAGGCCCTCGAGGCCGCCGGCGTCAAGGTCGGCAAGACGCCGACCGAGACGGCCAAGCTGGCGCGCGCCATTCTGGCCGGCTAGCACAGCCTCGCGGGCTGAAGCAGCCGCAAGTGGTCGCGGTCCGCCGCGGCAGTTGTACGAGAGGGCCCCGCCCCCGCCCGGTCACCGGGCGAGGGCGGGGCCCTCTCGTATGCGGCGGCTGCCGGCCGGCGTTACTCGGCGGCCGGGATCAGCCGCTCGGGACCCGGGTTCGGTTCGGAGCGCAGTCTGTCGCGGAGCTCCAGGTCCTCCTGGCGGAGCTTCTGCGGTCCGCCGCGCACCGGGACGCCGTTGACGGTCTCGCCGGGGGCGTTCACGGGGATGTAGTGGGTCGGCGCGGTCGCCGCCGTGAGGCCCGTGACGGTGATGAGGGCCGCCGTCACCCCCAGCACCGCGCGCGTCCACGTCCGCGCCCGGCGCTCGCTGCCGCCCCGGACCGTGCGGGCCGCCGGGAGGGTCGCCGTCGGTGCCTCCGTGACCAGCGCGCCGAGGCGCTCGTGCAGGGTGTCCGGGTCGGCGAGTTCGGGCACCCGCTTAGCGAGGACCGTGCGGGCGTGCAGCAGCCGGTTGGCCGCCGCGGGGGTGCTCGCCTCGGTCTCGGCGGCGGTCTCCGGCAGGTCGAGGCCGAGCCCGTCGTAGAGCAGGACGGTACGGCGGTACGGCGCCGGCAGTTCGAGGAGTGCGGTGAGCAGCGCCCGCCGGCCCGGCTCCGCGGGCGGGGCGTCGGGGTGCTTGTGGGTGCGGCGCAGCCGGTGCCAGGGGGAGAGGGCGTACTCGTAGGCCGTCGCCCGCACCCAGCCCACCGGGTCCGCGTCGCGGGCGACCTCGGGCCAGTGCTCCCAGGCCCGGTGGAAGGCCTGCTCGACGGACTCCCGGGAGAGCCGCCGCCGGCCGGTCAGCAGATACGTCTGGTGGACGAGGCCGGGCGCCGCGTGCGCGTACAGCGCGTCGAACGCCTCCTCGGGGGTGAGCCCCGGTACGGCGGGGGGACCGAGGGGCGTCTCCTCTGCGACCCGCGGGGCCTCGGCCGCGACCGGTTTCAGCCGTTCCTGCGGCATCGGGGCGCCCTTGCGGGCCGGGCCCGCGGCGATGGCCGGCGACGGGGAGGGGGCCTTCGGCGGCTTGGCGGCCCGCTTGGCCGCGGCCTTGGGCCGGACGTTCGCCGTGGGGGCGGGTGCCTGCGCCTGTGCTTTCGCCGGGGTCTGCGGCCGTACGGGTGACGGTGGCGCGGCCCATGGCGGCTCCGCGGGCCTCTCCGGAGCGGGCGAAGAGACCGACGGGGAGGCGGCCGACGGCGAAGCGGCCGACGGTGAGGCGGCCGACGGGGAGGCGGCCGAGTCCGCAGAGCTCGGAGCGTCGCCCGGCCCCTCGCCCGGCCCGTACGCGCCGAGCAGCTTCGCGTACGCCTCGCGCTTGCGGCCCCGTGGTGCCGAACGCCCGGTCTCCCATGCCTTGACCGTGGCCTTCGTGACGCCCATGGCCTCGGCGACCTGCTCCTCGCTCAGGGCGAGGGCCTCACGCAACCTGCGCCGCTCCTTCGGGGTCGGCAGGGTGACGGCGGATGCGGAATCCGCGGTGCTCCGGCTCATCGGCGTCGACCTCCCGCAGAGCTGCTGTGGGCGGAAAAGTACATAAACGTATCTTGAGCGACACAACGGAGGTTTGCCTGTTACGCGGCAAAAGCGCGTGTCGTTGGGAGCATGGCCCCGTGACCCATGTGACCGAGCACCCCCTGGTCCGGGGCGGCCGTTCCGCAGCGCTCGCCACCGCCTGCGTCCGGGGCGGGGTCGCCGCCGGACTGGGACTCGGCGCCCTCGCGGTCCTGGTGGTCGCCGGCTGGATCAGCTCCCCGTACCCCGACAGCGGCCCCGGCGGCGCCCTGCACCTGGCCGCCGGGCTCTGGCTGCTCGCGCACGGCGTGGACCTCGTCCGCACGGACACCCTGTCCGGGCTCCCCGCGCCCCTCGGCATCGTGCCGATGCTCCTGACCGTCCTGCCCGTCTGGCTCGTCCACCGCGCCGCCCGCGACACCCTCGACGCGGCCGACGGCGGTGACCGGCGGCCCCCGTCCGCGGGCGCCGCGGTCGGCGCCGTGGCCGGCGGATACCTCCTGGTCGCCGCCGCGGTCGTGGTCTACGGCGAGAGCGGCCCGCTGCCCGTCGAGCCGCTCAGCGCCGGGCTCTGGCTGCCCGCCGTCGTGGTGGGCGCGGCCGGGGCGGGCGCCTGGACGGCGTTCGGACGCCCCCTCCCCGAGCAGCGCCAGGCGGCCGCCGCCCTGCGGGCGGCCGGGCTCGGGCTCGCCACCCTGCTCGGCGGCGGCGCGGTCGTCGCGGCGGTCTCGCTGGCCTGGCACGCCGGCGAGGCGCAGGCCGCGTACGCGGGCCTCACGGGGGAGTGGTCGGGGCGGGTGGCGGTGCTGCTGCTGGTCCTCGCGCTGCTGCCGAACATGGCCGTCTGGGGAGCCGCGTACGGGCTGGGGCCTGGCTTCACCCTCGGCACGGGCGCGTTCGCGACGCCGCTGGGCCTCGTCGGCGACCCGGCCGCGCCGCCGTTCCCGCTGCTGGCCGCGCTGCCCGACGACGGGCGTGGCGGCTGGCTGCACGGGGCGGCCGCGGCGGTCCCGCTCGCCGCCGTGTTGCTCCAGGGCGGCCGGGTGGGCCGCTCGGCGCGGACCTGGACGGCCCGGGACACGGCGCTGACGGCGCTGGGCGCGGCCTGGGGCTGCGGTGCGGTGGTCGCCCTGCTCTCGGCCGCGGCGGGTGGCCCGCTCGGCACGGCCCGGCTGGCCGCCTTCGGCCCGGTGTGGTGGCAGACGGGGGCGGCGACGGTTTTGTGGGGCGCTTGCGTCGGGGTGCCGATGGCCCTGGGGGTACGGGCCTGGGGGCGGCGCGTCCCGCGCCCGAAGCGCCAGCCGGCGTCGGTGGAGGCTCCGGTGGCGGCGGTGCGGGCGGCGACCGCACCCGCGGGGCCCGAGGCCGGCCGCGTACCCGCCGCCGGTTCCGTACCCCCGTCCCTCCCGCCCGTCCCGTCCGCCCCGGAGGGGCCGGAGGGCGAGAAGGCCCCACCGGGCACGCCTCCGGCGGCTCCCGGCGGGAAGACGGCCGGGGCGAAGGCGCCCGTCGCCGGCCTCGGGCTCGACGACGACCCGCCGTACGGCGCCTACGACGGCTACGACCCGTACGGCGACTCCGCCTTCGAGCCCTACGACTACCTCCCGGCGGCCTGGGAACCCGGCGCGCCCCCGCCCCCGCCTGCGGCGCCGTCGGCCTAGGGGCCCGTCCGCCGTGCTACTCCCGGACCCCGAAGCCCGCGCGCAGCGGCTTGGGCAGGAGGTCGTTGCAGGCCAGCTGGCCGGCGTGGGTGAGGGCGTCGTCACGGCACTCGTAGAAGTCGCGGTAGACGAGCTGCATCGTGAAGCCCACGGCGACGATCATCAGGGCCACGCTCGCCGCGACCAGACCGCTGATCGCGGCCGTCCGCATCGAGCGGAGCGGGGCCGCCGTGGCGCCCTGCCCCGAAGGCCGGCCGACGGGCTGCCCCGCGGCCTGTCGCGAGGGGTGGGACGCCGCCCCGGCCGCCGACTGTGATGTCGGCGACAGCTCGCCGGCCGGCTTCGGCTTGGCGCGCAGCGAGCTGATCCCCCAGTAGACGCCGAGGGCGCCGAGCAGCAGCGCCAGTTCCGGGATCTCGAAGATGGCGAAGAAGAAGGCCCACATGCCGGCGAGGATCGCGTACCGCGCGCGGCGCTGCGCCGGGTCCGTCGGGTCCCAGCGGAGCCCCCGTCCCCCGCCCTGGCCGGGCCCACCCTGTCCGGGTCCGCCCTCCGGTCCGCCCTGGCCGCCGCCCTGGCGCTCGGGCCCACGGCCGAAGCCGTCGTCCGAGCGGCCCGGCTGGCGCGGGCTCCAGCGGCCGTCCGACGGCCCCGACGACCCGGAGCCTTCGGACGATTCGTCGTCCGGGCTGTCGGCGCCGTCCGGTCGCCGCGGCTGCCACGGCTGATCCGGCCGGCCCTCGGGCGGCGGAGCGAAGGGGTTGTTGTCGTCCGTGGACTGGCGTTCCGGCATCTGCTGAACGTCTTCCCTCTGTCGTCACGACCACGGCCGCACCCGTGGTCTCCGCTGCTGTCTCGTCCGCCGCCGTTCGTGTGCGCGACCGGTGCTGGTCGGGTGCGCGTCCGGCGTCGGACCTTGACGCTACCGCCCTGCTCCGCCCCCGTCCCGTGGGGGCCGTCCGGTGTGCCGGTATCGTTGCTGACGGTCGAGCCATTCGTAGGGTTCCCCGTATCGAGCGGCACGATTCGTTCGTACGACCGTACAAACACCACGGAAAGAGTGACCCAGTGGCTGCCGCCCGCCTCGTCGTCCTGGTCTCCGGTTCCGGTACCAACCTGCAGGCCCTCCTCGACGGCATCGCCGCGGACCCCGAGGGCTACGGCGCGGAGATCGTCGCCGTCGGCGCCGACCGCGACGGCATCGCGGGTCTGGAGCGCGCCGAGCGCGCCGGACTGCCGACCTTCGTCTGCCGGGTCAAGGACCACGCCACCCGCGAGGAGTGGGACCGCGCCCTCACCGTGGCCACCGCCGCGTACGAGCCGGATCTCGTCGTCTCGGCCGGCTTCATGAAGATCGTCGGCAAGGAGTTCCTCGCCCGCTTCGGCGGCCGGGTCGTCAACACCCACCCGGCTCTGCTGCCCAGTTTTCCCGGTGCCCACGGGGTGCGTGACGCCCTCGCCTACGGCGCGAAGGTCACCGGGTGCACCGTCCACTTCGTCGACGACGGTGTCGACACCGGCCCGATCATCGCCCAGGGCGTGGTCGAGGTGCGGGACGAGGACGATGAAGCCGCTCTGCACGAGCGCATCAAGGAAGTCGAGCGCTCACTGCTCGTCGACGTCGTGGGGCGCCTCGCCCGGCACGGCTACCGCATTGAGGGACGAAAGGTTCATGTCGGTGAACACGGACACCGTTAAGCCCATCCGCCGCGCGCTGGTCAGCGTCTACGACAAGACGGGGCTCGAAGAGCTGGCCCGCGGTCTGCACGAGGCCGGTGTCGAGCTCGTCTCCACCGGCTCCACGGCCGGGAAGATCGCCGCCGCCGGTGTGCCGGTCACCAAGGTCGAGGAGCTGACCGGCTTCCCCGAGTGCCTGGACGGCCGCGTCAAGACCCTCCACCCGCGCGTGCACGCCGGCATCCTCGCCGACCTGCGCCTGGAGTCGCACCGCGAGCAGCTCGCCGAGCTCGGCGTGGAGCCCTTCGACCTGGTCGTCGCGAACCTCTACCCGTTCAAGGAGACCGTCGCCTCCGGCGCCACTCCCGACGAGTGCGTCGAGCAGATCGACATCGGCGGCCCGTCGATGGTGCGCGCCGCGGCCAAGAACCACCCGTCCGTGGCGATCGTCACCAGCCCCGAGCGGTACGCCGACGTCCTCGCGGCCGTCCAGGCCGGCGGCTTCGACCTGACCGCCCGCAAGCGGCTCGCGGCCGAGGCCTTCCAGCACACCGCCGCGTACGACGTGGCCGTCGCCTCCTGGTTCGCCGCCGACTACGCGGCCGCCGACGAGTCGGGCTTCCCCGACTTCCTGGGCGCCACGTACGAGCGGAACAACGTCCTGCGGTACGGCGAGAACCCGCACCAGGGCGCCGCGCTGTACGTCGACGGCACGGGCGGCCTCGCCGAGGCCGAGCAGCTGCACGGCAAGGAGATGTCGTACAACAACTACACGGACACCGACGCCGCGCGCCGGGCCGCGTACGACCACACCGAGCCCTGCGTCGCGATCATCAAGCACGCCAACCCGTGCGGCATCGCGATCGGCGCCGACGTCGCCGAGGCCCACCGCAAGGCGCACGCCTGCGACCCGCTGTCCGCGTTCGGCGGCGTCATCGCCGTCAACCGCCCCGTCTCGGTCGCGATGGCCGAGCAGGTCGCGGAGATCTTCACCGAGGTCATCGTCGCCCCGGCGTACGAGGACGGGGCCGTCGAGGTCCTCGCCAAGAAGAAGAACATCCGGGTGCTCAGGGCGGAC
This sequence comes from Streptomyces sp. NPDC088707, assembly GCF_044752725.1. Taxonomy (NCBI): domain Bacteria; kingdom Bacillati; phylum Actinomycetota; class Actinomycetes; order Kitasatosporales; family Streptomycetaceae; genus Streptomyces; species Streptomyces sp. NPDC088707. The sequence continues at coordinate 296,745 of NZ_JBIVLV010000009.1, read as the reverse complement.
GGCGCCCCGGGCAACCCGGTCGAGGTCAAGCCGATCGACGGCGGCGCGCTCCTCCAGGTCACCGACCGCCTCCAGGCCGAGGGCGACGACCCGGCGAACTGGACCCTGGCGACCGGTGAGGCCCTGTCCGCGGAGGAGCTCGCCGAGCTCGCCTTCGCCTGGAAGGCCTGCCGCGCGGTCAAGTCCAACGCGATCCTGCTCTCCAAGGACGGCGCCTCGGTCGGCGTCGGCATGGGCCAGGTCAACCGCGTCGACTCCGCGAAGCTCGCGGTCGAGCGGGCCGGCGAGGAGCGGGCGCGCGGCTCCTACGCCGCCTCGGACGCCTTCTTCCCCTTCCCGGACGGCCTGGAGATCCTCACCGCGGCCGGCGTGAAGGCGGTCGTGCAGCCGGGCGGTTCGATGCGGGACGAGCTGGTGGTCGAGGCCGCGAAGAAGGCCGGCGTGACGATGTACTTCACGGGGACGCGTCACTTCTTCCACTGATCGGTACGCACGTCTTCCCCTGATCGGTGCGCACGGGGCCGGGTGAACCGGTCCGTATGAGAGGCGGGCGGCCCGCCGGGACCTGTCCCGGCGGGCCGCCCCTCTTCGTGCCCGGGACCGCTCCGTGATCGATCCGCCGATCGAGTGGACTCTGGTCTAATGGGTTGCTCTTTTGTCGACCACTGGTAGTGGGGGCGTGGTGTTGGACGTACAGAACAGGTCCGCCGAGGATGCCGACACCGGCACTCGGGGCGCCACCGGCACCGAGTCGCCGGACGGCCTCGCGCCGGCCCCGCTCCGCCCGTACCTGATCCTCGCGGGCGTCCTGTGCGGCCTGTACTTCCTGTACTCCTGGGTGCAGTACGCGCACTTCCGCACCCCGTCCTGGGACCTCGGGATCTTCGGGCAGTCCGTCCGGGCGTACGCCGAGTTCCGGGCCCCCGTCGTCGACATCAAGGGCCCCGGCTTCCACATACTCGGCGACCACTTCAGCCCCGTCACGGCGCTCCTCGCGCCGCTGTACTGGGTCTGGTCCTCGCCGGCCTCCCTGCTCTTCGCCCAGGCCGCGCTCTTCGCCCTCGGCGCCGTCGTCGTCGGCCGCACCACCCAGCAGATCCTCGGCAGCCGGGCCGCCGGCATCGGCCTCGCCCTCGCGTACGGGCTCTCCTGGGGGCTCCAGGAAGCCGTCAAGTCCGACTTCCACGAGATCGCCTTCGCCGTCCCCGTGCTCGCCCTCACCTGCCGGGCCCTGCTCCTCGGGCGCTGGACCGCGGCCGCCGCCTGGGCCGCACCGCTCGTCCTCGTCAAGGAGGACATGGGCCTGACGGTCTCGATGGTCGGCGTGGTCCTCTTCCTTAAGGGGCAGAAGCGACTCGGCGCGGCGCTGGCCGGCTTCGGGGCGGCGGCGTTCGCGCTGACCGTCCTCGTCCTGATCCCGGCGGCGAGCCGGGTCGGCGAGTACGACTACTGGTCGAAGATCGAGAAGACCGGACAGGGCACCGAGACCTCCTTCGGGCAGGTCATCGGCGACGCGCTCACCTCGGGCGAGCGCTGGGAGATGGTGGTCTTCCTGCTCGCGATCACCGGCTTCCTCGCCCTGCGCTCCCCGCTGGTCCTGCTCGTGCTGCCCACGCTCGGCTGGCGCTTCCTCTCCCAGGACCCCAACCACTGGGGCATGCACTGGCACTACAGCGCCATCCTCATGCCGGTGGTCTTCCTGGCCCTGGTGGACGGCGTCCGCTCGGTGCGCACCTCCCCGCGCGCGTGGCTCGCCTCGTACGGGAAGGTCGCCGTCCCGGTGGCGACGGCGGTCGCGCTGGTGCTCGCCGCGAACCTGCCGCTGCGGGAGCTCACGAAGCCGGAGACGTACCGGACGGACGTCCGGGTCGAGCAGGCGCGGGCGGCGGTCGACGCGGTGCCGGAGGGCGCGAGCGTGGAGGCGGACGTCTCGCTCCTCGCCCACCTCACGGCGGACCACCGGGTCTACTGGGTCGGCACGTCGAAGGGCGCCACCCCGGACTATCTCGCCTTCGACCTGCGCGGCTGGTCGCAGCAGGTCACGGACCCCGAGCAGCTGGCTTCGCAACTGCATCCGGAGGCGCGGTACGAGATCACCCACCGCTCGGACGGCTTCGCGGTCCTCAAGCGGGTCTGACGCGCCGGACACGGCTGGGGCCCGGTTCCAGAAATACGGAACCGGGCCCCAGTCGTGTGTGGATCAGTACTGCTGCTTGTTGCGGTTGAACCAGGCCGAGCCGTCCGACTTCGCCACGAAGACGATGATCAGGACGCCGAGGACGAGGCTCACGATGCCGAGCGGCAGCGAGAAGACGCTGAACAGCACCGTGAACGAGGCGTAGACGATGGTGCCGATCCGGACGCCGCTGGCGCCGGACTTGAACTTGGCGGCGAGCACCATGCCGAGGGCGCCGATGATCAGCGAGAAGATGCCGAGGCCGATCAGGATGCCCTGGCCGAGGTCGCCGAAGGCCGCGGCGTCGGCGGACGAGGCGCCCGACTTCTCCAGCTCGCCGTCGATCGCGAAGGACATGCCGATCATGGCGAGGCCGCCGAGGACGTTGAACGCGCCGAGGATCCACATCATCACGCGCGCGGCCTTCACCCCACCGGGCATCTCCATGGCCACGCCCGGGTAGCCGCCCCCGCCGTACGGGGAGACCGGCGGAGCCGCCGGGTAGCCGTAGCCCTGCTGCGGCGGCACGCCCTGGGGCGCCTGCGGGTAGCCGTAACCGGGCTGCTGGCCCTGGCCCTGGCCCTGCGGCTGGCCGTACGGGTTGTTCGGGTCACCGAAGCTCATCGCGGGTTTCCTCCGTGAATTTCTCTGTGCGGGGACGACGCGGCCCGCGCGGAGGACTTTTCACGGGATGTGAGCGGATTCCCCCCGGCACTTTCCGCGGTACTTCGCCGATCATCGTGGTCGCTTGGTCGACTTTTTGTCCAGTCGATACGCATCCGAGTTGTGCAAGTGCAACCCGTCGCTCCGTGTGACCGGCCGCCCGGCACGAGCGAATTGGAACAAGGCGGGGTTCATCCGGGAGGATGTCTCCATGAGCGCCCAGATTCTCGATGGCAAGGCCACCGCAGCCGCGATCAAGTCCGATCTGACCGTCCGTGTGGCGGCCCTCAAGGAGCAGGGCATCACACCCGGACTCGGCACCGTCCTGGTCGGCGACGACCCGGCGAGCCACAAGTACGTCGCCGGCAAGCACCGCGACTGCGCGCAGGTCGGCCTCGCCTCGATCCAGCGCACGCTGCCCGCCACCGCCACCCAGGAGGAGATCGAGGCGGTCGTACGGGAGCTCAACGAGGACCCGGCGTGCACGGGCTACATCGTGCAGCTCCCGCTCCCCAAGGGCATCGACGAGAACCGCATCCTGGAGCTGATGGACCCGGCCAAGGACGCCGACGGTCTGCACCCCACCAACCTCGGCCGGCTCGTCCTCAACGAGCCCGCCCCGCTGCCCTGCACGCCGAACGGCGTCATCACGCTGCTCCGCGCGCACGGCGTGGAGATCAACGGCGCGGAGGTCGTGGTCGTCGGCCGCGGTGTCACCATCGGCCGCCCGATGCCGCTCATCCTCACCCGCCGCTCCGAGAACGCGACCGTGACCCAGTGCCACACCGGCACCCGGGACCTGTCGGCGCACCTGCGGAACGCCGACATCATCGTCGCGGCGGCCGGCGTGCCGCACCTGATCAAGCCCGAGGACGTGAAGCCGGGCGCGGCCGTCCTCGACGTCGGCGTCTCCCGCAACGGCGAGGGCAAGATCGTCGGCGACGTGGACCCGGGCGTCTCCGAGGTGGCCGGCTGGATCTCCCCGAACCCCGGCGGCGTCGGCCCGATGACCCGCGCCCAGCTCCTCGTCAACGTCGTCGAGGCCGCCGAGCGCGCGGCCGCGGCGCTCTGACGTGACCCCCGGGACCCCGGGCACAGCCGGGAACCCGGACGGGGCTGCCGACGGTCCGTCCAAGAACGGGAGCGCGGCGGCCCCGGGCTCCGGCGCCTCGGGTCCGCGTGCCTCGGGCTCCGGCGCCTCGGCCGGGGGCGCTTCGGTCGGGGGTGCCTCGACCGGGGCTGCGCCGACCGGGGCCACGGTCTGGAAGCGGCCCGCGCCCAGCCTCACCACCGACACCGCGCGGCCCGAGGGCGGCGGCCGGGCGGCCCCCAGTGACGCCCCGGCGCCCGCCCGGCAGTGGCCGCTGCTCACCGTGCTCGGTCTCGCCGGGCTCGGCCTGCTCGTGGTCGGGACGGACGCCTTCTCGTGGTCGTTCCGCATCGGCACGATGCTGGTCGGCGCGGCGCTCCTCGTGGGGGCCGTGCTGCGCCGGGTGCTGCCCTCGGTGGGCATGCTCGCCGTACGGTCCCGCTTCACGGACATGATCACGTACGGGGTCATGGGTGGCCTGATCGTGCTGCTCGCGCTCATGGTGCAGCCGAAGCCCTGGCTCAAGATCCCGTTCCTGGAGGACATCCTCCATCTGACGGTCACCTGACGGTCGCCCGACGTCCGGACGACCCGGACGGCAGGTGGCGCGACGCCCGCCCTCTCCCCCGTGGGAGGGCGGGCGCCGCTGCGATCAAGGGTCATGTACGTGCCAAGGTCGGTTCAAGGCCCGATGGGTCGCTGTGGCACGGAAGTGACCATTCCGGTACCTCGGCTGCGCATCCGGGGCGCGCATCGCCCACGGACCTGCCATCCTTCGGTGGAGCAGGGGAGACGCGGGAGGCACGGGACAAGGGGGACCGCCATGCCTGGCTGGAAGGCGCTGCCGGAGGAAGTCGATCCGGATGTCCGCGCGTTCACGGAGCGGCTCCGTCGCCTCATCGACCGCAGCGGCCTCGGCGTCACGGCCGTCGCCGAGCGCACCGGGCACGAACGGTCCGCGTGGGACACGTATCTGAACGCCCGTCGGTCCGTACCCCGGAGCGCCGTCGTGGCACTCGCCGAGGTGACCGGAAGCGACCCGGCGGCCCTCGCGACCGACTGGGAGCGCGCGGAGCGCGCCTGGGCCCGCACCGCCGCGCCGCTCGGGGACGGGGGCGGGGGCGGGGGCGGCGAGCGTCGACCCGAGCCCGAGCCCGAGGACGGTGACGGCGGCTTCCGCGACGGTCCGGCGGGTGACGACCACACCATGGAGATCCGACGCCTGGACCGGCCCCGGCCCCGCCCGGCGGCCCCGCGCACGGCCTCCGGCGGACCGGCCTCCGGTGGATCGGGCGGTCTGGCCTCAGGCGGTCCGGCCTCGGGCGGTCCGGCCCCCGGCGGTTCGGCCTCGGGCGGTCCGGGCGGTCTGGCCTCGGGTGCCGCCGCCCTCGGTGCCCCCGTCCGAGCCCCCGCCCCCGGCGCCCCCGCCCCCGACGCGCCTCCCGCGCGCACCCCCGACTCCCGCCGCGGCAAGGTCCTGCTCGCCGTCACCGGCGTCGTCGGCGCGCTGCTCGTCGTCACCGCCGCCCTGCTCCTCGTGGACCTCGGCGGTTCCGAGGGCCCGGGCGAGGGCGACAAGGCGGCCGCCCCGCCCGTCACCACCGCCCCGCCCACCACCCAGCGCACCAGCCTGCCCCCGGGCGTGCGGTGCGCGGGACCCGACTGCACCGGGCAGGACCCGGAGGCCATGGGCTGCGGCGGCCCCCTCGCCACCACCGTCGCCCGCGCCGTCGTCGGCTCCGCGCAGGTCGAGGTCCGCTACAGCGAGACCTGCGGGGCGGCCTGGGCCCGGCTCACCGGCGGCGCGCCCCGGGACACGGTGACGATCCGCGCCGGGGACGCCGAGCGGCGTGCGACCGTCGCCGCCGGCACCGACACGGTGGCGAAGGAGACCGACGCGTACACGCCGATGGTGGCCGTCGGCTCCGCCGAGGGCGCGCGGGCCTGCGGGCAGCTCGCCGACGGCAGTGAGGGCTGTACCGCCGGCCCGTGAACGCGGGCGCGGACGGGTGACCGCGGCCGCGCGGAAGGGCGGCAGTGAGCCGGACCACAAGGGGGCGGGGATTCACCGGGGCCCGGGTCGGATAGCCTGACCGCTGGATATCTCTTCATGTCGAGACACCGATCGATCAAGAGAGCTATCCCGCACCAGGGGCAGGGACCCCCACCGCCAGCTGTCTTACGGAGATCGCCATGACCCGCACTCCCGTGAATGTCACCGTGACCGGCGCGGCCGGCCAGATCGGCTACGCGCTGCTCTTCCGCATCGCCTCCGGCCACCTGCTCGGCGCGGACGTGCCGGTCAAGCTGCGCCTCCTCGAGATCCCGCAGGGCGTGAAGGCCGCCGAGGGCACCGCCATGGAGCTCGACGACTGCGCCTTCCCGCTGCTCAAGGGCATCGACATCTTCGACGACCCGAACAAGGGCTTCGAGGGTGCCAACATCGGCCTGCTCGTGGGCGCCCGCCCGCGCGGTCCGGGCATGGAGCGCGGCGACCTGCTCGCCGCCAACGGCGGCATCTTCAAGCCGCAGGGCCAGGCCATCAACGCCCACGCCGCGGACGACATCAAGATCCTCGTCGTCGGCAACCCGGCCAACACCAACGCCCTCATCGCGCAGCAGTCCGCCCCGGACGTGCCGGCCGAGCGCTTCACCGCCATGACCCGCCTGGACCACAACCGCGCGCTGACGCAGCTGGCGAAGAAGACCGGCGCCTCGGTCACGGACATCAAGCGCCTCACCATCTGGGGCAACCACTCCGCGACCCAGTACCCGGACATCTTCCACGCGGAGATCGCCGGCAAGAACGCCGCCGAGATCGTCGACGACGAGGCGTGGCTGGCCGACACCTTCATCCCGACCGTCGCCAAGCGCGGCGCCGCGATCATCGACGCCCGTGGTGCGTCCTCCGCCGCCTCGGCCGCGAACGCCGCCATCGACCACGTGCACACCTGGGTCAACGGCACCGCCGCGGGCGACTGGACCTCCATGGGCATCCCGTCGGACGGCTCGTACGGCGTCCCGGAGGGTCTCATCTCCTCCTTCCCCGTCACCACGAAGGACGGCAAGTACGAGATCGTCCAGGGCCTGGAGATCAACGACTTCTCGCGCGGGCGCATCGACGCCTCGGTGAAGGAGCTCTCCGAGGAGCACGACGCGGTCCGCGAGCTCGGCCTCATCTGAGTCCTGGCTCCACGCGCCCGGCGCCCCCGAACCGTACGACCGACCGTACGGCGCGGGGGCGCCGTTTCTCATGCTCCGGAAAGGCCCCAAGTCGGCCGTAGGCTGGGGTGGTCGAGCACTGGGGCATCGGCGGCATCGGAGGAATCGTGACCGGGACCGGGAACACGGCGGGCGGCATCCACGTCACCAACGCCGGGGGCAACGTCACCATCGGCGACCACAACACCGTCACCAGTACGGGTCACGGGGCCCCGGCCACACGTGACCCGCAGCAGGAGGAACTGCTCCAGGCCATCCGCCGGCTCCGCGCCGACCTCGGCGGGGTCGTCCCCACGGAGCAGACGGCCGCACTGGAGGGCGAACTCTCCGAGGCCGAGGCCGAGATCGAGAACACGGGCCGCGCGGACGCGGGCCGGCTCACCCGGGTGCGCCGCGCCCTCACGGACGCGGGTGCCGTGACCGGGATCCTCGCCTCGGGCGTGGCCGTCGGACAGGCGGCAGGCGCGCTGCTCGGCGGCTGAGCCGCGCCGGGCCGGGGTGCGTGGGATGCCACGCGCGCGGGGCTGGGACGCGCCGGGTCGGGACGAGCGGTTCCGTGCGGGACCGAGGCCGTACGGTGGGCCGCCCGGGGTGTCAGTGGTGCCTCAACCCGCCCTGTTCTCGCGGAGTTTCGCCGCCCGCGCCGCCAGGTCGTCCCGCGCGCGCAGGAGCAGGCCGTCGCCGAAGGTGATCCGGGTCGCGCCGAGCCGGCCCAGCTCGGCGAAGGACGGGCCGCCGTCCGGGGCGGCCAGCGCGTTGAGCGGGAGGCCGCCGAGGGCGGTGCGCAGGGCCGGGAGGTCCGCGGCCGGTGCGGCGATCGGGTAGACGCAGTCCGCGCCCGCCTCCGCGTAGAGGCGGGCGCGGGCGATGGCCTCCTCCAGCGGTTCGGACGTCCCGCGGATGTACGCGTCCACGCGCGCGTTGACGAGGAGTCCGGGGCCCGCCGCGGCCCGTACCTCAGCCAGCCACTCGGCGTGCGCCCGCGGGTCCTTGAGCCGGCCGCCCGGCCCGGTGTCCTCCAGATTCACGCCGACGGCCCCCGACTCCCGTACGCGCTCCACCAGTTCGGGCGCCGGCAGCCCGTAGCCGCCCTCCAGGTCCGCCGTCACGGGCACGGAGACGGCCCGGACGATCCGGGTCACGGCGGCGAACATCTCCGCCACCGGGGTCGCCCCGTCCTCGTACCCGAGGGAGGCGGCGATCCCGGCGCTCGGCGTCGCGAGCGCGGGGAACCCCGCCGCCTCGAAGGCGCGGGCGCTCACCGCGTCCCACGGGCCGGGCAGCACCAGCGGGTCGCCGGCCGCCCGGTCCCGGTGGAGGGCGTGCAGGACCCGGGCCGCCGGGCCCCAGGGCCCGTCCCCGCTCCCGGCTCCGGACCCGCCCCCTGCCGTGCTCATGCGCTGCGCGGGGTGTAGTGGCCGGGCGTCATCCGGGTGGTGACGCCGATCCGGTTCCACGCGTTGATGACGACGATCGCGCTGATGACGCGGGCGAGTTCGGTCTCGTCGAACTGCTCGGCGGCGCGGGCGTACACCTCGTCGGGGACGAAGCCGTCGGTGAGGACGGTCACGGACTCGGTCAGCGCGAGGGCGGCGAGCTCCCGCTCGGTGTAGAAGTGCCGGGACTCCTCCCAGGCGGAGAGCTGCACGATCCGCTCGACGGTCTCGCCCTCGGCCAGCGCGTCCTTGGAGTGCATGTCGATGCAGAAGCCGCAGTGGTTGATCTGCGAGGCCCGGATCTTGATCAGGTGGTACAGGGTCGGGTCGATGTCCTTCGCCGCCGCCGTCTCCAGACGCAGCATGGCCCGGTAGAACTCGGGGACGCGCTCGGCGAGGGGGAGGCGCGGGGCGTGCTCGTGGGCGTACTCGGTCGGGGCGGTGGTGCCGAGGGTGTCCAGGGTGTCGATGGGGTGCGTGTGCGTGGTCATGTCTTCACCGTACGAGCGAGGTGGCTCAGGAGTATGGTCCATTCGCATGGCGAACGAGTGGGCCACTTTCGGGGCTGATCTCCATCTGGAACTGCGCGGTCCGCGGCTGCGGGCCGGACTCATGGACGCGCTCCGCGAGGCGGTGCGCAGCGGGCGCCTGGAGGCGGGCACCCGGCTGCCGTCCTCCCGGTCGCTGGCCGCGGACCTCGGCATGGCCCGCAACACCGTCGCCGACGCCTACGCCGAACTCGTCGCCGAGGGCTGGCTGACGGCCCGGCAGGGCTCCGGCACCCGGGTCGCCCGCCGCGCCCAGCCCCGCCGTCCCGAGCCCGGACGGGCGGAGCCGCGTCGTTCCGATCCGCGCCGCGCCGAGCCCGGGCGGGCGGAGCCCCGTCGTTCCGATCCGCGCCGTCCTGAGCCCCGGCACTCCGAGGCCGGGCCGGGCGCCGGGCCCGCCGCCGCTGCCGCGCGCGCCCTGCCCCGGCCCTCCACGCCCGCGCACAACCTGAAGGCCGGCACCCCCGACCTGGCGTCCTTCCCGCGCGCCGAGTGGCTCAAGGCGTACCGGCGGGCGCTCACCGCCGCCCCCAACGAGGCCTTCGGGTACGGCGATCCGCGCGGCCGGATCGAACTGCGCACCGTCCTCGCCGAGTACCTGGCCCGCGCGCGGGGCGTGTACGCCCGGCCCGAACGGATCGTCGTCTGCGCGGGCTTCGTGCACGGTCTGATGCTCATCGGTCAGGTGCTGCGGAGCCGGGGCGTCCGCGACGTCGCGATCGAGTCGTACGGGCTCGGCCTCCACGCGGGTCTCCTCACCGGCGCGGGCCTCGGCACCCCGGTCCTGCCCTTCGACGGGCGCGGCACCGTGGTCGAGGCGTCCGGGCCCCTCGGCTCGGCCGGAGCCGTCCTGATGACGGCCGCCCACCAGTTCCCGCTGGGCGGCGCCCTCCCCCCGGACCGGCGCGCGGAGGTCGTCGACTGGGCGCGGGCCGCGGGCGGCTTCGTCCTGGAGGACGACTACGACGGGGAGTTCCGGTACGACCGGCAGCCCGTGGGCGCCCTCCAGGGACTCGATCCCGAGCGGGTCGTCTACCTCGGCACCGCGAGCAAGTCCCTCGCCCCTGGGCTGCGCCTCGCGTGGATGGTGCTGCCGGAGAGCCTGGTCGGCGAGGTGGTGGCGGCGAAGGGGGCCGTGGACTGGGTGTCCAGCGCGCCGGACCAGCTGGCGTTCGCGGAGTTCCTGGGCTCGGGGGCGTACGACCGGCACGTACGGGCGATGCGGCTGCGCTACCGGCGGCGCCGCGACCAGCTGGTGGCGGCGGTGGCCGCGCACTCGCCGGAGACGAGGGTCAGCGGGATCGCGGCCGGCCTCCACGCCGTCCTGGCCCTGCCGCCCGGCACGGAGCAGGACGTGCTGCGGGCCGCCGCCTGGAACGGCCTCGCGGTCCAGGGTGTCGACCAGTTCCGCCGCCCGGCGGTGCCGGCGACCCTGGACGGCCTCGTCGTCGGCTACGCGACACCCCCGGACAGCGCCTGGCAGGGCGCCCTCCAGGCCCTGTGCCGGGTGCTGCCCCAGGCGCCGGGGGCAGCTGAGGCAGGCGCCTAGGGGGCGTCCTGCCCCGTGCCGGGGCCAGTGCCTGTGCCTGTGCCCGTCCCCGTGCCGGGGCCAGTGCCTGTGCCCGTCCCCGTGCCGGGGCCAGTGCCTGTGCCCGTCCCCGTGCCGGGGCCAGTGTCCGTGCCTGTGCCCGGCCCCGTCCCTGTGCCGTCCCCGGGGCTCGGCCCCGTCCGGGAGCCCGGTCCCGAGGCCCCGCCGGCCCCCGATCCCGCCGCCCCGGACCCAGCCGCCCCGGACCCCACCGCCCCCGCCTCCACCGGCCGCCCGTTCGCGTCCACCTCCGGTGGTTCGCCGAAGCGCGCCAGGGTCAGGGAGCCCGCCACCGCGATCGCGAAGCCGGTGACCGCGAGCCAGCCGAGGCCCTCACGGGTGGTGTCGCCGAGCCAGGCCACCCCGATGATCGCGGGGCCGACCGTCTCGCCGAGCACCGCGCCCGCCGTCGCCGTCGTCACCGAGCCGCGCTGGAGCGCCGAGGTCAGCAGGACGAACGCGGCCCCGCCGCCCACCAGGAGCGCGTACCAGACCGGATCGGCGAAGTCGACGCCGTCGATCAGCCGGACCGCCACCTCCACCACCCCGAAGCCGAAGCCCGCCCCCAGGCCGAGGACGAGGGCGCGGGGCTTCGCCGGCAGCCGCCCGCCCACGACGCCCAGCAGCAGCACCCCGAAGGCGCTCGCGAGCAGCGCCCAGGGCAGCCACTCGGGGCCGTCCTGGTGGCCCTCCTTGCCGGAGGCGAGGGCCAGTAGCGCGAGCCCCGCGCAGACCACGCCCACCGCCGTCCATTCCACCCGGCTGAGCCGCACCCGCAGCACCCGGGAGGCGATGACCGCCGTGACCGCCAGGCTCGCGGCGAGGGCGGCGCCGACCACGTAGATCGGCAGGGTCCGCAGGGCCACGATCTGCAGGACGAACCCGAGGCCGTCCATGCAGAGGCCCGCGATGTACCGCCACTGCCGCAGCACCCGCCACATCAGCGCGATGTCGACTCCGCCACCGGTTCCCGGTGTCGTGGCGCGGGCCCCCATCGCCTGGAGAACGGAGGCCGCGCCGAAGCAGACGGACGAGGCGAGCGCGCAAATCATCCCGAGTAGCACGAAACGACTCTAGGCGCTGCGGCTGGAATTGACCGGCCTACACTGTGCGGTCGCGACTGCGAAGGGGAGGGCCAGGGACATGCGGAGGCTGAGGTCGAGCACGGTGGTGCTCGGCGGGATGGGTGTGCTCGCGGCGACGATCACCGCGTGCGGCTCCGACCCGGACAAGCGGTGCGTGGACCCGGTGACCCGGGAGACACTGCCCAGCTACGAGTGCGAGAGCGGCGGCGGCAGCGACGACGACGACAACGGCAGCGGCACCCACCGGGGCTCGTACTACTACGGCGGCTCCATACGCGACAACCGCGTGAGCGGTGGCAGCTTCGACATGAAGGCCGTCGACACCGGCGGCTTCGGCTGCTCCGGTTCCGGCGGCGGCTGAGAGAGGTCCGGCACATGCGACGGCACACCATCGAGCCCCGGCCGGGCTGGCAGGAGACGGTGGAGGAGCAGGGGCTCGTCTACCCGCTGACCCGCTACCCGGACGGTTCGCTGCGTCCGTACTGGGACGAGAGCGCGTACTACTCCTTCAGCCTGCCCGAGGTCGAGGCCCTCGAGGAGGTCGTCGAGGAGCTGCACGCGATGTGCCTCGCGGCGGCCGCGCACATCGTCGAGCGGGACCGGTTCGCCGAGCTGGGGATCACCGATCCGAAGCTCGCGTCCCTGGTCGCCGAGTCCTGGCGACGGCGGGCCGAACTGCCGTCCCTCTACGGGCGGTTCGACCTGCGCTACGACGGCACCGGACCGGCCAAGATGCTGGAGTACAACGCCGACACCCCCACCTCGCTCGTGGAGGCGGCGAGCCCGCAGTGGTTCTGGATGGAGGAGCGCTTCCCCGGGGCCGACCAGTGGAACTCCCTCCACGAACGGCTCGTCGACGCATGGCGCAAGCAGGCCCCGCTGCTGCCGCCCGGCCCTCTCCACTTCGTGCACTCGGACGGCGACGAGCTCGGCGAGGACCTGATGACGGTCGCGTATCTGCGCGAGACCGCCCAGCAGGCCGGGCTGGAGACCGAGGCCCTCTCGGTCGAACGGATCGGCTGGGACCGGCTCTCGCGCCGCTTCGTGGACGACCGGCTCCGCTTCATCCGCAGCTGTTTCAAGCTCTACCCGTGGGAGTGGCTGACCACCGACCGCTTCGGCCGGCACGTCCTGGACACCCTCGACAACGGCGGCGGCACGGGCACCACCTGCTGGATCGAGCCCGCCTGGAAGATGCTGCTCTCCAACAAGGCGCTTCTGGCGATCCTGTGGGAGCTGTACCCGGGCCACCCCCATCTGCTGCCCGCCTACCTCGACGGACCGCGTGAACTCGCCACGACCGCCGGCTGGGTCGCCAAGCCGCTGCTCGGTCGCGAGGGAGCGGGCGTCACCCTGCACGAGGCCGGCACGGAGGCGTTCGTACGGGACGGGGAACCCTGCTGCTACCAGGAGCTGGCCCCGCTGCCCGACTTCGACGGCAACCGGGTGGTGCTCGGCGCGTGGGTCGTCGAGGACGAGGCGGCGGGACTCGGCATCCGGGAGTCGGCGAGCCTCGTCACCGACGAGTACGCCCGCTTCCTGCCGCACGTGATCCTGTAGGGCCTGCCCCTCCGGCCGCTCCCGCTACTCGGGGACGTACTCCCTGAGCGGCGCCGGCCTCAGGCCCGCGGCCTCGGCCGCCGCCAGGGCCCGCGTCAGATCCTGCTCCAGGGTCTCGTTGAAGTGCAGGAGGATGATGTCGCCGGCCTTGAGCGTCGGCGCCGGCGGGGTCCACTGGCCCCAGGTGGTGAGGTCGTACGTCCACGTCACCAGCGCCTTCGCCCCGCAGGCGCGGGCCGCGGTCCGGGTGGTCGCGTCGTACACGCCGTACGGCGGGCGGAGCAGCCGCGGGCCGTCGCCGAACTGCGCGAGGTGCTGGTCGCGCGCCCCGCAGAGCTCCGCCTTCTGGCCGGCGGCGTCGAGGGTGGTCAGGTCCGGGTGGTTGACCGTGTGGTTCTCGACGCGCGAGGGGCCCTGGTTCAGCAGGGTGTGGAAGTAGCCGGAGTCGTACGAGTAGGCGCCGGGCAGCAGGAAGAGCGAGGCGGGCACCCGGCGGTCGAGCAGCAGCTTCGCCGCGGCGGGGTCGTGGAACCAGCCGTCGTCGATGGTGATGAAGACGACCGGGTCGGTGGTCTCGATGTGCGAGACCACCGGGACGGGCTCGGGCCAGGCCGCCCTCGGGGCGGCGTGCGCGGGTCCGGTGACCGCGCCGAGGAGCGCGAGGGGGACGACGGCGGCGAGCGCGGCACGCACGGCGTGACGCAGGCGGAGTCTCGGCATGGCGGCATCATTGGCCTAGACCAACTGCCGTGTCAATGGCACGAGTTGCCCCGTCCCGGCCCGCGGCCACCGTCCCCTCGAACGGACTCCGTCACTCCTCCGACAGCACACCCCTCAACTGCTCAAGACCCCAGTCCAGGTCCTCCTTCGAGATCACCAGCGGCGGTGCGATCCGGATGGTCGACCCGTGGGTGTCCTTCACCAGGACACCCCGCTCCATCAGCTTCTCCGAGATCTCCCGGCCCGTGCCGTGCGACGGCGCGATGTCCACCCCGGCCCACAGCCCGCGACCGCGCACCGCCTCCACCGCCCCACCGCCCACGAGCAGCCCCAGCTCCGCGTGCAGGTGCTCGCCCAGCTCCGCCGCCCGCTCCTGGTACTCGCCCGTCCGCAGCATCGCGATCACTTCGAGGGCCACCGCGCAGGCCAGCGGGTTCCCGCCGAACGTCGACCCGTGCTCACCCGGCCGGAACACCCCGAGCACCTCCCGGTCGGCGACCACCGCCGACACCGGCACCACCCCGCCGCCCAGCGCCTTCCCCAGGATGTACACATCGGGCACCACGCCCTCGTGCTCGCAGGCGAACGTCCGGCCCGTCCGGCCCAGACCCGACTGGATCTCGTCCGCCATGAACAGCACGTTCCGCCGGCGGGTCAGCTCCCGCACCCCCGCCAGATAGCCCGCCGGCGGGACCAGGACCCCCGCCTCGCCCTGGATCGGTTCGAGCAGCACCGCCACCGTGTTCTCGGTGACCGCCGCCTCCATCGCCGTCAGGTCCCCGTACGGCACGATCTCGAACCCCGGCGTGTACGGACCGAAGTGGTCCCGCGCCTCGTGGTCCGTGGAGAAGCTGACGATCGTCGTCGTCCTGCCGTGGAAGTTGTTCGCCGCCACCACGATCTTCGCGTGCCCGTCCGGCACGCCCTTCACCTCGTACCCCCACTTCCGGGCGGTCTTCACGGCGGTCTCGACCGCCTCCGCGCCGGTGTTCATCGGCAGCACCGCCTCCTTCCCGCACAGCTCGGCGAGCCGGGTGCAGAACTCGGCGAACCGGTCGTGGTGGAAGGCGCGCGACGTCAGCGTCACCCGCTCCAGCTGGGCCTTCGCCGCGTCGATCAGACGCCGGTTGCCGTGCCCGAAGTTGAGCGCCGAGTAACCGGCGAGCATGTCGAGATAGCGGCGCCCCTCGACATCGGTCATCCAGGCGCCGTCCGCCGAGGCGACGACGACCGGCAGGGGGTGGTAGTTGTGAGCGCTGTGCGCCTCCGCCGAAGCGATCGCGTCTTGTGTGCTCGACACGGGATCTCCGTTCGTCCTGCGGCTCGGGGGGTGACCCCGACGAGGGGGTGTGGCCCCTGTTTCTATCGTCGCTCGGATACCGGACCGGGAAACCTCGCGCGCGGCGCGCCCGCTACTCTGAAAACACGCACGGCGACTGGCGCGCGGGGAAGCGACCCCGGGGGAGCCGTGCGCGGCAGACCACACGAGACGCCGCCCGCCTGGGCGTCACGGGACCGAAGTCCCGCGTGGCGCCGCGCCTCTCACGCAGTGCCCCGGGACCCACCGACGCCCGGAGGACACCACCATGACCACGCCCCAGCACCCGCACACCCACCCCGCGCTCGCCGCCGCCGACCCCGAGCTCGCCGCCCTCGTCGGCGCCGAGGAACGCCTCCAGGCCGAGACCCTGCGCCTCATCCCCAGCGAGAACTACGTCTCCGCCGCCGTCCTCGAAGCCTCCGGCACCGTCCTCCAGAACAAGTACAGCGAGGGCTACCCCGGCCGCCGCTACTACGAGGGCCAGCAGAACATCGACCAGGTCGAGACCCTCGCCGTCGAGCGCGCCAAGGCCGTCTTCGGCGTCGACCACGCCAACGTCCAGCCCTACTCCGGCTCCCCGGCCAACCTCGCCGTCTACCTCGCCTTCGCCGAGCCCGGCGACACCGTCATGGGCATGGCCCTGCCCATGGGCGGCCACCTCACCCACGGCTGGGGCGTCTCGGCCACCGGCACCTGGTTCCGCGGCGTCCAGTACGGCGTCCGCCAGGACACGGGCCTGATCGACTTCGACGAGGTCCGCGAGCTCGCCCTCAAGGAGCGGCCCAAGATGATCTTCTGCGGCGGCACCGCGCTGCCCCGCACGATCGACTTCGCCGCCTTCGGCGAGATCGCCCGCGAGGCCGGTGCCGTGCTCGTCGCCGACGTCGCCCACATCGCCGGCCTGATCGCGGGCGGCGCCCACCCGTCCCCGGTCCCGCACGTGGACGTCATCTCCACCACCACCCACAAGACCCTGCGCGGCCCGCGCGGCGCCATGCTGATGTCCCGTGAGGAGCACGCCAAGGCACTCGACAAGGCCGTCTTCCCCGGCCTCCAGGGCGGCCCGCACAACCAGACCACCGCCGCCATCGCCGTCGCCCTCCGCGAGGCGTCCCTGCCCTCCTTCCGCGACTACGCCCACGCCGTCGTCGCCAACGCCAAGGCCCTCGCCGAGGCCCTCCTCGCCCGCGGCTTCGACCTCGTCTCCGGCGGCACCGACAACCACCTGATCCTCATGGACCTCACCCCCAAGCAGGTCCCGGGCAAGATCGCCGCGAAGGCCCTCGACCGGGCGGGCATCGTCGTCAACTACAACACCGTCCCCTACGACCCCCGGAAGCCGTTCGACCCCTCCGGCATCCGCATCGGCACCCCCTCCCTCACCTCCCGCGGCCTCACCACGGAGCACATGGACCAGGTCGCCGACTGGATCGACCGCGGTGTCGCGGCCGCCGGCGCGGGTGACGAGCAGGCCCTCGCCACCGTCCGCGCGGAGGTGGCCGACCTGCTGACCGCGTTCCCGGCCCCGGGCCTGCCGGTCTGACCCGCGCGGCGGGCCCCGCCCGTCAGCCGCCGACCGACTCCGCCGCCCGCCGGGCCGCCTCACGGTCCGGTATGCCCTCCAGGCGGAAGGTGAGCGCGCCCCCGTTCCTCGTCCAGAGGAGCGTGGGGCCCGCCGTGCGGACCTCATGCGTCCAGGCCGTGCCCGTCCCGTCGGTCATCGGGAACGTCAGCAGATGCGGGGCCGCGAACCAGTAACCCTGCGCGCCGTCCGGGAGATCGACCCACTCCGGCTGCGTCCGCACCTGCTTGGCGAAGCCGATGTCCAACCGGGCCGGGAACTCGTCCAGCCGGACCGTCCGCTCCCCGTCGCGCCAGCACAGACTGATCACCGCTCGGCCCCGCTCGGCCGACCCCGTCACCGCGATCGCGTCCGGCGCGCCGAGCGCCCTCGGTATCAGCGGCTCGAAGCCCGCGAGCCGCCCGGCCTCCGCCGGCGGCACCGGCTCCGGGCACCCCGGCACCGGACCACCGGCCGGGACGTGCCGCCCGTCCGGGTCGTACCGCACGGCGACCCCGCCGAAGCCGAACCACTCCGCCACCGCCGCCCGCACCGGCGGCGTGAGCACCAGGACGATCAGCACCCCGGTCAGGCCCGCCACCAGCGCCCGCCACCGCGCCCGCGCCCAGCCCCGTACCGACGCCCACCCGTCCCGTCGACGGCGGACCGGAACCGGTGTGGGCACCTGCTCGGCGAGGAGCTGGGCGAGCACCCGCTCGGCCATCGACTCCCCGTCCACGTCCGGCACCCGCAGCCGCCGTCCCAGCTCCCTCAGCTCGTCCGGCAGACCTTCGTCAGCCACGCCCCTCACCTCCCTCCGGTCCTTCCGTCAGGCTCTCCCCGAGCACCAGGCCCAGCTTCTTCAGTGCCCGGCTCAGCCGGGACTTCACCGTCCCCCTCGGCCAGCCGAGCGCCTGCGCCGTCTCCGTCTCGTCCAGTTCGAGGAGGTAGCGGTGGATCACCACCTGCCGGTGGTCCTCGCCCAGTCCGTCGAGCGCGTCGAGCAGCCGTCTGCTCCGCTCCCGCTCCACCGCCGCGACCGCCGGGTCGGCCGACTCCGGTATCCGCGGCTCACCCCCGAGCAGGTCCGCCTCCCGGTCGGCGACGGCCCGCTGCCGACCCGCCGACCGCACTGTGTTCCTGGTCTCATTGACGACGATCCGCAGCAGCCACGGCCGGAACGGCGAGCCCTCCTGGAAACGCCCGAGCGAGCGGTACGCCTTGAAGAAGGCCTGCTGCACCACGTCCTCGGCCTCCGCGCCCGCGCCGCACGCCACCGCGGCTCTCAGCGCGACCGCCGTGTACGCGCGGACCAGCGCCGCGTACGCCTCCGGCTCCCCGGCGCGTACCCGTGCGATCACCGCGGCCTCGTCGTCGACCAGGCCCCCCTCCCGCGTCCTCACACTCTTGATACACCGGCAGTCCGGGATCGGTTCCCACACCTGAGAGAATGATGTGCATGGCCTCTGACGTTCCCCGCGTGCTCTCCGGAATCCAGCCCACCGCAGGCTCGTTCCACCTCGGCAACTACCTCGGCGCCGTCCGCCAGTGGGTCGCCCTCCAGGAGACCCACGACGCCTTCTACATGGTCGTCGACCTGCACGCGATCACCGTCCCGCAGGACCCCGCCGAGCTGCGCGCCAACACCCGGCTCGCCGCGGCCCAGCTGCTCGCCGCCGGTCTCGACCCCGAGCGCTGCACCCTGTTCGTCCAGAGCCACGTCCCCGAGCACGCCCAGCTCGGCTGGGTCATGAACTGCCTCACCGGCTTCGGCGAGGCCTCCCGCATGACCCAGTTCAAGGACAAGTCCGCCAAGCAGGGCGCCGACCGCGCCACCGTCGGCCTCTTCACGTACCCGATCCTGCAGGTCGCGGACATCCTGCTCTACCAGGCCAACCAGGTCCCGGTGGGCGAGGACCAGCGCCAGCACATCGAGCTGACCCGTGACCTCGCGGAGCGCTTCAACGGCCGCTTCGGCGAGACGTTCACGATCCCGGCGCCGTACATCCTCAAGGAGACGGCGAAGATCTACGACCTCCAGGACCCGGCGATCAAGATGAGCAAGTCGGCGTCCACGCCGAAGGGCCTCATCAACCTCCTGGACGACCCGAAGACCACCGCGAAGAAGGTCAAGAGCGCGGTCACCGACACCGAGACGGTGATCCGTTTCGACCCGGAGAACAAGGCCGGCGTCTCCAACCTGCTCACCATCATGTCCACGCTCACCTCCACCTCCGTCGAGGACCTGGAGAAGAGCTACGAGGGCAAGATGTACGGCGCGCTGAAGACGGATCTCGCCGAGGTCATGGTGGACTTCGTCACGCCGTTCCGGACCCGCACCCAGGAATACCTGGACGACCCGGAGACGCTGGACTCGGTCCTGGCCAAGGGAGCCGAGAAGGCCCGGGCGGTCGCCGCCGAGACGCTGGCGCAGACGTACGAGCGCATCGGCTTCCTGCCGGCCAAGCACTGAGACCAGGGACCCTGGCCCAAAGGGCGGTGCAGGCCGCACACTGGCGGCTGCACCACCCGACACAAGTCGACCGACGACGGAGGAGAACGACGTGGGGACCGTAACGCTCGGCGTTTCGATCGCGGTCCCGGAGCCCTACGGCAGCCTGCTCCAGGAGCGGCGCGCCGGCTTCGGGGACCCGGCCGCCTACGGCATCCCCACGCACGTCACCCTGGTCCCGCCGACGGAGGTCGCCGAGGAGCGGCTGCCGGAGATCGAGGCGCACCTCGCGGGTGTCGCCGCCGACCACCAGCCGTTCCCCGTGCGCCTCAAGGGCACCGGGACCTTCCGCCCGCTCTCCCCGGTCGTCTTCGTGAAGCTCGCGGAGGGCGTGCCCCTCTGCAACCGGCTCCAGCACCGGATCCGGGACGAGGCGGGCCCCCTCGCGCGCGAGCTCCAGTTCCCGTACCACCCGCACGTGACCGTGGCGCACGGCATCTCCGAGGAGGGGATGGACCGGGCGTTCGAGGAGCTCGCCGGGTACGAGGCGGCCTGGATCTGCCGCTCGTTCGCGCTGTACGAGCAGGGCCCGGACGGGGTCTGGCGGAAGCTGTACGACTACGAGTTCGGCAGCGGCCGCCCCATCTCGGCGGTCCCCGCGCAGGGCGGCAGCCCGGTCGACACACCGACGCCCACGGCCTAGAGCCGTACGGTCACGCCGGCACGTCGGCACGCGCCGTACGGCGTCACGCCGGCCCGGCAGCACGTCGGCACGTCACACCGGAAGCCGCCGGAACAGCGGCCTCGGCACGTGCCGTACGGCCGCCATCACCATCCGCAGCGCCCCCGGCACCCACACCGTCTCCGAGCGTCGCCGCAGCCCCAGCTCGATCGCGCCCGCGACCGCCTCCGGCGTGGTCGCGAGCGGCTCCTCCGCGCGCCCGGCCGTCATCTTCGAGCGGACGAACCCGGGCCGTACGACCATGACGTGCACCCCGGTGCCGTGCAGCGCGTCCCCGAGGCCCTGGGCGAAGGCGTCGAGCCCGGCCTTCGACGAGCCGTAGATGAAGTCGGCGCGGCGGGCCCGCTCGCCCGCCACCGACGAGAGCACCACCAGCGAGCCGTGTCCCTGCGCCTGGAGCGCGGCCGCGCACACCAGACCGGCGGAGACCGCCCCCGTGTAGTTGGTCTGCGCGACGCGGACGGCGGCGACCGGGTCGGACTCGTCGCGCGCCTGGTCGCCGAGGACCCCGAAGGCCAGCAGCACCATGTCGATGTCGCCCTCCGTGAAGATCTTCCCGAGCCGCTCCTCGTGCGACTCGGTGTCGAGCGCGTCGAAGGGCACGGTGCGCACCTCCGCGCCCAGCGCCCGCAGGGAGTCGGCCGCGGCGGTGAGCGCGGGGGAGGGGCGGCCGGCCAGCCAGACGGTCCGGGTGCGGCGGGCGATCAGCCGCCGGGCGGTGGCGAGCCCGATCTCGGAGGTGCCGCCGAGGACGAGCAGGGACTGCGGGGCACCGAAGGCGTCCTTCATGGGGGCTCCTAGAGGTCGAGGCGGCGGGAGAGGTCCGACGTGAGGACGGACCGGGGGTCGAGCGCGGCGCGCAGCGCCCGGAACTCGCCGAGCCGCGGGTACATCGCGGCCAGCGTCTCCGGCCGTACGCGGGAGTCCCTGGCGAGGAAGACCCGGCCGCCGGCCCCCGCCACCTCCTCGTCGAGCGAGTCGAGGAAGGCGCCGAGTCCGGGCAGGCCGCCGGGCAGGTCGAGGGCGAGCGTCCAGCCGGGCAGAGGGAACGACAGCGGGCCGGGGCCGCCCGCGCCGAAGCGCTGTAGGACGGCGCCGAAGGCGGGGCAGCGGCGGTCCGCGATCCGCCGGACCACCGTCCGCAGGGCCTCCTCCTGCCCGTACGGGACGACGAACTGGTACGGGACGAACCCCGCGCGCGCGTGGATCCGGTTCCGGTGCGGGATGCCGTCGAGCGGGTGGAGGAAGGCGGTGAGCGACTGGAGGCCGCCGGTGCGCGCACGGGGCGCCCCGCGGTACCGGAGCTCGTTGAGGAGTTCGGCGGCGGTCCGGCCGAGGAGGCCGCCGGGCACGAACGGCGGCGGCGCGGGCAGCAGCGCGGGCCGGAACGCGAGCGGTGCCCGGCGGGCCCGGTGGCGGCGGGGGAGCGCGTCGTACGGGGTGTGGTCGCCGTGGGTGAGGACGGCGCGGCCGGTGGCGGCGCCCCGGGCGAGCAGGTCGATCCGGGCGACGGAGTGGCCGTGTCTGCGGTCGGCGTGGGCGAGCCGGGCCATCGTCTCGTCGAGGTCGGGGGCGCGCTCGGTGCCGACGGTCATGAGAGAGGTCTCGACGGGCAGCAGCCGCAGGGTGGCGGTGAGGATCACCCCGGTCAGGCCCATGCCGCCGGTGGTGGCGTCGAACAGCGGGGTGCCGGGCAGCACGGTCCTGATCCCGCCGTCGGCGGTGAGGAGTTCGAGCGCGGTCACGTGCCGGCCGAAGGAGCCGGAGACGGCGTGGTTCGTGCCGTGGACGTCGGCGCCGACCGCGCCGCCCACGGTCACGTACCGGGTGCCGGGGCTGACCGGGAGGATCCAGCCGAGCGGGAGCAGCGCCTCGGTCAGCCGGTGCAGGCTGACGCCGGCCTCGCAGACGGCGAGTCCGGCGGTGGCGTCGACGGCGAGGATCCGGTCCAGGCCGGTCATGTCGAGGACGGTGCCGCCGGCGTTCTGCGCGGCGTCGCCGTACGCGCGGCCGAGACCGCGGGCGATCGTGCCGCGGCCCCCGGACGAGCGGACGGCGTCGGCGACCTCGGAGTGACCGCGGGGCCGCCGCACGCGCGCGAGGGTCGGCGCGGTGCGCCCCCAGCCGGTGATCGTTTCGCAGTCGTCGTCCAGGACGTGGGTCTCGACAGCCATGAGGGTGACCGTATAGCCGCGTCTGTCGCTTATGCCGGTATTGCAGAGCGGTTCGTCGAAATGGGTGATGAAAGGAGGGTCGGAAAAGAAGCGCGAAGCCCCCGGCGGACGGCGACGCGCGGACGCCGCTCGCGGGTGTGGGACCGGGTGCGGGACGTCGTTCGCGGGGTGCGGGATGTCGTTCGCGGGTACGCGGGCCCCGGCGGGGGATTCTCGTACTGCGCTCTCTTGCGCACCGAACGGATCGAGGGGCAGACGTACGACATGGACTGGCTGACCAAGCTCCCCGTCATCGGCCCCTGGGTCGCCCGGCTCATGCGAACCCATGCCTGGCGCTCGTACGAGACCCTCGACGCGGCCCACTGGACCCGGCTCGCCGCCGCGATCACCTTCGTGTCCTTCCTGGCCCTCTTCCCGCTGATCACGGTCGCCGCGGCGATCGGCGCCGCGCTCCTCAGCAAGGACCAGCTCGACAAGATCGAGGACAAGATCAGCGACCAGGTGCCCGGCATCTCCGACCAGCTCAACATCAGCGGGCTCGTCGCCAACGCCGGCACCGTCGGGCTCGTCGCCGGCGCGATCCTGCTGGTCACCGGCATCAGCTGGGTCGGCTCCATGCGGGACTGCCTGCGGGCCGTGTGGGGGCTCGACGACATCGAGGGCAACCCGGTCCTGCTCAAGGGCAAGGACGGGCTCATCCTCCTCGGCCTCGGCGGCGTGGCCCTCGCCTCGCTCGCCGCGTCCTGGCTCGGCTCCACGGCCGTCGGCTGGAGCGCCGACCGGATCGGGATCTCCGGCGAGGGGGCGGGCGGCTACCTCCTGCAGACGGCCGCCGTCCTGGTCGCCGTCGTCGCCGACTTCCTGATCCTGCTGTACGTCCTGACGCTGCTGCCCGGCGTGCACCCGCCGCGCCGCCGGCTCGTCGTGGCGGCGCTGATGGGCGCGGTCGGCTTCGAGCTCCTGAAGCTGCTGCTCGGCGGCTACATGAGGGGCGTCGCCTCGAAGTCGATGTACGGGGCGTTCGGCGTGCCGGTCGCCCTGCTGCTCTGGATCAACTTCACCGCGAAGCTGCTGCTGTACTGCGCCGCGTGGACGGCCACGGGCTCCCGCAGGGAGTCCGCGGCCGACGACCGGTCCGAGTCCGCTACGGATTCACGTCCGGGTTCCCCTCCGGGTTCCGGCGGGAACGGAGACGACGTCCCGCCGCCCCGGCCAGCGGCCAGCGGCGGTTGACCAGGAAGACGGCACCGGCGAGGAGCACGAGGACCCCGCCGGCCACGCCGAGCGCGATCCCGACGCCCCCGGACCGCTCCGTGGCGGCCGCGTGGACGGTGCCGTCCGGGGCGTTCTTGCCGGGCGCCGGGGCCGAACCGTCGTCCGGGGCGGTCGTCTCGGTACGGGCGGACCGCGGCGGCACCAGTTCGCCGACCGGGGTCACCTTCCCGGACGCGGCGAAGCCCCAGTCGAGCAGCCGGGCGGTCTCGCGGTAGACCGCGTGCTGCTCCTTCGACGAGGGGTTCATGACGGTGACGAGCAGCACCTTGCCGTTGCGCTCCGCGACACCCGTGAAGGTGGCACCCGCGTGCGTGGTGTTGCCGTTCTTGACTCCGGCGATGCCCTGGTACGGAGCGACGCCGAGGTCACCGGTGAGCAGCCGGTTGGTGTTCTGGATCTCGAAGGTCTCGCGCTTCTTGCCCGGCTTCTGGTCGCCGGGGAAGGCGGCCCGGGGCGTGGCGGCGTACTCGCGGAAGGCCGGCTTCTGCATGCCGCTGCGGGCGATGAGTGTCAGGTCGTACGCGGAGGAGACCTGGCCAGGGGCGTCGTAGCCGTCCGGGGACACCACGTGCGTGTCGAGCGCCTGGAGCTCGGCCGCGTGGTCGTTCATCTCCTTCACGGTCTGCCGCAGGCCGTTGTTCATGCTGGTCAGGACGTGCACGGCGTCGTTGCCCGAGCGGAGGAAGACCCCGAGCCACAGGTCGTGGACGGTGTAGGTCTGCTTCTCCTTGATGCCGACCAGGCTGGAGCCCGCTCCTATCCCGGCCAGGTCGGTGTTGGTGACGAGGTGCTTGAGCTTGGCGTCGGGGAACTTCGGCAGCAGCGTGTCGGCGAAGAGCATCTTGAGCGTGGAGGCCGGGGCGAGCGGCCAGTGCGCGTTGTGCGAGGCGAGGATCTGGCCGCTCTCGGCGTCCGCGACGATCCAGGAGCGCCCGGACAGCTCCTTCGGCAGCACCGGGGCGCCGGGTCCCAGCTTCACCTGGGTGCCGGGGTTGCCGAGCAGCGGGCCGCCGAGCGAGGACATCGCGTTCGGGGGCTTGGGCTGCTTGTCCTTCTCGTCCTTCGTGTCCGCGTGCGCGGGCACGGCGACGACGAGCGGCAGGAACACGGCAGCAGTGACCGCCCAAGCGGTCTTCTTCGAAGCAGACACGGTCGTGAACGTACATGTACGGAAGAAGGATCCGAACCCCGGCTGGCGCTTCGGCCGGGCTCGTCCACCCGTCCGCGGGGCCAGTGGGGCGCACGGTGATACCGGGGGCATGAAGTTCAGCCGTCGCGTCTCCTGGTTCCTGCTCGCGTTCGGGGTGGGGAGCTGGTTCATCTGGACCACTTTCCATACGTAGCTGACCTGTGGTGCCTCGATGGCAGAGAAGATCAGGTGAGAGCCTTGACCCCTTTCAGCCGGTGAGGCGCTGGCGTCGAGCCGGGGTTGGGAGGTCGTTCACACGTTCAAAGACGTCGGTAGGTCCGGTTGGGATCCCAACGCCGTGCGTCCGGCTTCGGAGAACCTCCTGTCCGCCGTGCGCGCGGGTGAGGCTGACGTGGTGGTGATCGCCCGGGACGAGGGTGGGTCCCGCAAGTACATCGCCAGGGAGGAACGCGTGACGCTCCGCTGGCGGCACCTTGCGACGGATGGGGACGACCACGAAGAAGACGAAGAGACGCCAGTCAGAGTGTTTCTGTCCGGCTCGTCTGCGGGTCGAGTCCGCGTGGCTGGACAAGCACGGTCAGCCCGCCCCCCGGCCTGGCTGAACCGCAAGAGCGCCCCGCCTGTGCGCTCTCCTGTAGCGCGTGTGCGGGGCCTTCTACTTGCCCGAGTTCGCTCGTACGCCCCTCAGGCCGATCACGCCGACGGCCGTCCCTAGGATGAACGACGTCACGGCGAGGGCGAGATGCACCCAGAAGTAGGCGGTCGGGTCGCCCGCGTCGTCGAACGCAAGTCCGCTCGCGTCCTTGTACAGGTTCCGGGCGAAGGTGATCCAGATCATCCAGGACCAGGCACCGAACGCGAGAAGGAACCAGGACGTGCGACGGCTGAGCTTCACGGGATGCCCTTCCGGGGGTAGGCGGGTCGGTCCTGCCAGTATCCGGCCCGTGCGCCCTGCCGTGGCGGCCGGGGTTCCGTCACGGCCTTCGTCCTGGGGACGGTGAACGGACTGCTCGGGTTGCGTGGGGTGCGCGCCGCGCGCCGCGACATCGGTGAGGACCGCGCGAGCGGTAGAAGAGGGGTTCCGGGGCGTGGTCGTCTTCCTGCTGGTTCTGATCGTGGTGCTCGCGCTGCTCGGCGCCGTGCACTGGTACGTGTGGCGGCGCCTCGTGCGCGATGTCACGACGCGGGGGAGCCTGCCGCGCCGGCTGGGCACGGTCGCCGTCGTGGTGCTGCCGCTGCTGTCGTTCGCGGCCCTCTCCTCCTCCCGCGCCGGAGCCCCGTTCGTGCTCCAGCAGGTGGTCGCCTGGCCCGGCTTCCTGTGGCTCGCCCTGCTCCTGTACGTGACGCTCGCCCTGCTCGTCGGCGAGGCGGTCAGGTCCCTCCTGCTCCGGTGGCTCGACCGCCGCGCGCGGGCCGGGGCGCCCTCGGCGGCGCCGGTGGCGGCACCCGTGCCGGTTCCGGAAAGCGCGCAGGCCGCCCCCGAGGAGCGGGCACCCGTGCCGGTGCCGGAAAGCGCGCAGGCCGCCCCCGAGGAGTCGGCCGACGCGGCCGCCGAGTCCGCGCCCGAGTCCCCCGCCGAGGTCTCCCGGCGGCTCTTCGTCTCCCGGGTCGTCGGCGGCGCCGCGGCCGCCGCGGCTGTCGGGACCGTCGGCTACGGCACGTACGGCGTGCTGCGCGGTCCCCGGGTCAAGCGGGTCACCGTCCCGCTCGCCAGGATCCCGCGCGCCGCCCACGGCTACCGGATCGCCGTCGTCTCCGACATCCACCTCGGTCCGATCCTCGGCCGCGGCCACACCCAGCGCATCGTGGACACGATCAACTCCACCCAGCCCGATCTGATCGCGGTCGTCGGCGACCTCGTCGACGGCACCGTCGAGAACCTCGGCTCCGCCGCCGAGCCCCTCGCGCGGCTCCGCGCCCGGCACGGCTCCTTCTTCGTGACCGGCAACCACGAGTACTTCTCGGGCGCCGACGCCTGGGTCGACCACGTCCGCGAGCTCGGGCTGCGCCCCCTGCGCAACGAGCGGGTGGAGGTGGCGGCCGGTTTCGACCTCGCCGGCGTCGACGACATCGCGGGGGAGAGCGAGGGGCAGGGCCCCGACTTCGGGCGGGCGCTCGGCGACCGCGACCGGGCCCGCGCCGCGGTGCTCCTCGCCCACCAGCCGATCGTCGTCCACGACGCCGTACGCCACGGCGTGGACCTCCAGCTCTCCGGACACACCCACGGCGGGCAGCTCTGGCCGGGCAACCACCTCGCCGAACTGGCCAATCCGACCGTCGCCGGACTCGAACGGTACGGAGACACCCAGCTGTACGTCTCGCGCGGCGCGGGCGCCTGGGGACCGCCGGTCCGGGTCGGGGCGCCCTCGGACATCACCATCGTCGAACTCGCTGCGAAACAGGCCTAATCGGGACGGGGTCACTCCCCGCACCGAGCCCGATACGTGCTGCTCATCGACTTAAAGTCGCATTTCCCGGACATATACCTGTGGTGTGAAGGTTTTCTCTTCCACTTGTGAAAACCGTGTGATGGGATGACGCCATCGCGACGTTTCCGGGGGCCGTCGCAGCTGGGGTGGACGAATAAAGGAAGCACGGCAATGCGGTCGACGGTCCGTCTGCGGATCCTCATCACTTGTGGAGTACTGGTGGCCGCCGGAGTGGGGGGCTGGCAACTCCTGCCCTCCGACGGCGGCCAGACCGATCCGATCAGCGTCGGCACCACCGACGAGGTCACTTCACTGGACCCGGCCGGCGCGTACGACGCCGGTTCCTGGGCCATGTACAGCAACGTCTTCCAGTCGTTGCTGACGTTCAAGCCGGGGTTCACGACCCCCGTTCCCGACGCGGCGGAGAGCTGCAGGTTCGAGGGCTCGAAGCTCACGACCTATCAGTGCACGCTCCGCGACGACCTCACGTTCGCCAACGGGCGCAAGGTCACGGCCGAGGACGTCACGTACTCGTTCGAGCGGATGCTGCGCATCAAGACGGACGTCGGTCCGCAGCCCCTCTTCCCGACCCTGAAGAGCGTCACGTCCCAGGGGCGTCAGGTCACCTTCCATCTGAGCAGCCGGGACGCCACGTTCCCGCTGAAGCTGGCCACCGGCGCGGGCTCGATCGTCGACAAGGACCACTACCCGGCGAAGGGCCTGCGGGCGGACGCGGCGGTCGACGGTTCGGGGCCGTACGTCCTCAAGGAGTACAAGCCGGGCGAGTCCGCGCTCCTGGAGCCGAACCCGAAGTACCGCGGCGCCATCACCAAGGGCGGCGGCCCGGTGCTCGTGAAGTACTACGCCCAGTCCGCGGACCTCGCCGGCGCCTGGAAGGCGAAGCAGGTCGAGGTGACGCACCGGCAGCTGCCGCCGGAGTTCGTCTCGGCCCTGGAGCCGCAGGACGGGACCCGGGTCACCGAGGCGGAGAGCGCCGAGATCCGCAACCTCAACTTCAACGTGCGGCCCGGCTCGCCCATGGCGGACAAGGCCGTACGGCAGGCCGTCGCCGCGGTCCTCGACCGCCCGGCGATCACCACCGGCGCCTACAAGGGCACGGTCGAGCCGCTGTACTCGCTCATCCCGCAGGGCTTCGTCGGGCACAGCACCGCGTTCTACGACATCGACCCGGAGCCGAACGCCAAGAAGGCGAAGAGGCTCCTGAAGGACGCAGGCGTCAAGACCCCGGTGAAGTTCACCTTCGGCTACCGCGCGGACGCCACCTACGGTGCCGAGACCGCCGAGATCAAGCGGCAGCTGGAGGAGACCGGCCTCTTCGAGGTCGAGACCGTCGAGGTCAAGTGGACGGAGTTCCAGAAGCAGTACGCGAAGGGCGCCTTCGACGCGTACACGGTCGGCTGGCTGCCCGACTTCCCCGACTCCGACAGCTTCACCGCGCCGCTCGTCGGCACCGAGAACACCCTGCACAACGGGTTCTCCAGCAAGCGGATCGACGAGCTGATCTCCTCGACGCAGCAGTTCAGCGACCGCTCCCGGGCGACCTCCGACTTCAAGAACATCCAGAGCGAGGTGGCGACCGACGTGCCGCTCGTCCCGCTGTGGCAGAAGAAGGACTACGTCCTCGCCACCGAGGCGGTCGCCGGCTCCCAGTACCTGACGGACGGTACGGGCATCTGGCGTCTGTGGGAGCTCGGCTGGATCTAGGCCCCGGGGCCCCGGGGTCTACGACTCCGGGGCCCCGTGCGGCCCCGACGGCTGCGGGCCCGCCTTCTTCTTGGGCTTGCCCGAGGCCGCCATTCCCGCTGCGGTGGGCATGAAGTCGGCGAGCAGCTCGTGCGTCTCCTTGACCAGCGGGCGCAGGATCCGGAAGCGGGAGAGCGAGATCGCGCGGGCGGTGACCGGCGCGAGCCGCTCGACAAGGCGGCGGCTGTTGGCCGCGCCCTCGGAGCGGTCGTACACCCAGAAGAGGACCAGTCCCATCTGCTGGAGCCACAGCAACTGCGGGAGGGCCTCCCTGAGTTCCGGGTCGACCTTCACCGAGGCACCGGAGATGACCCGGCGGTGGACCTCGATCGCGGCCTCGCGCGGGCCCTCGGACTCGGGCGAGAAGGGGCTGAGCGGGCTGTCCGGGTCAGCGGCGTTCTTGAAGAACTGCGCCGCGAACTCGTGGTACGGCCCGGCGATGTCGAGCCAGCCGAGGTAGACCCCCCGGATCCGGGCCGTGAGGTCCTTCTCGTCACCGGTCAGGATGGGCTCGACGGCGGCCTGGTGCTCCTCGGCGATCCGGTCGTAGAAGCCCTGGACGAGGTGTTCCTTGGACGAGAAGTAGTAGTACGCGTTCCCCACGGAGACCCCGGCCTCCTGGGCGATGGCCCGCATCGTCGTCTTGTCGTAACCGCGCTCCTTGAACAGCCGGAGCGCGGTTTCGAGGATGAGCGTGCGGGTCTGCTCGCTCTTCGGGGCCTTCTTCTCTTCCTTCACGTCCGTCACACGGACGAGCCTAGCCGGGCGGACCGGGCACCTCGCAGCGCCCGTCCTCGCAGCGGCCGTCCTCGGGCGGCCCGGCCTCCCGGTCCGGCCCCTTGAGGGCCTCGCGCCACTTCGCCGCCGCCAGGACGGTCGCCCGCGCGAAGGGCTGCCCGGCCGGGGTGGCCAGCCAGTGGGCCTTGGCCCGGTGGTCGGCGAGCGCCCAGAGGCAGACGATCCAGGCGGAGGTCTCCCGGTAGACCTGGCCCCGGTCCCCGACCACGGTGATCTCCCGCAGGGTCGCGGTGTGGTCGAGCTCCGGGAAGCGGCGCCGGGCCTCCTGCGACCCGGCCGGTACGAGGTCGAGCGGGACGAGCTGCCGCTGGCGCAGCAGCCAGTGCCTGAGGTGCACACAGAGCGGGCAGTCCGCGTCGTACAGCACGGTCAGACGCCCCACGGGGGTCGGCACGGCGCGCCCTCTCAGCGCTGGGGCGCCGGCGGGGCCCACGGGCCGGCCTTGGGGGCCGCGGTCCAGCCCTGCGGGCCGACCGGCGGCACCTGCTCGCGTTCCATGACCCCGCGGCGCCGGATCTTGTTGAGGACGTAGACGTTCCCGAGGTGCATGACGCCGAGGACGAGCAGGACGACCCCGAGCTTCACGGAGAGCGCCTCGAAGAGCGCGCGGGCGTCGAGGACGGCGTCGTCCTGGCTGAGGTAGAGGGCGACGAAGCCGAAGTTGACGAGGTAGAAGCCGACCACCAGGAGGTGGTTGACGGCGTCGGCGAGCTTCTCGTTCCCGTGCAGGACGTCCGCGAGGAAGATCCTTCCGTTGCGGCTGAGCGTGCGTGCGACCCAGACGGTCAGGGCCACGCTGATCAGCAGATAGACGATGTACGCGACGACAGTGAGGTCCATGCCCCACCCTCCCTTGAACGCGTTCAAAAGCTGTTGGTCATGACTGTAGACCTCTCTTTGAACGTGTTCAAGTCACCTGCGAGGGTGGAGGGAAACCCGCTGGCCCCCGCCGGTCCCGCCGCCTAGGGTCGGCCGGATGACGCTCTCTCATGACGTGGCCGGCCAGGGCCCCTCGACCGTTCTCCTGCTGCACTCCGGGGTCTGCGACCGCCGGATGTGGGACGGACAGTTCCACGCCCTCGCGGAGGCCGGGCACCGGGTCGTCCGCTGCGACCTCCGCGGCTTCGGCGACACCCCCGTCGACGCCGCGCACACCCACGCCGACGACGTGCGCGGGCTCCTCGACCACCTCGGCGTCGAGCGGGCCGCCGTCGTCGGCTCCTCCTTCGGCGGCCAGGTGGCCCTGGAACTCGCCGTCCGCCACCCCGGGCACGTCTCCGCCCTCGCCCTGCTCGCCTCCGGCATCCCCGGCTTCGAGCCCGGCGACGAACTGCGCGCCTGGGGCGGCCGCGAGGACGAACTGCTGGAAGCGGGCGACCTCGACGGGGCCGTCGAGCTCAACGTCGACACCTGGCTCGGCCCCGAGGCCGGCCCCGAGGCCCGCGCGCTCGTCCGGGAGATGCAGCGGCACGCCTTCGAGGTCCAGCTCGCCGTCCCCGAGGAGTTCCACCCCGTCACCCCCGAGGTCACCGCCGACGACCTCGCCGGGATCAAGGTCCCCGCCCTCGTCGCCGTGGGCGCCCACGACCTCCCCGACTTCCGGGCGGTCGCCGACGACCTCACCCGCCTCCTGCCCGCCGCCCGCCGCGTCGACCTCGACTGGGCCGGGCACCTTCCCGCCCTGGAATGCCCGGCCGAGACGGCGCGGCTGCTCACCGCCTTCCTGGCGGAGACGCGGCGATGACGACGGGCCGCTAGACCTCAGCGGAAGCGCCGTACCCCCGGCACCAGCGCCGTCGCGGCGCAGCAGCCGCCCACGGCGACGGCCGCGACGAGCAGCGGCACCTCGGGACCCCAGGCCGAGGCCGCCAGCGGGGCCAGCGCGTACCCCAGGGGCATCGCGGCCAGCGAGAGCAGCCAGTCGTACGAGGTGACCCGGGCCAGCGCGTGGGCGGGCACCGCCCGTTGGACGGCGGTCTCCCAGACGGGGGAGAGGAATCCGAGGCCGGCCTGCGCGAGCCCGTAGGCCGCGATCGTCAGCGGCGCGGGCGCGGCGACCGCGAGCAGGACGAGCGGCAGCGCGTACGTGGCGAGCCCGAGGTTCGCCGTGAGGACCGGGCGCCGGGGCGTGACCCGGTCGGCGAGCAGTGCTCCCAGGAGGAAGCCGACGGCGCCGACCTGGAGCAGGACGACCCAGGTGGTGCCGCCGCCGAGCCGCTGCACGGCGATGGCGGGCCCGAGGGTCATCAGGACGGCCGCGGCGCCGTTCCAGGCGCTGTGGCCGATCAGGCTGGTCCAGTACCAGTCGCGGGACCTCACCTCCTGCCAGCCCTCCGCCAGGTCGGCGCGGAGCGAGCGGCGGGGGATCGGCACCCGCTTCACCTTCACGGCGGTCAGGATGAGCGCGCTGACGGCGAAGGTCGCCGCGTCGAGGACGAACGCCCAGCCGGGCCCCACGGTCAGGACGAGGGTGCCGGCGAGCGCGGGGCCGCCGAGCCGGGTGGCGCTCCGGGCGACGCTCATCGCGGCGTTGGCCCGGTGCAGTGACCCGGCGGCCACCGTGCCCTTCACCAGCGGCGCGTCGGTCGGCATGGCGAAGGCCCCGGCCGCGCCGCCGAGCGCCTCGGAGACCGCGAGGACGGCCAGGCTGGGCGCGCCGCCGAGGAGTTGGACCCCGACGACCAGCTGGGTGCCGCAGCGGACGAGGTCCGTGGTGAGCGCGACCGTGCGGGCGTCGAACCGGTCGCCGACCACGCCGCCGAGCGGCAGCAGGAGCAGCTTGGGCACCATCGCGCAGCCGAGGACCAGGGCGAGCGCGGAGGTGGATCCGGTGGCCTCCAGGACGGCGAGGGCGAGGGCGGCGGGAATGGCGGCGTCACCCAGGAGGGAGAGGGTGCGGCCGGTGAGGAGCAGCCGGAAGGAACGGGTGCGCAGGGGGTGCGGGGCGGGCGGCGGCGCCGCGGTGGTGACAGCGGTCATGATCGAAAGAGTATTTCGGTACCGAATAATTCGTCAACGAAATACTTCTCGGGTGGTTCCCCGCCCGCCGACGTACGATCAGCCCATGGCGCAACCCGAGGAACGGCGTACTCCGAGCGAGCCCAGTGCCGCACGTGAGGTGAGCTCCGCGCGCGAGCCGAGTGCCGCACGTGAGCCGAGTACCGTGCGCGACTGGACCGACGAGCACGTGGCCCGCTGGCAGCCCGTCCTGCCCGACCTCGACCCCGTCGTCGAAGGCGCCGTCACCCGGATGAAGAAGCTCTCCGTCCATCTGCGCCGGGTCAGGGAGCAGTCCCTCGTCGACTTCGACCTGGAACGCCACGAGTTCGACACCCTGCACAAGATCGCCGGCCGGGGCGGCAGCGCCGCTCCCTCCGAACTCGCCCAGGACCTCGACCTGGCCCCCGCCTCCGTCTCCGGCCGCCTCGACGCCCTGGAGAAGCGCGGCTTCGTCCGCCGCACCCAGTCCACCACCGACCGCCGCCGGGTCGTCGTCGAACTCACCGACGCCGGCCGCGAGACCTGGCTCGGCGCGATGGACGTCCTCGGCCACGAGGAGTACCGCCTGCTCGGCGTCCTCTCCCCGGAGGAGCGCGCCCTCCTCAACGGCATGCTCCGGCGCGTCATGGTCGAGGCGGAGTCCACGGACCCGACCCGCCACTGGTAGGCCCCGCCGGCTCCGGTCCCGGCCCCGGCCCCCGCCGCCTCCGGTCCCGGTCCCGGCTCCGGCCCCGGCTCTCCGGTTACGGACACGACGAAGGGGCGCCCTCGGGCGCCCCCTCACCGATGACGACCGCTCACATGCTGAGCGACCGCGCGTAGTTGAGCTGACCCATCACCCAGTGGATGGTGTCCGGGCCGCGCGCCGGGATCATCGTCGCGTGGTGCTTGCCACCGCTGGTCACCGTGACCTGGATGAAGCCGGTGGTCGTCTTCTCCTTCATCAGGAGGAACAGCAGGCCCAGCAGGCAGAAGATGAAGAAGATGACCGCGAGCACGATCGCGACCGTGGGCATCTTCTCCTCGGTCCGCGACATGTCCATCGCGTTCCACACGGAGCCCTTGAGCGGCATCGCGCCGGCCGGCGTGATGATCTGGTCGCCCACCACGGTGATGTCACCGAGGCTCAGCAGCGGCGTGCCGCCGCCCTGCGGCACGCCGGGCACCTGCTGCGGCGGCACCGGCACCCCGCCCGGCAGGGTCGGCTGGTACGCCGGAGGGTGCGGGTAGCCGTAGGCGGGCTGGCCCGGCTGCTGCTGCCCGGGGCCCCACTCGTACTCCTCCGACCGGTAAGGGTTCGGCTCGCTCATCAGTCCCCGTCCTTCACAAAGAAAAAGCCCGCTCCTGCACGCCGCAGCGTACAGAAGCGGGCCGAAACACCGAACCAGGAGCCGGAAACCCGGCCCCCGGAACACCAGTGATCAGAAGCGACGCGTGATCAGCGCGCGCTTCACTTCCTGGATCGCCTTCGTGACCTCGATGCCACGCGGGCAGGCGTCCGTGCAGTTGAACGTCGTGCGGCAACGCCACACGCCGTCCTTGTCGTTCAGGATCTCCAGGCGCTGCTCACCG
The DNA here is from genome assembly GCF_044752725.1 of Streptomyces sp. NPDC088707. Classification (NCBI taxonomy): domain Bacteria; kingdom Bacillati; phylum Actinomycetota; class Actinomycetes; order Kitasatosporales; family Streptomycetaceae; genus Streptomyces; species Streptomyces sp. NPDC088707. The sequence goes on along the minus strand of NZ_JBIVLV010000009.1, from coordinate 262,419 downwards.
GCCTCGTCACGCGAGTCGAAGATGAAGCGGTGCGCGTTGACGATCGCGGCCGGACCGAAGTACTGGCCGTCGTTCCAGAAGACCGGGCAGGACGACGTGCACGCGGCGCACAGGATGCACTTGGTGGTGTCGTCGAAGCGCTCGCGGTCCTCGGCGGACTGCAGGCGCTCGCGCGTCGGCTCGTTGCCCTTGGTGACCAGGAACGGCATGACGTCCCGGTACGCCTGGAAGAACGGCTCCATGTCGACCACGAGGTCCTTGAGGACCGTGAGGCCCTTGATGGCCTCGACCGTGATCGGCTTCTCGGGGTTGATGTCCTTGATCAGCGTCTTGCAGGCGAGCCTGTTCTTGCCGTTGATCCGCATCGCGTCCGAGCCGCAGATGCCGTGCGCGCACGAGCGACGGAAGGTCAGCGTGCCGTCGACGTCCCACTTGATCTTGTGAAGGGCGTCGAGCACGCGCTCCTTCGGGTCGATCTCGATCTGGAAGTCCTCCCAGACCGACGCGTCCGACACCTCGGGGTTGAAGCGGCGGATCCGCATCGTGACCGTGATGTAGGGGGAGGCCGCGGAGTCCTTCTCCACCTTGTCCAGTACGGGGGTAGCCATCAGTACTTACGCTCCATCGGCTGGTAGCGGGTCGTCACGACCGGCTTGTAGTCGAGACGGACGGTCTCGGAGCCGTCCTCGCCGACCTCGCGGTACGCCATGGTGTGGCGCATGAAGTTGACGTCGTCGCGGTTCGGGTAGTCCTCGCGGTAGTGACCGCCGCGGGACTCCTTGCGCGCCAGGGCCGAGACGGCCATGACCTCGGCCAGTTCGAGCAGGTTGCCCAGCTCGATGGCCTCCAGGAGGTCCGTGTTGAAGCGCTTGCCCTTGTCCTGGATGGACACGTTCTCGTAGCGCTCGCGCAGCTCGGCGATCTTCTCGACGGCCGTCTTGATGGTCTGCTCCGTGCGGAACACCATCACGTTCGCGTCCATCGTCTCCTGGAGCTCACGGCGGATGTCGGCCACCCGCTCGTTGCCCGTGGAGTTGCGCAGCTTCTCGATCTGGGCGACGACCAGCGACTCCGGGTTCTCCGGCAGCTCGACGAAGTCGTGCTTGGCGGAGTACTCGGCGGCGGCGATGCCGGACCGCTTGCCGAAGACGTTGATGTCGAGCAGCGAGTTGGTGCCCAGACGGTTGGCGCCGTGCACGGAGACACAGGCGACCTCGCCGGCCGCGTACAGGCCCGGGACGACGGTGGTGTTGTCCGCCAGGACCTCACCCTCGACGTTCGTCGGGATGCCGCCCATGGCGTAGTGCGCGGTGGGCTGGATCGGGATCGGGTCCGTGTACGGCTCGATGCCGAGGTACGTACGCGCGAACTCGGTGATGTCCGGGAGCTTGGCGTCGAGCTGCTCCGGCGGAAGGTGCGTCAGGTCCAGGTAGACGTGGTCGCCCTCGGGACCGCAGCCGCGGCCCTCGCGGATCTCCGTGTAGATGGAGCGGGAGACGACGTCACGGGACGCGAGGTCCTTCATGACCGGCGCGTACTTCTCCATGAAGCGCTCGCCGTCCTTGTTGCGGAGGATGCCGCCCTCACCGCGGGCGCCCTCCGTCAGCAGGATGCCCATGCGCCAGATGCCCGTCGGGTGGAACTGGAAGAACTCCATGTCCTCCAGCGGCAGGCCGCGCCGGTAGCAGGCCGCCTGGCCGTCACCCGTCAGCGTGTGCGCGTTGGAGGTCACCTTGAAGAACTTGCCCGTGCCGCCGGAAGCGTAGATCACGGCCTTGGCCTGGAAGATGTGGATCTCACCGGTGGCCAGCTCGTACGCGACGACGCCGGCGGACTTCTTGACGCCGTCGACCTCGGTGATCAGCTGGTCCAGGACGTAGAACTCGTTGAAGAACTCCACGCCCTCCTTGACGCAGTTCTGGTACAGCGTCTGGAGGATCATGTGGCCGGTGCGGTCCGCGGCGTAGCAGGACCGGCGGACCGGGGCCTCGCCGTGGTTGCGGGAGTGGCCGCCGAAGCGGCGCTGGTCGATGGTGCCGTTCGGGGTCCGGTTGAACGGCAGGCCCATCTTCTCCAGGTCGAGGACGGCGTCGATGGCCTCCTTCGCCAGGATCTCGGCGGCGTCCTGGTCGACCAGGTAGTCACCGCCCTTGACCGTGTCGAAGGTGTGCCACTCCCAGTTGTCCTCCTCCACGTTCGCCAGCGCGGCGGCCATGCCGCCCTGCGCGGCGCCCGTGTGGGAGCGGGTGGGGTAGAGCTTCGTCAGCACCGCGGTGCGGCTGCGCTTCGTCGACTCGATGGCGGCGCGCATGCCCGCGCCACCGGCGCCGACGATGACGGTGTCGTACTTGTGGATCTTCATGACGTGGATTACCTCAGCCCCGTGCCTAGCGGATGTTCGGGTCGAAGGTGAAGATCACCAGCGTGCCCAGAAGGATGGTGAACACCGTGGCGGTGTACAGCAGGCCCTTGAGCCACAGGCGCGTGTTGGCCCGCTCCGCGTAGTCGTTGATGACGGTACGGAGGCCGTTGGCGCCGTGCAGCATGGCGAGCCAGAGCATCAGCAGGTCCCAGACCTGCCAGAACGGGGACGCCCAGCGGCCGGCCACGAAGGCGAAGCCGATCTTGGAGACGCCGCCGTCCAGGAAGAGCTGGATCAGCAGGTGGCCGAGGACCAGGACGACGAGGACCACGCCCGAGAGGCGCATGAAGAGCCACGCGGCCATCTCGAAGTTGCCGCGGGTCGCGCGCGGGGTCTTGCCGGTGCGCTTGCGGGGGGCCTCGATGTACGGCGCGGGGTTGTCCACGTCGTAGTGTGCGCCGCCCTCGACGGGACCGATCGTGGTGGAGGTGGTGTCAGCAGACATATCTGGCGTCAGCTCCCGAACAATTCACGTGCGGCGTGACCAAGGATGGGGTACAGCGAGCCCGCCATCAGCACGACCCAGACGCCCACGACGGTCCAGAGCATCTGCTTCTGGTAGCGCGGGCCCTTGGACCAGAAGTCCACGGCGATGACACGGAGACCGTTCAGCGCGTGGAAGAGGATGGCAGCGACGAGGCCGTACTCGAGGAGAGCGACGATCGGCGTCTTGTAGGTCGCGACGACCTCGTCGTACGCCTCGGGGGAGACGCGGACGAGAGCGGTGTCCAGCACGTGTACGAACAGGAAGAAGAAGATGAGGACGCCGGTGACTCGATGAGCCACCCAGCTCCACATTCCTTCCCGGCCGCGGTACAGCGTTCCAGCCGGCACGGAAAAACCCTCCGGGAGCGGGGATCAGGGTCGGCCGGCTTCTCTGTCGGTCTGACCCGGCCGGGTACGGTCCACCGGCCCCGGTCATCGTAGCGACGACTTGTCGGTTCGCTCGCGCGGGGTCCATCGGTGTGATCAAACAGGCACGGACGGGCTATCGCACAGGCCGGAATCGTTGCATTCCGGACGGATTCACGGCCCGGAGTGTCGCGGTGTGAGGGTCTCCGCGAGTCGGAATGCCAGCCGGGCGCGGGCGAGCCGCCTCAGTTCGTCGGCGGCGACCACGCGTTCCTCCTCCGGTTCGTTGCCGAGACGTGACCGAATGCCTGCCAATACCTGGTCGAGACGCTCCCCGGGGCGCACTCCGTCGAGGCTGATCACGAACGCATGTCCGAAACTGCTCTCGTACGCGGCGTGGGCGGCCCGCAGCGCGGTCCGCGCGGCCGGCGGGGCGCCGGGGTGCGGCGGGGCCGAGGACTCGGCGGCCAGGGCCTCGTCGAGGTCGGCGCGGGACAGGTCGTACCCGGCCTCGTCGGCGGCGGCGAGCAGCGCGTCGACGGTGGGGTACGGGCGGTGCGCCGCCACCCGCTCGGCCCAGCGGATGCTGTGGCAGCACGAGAGGAGCAGGGTCTCGGCCTCGGCGGGCGAGGCGGCGTTGAAGCCCGCGAGGCCGCGGACGGAGGGGCCCTGGTTCTGGGCGGGTATGGCAGGCGTGTCCGTGGAGCCCGGCTTGCGGCAGGGGACGTGGGTGTCGCTGGTCAGCGTGGGCTCCGGTACTCCGGGACGGGTGGGGCGGCTCGCGCGCGGGACGGGCGCGATGGGGTGGGTGTGACGCAACGTTACCGACGGGACGGGGGAAGTGTCCGACGGATGCGCGAATTTCACCCGGAAGGGAGAGTTTCGGAACAGGTGATGGACGAATGCGTTCCGGTCGCGGGGCCGTCGTGTCCCCCGATTGGCCGGACCGCCCGCCGTACGGGAGGATTCCGAATGATGCGGTACTCCATACGAGGGCCCCACAAGGGCCCCGCACTCCTGGCGACGGCGGTGGCACTGGCCACCGTGGCGGCCTGCTCCGGCGGATCACCCGCCGGCTCGGGCACGTCCGCCGCCGCCCCCTCCGGCACGACCTCCGGCACGTCCGCGAGCGCGGCGCCCACCAGCGCGCCGCCCAGCCCGACGCCCACGCCGACCCGGACCTACCCGCTCTCCACCGCGCCCCGCACGATCCCCGCGGTCCGCGACCACGAGGCCGCCCGCGGACCCGGCTGGAAGCCCGCGGCCCCCGCCGGGGTCGTCGTCGCGGCGAACAGCGCGGGCCTCGCCGACGAGGGGAGGCTCCTCGCCGGTGAGCTCGGCATCCCGTACCGCGGCACCGTCGCCGCCGGGCCCGGGGACGTCGAACTGGCGCTCGGCGGGACCGGAGCCCGCGAGTCGTACACCCTGACCGTCCGTGACAACCGGGTCCGGATCACCGGCCCCGACGAGGCCGGGGTCTTCTACGGCACCCGCACCCTCAAGCAGTCGGTGAAGGGCACCGGCGCGATGCCCGAGGGCGTCGTCACCGACGCGCCCGCCAAGCCCCAGCGCGGGCTGAACGTCGACATCGCCCGCAAGTACTTCACCGCCGGCTGGATCGAGGCCCGGCTGCGCGAGATGGCCGACCTCAAGCTCAACCAGTTCGGTCTGCACTTCTCCGACGACCAGGGCTTCCGTATCGCCTCGGACTCCCACCCCGAGATCGTCTCCGCGCAGCACCTCAGCAAGGCCGAGGTGCGCCGGATCCTCGCCCTCGCGCAGAGCCTGCACATCACCGTCGTGCCCGAGATCGACTCGCCCGGACACCTCGGCGCCGTCCTGCGCGCCCACCCGGACCTCCAGCTGCGCAACGTCCAGGGGGTGCCGCGGCAGGGCGCCATCGACATCTCCAAGCCGGCCTCGGCGCGGATCGTCGACGACCTGCTGCGCGAGTACTCCGCACTCTTCCCGGGCGGCTGGTTCCACGTCGGCGCCGACGAGTACCAGGCGCTGACCGTCCGCAGCCCGGCCGCCTCCTACCCGCAGCTGGCCACGGCGGCCCGCCAGAAGTACGGCCCCCAGGCCGGCGTCCAGGACCTCGCGGAGGGCTGGCTGAACGACCGCGCCGCCGTCGTGCGCGCGGCCGGGAAGACGGCCAAGGCCTGGAACGACGGCTTCTTCCGCGGCGGCGTCGTCACCGCGGACCAGCGCATCGAGGTCGAGTACTGGACGGGCAAGGAGATCGGCGCGCGTCCGCCCGCCGAGTACCTGGCCGAGGGCCGCAAGGTCGTGAACCTCAACGACGAGTACCTGTACTACGTCCTCGGCGAGCCGAACCAGTTCACGTACCCCACGGGCCGCCGCATCTACGAGCAGTGGACCCCCCTGGTCCTCCGCGGCACGACCCCGGTCGCCGCCCGGTACGACCCCCAGATCCTGGGCGCCCGCTTCGCGGTCTGGTGCGACCTGTCGGCGGCCCAGACCCCGACCCAGGTGGCGAACGGCATCCGCATGCCCCTGACGGCCCTCGCCCAGAAGGTCTGGGACGCCAGGACCCCGACCCTGACGTGGGACCAGTTCAGGACCCTGGCGACACAGGTGCGGGGCTGACCTGCGGCTTTCCTGTGGACGCACCGCGGCCTGATCGCATACGTTCCCCCGGCGGCGGCCGAGCGGCCGCCGCCGGCGTCTCGGGGAGGGGCGTCGCTCTTCCCTGGGGGGACGCACACCCATGCTCCGCAATCCGAACGGCCTTTCGTATGCCGTCGTCGCCCTGCTCGCGGGCAACATTCTCTTCGACGTCGTGCTCGGCGCGATCGAGCTCCGCTTCCTGTTCTCCGACAGCGCCGCGGACTACTTCGATCCGGCCGTGTTCGGCGCTCTCGACCTGAACGTGGCCTACAGCATGGCGTTCACGCTGTACGTGGCGACCGGGATCGTCTTCATCGTCTGGTTCCACCGGCTACGCAAGAACGCCCAGGTCTGGGCCGGCGACCTGCAGAGCCGGAAGCCGGGCTGGGCCATCGGCGGCTGGTTCATCCCGATCGGCAACCTGTGGATTCCGCGCGGAATCGCCGTCGACGTCTGGCGGGCCAGCCGCCGGCATCCGTACGCGGCCGACGGGGCGCGAGAGCTGACGCTCCTCAACGCGTGGTGGGTGTGCTGGGCCGCTGACATGGTGCTGGACCGGATCGCCGCCCAGCTGTACAACGCGGCCGAGACGGCCGATGCCTATGTCACCGCGTCGGTCTGGGCCCTCGCGGGCTACGGCCTCGACATCGTCGCCGCCGTCCTCGCGATCCTTCTCGTCCGCCGTCTGACCTCTATGCAGCACGCCAAAGCCACTGGCATGATTCCGGCCGCGCAGTGACGAAAAAGCGCCGTCCGGCGCAGTAGGGGAAGTACTGCGTCCGCATCGGGTGGCAAGGAGGCGTCCATGACGTCGGCGACGGGCCGGAGCCTGCTGGAACTGATCGACGGGGCCGATGAGCGGGGCCTGGCCGCAGCCGGTCTCGCCTGCCTCGACCGCTGCCTCCCGCTGCTCGCCGGTGACCGGGGCGACGCCCTGCGCCCCGCGTGGGCCGCCGTCGCGCGCGGCGACGGCGAGGCATGGGGCGAAGCCGTCGCCAAGGCCCGGGTCGAACTGGACGTGGAGCCCGGCGCCGACGGCGCGGACGGCGGGGCCGTGCGCGGCATGCTCGCCGACGCCCCGGCGACCTGGACGGCCGACGCCCTGCGCGGCTGGGCCGCCGCGTGCTCCGTCACCGCCCTCGCCCTGCACGGGCGGTACGACGCCGCCGACGTGCCCGACGGACTCGTCGAGCGCTGCCGGGCCGGCGACGCGGACGGCGCGGGCCCGCTGCTCGCGGGAGAGCTCCGCCGTCAGCAGGCCGTCCTCGACTCGGTCGCGCACGGCCCGACCGGTCTGCGCCGGGCCCGTGAACTCTCCGTCGAGGGCGGCCGGGTGCTGCGCGCGGTCGTCTCCCGCCGGGCCCGCACCTCCTGAGGCTGCCCTAGGCCCCGTCATCGAACTCCCGTCTGCCGGGCGACGACGGGAGTTCGACGACAGGACCTAGGAGTCCGCCTCGGGGGCCGTGATCGTCACCGAGGCGATCGTCTCGGCGATCTGCCGCTCGGCCGTCGCCTTGTCGAGGCCGAGACCCGTCAGCACGCCCGTACCGTCCTCGTGCTCCAGGAGGGCCAGCAGGATGTGTTCGGTCCCGACGTAGGAGTGGCCGAGGCGCAGCGCCTCGCGGAACGTCAGCTCCAGGACCTTCTTCGAGTCCGCGTCGAACGGAATCAGCGCCGGGATCTTCTCGGCCCGCGGCGGCAGTGTCGGGGTCACCGCGTCGCGCACCGCCTCCGCCGTCACGTCGTGCGCGGCCAGCCATCGCATGGCGAGCGCCTCGGGGTCGGCGAGCAGGCCGAGGACGAGGTGACCGGGCACGATCTCCGCGTGGGCGGCCGTCCGGGCCTCCTCCTGCGAGGCCACGACCACCTTGCGGGCGCGGGGGGTGAAGCGGCTGAACCCCGCGTTCGGGTCCATCTGGACGTCGTCGGGGCCCTTCGGCACGAAGCGCTTCTGGGCCGCCTGGCGGGTGACGCCCATGCTGCGGCCGATGTCGGTCCAGGAGGCGCCGGAGCGCCGGGCCTGGTCCACGAAGTGGCCGATGAGGTGATCGGCGACGTCGCCGAGGTGGTCCGCCGCGATGACCGCGCCGGAGAGCTGGTCCAGCGCGTCGGGGTGGACCTTCTTGATCGCGTCGATGAGTTCGTCGAGGCGGACAGGGACATTCATGCCGACTGGATTCGTCATGAGGCAACCCTAGGTTGACACTTCTCCACCGTCAACCGCTGGTTGACACCCCTGAGGAAGTGCGTGAGAGGGCGGGAACATGGGAGACGGCCGGGGTCGCCACCCCCCACAGGAGAGACCCCGGCCGTCGTCCACGGAGCCGCAGCACGGTTCCGTACTCCATTCAGCGCCGGGAGTGCGCTTTCTGTCACACCGCGACCGCGCCGGCGGCATCCCGCACACCACCGCCCGAAGGTTGCAAGTTGTACAAAGAGCCCGGACCGCGTGGACGCGGCGCCGCGACACGACGTAGCGTGCAGATGCGCGAGACGGCGTGGCGGTGGTGACCAGCCGCGATGAGGCGACGACGCGACCGACGAACAGGGTTTGGGGAGTGCTGGGGGACGACGCGGAGCTGACGGCCGCGGTGCTCGCTGCACAGGACGGGGACGAGGACGCGTTCCGTACTGTGTATCGCGCCGTGCATCCACGGTTGCTCGGCTACATACGCACACTGGTGGGCGACATCGAGGCGGAGGACGTCGCCTCGGAGGCCTGGCTCCAGATAGCCCGCGACCTCGACCGCTTCGACGGCGACGCGGACCGCTTCCGCGGCTGGGCGGCCCGGATCGCCCGCAACCGCGCCCTCGACCACGTCCGCATGCGCGGCAGGCGCCCCGCCGTCGGCGCCGACGAGACCGAACTCACCGACAAGCCCGCCGCGTCCGACACCGCGGGCGAAGCCCTGGAGGCGCTGGCCACCGGCCACACCATGCAGCTGATCGCCCAGCTTCCGCAGGACCAGGCCGAGGCCGTCGTCCTGCGCGTCGTCGTCGGCCTCGACGCCAAGACCGCCGCCGACACCCTGGGGAAACGCCCCGGAGCCGTCCGTACCGCGGCCCACCGCGGCCTCAAGAAGCTGGCCGAACTCCTCGGTGTGGACGGCGAGACGACCGGACCGGACGGCACCGGCGGGGCCGTCGTCCCGCTGGACGGTGTGCCTCCGCAACGCGGGCGCGTGCCGGGGCCCGTGGCCCCGGGCGGTGTGACGCAATCGCGTCCGCGTACGCAGAAGGACATGTGATGGCCGACGAGCGGTACCAGTGGCTCGACCAGGAGGCCGCGGAGCGGCTGCTCCGCGGCGAGCCGGTCGAAGCCGTCGACGACCACGCGCGTTCCCGGGCCGAGCGCCTGGCCGGAGCCCTCGACGCGGCCCGCACCCTGGCCGACCCCCCGGCCGCGCGCACCGAACTCCCGGGCGAGGCCGCCGCGCTCGCCGCCTTCCGCGCGGCGCACGCCGAGCGCGCCGCCGCGGCCCCCGCCGCCGAGGCCGCAGCGGGCCGCACCGAACAGGCCGAACTCGGCCGCGTGCGGCTCGCCCCCGTGCCCGCCCCCCGCCCCCGCTGGGGACGCTCCCTCCGCTACGGACTCGCCGCCGCGGTCGCCGCCGTCACCGTCGGAGGGGTCGCCGTCGCCGCGGGAACGGGTGTGCTGCCCATGGTCGGGGGTCCCGCGCCCGCCAGCTCCGTCACGGCGGGCGAGCACGCCGACCCGCTCGTCTCGGAGGACCCCGGCATACGCAAGGACCCGGAGGCGCCCACGACGGAACCGGACGGCGACCGTACGCCCGGCGCGTCCCCCTCGGCCGGCACCACCCCGCCGTCCACCGGAGCCCCCGACGGGCAGGGCACGGGCACCCAGGGTCCTGGCACCCCGAAGCCGGGCAGGAGCACACCGGGCACCGGCACGGCGACGGACCCGGGCGGACCGGGCGGGTCGACCGGCGGCAAGGACGGCGGCACAGGAGGTACGGGCGGCGACCCGAACACCACCACGGGCCGGGAGAAGGTCCTCAAGGCCTGCCGGGCGTTCCGCTCGGGGCAGCTCGACGCCACCGGCCGCAAGGGGCTCACGAGCGTCCTGCGCGACGGCGAGACCCTGCGCCGCTACTGCGACCGGATCCTCGGCGGCACGGCCGCGCCCCAGGACGGCGACGGCGGCAAGGACGGCTCGAAGGACGAGTCCGACGACGATCCCAAGGGCGACGACCCCAAAGGCGGCGGGAGCGACCGGGGAAGCGGCGACCGCGACGGCCGGGGCGACGACCGCGACGGCCGGGACCGCCGCGACACGGCCCGTTCCTCGGCCCCCGACACCGCCGGTCTCACCGCCGTACTGCCCCTCGGGCCCCTCGGAATCGGCGTCGGCGCACGCGTTCCGCTCCCGGTGTAACACTTCTGGACCCGTCGGCGCAGTAATGAGTGTGCCGACTGGTCATCGGCCGCGCAGTGAGCCGGGGTTCCCCCCGTACCTACGGCTCCGCGCACATGGCGCGGGTGGGACACGTTCCCCCGGTCCCACCCGCGCCCTCTCCCTCCCCCCTCCCGGGTCACCGGTCGACGGGGTCCCCGGTCACCAGTGGACGACGACCTTGTCGCCGACCTTCACCTGGTCGAAGAGGGTCGTGAGCTTGACCCGGTCCCGGACGTTGACGCAGCCGTGCGAGGCCCCGTTGTAGCCGCGCGCCGCGAAGTCCGCCGAGTAGTGCACCGCCTGGCCGCGGCTGAAGTACATCGAGAGCGGCATCGGCGTGTGGTACAGCCGGGACCAGTCCTGCCGGACCTTGCGCTCCACGGTGAAGACGCCCTCGCGGGTCGGGGTGTTCTCCGAGCCGAAGCGGACGTCCATCGACGAGACGACCTTGCCGTCGATCATCCAGGCGAGGGTCCGGCTCTCCTTGCTGATGCACAGCACCCGGCCGGTCAGGCACCGCGCGTCGGGCGTGTCCAGCTCGTTGGTCGTCGACGGCTTCAGCTCGTCGGCGGTCGGCTTCCGGCTCGCGCCGAGCAGCCGCTGCCAGGTCTCCTCGTCGACCGATCCCGTCGGGGGCAGACCCTGCTTCTTCTGGAAGGCCTTGACCGAGCCGGCCGTCATCGTCCCGTAGAAGCCGGTGGGCGCCCGGTCGAAGTACGTGAGCTGCCGCAGCCGTGCCTGGAGCTCGCGGACCTGCTCGTTCTCGTCCCCGTCGCCCATCAGGGCCTTGGGCTTCGCGGTCCCGGAAGGCGTCCCGGAGGGCGTCTCCGTGGGCGCGTCGGTGGGCGTCGCCGCGGAGTCCGAGGGGGACGGGGGCCTGCCGTCGTCGGCGGGGGCGTCGGTCGGCGCGGGGGCCGAGGTCGCCGGCGCGTTCGTCGGGCTTCCGGAGCCGCCTCCGGAGCCGGCCGCCTGGGCCGTGCAACCGGCGGCGAGGGCCACCGAGGCCGCTGCCAGAACCACTCTGCGTATGACGGAAGAAGACCGCTTCACTGGTGTTGCCCCCCGGGACGATTCGTATGTACCCAGAGATGCTTCCCGCGCGTGTGCGGTTGCGCGCGCAGGTCACGATCCGCGCATGCTGTGAGCAGGGCCCAATCTCATCGGGAGGCACAGCCAATGGCGCGCGAGTCGGAGTCGGGACTGCCCATCGAGCCGGTCTACGGACCGGAGGCCCTGGAGGGCTGGGATCCGGCGGAGAAGCTGGGCGAGCCGGGCACGTACCCCTTCACCCGCGGGGTGTACCCGTCGATGTACACCGGCCGGCCGTGGACGATGCGCCAGTACGCGGGCTTCGGCACCGCGGTGGAGTCCAACGCCCGGTACAAGCAGCTGATCGCCAACGGCACCATGGGCCTCTCCGTCGCCTTCGACCTGCCGACGCAGATGGGCCACGACTCGGACGCGCCGATCGCCTCGGGCGAGGTCGGCAAGGTGGGGGTCGCGATCGACTCGGTCGAGGACATGCGGATCCTGTTCGACGGCATCCCGCTGGACAAGGTCTCCACGTCGATGACGATCAACGCCCCCGCCGCCCTGCTGCTGCTGATGTACCAGCTGGTCGGCGAGGAGCAGGGGGTCCCGGCGGACCGGCTGACCGGCACGATCCAGAACGACGTGCTGAAGGAGTACATCGCCCGCGGCACGTACATCTTCCCGCCCAAGCCCTCCCTCCGGCTGATCGCGGACGTCTTCAAGTACTGCCGGGCCGAGATCCCGAAGTGGAACACGATCTCGATCTCCGGCTACCACATGGCGGAGGCCGGCGCCTCGCCCGCGCAGGAGATCGCGTTCACCCTCGCCGACGGCATCGAGTACGTGCGGACCGCCGTCGCCGCGGGGATGGACGTCGACGACTTCGCCCCCCGGCTCTCCTTCTTCTTCGTGGCCCGCACGACGATCCTGGAGGAGGTCGCGAAGTTCCGGGCGGCCCGCAGGATCTGGGCCCGGGTCATGAAGGACGAGTTCGGCGCGGAGAACCCCAAGTCGCTGATGCTCCGCTTCCACACCCAGACCGCGGGAGTGCAGCTGACCGCCCAGCAGCCCGAGGTCAACCTCGTCCGCGTCGCCGTCCAGGGCCTCGCCGCCGTGCTCGGCGGGACGCAGTCGCTGCACACCAACTCCTTCGACGAGGCGATCGCCCTGCCGACGGACAAGTCCGCCCGCCTGGCCCTGCGCACCCAGCAGGTCCTGGCGTACGAGACGGACGTGACCGCGACCGTGGACCCGTTCGCCGGCTCGTACGTGGTGGAGCGCATGACCGACGACGTCGAGGCGGCCGCCCTGGAGCTGATGGGCCGGGTCGAGGAGATGGGCGGCGCGGTCAGCGCCATCGAGCGCGGCTTCCAGAAGGGCGAGATCGAGCGGTCGGCGTACCGGATCGCGCAGGAGACCGAGAGCGGCGAACGGGTCGTCGTCGGCGTCAACCGCTACACGGTCGACGTCGAGGAGCCGTACGAGCCGCTGCGCGTCGACCCGGCGATCGAGGCCCAGCAGGCCGAACGGCTCGCCGCCCTGCGGGCCGGGCGGGACGGGGCGGCGGTGGACGCGGCCCTCGCGGAGCTGAGGAGGGCGGCCGCGGGCACGGACAACGTCCTGTATCCGATGAAGGAGGCCCTCAGGGCCCGCGCCACCGTCGGCGAGGTCTGCGGCGCGCTGCGGGAGGTGTGGGGCACGTACGTCCCGACCGACGCGTTCTGATCCTCCGTGCTACGAAACACGGACGAAGTGCCGCACTGACATGCGGCATCACGGCCCATAAGAACGCGTCCTGAGCTGCGGAAACGCAATGACCCCGCCCCTCGTCCGGAGAGAGCGGGGCCGCTCTGCGCGTTCGGCCGGAGGCCGGCCGCCCGCTACCGGGGCCGGCCCGCGATGACGAACCCGCGGGTGGGCTTGCGGCTCGCGGCAGCGGCCGCGGCGGCGAGGGTGGCCTCCGTGATGTCCTGGCCGGCGTCGTCCACCACTCGCCAGGGGCCGGCCTGATTCTGCGGATCCTCCGGTGTCAGGTTCCCGGGAATCCCGTACCGGCGCATCACGTCGTGCAGTGACGAAACCTCGCTCGCATCCATGGTGCTCTCCCTACGTCGGCAGGCTGCCGAGCCTATTCGTCGCCGCCGCCGTGGGTCGCGCAGTTGCCGGGGTTGATCGGGCCGCAGCCCCCGGGCGGGGTGTGCCTGATCACCCCGACCAGCTCCCCGACGCGGCCGGTCCAGAGTTCGGCGTCGGGGGTGTGGCCGGCCTGCTCGATGAGGGCGACGGTGCGGGTGATGACATCCGGGTCATGGCGGGCCGCGTCGGGGCGCTCGGGGTAGTGGTGGACGAAGCGGCCGAGACGGCTGCACAGGGCTGCGTACGGGTAAGTGTGGAGGATGAGGGCGTGCCAGCCCGCGTCCACCTCGCTGGTGGGGGAGATGCGCGCCGTCGGGAAGAGCGACGCGGCGTGCACGAACTTCGCGGCCTCGATGACAACACGCTCGGCCGTCGTGGAGTCCATGCCGGGGTGGTCGTCGAGGACCGTTTGCGTCGCGCCGGCGAAGTACGCCTCGCCCAGCAGGGCTCGGGCGCCGGGCGGGTTGCCGGGCGGCTCGGGACTGGACGAGCAGGGCGTGGGGTTGCCGTTCGTGCAGGCCATGGGTTTCCTCCGGGTCGGTGGATTGCCGATGGGGCGTGGACCCGCCCCGTGTGGGGCGGGAGTCAGCGGGTAATGCCGAGGGAGAGGGCAGCGAGCATGCCGAGGACGATCAGGCAGTAGATCGCCTGCCGCTGCCACTCCCTCACGGGACGGTCGCCGTGAGCGGGGGAAGGTCCGGGCGATCGACGTAGGGCGCGCGTGCCTCCGCCGCCGCGCGGTGATCGCGGAGCGCCGTGACCATGCTGCGGGCGACCATGGCGAGCTGCCGGGCGTACGACCACGAGCCGAGGGGGCCGTTGCCGGGTCCGTCGGCCTGGAGCGTGGCCCAGTCCCGCAGGGCACCCGCCCCGCGCACCGGGCGCCGTTCCGGGGGGATCGTCTCGATGCCATCGGCGAGGTTCGCACAGTGCGTCACGAGCGCGTCCGTCAGCCGGGCGAGCTCCAGGGGGCCGGCGTTCTGCTGCGTCGTGAGGGCCCGGCGGACGGCAGCGAGGGCGGCGTCCTCGACGTGCTCCTCGAGGGACGGGACGATCTGGAGGAGTGCGGTGCCCAGGTCTCCGGCGCTCTCCTCCGGTGCACCGTTCCGCTCGACCCGCTCCCGCATCGGCTGCTCCGTCCGCCCGTGGGCATCTCCGCAGTTCGCGGTACGCCCGGGTCACCTGCAGCCGATGATGTGTGAGCACCGCACCGAGCAGATAGGCCATCGAGCGGCCACGCACGGCCACGTCGCGGCCATGGCCCGCAGGGACCGCGATGACACCGCAGACTGGCGGCATGAGCCGCAATGACGCTCTCCGCGCCGCCCGCCTGCGGGTCGGCTGGCGGTCGATGGAGGCCGCCGCCGCGGCGCTCACCCGGCATGGACAGCAACTCCTCGACGACACCCACTTCAACGTCAGCCCGCGCTCCTGGCGCCGGTGGGAAGGTCAGGAACCGGGCTGGCCGTTGGAAGAAACCGCACTCGTCCTTCACCACGTGTTCGGGAAGTGGCCGGAGGACTTGGGCTTCACGACTCCGCCGGGCTGGTTCCGGCCCGAGCATCACGAAGAGGCCACCATGCGGAACGCCGGCTTTCTCACTGTCACCGCAGCCGCACTCGTCCCCGGGCCGACCGCGCCGCAGCATGTCGACCCTGGCCTCGTCGACTACTTCCAGTCTCAGCTTGAAGGGCACTACCGGGCCGACATGCTCCTCGGCCCACACGACCTCATCGGCACCCTCGGCCCGCAGTACCAGCTCATCGACAAGCTCACCCGCAGCGCGACCGGCGATACCCGCCGCAGGCTGCTCCGGGTCGGCGCCGCGTACGCCGCGCTCGTCGGCTGGCTCTACCAGGACGCCGGCGACCTGAGCGCCGCCGCTTTCTGGCGGGGCGTCACCCAGGAGGTAGCGCTCCGGGCCCGCGACCCGCACCTCGTCGGGTACGCCATGGTGAACTCGGCGCAGGTTCGGACCGACCTCGGCGACGGGGCCGGCGTTGTCGACTTGTGCGAGGCGGCTCTCGACGACGACCAGGTCGTTCCGAAGATCCGCGTGATGGCGATGCAGCAGCAGGCCCACGGCGCCAGCCTCATGCACGACCGTGACGCGGTGGACCGGCTCATCGACGGGGCCGGCCGGATCCTGCCCCGGGACGACGATGACCTTCCCTGGGGTAACGCCTGTCGCCGGACACCTGGGTACCTGGAGGTGCAGCGTGCCACCTGCTACGGCCGGCTCGGCCTCGGTGCCGAGGCGAGCGACCTGTGGTCGCAGGTGCTCGATGCCGTCCCGGCCACCGCCCGGCGGGACCGCGGTGTCTACATGGCACGGCACGCGACGGCTGCCGCGACCGCGCGCGAGCCGGAGCAGGCTGTAGAGATCGCCCGGGACGTCGCAGTGATCGCCGTCGAGACGGGATCCGCACGGATGCGGCGCGAACTGGCCACCCTGGAGCGGGCCATGCGGCCGTGGCAGGATGCCCCGGTCGGGCGGGACCTCGCCGAGGCCCTGGCGCCCGTGACCGAGGGGAGCTGACGATGGGTGTACCTGCGCCGCTGTCGGACGAGGAAATCACCGAGCGTCTTGCTGCGCTGCCCGGGTGGGAGCGGACCGGTGACGAGATCACCCGCACCTATCCGATCCGGTATCACGCGGCGGTGGCAGCGATCGTGACGATCGCGGACCGGTCGCGGCGCGTCCAGCACCATGCGGATCTGGACCTGCGAATGGACCACCTGCGAGCGGCCATCACCACGCATGACGCGAACTATCGGCTGACCGAGGCGGACTTCGACCTTGCCCACCGCATCGACGCGATCGTCGCTGCGCACCAGGCGCTTCCCCTCGACTGACCCCGGGACCGGCGAAGCCGTCCCCCTCCGGAGGCAGAGGGGCGTTGCGGTTCAGCGGTCGTTCTGATCCTCCGCGATCCGATCTTCCGCGATACGAAACACGCAGGCGGAGTGTCGTACTGACATGCGACACTCCGCTTCATGCTGGGTGTCACCGATCTTCCGACCTATCTCGTGGGCCTCGTCCTCATCATCCTCCTGCCGGGGCCGAACTCGCTGTACGTGCTGTCCGTCGCAGCCCGCAAGGGCACCAGGACCGGTTACAAGGCCGCCGCCGGAGTCTTCACCGGCGACGCCGTCCTGATGACGCTGGCCGCGCTCGGCGCGGCCTCGCTCCTCCAGACCACGCCCCTGCTCTTCATGATCGTGAAGTACGCGGGCGCGGGCTATCTGGCCTGGATGGCGTACGGGATGCTGCGCTCGGCCCGGGAGATGTGGCGCTCGCGCGGCGAGGTGGCGGAGGCGGCGGCCGACGGGGCCGAGGGGGCGCAGGCCGGGCCGGGGGAGAACCCGTACCGCAGGGCGCTCGTCATCAGCCTCTTCAACCCGAAGGCGATCCTCTTCCTCATCTCCTTCTTCGTGCAGTTCGTGGACCCCTCGTACGCCTACCCGGCGCTCTCCTTCCTGGTCCTCGGCACGCTCCTGGAGATCGGCAGCTTCCTCTACCTGACGATGCTGATATTCGGTGGCACCCGGCTCGCCGCCGCGTTCCGCCGCCGCCGTCGGCTCTCCGCGGGGGCCACCTCCGCCGCCGGCGCCCTCTTCCTCGGCTTCGCCGCGAAGCTCTCGCTCAGCAGCGCCGCTTGACCCTCACACCGTGTGAGGCCGTTCCGTAGGGGTCGTCATGTTCACCATCGGAGACTTCGCCCGGCACGGGCGGGTGTCGGTCCGGATGCTGCGCCACTACGACGCCATCGGACTGCTGCGCCCGGCCCGGGTCGACCCGCACACGGGCTACCGCTTCTACACGGCGGAACAGCTCGCCCTGCTCAACCGTGTCATCGCGCTCAAGGACCTCGGCTTCACCCTCGAACAGGTGGGGGCGATCCTCGACGAGAAGTTCGACGCGGACGAGCTGCGGGGCATGCTGCGTCTGCGCCAGGCCGAGCTGGAAGCGGCCATGGCGGAGGCGCGGGCACGGCTCGCCCAGGTCGGCGCGCGGCTCCGGGCCATCGAAAGCGAGGGACGCATGTCCACCCAGGACGTCGTCGTCAAGAAGATCCCCGCCGTCCGGATCGCCGAGCTGAGCGCGGTCGCCGCGAGCTTCGGCCCGCAGCACATCGGCCCGGTCATCGGGCCCCTGTACGACGAGCTGTGCGGCCGCCTGGAGGCCGCCGGGCTCACCGGGTTCGGCCCGGGGATCGCGTACTACGAGGACGCGGGCAAGGGCGACGGATCGGTCCTCGTGCACGCCGGCATGACCGTCCCGGAGGGGACGGCCGTGGAGGGCGTCGAGGTGCACGTGCTGCCCGGCATCGAGGAGGCGGCGACCGTCGTCCACCGGGGCTCGATGGACACCATCCTGCCGACCGCGCAGACCCTGGCCCGCTGGATCGAGGCCCACGGGTACGAGACGCGGCACTACGCGCGCGAGCTGTACCTGGAGTGCCCCGAGGACCGCTCCCAGTGGGTGACGGAGATCCAGGAGGAGATCGTCCGCGCCTGACGCGGGACACGTCTTCGCCCGACCCGAGGCACCCCGTACCGTTCCGGCCCGCGGGCCCGGGTCCCCCGCACGGGGCCCGGGCCCGCCGCACGCGGCACGGGCCGCCCGCCGCTCGTGGCGCGGCCGCCTCCGCCGCACGCGGCCGCACCGCTACCTCTTCAGCGCCTTGCGCAGCCGCAGTGCGCGCCGCGCCAGCCGGCGGACCCTCGGGTGGCGGGGGAGCGGAATGCCGCCGGGCAGGTTCAGGACGGTGAGGCGGCGGCGGGTGAAGTGGTGCCGGGTGCGCTCGGCGAACGGCCCGGACAGGTGCCGTACCGCCGGCTCCCGCAGCTCCGGCCGGATCTTCGGCTGCATCGCGAAGCCGACCGCCGCGACCAGGTCGTTCAGCTGGGCCGTCGCGATCGCGCCGCCGCCCTCCGCACCGGCCTCCAGCGGCGGTACGACCGCGTCGACCACGGTGAGCGGGATGCGGTTGCTGTTCTGGAACGGGGTGAGCCGCTCCAGCAGGCCGCGCGTCCCGACCCGGGCGACCGGCAGTCCGTAGAAGGTCCGCGCGGTGAGCAGCGCCGTGGAGAAGCAGCCGACGACGAGGGCGGGCCGCAGCTCGCGGTAGAGCACCTCGGCGAGCACCGGCCGGTCCTCGACGGTGAGCTCGGCGCCGAGCGCCGCCGCCTCCTCGGCCAGCGCCTTCGACCAGGTGTCGGGGGCCGTCGGATGCGGCTTGAAGACGAGCCGCCGGTGGCCCCGGGCGACCGCGCCCCGGACCATCTGCAGGTGCAGCCCCTCCTCCTCGGCGGCGGTCAGCAGGTTGAGCGCCGCCAGGTACTGGCCGAGGAGCAGCACGGGCCCGTCCTCGGAGGCCGCCGTGGCCACGGGACCGGCCAGTTCGTCGACGCACCGGGTGAACGCCTCCGTCGGCACGGTCTCCGGCACCGCCCCGAACTCGGCGAGCAGCAGCGGCGCGAGGCCGGGCACGAGGTCCAGGTGGAGCAGCCGGCCGACGCGCCCCCCGATCAGCGGGTCGATCTTGTTGCGGGTCGGCCCGTAGCTCATCAGACCGTCCGCGTAGACGGTGATGGGCGCGTCGGGCAGCAGTTGCGCGATGGCGAGCGCGGGCGTCACCTGGATCGATTCCAGGGCGAGTTCGACGTGGTCGTCACCGAGGTCCCAGATCCTGCGCAGATGGCGCTGGAGGAGCGGCAGGTCGCTCGCCCGGGGGGTCCAGCCGCCCGGGTGGAGCGGGGAGATCGTCTCGTTCCACGACAGGACGGAGTCGAATCGGCTACGGAGCCGTTCGAAGCCCTCGGCCCGGTCCATGGGCGGGGTCGTCTCCGGCACGGCGGCGTTGTCGGTGACGAGCAGGATCCGGCGGTCGGCGGGGCCGAAGCCGCCGCTGTCCAGGGCGGCGGCGATCGTCACCGCGCCGTAGAGGGTGGAGGCGCAGAAGATCTGGGTGGTCCGGCGGGTGCTCACGCGGCCACCTCCGCGGAGGCCGGGCCGACGCCGGTGCCGGTGCCGGGGCCGACACCGGTGCCCGCGCAGGCGCCGGTGCCCGCGCCCGGCGTCGGCGGCGGTGCCGGACGGCGCCGCCGCAGTCTCCGCAGCATCGTCGCGCGGTCCCCGCCCATCGCGGTGAGGGCCTCGTCGAGGACGTCCTGCGGCATGCGCCGCAGCGCGCCCGCGCTCATCGCCTTCAACTGACGGGCGACGTCCGGTTCGAAGCGTTCGATCGAGCCGATGTGATGGGAGATCACCGCGCAATAGGTGCGCACGGCTTTGGGAAGGAGAAGATCGGCGTCCGCGTCCTTCGCGGTCTCCTCGATCACCTGGTCGAAAGCGCGAATGAAATCCAATTGCCGTATGTCGCCGATCTGGGTGAGTGAGGTCGCCACTCCACGCCGGTAGAAGACACCGAGTTCACCGATCGCGGCGAACGATTCCGCCTCGCGGTGCAGTCGCCAGATCCACGGCCGGTCCTCGGCGGTCCGGAGTCCGTGCGTGAAATGCAGCAGTCCGCGGTCGAGGAGCCGCCGGTGGTAGATCCCCGCCCAGGCGTACGGGTAGTCGACCGACGTCGTCCGGTGCGCCGGCAGGATCGCGTCCCGCGGGTTCAGCACCTCGCGGCGCCGGGGGACCGGCGCGCGGCGGATGCCGCGGTTCCGGCCGGTGACGGAGACGTGGTCGGTGCGCAGGAAGTCGCAGCCGAGGTCCTCGGCGGCGGCGACCAGGCGGGAGTAGTAGCCGGGGGCGAGCCAGTCGTCCCCGTCGAGGAAGGTGAGGTACTCGCCGCGAGCGGCGTCGAGACCGGTGTTCCGCGCGGTGGCGAGGCCCCCGTTGTGCTCGTGCCTGATCAGGACGGCACCCGGGATCTCGCGCGCGGCCCGCTCGAGGATCGCCGGGGTCCCGTCCGACGAGCAGTCGTCGACGAGCAGGAACTCGAAGTCCTCGCGGGCGTTGGCCCGCAGGCTGGTGAGGGTGTCGGGGGCGTATGTCTGCACGTTGAAGAACGGCACGACGACGGAGAGCTTGACCACGCGGTCGACGCTAGGTGCCGTCCCGGCATTCCCACCGACCGTCGGGCATCTCTTCGGTGAACACGAAGCGGCGGGCCGATTAACCACCTTTCCCGGCAGGGAGAATCAGCCCCCATAAGTCCGGTTCACGACCCGCTTCAGCAGGAGGAGAGGCTCTGTTCACCGTTTGTTGTGGCCCAGTTGGGCCGAAAAGCGGAATGCCCTTCTAGCGTCCTCGGCGTGCCAGCAAGTACCAGAGAAGCGGTACGGGTCGCCGTACTCGCCGACTCCGACACCCGGTGGAAATGGGGCGCCCTCACGGCGCGCCGCATCACCACGGCGACCGCCGAACCCACCGGATTCGTCCTGCGCGGACGGGCGACCCCCACCGAACGCCAGCTCGCCGAGACCGGGGTGTCCACCGCCACCCCGCGCGAGGTGACCGGTGCGGAGTTCCTGCGCGCGGTACGGGACGCGGAGACGCGCGGCGAGGGATTCGACGTCGTCGTCCTCGCTCTCGTCGGCGGCACCGTACGGGCCGTCCTCCAGGGTCTCGCCGACCTGGGCCTCGCACGGCGTCCCGTGATCGTCACCGGCTACGTCGGCGTCGTCTACGAGAAGCTGACCGACGGTCTGCTGCTGCGCCACGGCGCCGACGTCGTCCTCGCCAACTCCCGTCACGACGCGGAGCGTTTCCGCGCCGTGTACGAAGGAGTGGGCGCCGGGGCCGACTCGGTCGTCGAGGCGGCCCTGCCCTTCCTCGGCGGCGCCCCGCACACCCCGGAGGCCGGCCGCGACACCCTGGTCTTCGCCGCCCAGCCGTCCGTGCCGGTCACCCGGACCGAACGCGCCTACGTGCTGCGACGGCTGATCGAGCACGCCCGGCTCCACCCGGGTCGCGAGGTGCTCCTCAAGCTCCGCTCCAAGCCGGGCGAACACACCACGCACCTGGAGGAGTACCCGTTCCAGAAGCTGGTCCGCGAGCTCGACCCGCCGGCCAACTTCACGCTCGTGTACGGGCACATGGGCGAGGTCCTCGACCGCACCGACCTGCTGGTGACCGTCTCCTCGACGGCCGCCCTCGAAGCCCTCCACCGGCGCATCCCCACCGCGATCCTCACCGACCTCGGGGTCCGCGAGGCCCTCGGCAACCACCACTTCGTCGGCTCCGGTCTGCTCGCCTCCTTCGACCGGCTCGACAAGGGGCTCGCCCCGACGCCCGACGAGGCCTGGCTCGCCCGGCAGGGTGTCGCCTCCGACGGCTCGTACGACGCGGCCTTCGACACGGCCCGCGACCGGGTCACCGAACTCCTCGCGCTCCCCGCGCTCCCCCCGATCACCCCCTACTACACGACGGAGACGGCGCCCGGCTACCTGCCCGGGATCCTCGCCCGCCACCGCCTGGACGTCACCGCCCCGGAGGCTCGCGAGAGCGGCCTCCGCAGGGTCGTCCGGGAGGCCGCGCGGGGCGCGTACCGCCACGGCGTGCAACGCGTCGCCCCCGTCATCCGCCGTCTGGGAGAACTCTGATGACCACCACCGTGCTCGCCGTGATCCCCGCGAGGGGCGGTTCGAAGGGCGTGCCCGCCAAGAACCTCGCCCCGGTGGCCGGAGTCCCCCTGGTCGCCCGCGCCGTCCGGGCCTGCCTCGGCGCCCGCCCCGTCACCCACGTCGTGGTCTCCACCGACGACGCCGGCATCGCGGCCGCCGCCCGCACCGCGGGGGCGGAGGCCGTGCGGCGGCCCGCCGAGATCGCCGGCGACACCGCCACCAGCGAGGCCGCGGTCCTGCACGCCATGGACGCCTTCGAGGCCACTCACGGCCGCCCGGCCGACGTGGTCCTGCTCGTCCAGTGCACCAGCCCCTTCCTCAGCTCCGCCGAGGTCGCCGAGACCGTCGAGCGCATCACCTCCGGTGCCGCCGACACGGCCTTCACCGCCGCCCCGTCGCACGGCTTCCTCTGGCGCGAGACGGTCGAGGACGGCGCCACCGGCGTCAACCACGACAAGGCGCACCGGCCCCGCCGCCAGGACCGGGAGCCCGAGTACCTGGAGACCGGCGCCGTCTACGCGATGGACGCTGCCGGCTTCCGTACCCACAAGCACCGCTTCTTCGGCCGCACGGCCCTCGTCGTCACCGACCCCGCCCGGGTCCTGGAGATCGACGACCCGCACGACCTGGCCCGCGCCCGCGTCCTCGCGCCGCTCCTCGACACCCCGGCCACGCCCGGCTTCGCGGACGTCGACGCCGTCGTCCTCGACTTCGACGGCACGCAGACCGACGACCGGGTCCACCTGGACGCCGAGGGGCGCGAGTTCGTCTCCGCCCACCGCGGCGACGGTCTCGGCATCGCCGCCCTGCGCCGCGCCGGACTGCCCGTCCTCATCCTCTCCACCGAGCAGAACGCCGTCGTCGCCGCCCGCGCCCGCAAGCTCAAGATCCCCGTCCTGCACGGCGTCGACCGCAAGGACCGGGCCCTCAAGGAGTGGTGCGAGGCCGAGGGCATCGACCCGCAGCGCGTGCTCTACGCCGGAAACGACGTCAACGACCTTCCCTGCTTCCACCTCGTCGGCTGGCCCGTCGCGGTGAGCAGCGCACACGACTCCGTACGGGCCGCGGCCCGCGCGGTCACCGTCACCCCGGGTGGCTCGGGGGCGATCCGCGAGATCGCCGCCTGGCTCCTCGGACCCGAGCTCGACACCCCCAACTCCTAAGGAACAGAACCATGAACACCCGTATCCGCACCCTCGGCGACAAGACCGCAGGCCCGGGCCACTCCGTCTACATCACCGGCGAGATCGGCATCAACCACAACGGCGACCTCGACAACGCGTTCGCGCTGATCGACGTGGCCGCCGAGGCCGGCTGCGACGCCGTCAAGTTCCAGAAGCGCACCCCCGAGATCTGCACCCCGCGCGACCAGTGGGACATCGAGCGGGACACCCCCTGGGGCCGGATGACGTACATCGACTACCGTCACCGCGTCGAGTTCGACGAGACCCAGTACCGCGCCATCGACGAGCACTGCAGGAAGCGCGGCATCGACTGGTTCGCCTCCCCGTGGGACACCGAGGCCGTCGCCTTCCTCGAGAAGTTCGACGTCCCCGCCCACAAGGTGGCCTCGGCCTCCCTCACCGACGACGAGCTGCTGCGCTCGCTGCGCGCCACCGGCCGTACGGTCATCCTCTCCACCGGCATGTCGACGCCGGCGCAGATCCGTCACGCCGTCGAGGTCCTCGGCAGCTCGAACATCCTGCTGTGCCACGCCACCTCGACCTACCCGGCCAAGGCCGAGGAGCTCAACCTGCGCGTCATCCAGACCCTGCAGGAGGAGTACCCCAACGTCCCGATCGGCTACTCCGGCCACGAGACCGGCCTCCAGACGACGCTGGCCGCCGTCGCCCTCGGTGCCACCTTCGTCGAGCGCCACATCACCCTCGACCGCGCCATGTGGGGCTCCGACCAGGCCGCCTCCGTCGAGCCCCAGGGGTTGCAGCGCCTGGTCCGCGACATCCGCACCATCGAGGCCGCCCTCGGTGACGGCGTCAAGAAGGTCTACGAGTCGGAGCTCGGCCCGATGAAGAAGCTCCGCCGGGTCCAGGGCCTCGTCGCCGCATGACCGGGCAGCTGGCGTTCGTCGAGAGCCCGGTCCAGCTCCTCAACGTCCTGGAATGGGCGCACACCCAGGCTCCCGCCACGGGCGCGCCCTCCGCGGCACCCGCCGGCGCGGACGGCCCGGCGGAGGCCGTGCCCGCCGGTGCGGTCACCACGGCGCCCGACTCCGCGGACGCCGGTGCGGTCACCACGGCGCCCGAGCCCGCGGACGCCGGTGCGGTCACCACGGCGCCCGAGCCCGCGGACGCCGGTGCGGTCACCACGGCCCCCGACTGCGCGGACGCCGGTGCGTCCGTACGGGCGCCCCGCTCGACGAACGCCGCCCAGGGTGCGGCACGGCCCGCACCCGCCCTGACGGTCGTCGTCCTCTCGCCGACCGACCCCATGTCGCGGGGCCAGCTGCGCCGGATGGCCCAGCTGGCCCGCGACGAGGGCCTCACCGTGCACTGGCAGGAGGCCCGCGGCGGCCGGGGCGCGCTCGTCCGCACCCTGCGGGAGCTCGCCCGGCCGCTGCGCTCGGCGGAGCGGGTCATCATCGGGGACCCGTTCTCCCGGTACGTCCAGCTCCTCCTCACCCTCTTCGCCCCCCGGCACCTGACCGTGGTGGACGACGGCACCGCCACCATGGAGTACGCGGCCCAGGTCGGCCGCGGCGAGCGCCTGGTGCGCTGGCACCGCAGGAACAGCGGCCTCGACCCGCGCGAGCTGGTGCTGGCGCCGGTGAGCCTGCTCGCCAGGAAGCGCCTCGCCCCGACCTCCGGCCGTACGGTCGAGATCTTCACCTCGCTGCCCGTCGAGGTCCCCGAGGGCATCACGGTCACCGAGAACTCCTACGCCTGGACCCGGGCCCGCTTCGGCCCGCCGCTGCTCACCGGCGGCGCGGACCTGGTGGGGACCTCGCTGGTGGAGACGGGGGTGGTCGACGCCGCGCACTACGACCGGGTGGTGGCGGAACTCGCCCGCACCCATGGCGCCACCCGCTACTTCGCGCACCGCAGGGAGAGCGCCGAGAAGCTGCACCGGATCGCGGTCGAGACGGGCCTCCAGGTGGTCCGCCCGGAACTGCCCCTGGAGCTGATCGCCCGCCGCGGCCCCATCGGCCGTACGGTCGTCAGCTTCCCGTCCACGGTCGTGCACACCCTGCCGCTGGCCCTCGCCGGCACCGGTGTGAAGGTCGCGGTCTGCGAGATCTCGCCCGAGTGGCTGCGGGCCACCGCCTCCCCGCGGGCCCAGGGCTTCCTGTCGGGGGTGACGGGCACGGCGGCCCACGAGGTCGACCGGCTCACGTCGCGGGCGGCGACCCAGACCGATCGGCTCGAATTCGGCTGAGCGTACCCATATGGAAGGGGCTTCATGCCTGTCGAA
This sequence comes from Streptomyces sp. NPDC088707, assembly GCF_044752725.1. Lineage (NCBI taxonomy): Bacteria > Bacillati > Actinomycetota > Actinomycetes > Kitasatosporales > Streptomycetaceae > Streptomyces > Streptomyces sp. NPDC088707. Next base: position 236,914 of record NZ_JBIVLV010000009.1, on the reverse strand, counting down.
CCGAGAATCTTTCCCCTAACGGGCTGAACTTTTCGTGATCAACGGGCAGTTGACCTCTCCGGAGGCCTACCCTTCAAAGGGTGAACCAGTTGAAGTCCCGAGAGCCAGGCTCCGTCACCCTGCCCGGAACGCTGTCCGAACCCCTGCGTGTCGAACTGATCGCCTTCCGCAGGGACTTGCACATGCACCCGGAGCTCGGGAACCAGGAGTTCCGTACGACCGCCGCGCTGAAGGCCCGCCTGGAGGCGGCCGGGCTCGCGCCGAAGGTCCTGCCGGGCGGCACCGGGCTCATCTGTGACATCGGCACCCCGGACCCCGAGCGGCCGATGCTCGCGATCCGCGCCGACCTCGACGCGCTGCCGATCCCCGACGTCAAGACCGTCGCCTACCACTCCACCGTGGCCAACCGCGCCCACGCCTGCGGACACGACGTCCACACCACCACCGTCCTCGGCGCCGGACTCGTCCTCGCCGAGCTCGACCGGCAGGGCCTCCTCCCGGCCCCCGTGCGGCTGCTCTTCCAGCCCGCCGAGGAGGTCCTCCCCGGCGGCGCCGCCGACGCCGTCGAGGCCGGTGTCCTCGACGGGGTCGGCCGGATCATCGCCGTGCACTGCGACCCCAGGGTGGACGCAGGGAAGATCGGGCTCCGCACCGGTCCCATCACCTCCGCCTGCGACCGCCTGGAGGTCACGCTCGACGGGCCCGGCGGCCACACCGCCCGTCCGCACCTCACCACCGACCTCGTCACCGCCGCCGCCCGCGTCGCCGTCGACGTCCCCGCCGTCCTGTCCCGCCGCGTCGACGCCCGCTCGGGCCTCTCGGTCACCTGGGGCCGTATCGAGTCCGGCCACGCCTGCAACGTCATCCCGCAGCACGCCGAGCTCTCCGGCACCGTCCGCTGCCTCGACCTGCCCACCTGGCGGGAGGCGCCCGACCTGGTGCACGCGGCGATCGACGAGATCGCGACCCTGCACCGGGCCAAGTCGACCGTGACCTACGTGCGCGGTGTGCCGCCCGTCGTCAACGACCCGGCCGTCACCGAGCTGCTCCAGTCCGCGATGACCGCCCGTCGCGGGCCGTACGCGATCGAGGACACCGAGCAGAGCCTCGGCGGCGAGGACTTCTCCTGGTACCTGGAGCACGTGCCGGGCGCCATGGCCCGCCTCGGCGTCCGCACCCCCGGGGACACCCGGGTCCGCGACCTCCACGCCGGCGACTTCGACGTGGACGAGCGCTGCATCGAGGTCGCGGTGGAGCTCTTCACGGCGGCGGCGCTGCTCGACGCGGCACCAAAGCGCTGATTTCAGGCCAAACGGCAGCCGTGATTCCGGCCGGACGGATGCTTCATCCGTCCGGCCCACCGGCGTCCCCCCTCCGGTCCAACGGCCCGGCGTGGCGCCCCCGGACCCTCTTCCCGGCGCCCGGACCCCGAGATATAACCGGCGGTACCGGGCCGAACGCCCCCGGTCGCCTCGACTGGCCGGTTCGCGACGATCCGATAACGACTCATGAACGGGTCTTTAACTGACATCTACGCGCGTTACGATCGCCGCGAAACCAGCGCCGGAAGAGGCGCTTTCGGTCAGTCTTGAAGGGACCCTCCTCTTGCGCCGGATCACCAGGATCACGACCGTGGGCATCGCCTCCGCGGCGCTCGCCCTCTCCGCCACCGCGTGTGGCAAGTCTTCGACGGACTCCGGCTCCAGCCCGAGCTCGAGCGCGAAGGCCACGAAGGCCGCCATCGCGTACGACATCGGCGGCCGCGGCGACCAGTCCTTCAACGACGCCGCCTACGCGGGCCTCAAGAAGGCCGAGGACGAGCTCGGCGTCAAGGGCGCCGAGGCCGAGCCCTCCGAGGGTGAGGGCGACGCCGACAAGGTGCAGCGCCTGACCGCGCTCGCCCGCGCCGGGAACAACCCGGTCATCGGCGTCGGCTTCGCCTACGCCCCGGCCATCGAGAAGGTCGCCAAGGCCTACCCGAAGACCACCTTCGGCCTCATCGACGACACGTCGAAGACCGGCCCGAACATCGCCAACCTCGTCTTCAACGAGGAGCAGGGCTCCTACCTGGCCGGCGTCGCCGCCGCCAAGGCGTCCAAGACCGGCACGGTCGGCTTCATCGGCGGTGTCGAGGTTCCGCTGATCAAGAAGTTCGAGGCGGGCTTCGCGCAGGGCGTCAAGGACACCAACCCCAAGGCGAAGGTGCTCGTCCAGTACCTGACCCAGCCGCCGAACTTCGACGGCTTCTCGAAGCCCGACCTCGGCAAGGCCGCCGCGGAGGGCCAGCTCGACAAGGGCGCCGACGTGATCTACGCCGCCGCCGGTCTGGCCGGCTCGGGCTCGATCGAGGCCGCCTCCGCCGCCGGCAAGTGGGCGATCGGTGTCGACTCCGACCAGTACAACCAGCCGGGTCTGGCCTCGTACAAGGACAGCATCCTGACCTCGGTCACCAAGGACGTCTCGGACTCCGTCTTCAACGTGATCAAGTCGGTCCAGGACGGCAAGCCGCAGTCCGGTGAGGTCCGCTACGGCCTCGCCACGGACGGCGTCGCCCTGTCCGACTCCAACCCGAAGTACAAGGAGATGAAGGACCTCATCGCCGCGGTGGACAAGGCGAAGAAGGACATCATCGACGGCAAGATCACGGTCAAGACCGCTCCGTAAGGACGCACTGGTCAACGACCCAAGGCCCGGCAACGGTGGCACCCCCATCGTTGCCGGGCCCCATTCCCGTACGGGATTTCATTTTTCGGCAGCGCTACGCGTGTAGATGTCTCCCTGGCACGATAACTTCACCCCGCCCTGCCCTCCCGCTCCCACTCCTTCCGGCCAAGGAGAGTGCGTCATCAACGCGTCCAGCCCCCCTGCCGTAGAACTGCACGGCATCACCAAGCGATTCCCCGGCGTCGTCGCCAACAAGGACATCGCCATCACGGTCCGCAAGGGCACCGTGCACGCCCTCATCGGCGAGAACGGTGCCGGCAAGTCGACCCTCATGAAGATCCTCTACGGCATGCAGAAGCCGGACGAGGGCACCATCGCGGTCGACGGCCAGCAGGTCACCTTCTCCAGCCCCGGTGACGCCATCGCGCGCGGCATCGGCATGGTGCACCAGCACTTCATGCTCGCCGACAACCTCACCGTCCTGGAGAACGTCGTCCTCGGCGGCGAGAAGCTCTACGGCATCGGCGCCAAGGCGCGGAAGAAGATCCAGGAGATCTCCGACGCGTACGGCCTCGGGGTCCGCCCCGACGTCCTCGTCGAGGACCTCGGCGTCGCCGACCGGCAGCGTGTGGAGATCCTCAAGGTCCTCTACCGCGGCGCCAAGATCCTCATCCTCGACGAGCCGACCGCGGTGCTCGTCCCGCAGGAGGTCGACGCGCTCTTCGACAACCTGCGCGAGCTCAAGTCCGAGGGCCTGACCGTCATCTTCATCTCCCACAAGCTGGGCGAGGTCCTGAAGGTCGCCGACGACATCACCGTCATCCGCCGGGGCACCACCGTCGGCACCGCCGACCCGAAGACCGCCACCACCAAGCAGCTCGCCGAGCTGATGGTCGGCAGCGAGCTGCCCTCGCCGGAGACCCGCGAGTCGACGGTCACCACCGTTCCGATGCTCCAGGTCCAGAACCTGACGCTGACCGAGGCCGGCGCCGTCGCCGCCACCCCGCTGACCAGCGCCGCACCGCCTGACCCGGCGAAGACCGTCGTCGTGCTGGAGGAGACGGCCGGGGGCCGCAAGCTGCTCGACGACATCTCCCTCACGATCCACAAGGGCGAGATCCTCGGCATCGCCGGTGTCGAGGGCAACGGCCAGACCGAGCTCATCGAGACCCTCATGGGCATGGCCACCCCCGACGCGGGCGTCATCACCCTCGACGGCGTGGACATCTCCAAGGTGTCGGTGCGCAAGCGCCGCGAGGGCGGCATCGGCTACATCCCCGAGGACCGCCACCGCCACGGCCTGCTCCTCGAAGCGCCGCTCTGGGAGAACCGCATCCTCGGTCACGTCACCGAGGAGCCCAACTCCAAGCGCGGCATCCTCGACCCGAAGGCCGCGCGCAAGGACACCGAGCGGATCGTCCGCGAGTACGACGTGCGCACCCCCGGGATCGACGTCACCGCGGCCTCCCTCTCCGGCGGCAACCAGCAGAAGCTGATCGTCGGGCGCGAGATGAGCCACGCGCCCAAGTTCCTGATCGCCGCCCACCCCACCCGCGGTGTGGACGTCGGCGCGCAGGCGCAGATCTGGGACGCGATCCGGGACGCCCGCCGCGAGGGTCTCGCGGTGCTGCTGATCTCCGCCGACCTCGACGAGCTGATCGGTCTCTCCGACACCCTCCGGGTCATGTACCGCGGCAAGCTCGTCGCGGACGCCGACCCCGCCACCATCACGCCCGAGCAGCTCGGCTCCGCCATGACCGGCGCCGCCAGCGGCCAGCTCGAAGGCGCAGAGCAGCCCGAAGACGGTGACGCCCGATGATGAAGTTCGACAAGGACAAGTTGATCCTGGGCGCGGCGGGACCGGTGCTCGCCCTGGTCACCTCGTTCGTGCTCACCGTGCTGGTGCTGCTGGCGACGGGCCTCGACCCGATCGAGCCGATCCGGCTGATGATCGACAACGCCGGTTTCGCCGACATCCAGGTCCTGATCGTCAACCAGACCGGGATCTACTACCTGGCGGCCCTGGCTGTGGCCATCGGCTTCCGGATGAACCTCTTCAACATCGGTGTCGACGGCCAGTACCGGCTCGCCGCGATGGTCTCGGCCCTCGTCGGCGCCTCGATCGAGCTTCCCGGCCCGCTGCACATCCTCGTGATCGTGCTCGTCGCGATGTTCACCGGAGCCTTCTGGGCCGGCATCGCCGGCATCCTGAAGACCACCCGCGGTGTCTCCGAGGTCGTCTCGACGATCATGCTGAACGCCATCGCGACCTCGCTGGTGGCCTGGCTGATCCTGCCGAAGAACTTCGGCGTCCAGCCGGAGGGCTCGAACAACCTCACCACCGGTGAGATCTCCGAGTCCGGCTGGTTCCCCGGCATCGACATGGGCGAGGGCAACGGGGTCATCTACGGCTTCACGTTCGTCGCGCTCGCCCTCGGCGTCGTCTACTGGTTCGTCCTCAACCGCACCCGGTTCGGCTTCGACCTGCGCGCCACCGGCGCCAGCGAGTCCGCCGCCCAGGCCAGCGGCGTCGACGCCAAGAGGATGATCCTCACCTCGATGCTGCTCTCGGGCGCGCTGGCCGGCCTCGCCGGCATGCCGACGCTGCTCGGCGAGTCCCACACGTACAGCCTCGACTTCCCCGTCGGTGTCGGCTTCACCGCCATCACCATCGCGCTGCTCGGCCGGAACCACCCGGTCGGCATCTTCTTCGCGGCCCTGCTCTTCGCGTTCCTCGACAAGGCCTCCTCGTCGCTGGACACCGAGGGCTACCCGAAGGAGATCACCAAGATCATGCAGGGCATCATCGTGATCGCCGTGGTCGTCTCCTACGAGCTCGTCCGCCGTTACGGCCTCCGCCGCCAGCAGCAGAAGGTCGGCGAGGAACTCGCCGCCGGCGGCGCCATCAAGACCGACAAGGAGGTCTCGGCATGAGCACCGGCACTGTCACCAAGCCGAGCGCCGCGCCCAAGGGCGGCGGACGCCGCAAGCTCACCCTGCCGTGGATCATGCTGATCGTCGCGGCCGGTCTTCTGCTCTTCTCCTTCGTCCGGGCCGTCTCCGGGGCCAACGACCTCACCTCGGTGGGTCAGGTCTCGGGTGCGCTCAAGCTCGCCGTGCCGATCGGTCTCGCCGGTCTCGGCGGTCTCTGGGCCGAGCGCGCGGGCGTCGTCAACATCGGCCTCGAAGGCATGATGGTGCTCGGCACCTGGTTCGGCGCCTGGGCCGGATACCAGTGGGGCCCCTGGACGGGTGTCCTGGTCGGTCTCCTCGGCGGTGCGCTCGGCGGTCTGCTGCACGCGATCATCACCGTCACGTTCAACGTGAACCACATCGTCTCCGGTGTGGCGGTCAACATCCTCGCGGTCGGCTTCACCCAGTACCTGTCGAACTTCACGTTCGCCGAGGCCGAGGGCGGCTCCTCCAAGCAGTCCCCCCGCATCGACGAGATCTACGAGATCACCGTGCCGGGTCTTTCGGACTGGCTGACCGATCTCCAGGCCAAGCACTGGTTCTTCATCTCCGACCTGGCCGGCATCCTCGGCGGCCTCGTGACGAACCTGTCGCTCCTGACGGTCGTCGCGCTGCTGCTGATCCCGGCCACCTGGTGGCTGCTCTGGCGCACCGCCTTCGGCCTGCGCCTGCGCTCCTGCGGTGAGAACCCGGTCGCGGCCGAGTCCCTCGGCGTGAACGTCTACAAGTACAAGTACATCGCCGTCACCGTCTCCGGCGCCCTCGCGGGCCTCGGCGGCGCGTTCCTGGCGATCGTCTCCACCGGCATCTACCAGGAGGGCCAGACCGGCGGCCGCGGTTACATCGGTCTCGCCGCGATGATCTTCGGTAACTGGATGCCCGGCGGCATGGCGCTCGGCGCGGGCCTCTTCGGCTTCACCGACAGCCTCAAGCTCCGCGGCGGCGCCGAGAACGTCCACGCGCTGCTGCTGCTGGTCGCCGTGCTCCTGCTGATCGCCGCCCTGTGGCAGCTGTACAAGAAGAAGTACGTGGTCGGTGTCATCTCCGCGGCCTTCTCCGGCGGCTTCTTCCTCTGGTACGCGCTGACCGACGAGGTCCCGAGCCAGTTCGTCGACGCGGCCCCGTACGTCACCACCCTGCTCGTGCTCGCCCTCTCGGCGCAGCGCCTGCGCATGCCGAAGGCGGACGGCCTGCCGTACCGCAAGGGCCAGGGCAAGTGACGGCCGCCCTCGCCGAGGCCGACTGGGAGGCCCTGCGCGTCACGGCGCGCGAGGCCATGGCCCGTGCGTACGCCCCGTACTCGGGCTTCCCGGTCGGTGCGGCGGCCCGGGTCGAGGACGGGCGGACGGTCTCCGGCTGCAACGTGGAGAACGCCTCGTACGGCCTCAGCCTGTGCGCCGAGTGCGGGCTCGTCTCGGAGCTCCAGGCGACCGGCGGCGGGCGCCTCACGCACTTCGTGTGCGTGGACGGCCAGGGCGAGTCCCTGGTGCCGTGCGGCCGCTGCCGGCAGCTGCTGTACGAGTTCGGGGGCCCCGAGCTCGTACTGGAGACGCCCGCCGGGCTCCTGACCCTCGCCGAGATGCTGCCGCAGGCATTCGGCCCGGACCACCTCGCGAAGTAAACCTCGGAGCGGCCCTTCCGGCACGATGGGAAGGGCCGCTCCTCCTTTCCCCCTCTATGCGCGTAGAAAGAGGCACCACCATGGACGTCATCTCCGTCATCCGCACGAAGCGGGACAAGGGTGAGCTGAGCCCGGAGCAGATCGACTGGGTCATCGACGCCTACACCCGCGGTGCGGTCGCCGACGAGCAGATGTCCGCCCTGGCCATGGCCATCCTGCTGAACGGCATGAACCGCGCGGAGATCGCCCGCTGGACGGCGGCGATGATCGCGAGCGGCGAGCGCATGGAGTTCTCCTCCCTCTCCCGCCCGACCGCGGACAAGCACTCCACCGGCGGCGTCGGCGACAAGATCACCCTCCCGCTCGCCCCGCTCGTCGCCGCCTGCGGCGCGGCCGTCCCGCAGCTCTCCGGCCGCGGCCTCGGCCACACCGGTGGCACGCTCGACAAGCTGGAGTCCATCCCCGGCTGGCGCGCGCTGCTCTCCAACGAGGAGATGCTGCACGTCCTCGACACCACCGGCGCGGTCATCTGCGCGGCGGGCGACGGCCTGGCCCCGGCGGACAAGAAGCTGTACGCGCTCCGCGACGTCACGGGCACGGTGGAGGCGATCCCGCTCATCGCCTCCTCGATCATGTCGAAGAAGATCGCCGAGGGCACCGGCTCCCTGGTCCTCGACGTCAAGGTCGGCACCGGCGCCTTCATGAAGAACATCGAGGACGCCCGCGAGCTCGCCTCCACGATGGTCGGCCTCGGCACCGACAGCGGCGTGAAGACGGTCGCGCTGCTCACCGACATGTCGACCCCGCTCGGCCTCACCGCCGGCAACGCCCTGGAGGTCCGCGAGTCGGTCGAGGTCCTGGCCGGCGGCGGCCCGGCGGACGTCGTCGAGCTGACCATCGCGCTGGCGCGCGAGATGCTCGCGGCGGCCGGCATCGAGGACGCCGACCCGGCGAAGGCGCTGGCCGACGGCTCGGCGATGGACCACTGGCGCCGGATGATCGCGGCCCAGGGCGGCGACCCGGACGCGGCCCTCCCGGTCGCCCGCGAGCAGCACGTCGTCACCGCCCCGTCCTCCGGCGTCCTGACCCGCCTCGACGCCTACGACATCGGCATCGCCGCCTGGCGCCTGGGCGCGGGCCGCGCCCGCAAGGAGGACCCGGTGCAGGCCGGCGCGGGCGTCGAGATCCACGCCAAGCCGGGCGACACGGTGACGGCGGGCCAGCCGCTCGTCACCCTCCACACGGACACCCCGGAGAAGTTCGACTACGCGCTGCAGTCCCTGGGCTCGGCCTGGGACATCGCGGCGGAGGGCACGTCCTTCACCCCGAACCCGATCGTGCTGGACCGCATCGCGTAGTGCCCTGATCGACGCTGGCATGTGCCAGTGACACCTTCGGGTGAACGGGACCGGTGGACCTGCACCGGTCCCGTTCGGCATGCTGGGATCGGTGACGCACCGATAGAGGAGACCGCGATGAGCGCACTCGCTGCCGAGCCCCGGAACAGCCAGGGCAACGGCTGGGAGGACCTGGTCCGTCGCTGGGAGTCGATGGACTGGCCCGAGGGCTGCAAGGTGGAGATCATCGAGGGGATCATCACCGTGGCGCCGTCACCGGCCAGCCGTCACAACTCCATCGCCTCGCGGGTGCATCGGCGGCTGGTTCTCGGCATTCCGGAAGAGTGGGGCGTGGTGCAGACGCAGGCGATTGCCGTGCCCGCGCGCAGGGGCATGTTCATTCCGGACCTCGCCGTTCTTCCCTTGGCGGTGCTCGACGGACCCGGCCAGTACGTGGCAGCCGATGCCGTCGAGCTCGTTGCCGAAGTCACCTCGCCCTCGAACGCGAACCACGACCGCATCACGAAGGCGGCCGCGTACGCGCGAGCGGGAGTCCCGCTGTACCTCCTCATCGACGCGCACGCCCCCGGCGGCCCCACCGTGACCCTCTACGGAGAGCCGAAGGGCGACGTCTACCGCGTCCTGCGCGCCGTGCCGTTCGGGGAGGAGATCCACCTCCCCGCCCCCTTCGACCTCGCCCTCGAAACGGCGGAGTTCCCGGTCAGCTGAGCCCTGCTCCCAGCAGCCCCCTCAGCTCCCGCATGTCCTCGAAGACCACCGTGGCCGGGCCCGCCAGGCTGGCCGCCGGGGTCAGGCCGCCGGTGTAGCCGAAGGCGCGCATGCCGGCCGCCCGGGCCGCCCTGACGCCGTACGGGCTGTCCTCGACCACCGCGCAGCGCTCCGGCGGGACGCCCATCGTGGCCGCCGCGTGCAGGAAGAGGTCCGGGGCCGGCTTGCCCCGTGCGACGTCGCGGGCGCTGAACATCCGCCCCTCGAAGCGGTCCAGGAGGCCCGCGCGGCCGAGGTTCTTCCGGATGGAGGCGTGGCTGCCGTTGGAGGCGAGGCAGTACGGGACGGCCAGCGCGTCCAGCAGGTCCGTGACCCCCTCCACGGCCGTCAGTTCCGCGTCCAGGGCGTCCTCGTACCGCTGCTTGAAGGGTGCCTGCCAGTCGGGCTCCAGCGGGCGGCCCCGCCGCTCCTCCACGATCGCGGTGAGCATGTCGTGCGGGGAGCCGACGAAGTACTCGACCATCTCCGCCTCGGTGAACTCCGCCCCGAGGCTCGCGAACACCTCCCGGTCCACACGGCAGTAGATCCGCTCGCTGTCCACCAGGACGCCGTCGCAGTCGAAGATCACCAGTTCGGCGGGTTCAGGAGTCATGATCCCGACCCTAAGGCCGAAGTGATCACCGATGAGTTCTGGTCCGAGGGCCGGTCTCAAGCCGTGTGGACACCAGTCGACCGCTCGTCGTGACCCTGACCGCCCGCCCCACCGGGGACGAGGTGGCGCGTCTGTGTACCGAGCTCCGGGCCGCGCCGCCCGGGGACGTGGTCTGCGAGGTCGGCGCCCTCGCGCCCGCCGACCTCACCGCCGTCGACGCCCTCGCCCGGCTGAAACTCGCCGCCGGGCGCAGCGGGCACCGGATCCGGTTCGACGGAGCGGGGCCCGACCTGCGGGCCCTGCTCCTCCTCACCGGTCTCGACGGAACGCTGCCGACCTAGGCCCTGTCGTCAAACTCCCGTCGTCGCCCGAAGGGCGGGGCAGACGGGAGTTTGACGACAGGGCCTAGCCGGGCCCCTACGCCTCCAGCCGGGCCGGCAGGTCGAAGAGCGGGAACCAGCGCTCGGTGTCCAGGAAGAAGTCCATCCCGGCGACCTTGCCGTCCCGGAGCTCCAGGACGATCAGCGCCCACGGGCTGAAGCCGCCCGTCGACGGGTCCGGGTGGTACTGGGCGAAGGCCGGGGAGCCGTTCGCCACGGTCGGCACCAGCTTCGAGCCCGCGCACACCTCGCCGACGCCCAGCATCCAACCGACGATGTCGTCGTGCCCCTGGAGCCAGAGGTCGTACGGCGGCATGGACATGGTCGCGTCCTCGTGGAGGAGCGCGGTGAGCGCCTTCATGTCGTAGCCCTCGAACGCGGCGACATAGCGCTCCAGGAGGGCCTTCTGCTCCTCGTCGAGGGGGTTCGCGGTGTCGGAGGCGGCCGGCGCCTGCTCGGCCAGCGTCGCGCGGGCCCGCTGGAGGGCGCTGTTGACCGAGGCGACGGAGGTGTCGAGGAGCTCGGCGACCTCGCTCGCCTTCCAGGCCAGCACCTCGCGCAGGATGAGCACCGCCCGCTGCTTGGGCGGCAGATGCTGGAGCGCGGCCACGAACGCGAGCCGCACGGTCTCCCGGGAGACGGCCGCCTCCGCCGGGTCGGCGACCGAGGGCAGCACCCGCCCGTCGGGGACGGGCTCCAGCCAGGTGATCTCGGGCTGCTTCACGAGCTGCGCCTGCGCGACCGGCGTCGGAGAGGTCAGGTCCATCGGCCGTGCCCTCCGGTTGCCCGCGTTCAGCGCGTCCAGGCAGACGTTGGTGGCGATCCGGTAGAGCCAGGACCGCAGGGAGGAGCGCCCCTCGAAGGAGTCGATGGCCTTCCAGGCCCGCACCATGGTGTCCTGCACCGCGTCCTCCGCCTCGAAGGAGGATCCGAGCATCCGGTAGCAGTAACCGGTCAGCTCCCGGCGGTACGTGTCGAGTTGGTCGGTCGTCGCGGTCGCGGCGTCGCTCATCGGGTCCACACCCCACTCACCCCTCACCGGCACCCGTTCGGTGCCGGTGAGAGGGAAGCTACCGCAGCGGACTGACAGTCGGGGTCAGGTTCCCGGCTTGCGCCCGTAGATGTAGACGTCGTCGCCGTTCCTGAGCAGGTTCCAGTACGCCTTGGCGTCCGCGGAGCGCATGTTGACGCAGCCGCCCGAACCCGGCGGGTTCCACATGGACTTGGTCGTCGAGTGGAAGGCCTGTCCGCCGTCGAAGAACTGCGAGTACGGCATGGAGACGTGGTAGAGCGTCGACCAGTGGTTGATGTTCCGCCAGTAGATCTTCTTCGACCCGGTCCGGGTCTCGGTGCCGTCCTTGCCCGTACGGACCGGCACGGGCCCGTACTTGAGGCGCGAGCCGTCCTGGATCCAGCTGAGCTGGCGGGTGAGGTCGACGCACGCGATCCGGCCCCGGTTGGTCGGACACTTGCGGTCCTTGTTGGGGTTGGACCCCGCCGCCTTCTGCTGGTTCATCGTGTTCATCGTGCGCCAGGTGATCGTCCCGGCGTACCCCGCGGCCGGGGTGATGCCGTGCTTCTTCTGGAAGGCCTGGATGGCCTTGCAGTCGGCGAGCGACTGGCGTCCGTCGGCCGTGCGGCCGAGGAACTTCTCCACCTGCTTCTGGTACGGGCCCGTCGTCACGTTGCAGGACGCCGCCTGCGCCGGAGCCGCACCGAGCGCGATCGTCATCGGCAGCACCAGCGAGGTGAGGCCGGCGGCGATACCGGCTCTTCTGGCTATCCGACCCGTGATTCTCTTCATGATCGTCAACTCCCCCTTGAGTCCTATCTGTCAGGACGTCCGGGGGAGCGACTCAGTTGCAGCGGATCCGGCCGCGATCAGCAGGACGCGGCGAGCCGTCCCTGCCGTGCCTCCACGCGCGCGCTGTGACTGCCGTACAGGGTCACCGAGACGACACCGAGGACCGCGACGAGACCGATCAGGACCGTGCCGGCCCACCCGCCGGCGTGGAACGCGATCGCACCGAGCGTGCCGCCCGCGCTGCTGCCCAGGTAGTACGCGGACTGGTAGAGCGCCGAGGCCTGCGCGCGGCCCGTGGTGGCCGTCCGGCTCACCGAGGAGGAGGCGACCGCGTGGCCCGCGAAGAAGCCGGCCGTGATCAGGACGAGGCCCGCGAGGACCGCCGGCAGCGCGTCGGAGAGCGAGAGCAGCAGGCCCGCGGCGGTGGTGGAGACCGCCAGGTAGAGCGCCCCGCGCCGGCCGAGCCGGCCGACGAGCCGGCCCGCGGCGGCGGAGGAGACCGTACCGACCAGGTAGATCAGGAAGATCGAGCCGATCACGCCCTGCGGCAGCGAGAACGGGGCCTCGACCAGGCGGTAGCCGATCACGGTGTACACCGCGCCGAACACCGTCATGAACAGGGCGCCGATCGCGTACAGCCGCATCAGCAGCGGGTCCGCGAGGTGCCTCCGCACGGTCCGGGCCAGCGCCCTCGGGTTGAGCGTGCCGGGCGTGAAGTGCCGTGCCTTCGGCAGCAACGCCCGGAAGGCCAGCGCGCACAGCAGGGACGTCAGGCCGACGGCGGCCAGACCCGCCCGCCAGCCCCACATCTGGGCCACCCAGCCGGTCACCAGCCGGCCGCTCATGCCGCCGACCGAGTTGCCCGCCACGAACAGGCCGATCGCGGCGATCAGCGCCTTGGGGCGGACCTCCTCGGCGAGGAAGGCCATCGCGGAGGCCGGCAGCCCGGCGAGCGCGGCGCCCTGGATCGCGCGGAGGGCGACCAGGGACTCCAGGTTCGGGGCGAGCGGCACGAGGAGCGCGATGCCGACCGCGACCGTCAGCGAGGCGATCATCATCGTGCGCCGGCCGAAGCGCTCCGACAGGGCGCTGAGCGGGATCACACACAGGGCGAGGGCGCCGGTCGCGGCCGAGACCGTCCAGGAGGCGGCGGAGGCGGTGGCGCCGAACTCGGCCGAGATGGCCGGGAGGAGGGCCTGCGTGGAGTAGAGGAGCGCGAACGCGGCGAGGCCGGCGGCGAAGAGCGCGAGGCTCAGACGGCGGTAACCGGGGGCGCCGGGGGCGAGGCGGGTGTCGGCAGGGGCGGGGCGGGTGTCGGCGGACGCGTGGGTGGCGGCCGCCTCGGTACTGGCGGAAGGCATGTCTCGAACGTAGGACGCCCCGCTTCATGCGTCCAATGCACGGAACTGCTGTAATCGTTCCCATGGTGCATGAGTACAGGTCACAGCCTCGCCTGTCACCGAACAGTAACGAAGAAGACATGGGACCGCTGCTCGCCCCGCGGCTCGCGTACTTCGCCGCGGTCGCCCGGCACGAGCATGTGACCAGGGCCGCGGCCGAGATGGGCGTCCCGCAGTCCACGCTCTCCCGCGCGGTGGTCCGGCTCGAACAGGACCTCGGCGTCAGCCTCTTCGCCCGCCGCGGCCGCACGGTCTCCCTCACCCCCGCCGGGCGCCGCTTCCTCACCGCCGCCGAACGGGCCCTCGCCGAGGTGGAGCGGGCCGCCGACACCGTACGGGCCGACGCCGACCCCACCGCCGGCCGCGTCGCCTTCGGCTTCCTCCACACCATGGGCTCCGAGACCGTGCCCGGCCTCATCCGCGCGTTCCGCGTCGACCACCCGGGGATCCGCTTCACCCTCGTCCAGAACTACGGCGAGGCCATGATCGAACGGCTCCGGGCCGGCGACCTCGACCTCTGCCTGACCTCGCCGGTGCCGGACGCCCCCGACCTGGTCGCCCGGCGCCTCGACGAGCAGCGGCTCCGGCTCGTCGTCCCCGACGACCACCGGCTCGCGGGCCGCAAACGCGTCCGCCTCGCCGAGGCCGCCGACGAGACCTTCGTGACCCTGGAACCTGGCTACGGACTCCGCCGCATCACCGACGACCTGTGCGCGGACGCCGGCTTCCGGCCCCGGATCGCCTTCGAGGGCGAGGAGGCCGAGACCCTGCGCGGCCTGGTCGCCGCCGGCCTCGGCGTCGCCCTGCTGCCGCCGCCCGCCGTGCCGCGCCCCGGCGTCGTCGAACTCACCGTCACCGCACCGCGCGCGGTCCGCGAGATCGGCGTCGCCTGGCTGGACGGCCACCCGGACACGGCCCCGGTGGCCGCCTTCAAGAAGTTCCTGCTCGGCAGGCGCGGCCATCTGCTCCCGAAGGAGCCCGCGGCGCCCCTGGTCCCGGCGGAGACCGACGCGGCGGGGCCCTCACCTGCGGAGTGAGCCCCCGAAGCCCGCCGCGAGCGGCATCCGCAGGCCCAGCGGCGGGGGAGCGGCCAGCGCGTCGGCCACCGGCCGGGCGACCGGCCGGGCGAAGAGCGCCCCGAGCACGAAGTCGGCGGCGAGGGCCCGCACCTCGTCCGCGTACTGCCGCAGCGCGTGACCGTCCGAGTGCACCTCGAACCGGCAGGTGTCGCGGTTCGCCTTCTTCGCCCGCTCGGCGTACCGGAACGACAACTCCGGGTCCGTACGCGCGTCGTTCGTCCCGTGCACGAGCAGCACCCGGCGGCCCACCAGCTGCCGTACGGCCTCCGGTTCCGCCGCCCTGTCCTCCTCCGGCAGCCACGGGGCGAGCGCGAGGACCGCGCCGACCGCGCCGTGCCCGGCCGCGCGAAGCGCCGCCCTGCCGCCGAGGCCGTGGCCGACGAGGGCGACCGGGACGTCGCCGTAGCGCCGCACCGTCTCCGCGACGGCCCAGGAGGCGTCCGCCGCGAGGTTCGCGTCGGTGCCGTTCCAGCCGCGCCCGCGGTAGCGCACCACATGGGCGACGAGCCCCTCGGACCGGCCCGCCCGCACCAGTCCGCGCCCGAGCGGCAGCATCGCCGCGTGCGCCAGCGCGGAGGCGCGCCGGCCCGACTCCGGCTCGCCGTCCGGAAGGAGCAGCACCACGCCGCCCACCGCCGCCGACGTGCGGGAACCTCCAACAGGCCGACCGAGCCGGGGTCTCCGGGTTTCGGGCGGCCCCACGAGTGCGAAGTGCGCCATGACAGAACAGTCTCAGAAGGAGAGGTGTACGCCAGCCGTACGCGCGGTCTCTGTTACGTATCGTCCGGCGGGGCACCCTTGTCCGGCCGAGTTCAGTACGTGACGGTGATCCGCCGCGCGGGACCGTCGACGCCGCCGATGCTCGCGATGACGGCCTTGATCTCCGGGTCGGCGAACGCGGCGTTCAGGTCGGCGGCGCGCTCCCGGGGCGTCGAGACCCAGGCGCGTGTGGTCGGGTACTCGACCGGGACCAGGCCGAACTCCCGCCGCAGCCGGTCGAGACCCAGCTCGTAGGGCATCGGGAGGAGCCCCGGCAGGCCGCTCGACGGGGAGACGACCGCGACCTTGTCGCCGGGCCGCGGCTTGGGCGGGTGCACGGGTGTCGGCATGCCGCTACACCCGCTCGAAGCAGTGGAGGGTGTCCACGACGGTGAAGCCCTTCCGCCCGTACCAGCGGTGCGGCCAGTTCCCCTCGTTCGCGCTCAGGAAGCGGAGGTCGCAGCCGGCCTCGGCCGCCAGGTGCAGCGCCGTGTCGAGGACCCGTCCGGCGTGGCCCCGCCCGAGGTGCGCCTCGGCGGTGACCAGGTCCTCGATCCGGGCGACGCCGGCCGCCGGGTCGAGGTACAGGTCCGCCCACGAGGCCACCTCGCCGTCCTCGGTGTACGCGGCGAGGAACCGTACGTCGTCCGCGGCCCCGAGCCGGGCCAGCCGCCGCTCCACCAGGTGGTGGACCTCCTCGTCGGACACCCCCGGCACGAACCGGCGCCAGGCCTCCGAGGCCGGCGCGCGCAGCTCCTCCAGATCCACCTGCCGGGCCCCGGCGTGCGCCGGGACCCGACCGGTGTGCCGCATGAGATACGTGGCCGCGTGGGTGTAGCCGGCCCGCTCCAGCGGACCCCGGCAGGCGGCCGCGACCTCGCCGTCGACGACGTACACGAGCCGGTACGGGAGATGGCCGAGCAGTTCCTCGGCCCGCGCGGGCAGCGCCTCGGGGTCGGTCGATCCGTCGACCAGGACGTGGTTGTTGCCCCGGGAGTGCGTGTACCGGTCGTCGAGCGCGGCGAAGCCGCCGGGGAAG
Source organism: Streptomyces sp. NPDC088707 (assembly GCF_044752725.1). Classification (NCBI taxonomy): domain Bacteria; kingdom Bacillati; phylum Actinomycetota; class Actinomycetes; order Kitasatosporales; family Streptomycetaceae; genus Streptomyces; species Streptomyces sp. NPDC088707. The sequence goes on along the minus strand of NZ_JBIVLV010000009.1, from coordinate 220,477 downwards.
TCGACGACCCGGTCCGCCTGCCGTCGGTGGAAGCCGGACACGGAGTCGTGGATGCGCCGCAGTTCAGCGTCGGGGGCCGCGGAAGTCATGGGCCCACGCTAGGTGTTCACGGTTCCGGGCCGCATCCGAAATACCCCGGGACGGACGCGGCGCCACGGGGCGCGCTCTACGCGCGTAGGGGCTAGAGTGCGGAAATGACGAGCCAGACCCCCAGCGTCCCCACCGCGGACCAGATCCGCCGTGCCCCGAAGGTGCTGCTCCACGACCACCTCGACGGCGGACTGCGCCCCGGCACGATCATCGAACTCGCCCGGGAGCAGGGCTATCAGCAGCTCCCCGAGACGGAGCCCGACAAGCTCGGCATCTGGTTCCGCGAAGCCGCCGACTCCGGGTCCCTCGAGCGGTACCTGGAGACCTTCGCGCACACCTGCGCCGTCATGCAGACCCGTGACGCCCTCTTCCGCGTCGCCGCCGAGTGCGCCGTCGACCTCGCCGAGGACGGCGTCGTGTACGCGGAGGTGCGCTACGCCCCCGAGCAGCACCTGGAGGCCGGCCTCACCCTTGAGGAGGTCGTCGAGGCCGTCAACGAGGGCTTCCGCGAGGGCGAGCGGCAGGCCAGGGCCAACGGGCACCGCATCCGGGTCGGCGCGCTGCTCACCGCGATGCGGCACGCCGCTCGCGCCCTGGAGATCGCCGAGCTCGCCAACCGCTACCGCGACACCGGCGTCGTCGGCTTCGACATCGCGGGCGCCGAGGCCGGCTACCCGCCCACCCGCCACCTCGACGCCTTCGAGTACCTCAAGCGGGAGAACAACCACTTCACCATCCACGCCGGCGAGGCCTTCGGGCTGCCGTCGATCTGGCAGGCGCTCCAGTGGTGCGGCGCCGACCGGCTCGGGCACGGCGTCCGGATCATCGACGACATCGAGGTCGACGACGACGGCTCGGTGACCCTCGGCCGGCTCGCCGCCTACGTCCGCGACAAGCGGATCCCGCTGGAGATGTGCCCCTCCTCCAACCTCCAGACCGGTGCCGCGGCCTCGTTCGCCGAACACCCCATCGGGCTGCTCCGCAAGCTGCACTTCCGGGCCACGGTCAACACCGACAACCGGCTCATGAGCGGGACCAGCATGAGCCGCGAATTCGAGCTGCTGACCGAGGCGTTCGATTACACGCTCGATGACATGCAGTGGTTCACGGTCAATGCGATGAAATCAGCGTTCATTCCTTTCGATGAACGCCTGGCCATGATCAACGAGGTCATCAAGCCCGGATATGCCGAGCTGAAGTCCGAATGGCTGTTCCAGCAGACCGCCACGACCAGCGACTCTTCGCGTACGGCGGGCTGAACACCGCCCCGTCAAGGGGAACCGAGCGGCCGGGAAAAGCGCGACACCCGGCCGCTTTCCGGTGTTTGCGGACGGGTCGATCACTGGTTAGGTTGCAGAGCCGCTCTGCATTCCCAGGATTTCCCCGCCCGGCTTTCCCGGAAGCCCCCGGATTCCCCAAGGAAGATTTTCAGATGAAGCAGTCTGCCGCCAAGAAGCTCGGTGTCGCCGCTCTCGGTGCCGCTTTCGCCGCTGCCGCCGCCGGCACGGCCTCCGCCGCCCCGGTCGCACCCGCCGCCCCCGACGCGCTCGGCCTGGTGACCCAGACCGTGCCGCTGGGTGACGACCTCACCAAGCTCCCCGACGGCGCGGCCGAGTCCCTCGGTGCCGGCCAGGGCGCCCTCGGCCAGGGTCTCGACCAGGGCGTGAAGACCCTCCCGGCCGCCGCCGGGCAGGCCACCCAGAGCCTCCCGCTCGACGCCGCCGCCGGCGGCCTGGGCGCCACCCCGCTGGGCGGCCTCCTCGGCGGCCTGCCGCTGGGCGCGGGCGGCCTGCCGATCGGCTGACCCCGGGGGCCGTACCCGGCTCTCCGTACGCCGAAGGGGCGCGCACCCGGTCTCCCGGGCACGCGCCCCTTCGGCGTGGCCGCGTCACCAGGCGGTGGTGGCCTTCCGCTCGTCCGGCATGAAGATCCACAGGCCGAGGTAGATCAGGAACTGCGGGCCGGGCAGCAGGCACGAGACCAGGAAGATCAGACGCATCGTGTTCGCGGAGATGCCGAAGCGCCGGGCCAGGCCCGCGCACACTCCGCCGATCACGCGTCCGTCACGAGGGCGGGTCAGTGCGGCCATGGTGGGCTCCTTCGGAGTCGGTCCGGGAGCCGCTCCGTCGGGCTCCCGATGACTCCATGGTGCCGCCGGAGGGCCTGCCGGGGCGTCGGTCTACCGGGCGATCGGGACCCTGGGAATCGTCGGGGTCGCACCCTGAGACCCCTCGTTCCGCAGCAGGGCCGGACCCCGACCCGGCCTGCTCCCCACGGAGGAGTCCACCCGCTCCTCGTCCGACCTGCGGCGCAGCCAGGTGCGGCCGGCCGGGACGAAGAGAAGATGCGCGAGCGCCACACCGGCCGTGTTCAGGAGGACCGAGTCCACGTCCACGACCTGACCGGGCACGGCGGTCTGCAGCAGCTCCACGGCGAGGGACACCAGAGCACCCGCGGCGGTCGTACGCGTGAGGGACGCCCACCCGGAGACATGGAGTCGTCCGTCGGCCATCGGCAGCAGGATCCCGAGCGGGGCGAGGAGCAGCAGGCCCTCGCCGATCAGCCGGACGGCCTCGGCGGTACCGAGGGCGAGGTCGGCGCGGAGGCCGTCGAGGGGGACGATGTTCGGGGCGGTGACCCAGGCGACATCCCGTGGGCGCAGGCTGACCCAGGCGACGAGCAGCAGATGCGCGAGGACGAGGGCGAACCCCGCCACGCGGACGACCACGGCGGCACTGCCGCCCGAACCTTGACGCTGCACGCCCCCCAAGACGCCCCGAACAGCGCCCCCGGTTCCGCCGAACCCCACGCGAGCTGCGCCCGCCGCCCCCGCCACCCCTGTCCGGACCACCCACCGCGCCCCGCCGCGCGGACCACACACCGCGCCCCGCCCCCGCCGCGCGGGCCACCTTCCACCCCCACGCCCCAGCGGAACGAATGCCCCCAACGGGGCGTCAGCCGGAGGTCGGGGCTGTGGGCGGGGCGGATTCCGGGCGTTCTCGGAGTTCGGCCGTGCAGCGGTAGCGCTTCGGCGCGTACGCCCCCGGCCCGCCCAGCAGCACCGTCTGCCCCCCCGCCCCCGCCGAACTCGCCGCGAACGTGCAGACCAGCTGCGACAGGGCCGTCGGCGCCAGGTCCTCCGGCTGGCGGCTCAGCCGCAGCGTGCCCGCCGGGTCGCCCTTGTGCCCGCGGCCCACCACCAGCGGGCCGCGGACCGCCGTCGTGAACCCGGCCCGCTGCTCGCTCTCCGAGGGCTCGGCCAGCAGCTGCGCCAGTAGCCCCGACGCCGTGCGCACCGGGTCGCCGCCCGCCTTCTCCTCCGGCAGCGAGCGCCGGTCCACCGCCTCCAGCTGCGAGCCGCAGACCAGGAACACCCGGACCGGCACCCCCTGCACCGGCGTGCCGGTCGTCCCCTCCTGGGTCACGCTGCACGGGACCCGGGACGGGGCGGCGCCGGCGTCCACCGGGACCGACGTGGTCCTGATCCCGCAGCCGGTGGCCAGCGCGGTGAGTGCGACGAGTCCGGCCAGCACGGCCGTACGCCCCACGGTGCGGCGTCTCACGCTTCCTCCACCTCGCCCTGGCTGCTGCGGGTCTGCACCTCGCGGGTGATCCCCGACGCGTCGAGCGGCAGCCGCAGTACGAACACCGCGCCGTCCACCGCACCGTCCTCGCCGACGGAGTTGGCGGCGGTGATCGAACCGCCGTGGATCAGCGCGTTCTCCATGGCGATCGACAGGCCGAGCCCGCTGCCTTCGGACCGGGGCCGGGAGGCGCTCGCCTTGTAGAAACGGTCGAAGACGTGCGGCAGCACCTCTTCGGGGATGCCGGGGCCGTGGTCGCGTACGGCGATGACCAGTTCGTCGTCCTCGGTGCGCACCGAGACCCGGACCGGCGAACCGCCGTGCTTCAGCGCGTTCCCGATCAGGTTCGCCAGGATCACGTCGAGCCGGCGCGGGTCGAGCGGCGCGACGATGCCGCGCTCGGCGTCCAGGTCGACCGCGTCGAGCCACGCGCGCGCGTCGATGCACGCGGTGATCTGGTCGGCGATGTCCACCTCGTCGAGGACGAGCCGGGCGGTGCCCGCGTCGAAGCGGGTCACCTCCATCAGGTTCTCGACGAGGTCGTTGAGCCGCCGGGTCTCGCTGACCACCAGGGCGACGGCCGGGGCGATCATCGGGTCGAGGGAGTCCTGCTCGTCCTCCAGGACCTCCGTGACGGCGGTGAGCGCGGTCAGCGGGGTCCGCAGCTCGTGCGACATGTCGGCGACGAACCGCCGGGAGGACTCCTCGCGGGCGCTCATGTCCGCGACCTTCTTCTGCAGGGACTCGGCGGCGCTGTTGAACGTTCTGGTGAGGTCGGCCAGTTCGTCGGCGCCGGTGACCCGGAGCCGGGTGTCGAGCTTGCCCTCGCCGAGCTGCTTGGCCGCTTCGCCGAGCCGGTGCACCGGGCGCAGCACGGTGGTCGCCGCGACCTGCGCGAGCAGCACGGATCCGGCCACCGCGAGCGCGGTCGCGATCCCGAGCGACCAGGCGAGCGAGTTCAGATCGGCCTTTTCCGCGGCCAGCGACTTGAACATGTAGCCGGCGGGCCCGCCGCCGTCGATGCGCGTGCCGCCGACCAGGTACGGCGTGCCGTTCCGCTCCGTACGCTGCCAGAACAGGTGGTACGGGTAGGGGTTGGCCTCCGTCACCGGCCGTTCGGTGTCCACGGCCTCGCGCAGCGGGCGCGGCACGTCGGCCAGGGTGAAGTCGTCCGGGTCAGAGGCGCCGACGATCGGCTTGCCCGCGTCCCGCTCGCCGAGCAGCAGCACCTGGTAGTTGGCGCTGCCCGTCGCCATCAGCTCGGCCGTCCGCCGCAGGTCCTCCTGCGTGGGCCGCAGCGGCAGCGTCGCCGCCCGGTTCTGCATCTCCTGCCGGAAGTCGTTGAGCGCCCCGTCCTGGGTACGCGTCAGCACCGCCTCGCGGTTCAGCCAGTACGCGATGCCGGAGGCGGCGACGGCCGCGGTGAGGGCGACCAGGGCGAAGACGACGACAAGACGCAGCCGCAGGCTGGAGAGACGCAGCCGCGTGACGATCCCCTTGCTCACGCAGGAACGTCCAGCCGGTAGCCGACGCCGCGCACCGTACGGATGAGCGTCGGCGAGGATGGCACGTCCTCCACCTTGGCGCGCAGCCGCTGCACACAGGCGTCGACGAGCCGCGAGTCGCCCAGGTAGTCGTGCTCCCAGACGAGTCGCAGCAACTGCTGCCGGGAGAGCGCCTGTCCGGGCCGGCGGCTGAGTTCCAGGAGCAGCCGCAGCTCGGTCGGGGTGAGCTGGAGGTCCTCGCCGTTCTTGGTGACCGTCATCGCGGAGCGGTCGATCACCAGCGAGCCGTAGGTCGCCGAGTCCGTCGACTCCCGCTCCCCGCGCCGCAGCACGGCCCGGATCCGGGCGTCGAGGACGCGGCCCTGCACCGGCTTGACGACATAGTCGTCGGCTCCGGACTCCAGGCCCACGACCACGTCGATGTCGTCGCTGCGCGCGGTCAGCAGGATGATCGGCAACTGGTCCGTGCGGCGGATCCGCCGGCAGACCTCGAAGCCGTCGATGCCGGGCAGCATGACGTCGAGCACGACCAGGTCCGGCCGCTGCTCGCGCAACAGCTGGAGGCCGTCCTCACCGGTCGCGGCGGTGGCCACCCGGTGGCCCTGCCGCGACAGGGAGAGTTCGAGGGCCGTGCGGATGGCGTCGTCGTCCTCGATCAGCAACAGAAAAGGCACGGGCAGCATTCTGTCGCATTCGGCCGTCCGAGTTCGACCGCTGGGAGGCGCGCTTCCGGCCGGGCCCCTGTGACACGCCTGTGACAGTCGGCGGACAGCGCCATGAAGTCCGATGGGCAAGCTTCATTGCACACGGACCGAAACACACTCCAACCGACGGGGGGCGCCGGATGAACGCACTGCACAGCACCACCTCAAGCGCAGTAGTCACGCGTCTCCACGACGTCGTGCGGAGCACGGAGAAGTCCGGCGCTGTCACGAACGGGCGGGGGTGCGTTCGCAGCGTCGGGCGTCAGCGCAAGGCGCCGTACATGGTGGCCATTGCTGACGGGGGAGCGGCGTACGGGGAGGTCACGGGGGAGCGCAACTGTTCGGAGGCCGAGTTCACGGCCTACGTCCAGGAGCGTCGTGCCTCCCTGTACGCCACCGCCTACCACCTGACCGGTGACCGGTTCGAGGCCGAGGACCTGCTCCAGAGCGCGCTGTTCTCCACGTACCGCGCCTGGGAGCGGATCAGTGACAAGGCCGCGGTCGGCGGGTACCTCCGCCGCACCATGACCAATCTGCACATCAGCGCCTGGCGCCGGCGCAAGCTCAACGAGTACCCGACCGAGGAGCTCCCGGAGACGGTGGGCGAGACGGACGCGATGCGCGGCACGGAGCTGCGCGCGGTGCTGTGGCAGGCGCTGGCCCGACTGCCCGAGCTCCAGCGGACGATGCTGGTGCTGCGTTACTACGAGGGCCGTACCGATCCGGAGATCGCGGAGATCCTGGACATCAGTGTCGGCACGGTGAAGTCGAGCATCTGGCGGTCGCTGCGGCGACTGCGTGAGGACGAGGTGCTCAGCTTCGGCCGTGACGAGGAGGAGTCCTTCGGCGAGCTGGTGGCCTGAAGGCTGGGGGGAAAGACCCACGGGGGCTACGGGGGAAACGGAGCCGTCGGGGGAGCACGGGGGAACCGTACGGGGGTACGGGGAATGGCGACGCGGGTCGTACGAGCTGGGGGGCTCGTACGACCCGCGTCGTGTTTTCTCCGCTCTCAGGTCGCCGCGGGCGTGCGGTGGCGGCCCGCCGCCGCCGCTGCCAGGCGGCCCAGGGCCTCCGGCTTGGCGCAGGGGTGGGCGCCCAGTTCCGACTGGCGGGCGACGATCGCCCGCTCCGCGCGCATCAGCCGCCAGCCGCGACGCAGCAGGAACGGGACCGACTTGCGGCCCTCGCGCAGGTCGCGGGCGAGCCGGCGGCGGAAGGTCGTCGAGGGGCGGCCGCGCAGGCAGAGCGCGTCGGCGAGGACGTCGAGCTCACGGCAGCGGGCCACGATCTCGGCCGCGAAGATCCCCTCCGCCACGAACAGCGGTGTGCGTCCGATGTCCAGCCGCTCGCGGTCCACCCGGGAGCTGGTGGCGAGGTCGTACACGGGGACGTCGGTCCGTCCCGTGCGGCACAGTTCGACGATGGCGGCGACGGCGCTGTCCGCGTCCCAGGACCCCGGGGAGTCCCAGTCGATGTCGGCGCTGCCCTCCACGAGAGGGAGGGTCGGGTCGGCGGCCTCCTTGTAGAAGTCGTCGAGGCGCAGGACCGGGAGACCGGTGACGGCGGCGAGGGACGACTTGCCGGAGCCTGAGGGGCCCGCGAGCAGGACGACACGGGTCGGGATCGGTTGGGAACTCACGGGACACCAGTGTGAAGCATTCCCCCGTGCAGGGGACCCCCGAGGAAGCCCGTTGGTATCGAGCATCACACCTCAACTACTGTCGGTGCTCGCTCTGTCACCGCTCGGAAGGATCATCATGGCGCGTCACGCAGAACCCCGGAGTCCCCGTCGCAGTGCCCTGCTCGCGGCGGGTCTCACCGTCACGGCGGCGGGCGCGGCGGTGCTCGGGGCCGGTGCGGCGGCGCAGGCCGTGGCCCCGGTGCCGCTGCCCGTCGACTCGCTGACCAGGACGGACGCCACCGCGGCCGGCGCGGGTGCGCTGTCCGGTGTCACCCACGGGATCGGCCCGCTGACCCGGCTCCAGCTCGACCCGCTGGCCAACACCGGTGTCGACCCGCTCGACAACGGCCTCGGCACCCAGGTCGCCGACTTCAAGCCGGTGGGCACCAACCTGGTGACCGACCACCTCACGAAGGGCGGGGCAGTGGCCGATCTGCCGGTGGCGGGTCCGCTGGCGAAGGGGCTGCTTCCGTAGCGGAGCCGGTTCCGGGGCCCAGCGCGGTGTCCCGTACGAGCCAGGCGACGGCGAAGGCCAGGGCGGCGACCAGTGCCGTGCCGAGCAGCACTCCGTGCACCCCGCTCGTCACGGCCGCCCCGAGTCCCTCCCGTACCGGCTCCGGCAGCCGCCGGGCCTGCGCCGGGGTCAGGCGGGTGTCGGCCCCGTCGAGGCGCGCGGTGAACACCGCGCCGAGGACGGCCACGCCGAGCGAGCCGCCGAGCGTCCGCACGAGGGTGACGGTGCCGCTGGCCGCGCCCATGTCGCGCGGCTCGGCGCCGTACATCGTGACGAGCAGCGTGGCCTGCATGAGGAGGCCCATGCCCGCGCCGACGATCACGGTGAGCCCGGAGGCGACGGCGACGGGGGTGTCCGCGTCGAGCAGCAGCAGGACGAGCGCGCCCGCCGTCATCAGCGCCCCGCCGAGGATCGGGTACATCCGGTAGCGGCCGGTCCGGGCGATGATCCGGCCCGACCCGAGTTGCGCGGCGACCATGGCGAGCATCAGCGGGAGCAGCAGCAGTCCGCTCGCCGTGGAGGACTGCCCGCGGGCGAACTGCAGGTACTGCGGCAGGTAGTTCAGGGCGGCGATCATGCCCGCCCCGACCAGCAGGCTCAGGATCTGCGCGAGCGTGAAGTTGCGGGTGCGGAAGAGCCGGGGCGGGATGACGGGCTCCTCTGCCCGGCGTTCGACCCGGACGAACCAGGCGAGCGCCACGACCGCGAGCGCGCCCAGGGCGAGGATCCGGGGTGAGGCCCAGGCGTGGGTGGTGCCGGCCCAGCCGGCGAGCAGGGTCAGCGCGAGGACCCCGGTGGTCAGCAGCAGGGCTCCCGCCCAGTCGACGCGGGCTCGGACGCGCGGGGTCCGTACGCGCAGCCGGAGCGAGACGATCAGCAGGGCGGCGAGGCCGACGGGCAGGTTGACGTAGAAGGCCCAGCGCCAGTTCAGGTGGTCGGTGAGAAGGCCGCCGAGGAGCGGGCCGCCGGCGAAGGCCGCCGGCAGCATCGCCCCGGTGACTCCCTGGACCCGGGCGCTGTCCTTCGGGGCCACCAGGGTGCCGATGAGGGCGAAGGCGCCGACCATGAGGCCGCCGGCGCCGATGCCCTGGAGGGCGCGGAAGGCGATGAGCTGGCCCATGTTCTGCGCGAGGCCGGAGAGGACCGATCCGGCGAGGAAGACGCCGACGGCGGAGAGGTAGGCGCCCTTGCGGCCGTGGAGGTCGCCGAGCTTGCCCCAGAGCGGGGTGGCGACGGCGGCGGTGAGGAGGTAGGCGGTGACGACCCAGGACAGCCGGTCGAGGCCGCCGAGTTCGCCCGCGATGGTGGGGAGGGCGGTGCCGACGATCGTGCCGTCGAGGGTCGCGAGGACGACGCCGAGCATGAGCCCGGTGACGCCCAGGTAGGGGATGCGGGTGTCCTGCGCGGGCGTCTGAGTGACCGTCATGGCTCAGGCCGCGTACGGCACGTTCGCGCGGGCGTCACGCAACGCCGCGCCCCACCAGGTGAGTCGGTCGAGCATCGCCTTCGCCGCGGTGTCGGCGGCGGGGTCGGCGGCCCGTCCGTCTTCGTCGAACTGCCCCCAGACGCGCTGGAGTCCGACCGTCTCGCGGATGGTGACGGCGTGCAGCTCGGCGAAGACGGCCCGCAGGTGCTCGACGGCGCGCAGGCCGGCGGAGAAGCCGCCGTAGGCGACGAAGCCGACGGGCTTCGCCTGCCATTCGCGGCTGTGCCAGTCGATCGCGTTCTTCAGGGAGGCCGGGTAGCTGTGGTTGTACTCGGGGGTCACCACGACGAAGGCGTCGGCGGCGGCCAGGCGCGGTGACACGGCGGCGAGCAGGGCGAGGTCCTCGGCGCGCTCGGGGGCCTGGCCGAGGTGCGGGAAGACGGTGGGCAGCGGGGTCTCGGCCAGGTCGATCAGGTCGGTGGTCAGATCCGGACGGTCGGCGGCGTGGGTGAGCAGCCAGTTCGCGACGACGGGGCCGAGGCGGCCGTCGCGGGTCGAGCCCTGGATCACGGCGAGGTGGAGCGGAGCGGGCACGGGTTCCCCCTGGAAGCGTCGATGTGTACGGCGTATACCGAGTGGTGTACAACGTACACGTCGGTGTGTGCAACGTACACGTCGATGTGTACGGCGTCCACAAGGCATACGCTGTACGCGAGAGAGGGAGGCCCCGGTGGCGAAGAAGGAAGAGACGGACGACGTCTCGCTGTGGGAGCGCCTGGACCGGCCCGCGGCGGCACCCAGGGCGTCCCTCAGCGCGGGGAGGATCGCCGAGGTCGCGATCGGCATCGCGGACCGCGAGGGATTCGCCGCCGTGACCATGCGGAAGGTCGCCACCGAACTGGGCGTCGCACCCATGGCCGCCTACCGGCACGTCAACGGCAAGGACGAGCTGTGGGCGCTCATGATCGACCGGGTCTCCGGCGAGCTGACACCGGTGGACGAGGTCTCCGGCTGGCGGGAGACGCTCCGCGCGTACGCCCTGCGGACCCGGGAGATGATGCTGCGCCACCTCTGGCTCGCCCACATGCCGGCGCCGCTCTTCGCGCTCACCCCGGCCCGCATGGCGGCGGCCGAGCGCCAGCTGGCCTCGCTCGACGGGCTCGGGCTCGACGTCGACACGATGATGGCCGCGTTCCGCGCGGTCAACGCGTACGTCCACGGAGCCACGCAGTCCGAGGCCGCGCTGCGCCGGTACATGGAGGAGCAGGGCTGGCAGAGCGCCGACGACACACGGCGGGGGCTCGCCCCGCAGATGTCGTACCTGATGGAGACCGGGCGCTACCCGACCTACCGGCGGTACACCCAGGGGGCCGCGCGCAAGGACGACGCGGCCTGGCAGTTCGAGACCGGACTCGACTGCGTGCTCGACGGCGTGGCGGGGCTCGTGGAGCGCGGCCGGGCATGACGAAAGGCCCCCGGGATCACCCGGGGGCCTTTCGGACCGGACCGGTCAGCTGGTCCGAAGCGATCCGGTGCCTAGTACGAGGAGCCGCTCGCGCCCAGCGAACCCGTCGGGTGCCAGACGGTCTTCGTCTCCAGGAACGCCGTCATGCGGTCCGTGCCCGGGGACTCCGTGAAGTCCTCCGTGCGCGGGCGCAGGACGCGCTTGAGGTTGTCCGCCGCCGCGATCTCCAGGTCGCGGGCCAGCTCGCCCTCGGTCGCGCCCGTCAGGTCGATCGCGTTGACGTCCTGGTGGGCCGCCAGGTGCGGGCCCATCTCCGCGGCCTTGCCGGAGAGGATGTTGACCACACCGCCCGGCAGGTCGGAGGTGGCGAGCACCTCGCCCAGGGAGAGGGCGGGGAGCGGGGACTTCTCCGAGGCGATGACGACCGCCGTGTTGCCCGTGGCGATCACCGGGGCGATCACCGAGACCAGGCCGAGGAAGGACGAGTCCTGCGGGGCCACCACCGTGACGACACCGGTCGGCTCGGGCGTGGAGAGGTTGAAGTACGGTCCCGCGACGGGGTTCGCGCCGCCCACGACCTGGGCGATCTTGTCCGTCCAGCCCGCGTACCAGACCCAGCGGTCGATCGCCGCGTCGACGACCACGGCGGCCTTCGACTTCGACAGGCCCTCCGCGTCCGCGACCTCGCGGACGAACTGGTCCCGGCGGCCCTCCAGCATCTCGGCGACGCGGTAGAGGATCTGGCCGCGGTTGTACGCGGTCGCGCCCGCCCAGCCGCCGAAGGCCTTGCGGGCGGCGACGACCGCGTCACGGGCGTCCTTGCGGGAGGAGAGGGGCGCGTTCGCCAGCCACTTGCCCTTGGAGTCGGTCACCTCGTACACCCGGCCGCTCTCGGAGCGGGGGAACTTGCCCCCGACGTACAGCTTGTAGGTCTTGAAGACGCCAAGACGGGTCACGTCAGACATCGAGGTAGGCCTCCAGACCGTGACGGCCGCCCTCGCGGCCGAAGCCCGACTCCTTGTATCCGCCGAACGGCGAGGTCGGGTCGAACTTGTTGAACGTGTTGGCCCAGACGACACCGGCGCGGAGCTTGTTGGCGACCGCCAGGATGCGGGAGCCCTTCTCCGACCAGATGCCGGCGGACAGGCCGTACTGACTGTTGTTGGCCTTCGCGACGGCCTCGTCGGGCGTACGGAAGGTCAGCACCGAGAGGACCGGGCCGAAGATCTCGTCCCGGGCGACCGTGTGCGCCTGCGTGACGTTCGTGAAGAGCGTCGGGGCGAACCAGTAACCGGCCTCGGGGATGTCGCACGCGGCGGTCCAGCGCTCGGCGCCCTCCGCCTCGCCCTGCTCCACCAGCGAGGTGATCCGCGCCAGCTGCTCCGAGGAGTTGATGGCGCCGATGTCGGTGTTCTTGTCCAGCGGGTCGCCGAGGCGGAGGGTGCTCAGCCGGCGCTTCAGGCTGTCGAGCAGCTCGTCCTGGATCGACTCCTGGACGAGGAGGCGCGAGCCCGCGCAGCAGACCTGGCCCTGGTTGAAGAAGATGCCGTTGACGATGCCCTCGACGGCCTGGTCGATGGGGGCGTCGTCGAAGACGATGTTCGCGCCCTTGCCGCCCAGCTCCAGGGTGACCTTCTTGTCGGTCCCGGCGATCGACCGCGCGATGGCCTTGCCGACGGCGGTCGAACCGGTGAAGGCGACCTTGTTCACGTCCGGGTGCTCGACCAGCGCGGCGCCCGTGTCCCCGTACCCGGGAAGGATGTTGACGACGCCCTTCGGCAGCCCGGCCTGGCGGCAGATGTCCGCGAAGAACAGGGCGGTCAGCGGGGTCGTCTCGGCCGGCTTCAGGACGACCGTGTTGCCGGTCGCGAGCGCCGGGGCGATCTTCCACGCCAGCATGAGCAGCGGGAAGTTCCACGGGATGACCTGGCCGGCCACGCCGAGCGGGCGCGGGTTCGCGCCGTAGCCCGCGTGGTCGAGCTTGTCGGCCCAGCCCGCGTAGTAGAAGAAGTGCGCGGCGACCAGCGGGAGGTCCGCGTCGCGCGTCTCCTTGATCGGCTTGCCGTTGTCCAGCGTCTCCAGGACGGCCAGCTCACGGCTGCGCTCCTGGATGATGCGGGCGATGCGGAAGAGGTACTTGGCGCGCTCGGAGCCGGGCAGCGCCGACCACTTCTCGAACGCCCTGCGGGCCGCCTTCACCGCACGGTCGACGTCCTCGGCGCCCGCCTGGGCGATCTCGGAGAGGACCTCCTCGGTGGCGGGGGAGACGGTCTTGAAGACCTTGCCGTCGGCCGCCTCGACGAACTCGCCGTCGATGAAGAGGCCGTAGTTGGGGGCGATGTCGACGACGGACCGGGACTCGGGCGCCGGTGCGTACTCGAATGCAGATGCCATGTTGATCAGTCCACCGTCACGTAATCGGGGCCGGAGTAGCGGCCGGTCGCCAGCTTCTGGCGCTGCATCAGCAGGTCGTTGAGCAGGCTGGAGGCGCCGAAGCGGAACCAGTGGTTGTCCAGCCAGTCCTCACCCACGGTCTCGTTGACGAGAACCAGGAACTTGATCGCTTCCTTGGTGTTGCGGATGCCGCCGGCCGGCTTCACGCCGATCTGCACGCCGGTCTGGGCGCGGAAGTCGCGCACGGCCTCCAGCATGAGCAGGGTGTTGGCCGGGGTGGCGTTGACCGCGACCTTGCCGGTCGAGGTCTTGATGAAGTCCGCGCCGGCCATCATGCCGAGCCAGGAGGCACGGCGGATGTTGTCGTACGTGGACAGCTCGCCGGTCTCGAAGATCACCTTCAGGCGGGCGCGGTCACCGCACTCCGCCTTGATCGCGGCGATCTGCTCGAAGACCTGCAGGTAGTGGCCGGCGAGGAAGGCGCCACGGTCGATGACCATGTCGATCTCGTCGGCGCCCGCGGCGATGGCGTCCGCCGTGTCGGCGAGCTTCACGGGGAGGGCCGCGCGGCCGGCCGGGAAGGCGGTGGCGACCGAGGCGACCTTGACGCCGGAGCCCGCGAGGGTCGCCTTGGCGGTGGCCACCATGTCCGGATAGACACAGACGGCGGCGGTCGTCGGGGTCGTGCGGTCGGTCGGATCGGGACGGACGGCCTTGGCGGCGAGCGCCCGGACCTTGCCCGGGGTGTCCGCGCCTTCGAGCGTCGTCAGGTCGATCATGGAGATGGCCAGGTCGATGGCGTACGCCTTGGACGTGGTCTTGATCGAGCGGGTGCCGAGGGACGCGGCGCGCGCCTCCAGGCCGACGGCGTCGACGCCGGGCAGCCCGTGGAGGAAGCGGCGCAGCGCACTGTCGGACGCGGTCACGTCGGCGAACGCGGATGCGGGGGCACCGCCCACGCCGGAGGCCGTGGGGGAGGATGCAGTGGTGGGCATGGTCACCAGTCGAGCATATCTACGCGCGTAGCGACCTGTACAGGGGACGGGCCTCGCAGAGCCCGAGATCACAGGCGAGGGCCGGCACGGTGCACCGGCCGGACCTCCGTCATCCCGGAGAGCGCGGTCGCCGCAGGTGCCGAGCCGGTCGACGGCCACCGCCCCGACGGCATCGTTCTGTACGCGGATCTCAGTGGCCACGCGGGCCGCCTGAGCCCCCACCGGCCCACTGAGGCAGAATCGCCCCATGACGACCCCCGAGCCGACCCCCGAGCCCAGCCACGAGCCGAGCCGCGAGTCGACCCCCGAGCAGCCGTCCGCCGGGAAGAAGCCCGCGGGGCGGACGCCCGCCGGGCAGAAGTCCGCAGGTCAGGAGTCCACGGGGCAGAAGTCCGCAGGTCAGGAGTCCACAGGGCAGAAGTCCCCCGACCGTGTCTTCCGGTCGCCGCTCGGGATCGCGAGCGGCGTGTTCCTGCTGATCCTCGCGGCCCTGTTCGCCGGTGACGTGCTGTTCCGCGGCGAGGGCCGGTCGCCCTGGCTCGCACTCGCGGGCCTCCTGCTCGCCGTGCCGCTGATCGTCGCCTTCACGATCCGGCCCGCCGTGTACGCCGACGACGACCGGCTCCGGATCCGCAACCCGTTCCGGTCGATCACGCTGCCCTGGTCGACGGTCGCCGACGTCCGCGCCGGCTACTCCAGCGAGGTCTTCACCCAGGACGGCGCCAAGTACCAGCTGTGGGCCGTCCCCGTCTCGCTGCGCCAGCGCAAGAAGGCGGCCCGCCGCGCCTCCCGCGCCTCCCAGGACGACCCGCACGGCCGTACCTCGGTCACCGCCGACGTCCGGGACAGCGCGTCGCGCACCGCGCCCACCGACCAGACCGTCGCCGACCTGCGCGAGCTCGCCGAGCGCCGGGCCGGCACCCCGGGCGCGCGGGGCGAGGCGCGGGTGCGCTGGGCGTACGAGATCGTCGGCCCCGCGGCGGCCGGGCTGCTGCTCCTGGTGATCCTGCTCGCGACGGGCTGACTTCTCTCGTCGACGGCTGATTCCTCCCTCGACGGGACACCGGTGTGTCCGGACGCGTCGTCCGGTCGACACGGGGGGCCGACGGACGCCACGGATGGCGACCGTCGCGCAGAACGGAAGGGTCGTCGCGCGCTCGGAGGTCTGGTACGACGACCACGCCCGGTGCCGGGAGGCCTTCACGGACCTCTGCGCCGGACACGCGGACATGGCCGGCGGCGTGCAGCACCCCGCCGGCGGCCACGGCTGGGTGTGGGTGCTGCGCGACGCCGTTCGCTTCCTTCGCGGCGGATCAGAGTCCGGCCGCGGCCGACAGGTCCCGCTTGATCGCCACCAGCACCTCGTTGGCCGTCGCCCGCGCCGGCGCCAGGTCGACCGCCGCGGCGACCGGGACCACGACCTCCAGGTAGCACTTCAGCTTGGGCTCCGTGCCGCTCGGGCGGACGATCACCCGGGCCTTGTAGTCGCCCTCCAGGTGGTAGCGCAGCCCGTCCGTCGGGGGCAGCGACTCCGTGCCCTTCGTCAGGTCCTCCGCCGACACGACCGTCAGACCGGCCAGCGAGACCGGCGGCCGCTCGCGCAGCGCCGTCATGGCGTTCGCGATGATGCTCAGGTCCTCGACCCGCACCGACAGCTGGTCCGTGGCGTGCAGCCCGTGCGCGATCGCCAGGTCGTCGAGCAGGTCCGTCAGCGTCCGGCCCTGCTCCTTCAGCACCGACGCCAGCTCGGTCACGAGCAGCGCCGCCGTGATGCCGTCCTTGTCGCGGACGCCCTCCGGGTCGACGCAGTAGCCGAGCGCCTCCTCGTAGCCGTACCGCAGGCCCTCGACGCGGGCGATCCACTTGAAGCCGGTCAGCGTCTCCTCGTAGCCGACGCCCGCGGCCTCCGCGATGCGGCCGAGCAGCGAGGACGACACGATCGACTCGGCGAACACGCCCGTCGCGCCCTTGTGGACCAGGTGCGCGGCGAGCAGCGCGCCCACCTCGTCGCCGCGGAGCATCCGCCAGCCGCCCACGACGCTCGCGTCGGGCACGGCCACGGCGCAGCGGTCGGCGTCCGGGTCGTTGGCGATGATCAGGTCGGGGTCCACGGCCCGGGCCGCCTCGAAGGCGAGGTCCATGGCACCCGGCTCCTCCGGGTTCGGGAACGCGACCGTCGGGAACGCCGGGTCGGGCTCGGCCTGCGCGGCGACGAGCGCGGGCGGCGGGAAGCCGGCCCGGGCGAACGCGGCCGCCAGGACGTCCTTGCCGACGCCGTGCATGGCCGTGTAGACGGTCCGCGCGGTACGGGGGGACCCGGAGGTCAGGACGGCGTCCGTACGCTCCAGGTAGGCGTTCAGGACCTCGTCGCCGAGGGTCTCCCAGCCGGCCTCCGGGCGGGGCACGTCGTGCAGCGAGCGGATCGCGTCGATCTCGGCGGCGATCTCGGCGTCGGCGGGCGGCACGATCTGCGAGCCGTCGCCCAGGTAGACCTTGTAGCCGTTGTCGCGCGGCGGGTTGTGGCTCGCGGTCACCTCGACGCCGGCGACGGCGCCCAGATGCCTTATGGCGTACGCGAGGACGGGCGTCGGCAGCGGGCGGGGGAGGAGCGCGGCGCGGAGCCCCGCGCCGGTCATCACGGCGGCGGTGTCGCGCGCGAAGTCGGCCGACTTGTAGCGGGCGTCGTAGCCGATGACGACGAGACCGCCCTCCTGGCCCTTCGCCCTGAGGTACGCGGCGAGGCCGGCGGCGGCGCGGATCACGACCGAGCGGTTCATCCGCATGGGCCCGGCGCCGATCTCACCGCGGAGGCCGGCGGTGCCGAACTGGAGGGTGCCGGCGAAACGGGCGGCGAGCTCGTCGCTCGCGCCGCGGTCGAGGAGCGCGGCGAGCTCCTCACGGGTCTCCGGGTCGGGGTCCTCGGCGAGCCATGCCTGGGCCTGGGCGAGGAGATCGTCCTGCGTCACGGTGTGCCTTTCGGGGAGTCGGCGGGTGCGGGGCGGTGCGGGGCGGGCGTTGCGGGTGCGGAGAGGGCGCGGGTGCGGGTGGGCGGGGCTGAGGGCTGCCGCTGCGCGGAGCCTTCCCCCACCCCGTCCCCTCGCGAAACCGGGGGCTCCGCACCGGACCCCGAACGGCCTTCGGCCGCGCCCTCGGACGCCGGCGGAAGGTCGGCCCCGCCGGCGATCGAGGCGCGGAGTCTGCGGCGGAGCCCCGGTCACGGGAAGGGGCGGGGTGGGGAGGAAGCCCCGCGCAGCGGCCCCACCGACGGGCGGCCGGGACCACCCGGCGGTCGGAGGCCGGCGCAGCGTCCCGAAGCCCGTTCGGCCCCAGGGGCCGAACGGTGCCAGGGGGCGCGGTGAAGACTCAGATCCGGTCGAGGACCCGCGTCAGCAGCTCACCCATCCGCGCCGCCGAGTCGCGGCCCGCCTGGAGGACCTCCTCGTGGTTCAGCGGCTCGCCCGAGAGCCCCGCCGCCAGGTTGGTGACCAGCGAGATGCCGAGGACCTCCGCGCCGGCCTCGCGCGCGGCGATGGCCTCGAGGACGGTGGACATGCCGACCAGGTCGCCGCCGAGCACGCGGACCATGTTGATCTCGGCCGGGGTCTCGTAGTGCGGGCCGGGGAACTGCACGTAGACGCCCTCTTCGAGGGTCTCGTCGACCTCCTTGCACAGGGCGCGCAGCCGCGGCGAGTACAGGTCGGTGAGGTCGACGAAGTTCGCGCCGACGATCGGCGAGGCGGCCGTCAGGTTGAGGTGGTCGCTGATGAGGACCGGCTGGCCGGGGCGCATGCCCTCGCGCAGGCCGCCGCAGCCGTTGGTCAGGATGACCGTCTTGCAGCCGGCGGCGACGGCGGTGCGGACGCCGTGGGCGACGGAGGCGACACCGCGGCCCTCGTAGAAGTGGGTGCGGCCGAGGAAGACGAGGGCGCGCTTCTCACCGATCTTGTACGAGCGGACCTTTCCGCCGTGGCCCTCGACGGCGGGCGGCGGGAAGCCGGGCAGGTCGGTCACCGGGAACTCGGCCTCGGGGGCACCGAGGGCGTCGACGGCGGGCGCCCAGCCCGAGCCCATGACCAGGGCGACGTCGTGGTTCTCGACTCCGGTCAGCTCGCGAAGACGTGCGGCAGCGGCCTCGGCGGCCTCGTACGGGGTGGCAGTTGCGTTCACTGACTCTCTCGCCTCGGGGAGGGGGTCCGAGGCTGGCCCCGGACGGATTTGATACGCGCAGAAGCGTAGCCGGACTTTGCCTACGCGCGTAGATGACGATGCCGACGGACATGCGATCGTTGTCTTGTCGTTTCCGACGAATGGCACAGAGGAGGAGTCACCTTCGTCCCTCGGCGGTTCCCACACCCCCGGGCCGACTGTGCGCCGGACTCAGCAGGGACGCTTGCGCAACTCCATCACGTAGTCGTGCGGCGCGCCCGCCGACTCGGCCGCGTCGGCGACCTCGCCCAGGTACCGCGCCGACGGCAGCCCGCCCTCGTACGCGTTGAGGACGTACACCCAGGCCGGCTCCTCGCCGTCCAGGGTGTGCACCCGGACCCGCATCCGGCGGTAGATGTCGAGCCCGACACCCTCCCAGCGGTCCATGGACTCCTCGTCCATCGGCGCGATGTCGTACAGCGCCACGAAGACCTGGGAGCGCGGGGCCTCCACGATCGTGGCCAGCGCGCCGTCCCAGCCCATCTGCTCGCCGCCGAAGGTGAGCCGCCAGCCGTTGAGCCAGCCGGTACCGCGCAGTGGGGAGTGCGGTGCGCGGCGGCTCATCAGCCGCGCGTCGAGGTTGCCGGCGAAAGCGGCGTAGAGCGACATGGGACCGAGGGTACGGGAGGGGGCGGGGTGTCCGGAGAACTCCGCGGTGGGGCCCCGGGGTACGCCCACGGGGTTCGCACACCCCTTCGGAGGCCCCGGCGTGAGGCCGCGCCGGACGTGCGGGAGAATGGGGTACGCACTTGAAGCGTGCGGGACAATGGCGTACGCACTGCATCCCAGCGGGGGGACCCCCCGGCAGAACGAGAGCGCGAGGCGTAGATCCCAGTGACCCGGATCGTGATCATCGGCGGCGGACCCGGCGGATACGAGGCGGCCCTGGTGGGCGCCCAACTCGGCGCGGAGGTGACCGTCGTCGACTGCGACGGCCTCGGCGGCGCGTCCGTCCTGACCGACTGCGTCCCCTCCAAGACCCTGATCGCCACCGCCGAGGTGATGACCACCTTCGACTCCTCGTACGAGGAGCTCGGCATCATCGTCGCGGACGACACCCCGCACGTGGAGCAGGCCGCCCGTGTCGTGGGCGTGGACCTCGGCAAGGTCAACCGGCGGGTGAAGCGCCTCGCGCTCGCCCAGTCGCACGACATCACCGCCTCCGTCACCCGGGCCGGCGCCCGGGTGCTGCGCGGCCGCGGCCGGCTCTCCGGCCGGCAGGCGATGGACGGCTCCCGCCAGGTGGTCGTCACGGCCGCCGACGGCACGGAGGAGACGCTGACCGCGGACGCCGTGCTGATCGCGACCGGCGGCCACCCGCGCGAGGTGCCGGACGCCAAGCCGGACGGCGAGCG
Source organism: Streptomyces sp. NPDC088707 (assembly GCF_044752725.1). NCBI lineage: Bacteria > Bacillati > Actinomycetota > Actinomycetes > Kitasatosporales > Streptomycetaceae > Streptomyces > Streptomyces sp. NPDC088707. The sequence continues at coordinate 200,558 of NZ_JBIVLV010000009.1, read as the reverse complement.
CATCCTGAACTGGACGCAGGTCTACGACCTCAAGGAGCTCCCGGAGGAGCTCATCGTGGTCGGTTCCGGTGTGACGGGTGCCGAGTTCGCCGGCGCCTATCAGGCCCTCGGCTCCCGGGTCACCCTGGTCTCCTCCCGCGACCGCGTGCTGCCCGGCGAGGACCCGGACGCCGCCGCCGTCCTGGAGGACGTGTTCCGCCGCCGCGGCATGAACGTCATGGCCCGCTCCCGCGCCGAGTCCGCCAAGCGGGTCGGCGACCGGGTCGAGGTCACCCTCGCGGACGGCCGGGTCATCTCCGGCACGCACTGCCTGATGGCGGTCGGCGCGATCCCGAACTCGGCCGGAATGGGTCTGGAGGAGGCGGGGGTCAAACTGAAGGACTCCGGTCACATCTGGACCGACAAGGTCTCCCGTACGACGGCCCCCGGCGTGTACGCGGCGGGCGACGTGACCGGTGTCTTCGCGCTCGCCTCGGTGGCCGCGATGCAGGGCCGTATCGCGATGTACCACTTCCTCGGCGACGCGGTGGCCCCGCTCAACCTGAAGACGGTCTCGTCGAACGTCTTCACCGACCCCGAGATCGCCACCGTCGGCTACACGCAGGCCGACGTGGACGCGGGCAAGATCGACGCCAAGGTCGTCAAGCTGCCGCTGCTGCGCAACCCCCGCGCGAAGATGCAGGGCATCCGGGACGGCTTCGTCAAGATCTTCTGCCGTCCGGGCACCGGGATCGTGGTCGGCGGCTGTGTCGTCGCGCCGAAGGCGAGCGAACTGATCCATCCGATCTCGATCGCGGTCGACAACAATCTGACCGTCGAACAGATCGCAAATGCTTTCACCGTGTACCCCTCCCTGTCGGGTTCGATCGCGGAAGTGGCACGGCAGTTGCACACCCGGAAGTCCGCGGGCGAGGTGTGACACCCCTCCGGGCGGTCCGCCGGTGAACGGCTCCCGCCTGCGGGAACGGTTCGCCGACTCGGACAACCCCCGGCAAGGCGGGGCATAGTCCTGGCGTGCGACGGATCAACGGCGGGGTCTCCCATACCACTTGGAGGCCCCGTCTGTGTGCATCTTCTGCAATTCGGCGCATACTGCTGAAAAGTATCGGCCGGTCACGTTACTGTCAGTTTCGTGTTCGCTGCAGAACGTCGCCAGTTGATCCTCGAAATGGTGCGAGCCAATGGGGCCGTGTCGCTCCGCGAGCTCGCCCGCGTCGTCCAGACCTCTGAAGTGACCGTACGGAGAGACGTACGGGCCCTGGAGGCAGAAGGACTCCTCGACCGCCGGCACGGCGGTGCGGTGTTGCCGGGCGGATTCACGCGAGAATCCGGCTTCCCGCAGAAATCCCATCTCGCGACCGCGGAGAAGACGGCCATCGCCGACGTCGCCGCGAGCCTCGTCGAAGAAGGCGAGGCCATCGTCGTCGGCGCCGGGACGACCACGCAGGAGCTGGCCCGCCGGCTCGCCCGCGTGCCCGGTCTGACCGTGGTCACCAACTCGCTCCTGGTCGCCCAGGCCCTCGCCCACGCCAACCGGGTCGAGGTCGTCATGACCGGCGGCACCCTGCGTGGCTCCAACTACGCCCTGGTGGGCAGCGGTGCCGAGCAGTCGCTCCAGGGGCTCCGGGTCTCCCGCGCCTTCCTCTCCGGGAGCGGGCTCACCGCCGAGCGCGGCCTCTCCACGTCCAACATGCTCTCCGCGAGTGTGGACCGGGCGCTGGTCCAGGCGGCGGCCGAGGTCGTGGTCCTCGCCGACCACACCAAGCTCGGCTCCGACACCATGTTCCAGACGGTGCCCACGGACGTCATCACCCGCCTGGTGACCGACGAGCCGCCCGCCCACGACGACCGGGCCGCCACCGAGCTCCAGGCCCTCGCCGACCAGGGTGTGCAGATCGCCGTCGCCGGCACGGGCGCCGCGGGCGGCCCCGCGGGCGGTGACCAGGTCCCCCCGGGCGCCCGGCCCCGCCGTGACATGCCCCTCCCGGTGCAGCGCGGCCGGATGGCGGCAGGTCAGTTCCGGGGCCCGGGCGGAGGGATGGCCGCCGAGACGCTGGAGCGCACGGCGCGGGTCGCGGACATGAGGCGCCGCTGAGCCGGGGGGCCCTCCCCCAGGGGTCCCGCGCTCCGCCGAACCTTCCCTTCCGCAGCGGCAGTCGCCGCTCCGGTCGACTCAGTCCTTGATGCCCCGAAGCGTCAGCGCGAGCAGGCGGTCCGCCAACTCCGCGTCCTCCGGGCACTGTTCCGCCGCCAGTGCGATCGCGTTGGTCAGCTGCATCAGATCGCCGATCGACACGTCGGCGCGCACCTGACCCGCCTCCCTGGCGCGCCCGAGCAGTCGCTCGCCCGCCGCGCGCAGCGGCTCGCTGCACTGGGCGAGCGCCGAACTCCGGTCGTACGAGGCGGACATCAGCGCATGCGCGAGCCCCCGGTACTCGCCCGCGTGGGCGATCAGCGCCCGCAGCCATTCCACGAGCGCCCGGCACGGTTCCTCGGCCCCGGCCAGCTCTCCCGAGCGGTGCAGGAGCTCCGCGAGGGCCTCCTGGAAGACCGAGCTGAGCAGCTCGGCCCGGGTGGGGAAGTGACGGTAGAGGGTGCCGATGCCCACGCCCGCGCGACGTGCGATCTCCTCGAGGGGTGCGTCGGCGCCCTGTTCGGCGAAGGTGGCGCGGGCTTCGATGAGCAGCCGCTCGTGGTTGCGTCGTGCGTCGGCTCGCATGGCTGGTGGATCACCCTCCCCTCGACGAAGGGCCCGCAGGCGGCTGCCTGCGGGCCCTTCGTACGGTACTCGGTGACCGTGGGCGGTCCCGGTGCCGTCGGTCAGTCCTTGATGTCGCAGATCGCGGCGCCGGACGTGATCGACGCGCCGACCTCGGCGTTCAGGCCCTTGACGGTGCCGGAGCGGTGCGCGTTGAGCGGCTGCTCCATCTTCATGGCCTCCAGGACGACGATCAGGTCGCCCTCCTTGACCTCCTGGCCCTCCTCGACCGCGATCTTCACGATCGTGCCCTGCATCGGGGAGGCGAGGGTGTCACCGGAGGCGGCGGGGCCGGACTTCTTGGCCGCGCGGCGCTTCGGCTTCGCACCGGCCGCGAGGCCCGTGCGGGCCAGCGTCATGCCGAGCGAGGAGGGCAGCGAGACCTCGAGGCGCTTGCCGCCGACCTCGACCACGATCGTCTCGCGGCCGGACTCGTCCTCGTCGGCGTCGGCGCCGGCCGGGGCGAACGGCTTGATCTCGTTGACGAACTCCGTCTCGATCCAGCGGGTGTGGACCCGGAACGGGTCGGACGTGAACGCGGGGTCGACCACGACGGCCTGGTGGAACGGGATGGCCGTGGCCATGCCCTCCACCTTGAACTCGGCGAGCGCACGCGCGGCGCGCTGCAGGGCCTGCTCGCGGGTCGCACCGGTGACGATCAGCTTGGCCAGGAGCGAGTCCCAGGCCGGGCCGATGACGCTGCCGGACTCCACGCCCGCGTCCAGGCGGACACCGGGGCCGGTCGGCGCGTCGAAGAGGGTGACGGTGCCGGGTGCGGGCAGGAAGCCGCGGCCCGGGTCCTCGCCGTTGATACGGAACTCGAAGGAGTGACCCCTTATGGCCGGGTCGCCGTAGCCCAGCTCCTCGCCGTCGGCGATCCGGAACATCTCCCGGACCAGGTCGATGCCCGCGACCTCCTCGGTCACCGGGTGCTCGACCTGCAGACGGGTGTTGACCTCCAGGAAGGAGATCGTGCCGTCGGTGCCGACGAGGAACTCGACCGTGCCGGCGCCGACGTAACCGGCCTCCTTCAGGATCGCCTTCGACGCGGCGTACAGCTCGGCGTTCTGCGCCTCGGTGAGGAACGGCGCGGGGGCCTCCTCGACGAGCTTCTGGTGGCGGCGCTGGAGCGAGCAGTCACGCGTGGAGACCACGACCACGTTGCCGTGGGAGTCGGCCAGGCACTGCGTCTCCACGTGCCGCGGCTTGTCCAGGTAGCGCTCCACGAAGCACTCGCCGCGACCGAAGGCGGCGACGGCCTCGCGGACGGCGGAGTCGTACAGCTCGGGGACCTCCTCCAGCGTCCGGGCGACCTTCAGACCGCGACCGCCGCCACCGAAGGCGGCCTTGATCGCGATCGGCAGCCCGTGCTGCTCGGCGAACGCGACGACCTCGTCGGCGCCGGAGACCGGGTCGGGCGTACCGGCGACGAGCGGGGCTCCGGCGCGCTGCGCGATGTGACGTGCCGCCACCTTGTCGCCCAGGTCGCGGATCGCCTGCGGCGGCGGGCCGATCCAGGTGAGACCGGCGTCCAGGACGGCCTGCGCGAACTCCGCGTTCTCGGAGAGGAACCCGTAGCCGGGGTGGATCGCGTCCGCGCCCGAGTCCTTCGCGGCCTGCAACACCTTCGCGATGTCCAGGTAACTGGTCGCCGGAGTGTCACCGCCCAGAGCGAACGCCTCGTCGGCCGCCCGGACATGCAGGGCATCCCGGTCCGGCTCGGCGTACACGGCCACGCTGCCGATACCCGCGTCCCGGCACGCCCGGGCCACACGGACAGCGATTTCGCCACGGTTGGCGATGAGCACCTTGCGCACGATGGCTCCCTCCTTGAAACAAGCTGAGTTTAGGGACTGCCGACACGGCCTTCGACCCGTCCCCAGTGGTGAGCTTGCCCACACGGAGCGTGACCCCGGGCCTGCTCGGGCCGTGAATTCCCTTGTCGCACCACGGTACGCAGGGTTCCTTTACGGCACAGTAGCTCCGAGGTGTGGCGCAGGTCTCTGTTCATGCGGCCAGTCGCCATTCGGGTTTCTTTGTCGAGTCCCTACGAATGGCCCAATGATTCTTTGCCCTGCCGTCCGCCGTCGCCGGTCGTGCGCAGACTCTTGTCCAGGGGTTTACCGGCCAGTAGCCTTCGCGCTGTCGATCGTACTGTCGGTAACAGTCGTATCCAGGGGGTGGCCGAGGTGGCCCGCAGACCGATAGCTCTCGTGACGGCGGCGGTGCTGTTCCTCGAAGCGCCCGGGATCGTCGCGATCAACGCGGTGATGGCACGCTTCGTCAAGATCCAGACGATGTCCCTCGACGGCATGGACCCCGACGCGATGTACACCGGCACCTGGGCGCTCGGCATCGCCTCCGGCATCGCGCTCGCCCTGTGCGGCCTCGTCGCCCTCGTCGCCGGCATCCGCGACCGCAGGCCCGGGCGTGTCGGCCGGGGCCTGCTGATCGGCTGCGCGGTCGTGCACGGCATCCTCGGAGCGGTCACCGTCGGCCTCGTCGGCTGGGGCGCGTTCGCCTTCATGATGCTCGTACTCGGCCTGATCGTGCTCACTCTCGTGGCGTACGGCAAGGGGTACGAGAACAGCGCCGGGCCCCACGAAGGAGCACCGGCTCCCGCGTAGGCGGCCGCCCGCCCGCGGAGGCCGACCTGCGCGCGAAGATGAGCACCGGCGCCCGCGCGACGGCCCGTCAGGCCCAGAGGTCGGTGATCTGCACGCCGAGCTTCCCGAGCAGCGTGCGCAGCAGCGGCAGGGACAGGCCGATCACATTGCCCGGGTCGCCGTCGATGCCGTCGATGAACGGCGCCGAGCGTCCGTCCAGGGTGAAGGCGCCCGCCACGTGCAGCGGTTCGCCGCTCGCCACGTACGCCGCGATCTCGGCGTCCGTCGGCTCGCCGAAGCGGACCACGGTGGAGGCGGTCGCCGACTCGTAGCGCTTGGTGGTCGTGTCGTACACGCAGTGACCCGTCTGGAGGATGCCGACCCGGCCGCGCATCGCCTTCCAGCGCGCGGTGGCCTCCTCCGCGTCCGCCGGCTTGCCGAGGGCCTGCTTGTCGAGCTCCAGGACCGAGTCGCAGCCGATGACCAGGGCGCCGAACGCCTCGGGGCGCGCGGCGACATGGGCGGCCTTCGCCTCCGCGAGGGCGAGCGCGAGCTCGGCCGGCGTCGGGGCGTGCGTCTTGTCCTCGTCGACGCCGCTCACGATCACCTCGGGGGCGAGCCCGACCTGACGGAGCAGGTTGAGGCGGGCGGGGGAGGCGGAGGCGAGCACGACACGGCGCGGATCAGCAGTCATGGGGGCAGCGTAGCCAGTCCCGGGCTCAGCGGGCGCTGACCACGAACATCGCCACCACCATCGCCAGGGCCAGCAGCACGCCCGCGCGGCGGAGCATCGCCTGCATGTCGCGCATGAACTTCGGCGGCTGATTCTTCGGATCGGACCACAGCATGCCTCCGATCCTGCGGCCGGGGCGGGCGGGGCGCCTGAGTACGGATACTCAGGCGCCCCGGTACCGGGGGACTATTCGCGGGCGAACGGAAGATCGCCCACGGGCTGCGCCCGGATGAACACCCCGTCCCGGGCCGCCGCGAGCGCCGCCGTGACCGCCCGTTCCGCCACGTCCGCCGTGACCTCCTCGCGGGTGACCGCGAAGCGGTAGTAGAGCGGCGCGGAGACGGCGCGGAGCAGTTCGGTCGGGTCCGTCCCCGCCGGGATCTCGCCGCGGGCCGCGCCCTTGGCGACGACGGGGGCCCATTCGCCGAGCCGGGTCCGGTAGAAGTCGGCGAGCGCGCGGGCGCAGTCCTCGTCGCAGGCGGCCGCCGCGATGACGGCGCGGAAGACGGCGCCCATCCGCGTGTCGGTGAGGGTGGCGCGGACGAGTTCGGCGTTGGTCCGCAGGTCGCCCGCGAGGCTGCCGGTGTCGGAGGCGGGCAGGGACTGCTCGGCCATGTCGTGCAGGAGGTCGGTGACCAGGCCGACGGGGGAGCCCCAGCGGCGGTAGACGGTGGTCTTGCCGACGCCCGCGGTCGCGGCGATCCGGTCCATGTTCAGGGCGTGGAAGCCGGTGTCGGCGAGCGCGTCCTGGGTGGCGTCGAGGACGGCCCTGCGGACCTTCGCGGTGCGGCCGCCGGGGCGCAGGGTGCCGGGCGAGGCCGGCTGGCTCTCAGTCAAATGGGTCTCCTGTTCCATTAACGCCATCGACTCTGCTACGGTACGGGACATCTTAACGGAACCAGTCTCCCATTAAGGGGTCGTACGCATGGTTGTCCTGGATCACCCCCAGCCCCTCGAACAGCCCGAGGCCCCGACCGCCGGGCCGGCGGACGCCCGCATGACCGGACGGATGCGGCTCGTCCTCGTCGTCCTCCTCCTCGCCCAGTTCATGCTCGCCGTCGACTTCTCGATCCTGAACGTCGCGCTGCCCGTCATCGGCCAGGGACTCGGCTTCACCCTCGGCGGCCTCCAGTGGATCGCCACCGCCTTCGCCCTCGCCGCGGCCGGATTCACCCTGCTCTTCGGGCGCGTCGCCGACCTCGTCGGACGCCGCCGGCTCTTCCTCGGCGGCATGGCGCTCCTCGGCGTCTCCTCCCTCGTCGGCGGCCTCGCCACCGGCCCCGAGATGCTGATGGCCGCCCGCGTCGCCCAAGGCCTCGCCACCGCCGCCGTCACCCCCGCCGGGCTCTCCCTGCTCACCGCCTCCTTCCCCGAGGGCCCGCTGCGCGCCCGCGCCCTCGGACTCAACGGCGCCCTCATGTCCGCGGGCTTCACCACCGGCGCGATCCTCGGCGGCGTCCTCACCGACCTGCTCTCCTGGCGCTGGGCGTTCCTCGTCAACGTGCCCGTCGCCCTCGCCGTCCTCCTCGTCGCCCCCGCCGTCCTCACCGAGAGCCGCCCGGCCGTCCGCCCCCGCCTCGACATCCCCGGCGCGATCACCGTCACCGGCGGACTCCTCGCCCTCGTCTACGGCCTGACCGTCAGCGGCGAACACGGCTGGACCGACCCCACCGCGCTCACCGCCCTCGCCGCAGGCGCCGCGCTCCTGGTCGCCTTCGTCCTCGTCGAACGCCGCGCCGCCGCCCCCCTCGTACCGCTCCACATCCTCAAGCGCCGCACCGTCGTCTGGGGCAACCTCGCCGGGCTCGTCGCCTTCGTCACCGAGACCTCCCTGGTCTTCCTGATGACCCTCTACCTCCAGGACGTCCTCGACTTCTCCCCGCTCGCCGCCGGCCTCTCCTTCGGCGTCCTCGGCGCCGGCACGGTCCTCGGCGGAGTGTTCGCCTCCCGGTTCATCGGCCGCTTCGGCGCCCGTACGGCCCTGGTCTCCGGCGGTCTCCTCCAGGCCGTCGCGACCCTCGCCCTGTACGGACTCGGCGAAGGCCCCGGAAGCCTCTGGCTGCTCCTCGCGGCGACCTTCGCCGGCGGCATCGGCAACATGCTCGCCATCGTCGGCTTCATGGTCACCGCCACCTCCGGGATCCCCGACCACGAGCAGGGCACCGCGACCGGACTCGCGACCATGACCCAGCAGATCGGCATCACCATGGGCACCCCGATCATGAGCGCCGTCGTCGTCACCGCGCCCGTCCTCCTCGACGGCATCGGCCTCGCGGTCCTCGTGAACGCGGCGATCGTCGCCGCCGGAGCCGTCCTGGCCGGCCTCTTCCTGCGCCGCACGTGACACGTGGCAGGGACGCGAGAAGGGCCGGGCCCCCACGGGGGGAGTCCGGCCCTTCTCACCGTTCCACGACCGGCTACACCGGCCAGTACGACCGCGCCCACGCCCGCGGACCCGGCCGGTGGCGCACCGACCGTGCGATCCGGGACGGGTCCGACCAGCCCTCCGGCACCGCCGGGCCGCCGCCGTCGGCGGACGCCGCCGCCGACGCCGCGGCCCGCGCCTGAACCACCGCCAGTGCGGCGGCCAACTCCTCCGGGGTCGGGTTTCCTCGTACGACCTTGATCATGTCGACTCCTTGAAGGGTCAGGTCCGAAGAGGCCTAGAGCGGGATGTTGCCGTGCTTCTTCGGAGGCAGGGATTCCCGCTTCGTCCGCAGCTGACGCAGCCCCTTCACGATCTGCGGGCGGGTGTCCGACGGCAGGACCACCCCGTCGATGTACCCGCGCTCGGCCGCCGTGTACGGGTTGAGCAGGGCGTCCTCGTACTCCCGCATCAGCCGCGCCCGCTCCGCCTCCTGGTCCTCCGCCTCGGCGATCGTCCTGCGGTGCAGGATGTTGACCGCCCCCTGCGCGCCCATGACCGCGATCTGCGCCGTCGGCCACGCCAGGTTCAGGTCCGCGCCCAGGTGCTTGGAGCCCATGACGTCGTACGCCCCGCCGAAGGCCTTCCGCGTGATCACCGTGATCAGCGGGACCGTGGCCTCCGCGTACGCGTAGATCAGCTTCGCGCCCCGCCGGATGATGCCGCCGTACTCCTGGTCCACGCCCGGCAGGAAGCCCGGCACGTCCACGAACGTGAGCACCGGGATGTTGAACGCGTCGCAGGTGCGGACGAACCGCGCGGCCTTCTCCGACGCGTCGATGTCGAGGCAACCCGCGAACTGCATCGGCTGGTTCGCGACCACACCGACCGGGAAGCCCTCCACCCGGCCGAAACCGGTCAGGATGTTCGGCGCGAACAGCGACTGCGTCTCCAGGAACTCACCGTCGTCGAGCACGTGCTCGATGACCCTGTGCATGTCGTACGGCTGGTTCGCCGAGTCCGGGATCAGCGTGTCCAGCTCCCGGTCCTCGTCCGTCACCTCGGTGTCCGCGACCTCCGGGAACGTCGGCGGCTCCGAGAGGTTGTTCGACGGAAGGTAGGACAGCAGGGACTTCACGTACTCGACGGCGTCCTTCTCGTCACCCGCCATGTGGTGCGCCACGCCCGAGGTCGCGTTGTGCGTCCGGGCGCCGCCCAGCTCCTCGAAGCCCACGTCCTCACCGGTCACCGTCTTGATGACGTCGGGACCCGTGATGAACATGTGCGAGGTCTGGTCCACCATCACCGTGAAGTCGGTGATCGCGGGGGAGTACACCGCACCGCCCGCGCACGGGCCGACGACCAGCGAGATCTGCGGGATCACCCCGGAGGCGTGCGTGTTGCGGCGGAAGATCTCGCCGTACATGCCGAGCGCGCTCACACCCTCCTGGATGCGGGCGCCGCCGGAGTCGTTGATGCCGATGACGGGGCAGCCCGTCTTCAGCGCGAAGTCCATCACCTTGATGATCTTCTGGCCGTACGTCTCGCCGAGCGCCCCGCCGAAGACCGTGAAGTCCTGCGAGAACACGGCCACCGGACGCCCGTCCACCGTGCCGTAGCCGGTGACGACACCGTCTCCGTACGGACGGTTCTTCTCCAGCCCGAAGCTGGTCGACCGGTGCCTGGCCAACTCGTCCAGCTCGACGAACGACCCCTCGTCGAGCAGCAGGGCGATCCGTTCGCGCGCGGTCAGCTTGCCCTTCGCGTGCTGCTTCTCCACCGCACGCTCCGAGCCGGCGTGAGTGGCCTCGTCGATACGGCGCTTGAGGTCCGCGATCTTGCCTGCGGTCGTGTGAATGTCAATCTCGTACTGCTCTGCCGGCTCGGACATCGGGATACGGCTCCCTGCCTGGTCACGGGGGGTTCGTTGACTACGAATGGGCTACTGCTCAGCTACTGAGCCGTAGCGTATCGACGCCGATACGGTTCGGCACTGCGGTCTTTGCCACACCTAGTCTGGCTTGCATGACGTCCTCCCAAGGCTCCGGCGGACCCTGGTCCGACCTCGACCGGCCCCCGCTGAACGCCCCCGCACTGCGCCGCGCCCTCGTCCTCCCCGACGGCCTGTGGACCTCGCTCGACGTGGTCACGAGCACCGGATCCACCAACAGCGACCTCGCCGCCCGCGCCGACGAGCTGCCCGAGGGCGCCGTGCTCGTCGCCGAGGAGCAGACCTCCGGCCGCGGCCGCCTCGACCGCAGCTGGACGGCACCCGCCCGCTCCGGGCTCTTCCTCTCCGTCCTCCTCAAGCCCGAGGTGCCGGTCCACCGCTGGGGCTGGCTCCCGCTGCTCACCGGCGTCGCCGCGGCGACCGGCCTCGCGAAGTCCGCCGGGGTCGACATGTCCCTCAAGTGGCCCAACGACCTCCTGGTTTCCGTCGGCGGCGAGGAACGCAAGACCGGCGGCATCCTCGCCGAGCGGGCCGGAGCGGACGGCATCGTCGTCGGCCTCGGCATCAACGTCACCCTCCGTGAGGAGGAACTCCCCGTCCCGGCAGCCGGTTCCCTCCTCCTCGCGGGCGCGGTCTCCACCGACCGCGACACCCTCCTGCGCGCCGTCCTGCGCTCCCTCGCCGAGTGGTACGGCGACTGGGTACGGGCCGACGGAGACCCCGCCGAATCCGGGCTCCAGGCGGCCTACGCGGCCGGCTGCGCGACCCTCGGCCGCCGCGTCAGGGCCGAGCTGCCGGGCGAGCGGATGCTGGAGGGCGAAGCCGTGGCCCTGGACGGCGACGGCCGCCTGGTGGTCGCCACGGAGGGCGGCGGCACGGAAGCGGTGGGAGCGGGCGACATCGTCCACCTGCGGACGTAGGCGGGCCGACGTCCACCCCACGCGCGGCGCGCCCTCGCGGCCGTTCACCCCGAGGGCCCCGCACGGCCGAAGGGCCCGCCACGACAGGCCCAGAACACAGGCGGCAGCCGTTAAGGCGTGAGCCAAGCCACAGCTGTCGTATCGTGGACCGCGATCCAGGGCGACAGATCGGCAGGGCAAGTGGGCAGGGAACGGGCAGGAGGCGGCCGGTGACCGTCGACGACGAGAACGAGGGCGGCGCGCCCGAGCCTCCCACGTACCCCACCCCCCATCACGAGGTCGACCACACGGCCGAGCCGAGCGACGATCCGCTCGCCATCCGCCTCGAACAGCTCATCCTCGGCGCGGACCGTCGCTACACCCCCTTCCAGGCCGCCCGCACGGCCGGCGTCTCCATGGAGCTCGCCTCCCGGTTCTGGCGCGCCATGGGCTTCGCCGACATCGGCCAGGCCAAGGCGCTCACCGAGGCCGACGTCCTCGCGCTGCGCCGCCTCGCCGGTCTCGTCGAGGCCGGACTGCTCAGCGAGCCGATGGCCGTGCAGGTCGCCCGTTCCACCGGACAGACCACCGCCCGGCTCGCCGAATGGCAGATCGACTCCTTCCTGGAGGGCCTCACCGAGCCGCCCGAGCCCGGCATGACCCGCACCGAGGTCACGTATCCGCTGGTCGAGCTGCTCCTGCCCGAGCTGGAGGAGTTCCTGATCTACGTCTGGCGGCGGCAGCTCGCCGCCGCCACCGGCCGGGTGCTCGTGCAGGCCGCCGACGACGAGGAGATGGTCGACCGGCGGCTCGCGGTCGGCTTCGCGGACCTGGTCGGCTTCACCCGGCTGACCCGGCGCCTGGAGGAGGAGGAGCTCGGCGAGCTGGTCGAGGCCTTCGAGACGACCTGCGCCGACCTGGTCGCCGCGCACGGCGGCCGGCTCATCAAGACCCTCGGCGACGAGGTGCTGTACGCCGCGGACGACGCCGGAACGGCCGCCGAGATCGCGCTGCGCCTGATCGAGACCCTCAGCCACGACGAGACGATGCCCGCGCTGCGCGTCGGCATCGCCTTCGGCACGGTGACGACCCGGATGGGCGACGTCTTCGGCACGACCGTGAACCTGGCGAGCCGGCTCACCTCGATAGCGCCGAAGGACGCCGTCCTCGTCGACGGCGCGCTCGCGGAGGAGCTGTCCCGGACGGGCGAGGCACCCGTCTCGGAGACGCAGGCCGCCGAGGAGGCCGCCCGCGCGGAGAAGGAGGGCCGCCAGGCCGCCACGTACCGCTTCGCGCTCCAGCCGATGTGGCAGCGGCCCGTCCGCGGTCTCGGCGTCGTCGAACCCTGGCTCCTGACCCGCCGCCCGACCTAGGATCTCCCGTGAACGCCTGTTAACAGCCGTTAACAGGCTCTGAATCGGGAGGGTGCGGTCATGTCCGAGCAGCGCTTCGGTGAGTTCGTGGTGGTCCGGAAGGACGGGAACGGGCACGTCGCCGAGCTGGTCCTCGACCGGCCCAAGGCGATGAACGCCGTCTCCTCCGCGATGGCCCGCTCCCTCGGCGCCGCCTGCGACGCGCTCGCCGCCGACCCCTCGGTCCGCGTCACCGTGCTGACCTCCTCGAACGACCGGGCCTTCTGCGTCGGCGCCGACCTCAAGGAGCGCAACTCCTTCACCGACGCCGAGCTGGTCCGGCAGCGGCCGACCGCCCGCGCCGCCTACACCGGCGTCCTGGAACTGCCCATGCCGACCGTCGCCGCCGTGCACGGCTTCGCCCTCGGCGGCGGCTTCGAGCTGGCACTCGCCTGCGACGTGATCGTGGCCGACGCGACCGCCGTGGTCGGTCTCCCCGAGGTGTCCGTGGGCGTCATCCCGGGCGGCGGCGGTACGCAGCTGCTGCCGCGCCGGGTGGGTGCGGCGCGCGCGGCCGAGCTGGTCTTCACGGCCCGCAGGGTGGAGGCCGCGGAGGCCCGCGAGCTGGGCCTGGTCGACCTCCTGGAGGAGGACGCGCGGACGGCGGCCCTGGAACTCGCGGGCCGGATCGCGGCGAACTCGCCGGTCGGGCTGCGGGCCGCGAAGAAGGCCATGCGGCTGGGGCAGGGCCTGGACCTGCGGGCGGGCCTTGAGGTGGAGGACGCGGCGTGGCGTTCGGTGGCGTTCTCGGGGGACCGTGCGGAGGGTGTGGCGGCCTTCAACGAGAAGCGGAAGCCGAACTGGCCGGGTGAGTAAGTTCTACGGTTCTGCACCATATGTCACTTACGGTGACGTCTCGAAGGTGAAAACGTATCAAACCTCCCTAAGCTGGAGGAATGGGTGAGGACGGACGGCTGCGGGCCGTAGTGGCGCTGGCGCAGCGGATGGCGGCGGCGCACACTCCACGCGAGTTCTGGCGGGCGGCGGCGCTCGGGTCCTGCGACGGACTCGACGGCACCTTCGCCGCCCTCTCCGTCTGGCAGCGGGACCACGGACGCCTCAAGGTCCTGGTGAACGCGGGGGAGCGGGCCGTGGGCGAGGAGGAGTTCCCGGACTCGGAGACGTATCCGGTGCACCAGTTCCCCGAGATCACCGAGTTCCTGCACGAGCAGTGGGCGGGGGGCGGCGAGCCGGACGCCTGGGTGGAGACGGCCGAGGACCCGGTCCCGACGGGCCGGGTGGCCGGCCTGAGGCGGCGGGGGCGCGGCTGCTGCGTGGTCGCCCCGATCGTGCTGCACGGGCGGGCGTGGGGGGAGCTGTACGTGGCCCGCCCACCGCAGGAGAAACCTTTCACCCGCGCGGACGCCGACTTCGCCACCGTGCTCGCGGCGGTGGTCGCGGCGGGCATCGCGCAGGCGGAACGCCTGGAGGAGGTCCGCAAGCTCGCGTTCACCGACCCCCTGACGGGACTCGCCAACCGGCGGGCCGTCGACACCCGTCTGGACGAGGCGATCGAGCGCTACCGGGTGGACGGCTCGGTGGTCAGCCTGATGGTCTGCGACCTGAACGGCCTGAAGCGGGTCAACGACACCCACGGCCACGCGGTCGGCGACCGGCTGCTCGAACGCTTCGGATCCGTCCTGTCCCGCTGCGGAGCCATGCTCCCGGGCGCCTTGGCGGCGCGCCTCGGCGGCGACGAGTTCTGCCTCCTGACGGTCGGCCCGACGGCGGACGAGGTGGTGGCGGTCGCGGAGGAGCTCTGCGTACGGGCGGCGGAGCTGGAACTCGGCGAGGGCGTGGCGTGCGGGGTGGCGTCCACGGGAGACCCGATCGGCCCGCTGAGGTCGGCCCGCCGCCTGTTCCGCCTCGCGGACGCGGCCCAGTACCAGGCGAAGGCGGCCCGCTCGTCGAAACCGGTGGTGGCGGGCCGAGACGGCACGGTGATCCGCCTGGCGGACGCCCCACCGGGAGCCCGGGACCGGCGGAGGTTCAGGGATGCGCCACCGGTGGAGGCGCCGGGGCGGGGGCCGGGGCCGGGGGCGGAGTCGGAGTCGGAGTCGGAACAGGAGCGGGAGCGGGAGCAGGAGCCGTAGCCGTAGAGGCGGGTGAGGTGTCTGGGGTGGGGGTGCCTGGTGGGCTTCTGGTGCGGCCGCCCTCTTTCCGAGTGTGGCGGCCTCCACCACCGCGTCAAGGGCGCCTTCGGCGTCGCTGCGCGATGGGCTGCGCCCACCCTTGACCCGGCGGCGGAGGCCGCCTTTTCACACTCGGAGGGCGGCCGGGGGGCGTGGCCACGCGGGGCTTCGGGTAATGGCCGGGCGTTGTGGGCGTCTGACGCTCGGTGGGTGGGGGCTGGGCTTGCGGCCGGGGCCGGTGGGCTTCCGTCGGTCGGTTCGGAGTGCGCGGCCGTTGAATGGGGCGGCCCGGCGGCGCTTAGCGGCCGACCGCCGTCCTCGGGCTGGGCTTCAGGCCCCGCTGGTCACCCCCGGTGGGTGGTGGGGAGTGGTCGGCGTGAGTTTCTTACACTTTCATCGCCCGATAAGGGCGATTCGCCCCTTATGGGGCTTAATCCGGGGAGTGTTACTCGGAGTAGCGCGCAGTTGTCCACGCCTGACCCAACCCCACCCACCGGGAGTGACCAGCGGGGCCTGAAGCCCCACCCCGAACGACCGCAACTCGCTAAGCCAGAGCCCGACCGCCCCATTCAACAACCGCGCACCCCCAACCCACGGAACTGCGCCCACCGGCCCCCGCAACAAACCCAGCCCCCACCCACCGGCCGGCACACGCAAGCCGACGCCGACTACTGCCCGAAGCCCGGCGTGGACCCGGCCCCCTGGACCGCCCTCCGAGAGTGTTTTCGCTCCTGGAGGTGGTGGGTCAAGGGTGGAGCGCAGCGGAATCGGCGAAGCCGACGCGACGAAGGAGCGCCCTTGACGCACCACCGGAAGGAGCGACTCTCGGAAAGAGGGCGGTCCCACCCGCCACTCACACACCCGGCCCACCCTGAGCGGCCGGCCCGAGGCAGTCGGCGCAGAGTGCCTCGTCGGCGACCGGCCTGAAGAGCATGGGCTGGGTGTGGGCGCCGCTCGCGCACTCCCGCGCCCCTTGGAGGCGTGACGAGAGCCGAGGGCCGGACCGGGGCGGGGACTGTTCGGGCCGCAGGAGTGCGCGGGGCGGAACCTCGCGGAGCAGGTACCGCACGAGACCGCCGGGCCGCTGTACGGGCGTTCCTGCCCCGGGCAGGCCGCGCAGGACGTGCTCGTGCACGTCGGCGGAGGTGTGCCCGGCGGCGAGCCAGCGCGCCGCGAGCCGGGTGAGCTCGTCACGCATGCCGGGAGGGATGTGCCGGAGGGCGGGCGAGAGGAGAGGCAAAGCGCCGACGAGCGCGCGTGCTTCGTCTAGTTGCGCGTCGGGGCGGGTCGCCCCCGGGAGTTCATCGACGGGCTCAGGGCCCGTCCCAGCCGCGTCACCCACTCTGGGCCCGTCCCCCGGCGGCTCCTGCTCCGATTCCTGCTCCTGCTCCCGCTCCTGCTCCTGCTCCGACTCCGACCTCCGTTCCGACTCCGATTCGGTTTCCGGCGGAAGGTCGGAGGTGTGCTCCCTGCGGTCTTTCTCTGGATGACCGTCGGACGACGGGGTCTCCGGATGACCGACGGTCGGGACCGGGGTACCCGGTGCCACCTGCGAGTACACCCGCTCGATGCCGCTCCGGACGGGCATGCGGGCGAAGATCTTGGCTGCTTCCTCCGGGCGTAACGGGGTGCTGGAGACGAGCTGTTGGGTGACCCAGAGCCCGCCGCCCACCTGGAGTCGACGCTCGTGCACGAACCCCTCGGCCTTCAGTTGGCGCTTGGCCGTGGTGAAGGAAGTCGCCCCGATCCGGGCGCGTTTGGCGGTCTCCGACAGGGTTTCCCGTGCGTGTGCGGGGAGGGAGAGTTGCCAGGTGAGGAGGCGCGCGGCGTGGGAGTCGAGGCGCGGGTGCCGGATGATCTCGTGCGAGAACTGGCTGAAGGCGCGCGAGGGCGCGATAAAGTTGCGGTAGATCATCGGTGGACTCGTGGTTTCCACTAGTGGTTCAGGCCCTCGTCGATGGTTCCCGCCGTCAACGGGGGCCGATTTGTTGCGAACGTACCGCACAGGCATATGCCCGCAACGACACGCGGAGCGAAGATCGCCCGTACGAGTGACCGGGCGGCCGGCACGGCTCTTTTCGGACTTCACCACCCACCACGGTTCCACGACGAAGATCATCGCCGTGCTCGACTCCGACGGGAACCTGCGCCTCGCCGGCCGCCTGATCACCGAGCAGAAGGACCTCGGCTACTAGGCGGTTCGTCGAACCGCCTCGCCGGCCGTACGAAGGCGGCGGCGGTCGCGGCTTGGTGGCCCAGGACCACATCCGGTGTGGTCCTGGGCGAGGCCGACCGGCTGCGGCGCTCTCCGGCGGGTCATGGCCTCGGGGAGACGTGGCGCGTCGCTCCGCGCCGCCTGATGTTCTAGTCGGCGGTGTCGACTTCGGATCCGCCGCGTCGCGCGGGTGCCGACGTGCTGATGACGCGGACGGCTCCGCGCGGGGTCAGGCTCGCGCGTTCCTGCGGGCTCGCCGTCCAGCATTCGTCCTTCGCCGCCTCCCAGAGGTGGCCACTGGGGCGGACCAGGGTCAGCAGGTTCCCGTGCACGTACCGCACCTGCCCGGTGAGCGCGCGCTGGGCGTCGGTCACGACGTCCCCGACGCGGTACCTCACGGCGTGGCCCGTCGTGCGTCACGGAGGAGGGCGGTGAGCCGCTTGGCGCCGCTCACGCCGACGGCCCCGAGTCCGTAGCGGTGGACGTCACCCCCGGGCGAGCGCGTCACGTCCCGGTAGAGGCCGCTGGTGGAGAGTCCGGCGGTGTCCATGGCGGCCTTGAGGTCCCGGAACACCTGGGCGGCCTCGGGCTCGGAGACGGGGCGGATGGGAGGTGGGGTGGGGGGTGTGCGCATGGAGAGCTCACTTTCTGATGGATCTCCTCCGGACCGCCTCCACGATGGTGCGTACCGCCCTACGCTCACCAGGAGTTGAGCTCCCGACGTGCAGGTGAGGAACGAGGCATATGCCAGGAGCGAAGGAACTCGACCCTGGGGACAGCGTCGAGCAGTACCTCGGCAACGTGGTGCGCGAGGCGCGCCTGGCCCTCGGGCGCGAGTGGACGCAGGCGCACGTCGGGGCGAAGGTCTTCAGCAGCGGGAGCCGGATCTCCGCGATCGAGCTGGGCGAGGACCCGCCGGACCGTGACCTCGCGAGGAAGCTGGAGGTGGTCCTCCGCCTTCTTCCCGGAACCCTCGTGAACCTCGTGAAGATCCTCACCGAGCAGAACGTGCGCGACTACGCGAAGACCTATATGCGTCGGCAGCTCGAAGCCACCGCCATGCACGAGTTCTCCATCGTCGTGCCGGGGCTGCTGCAGACCGGCGGCTACGCGCGGGCGGTGATGGGCGCGGGTCTGGCGGGCGACTCGGCCCAGATCGGCGACTACGTGCGCAGACGCCTCGAACGGCAGTCCGTCCTCGACCGGCCCGACCCGCCGTGGATGATGATCGTGCTCGACGAGGCCTGCCTGCGCCGCGACATGGGAGGCGGCCAGGTGATGCGGGAGCAGATCGAGCACCTTCTCGCCCTGTGCGAACGCCCCCACGTGAACATCCAGGTGCTCCCCATGAAGGGGGAGCCGGTGGCTGGTTCTGTCGCGCTCCTCACCCTCCCCAAGGGGGAGCGCGGGGCCTACACGGAGGGGTTCAGCACCGGCAACTACACAGAGGAACCAAGCGAGGTGATGCGTTTCCAGCGTGTCTATGATCTGCTGCAGCAGGGTGCTCTGGGCGTCCGGGCATCCCTTGAACTGATGCGCGCGATCGCGAAGGAACACGATGACTGAGACCTTGCCGAACTGGCACAAGAGCACGTACAGCGGCAACGACAACGACGCCTGCATCGAAGTCGCCGACAACCTCTCCCGGGTTCGCGTCCGCGACACCAAGGACCGCGCCAGGGGCGAGCTCACCGCCGCCCCCGCCGCCTGGGCCGCCTTCACCGCCTTCGCGCGGACCTGCGCCGTCTGACCCACTGCACGCTCCACCGCGCCGGATGCCCCGGATCGGCCGGGCAGGTGAAGACGTTCAGTTCGCCGTGGTTGCCGACGACGACTCCGGTCGGCAGGGCCGCCGGGTGGGGGCGCAGGCCCTCCGCTCCTCCTCCGCCTCCTCCCACGCGTCGATCCGTGTGCACAGATCGTCCGACAGCAGCCCGGCGAAGGGGTACGTGACCACCTGCTCCGGGTGTAGCACGCAGGACTCGGGGACGTATCCCTCGTAGCCGACGGCCTCCGGACCCGGGTGGGTCGTCAGGACGTCGGTCGCCCCCGCCGCCCTCCGTCAGCGCACGTGGAGCAACATGCCGTACGGGCGCCAGAAGGTCTGGAGCAGGTCGGCGCCGTCCGGACCCGCCGGAAGGTCCGGGACGTCGCCTGCGTACAGCTGCGCCAGGCCGGTGATCGGCAGCGGATCGTCCTCGCTCGCCCCTGGCACCCGGTGCGCGTGCTCCAGCTCCTCGACGAGTCAGGCCCTCGTACGGTTCCCGCGCATGCGCCGCCGCGCGGGCCTCATGCCCGCGGCGGATGTCCTCGGGGCGTCGCCCGCGCCCTCGTCCGTGGACCTCCGTGCACATCGGCCACGGTTTGTCCGCGGGCCACAGCATCGGGCCGCCGACCGAGCTCTCCGAGAGGCCGGGGCCGCCGACGCAGGCGGGTGGTGGTGCCCCGGTGGGCGGCCGGTTCCGGGAAGAGCACCTCGACGTCGAGGGGGCGCGGCGGGGTGTTTCTCGTCATGGGGCGACCCTGGAGACTGCTCTCTCCGGCTCTCCCTCCAGCCCTTCCGCGACGTCCCCCGGCGCCGCCTCCCGCGTCGCCGGCGCCCTCGGGCGGCAGACTGGGACCCCGCCGGTGACCACCGGTCCGGCGGCCTCGGTCGGGTGGGCCGGTGCTCACGGTCCGGTAAGGGGCCGTCCCCTGTCGAGCCGGTGACCCCTCACCTAGTGACAGGTTGGTCTTCAATCCGTAGGGTGCTGAATATGGATATGCAGACAGTCGTCCTCGGCACGTCCGGCACGACCCCGCAGGACGTCATCGACGTCGCCCGCCACGGCGCCCGCGTCGAGCTGTCGCCCGAGGCCGTGGAGGCCCTGGCCGCCGCCCGCAACATCGTCGACGCGCTCGCCGCCAAGCCCGAGCCCGTCTACGGGGTCTCCACCGGCTTCGGCGCGCTCGCCACCCGGCACATCGGCCATGAGCTCCGCGCCCAGCTCCAGCGCAACATCGTCCGCTCGCACGCCGCCGGCATGGGCCCGCGCGTCGAGCGCGAGGTCGTCCGCGCCCTGATGTTCCTGCGGCTCAAGACCGTCGCCTCCGGCCGCACCGGCGTCCGCCCCGAGGTCGCCCAGACCATGGCCGACGTCCTCAACGCCGGCATCACCCCGGTCGTGCACGAGTACGGCTCCCTCGGCTGCTCCGGCGACCTCGCCCCGCTCTCCCACTGCGCCCTCGCGCTCATGGGCGAGGGCGACGCCGAGGGCCCCGACGGCGAGCTCCGGCCCGCCGGCGAGCTGCTCGCCGCCCACGGCATCGCCCCCGTCGAGCTCAAGGAGAAGGAGGGCCTCGCCCTCCTCAACGGCACCGACGGCATGCTCGGCATGCTGATCATGGCCCTCGCCGACCTCGACACCCTCTACAAGTCGGCCGACATCACCGCCGCACTCTCCCTCGAAGCCCTCCTCGGCACCGAGAAGGTCCTCGAACCCGAGCTGCACGCCATCCGCCCGCACCCGGGCCAGGCCGCCTCCGCCGCCAACATGCTGGCCGTGCTCAAGGGCTCCGAGCTCACCGGTCACTTCCAGAGCGGCGAGGCCCCCCGCGTCCAGGACGCCTACTCCGTCCGCTGCGCCCCGCAGGTCGCCGGCGCAGGCCGCGACACCATGGCCCACGCCCTGCTCGTCGCCGAGCGCGAGCTGGCCGCCGCCGTCGACAACCCGGTGGTCCTCCCCGACGGCCAGGTCCGCTCCAACGGCAACTTCCACGGCGCCCCCGTCGCGTACGTCCTCGACTTCCTCGCCATCGCCGCCGCCGACCTCGGCTCCATCGCCGAGCGCCGCACCGACCGGCTCCTCGACAAGAACCGCTCGCACGGCCTGCCGCCCTTCCTCGCCGACGACGCCGGCGTCGACTCGGGCCTGATGATCGCCCAGTACACGCAGGCCGCCCTGGTCAGCGAGATGAAGCGGCTCGCCGTCCCGGCCTCCGCCGACTCCATCCCGTCCTCGGCGATGCAGGAGGACCACGTCTCCATGGGCTGGTCCGCCGCCCGCAAGCTGCGCACCGCGATCGGCAACCTCAACCGGATCATCGCCGTCGAGCTGTACGCCGCCACCCGCGGCATCGAGCTCCGCCACGGCCTGTCCCCGGCGCCCGCCTCCGCCGCCGCCATCGAGGCGCTGCGCGCGGCCGGCGTCCAGGGCCCCGGCCCGGACCGGTTCCTCGCCCCCGACCTGGCGGCCGCCGACACCTTCGTACGCGAAGGAAAGCTGCTCGCCGCAGTGGAGCCGGTCACCGGCCCCCTGGCGTAACCCGGAGAAGACGCGTGGCCCGTCCCGGACTTCCCGGGGCGGGCCTCACGTGTGTACGGAAGGCGGCCTCACGCACGTACGGAAGGCGGCCTCACGCGCGTACGGAAACGGCCGTTCAGGACGTCCGGTCGCGGCGGCGCATCGCCAGCGCCACGAAACCCGCCCCGACCCCCAGGAAACCCGTCCCGCCGAGCAGATACGGCACGGTGTCCCGGCCGCCGGTCTCCGCCAGGTGCCCGTCGCCCGTGGCGGGGCCGTCCTGGGTCACCCCGATCCGCACCCCGCCCTGCTTGTCGGTGGCGTTGGCGGACGGGACGAACCACAGGGCGCACAGGAGCGTGCCCGCAACGGTCGCGGTCAGCAGTGGGCGTCGGGCGGCGGACACGGAAATTTCGATCCCCCTTGCGGAAACCGCGAATTGGTCGGTGCGCCGATGCTAATGAACACAGCGGGTCGTGGGAAAGCCGGGAGCCCCCGGGCGCCTACGCTCCGACCCATGAGTACTTCTGAGACACCGCGCTATGTACGCCTTCGGGTCGATGTGGTCCTGGAGATCGACGGACCGGCCGAGCTGGCCTCGGCGGCCGAGGCCCGGATCGACGCCGACGAGTTCATGCCCGAGGAGGAGCGGGTGCCCGCCCGTGCCGCCGCGCACGAGGACAGCGCCGAGGCCCTCGCGTACCTCGTCGAGCCCTTCGACCTGATCCGCGACGTCCCCGGCATCGAGATGGTCCAGGCCTCCTGGAGCAGTGAGGAGATCGAGTACGACCCCGATGCGCTGGAGTGGGATCTCGGCGAGGAAGATGGGCAGGAGGAAGACGACGACGACCGGTCGTAGACCGGTATCCGACCTGTTCGCGGGCCTCGGGACGCCGTCCCGGGGCCCGTGGTGCGCCAGGGGCCCGACGGGTGACGGGGGCCACTGCGGCTCCGGGAACCGGGCGGGACCGTACGGGCGTGTCGATCAGTGGTGTTCCCCACAACCGCTCCGCTTCCGGAACCGGACGGGGTGTCATGGGCGTTCTTATCAAGAAGTTGACAGGAATCGGCGACGATGGAGAAGCGTGTGATGACGGACGGCAAGCGCCGCCGCAGGAGCCTGGCCGCCGCGGCCGTCGTGCTCAGCGGTGTGCTGGTGCTCTCGGCGTGCAACGACGAGGACAAGGGCGCCTCCGGCTCGGCGACACCGCAGTCACAGGCCCAGGTCGACGAGGCGGCCGCGCAGAAGACGTCCAAGGCGAAGATCACGATCTCGCCGAAGAACGGCGCGCAGAACGCCTCCATCAACAACGACGCCAAGGTCTCCGTCACCGAGGGCAAGCTCACCGAGGTCGTCATGACCTCCGCCGAGGGTGAGGCCGTCAAGGGCGAGATAGCCGCCGACGGCCTGAGCTGGAAGCCGTCCGGCCAGCTGGAGCGCGCCACGGTCTACAAGATCGCCGCCACGGCCACGGACGCGGAGGGCCTGGAGGCGCACGAGAACTCCTCGTTCACCACGGTCTCCAAGGCCAACAGCTTCATCGGCAACTTCACGCCGGAGGACGGCTCGACCGTCGGCGTCGGCATGCCGGTCTCGATCAACTTCAACAAGGCCATCACCGACAAGAAGGCCGTCCAGGCCGGCATCACGGTGACCTCCAGCAGCGGCCAGGAGGTCGTCGGGCACTGGTTCGACGGCACCCGCCTCGACTTCCGCCCGGACGACTACTGGACCGAGGGCTCGACCGTCACCCTCAAGCTCGACCTCGACGGCGTCGAGGGCGCCGACGGTGTCTTCGGCGTCCAGCAGAAGACCGTCACCTTCAAGATCGGCCGCAACCAGGTCTCCACCGTCGACGTCGCCACCAAGACCATGACGGTCACCCAGGACGGCAAGACGATCAAGACCATCCCGATCTCCGCCGGCTCCCCGGACAACCCGACCTACAACGGTCAGATGGTGATCTCCGAGAAGTTCAAGGAGACCCGGATGAACGGCGCGACCGTCGGCTTCACCGACGACGACGGCAAGGGCGAGTACGACATCAAGGACGTGCCGCACGCCATGCGCCTGTCCACGTCGGGCACGTTCATCCACGGCAACTACTGGGGCCCGGACTCGATCTTCGGCTCGGCCAACACCAGCCACGGCTGCGTCGGCCTGAACGACGTCAAGGGCGCCGGCGACCCGAACCAGCAGGCCGCCTGGCTCTACGACCACTCGATCGTCGGCGACGTGGTGATCGTCAAGAACTCCAAGGACAAGACGATCGCCCCCAGCAACGGCCTCAACGGCTGGAACATGAGCTGGGCGGACTGGAAGGCCGGCTCGGCCGCCTGATCCCCCGCGACGCGGCGACACAGCCGCGTCCCCGCGCGAGAGCGGCCCCCTCCCGGTACCGGGAGGGGGCCGCTGCCGTCGCCCACTTCCGCACCGGGAGGGGGCCGCTGCCGTCGTCTCGCCACTCTCGCTACTTCCGCACGTCCACGCTCTCGTCCACACCCCACTGCGCCAGCAGCCGCAGCGCGTCCGCCGACGCCGAGCCCGGCTCCGCCTGGTACGTGATCAGCACCAGGTCGGGGTCGCCGCCCGCCACCTGCATGCTCTCGTACGTCAGCGTCATCTCGCCCACCAGCGGATGCCGCAGCACCTTCGTCCCGTGCCCCTTGTCGGCGACCGTGTGCGCCGCCCACAGCGAGCGGAACTCCTCGCTGCGTATCGACAGTTCGCCGACCAGTGCGAGCAGCGCCGGATCCTCCGGGTAGCAGCCCGCGTACAACCGCAGCACGCTCACCACCTCGGTCGCCTTGCACTCCCAGTCCCGATAGAGATCACGCGAGTTGGGCCCCAGGAAGACCATCCTCGCCACGTTCCGCTCGGCCGGCTCCATCGCCTCGAAGTCGCCCATCAGAGCCCGCGCCATCCGGTTCCAGGCGAGGACGTCGAGCCGCCGGCCCACGACGAACGCCGGGATGCCCTCCATCGCGTCCAGCAGATGCCGCAGACCCGGCCGCACCTGCTGGGGACGGGCGATCGCCGCCCGGTGCTGCCTCTTCTTCGCCGTCGGCTTCGCCAGATGCGTGAGATGCGCCCGCTCGGTGTCGCTCAGCCGCAGGGCCCGCGCGATCGAGTCCAGCACCTCCATGGACACGTTGCGGCCGTTGCCCTGTTCGAGCCGGGTGTAGTACGCCACCGACACCCCGGCCAGCTGCGCCAGCTCCTCGCGGCGCAGCCCGGGCACCCGGCGGTGGCGCCCGAACTCCGGCAGACCCACGTCCTCCGGCTTCAGACGGGCCCGGCGCGAGCGCAGGAATTCGCTGAGTTCGGCACTGAGATCCATGCGTCCCGATTATCCCAGGTCCTCCGTCCCGGCGGACGACTGTTCCTGTCCCTGCCAGTGGTAGGCACGCTGGACGTAGGCAGAACAGGGGACTGGGTGATGCCCGCCCCCTCGCGCAGGCTGGGGCCATGACCACGAACGTGACCACCGTCCCCGCGTACGCCGCACCCGCCGCCAACGCCCCGCTGGAGCGCACCACCGTGCCGCGCCGGCCCGTCGGCGAGCACGACGTCCTCATCGAGATCAAGTACTCCGGCATCTGCCACTCCGACATCCACCAGGCCCGTGACGGCTGGGGCGAGGGCATCTTCCCGATGGTCCCGGGCCACGAGATCGCCGGAGTCGTCGCCGAGGTCGGCCCCGGGGTCAGCCGCTTCCAGGTCGGCGACCGGGTCGGCGTCGGCTGCTTCGTCGACTCCTGCCGGGAGTGCGCGTACTGCCTGCAGGGCCTGGAGCAGTACTGCGTCAAGGGCGGGACCGGTACGTACAACGCCCTCGACAAGAACGGCGAGCCCACCTACGGCGGCTACTCCAGCCACATCGTCGTCGACGAGAACTACACCCTGCGCATCCCCGAGGGCATCGGCCTCGACGAGGCCGCGCCCCTGCTCTGCGCCGGCATCACCCTCTACTCGCCGCTCGCCCACTGGCAGGCCGGCCCCGGCAAGAAGGTCGCGATCGTCGGCCTCGGCGGCCTCGGCCACATGGGCGTCAAGATCGCCCACGCGCTCGGCGCCGAGGTGACCGTCCTCAGCCAGTCCCTGAAGAAGCAGGAGGACGGCCTGAAGCTGGGCGCCGACCACTACTACGCCACCAGCGACCCGGCGACCTTCACCGAGCTGGCCGGCACCTTCGACCTGGTGATCTCCACGGTCTCCGCGCCGCTGGACTTCAACGCCTACCTCGGCCTGGTCAAGACCGACGGCGCCCTGGTCAACGTCGGCGCCCCCGAGGAGCCCGTCTCCGTCAACCTCTTCTCCCTCATCGGCGGCCGCAAGACCCTCGCGGGCTCGATGATCGGCAGCATCGCCGAGACGCAGGAGATGCTCGACTTCTGCGCGGAGCACGGTCTCGGCGCGGAGATCGAGCTGATCCGCGCCGAGCAGATCAACGAGGCGTACGAGCGGGTGCTCGCCAGCGACGTCCGCTACCGCTTCGTGATCGACGCGTCGACGATCTGACGCCCGCGCGCACCCGGGAGCACGGCTCGGGCGCATGACGCCCGCGCACGACTCGGGTGCACGGCGCTCGCGCATGACTCGGGTGCACGGCGCCCACGCGCGACGCCCGCGCATGATGCCGGGGCATGACCTGCGAGGTAATCGACCCCGTACGCCCTGCCCCGGCATTCTTGCGTCATGACCGCATACGCCATCGGAAACCTGCACCCGAAGCCCGTCCTCGACGAGGAGGTCTTCACCTACATGGAGCGCGTCCAGGGCACCCTGGACCCCTTCGGCGGCCGCTTCCTCGTCCACGGCGCACCCGCCCGTGAGGTCCCCGAGGGCGACTGGCCGGGCGCCGTCGTCATCATCGGCTTCCCGTCGTACGAGAACGCCCGCGCCTGGTACGACTCCGACGCCTACCAGGCCCTCATACCGCTCCGCACCCGTCACATGGCCGGCGACATCCTCCTCATCGACGGCGTCGCCGACGGGTACGACCCCGCGGCGACGGCCGCGGCCATGCGGGCCGCGTCAGGCGACCAGGCCTGAGCGGAGCTCCAGCCGCCGGCCGCCGAAGCCCGCCCAACTCATCCGGCGGGGCCCGGCCCTCGGATCGTCAGCCGTCGGCCTTGGCGACCCCGATCGGGCAGGAGACGCCCGTGCCGCCGATGCCGCAGTAGCCCGCCGGGTTCTTGTCCAGGTACTGCTGGTGGTATCCCTCCGCCGGATAGAAGGTCCGGCCCTCCGCCGGAAGGATCTCCGTGCTGATCGTGCCGTAGCCCGAGCCCGTCAGGACCTTCTGGTAGGCCTCGCGGGAGGCGTCGGCGGTCCCGGCCTGGGCGGGGGAGTGGGTGTAGACGGCCGAGCGGTACTGGGTGCCCACGTCGTTGCCCTGGCGGAAGCCCTGGGTCGGGTCGTGGGACTCCCAGAAGAGCTTCAGGAGGGACTCGTACGAGACCTTCGACGGGTCGAAGACGACCCGGACGGCCTCGGTGTGCCCGGTCAGGCCCGAGCAGACCTCCTCATAGGCCGGGTTCGGCGTGTAGCCGCCCTGGTAGCCGACGAGAGTGGTCCAGACGCCGTCGGTCTGCCAGAACTTGCGTTCGGCGCCCCAGAAGCAGCCGAGGGCGAAGTCGGCGACCTCCAGGCCCTCCGGGTACGGGCCGAGGAGCGGGTTGCCGAGGACCGTGTGGCGCTCGGGAACGGCGAACTCCGGCTCGGGGCGGCCGCGCAGGGCCTGCTCGGGAGTGGGGAGGACGGGGGTGCGGGACAGGAACATGCTGCATCTCTCCTCGACGGTCGGCAGTGGTCACAACGCCGAAGGGCGGGGAGGGATTCCCCGAGGGGCCCCTCCCCGCCCCGCGGGAAGCCGTGCGGCCGCGGGCTCCCCGCGGTCCGCGCCGTCAGCGCGGCAGCGTCGCCGGGTTGCCGCCGTTCGCCTCGTACCCCGCCACCGCCAGGTTCCGGAAGACCGTGAACTCCGCCGCCGGGTCACCGCTCAGCGTCCACGGCACCGCGCCCACGTGCCCGTCGACCTTCACCAGCTGGTGCATGGCCTCCGCCCAGCGCTCGCCGCGTACCAGGAACCAGACGAGCAGATGACGGACGTGCGCCAGCATCGGGTCGTCGGGCCGGGCCGAGTGCACCGCGTACAGCGCGCCGTCCATCGCCTTCGACACCACGGCCGTACGGAAGAAGTCCTGGACGAGCACCACGTCCGGCACGTGCTCGTACACCGCGAACAGCGGGAGCGCCGCGAGCAGCGAACCCCGGGGGGCGCGCGCCGCGGCCGTCGTCGCGAAGTGGTCGGCCTCCTCGCGGGAGCCGTGCCACTTCTCGCACCAGTAGTGCAGGGCCGCCAGGTGGGCACCCATGTGCTGCGGCGCACGGTCGATGACCCGCGCCCACACCTGGTCGAACTCCTCGTGGCTGTAGCCGAGACCGCGGGCCACGGCGAGCTGCGTGATGTACGGGACCGGGTCGCCCGGGGCGAGCAGCGCCGCCTCGTCGGTGACCTTCCGCGCCTCCTCCAGGATGATCCGGAAGTCGTCGGTCCCCGCCGCCGAGGAACGCCAGGCCTGCTGCACCAGGAACTCGCCGTGCACCGCCGCGCCGCCCGCGTCCTTCGGGGCCTCCGCCCGCCAGGTCCGCAGCCACGCGCCGCCGACGCCGGGCCGCTCCTGCAGCTCCAGGGAAGCGGCGCCCGCGAAGGCCTGGACGCGCTGCCAGCGCACCTCGCCCTCCTTGTCGGTGGCGGCGAGCAGCCGCGACGCGGCCCGCCAGTCCTGGGTGGCCTGGACGACGTCGAGGACGTGCAGGAGCTCGTCGTCCGCGCCCGGGAGCCGTACGTCCTGGTCCTCCTGCCGCACGAATCCGTACGCCTCCGGATCCGCCGCGTCCGGGGCGCCCGGCGCGACCTGACGGATCCCGCCACCACGGCGGCGCAGCAGGTAGGGGCCGAGGACGCCGAACAACAGGCCCAGCGCGATCAGGAACCAGAGAATCTCCATGGTGTCCATTGTCCAGGACGCACGGTGAGACGATCGCGGCGCCGGGGGCCGCTCGGGACTACGCTCCTGACACATGAGCGACCAGCACTCTCACCAGAGCTTCGAGACCCGCGCGATCCACGCGGGCAACACCGCGGACCCGCTGACCGGCGCGGTCGTCCCGCCCATCTACCAGGTGTCCACCTACAAGCAGGACGGCGTGGGCGGACTGCGCGGCGGTTACGAGTACAGCCGCAGCGCCAACCCCACCCGTACGGCCCTTGAGGAGAACCTGGCGGCACTGGAGGGCGGCCGGCGCGGGCTCGCCTTCGCCTCGGGCCTGGCCGCCGAGGACTGCCTGCTGCGGGCGCTCCTCGCGCCGGGCGACCACGTGGTCATCCCGAACGACGCCTACGGTGGCACGTTCCGGCTCTTCGCCAAGGTCGTGCAGCGCTGGGGCGTCGACTTCTCCGTCGCGAATACCTCCGACGTCGAGGCGGTGCGCGCCGCCGTCAACGACCGTACGAAGCTGATCTGGGTCGAGACCCCGTCGAACCCGCTGCTCGGCATCACCGACATCGAGGCGATCGCGGGCGTCGCCCGGCAGGCCGGCGTGAAGCTCGTCGTGGACAACACGTTCGCCTCGCCGTACCTCCAGCAGCCGCTGGCGCTGGGCGCGGACGTGGTCGTGCACTCCCTCACCAAGTACATGGGCGGCCACTCCGACGTCGTCGGCGGTGCGCTGGTGACGGCCGACGAGGCGCTCGGCGAGGAGCTCGCGTACCACCAGAACGCGATGGGTGCGGTCGCGGGTCCCTTCGACTCGTGGATCGTGCTGCGCGGCATCAAGACCCTCGCGGTCCGCATGGACCGGCACAGCGAGAACGCCGAGAAGATCGTCGAGATGCTGACCCAGCACCCGAAGGTCACCCAGGTCCTCTACCCGGGTCTCCCGGAGCACCCGGGGCACGAGATCGCCGCCAAGCAGATGCGTTCCTTCGGCGGCATGATCTCGTTCCGTGTGGAGGGTGGCGAGGAGGCGGCCGTCGAGGTCTGCAACCGTGCGCGGCTCTTCACCCTCGGTGAGTCCCTCGGCGGTGTCGAGTCCCTCATCGAGCACCCGGGCCGGATGACCCACGCGAGCGTCGCGGGTTCCGCTCTGGAGGTCCCGGCCGACCTCGTCCGTCTCTCGGTGGGCATCGAGAACGTCGACGACCTGCTGGCCGACCTGCGGCAGGCGCTGGGCTAGTCGCCGGTACGGGGTCGGGCGGGCGCTCCCGTGGTGCTGCGGAGCGCCCGCCCGGCCCGTCGTACGGAGTGCCGTTCGTTCAGGTGCCGGGCAGCGGTTCCTTCATGGAGGCCCGGATCTCCGCGCGGAGTTCGGGGCTGTCCGTGTGCTCGTGGACGGAGACCACGTGCTGGACGGCGGCCCGTACGAGTTCCTCCTCCTCGCCCGACATGTAGAGCGAGCAGCCGGAGACGCTCGGGGTGTCCCGGCAGTCGGTTGCTTTCCTGGCCATGACGACCTCCTGACGGGCCTGCGGGCAGGCCCCTCCTTCCAGGCTAGGACCGTCCTCACACGCCGTCGAACGGCGGTGTGGTCTCGGCTGCCGGGGGCTCCCAGGGCTGTGCCACCGATGCCCAGAGGACGAAGGCGAGCACCGCGAGCGCGAACAGGGTCCATGCCAGCCGTCGCACCGCCCGGTTCCGTCGGAGCAGCCGGGTGCCGCGTTCCGCGGCCTCTCCGGCCAGGCCGCCGGGGACCGGCGGGTGCGGGGTGTCGAGCAGGCGCCGGACCGCGGCCTCCTTGTCCTCGTACCGGTTCATGCGGCGGTTCTCCCGGCCGGCTTTCCCGCGCTGCCGCGGGTCGCCCTCAGGGCGGCCACCGCCCGGGCGTGGACGGCCCTGACGCGGGCCTCGGGCAGGCCCAGGAGTGCCGCGACCTGTTCCTCGCCGACCCCTTCGTACAGTCGGAGGACGACGACGAGCCGTTCCTGCGGGTGGAGGGCGGAGAGCACGCCGCCGCGGCCGCCGTGATGCCGCCAGGCGCTGCGGGCGAAGCGGAGGGCGAGCGCGCGTCGGGTGAGTTCGTACGGGTCCTCGTCCCGAAGCCGTTCCCACACCGCGTAGGTGTGCGCCAGGGCGGCGGTCAGCAGGGCCTGGGCGTACGGGTTGCGGGTGCGGGTCTCGGCGGTGAGCAGGGTCGCGGTGTGCAGCAGCCGGCCTGCCGCCCCGGCCACGAACGCGTCGAACTCTCGGGTGCGGTAGGCGCGTTCGGTACGGGGTCCGTTCCGCTGCTGTCCCACGTCCTCATCTGAGGACAGCGCGGGGGCGGGGTCAAGAGGTCTGCGTGGACTCGCTCGTCCCGTCGGCGGGGCTCTCGGTGGTGGACGCGGTTCCCGGCGGCGCCGGCGGGGCGGGCGGCGCCGTGGCGGCGGACTCCGTCGCGGGTCCGCCGGTGTGCGCCGACTGCCGTGCGGACAGGGCGGTGTTGAAGCGGGTGAGCAGGGTGCAGAAGGACTCCCGCTCGTCCGGCGTCCAGCCCTCGGTGACCTCCACCATCAGCTGGCGGCGCGAGGAGCGGACCTCCTCCAGGCGGGCGAGTCCGCGGGGTGACAGCTGGAGCACGACCGCGCGCCCGTCCTCGGGGTGCGAGGTGCGCTTGACCAGGCCGGTGTCGACGAGCGGGGCGACCTGGCGGGTGACCGTCGAGGAGTCGATGCCCATGCCCGCGGCCAGGGCCTTGACGCCCATCGGTCCTTCCTGGTCAAGGCGGTTGAGGAGCAGGTAGGCGGCGCGGTCCATGGAGTTGCGGAGCTGGCCGGTGCCACCGAGGCGGGTCTGCTCGGCCCGGCGGGCGAAGACGGCCACCTGGTGCTGGAGGGCATCGAGGAGACCGGGGTCGAACTCAGTCGTCATGTCCTGAGATGTGGGCATGGCTGTGGGTCTCTCTCGTGCGGGGGTGGTCGGTTGGTGGGGGACAGAGTACGCGGCCCCGGGGAGGTCCGTACCGGGGCTGCGCAAACCCGCTGGGGGACCCGGTCGCCGGGCGGCCACCAGGGCCGTGAGCTGCGAGACTTGCTGTCATGAGCTTCCGTACGCCAGACCCCTTGCACCGGCTGATGCTCGACGACGTACGGGGGGCGCAGAAGATGCTGTCCGGGGTGGCCCGGATGACGGCGATGGAGGGCAGCCGCCATCTGTCGTCGCTGGTGGGGGCGCCTGTTCACCTCAAGTGCGAGAACCTCCAGCGGACGGGTTCGTTCAAGCTGCGCGGGGCGTACGTACGGATCGCCGGGCTGCGGCCCGAGGAGCGGGCGGCGGGGGTCGTCGCCGCGTCGGCGGGCAACCACGCGCAGGGTGTGGCGCTCGCCTCGAACCTGCTCGGTGTGCACGCGACCGTCTTCATGCCGGTCGGGGCGCCGCTGCCGAAGGTCGCGGCGACCCGGGAGTACGGTGCCGACGTTCGGCTGCACGGCCATGTCGTGGACGAGACGCTGGCGGCGGCGGAGCGGTACGCGCGGGAGACCGGCGCCGTCTTCATCCATCCCTTCGACCATCCCGACATCATCGTCGGGCAGGGCACGGTGGGTCTGGAGATCCTGGAGCAGTGCCCGGAGGTCCGGACGATCCTGGTGGGCGTCGGCGGCGGCGGTCTCGCCGCGGGCATCGGGCTCGCGGTGAAGTCGGTGCGTCCGGACGTGAGGGTGATCGGCGTGCAGGCGGAGGGCGCCGCCGCCTACCCGCCCTCGCTGGCGGCCGGGCACCCGGTGGTGGTCGAGTCGCCGGTGACGATGGCGGACGGGATCAAGGTGGGGCGGCCGGGGGATGTGCCGTTCGCGCTGGTCCAGGAGTACGTCGACGAGGTCCGTACGGTCTCCGAGGACGCCCTCTCCTCGGCGCTGCTGCTCTGTCTGGAGCGGGCGAAGCTGGTCGTCGAGCCGGCCGGCGCCAGTCCGGTCGCGGCGCTGCTCAGCGACCCGAGGTCGGTCGAGGGCCCGGTGGTGGCGGTCCTGTCCGGCGGGAACGTCGACCCGCTGCTGCTCCAGCGGATCCTGCGGCACGGCATGGCGGCCGGGGGCCGCTATCTGAGTCTGCGGCTGCGGGTCACGGACCGGCCGGGGGTCCTGGCGACGCTGCTCGCGGTGCTGACGGTGGCCGACGCGAACGTCCTGGACGTCAGCCATGTGCGGACCGATCCGCGGCTCGGTCTGACCGAGGCGGAGGTCGAGCTGCACCTGGAGACGAAGGGTCCGGAGCACTGCCGCGAGGTGGCGGACGCCCTGCGGGACGCGGGGTACACGGTGCTGGGCTGAGCCCGGCGCCGCACACGCGCGTCGCATGATCATGTGGCCCGGATCACATATTCGCTGGGCGGGGCGGCTCGGGCGAACCTAGGATCGGTGGGAAACGCCCGAATTCAACGTCCGTATCTCCCTGGGAGTACCCACATGCCAGGCGCGATCTACGCCGAGGGTCTGGTGAAGACCTTCGGCGACGTACGAGCTCTGGACGGCGTGGACCTCGACGTCCCCGAGGGGACCGTCCTGGGTCTGCTCGGCCCGAACGGCGCGGGGAAGACGACCGCCGTGCGTGTGCTGACCACCCTTCTCCGGCCCGACAGCGGCCGGGCCGTCGTCGCCGGGATCGACGTCCTCAAGGACCCCGACGAGGTGCGCCGCAGGATCGGGCTCTCCGGTCAGTTCGCGGCCGTCGACGAGTACCTCACCGGCCGCGAGAACCTGCAGATGGTCGGGCAGCTCTACCAGATGAGGGCGAAGGACGCGAAGGTGCGGGCCGACGAGCTCCTGGAGCGGTTCCACCTCGCCGACGCCGCCGACCGCACCGCGAAGACGTACTCCGGCGGCATGCGCCGCCGCCTCGACCTCGCGGCCGCCCTCGTCGTGTCCCCGCCGGTCATGTTCATGGACGAGCCGACCACCGGCCTCGACCCCCGCAACCGGCAGGGCCTGTGGGAGGTCATCAAGGAGCTCGTCGCGGGCGGTACGACCCTGCTGCTCACCACGCAGTACCTGGAGGAGGCCGACCACCTCGCCCACGACATCTGCGTGGTCGACCGCGGCAAGGTCATCGCGCGCGGCACGTCCGACCAGCTCAAGGCCCAGACGGGCGGCGAGCGCGTCGAGGTCGTCGTGCACGAGTCGGGGATGATCGTGGACGCCCGGGGGGTCCTCGCGCGCTACGGCATCGAGGGCATCGGCCACGGCGAGGTGTCCGTCGAGGAGCACACCCGCAAGCTCACGGTCCCCGTCGCCGGCGGCGCGAAGCTGCTCGCCGAGGTCATCCGCGACCTGGACGCGGTGGGTGTGGAGATCGACGACATCGGGCTGCGGCGCCCCACCCTCGACGACGTCTTCCTCTCCCTCACCGGTCACGTGGCCGAGCGGGAGGCGGAGGAGAACGGCGGGTCGGACGGAGAGTCCCGGCCGGGCGGCCGTGGCGGCCGGCGCGTGAAGGAGGCGGCCGAGTGAGCACCATGAACGACTCCCTGGTGATCGCCCGCAGGAACTTGATCAGGATGTCCCGGATTCCCGAGATGATCCTGTTCGGTCTGATCCAGCCGGTGATGTTCGTGATCCTCTTCACGTACGTCTTCGGCGGCTCGATGAGCGTCGGCGGCAGCACCGACCCGGACGTCTACAAGAACTTCCTGATGGCCGGCATCTTCGCGCAGACGGTCACCTTCGCCACGGCGGGCGCGGGCGCCGGCATCGCCGACGACATGCACAAGGGCCTCATCGACCGGTTCCGGTCTCTGCCCATGGCCCGGGGCGCGGTCCTCACCGGCCGCACCCTGGCCGACCTCGTGCAGACCGCGCTGACGCTCCTGGTGCTGGCGATCGTCGCGCTGATCATCGGCTGGCGGCCCGGTTACGAGGCGCCGACCAACTTCGGGAAGGTCATGGCCGGCTTCGCCCTGCTGCTCCTCCTCGGTTATGCCTTCACCTGGATCGGCGCCCTGATCGGCCTCTCGGTCCGCACCCCGGAGGCCGCGACGTCGGGCGGCCTGATCTGGCTCTTCCCGGTGACCTTCATCTCGAACGCCTTCGTGGACTCCAGCAACCTGCCGGGCTGGCTCCAGCCCGTCGCGGAGTGGAACCCGTTCAGCGCCACCGTCCAGGCCTGCCGCAAGCTGTTCGGCGATCCGGGCCTGTCACCGTCGGACGCCTGGCCGATGCAGTACCCGGTGTGGGCGTCGCTGATCTACTCCGTCCTGATCGTCGCCATCTTCCGGACCCTGTCCGTCCGGAAGTACCGGCGCGCGAACGGCTGAGCGCTCCGCGCACCCGGAACCGTCAGGGGAGGTACCCGGAGACGACGAGGCCGTCGGGGAGGGCGAGGAAGACCGCCCCTCCGGCGGCCAGCGCCTCCCCGGTGGTCTGCGCGTCGAAGTCGTCCGGGAGGTTGGCCTCGAAGCGCTCGTCTCCGGAGGGGGCGGCCGCGGCGATGGAGACCACCTCTCCCTTGCCCACCGTGATCACCCGGTCGCCCGCGAAGTAGATCCGCTGCGGGTCGCCCTCGGTCATCATCGGCGTCATCGACCAGTCCTCCTTGCCGCTCCGCAGGTCGTAGGTGGTCACCGTCTGCCCGTTCGTGACCGCCACCAGACCGTCCGCGTTCACGGCGGGGCCCGCCGTCACCCCCGAACCGAGGGACCGCTGCCGCTTCAGCGACCCGGCGTCGAGCACGGCCACCGAGCCGTCCGGGGTGCCCGAGCAGAGCACGCTGCCGCTCTTCTCGTGCACGGTGACCTCCTGGCAGCCCTCCGCCCCGCGCGCCGCCGTCTTCCCGGTCCGCGCGTCGAGCGCCACCGGCACGGTCCCGAGGGGGACGTACACCCGACGGCCCGCCGCCACCGGCTGCTCGGGGAAGCCGTCGAGCGGCGCTCGCCACAGCTCCCGGCCCACGTCCTTCCCGCTCCCGCCGAGCCTCACCGCCGTCACGAGGCCTCCGCCCGCCCCGCCGTCGCCCTCGGTGGACGCCGCGTTCACGTAGGCGGTGTAGAGGACGCCGTCGGCCAGGTCGGAGCCCTTCACCGCCCACGCGGCGCCGGGACCCGGCAGGGTGCCCTGCTTCTCGCCGTTCTGGAGGCCGTACGCGACGGTCCCCGAGGCCTCCGCGACGTACACCCGGTCGCCGACGACCGCCGGGTACTGCGGGGTGGACCGCAGCCCCTCGGCGTTGGTGCGCGCCGGGACCGACCACAACTCGTGGCCGTCCGCCGCGCTCAGCCCCACGAGCGCCCCGCCGGAGCCCGCGCAGACCAGCACCTTCGGGGAGAGGGAGCACGCGCCGTCGGTGGCCTCCGTCAGCACCATCCAGGGCGACCAGCCCGCCGGGCGGTTGCCCCGGTCCGTCGCCGCGGCGCCGAAGTCGTTGGTACGGCCCTTCCCGCCGTACGGCAGGACGACCCGGCTCAGGGTTGCCGGCGCGGGGCTCCCCGTACCGGTCGCGCCGGGGGAAGCGCTGTTCGATGCCGAGGGCCCCGCCGTCCCGCCGCCCTCCTCGCCGTCCCGGTTCACCAGGACCACACCGGCCGTCGCCAGGACGGCGACGGCCACCGCACCGGCCACGACCGTGCCCCAGCGGCGCCGAGGGGGCACCTCGGGGGCGACCGGCGGTGTCGCCGGACGGTTCGGGACCGCCGTGGGGGAGTACGGCACCACCGGTCCGAGTGTCGGAAGGTCCGCCACGCCCGCGCCGGAGGCCGCCGTCTCACCGGCCGTCCGTGCCGCCTCCCCGTGCTCGGCGAGCAGCGACAGCACCCCGCCGGGCCAGGGGAAGGCCTCGGGGGCCGCCCCGTCACCGAGGAGTGACACCACTTCCTCCGCCGTCGGCCGCTCGGCCGGGTCGAGCCGCAGGCAGCGCTCCACCACCGGCCGCAGCTCCTCGGGCACGCCGGTCAGGTCGGCGTCCGCCCGGATGATCCGGTAGACCACCGCGGCCATCTCGTCGTCCTGGAACGGCCCTCGGCCGCTCGCCGCGAACGCGAGGACCGCGCCCAGACAGAACACGTCCGACGCCGGCACCACCGCGCGGCTGCCCGCCAGGTGCTCCGGCGACATGAACCCGGGGGAGCCCACGACCAGACCCGTCGAGGTCAGCGCCGTCGCCTCGAAGGCCTGCGCGATGCCGAAGTCGATCAGCTTGGGCCCGGCCGTGCCGAGCAGGACGTTCGCCGGCTTGAGGTCGCGGTGCAGCACCTTCACCCCGTGGACGCCGGACAGGGCGCCGGCCAGGGCGGTCCCCAGGGCCCGTACCGTCGCGGCGGGCAGCGCCCCGGACCGTACGACGGCCTCCGCGAGCGAGGGACCCGGCACGTACTCCGTCGCCAGCCACGGCGAGACCGCGTCGGCGTCCGCGTCCACCAGCCGCGCCACTCCCGGCCCGTCGACCGTCCGGGCCGCCGCGATCTCCCGCCGGAACCGGGTCCGGAAGTCCCCGTCGACCTCCAGGTCGCTCCGTACGGTCTTCACCGCGACCATCCGGTACGGATCGGCCGTCGGCGCGTCCGCACGGCAGGCGAGATGCACCTCGCCCATGCCGCCCGCGCCGAGCCTGGCGAGCAGCCGGTAGGGGCCGACGAGTCGCGGGGGCCGTCCCGCGGGCAGGGCTTCCAGCACGGGACTACTCCTTCTCGCCGGGCAGGGCCACGGAGGCGACCGCGCCCTTGTCGAAGACGACGTACGCGATGCCGCCCACCGGCAGCACCTCCGGCTCCCGGATCTGCCTGGCGACGATGTCGCCGAAGCTCGGGTCGTAGTACTCCTCCTCGGCGCGCGGACCCGGCGCGCCCGGCACCGGCGTGACCTTCAGGCCTCCCGGCCTGCCGTCGGCGCCGAGCCGCACCGTGTAGAGCGCGGAGTAGTCGGCGTACACGACCTGGTCGCCGGCGAGCAGCGGCGACGACCAGCTCTGGGCCAGGCCGGACGGAGCCCGCTCTGCCGGGAACGAGGCGAGGGTCCCGCCGGTGCGCGGGTCGAGGAGCCGCAGGCCCCCGTCGAAGGTCACGACGGCCCGCGGTCCGACCGCCGAGGGGGTCGCCGTGCCGAGGTCGCCGGGCAGCGACGCCTTCGGGGCGAGGGTGCGGGCGTCGAGCAGGTGCAGGGCCGTGTCGGTGTCGCTGCCCGACCCGGCTCCGGCGCAGTACGCCGACGCGCCGAGCACCTTGATGTCCCGGCAGTCCTTGGCATCGGGTTCGACCTGCCCGAGCTGGGTGCCGTTCCTTCCGTCGTACGACACGAGACCGCCCTGGCTGAGGGCGTAGACGACACCCTTGGCGTAGGCGACGGGTTCGTACGCCCGGCGCTCGGCGAAGGAGGTCTCGCCGTTGGTGAGCTCCTTCGACCACAGCTCGTGTCCGTCGGCCAGGGAGAACGCCGTCAGCGCGGCCCGCACGTTCAGGGCGTCCTCCGCCACGTTCGTCGCCGCGAAGACGGTGCCGTCGGCGACGATGGGCCGGGTGTCCCAGAAGCCCTGCGGGCCCACGGCCGGCTTCTGCCAGCGGACGGCCCCCGTGCGCGCGTCCCGGACCTGGAGGGAGCCGTCGGCGACGAGGACCGCGCTGCCGTCGTGGACGGTGGGAGCCGTGGCGCTCCCGGCCGTGAAGGGGAACCCCTTGCCGCTGACGTACGTCTCGCCGGGGGTGTCCTTGGCGGCCGGGACGTCCCACAGCTTCCTGCCGTTCGCCGGGTCCAGCGCCTCGTAGCGCCCGTCCGTGGTCCGGCAGACCAGCACCTTCTCGCCGGCCGAGCAGCCGAGTGCCGGGGCGCCGAGCTTCGCCTGCCAGGGCTTCCAGCCGGCCGGCCGCTGGGCGGCGTTCTGCGGGACGACACCGGAGGAGTCGGCGAGGCCCTGGCCGTCGACGCCGGGGATCCGGGGTGCCGGCGCGGCGGGCGGTGCGGCCTTCGGGGGCTGCGGCTTCCCCGGCCCGCCCTCCGGCCACAGCAGGTAGGCGCCGACGCCACCGGCCACGACGGCCAGGGCCACGGCGGCCGCGAGCAGCCGGATCCTGCGCCGGCGGCCGGTCGCGCCGGTGGGGCCGCTCGCCTCGGTCCCGGGGGCGCCGGAGCTCCCGACAGGCCCGGCCGGCGCGGAGACCGGCGCCTGTGTCGCCGCGGAGTGCAGGCCGGGGGCCGCGGGGTCCGCCGCCGGGTTCCCGGGGCCGGCCGCCGGGGCGGCCTCCAGGAGCGGCCCGCCGGAGGCGACGAGCTGGGCGAGCTCCGTGCCGTACTCGCCGATGTGGTCCCGTACCGGCCCGGGCCACGGGAAGACCTTGGGCGTGCCGCCGCCGAGCAGCTCCGCGAGCGCCTCCGGCGTCGGCCGGTCCGCCGGGTCCAGGGCCAGGCAGGCGGCGAGGGTGTCGCGCAGCTCCTCCGGGACCCGGGCGAGGTCGGCCTCGGCCTGGGAGACCCGGTACAGGACGGCGGCGAGCGGCCCGTCGCCGAAGGGGTCCTCGCCGGTCGCCGCGTAGCAGAGCAGCGAGCCGAGGCAGAAGACGTCGGAGGCGGCGGTCACCCGCCGGGCGCCGGCCACGTGCTCGGGCGACATGAAGGAGGGGGTGCCGACCATCACACCGGTGGCGGTCATGGTGGTGGCCGTGTTGCTGCGGGCGATGCCGAAGTCGATGAGACGGGGCCCGTCGACGGAGAGCATGACGTTGCCGGGCTTGAGGTCCCGGTGCAGGACCCCGGCCCGGTGCAGATCGGCGAGGGCCCGCGCGACGCCGGTGCCGAGGGCGCGGACGGTGTCCACGGGCAGGGCGCCGCCGCGCCGGACGGCTTGCGAGAGGCTGGGCCCGGGGACGTACGCGGTGGCCAGCCAGGGCACCTCGGCGTCGGCGTCGCCGCCGAGCGGGGCGGCGGCGTACGCGCTGTCGACGAGCGAGGCGACCCGTATCTCCCGGCGGAAGCGGTCCCGGAAGGCGGGATCGCCGGCGACGTCATGCCGGACGGTCTTCACGGCGACGAAGGTGCCGTCCGCGCCGGGACCGCCCTGTCCGAGGAAGACCTCGCCCATCCCGCCCGCCCCGAGCCTGGCGAGCACCTCGTACGGTCCTATCCGGCGCGGTGCTCCCGCGCGCAGCGGTCCCAGCATTCCGTCAGCCCCCCTTGTGACGTGATGTCAGGCCGCATCATGCCTCATCGGCACAGGACGTGTGCATGCAGCACGAAGGGCCGGCCCCGGTGGGGGCCGGCCCTTCGCGGAGAGCTGTGCCTCAGCCGTTGTACGGCTTCGCGCTGAGGATCTTCACCGTGGCCTTCTTGCCGTTCGGCAGCTCGTACTCGGCGTCGTCACCGGCCTTCTTGCCGTTGACACCGACGCCGAGCGGCGACTGCGGCGAGTAGGTCTCGATGTCGCCGCTCGCGTACTCGCGGGAGGCGAGCAGGAAGGTCATCGTGTCGTTCTCGTCGCCGTCGAAGGCGATGGTGACGACCATGCCCGGCTCGACGACGCCGTCGTCCGCCGGAGCCTCGCCGACCTTGGCGTGCTCGAGGAGCTGGGTCAGCTGCCGGATGCGGAGCTCCTGCTTGCCCTGCTCCTCCTTGGCCGCGTGGTACCCGCCGTTCTCGCGCAGGTCCCCCTCTTCGCGGGCGGCGGCGATCTTGATGGTGATCTCCGTGCGCGCGGGACCAGACAGGTACTCAAGCTCGTCCTTGAGCTTGTTGTACGCCTCCTGGGTGAGCCAGGTGACGTTGTCGCTGGTCTGGGTCACAGGTGCTCCTCGTAGGTACTGGGAATACAAAGCATCGCCCTACACGGGAAAGCTCTGCTGTCCCGGGTGGGCGAAACCACGAGCCTAACAATGAGTGGCGAAAAGCGGGAGGACATAACCATCAAGATGGCGTCACCCCAGGTCACCGGGGTGACGCGCCGGGACTCGACACCCGGTCCCTACCCACCGCTACCGAGCCGTACACCCCATGAGCTCCGCGCTGGTGGCGCGGGCGGTCGTGCGAAGCGAGTAGACGCGGTCGACCCGGCCGGCGGGCTCGTCGACCCGGACGTCCTTGCGGGCGACCTCGGCGCCGTCCTCGGAGCGGGAGCGCAGGGTGCAGACGCCCTTGACGCCTTCGTCCTTGCGGATCTCCAGGTGCACCTGGACCTCGGTGGAGCTCACCACGTCGAACTTGATCATCTCGGCGCTGATCTTGCTGTCGACGACGTAGTACCAGCCGAACCAGCCCATCAGGCCGAGGAAGAGGACGCCGAGCACCGCGCCCGTGATCCTGAGCTTGCGGTCGGCCGCCTCGTCCGCGGAGCGTCCGTAGCGCCCCTCGGGCAGCTGCTCTCGCACCGCGCTCATGATCGATCCTCTCGAAGCCGGGGGTGGCGGAATTTTCACTCCCCCGATTCCGTCACTATAGAGACCACGCTCCGCGTCGAATCACTGAGGATCGAGTCTTGACTGAGCAGCTGCGGTTGATGGCCGTTCACGCCCACCCCGACGACGAGTCGAGCAAGGGTGCGGCCACGATGGCCAAGTACGTGTCCGAGGGGGTG
Organism: Streptomyces sp. NPDC088707; assembly: GCF_044752725.1. Lineage (NCBI taxonomy): Bacteria > Bacillati > Actinomycetota > Actinomycetes > Kitasatosporales > Streptomycetaceae > Streptomyces > Streptomyces sp. NPDC088707. The sequence goes on along the minus strand of NZ_JBIVLV010000009.1, from coordinate 159,683 downwards.
GACGTCATGGTCGTGACGTGCACGGGCGGCGAGCGCGGCTCGGTCCTGAACCCCCAGCTCCAGGGTGACGCCTATGTCGAGGCGAACATCCACGAGGTGCGCCGCAAGGAGATGGACGAGGCCCGCGAGATCCTCGGCGTCTCCCAGGAGTGGCTGGGCTTCGTCGACTCGGGCCTGCCCGAAGGCGACCCGCTGCCGCCGCTCCCCGAGGGCTGCTTCGCCCTGGAGGACGTCGACACCGCGGCCGGGGAGCTGGTCCGCAAGATCCGCTCCTTCCGTCCGCAGGTCGTCACGACCTACGACGAGAACGGCGGATACCCGCACCCCGACCACATCATGACCCACAAGATCACGATGGTGGCCTTCGACGGCGCGGCCGACGCCGAGAAGTTCCCGGAGGCCGAGTTCGGCCCGGTGTGGCAGCCCCTGAAGCTCTACTACAACCAGGGCTTCAACCGTCCCCGCACGGTCGCCCTGCACGAGGCTCTCCTCGCGCGCGGCCTGGAGTCCCCGTACGGCGAGTGGCTGGAGCGCTGGAAGGAGTTCGGGGGCAAGGAGCGGACGCTGACCACCTTCGTGCCCTGCGCGGAGTTCTTCGAGATCCGCGACAAGGCCCTGATCGCCCACCGCACCCAGATCGATCCCGACGGCGGCTGGTTCCGGGTGCCGATGGACATCCAGAAGGAGGTCTGGCCGACGGAGGAGTACGAGCTCAGCAAGGCGCTGGTGCCGACCTCCCTCCCCGAGGAAGATCTCTTCGCGGGCATCCGCGACAATGCCTGACATGAGCGCACACCTGGCACTGACCCAGCTTGTCCCCTTCGCCGCCGAAGAGCTGGACGAGAACAAGGTGACCCCCGGCGTCCTCGGCTTCGTGGTCTTCGCGGTGCTGGCCGTCGCGGTCTGGCAGCTGATGAAGTCGATGAACCGCCACATGGGCAAGGTCGACTTCGAGGAGGCCCCCGACCCGGCCGCCGCCGAGACCCCGGCCTCCTCGGCCGGCCTCGCCGGCAAGTAGCCGACCCGCCCCCGGGCCCGTACCCCAGCGGTACGGGCCCGGGGGCGCCGTCGTGCCACGGCGGGTCACCCCGGTGCCGTACGGGCCCGGGGGCCCCGTCGTGGAACGGCGGGCTAGCCCACCGGCACCCCCAGGACCTCCCGGGCGTGCCGGTTCGGCACCATGCCCAGGTCCCAGGCCTGCCACGGCGTCGACGGGTGGACGCCCCGGCCCAGGACCACCGCGTACGCCTCGACGCAGTCGTCGAGCCGCTGGTCGCGCGCCGGATGCCGGTCGGCGACCAGCGCCGCGAGCTCCTCGCGCGCCGTGACCGTCCCCGGCTCCGGGTTCCCCGGGACCGCGTGCGGGAGCAGCGTGCAGCGCAGGAAGCGGGCCCAGTCCGCGCCCCGCCGGTCGCCGTACGCGCCGAACAGCGCACGGGCCTCGTCGCACAGCGCGAGCGCCTGCGGCACCCGGGCGTTGCCGGCGTCGATGACCGCCAGTTCCAGGGAGGTCCAGGCCTCCCCGTGCGGCACCCCGATCCGGTGGAAGTCCGCCCGCGCGTCCACGAGCAGCTGCCGGGCGAAGCCCGAATTGCGCAGACCGCCGGTGCGGGCCGCGAGCTGGTCGCGGGTGACCCGACCCGAATGGTGCCGGGCACTGGCCAGCCCGTACACGTCCCGCATCCGCGAGAACATCGTCCGCGCCCTGCCCAGCTCCCGGACCGCGTCGTCCCGGTCGCCGCGCTCCTCCAGCGCGTGGGCCAGGTGGAACAGCGTCCACGCCTCCCCGCGCGCGTCCTCCTGCTCCCGGTGCCGGGCGAGCGCCCCGCGCAGTCCCTCGACGGCCGGTTCGGCGTCCCCGGCGGCGAGCCGCGCCCTGGCCAGCTGGGTCAGCGCCCAGGCCGCGCCGCGCCCGTCGTGGATCCGCCCGTAGCCGTCGAGAGCCTCCCGCAGCGCGGCCTCCGCGGCCGGCACGTCACCCCGCAGCAGCAGCACCTGGCCCCGCTGGAAGTGCGCCCACGCCTGGCCGTGCGGGGACTCGTGCTCCCGGTGCAGCGCGAGCGACCGGTCGAGCAGCGCCGTCGCCTCCGCCAGGTTGCCGCGGTCCCGCTCCACGGCCGCGAGCGCGTGCAGCGTCCAGCCCCGGTCGGCGGCGAGCGCCTCCGGTTCCTGGAGCGCGAGGGCCTCCCGCAGCCGGCCCGCCGCGTCCGTGAGACGGCCCTGGTGATGCAGGGTGATCCCGAGCGAGCAGAGCGCGAGCGCCGCCCCCGGGTCCTGGTGGGCCTCCTGGTAGAGCGACACCACGGACGTCAGGGTGGTCCGCGCCTTGTCGAGCTCGCCGAGCTGCCGGGCCGCGATGCCGGTCCGCCACTGCACCGATCGGGACAGCTGGCCCTGCCCGACGGCCTCGGCGAGTTCGTTGATCTCGCCGAGCCGGTAGAGGTCGCCGCGCAGCAGGCAGTAGTCGCAGAGCGCGCCCAGCAGATCGAGCACGGTCTGCTGGTCGACGCCGTCCGTGTGCCGCAGGGCCGCCGTGATGAAGCTGGACTCCTCGTCGAGCCAGCTCAGCGCCGCCTCCAGGGACCCGAAGCCGTGCCCGCCGAAACGGTTGGCGCGGGTCGACATCTTGCCGTCGACCATCCGGATCACCGCGTCCGCGAGCTCCGCGTAGTTCCGTATCAACCGCTCCTGGGCCGCCGCGATCTCCGCCGCGTCCTCCTCGTCGAGGAGCCGGACCGCGGCGAAGCCGCGCACCGCGTCGTGCAGCCGGTACCGCTCCCCGCGCACCGGGGCGAGCAGCCCCGCGCCGGCCAGCTCCCGCAGCAGCCGGGCACCCTCGGCGCCGCTCCCATCGAGCAGCGCGGCCGCGGCCGCGGCGCCGAGGGAGGCCCGTCCGGCGAGCGAAAGCCGCCGGAGCAGCCGTCGCGCCTCGTCGCCGAGGTCGACGAAGTACCGTGTCCACAGGGCGCGTTCGACGGGATCGTCACCCCGTCCGGGCCGGCCGAGCAGCTCCGCGAGATCGTCCATGGACCGCCCGCGCAGCAGGGAACCCGCCGCCCGCAGCGCCAGCGGAAGCCCGCCGCACAGCTCACGGATCCGGTCGAGCGCCTCCGCGTCGTACGGACCGGGGTCCGCCGCCCCGCCCGCCGCCCGCAGCAGCTCCTCCGCCCCGGCCGCGTCGAGCGCCGCCACCGGAAGGACGTGCGCGGCCACGTCCCCCAGGTCCAGCGGCTCGCGGCAGGTCACCAGGACCAGGCTCTCGGAACGCTCCGGGAGCAGCGCCCGCACCTGGGCCGCGTCCACGGCGTCGTCCAGGATCACCGTCACCGGCACCCCGGTCAGCTGCCGCTGGTACAACTCCGTGAGCCGTGCCACCTGCTGGTCCGCCGTGGCGCCCTCGCGGAAGAGGAGCCGCTCGCGCGGGGCGCCGAGCCGGTTGAGCAGATGGAGCAGCGCCTCCCGGGTCGCGAGGGGCCGCTCACCGCTCGCGCCTCCCCGCAGGTCCACCACGCACGCGCCGCGGAACTGGTCGCGGAGCGTGTGCGCCGCCCGTACCGCGAGGGCGGTCCGCCCGGATCCGGGCTCACCGTGCAGCAGGACCACCGTCGGCCGGGTCTCCGCCGAGGCGCGCCCCGCCTGCACCCACCGGCTGATCCGGGCCAGCTCCTCCCGTCGGCCCGCGAAGTCCCCGCCGGCGTCGGGCAGATGGCCGAAGGACCGCTCGAGTACGGCCCGGCGCCTGGCCGCCGCACTGCGATCGGTCCCGCGCAGCCGCTCGGGCCGTGACACCACCGCCCGCCGGTCCCGGGAGGACCGTTCTCCCGCGTCCGCCGGGGGTGCGTCCCCGTTCCCGCCGGCGGACGCCACCCGCTCCCGCTCCAGGAACGGACGCATGCCCCGTACCTCCAGCGCCCTCAGCCAGTGCGCCCGCGCCGCCTCGACGGCGCCGTCCGGCACCGCCGCCGGTGCCGCCGCGGCCGTCGGTGCGGCCTGCGCGGCGCGTCCACCCGTCGCCTTGAGCACCGTCGCCGCCGCGCCCGCGACGGCCACCACCGCGCCCGCGCCGAGTGCCGTCCCCGTCGTCGTACCGAGTGCCAGGTCCGCGCCGACCGCGGCGACGGCCGCGACTCCGGCGACGAGCGCGGGACCGCCGAACAGCGCACCGGGGGAACGGTTCGCGGTGGTCCGGGCGCCGGCCGTTCCCTCCTCCAGGGCCCGTACGTACGCCGCGTACTCCTCGCCCGCACCCGCCGCCATCGAATCCAGCGCGGCGCGGCCCCGGGCGAGCAGGGTCTCCGCGCCCGCCCGGCTCCCGGAGCCCCGCAGCTCCTCCTCCACCGCCCGTTCCCACAGCCGCTCAGCCTCGGCCCGATGGCTGTCCCGCATGTGCGTCCCCCTCCGCGCGTGCCCGAACTCGTCCCTGAGGACCTGTCAGGCCCCGGACGGTGCGCGTCCAGTGTGCTGTGCGGGGCGCGAAGGCGCGAGAGCGGAGAAAGGAGGGGGCGGCCGCGGCGGGCCGGCCGACCTGCCGAACGGCGGGGGTGCTCGGCCGGTCCTCCCTCCTGGGCGGGAGCGGCCCGCGGCTCGTCACCGGCGTCCTCGCGGACGCGGCCGCCCTGCTCGGCCGGTGCCGGCCGGCGCGGTCGGCGTGTGCCTGGGGTCCGGGTGGGTCGGCGAGAGCCGGCGCGGACTGCGGGACGCCCTCGTCACCCGCCTCGGGCGGGTGTGGCACCGCCCCAGGGGAGTGGCCCCCGGTCCGCCGGGGGCAGGGGTCCCGCGCGACTCCGGGGCGGCAGGGCAGGATGGACACCATGGCGAACCGACTGGCCCATGAGACCTCCCCGTACCTCCTTCAACACGCCGACAACCCGGTCGACTGGTGGCCGTGGTCGGCCGAGGCCTTCGAGGAGGCCCGGCGCCGCGACGTCCCCGTGCTGCTGAGCGTCGGATACAGCTCCTGCCACTGGTGCCACGTCATGGCGCACGAGTCCTTCGAGGACGACGCCACCGCGGCCCTGGTCAACGAGAACTTCGTCGCCGTCAAGGTCGACCGCGAGGAGCGCCCCGACGTCGACGCCGTCTACATGGAGGCCGTGCAGGCCGCCACCGGCCAGGGCGGCTGGCCGATGACCGTCTTCCTCACCCCGGACGCGGCCCCCTTCTACTTCGGTACGTACTTCCCGCCCGAGCCCCGCCACGGCATGCCGTCCTTCCCGGAGATCCTGCAGGGCGTCACGGGCGCCTGGGCCGACCGGCGCGACGAGGTCGGCGAGGTCGCGGAGCGCATCGTGAAGGACCTGGCGGGCCGCTCCCTCGCGTACGGCGGCGACGGCGTCCCCGGCGAGGAGGAACTCGCCCAGGCCCTCCTCGGACTCACCCGCGAGTACGACGCCACCCACGGCGGCTTCGGCGGCGCCCCCAAGTTCCCGCCGTCCATGACCCTGGAGTTCCTGCTCCGCCACCACGCCCGTGCGGGCTCCGAGGGTGCCCTCCAGATGGCCGCCGACACCTGTGAGGCGATGGCCCGCGGCGGCATCTACGACCAGCTCGGCGGCGGCTTCGCCCGGTACGCCGTCGACCGCGCCTGGGTCGTGCCCCACTTCGAGAAGATGCTGTACGACAACGCCCTGCTCTGCCGGGTGTACGCCCATCTGTGGAAGGCCACCGGCAGCGACCTGGCCCGCCGGGTGGCCCTGGAGACCGCCGACTTCCTGGTCCGCGAACTGCGCACGCCCGAGGGCGGCTTCGCCTCCGCGCTGGACGCGGACAGCGACGACGGCACGGGCAGGCACGTCGAGGGCGCCTACTACGTGTGGACCCCGGCGCAGCTCACCGAGGTCCTCGGCGCCGAGGACGCCGCCCTCGCCGCCGCCCACTACGGCGTCACCGAGGACGGCACCTTCGAGCACGGCAGCTCCGTCCTCCAGCTTCCGCGGGAGGCCGGTCCGGCCGACGCCGACCGGATCGCCTCGATCGCCGCCCGGCTCCTCGCCGCCCGCGAGGAGCGCGAGCGTCCGGGCCGGGACGACAAGGTCGTCGCCGCCTGGAACGGTCTCGCGATCGCCGCTCTCGCCGAGACCGGTGCCCTCTTCGACCGCCCCGACCTCGTCGAGCGCGCCACCGAGGCCGCCGACCTCCTCGTCCGGGTCCACATGGACGAGTCCGCCCGCCTCACCCGTACGTCCAAGGACGGCCGGGCCGGCACCAACGACGGTGTCCTGGAGGACTACGCCGACGTCGCCGAGGGCTTCCTCGCCCTCGCCGCCGTCACCGGCGAGGGCGCCTGGCTCGACTTCGCCGGCTTCCTCCTGGACCTCGTCCTCGACCGCTTCACCGCCGAGGGCGGCGCCCTCTACGACACGGCCCACGACGCCGAGGCACTGATCCGCCGCCCGCAGGACCCCACGGACAACGCCGCCCCGTCCGGCTGGACGGCCGCCGCCGGGGCACTGCTCGCGTACGCCGCGCACACCGGCTCGGACGCCCACCGTGCCGCGGCCGAGGGCGCCCTCGGCGTCGTCAAGGCCCTCGGCCCGCGTGCGCCCCGCTTCATCGGCTGGGGCCTGGCCGTCTCCGAGGCCCTCCTCGACGGGCCCCGGGAGATCGCCGTGGTGGGCGCCCCCGGTGACGAGACGTTCCGGGAGCTGCGCCGTACCGCGCTCCTGGCGACCGCCCCCGGCGCGGTGCTCGCCTTCGGCGCCCCCGACAGCGAGGAGTTCCCGCTGCTGAGGGACCGTCCGCTGGTGGCCGGTGGTCCCGCCGCGTACGTGTGCCGTCACTTCACCTGTGACGCGCCGGTCACCGACCCGGAGGCACTCCGCCGGAAGCTCTGAGCCCTCCGGAACGGGTACGGCCCCGCGACCCCTCCGAGGAGGGGCGGCGGGGCCGCACCGTGCCGAGCGTCGTCGCTCAGCTGTTGCCGGCGCCGTTGCCGGACAGCACGGGGATGTCGCTGAGGATGTGCGACAGCGGCTCGTCACCCTTGGCCTGGGTGGAGTTCTCGGTGCACTGCTGGTTCTGCGGGGAGGACAGGACGTTGACGTCCTGGACCGCGATCGGGATGAGGCCGATGAGCGAACCGGCGTTGACCTTGGCCGGCAGGCCGACGCACGGCTTGTTCAGGGAGCCCTGAACGAGCGCGAACTGCGGGCTCATGTTGCCGTGCGTGGCGGAGTTGCCGAACTCCTGGTGGGCGCCGTTGCCGCTGAGCGACGTGGTGCCACCGTCGTCGGCGATGGCGAGCGCCTGTCCGGCACCCGCCGCCGTCGCGCCGAGCACCGACGCGGCCACAGCAGCCGTAGCCAACAGCTTCTTCATTGTTCAGGCCTTTCGGATCGTGGCCCGCTGAGTGCCGAGCCGTGCTGATCAACTGGTCAGCGGTGCGGAGGTTCCGCGAAGTCCACCGGACGGACTACGGGCAGATGAGCGAAGCCCCCGTCGCCGGCCGGTAGGCGGCGACGGAGATCTGGCTGGGCGCGACCTCGTCCGCCGCCGGCAGCGGCCGGTCCTCGCGCAGCCGCCGGAAGACCTCGGCCGCCCCCTCCTCGTCCCAGGCGAGGGTGGACCCGACACCGGCGATCGCCGGGTTGAAGCCGCGTACGGGCACGGTGGCGAACCCCGTACGGTCCGGGGGCAGGTCCCGCAGCCGCCAGGCGAGCCGGACCAGCTCGGGCGCGGTGATCCCGCGTTCGGTCGTGCCCGTTCCGCGCAGGGTCTCCGCGAGGTCCTTGAGACGGCCGGGGTGGTCGAGGACGTCCTCGCGGAGCCGTTCCAGGGTGTTCACCACGAACTGCTGCTGCTTCCTGATGCGGCCGAAGTCCATCTGTCCGTCGGCCTTCCGCGACCGTACGTACTGGAGCGCCTCGCCGCCGCCGACCGGCTTGGTCCCGGGTTGCAGGTCGATGCCGGTGGCCGGGTCCTTGAGGGCCTTCTCCGTACAGACGGGGACCCCGCCGTCGACGCGGTCCACGGTGTCCATGAAGCGCCGGAAGTCGATCTCCAGGTAGCGGTGGACGGGCAGCCCCGTCATCGACTCGACGGTCTCCACCGTGAAGGCGGAACCGCCCTCCGCCCAGGCGCCGTTGATCTTCGCCTGGTGAGCGGCGTGCAGTTTCCCGGTGCGCCGGTCGCGGTGCTGGTCGGGGAAGGAGGTGAGCGAGTCGCGGGGCAGGCTCACCACGTCGACGCGGTCGTTCTCGGCCGAGACGTGCACGAGCATCATGACGTCCGTGCAGTCGCACTCCTTCCCGCCGAGCCGGAAACGTTCCTTCTCCGCCTCGGTGAGTCCCTTGCGGCTGTCGATGCCGACCACGAGGAGGTTCAGACCCTGCTCGGGGGAGGGGAGATCGTCAGGAGCGGCGGCGAGAGCGCCGGGAGCGAGGGCGGCGACGGCGGCGAGTACCGCCGGGACGAGCAGCGGACGTCCGGGGCGCCGTGATCGTGGGGATTTCATGTCCGCACGGTAATTCGATCACTCTCGCACACAGATACGCGACGCGACATGAACAGGACGAATCACTCTCCTGCGACGCCTGTGAAATGATGCGGGAATCGCAGCGGAAGGAGCGAAGATGGCGCCGGATCCCGGGAAATGGGAACGGATGGCCTTCATTCCGAAGAGCCGATATGTGAGCGACCCGCCCCCAGCCGACCGCACACCGTTCCCCCTCTATTCCGCGCTCGTGACCCAGTGGGTTCAGGCGGGCCGGACGGTGCCGGGGATGCCCGACCGCGAGTGGGAACGCCTGATGGCCACCCCGGTCTGGCCGACCTGGTAGCGAGGGCCGGGCCGACACGGAGCAGACGCGAAAGGGGCCGCCCCGGAGGGCGGCCCCTGACGTGTGGACGTCGTCGCGCGGAGGCGGAACGTCAGTTGTTGCCGACGCCGTTGCCCGACAGGACCGGGATGTCGTCCAGGATGTGCGAGAGGGCCTCGTCACCCTTGGCCTGGGTGGAGTTCTCGGTGCACTGCTGGTTCTGCGGGGAGGACAGGACGTTGATGTCCTGGACCGCGATCGGGATGGCCCCGATGAGCGAACCGGCGTTGACCTTGGCCGGCAGGCCGACGCACGGCTTGTTCAGGGAGCCCTGAACGAGCGCGAACTGCGGGCTCATGTGGCCGTACGTGGCGGAGTTGCCGTACTCCTGGTGGGCGCCGTTGCCGCTGAGCGACGTGGTGCCGCCGTCGTTGGCGATGGCGAGCGCGGGAGAGGCAACGGCGGCGGTGGCGCCGACGATGGAGACGGCTGCGGCCGCAGTGGCCATAACCTTCTTGATCACGGGAGTTCCCTTCTAGAACCGGCTCCGTGCAGGGAGCGGCCTGATCAACTGGCTGTGGACGCAAGGGTTCCGCTGTGTCACTCCCTTGGCGGAGCGCACTCGACAGCGCTAAACGAGGTGCCAGTCGAACGGGTGAAGCGCCGGAACCTCAGCCCCCGCGCGCAGTTGATCCCGTCGCATCAATCACGTCGATTGGTGGGAACAGGAACGGAATCACCGTGATCAAGAAGATTATGGCGGCTGCGGCTGTGACGGCCTCTGTTGTCGGCGCTTCTGCTGCGGCGGCCTCCCCGGCGCTCGCCATCGCCGACGACGGCGGCACCACGTCGCTCAGCGGCAACGGCGCGAGCCAGTCGTTCGGCAACTCCAAGACCGCGGGCGACATGAGCCCCCAGTTCTCGGCCGTCCAGGGCTCGCTGAACAAGCTCTGCCTCGGCGTCCCGGTCAAGGGCAACGTCGGCTCGGTCGTCGGCGTCCTCGTCCCGGTCGCGGTCCAGGACATCAACGTCCTCTCCTCCCCGCAGAACCAGCAGTGCACCGAGAACTCCACCCAGGCCAAGGGTGACGAGCCGCTGTCGCACATCCTGGAGGACATCCCGGTCCTCTCCGGGAACGGTGCCTACAACGGCTGATCCGTCTCGCGCACGACAGGGCCGGAGGGAACGATCGCGTTCCCTCCGGCCCTGTCCGTGCGCGCAATGGAGTGAAAGAACGAAAGTCGTCGTTTTCGCGGTTTCCTTTGTGCGGCATGTTCGTTGTGTTGCGTGAAAAGTGTTCCGCCACCGAAAGGATGCAGACGAAAATGAACTGTAAGAAGGCTGCTGCCGTCGTCGCCGGAATCATCATGGCCATGGGTGCGGCGACCCCCGCCTTCGCCGACGCGGGCGCCGAGGGCCTCGCCGTCGGTTCGCCCGGCGTCCTCTCCGGCAACGTCGTCCAGATCCCGATCCACGCGCCGATCAACGTCTGCGGCAACAGCGTGAACGTCATCGGCCTGCTCAACCCGGCCGCGTTCAACACCTGCGCCAACGTCTGAGCCCTCGGCGGCACGCAGGCACAGGGGCCGGCCCCCCGGAGAGCGTCCGCTCTCCGGGGGGCCGGCCCTCCCTCATGCCGAGACCGGCGCCCTCCCGCCCGTGCGCGGCCGGCCCACCGCCCCGCCCCGGCCCCCCGCCCGCAGCCGCCGCCGCACCCCGCGCACCAGACGCCCCGCCGTGTACTCCGCGCCGAAGACGAACCGCATCGAGGGACCGTACGAAGGAGCGGTGAGCAGCCCGGCGAGGAACAGGCCCGGCCACGAGGACTCGAAGAGACCGCCGACCTCCGGGGCGCCGCCCGCGCCGACCGTCCGCATCGCACCGCGCAGCGCCGGGGAGAGCACGCCGGCCCGGTCCAGGCTCGGGGTGAACCCGGTGGCCGCGACGACGTGGTCGGTCTCCAGGACCGTCGCCCCCTCAGGCCCGGCCACGTCGAGCCGCAGGCGCTCGTCCCCCGTCACGGCCGCCGCGGTGATCCGCTGCCCAAGGCGTACGTCCCCGACCGCCGCGAACCGCTCACGCAGCCACCAGGCACCCGCCGGGCCGAGCGCCGAGTCGAAGATCCGCTCGCGCCTCGCGGCCGGCAGCCGGCGGAAGACACCCGGGGTGTCCGCGTACAGCTTGTTCCGCCAGCCGCAGCCGAGCCCCGTGTGCGGCGCGCGCACGCTCGGCCACAGCCCCCGTTCGAGGGCCGGGGGCAGGGTGTTCCAGTGCAGCCGGTCCGCGCGGGCGAGGACCCGTACGGTCGCGGCGCCCCGCTCGACGAGGAGCGCGGCCGTCTCCAGGGCGGCCTGCCCGGCCCCGACGACGGTCACGTCCCGGCCGGCGAAGCGGTCCAGCTCCCCGTGGTGACTGGAGTGGGTGACGTACCGCCGGGGCAGGCCACGCAACGGCCCCGGGATCTCCATGAACGGCAGGACGCCGACGGCCAGCGCCACCGTCCTCGCCCGCAGCGCCTCGCCGTCCTCGGTCCGCAGCTCGAAGCCGTCCGCGCCGGGCGCGACCCGTTCGATCAGCCGCTCGTCGAGCGCGGGCACCGCCTGCCGGGCGAACCAGTCGCCGTACGCGGCGAAGAAGTCCACCGGCAGCGGCACCCCGTGCGTGGCGCGCACGCCCCGCGTGGCGGCGTAGGCGTCGAGCCCGTAGGCCCGCTCCGGGTCGGAGAGATGGGAGGCCCAGGGCTCCGACTTCAGGAACATGCCCGAGGGCATCGCGTGCCAGGACTCCATCGAGCGGCCGAAGGTCCGCAGGTGCAGCCCATGGGCGGCCGCGTGCGCGGCCACGGACAGACCGTACGGTCCGGCCCCGACGACCACCAGGTCGTACATCGACTTCGACATCGTGCCTTCCGCCTTCATCGTGGGGTGAGCTGGTGGGAGGAGCTGCGGGCCTGCGGCGCCGTCGGGGGCAGCGGCGGACGCGTCCGCAGGGATCCGAGGAAGCGGCGCGCCGAGGCCACCGCTCTGCGCAGCAGGTGCCCGAGCCAGGCGAGACCCATCGCGAACGCCGGCGCCGGGTCGTCCGCCGCGCACCAGGCGTACTCGGCCCGCCGCGACGCGCCCTCGGACCCGGCTCCGGCCCCGTCCGCGGGACGGCGGCGCGGGGAGGTGAGGAGCGACAGCGCCGCGTAGTTCTCGACCACGAACCGGCGGCCGTACGCGGGGGAGTGCGGGGGTACGGGACGCCCCGTGAGGTCCAGATGGAGCGCCCGGACCACGTCCAGACCGTCCGCGTCGGCGAAGAGCCGGAACTGCGCGCCGGGCCGGGGGTTGAAGTCGAGCAGGTGGTACGCGCCCGTCGACCGGTTCATCCGGAAGTCCAGGTCGCACACGCCCCGGTAGCCGAGCGCGGCGAACAGTTCGCGGGCCGTGCGCTCCACGGCCGGGTTCGCCGTCCAGCGGCCCACCGCGGTGAGCCCGGCCCCGTCGGGCCAGGACCGCTCCTTGCGGCCCGTCGCCCCCGTCGTACAGCCGCCGTCCGCGTCCACGTAGCCGTGGAAGAACCAGTCCAGGTCACGGCCCGCCGGGAGGAGTTCCTGGAGCAGCAGCCGGCTGCCGGCCTCCGGGCTCCGGGCGTACAGCTCCCGCACCTCGGCGAGGGACCGCACGATCGAGGTGCTGCGCAGCCCGCCGCCGGCCGGAAGCAGCCAGGGGCGGCTCCACTTGGCGACCACCGGCAGACCGAGCGACCAGGCCATCGCGGCGGCCTCGTCGGAACCGTCGGGGAGTTCGGTACGGGGATGGGGAAGGCCCAGGGACGCACAGGTCTCGGCGAGCGCCGCCTTGTCCGCGACGCGCAGCAGCTGCTCCTCGGTCTGTTCGGGGAGCAGGAAGCGCGGGGAGAGCTCGGCGCGGCGGCGCGCCAGGGCGAGGGCGCTCACGTCGTCCAGGGGGAGGACGAGGACGGGAGTTGACGAGCCGTCGGGTGTCGGGGCCGACTCGCCCTCGATCTCGTCCGCGTACCGGTGAAGGAGGGCGGTCAGCTCGGTGGCGGTGGTCGTGCCGGGAGTCGCGCGCGTCGACCGGAGATATCGGGAACGGGCGACCGGGCTGGTGCTCGATTCGATGACCGCGTGGACCGGAATTCCCGCCCGGCCCAGTGAGCGCGCGGCTCCGAGCGTGCCGTGATGGAAGGGATTCCGGTCGATCCGTACGAGGACGGTGGGAACGCTGGTGTCGAAACTCTGACGACGCAGCACGGCTTGCCCTTCATCTCGGGTGCCCCAACTGGGCGATGAAATCCTCTAATGGACTACTGATCAGGGGAAGCCGAGTTCACGGTCGGCTCATTAGGAATACTTTCGGAGTATCGGATTGACGGATCATCAAAAGGCGTACGACGCGAAGGAGCGGCCATGGCGGCTACACATCGGCGACCATCGAGAGTGTGGCTGGGGGTGTTCACCGCCGGTCTCCTCGCCTCGGGCTCAGTCGTGCTCGCGTCCCCCGCGCACGCCTCCGAATCAGTAACGACGACAGACCCCGGACCGACTCTCTCCAGCGCCATGGGAGCCTTCCTCGACTCGGGGTCGCTCGGGGTCGCCCGCATCGAGCAGCTGGAGCAGTGGCTCGGCGGACGCGAACTCCGTGTCGGCCACACCTACCTCCCCGGCGACCTCTGGAAGAACATCGAGGGCCCGCCCGGCTTCCTCGACGCCTGGGCGGACTGGCGCAACGAGAAGGCCGACCGCCTGTTCGTCCTCAACGTCCCCATGCTGGAGCGCAACGAGGCCGGCGTCTCCGACGCCGAGGTCCGCCGCCAGCTCCAGCTCGGCGCCGCCGGGTACTACGACCACCACTTCACGGCCCTCGCCGAGCGGCTGGTCCGGCTGCGGGCGGCCGACACGGTCGTCAACCTCGGCTGGGAGATGAACGGGACGACGTACACCCACCGCTGTGCGCCCGACCCGACCGCGTGGAAGAAGTACTGGAACCGGATCGTCACCGCGATGCGTGCCGTCCCCGGCCAGAAGTTCCGCTTCGACTTCAACCCGAGCCGAGGCCGTGACGCCGTTCCGTGGACCGAGTGCTACCCGGGCGACGACGTCGTCGACATCATCGGGATGGACTCGTACGACCAGCCGCCGGGTTCGAGTTTCGACCAGCACGTCAGCGAACCGTACGGGCTGCAGAAGCAGGTGGATTTCGCCGCCGAGCACGGAAAGGAGATCTCCTATCCCGAATGGGGGCTCTTCCGTAACGGCGACAACCCCGTATACATGCGGCGCATGCTGGAGTGGATGAAGCAGCACAAGCCGCTTTATCACACGATCACCGATTACTGCCCGCACGGCGTCTGGCAGTGCGACGACAATCCGCGGTCGTCGCAGACGTTCCGGCAGATGCTCTACGGCACCGAGCCGGAACTCCCGACCCAGCCGACGGATCCCACGGACCCGGTGGACCCGACAGAGCCGGTGGACCCGACGTGGCCGACGGAGCCGACGGATCCGGTGGACCCCGTGGACCCGACGGACCCCGTGGACCCGACGGACCCCGTGGAGCCGACCGATCCCACGGACCCGGTGGACCCGACGGACCCGGTGGACCCGACGGTTCCTGAGCCGAAGCCCGAGCCCAAGCCGGAACCCAAGCCTGAGCCGAAGCCCGAGCCCAAGCCTGAGCCCAAGCCGGAACCGAAGCCCGAGCCGAAGCCCGAGCCCAAGCCTGAGCCCAAGCCGGAACCCAAGCCGGAACCGAAGCCCGAGCCCAAGCCCGAGCCGAAGCCGGAGCCGAAGCCCGAGCCGAAGCCGGAACCGAAGCCCGAGCCGAAGCCGGAACCGAAGCCCGAGCCGAAGCCTGAGCCCAAGCCTGAGCCCAAGCCGGAACCGAAGCCCGAGCCGAAGCCGGAACCCAAGCCTGAGCCGAAGCCTGAGCCGAAGCCGGAACCCAAGCCTGAGCCCAAGCCGGAACCGAAGCCCGAGCCCAAGCCCGAACCCAAGCCCGAGCCTCTGCCGGAGCCCGAGCCCAGCTGCTGGACCGTGAACCTCGGTTCGTGGGTCGAGAGTTGGATCGGCGGTCCGGTCTGTGTCCCGAAGGACTCCTGGAAGGACGAGGTCGACCTCGACTGGAAGGAAGCGCTGAAGGGCGTCTGGCCCTTCTGACCGCCCGCGACAGCGGCGGCGGAGATCATCCGCCGCCGCTGTTCGGCGTGCGCCCGGTCAACCGGCCGGCCGCACGGCCCACCCAGGCGCGTTCCCGCGCCTGCCGGGCCGCCCAGCGGCGCGCGCCGGCGGCGCCCGCGCGGAACCAGAGCAGCGGGGCCGTACCCCGGCCGGTGAGCATGAGCCGCTGGTTGCCGACGGTCTCGGGCCGCCAGTGGTGCTTGTACGCCTCGGTGCCCCGCAGCATGCTCAACGTGTCCCGGCCGCCCGCGCTCGTCTCCCCGGCGCCGTGCCGGAGCAGCATCGTCGCGACGTCCACCTTGCGGGCCCGCAGGGCCGGGTCGGCGCCGTACAGGTAGCCGCCGGCGAGCCGCGGCGACATCAGGGTCAGGTCGGCGGCCACCACGTCCCCGGCCAGCCGGAACTCGGTCACCATCGCGTCCCCGCGCTCCACCATCGGGCGCACGGCCCGGGCGAGGTGCTGGGCGAACCGCGCGCTGGTGTGCTCGGCGGTGACGCCCCGCCCCTGCCACTGGAGCTGATGGAGCTTCAGGAGCCGGTCGAGGGCGGCGGGCACCTCGGTCCCGGTGACCACGTGCGTGTCGATGCCGAGGGCGTCGAGTTTGCGCAGCTTGGCGCGGACCCGCTGGGCCTTCCCGGACGGGATGCGGGCGAGCAGCCCCTCCATGGGGACGGCGGGCAGTTCGAGGCACAGGGAGTCGGGCATCCGACGGCGTGGACCCCGCCAGTGGACGAGGACCCGCTCGCTGGCCGCCCCCGGCCGCACCTCCCGCAGGTCGACCACCGCGCCCCGGGCGGCCCGGGCGAGCGCCCGGGCCAGCGCGGGTGCCGCCTCGGGGCAGCCGTCGTCGAGGAGCACGTCCGTGAAGTCGGTGATCGAGCCGCCGAGCTGGGTGAGGACGGGCAGCGGACCCCGGGCGCGCATCAGGGCCGCGGCGGCGACGAGTTCTCCGTCCTCCCGTCGTACGAGCACCAGCCGCAGCGCACCGGGCCTGCCGTACGAGAGCCACCAGGAGTGCAGCCAGGCGTGGGACTGGAAGGGGGTGGCGGTGGAGCAGCGCCCGTACAGCGCCGTCCACTCGGCCGCCAGCCGCCCGAAGCCCTCCTCGTCACGGCAGATCTCCGTCCGCAGGGCCGGTCCGGCGCCCGTCGCTCTCGGACTCACACCGCCTCCGGCTGGTGCGCGGCGGCGGCCGGAGCGGGCACGGCGGCGGAGGACACGGCTCCGGAGGCGGCCGCCGCCTGCCGGGAGTGCCGGGCCTCGCCGCGCGCGGCGGCGCGCCTCGGACGGACCAGGAGGGCAAGGCCGCCGAGGAGCCCGCCCGCACAGCCGCCGACGAGCGCGGAGAGCGGCGCGGAGGGCGAGACGGGCGCGACCGGCTTGGTCGCGCGGGAGAACTGCACGACCTTCACGCCCGTGCTGCCGGCGACGTGGCTGCTGTTGAGGACGAGTGCGCGGGCCACCCCGTCGGCCATGGACACGGCCTTCGCGGGCTTCTCCGCCTTGGCGGTGATCGAGATCATCGGCGCGTCCGGGGAGGTCGCGGCCTGCACGTTCCTGCGCAGGGTGTCGGCGGTGACCCCCGCCCACACCTGGGCGTCGCCGGTCACCGCGATGTCGGTGGCGACGCGCCCGTAGGCCTGGGCGAAGCCGAGCGCGGCGGCCGGGTCGGACTTCTCGGCCGGTACGACGATGACGTAGCTGGTCGCCGCGTACTGCGGGGTCTTCAGCGCCCCGTAGCCGCCGCCGAGTACGGCTCCGGCGAGGACGGCGGCGGGCAGGACCGCCCAGCGGCCCGGTGTGCGCAGGCCGGCGGGGAGGAGGGTGCGGCGTGGCGTGGTGTTCATGGGACGGGCTCTCTCACTTCGCGGGGGAGGGGGTGCCGTGGACGGCCTGGTCGTAGAGGGACATCAACTGCTGTGCGCTGTGCGCGATGTCGTAGCGGCGGGCGGCGGCCGGCAGCGGGAACCGGGCCGGGCGGGCGTCGTGGACGCCGCGCAGCGCGGAGATCAGCTCGGGTACGGACTCGCCGATCCGGCGGGCGCCCGGTGCCGCCGCCGGTGCCAGGTCGTCGACGGCCGGGCAGGCCACGTACAGGACGGGCAGCCCGGCGGCGAGGGCCTCGACGACGGCGAGCCCGAAGGTCTCGTCGGGGGAGGTGGACACGAAGACGTCCATGGCGGCGAGCAGTCCGGGCAGCGAGGGTCCGGGCCGGTCGGTGCTCGGCGGGTCCTCGCAGGCCCCGGCGAGCAGGACCCGGTCGGCGGCGCCGCACTCGCGGGCCACCCGGAGGAGTTCCGCGCGCTGGTCGCCCTCGCCGACGAGGAGCAGCCGGACGTCCGGGATCGAGGCCGCGGCCCGGACGAGCCGCTCGAACCGCTTCCCGGGCGTGAGCCGCCCCACCCCGCCGACGACATAGGCGTCCTCGGGCAGCCCGAGGGCGGCCCGGGCGAGGCGGCGGGCGCGGGTGTCGAAGGCGAAGCGGTCGGTCTCGATGCCGTTGGGAACGATCCGGATGCGGTCCGGCGGCACCCCCCAGGCGGCGAGCCGGCGGGCGACGCTGGGGGAGACGGCGACCGTGGAGGTGCCGAGCCGCTCGGACGCGAGGTAGAGCGCCCGGGTGCCCGCCGAGAGCGGCCGGCCCTCGATCTGGGACTCGCCGAGGGAGTGCTCGGTGGCGATGACGGGCCGCACGCCGGCGAGCCGGGCCGCCGTCCTGCCGTACACGCAGGCCCGGTACAGGTGGGTGTGGACCAAGTCGTAGCGGCCCTGCCGGACGATCCGGGCGAGGCGGGGGAGCGCGCCGATGTCACGGTTGCCCGCCATGCCCAGATGGGTGACGGGGGTGCCGTCGGACTCGATGCCGGCGGCGACGGCGCCGGGGTTGGTGAGCGTGACCACACCGCTCCGCACCGGCAGATGGCGGAGCAGGAGCCGCAGCTGCTGCTCGGCGCCGCCGATGCCGAGCCCGGTGATGACGTGCAGGACCTTCACGAGGCACCGACCACGGCGGGGCCGTACCGGGCGGGGATCAGGTCGGCCGGGTGGCGGCGGCGCAGCGGGTGCAGGAGGCGCTTGGCGGTGAGCCGCCACGAGGTGTCGCCCTCGCCGATGTGGACCCGGGGCAGGGCGTACGTGCCGGTGTGCGGGCCCGGGTCGATCGCGCAGCCGTAGCGGTAGCCGGCCCTGCGCACGGCGTGGATCACGCGCGGGTCGACCTTCCCGTACGGGTAGCAGAAGCCCTCGACGGTGGTGCCGGTCATCTCCTCCAGGAGCGCGCGGCTCTGCCGGGTCTGGGCGGCGAGCTCCGCGTCGTCGGCCTGGGTGAGCGCGACGTGCGTGAGCCCGTGCGAGCCGACCTCCATGCCGGCCTCGGCGATCCGCCGGATGCCGTCCTCGGTGAGCAGCGGCTTGCGCGGACCCTCCGTGTCCCAGCTGTTCTCGCCGCCGAGCCGTCCCGGCAGGACGTACACCGTCGCCGTGAAGCCGTGCCGGCGGAGCAGCGGCAGCGCCGAGTCGAGGAAGTCCGCGTACCCGTCGTCGAAGGTCAGCCCCACGAGTCCGTCGGCGCGCCCCTCCGCGGTGGCGGCGAGCAGCTCCCGGACCGACACCCCGCGCAGTCCCCGGTCGCCCAGCCAGTGCAGCTGCCGGGCGAAGCGCACGGGGGAGACGGTCACCCGGTACGGATCGTCAGCGGTGTCCGTGATCGAGTGGTACATCGCCACCCACGGGGGCGGCTTCATCCACAGGGGCGGCTTCGGCAGCAGACGGCTCAGCGCGGTGGCGGCGGGCATGGGGGGTCCTCCGGGAGGCGGAGCGGGGCAGGGGCGGAATCTCGGGCGCCTTGGCGGCGCAGGCGATGAAGATCAGGAAGACGCCGATCACGGCCAGGCCCGCCACCCCGACGGCGAGGGCGGCGGGGCCGATCGCGAGCGAGCACAGCCAGCCGGCGCCGGTGGCCCACGCGCCCGCGGTGGCGAGCCGGAGCAGCCCCTCGCCGAGCCGGTCGACGTGGACCGGTACGGCCTGCCGGTGCGCGCCGCGCAGCAGCAGGACCGCGGTCAGGGTGATGCCGAGGGCGTTGGCGGCGGCGATGCCGACGGCGCCCCAGTAGTGGGCGCCGGGGACTCCGGCGGCGGCGGTGGTGACGAGCCCCGCGGCCATCGCGGCGGCCGGGTACCAGAGCGGGCGCGCGGCGGAGAAGTAGCAGCGGACCAGGGCGCCCACCATCGTCTGGCCGAGCAGCCCGAGGGCGTAGACCCGCATGACGGCGGCGGTGGCGACGGTGTCGGCACGGGTGAACTCGCCGCGTTCGAAGAGGAGCTCGACGATCCGGGGCGCGGCCGCGATCACCGTCGAGGCGCCGACCAGGACGACGACGGCGGCGAGCAGCAGGTCCCGCTCGACGCGGCGGCGGGCCGCCTCCGTCTCGCCCGCCGCGAGGGCGCGGGCGACCACCGGGAAGCTGACCGTGCACAGCATCAGGGACAGGATCATCGGCATCTGCGCGACCTTCTGCGCGTAGTTCAGATGCGAGATGGCGCCGGCGGGCAGCGGTGAGGCGAGGAAGCGTTCGATCAGCGTCTGGGACTGGCGGGACAGCGAGAACGCGACGACGGGCGCGATCAGACCGAGGACCAGGACGCGGCCCTCACCGGTGGAGGGGGGTGTGAGCGCCTCGGGCTCCCGCACGGGTACGGGGCGGGCGCGCAGCTCCCGGACGAGCGAGGGGGCCTGGACGAGGACCATCAGGATCCCGCCGACGGCGACCCCGGCGGCGGCCGAGCGCACGCCCCACGGCTCGCGGAACAGCAGGATGGTGCCGATGATGCCGGCGTTGTACGCCACGTAGATGGTGGCCGGTGGCAGGAACGAGCCGTGCGCGCGGAGCGCCGCCGAGCAGTAGCCGACCAGGGCGAAGGTCAGGACGCAGGTCCCGGTCAGCCGCGTGCAGTCGATCGCGAGCCCCGGGTCGGGCAGCCCCGGCGCGAGCGCCCCCACGATCAGCGGGGCGGCGGCGACCAGGACGGCGGCGACGACACCGACGGCGAGGGTGAGCCGGGGGAGCGTGCCGCGCACGAGGGCGCGCACGGGGTCGCCGGACAGACCGCTCGAACGGCGGGCCAGGGCGCGGGAGAACGCGGGCACGAGGATCAGCGCCAGCGCGTCCTCGATGAGCAGCGTCGAGGCGAACTCCGGCACGGTCCACGCCACGAGGAACGCGTCCGTCTCGGCGCCGGCCCCGAAGTACCCGGCCAGGATCTGGTCCCGTACGAGCCCGAGCAGCGCCCCGAGAGCGGTGAGCCCGGCGGTGACGGCGGCGGCCTTCGCGAGGAAGCCGCGGCCCTCGGGCGCGCCGGTCCTGGCCGTCCGGCCGCGCGCGTGGGCGCGGCGGCCGGTGGGCCGGGGGGTCCCCGGCAGCACGACGGCCTCCGAGGGCCCCGGGGAGTCCGTGGGGCCCGGAGGCGCGGTCGGCCAGGGGTCGGTCGGCGGGGCGCCGCAGGGCGGTCCGCCCGTGGGGCGTGGTTCACCGGCCCGCGGGGTGTCCGTGGGCTCCGGTTCCCCGGCCCACGGGTCACGCACGCCGGACCTCCGCGAGGGCCCACCAGGCCGCGAGGCCCAGCACGACCGACATCAGGACCGTCGAGGGGCCGCCGATGTCCGCGTAGAAGAAGTCGATGAGCTGCCAGCCGAGCAGGCCCGTCGCGACGAGCGCGCAGTCCGCGCCGAGGCGGCGCCGCCGCAGCGCGCCGACGAGCAGCGCCAGCCAGCTGCCCGCGAGGGCGAGCAGCCCGAACAGACCCTGCTCGCTGAGGACCAGGAGGTACATGTTGTGCGGGGAAAGCAGCGGCTGACGCGCGAAGGCGGCGCCCGCGCCGGCCGTGTCGCTGCCGGAGGACAGGGCGAGGGAGGCGTTCGAGTCGCGGTACTGCGGGAACCCCTTGAGGCCGACGCCGGTGACCGGCTCCGAGGCCCACATCCGCCCGGCCGCGGCCCACATCGTGTACCGGTCCGTCACCGACTGGTCGGGCGCGCCCGCCACCTGCGTGATGCTGGCGACCCGCTCCTTCACCATCGCCGAGCCGATGCCGAGCCCGCCGACCAGGACCACCCCGAGCGCGCCGGCGGCGAGCGCCACGCGCGCGGCCCGCCGGGGCCCCGAGAGCAGCAGCTGGGCCCCGCAGGCGAGCACGGTCGCGATCCACGCGCCCCGGCTGAACGACAGCACGAGCGGCACGAAGAGCAGTCCGGCGCAGACGAGCGCCGCCGTCCGGGTGCGGCCCGGTCCGCTGCCGAGCGCGATCCCGGTGACGACGACGAGCCCGTACGACACGACGGTCGCCATGCCCATCACATCGGTCGGCCCGAAGGTGCCGACGGCCCGGATGTCCTCACCCATGTACGAGGCACCGGTGCCGGTCAGGTACTGGGCGACGCCGACCGCGCCCTGCAGCAGCGCGAGCCCGACCAGACCCCAGGCCACCACGGCGAAGTCCCGCCGGTCGCGGATCATCAGGAGCACGGCGGCGGGGACGAGCACGAAGATCTGTACGTACCGGGCGACGCCCGGCAGGCTCGCTGCCGGGTCGTTCGAGGTGATCGCCGCGAGGCAGATCCCGAGGACCGGCAGGCCGAGGACGACGGCCGCCGTCCGGGTCAGCGGCCGGGCGCCGCCGCGCAGCACCCGGACGAGGCAGATCAGGACGAGCAGCCCGGAGGCCGCGTCGGCGACCGTGCCCGTGCCGCCGGTGCCGCCCTGCGCGCCGCCGCCGCCCGGGACGAGCAGCAGCGCGATCACGGCGAGGACCGGGGAGAGCGCCCCGGCCCTGCGCGCCCAGTCCCGTACGTCGTCCGGGGCGAGCGCCGGCACCGTCACGGCCGTGGCCATCCTCAGCTCCCTGTGGGTCGGACGAGTCCGGCCGCCGTACGCAGCAGGATGCAGACGTCCTGCCAGAGCGACCAGTGGTCGATGTAGTGGTTGTCGAAGCGGCAGCGGTCCTCGATCGAGGTGTCGCCGCGCAGCCCGTGCACCTGCGCCAGACCGGTCAGCCCCACGGGCATCCGGTGCCGGGCCGCGTACCCGGCGTGGATCTTGCTGAACTGGGTGACGAAGTAGGGGCGTTCGGGCCGCGGCCCGACCAGGCTCATGTCGCCTCGCAGCACGTTCCACAGCTGTGGCAGCTCGTCGAGCGAGCTCTTCCGCAGGAAGCTCCCGGCCGCGCTCATCCGCCGGTCGCCCGCCACGTTCCAGCGGGTCGCCGACTCGGTGTCGTCGGAGGGACGCAGCGTGCGGAACTTGAGCAGCGTGAAGTGCCTCCCGTGCCGGCCCACCCGCTCCTGCCGGAACAGCACCCCGGGACCGTCCGCGAGCCGCACGGCGAGCGCGCAGAGCAGCAGCACCGGCAGCGCGAGCGCCAGCGCGGGCGCGGCGAGCGCGATGTCGAGGGCGCGCTTGGCGGGCAGACCGCGCCGCTCGACCGGCGGGGCGACCCGCTGCCAGGCGTACCCCCACATGTGCGCGCCCATGGGGCCGGTCCGGTGGCGTCCGCCGACCCGCCAGGTCGTGCAGCCGTAGTTCTGGAAGAGGGCCACGAGCGCCGGGTCGTCGTCGAGGAACACCGCGTCGCGCACGGTGTTCTGGATGACGGCCCGGTGGATCTCCTCGGTCGTGGTGAGCACCGGCAGCCCGGCCTCGCCGGCCGGCCGGTGCGCGCGGCCCTGCTCGGGCACGCCGACGATGCCCACCGGCCGTACCCCGTACTCGGGATGCTGGGCGGCCGCGGAGGCGAACCGGCGCGCGGCCCCCGCCCCGCCGACGACCAGCGCCGACCGGGGGTGGGCGCGGGCGATCCGGCGCCGCCGGGCGAGCAGCAGTGCCCGGACCAGGACCACGACGCCGACGTGCGTGGCGTACGCGGCGCAGAGCCGCAGCGGTCCGATCGCCAGGGTCGGGGAGTACGCGGCCACCGCGGCCGCCGCCAGACACCAGGCGACGCCGGCCCGGGAGGCCAGCGCGGGCAGTTCGTCGAGGGCCCGGGTGTGCGGGGCCGGGCGGTGCAGCCCCGCGTGCCCGTCGAGGACGAGGACGAGCGCCACGATCGGCAGCAGTAGCCGGGCGTCGTGGTGCGCCCCGCTCAGCAGCGTGGCGGCGGACAGGACGGCCAGGGCGTCGACCGCGACGAGCGGCAGCACGCCGGACCGCGACCGCGCGGGGCGGTACGGGAGGGCGAGCCGGTCGGTCCTGCCGCGGCGCGGTGCGAGGGAGGCGAGGCCGAAGCTCTGGCCTGCCGTGGGCCAGGGGCCGGGGGAGGGAGGGACGCTGGTGCTTTCGGTGGTCACTGCGCAATCGGCTCTCTGTGCTCGGTGCCTCGCACTCCGGCCAGTTCGCGGTAGACGTCCGCGACGGCCGCGCCGGTGCGCCGGACATCGAATCTGCTGAGTACGTGCTCATGGGCCTCGCGGCCCAGGCGGTGCCGGAGCTCCTGCCTGCCGAGGAGGCGGCCCAGAGCGGTGGCGAGCGCGGCCGGGTCCTCGGGTGGGACCAGGCACAGGGGTTCATGGGCGGGCGGCAGGCTCTCGCGGGCCCCGTCGACATCGCTGACGACGACCGGCCGGGCGGCGGCCATGGCCTCCAGCGGCGCGAGCGCCATGCCCTCCCAGCGGGACGGCAGGACGACCACGTCGGCGGCCCGGTACCAGGGGACGGTGTCGTGGACGGCTCCGGTGAAGCGCACCGAGGGGCCGGCGGCGGCGCGCAGCCGGTCGCCGTCGGGGCCGTCACCGACCAGGACGAGACGGGCCGTCGGCACCTCCGCGAGGACGGCGGGCCAGGCGGCGAGCAGCACGTCCTGGCCCTTCTGGCGGCAGAGCCGCCCCACGCAGACGACGGTGGGCACGGGGTTGCCGGGAGGGCCTCCGGTGGCGAACCGGGCCACGTCCACACCGTTGTGGACGACGGACCAGTCGGCCGTGATCCCGGCGGCCTCGCCGGTGCGCCGCTCGGCCTCGCTGACGCAGAGGATCCGGTCGGTCCAGCGGGCGCCGAAGCGTTCCCAGCGCCGGGCCAGCGCGGCGGTCGTTCCCTCGACCGCCTCGAAGGACCAGGCGTGCGGCTGATACACCGTCGGGATCCGTCCACGCAGGGCGAGTCGGGCGCACAGCCCGGCTTTCGCGCTGTGCGCGTGGACGAGTCCGGGGCGGACGGCGCGGATCACCCGGGCGAGGCCGCGGGTCTCGCGGACGAGTTCGGGCCCGGGGTTCCGGCCGGCCCGCCAGACATGGGTGTCGGCCCCCTCGGCGCGTACGGCGGCGGCGAGGACGGTGTCCGGTGGGCAGGCGACCGCGACCCGCAGGCCGGCGGCCAGTTGGGCGCGGACGAGGTCGGTGACGACACGGGCGACCCCGCCGTCACCGGGCTGGACCGCGTGCAGGACGGTGACGGACCCGAGGTCCGTGTCTCGTGAAGGCAGCACGTCAGCGCCGGACGTCCGCCTGGAAGAAGAGCGCACCGAGCCAGACGGTGTCCTTCCGGCTCCCCGACCGGACGTGGACACGGTCGGCTCCGTCGCGCAGTGCCCCCCGCAGATCGAAGACGTCGGAGTCGTACCCGAGAGTGTTCGTACCGTCGGGTGAGCGGACGGTACGACCGGTGCCGAATTCGGTGATGCTGGAGTTCATCACGTCGTCCGCGGAATTGGCGGAATCGGAGAGCCGGAAGCTCTTCGAGCGGCGTGTTTCCACCGCCAGGTAATCACCGGAAGTACCCCGGTCGCCGTCATAGGCGATCACCCCGAGACTGCCGTTCGTCGCCTTGCCGTAACGGTTTGCGTCGAGCGGTACGCGAAGCTCGCCGGAGTGTGGGCCGACCGTTTCGAATCCGTCCCAGACACCGATCCTGCGGAGCGGCTCCGACGCCTTCTCGTACGCGGCGACGAGCGTCCAGCCACCCCAGCCGCCGACCGCCGACCGGCCCATGGCGACGTTGACCTGCGCGACCGTCCACTGCCCCGAACGGGAGGAACGGACCAGTTCGGTGACATCGGCGGAGGCCTGGAAGGCGTCGGCGCCGTCGGCCGTGCGGTGCCCGATCAGGGTGTCCGCGAGCAGCGCCTTGTACGCACCGCCGGGCTCGGCGATCAGCACCCGGCCGTTGTCCTCGGGCGGCTTCTGCTCGCCCACCCGCAGGTTGCCGCCCCAGTAGAGACGGGCCCAGCTGACCCGGGCGCCCGCGGGAACGGCGAGCTCGGCACGGCTGGAGTTGTACGTGTTGGGGTCGCTGTCCACGTCGACGTAGGCGATCGCGGCGTCGTCGTTGACCGACTCGGTGCCCTTCGCGCCCTTCGCCGAGGAGTTGGCCGCGCGCACGACCCCACCGTGCTGCACGGACTGGTAGCGCGCGGCGAACGGGACGCGGCTCGCCTCCCCGGGCCGGGGGGCCGAGGCGGAGGCGACCGGCAGCGCGGCGGACAGCGCCGCACACGACAGGGCGCACAACACGCTGCGACGCACAGCAAGAACCGCTGAATTCCGCATACAGGTTCTCCGCTTTGATGAGAGAAGGAAGGGAAGACCCGTGAAGGCCGGGAGAGGGGAAGGTGTCGTCCGCACGAAATGGGTGAACGCGCGGCGGGCCCGGAAGCAACGTTCGGGAACGTTATAACCCCGACGCGGGGCGATAGTAAGCATTAGATGCCTGGAAACGCTAACTCCCGTATCCACGCGGCAGGTTCCTCGTTGAGCGTGTTGCGCCATTCCACGCCCACTCCCTCCAATGGCCCTCCTATGGCCCAAAGATCGGTTGAACGTCACCCGTTCGGGAGAGCAACCGATGAAAACCCGAGGCGTTGTTGAGAGAGCCGGGCCGAACAGTCCGCGCAGTCCACGTTGAATTTCGATCGAGGAGCACTTCCCCATGTCCCGTATCGCCAAGGCCGTTGTCCTGACCGTGGGTGCCGCCGCCGCGGTCGCCGGTGCCGCCGGTGCCGCCACCGCCGACGCCGGCGCCGAGGGCGCGGCCGTGAAGTCCCCCGGTGTCGGTTCCGGCAACGTCGTCCAGGTCCCGGTGCACATCCCGGTCAACCTCTGCGGCAACACCGTCAGCGTCATCGGCGCGCTGAACCCGACCTTCGGCAACACCTGCGTCAACGCCTGATCCGGCACGCCTGATCAGTCCTTCCGAAGCCGGTGCGCCCACTCCCGACGGGGTGGGCGCACCGGCTTTTTCCTTGTGGTCATGGGGTCGGTACTCGTTCGGCGGCACCGTCGTGCGCCGGTCGGTGCAACGGCGTACGCCCCTTCGGGGGGCATGTTCGAGGCGGGGATTCACTCGAACGGAGGCGTGGCGCTCAGTAGTTCTGCGGTTGCGTAGCGCTATACCCGCAGGCACGGTGAGAGGGAAGTTGTCCGACGCATAAGGAAAAGGAACACATATGCGTCCCCTGGCCACGCGCCGCATCACCGCCCTGGCGATATCCGCCGCCATCACCCTCGGCACGGCGGGACCCGCCATCGCCGACGAACACCATCCGTCCACCGCGGCCGAACGGGCCGCCCGCGCACCCCTCCCCGACGCCGCCGCCCTGCTGGCCCAGGCCGAGGCGCTCGGAGAGCTCGGCTCGGTGACCACGCCCGTGACCGAACTCGTCACGGCCGCGCTGAAGGCCGACTCCGGTCAGCTCCCGGCGACCGACGCCGACACCCTCAAGGCCAAGATCGCGGCAGCCGTCGACGAGGCCAAGGCCGCCGCGCCGGCCCCGCTGCCGGACGCGCCCGTCACGCCGCCGTCGACGGACCTTCCCGTCACGCCGCCGTCGACGGACCTTCCGGTCACGCCGCCCGCGGCCGAGCTCCCCGTCACGCCGCCGGCCGTGGAGACCCCCGTCGAGCTTCCGGCGGCGCCACCCGTGGAAGCCCCGGCCCTGCCGGTGAAGCCACCCGTGACCCTGCCCGTCGCGGCCGGCGCGAAGGCCGCGTGGGCCGGGAAGGCGGCCGCTCCGGCGGACGTCGTCGACGACGCCCTCGCCACGGTCGAGAAGGCGGTCGCCGCCCTGCTCGCCGCGGTCACCTCCGGCGAGGCCGGCGCAGTCGTACCGCAGGTCACGGCGACCCTGACCTCACTGGTCAACCTGGCCGTCGCCACGGTCCTCGGCAGCGGCCTGCCCGCTCCCGACCTGGCCGGACTGCCCGCGCTGCCCACGCTCCCGGTCACCCCGCCCGAGCTGCCGGTCACCCCGCCCGAGCTGCCCGTCGACCCGCCCGTCGACGTGCCCGAGCTGCCGGTCACGCTCCCGCTGCCGGTCCGGTAGGACCCGCAGGCCCTCGTGCCGGCCCGGCGTCCCGCCGGGCCGGCACAGGCGTGCGCGGCGCTGGCGCGGCCCGGCAGAGGCGGTGCCCGATCGGCAAATAGCACCGGTCCGCATCGATCGGGTGCAGTGTCGAGAAATCCTTCCTTCCGGAGTTTCCGTGCGGCACGCCGTTCGTTACAGAAGCAGAACAAAGTGCGCGGGATTCGCCCAAGAGCCCTGTGCAGTACGTGACTTGAAGGTATAGAGGAAGGACTCATCCCATGAAGCCCACCAAGGTCGCCGCGGTCGTCGCCGGTTCGCTGATGGCCCTCGGCGCTGCCGCGCCCGCCATGGCCACGGAGGCGCTGACCCCCACCAGCCTGAACGGTGGCCTCGAAGCGATCGCCGCCAATGGGCTGAAGTCGGACGTCCTGAGCAGCACCACGGACGGCTCCCCGGTCAAGACCGTCACGGACACCGCGACCCAGCTGAACGAGACCACTAAGGGCGGCTCGCTGCTGGGTGGCCTCCCGGTCGGCGGTGGCCTGCCGGTCGGTGGCTGACACCGGGCCCTCGCCCGACTGACGTCGCCTCAGCAACCCCGCCATCGCGGGCACTTGTGGCGGCCTGACGCCGCCCTCTCCCACGGTCGGCTGATCGAATGATTTTCTGATCAGCTGCCGTGTGGCCCCCGTTGCACGGGGTTCGCCGACCCATACCCTCTGGCCAGTCCCACGCGAACGTCGGCGTGGATCAGGCCGGTCGGAGCGAGGGGGGATCCTCGCCGGCCTCTCCCTTTCTCCAGAGGAAGAGCGGTATGCGGTCCATCATCAGCAGGAAAGTACTCACCGCGGCGGCAGCGACCGGCATCCTGTCGCTGAGCGGCGGATTCGCCCTGGCCGCGAACTCCCAGGCCGGTACGAGCGACGGTCCGGGCCCCGGCAACGCCGGTCATGTCCAGGCCCCGCTGCCTGCGGACGTCTGCGGAAAGAGCATGGAACTCGGCGGTTTCGCCGCCGCGGCCGTCGGTGACCTCTGCGACCAGGCGGAGGACCCCGGCGGCTACGGCGACGAGCCGGGTGAACCTACGCACCCCGGCGAGCCGACTCATCCGGGTGAACCCACGCACCCGCCCACGCACCCGCCGACCCACCCGCCGACGCACCCGCCGACGACGCCTCCCACGACGCCGCCGACGACGCACCCGCCCACCCATCCCCCGACGACGCCGCCGACCACGCCTCCCACGACGCACCCGCCGACGACGCCGCCGACCACGCATCCTCCGACGCACCCCCCGACGACGCCTCCCACGACGCCGCCGACGACGCACCCGCCCACACACCCCCCGACGACGCCGCCTACGACGCCTCCCACGACGCACCCGCCGACGACGCCGCCGACGACGCATCCTCCGACGCACCCGCCGACGACGCCTCCCACGACGCACCCGCCCACGCACCCCCCGACGACGCATCCGCCGACCCACCCGGGTGAGTGCGAGGAGCCCGCGCCGGGTGAGGAGCCGGAGCCCGGTTGCGAGGAGCCGACGACGCATCCGACGACCAGGCCGCCCACCTCCCCGCCCGAGCTCCCCGACACGGGTAGCGAGACCGCGCTCATGGGTGCGGCCGCGATCAGTGCCGCACTGATCGTCGGCGGCACCGTCGTGTACCTCCGCGGTGGCCGGATCGCCCGGCGCCACTGACGCCGTACACCGGCCGAGCGTCAACCGAGGCCCTCACCGTCACCGGTGAGGGCCTCGTCCGTTGCTGCACATGGGGGAGTTCCGGAGTCGTTCCCCCGAAGGTCTCGTTGTCAGAACATGACTCTGCGCTCTCACGCCGGCATGGGACTCCTCATGACCGCATTCGCCTCCGCCGCCCTGGCCGCCCCGGCCTCGGCCGTCGAGGCGCCGGTGATCGTGCCCCTCCAGGGGCTCGACCCGGTGCTCCCGATGGACGCCCCCACGGTGGCCACCGGCGTACCCGTCCCGATGCCCGGCGCCCCCACCGGCTTCCAGAAGGGCATCGGCTCGCTGCCCGACCTCGCACTGCCCAGCGTGCCGCTCACCGGCACCCTCCCCGCGACGGTGGTGGACGCCCCGCTGCCCGAGGTCGTGAAGGACAGCGAGCCCGGCCGTGCGCTCTTCGCCACCCCGCACTCGGAGATGGCGGCGGCCACCCCGGGCGCCGTCGTGGGGAACCCGGTGGTCGCGCCCGAGGGCGACGGTCTGGCGGGCCTGCCGGACCTGGCGAAGCCCCGGGTCGGCCTGCTGCCCCCGATGGTGAGCGGTGCGCTGGACTCCCAGCTCGGTCTGGCGCCCGAGGCGCGCTGACGCGCCGGCGCGGGCGGCGCGACCCGTCGAGGTGCGGTGTGCGAAAGGCCGTTCCTCTCTGCCCGTGCCCATTTCGTTCTTCTGTGCGATCGGCGGCCCGGTGGGTGAAGACACGATTCTTCCCCGCCACCGGAAGGGCTTTCGTTCGTTGCAAGAGGAGGCTTGTCGCATGGCCACGGCCCGTGGACCGAGGCCGTCCCGTCGTATCCGGCGGCGGACGGTTTTCGGCCCGCGGGCCAATTTTTCGGTTTTCCTTCTTCCCTTTCGGCCCAACGGCCGTGACCCGGTCCGTGGTACGACGTTGAACGGGACTGACGGCCGTGATTCCTGCGGTCGCTTTCCACGTCCAAGGAGTTCTTGATGTCTCGCATCGCGAAGGCTGCCGCTGTTCTCGCCGGCACGGGTGCCGTTGCCCTCAGCGGAGCCGGCCTGGCCGTCGCCGACTCGGGCGCCGAGGCCGTCGCCGCCCACTCGCCCGGTGTCGCCTCCGGCAACGTCGTCCAGGTCCCGGTCCACGTCCCGGTCAACCTCTGCGGCAACACCGTCAACGTCATCGGTCTGCTGAACCCGGCGTTCGGCAACACCTGCATCAACGCCGACGGCCACGACAACGGTGACGGCGGCTACGGCGGCTGATCCCCCGTCACGACCGTGTCCCCCCGACCCGGCCGGGTCGGGGGGACACGTGTGTGCGGGGTACGGGCGCCTCCGGCGGGCAGCCCGGGCCTCGGGGGCCGCCCGGGCCTCGGGGGCCCCTCAGGCGTACCGGTAGATCCGGCTGTGGTCGAACATCGACGTCGGCGTCACACCCCAGGGCGCCATCGGCTCGTGCCGGGCCACGACCTTGCGGTACTGCGCGTCCCCGAGCGGCGGCGGCTCCGCCGGGAGGTACGCGGCCCCCGGGTTGCGCTGCTGCCAGCGCGACCAGACCAGGTCGACGAACGCGTGGTGCAGCCAGAACACCGGGTCGTTCACGGAGCCGCCGCCGAGCATCAGACCGCCGACCCAGCGGTGCACCCGGTTGTGGATGCGGAACCGTTCGTTGCCCCGGCCCGGCGCCCAGCCCTCCAGGCGGTTGCGGAAGCCGGAGGCGCTCGTCGAGTTCCAGGGCGTCACGTCGTACACCCGCTCCCGCATCACCTCGTCGAGCTGGGCCTGCGTCGGCAGCGCGATCGGGTCGTGGGGGCGGCCGAAGTCCCTGGTCAGGAAGCGCTCCTCGGTCATCGACTGGGTGATCGTCCAGCGTCCGGCGGAGTGCGCGAAGGGGCCGGTCATCACCTGGAGGTCGGCCCGGCGGCCGTTGCCGCCCAGGAAGTCCTCGCCCCAGAGCGAGGACGCCGGACTGTTGTCGCGGGTCCAGTCCCAGTACGGCACGGAGACCGTCGGGTCGATCCGGCGCAGGGCCGTCTCGAACTCCAGCAGGAACTTCCGGTGCCAGGGCAGAAAGCTCGGCGTCATGTGGGCGACCCGGAGCCGGCCCTCCCCGTCGGCCGTGTAGTGGTCGATGTGGGTGCGGACGAAGCGGTCGTACGCACCCGTCCGCTTGAGCTCCAGAACGGCGGCGACGAACTTCCGGCGCTCGGCGCCGGTCAGATCGCGCTGGTTCTTACGCGTGTACACCACGCGGGCTCCCTCCCGTCGGGTCGGTGTGGACGCCATGGGCCGCGGCGAGCGGGGAGAGCCGGGCGGTGCCCAGCTCGTCCACGGCCGCGCGGACGGCCGCCAGCGGCGTCGGGCAGGACTCGTAGTGGTCGATCGGGGTGACGAAACCGCCGTCGGCGCAGCGCATCAGATGCAGCGGCCGGCCGTCGACGAGGGCCACCGGCTCGCCCTCGGGGCCGGAGAAGCCCAGGAGGTGACGGCCCCCGTACATCTCGTCGAAGGCGTGCGGGTCGCGCGCGTTCCCCGCGGGTGCTCCGGAGGGTGGGCGGGTCGTGATGCGGCCGAGGGCGCCCCCCGTGAAAGCGGTGACGGCCAGCGCGAAGAGGGAGCGCAAGGCGACGCGGCGCGGGACGATCATGAGTGATCTCCTCGGGGTCGGGGGAGCCCTCAGGGCACAACGATGAAAACCCGGGTTCGTTGCGGCGGAAATGCCAGCGGCGTGAATGTCGGCCGTTCGAGTGAAAACGGCGCGGGGAAAGGGCGGTTGGAGCACTAGCATCCGATTCATGACCACTTCCAACGTCGTTTCCTCGGCGCGCAGCGCCTCTCCGCTGGGAACTCTCACGGTGATTCCGTGGGCCAGCGAGCCCTCCGCCGATGCGGCCGGTACGCCGTTTCTCATGGCGTATTCGCTCGGCGACGGCCGGGACGGGCCGGAGGCGGGTCAGCAGGCGATGCGGACCGCCCTCGAGGCCATGGGCCTCTCCGTCGGCGACCGGCTCTTCGATCTGGACAAGGACGCCGGGATCACCGCCTCGCTGCTCGTCGAGGGCGGCTCCGCCGTCCTCAACCTGCCGTTCCTGAAGGTGCAGTGCCCGGTCCCCGACGAGTGGCAGGAGGCGGCCCGCGAGCGCGGCCAGGTCTACCTGATCTGCTCCGTGCGGCCCTGGCCCGAGGCGGTCCCCGGTCAGCCGGTCGACGAGGCGCGGCTGCGGGCGTTCGTCTCCGACGAGGAGATGCTCAAGGAGAGCGCCCACGTCCTCATGCCCGTCCGGCGTCTGCAGGGCTGAGCGGGAAGGGGGTCGCGCCATGGCGACGGTGAACGTACGGGGCGGGGTGCCGGAGCAGCGGCAGGAGCGGGAGGAGTCCGCGCGGGAGACCGCGGGGACGGTCGGCGGGAGCCGGGCCTTCGCCTGGATGCTGATGATCACCGGAGCGGCGGGCGTGCTGTCCGGCTGGGTGATCACGATCGACAAGTTCAAGCTGCTGGAGGACCCCGGCTTCCAGCCCGGGTGCAGCCTCAACCCGGTCGTGTCCTGCGGCAACATCATGAAGAGCGAGCAGGCGGGGGTCTTCGGCTTCCCCAACCCGATGCTCGGCCTCGTCACGTACGCCGTCGTCGTCGCCCTCGGTGCCGGGCTCCTCGCCGGGGCCCGCTACCGGGGCTGGCTCTGGCTCGGTCTCAACGCCGGCATGCTCTTCGGCGTCGGCTTCTGCACCTGGCTGATGTACCAGTCGCTGTACGAGATCAACGCGCTCTGCCTGTGGTGCTGCCTGGCCTGGGTCGCCACCATCGTCATGTTCTGGTACGTCACCGCGCACAACGTCCGGCACGGTGTGGTCCCGGCTCCGGCGGGCGTGCGGACCTTCCTCGGCGAGTTCACCTTCGCCCTGCCCGTCCTGCACATCGGGATCATCGGGATGCTGATCCTGACCCGCTGGTGGGAATTCTGGACGAGCTGACGTGAGCCGTCTCCTTCCCGGGCCGCGGGCCGCACTCGTCGTGCTGCTCGCGGCCGTTCTCGTGCTCCTGCTGCCGTACGAACGGCTCGCCCCCGGCGACCGGCACACCGGCACCAGGGCCGAGCCCGAGCCGGACCCGGCGCCGCTGCCCGGGGTGCCGTCCGGGTTCTTCACCGGCTCCGACGAGGCCGGGGTGCGCAGGATCGCCCAGGCGCAGGCCTGGCTCGGCGGCGAGTCGCTGACGGTCGGGCACACCTATCTGCCGGGCGACCGCTGGTCCAACATCGAGGGTCATCCGGCGCTCTTCGGGCCCTGGGCGCGCTGGAAGGAGGCGCGGCCGGGGCGTCTCTTCGTGCTCAACGTGCCGATGATGGACCGCAGCGAGGCGGGGCTGCCCGACGCCGAGGTGCGGGCGGGGCTGCGGAGCGGCGCGGCCGGGGCCTTCGACGGGCACTTCCGGACGCTGGGGGAGCGGCTGGTGGAGCACGGGCTCGGGGAGGCGGTCCTGGTGCTCGGCTGGGAGATGAACGGCACCACGTACAGCCATCGCTGCGGGCCGGACCCGGAGGCCTGGAAGGCGTACTGGCGCCGGGTGGTCGAGGTGCTGCGGGGGGTGGCGGGGCAGCGGTTCCGCTTCGACTTCACGCCTAGCCGGGGGCGGGACGCCGTGGAGTGGCCGCGCTGCTACCCGGGGGACGACGTCGTCGACATCATCGGGATGGACGCGTACGACCAGCCCGCGGGGCTCTCCTTCGAGGGCCAGGTGGCCGAGGAGTACGGGCTCGCCCATCATGTGCGGTTCGCGGCGGCGCACGGCAAGCCGGTCTCGTACCCGGAGTGGGGACTCTTCCGGAACGGCGACAACCCGGTGTACGTGCGCGGGATGCTGGACTGGTTCGCGGCCCACCGGCCCGTCTACCAGACGGTCACCGACTACTGCCCGCACGGGGTGTGGGGGTGCGCCGAGAATCCCGAGTCGGCGCGGGTGGTGCGGAAGGCGCTGGGAGGGCCGGCCGGCCCCTGAGGGAGCCGGCCCCGTTCCCGTACGCCATCCCGGTGTCGGGTCAGGAGTGCTGGTAGGCCACCAGGGAGATGCCGACGTAGTGGACGGTGAAGGCGGCCAGCGTCAGCGAGTGGAAGACCTCGTGGAAGCCGAACCAGCGCGGTGAGGGGTTCGGGCGCTTGATGCCGTAGATGACGCCGCCCGCGCTGTAGAGCAGTCCGCCGACGATGACGAGGACGAGGACGGCGATGCCGCCCGCGCGCATGAAGTCGGGCAGGAAGAAGACCGCGGCCCAGCCCATCGCGATGTAGCAGGGCGTGTACAGCCAGCGCGGGGCGCCGACCCAGAAGACCCGGAAGGCGATGCCGGCGAGGGCCGCCGCCCAGACCGCCCACATGAGCGGCCGGCCGGTGGAGTCGGGGAGCAGCAGCAGGGTGAGCGGGGTGTAGGTGCCCGCGATGATCAGGAAGATGTTGGCGTGGTCGAGGCGCCGGAGGACGGCCTCGCCGCGCGGGCCCCAGTCGCCGCGGTGGTACAGCGCGCTGATGCCGAAGAGCAGGCAGGCGGTGAGGACGTAGATCCCGCAGGCGACGCGGGCGCGGGGTGAGTCGGAGAGGGCGACCAGGACCAGGCCGGCGACGATCACGGCGGGGAACATGCCGGCGTGCAGCCAGCCTCTGAGCCGTGGTTTCAGCGGGAGCGAGGGTGCCTGTCCGATCGGATCCTGCTCGATCGGGGTCACTTCCGGTGTGGCTGCAGTCATGGGACCGAATCGTACCTACGGCCCCGTAGGTCGCGAATATGAGTGGCGATGCTCACGTGTGCGTGCCCCTGGACATATGGGCGGATCCGTCGGATGATCAAATGAGTGCGGTCGGCACCGGATGAGCAGCTACGAAGCATCCGGGTCGCGGCCCCCACGGGGCACACACCAAAAAACCCCTCTACAAGGAGCAATCGTGGCGCGCGACAACGCGGCTCCCCAGACCCTTCCGACCCAGCACCAGGAGCTCGTCTCCTGGGTGAACGAGATCGCGGAGATCACCCAGCCGGACGACATCGTCTGGTGCGACGGCTCCGAGGCCGAGTACGAGCGCCTGTGCGAGGAGCTCGTCGCCAGGGGAACCTTCACGAAGCTCGACCCGGTGAAGCGCCCGAACTCGTACTACGCCGCCTCCGACCCGACCGACGTCGCGCGCGTCGAGGACCGGACCTTCATCTGCTCCGAGAAGGAGGAGGACGCGGGCCCGACCAACCACTGGAAGGGCCCGGCGGAGATGAAGGAGATCTTCGCGGGCGAGAAGGGCATCTTCCGCGGCTCGATGCGTGGCCGCACCATGTACGTCGTGCCCTTCTGCATGGGCCCGGTCGGCTCCCCGCTCTCCGCCATCGGCGTCGAGATCACCGACTCCGCGTACGTCGCCGTCTCCATGCGCACCATGACCCGCATGGGACAGGCCGTCCTCGACGAGCTCGGCACCGACGGCTTCTTCGTCAAGGCCGTCCACACCCTCGGCGCCCCCCTGGAGGAGGGCCAGGAGGACGTGCCGTGGCCCTGCAACTCCACCAAGTACATCTCGCACTTCCCCGAGAGCCGCGAGATCTGGTCGTACGGCTCCGGCTACGGCGGCAACGCCCTGCTCGGCAAGAAGTGCTACGCGCTCCGCATCGCCTCCGTGATGGCCCGTGACGAGGGCTGGCTCGCCGAGCACATGCTGATCCTCAAGCTCACCCCGCCGCAGGGCGAGGCGAAGTACGTCGCCGCGGCGTTCCCGTCCGCCTGCGGCAAGACGAACCTGGCCATGCTGGAGCCCACGATCTCCGGCTGGACCGTCGAGACCATCGGCGACGACATCGCCTGGATGCGCTTCGGCGAGGACGGTCGCCTCTACGCGATCAACCCCGAGGCCGGCTTCTTCGGCGTCGCGCCCGGCACCGGCGAGCACACCAACGCCAACGCCATGAAGACCCTCTGGGGCAACTCGGTCTTCACCAACGTCGCCCTCACCGACGACAACGACGTGTGGTGGGAGGGGATGACCGAGACGGCCCCCGCGCACCTCACGGACTGGAAGGGCAACGACTGGACGCCGGAGTCCGAGACGCCGGCCGCCCACCCGAACGCCCGCTTCACCGTCCCGGCCGGGCAGTGCCCGACGATCGCCCCCGAGTGGGAGGACACCAAGGGCGTCCCGATCTCGGCGATCCTCTTCGGTGGCCGCCGCGCCTCCGCCGTCCCGCTGGTCACCGAGTCCTTCGACTGGAACCACGGCGTCTTCCTCGGCGCGAACGTCGCCTCCGAGAAGACCGCCGCCGCCGAGGGCAAGGTCGGCGAGCTGCGCCGCGACCCCTTCGCCATGCTGCCGTTCTGCGGCTACAACATGGGCGACTACATGGCCCACTGGGTCAAGGTCGGTGCCACCGCGGACGCCGCGAAGCTCCCGAAGATCTACTACGTGAACTGGTTCCGCAAGAACGACGCCGGCAAGTTCGTCTGGCCGGGCTTCGGCGAGAACAGCCGCGTCCTGAAGTGGATCGTCGAGCGCCTGGAGGGCAAGGCCGAGGGCGTCGAGACCCCGATCGGCATCCTGCCGACCGCCGAGTCCCTCGACACCGAGGGCCTCGACCTGCCGGCCGAGGACCTCGAGTTCCTCCTCAAGGTCGACCGTGACGTGTGGCGCGAGGAAGCCGCCCTCGTCCCCGACCACCTCAACACCTTCGGCGACCACACGCCGAAGGAGCTGTGGGACCAGTACCGCGCCCTCGTCGAGCGCCTGGGCTGATCCCGCCCCGCAGACTCGTGGTGGGTTGCCCCGAGATACCGCCCTGACCAGTGGGGTCACGACGGCCCACCACGACGCAACCGGCCCCCGGAGCCCCCTCAGGCTCCGGGGGCCGGCGCATGTCCGCCGCCGTCCGGGTCAGAGGATGGGCTGGCCGGCCTCGACGGTCGCGATCGCTCTGCGGCAGGCGTCGCGGAAGCTCTCGAAACGGCCGCCCGACGCGTTCCAGGTGGCCGCGCGGGCGGAGCGGGAGGAGGAGTCGCCGAAGAGGCTCTCGCGCAGCTCCGTGGTCAGCTCCAGCTGGGCGCCCTTCCTGAGCATCGTCAGGTTGCAGGGGTTGCTGACGTGGCTGCCGTTGAATTCGCCGAGCGTGGCGGAGTACCGGGAGTCGAAGGCGTCGACCGCCTGGAAGCCGGCGTTCTTGATCTCCGTCACCAGGGCCGTGCGGAAGTCGGCGTTGAGACCACCGACGACGGCGACGGCGCGGTTGCCGGCCGACGGGAAGGTGGCCGCGGGCAGCTTCAACTGGTCGAACTGGCAGCCGTGCAGGGACAGCACGTTGAGGTGGCTCGCCGCGGTCGACAGGGCGACGTGGTCGTCGCAGTTCTTCGAGGTGACGTGCAGGGCGCGGTTGCCCTGGGAGAGCAGGCCCTCGAACATGAAGTAGTCGTGCACCGTCGGCAGGATCGGGGCGCCCGCGGAGTCGCTCGGGCTGTATCCGGCGATGCCCAGGCACAGTTC
The DNA here is from genome assembly GCF_044752725.1 of Streptomyces sp. NPDC088707. Taxonomy (NCBI): domain Bacteria; kingdom Bacillati; phylum Actinomycetota; class Actinomycetes; order Kitasatosporales; family Streptomycetaceae; genus Streptomyces; species Streptomyces sp. NPDC088707. The sequence goes on along the minus strand of NZ_JBIVLV010000009.1, from coordinate 122,248 downwards.
GGTCGTGCCGATCTCGATGCCACCGCCGTGCAGCGCGAGGACCGCGGTGCGCGGGAAGTCGTACTTCTCGCTCATCTTGAGGTCGAACTGCTGGTGGCGGCGGTAACGACGGCTGTACGAGGTGCCCTCGACGAGGTTCGTGTCCTGGTAGAGCGCGGTGTTCGAGGGGTACTCGAGCGGGTCCGGAAGCGTGGCGTCGGCGGCCGGGGCGGCAGCAGCCGGGGCCGCCGTGGCGAGCTGGGAAAGGATCGGGCCGCCGACCGTGGCCGCGGCGGCCAGGGCGGTCAGCACGGTGCGGCGGGACGTGGTGTGATCAGAAGAAGTCATGCGCGGAACATAACTGATCACCCGTCGCGCCCCTCCCCGTACCGGGTGTGAATCTGCTGCCGGACCGCCTCCGCCTCCTGGAGTGCGGCGGCGATCGCCGTCAGAGTGGAAGGGCCGCAGCGGGGCCGTCGTCGCCTTCGTCTTCTGCGCGACTTCGGCGCGCAGCCGGGTGGGTGGCGCCCGGTCCGTGCGGTTCGTGCCGCGCGGACCGGGGCCGTCAGGGGGTGCCGGCCGAGGCCAGGGCGGGTTCCCCGGCCAGTGCGGCGGTGTGCGCGTCCATGCGCTCCGCGGCGAGGATGGCGGCGGCGGTGTCGGCCCGTGAGGCGGCGACGACCAGGGCGCGGCCCGCGAGGGCGTGGGCCCTGCGGTGCAGGTCCGGCGCGGAGGAACCGCTCAGAGCCGCGTGCCGCGCGGGCGGTGCGCCGCGCAGCCGCGCCACCTGCCGGGCGATCAGTTCCCCGGCCTCGGTGTCGCCGAGCTCGTCGGTGACGGCGAGCAGGGCGGAGAGGTGCCCGGCGAGCTGGATGTCCAGCTCCTCCTCGCGGGAGCGGTGCGGGTACGCGTCGGGGGCGTCGTCGGCCATCCGGTGGACCGACTTGGTGCGGATCGGTTCGTACATGGGACGGCCTCCTGGGTGCTCTGGAGCCATCCTAGCTTAGATTCAGTCTAAAGTTGAGCGGGGTCCGGCCGTGGCGCGCTACGGCTGGCTGTAGCCGTCCAGGAAGCGGCCGATCCGGGTCACCGCGTCCGCCAGGTCCGCCGCCGCCGGCAGCGTGACGATCCGGAAGTGATCGGGCTCGTGCCAGTTGAAGCCCGTCCCGTGCACCACCATGATCTTCTCGGCCCGCAGCAGGTCCAGGACCATCTGCCGGTCGTCCTTGATCTTGTAGACGTTCGGGTCGAGCCGCGGGAACAGGTACAGCGCGCCCTTCGGCTTCACACACGTCACGCCCGGGATCTGCGTCAGCAGCTCGTACGCCGTGTCCCGCTGCTCCAGGAGCCGCCCGCCCGGCAGCACCAGGTCCTCGATCGACTGCCGGCCCTGCAGCGCGGCGGCCACCGCGTGCTGCGCCGGCATGTTCGCGCAGAGACGCATGTTGGCGAGGATCGTGAGGCCCTCGATGTACGAGGACGCGTGGTGCTTCGGGCCGCAGACCGCCAGCCAGCCCGAGCGGAAACCGGCCACCCGGTAGTTCTTGCTCATCCCGTTGAACGTCAGGACGAGCAGGTCTGGGGCGATCGCGGCGGTGGGGGTGTGCGTGGCACCGTCGTAGAGGATCTTGTCGTAGATCTCGTCCGAGCAGATGACCAGGTTGTGGCGGCGGGCGATCTCCGTGAGGGAGCGGAGCATCTCGTCGTCGTAGACGGCGCCCGTCGGATTGTTCGGGTTGATGATCACGATCGCCTTCGTGCGATCGGTGATCTTCCGCTCGATGTCCGCCAGGTCCGGCATCCAGTCCGCCTGCTCGTCACAGCGGTAGTGCACGGCCGTACCGCCCGCGAGCGAGACCGACGCCGTCCACAGCGGATAGTCCGGGGCCGGCACCAGGACCTCGTCGCCGTCGTCGAGCAGCGCCTGCATCGACATCTGGATCAGCTCGGAGACGCCGTTGCCGAGGTAGATGTCCTCGACGGAGAGCGGGATGCCCTTGGTCTCGTAGTGGCTCATCACCGCGCGTCGGGCCGAGAGCAGCCCCTTCGCGTCGCCGTAGCCGTGCGCCTCGGAGAGGTTGCGCAGCACGTCCTCGAGGATGGCGGGCGGGCACTCGAAGCCGAAGGCGGCCGGGTTTCCCGTGTTGAGCTTGAGGATGCGATGACCCGCAGCCTCCAGCCGCATCGCCTCTTCGAGCACCGGACCCCGGATTTCGTAACAGACGTTGGCGAGCTTCGTGGACTGGATCACCTGCATGACGAGAGCTTACGGCCGGGTCGGCCGGGACGCTTCGTGTTCTGGGACACGTCGGACAGGTGCGAGGGCGTGGCGACGGGGCTTTCCGCTGGTGAGGGCCGCCGAATAGGGGTCCTCCGGCCGGCGGGATAGGTTGGCCCGTCATGTGGGTTCTGACTGCTTCCGGATGCCGGTGGCTCGGCGCGGCCGGGTCGCTCGCCGTCGCCGTGGGCGGCTGGGCCGCCGGGACGCTGCCGGTGCGGGGCGGCTGGGGGCTGTGGGAGCCGCGCGGCTCCGCGCTCACCCTCGCCGGCGCGCTCCTCGCGTACCTCGGCCTGACGGTGCTGGTCGCCGCCTGGTGGCGGTACGGCGTGCTGCTCGCCCGGGGCGTACGGCACGGGGTGCTCGCCACCCTCGCCTGGTGGACCGGGCCGCTGCTCCTCGCCCCGCCGCTCTACAGCAAGGACGTCTACAGCTACATCGCGCAGGGCGCCATGGTCCTCGAAGGGCACGACGTGTACGGCGGCGGGCCCTCCGTCCTCGGGCCCGGCGACCTGGGGGCGGACGCGGCCGCGAGCGTCGGCGGTCACTGGACCGACACCCCCGCGCCGTACGGGCCCGCCTTCCTGGTCCTGGCGCAGCTGGTCGTGAGACTGACCGGGGGTGAGATCGTCCCCGCCGTGCTCGGGATGCGGCTGCTCGCGGTCGGCGCGCTCGCGCTGATCGTCTGGGCCGTCCGGGGGCTGGGAGGCGGACGCGGGGGCCCCGACGGGGCGCTGTGGCTGGCCGCCCTCAACCCGCTGCTCCTCATCCACGTCGTCGGCGGCACGCACAACGACGGCCTGATGATCGGGCTCATGCTGGCGGGCGTGCTGCTCGCCGTGCGGGGCCGGTGGGTGCTCGGCTGCGTCCTCGTGGGCCTGGCGATGACGGTCAAGTCGCCGGCGGCGGTCGCGCTGCTCTTCATCGGCGTGATGATCGCGCGGCGGGACGGCGGCGGTGCCCGGGGCCTGGCGAAGGGGCTCGTGCTGCCGGGGCTCGTGGCGGGCGCGGTGGCGGCGGTCGCGACGGTGCTCGCCGGGACCGGGTTCGGGTGGCTGCGGACGCAGAGTGTCGCCGGGACCATTCACACCGCGCTGTCCGTGAGCAGCGATCTCGGCCTTGGTCTCGGGCTGCTCCTCGGGGACGACCCCGACCCGGTCAAGGCGGCCGTGCAGAACCTCGGGCTGCTTGCCGCCGTGGTGCTCATCCTGGTGCTCGCGTGGCGGGCCTGGCGGGGGGTGCTCGATCCGGTGCTGGGGCTGGGGCTCGCGCTGGTCGCCCTGGTCGCGCTGTCGCCGATGGTGCAGCCCTGGTACCTGCTGTGGGGGACGGCCGTGGTGGCGGCGGTCGCCTGGCGGGGGCGGGCGGGGCAGGTGCCGGCGGTGCTCTCGGCGGCGCTCGTGTACGAGACGGCGCTGGACGGGCGGACGCCCTGGTACGGGTTCGTGGTGGCCGGATTGGTGCTGCTGGTGGGCCTGGTGTGGATGCGGCGGGACCCGTGGCCGGGAGACGTGGAGCGGGCCGACGCCTTGGAGGGCGCCGACCCCGTGGGCAGCGGGCGATAGGGGCGGGGGGCCACCCCTTCGCGCGTCAGCGCGTGGAGGCGCCGGCCCCTTCGCGCGTCAGCGCGTGCGGCGTACCGATCTGCCCGGCAGGGCCGACGTGCGCTTGCCGTCCTCCATCACGAACTCGCCGTCGACCAGGACGTGGGGGATTCCCGTCGGGAGGGTGCGGGGGGACGCGTACGTCGCTCCCGCGCTCACCGTCTCCGGATCGAACAGGACCAGGTCCGCGCGGTGGCCCTCACGGACGAGACCCCGGTCGGTCAGACCCAGCCGGGCCGCCGGGCGGGAGGTCAGGTGGGCCACGCACTCCTCCAGGGTGAGGACGCCGAGGTCCCGCACGTACCGTCCGAGGTACTGCGGAAACGTGCCGTACGCGCGCGGGTGCGGCTTCAGGCCCTGCAGGATGCCGTCCGAGCCGCCCGTGTGCACCCGGTGCCGCATGATCGTCCGGACGTTCTCCTCGTGGCCCACGTGCTGGAGGATCGTCGTCCCGAGCCGGTCCTCCAGGAGGAGCCGGCGGGCCGTCGCCCAGCCGTCCACCCGGCGCCCCACCCAGTCCGCGAGCGCCCCTTCCGACACTCCCGAGATCTCGATCGTGTCCCAGTCCATCGGCACGCCGTGGCAGCCGTCCGAGCCGAGGACCTCCAGGTGGTGCCGGATGCGCTCCGCCGTCCCGTCGTCCCGGAGCCGGGCGAGCACCGCCTCCGGGCCGCCCTCGCTCGCCCAGCTCGGCAGCACGGCCACCAGGGTCGTACAGCCGGGCGTGTACGGGTACGTGTCGAGGCTGATGTCCGAGCCCGCGTCCAGGGCCTCGTCCAGGAGGGCGAGGAGTTCGGGGGCCCTGCCCTCGTTCACACCGAAGTTCATCGTGGCGTGGGCGAGGTGGAGGGCGCAGCCCGCCTCGCGGGTGAGCCGCACCATCTCCCCGTACGCCTCCAGGGCGCCGGCCCCGTACGAGCGGTGGTGCGGGCAGTAGTAGCCGCCGTACCCCGCCACGACCCGGCAGAGCTCCGTGAGCTCGGCGTCCTTCGCGTACATCCCCGGCGTGTAGGTCAGGCCGGAGGACATGCCGACCGCGCCCTGCTCCATGCCCTCCGCGACCAGCCGGCGCATGTGGTCCAGCTCGGGCTCCGTCGCCGGGCGGTCCTCCCAGCCGACGGCGTACATCCGGACCGTGCCCTGGGGGATCAGATACGCGGCGTTGACGGCGATGCCCCGGTCCAGCCGGTCCAGGTACTCGCCGACCGTGCGCCAGTCGAAGTCGATGTCGTCGCCGGATCCGTTCCAGCCGGTGATCGCCTTCCGTACCTCGGCGAGCGTCCGGTCGTCGACGGGGGCGTACGACAGGCCGTCCTGGCCGAGCACCTCGAGCGTCACGCCCTGCGCGGCCTTCGCGCTGTGGTCCGGGTCGCGGAGCAGCGCGAGGTCGCTGTGGGCGTGCATGTCGATGAAGCCGGGGGAGAGGGCGAGGCCTTCGGCGTCCACGACGCGGCGGGCGGTGGGGCGCTGGCAGCCGGCCGCCGCGCCCTCCTTCACGATCGCGGCGATCCGGCCGCCCTCGATCGCCACGTCGGCGCGGTACGAGGCGCCGCCGGTGCCGTCGACGACCTCCGCGTCGCGGAAGACGAGGTCCATGCCGGCTCCTTCTAGAAGAACGTGCGGATGTAGTCGACGACCGTGCCGTCCGCCTCGACCAGCGGGATCAGCTGCCACTTGTCGAAGATCGTGCACGGGTGGGACAGGCCCATGCCGAGCCAGTCGCCGACCTCCAGATCGGCGCCCTCCTCCGTCCGTACCCAGGCGTGCTGGTCGGAGAGGCCGGTGACGGTCAGGCCGTCGGCGGGGCGGATCTCGCCGGTGCGGGCGTCACGGACCACCTGCGCCTCGGGGAGGTGCAGGTCGTGGGCGGCGTCCCGCTTGCCGGCGTTGGTGAACGCCTGCTCCGGAGTGGGTCGGGAGACGACCTGCGACCAGAGGCGGAACGCGGGCTCCAGGGCGCCCTCCTCCGGGACCCGGTTGAAGGGGGTCCGCTCGCGGTACTGCCCGTCGTCGTGCGAGACGTACGCGCCGGAGCGCAGCAGCTTCAGGACGGGCAGGGAGAGTCCGGGGATCTCCGCGAACACGTCCGCGACCGCGTCGAACCACTCGCTGCCGCCCGCGCTCACCACGATCTCGCCGATGGCGGGGTCGAAGCGGCCGGCCTTGTCGAAGTCGGCCGCGAGCCCCACCAGCCGGTGCAGCCACGCGCGGACCCGCTCGCCGTCGGCCCCGGGCATCGTGCCCTCGTACCCGGCGACGCCGACGAGCCGCAGCGTGGGGGCGGCCGCGACCGCGTCGGCGACGGCCGCGCACTCCGCCTCGGTCCGTACGCCCGTACGCCCCGTCGCGCCGGCCGCGAGCTCGACGACGACGTCCACGGGGCGGGTGGCGCCCGCGGCGCGCAGGGCCCCGTCCATCAACTCGACGCCGCGCACGGAGTCGACGTAGCAGAGGAAGCGGAAGTCCGGGTCGGCGTCGAGCTCGCCGGCGACCCAGCGGAGTGCGACCGGGTCGACGACCTCGTTCGCGAGGAAGATCCGGGCGATGCCGTGGGCCCGGTAGACGCGGGCCTGGTGGGGCACCGCGGCGGTGATGCCCCAGGCGCCGTGCGCCAGCTGCCGGTCGAAGAGCTGGGGGGCCATGGAGGTCTTGCCGTGCGGGGCGAAGGCCAGGCCGTGGCGCTCGGCGTACGTCTCCAGGAGGCGGAGGTTGTGCTCGACCGACTCGGCCGAGAGGGCGAGGACGGGGGTGGTGAAGCCACCGGTGAAGAGGTTGCGCCGCTGGGCGGCGAGCTCGCCGACGGTCAGGCCCTCGGCGTCCGGGGGCAGGGCCTTGAAGCGGTGGTCGACGCGCTCGTTCGCCAGGTCGGGCATGAGGCCTCCTCATCGAAGCGTTGCGAAGGGTGCAACAGTCATTGCGTATGTCGCTCGATGCTGTCTAGCATCCGGGCCAAGGCCGGGTCAATGGACCCCGCGAGAGTCGCAAGGGAGCGCCAGAGTGGCCGGAGAACCGCCCGTGGATGTCGTGTGCCTCGGCGAGTCCATGGTCACCTTCCTTCCCTCCCGACCCGGCCGCCTCGCCGACGTCCCCGCCTTCGAGCGCGCGATCGGCGGCGCCGAGTCCAACGTCGCCTGCGCCCTCGCCGCCGCCGGCCACCGCACCCGCTGGGTCGGCCGCGTCGGCCGCGACGGATTCGGTGACCACCTCGTCGAGACCATCGGCGCCTACGGCGTCGACGTCACCGCCGTCGAACGCGACCCGCGGCGACCCACCGGCGTCTACTTCCGCACCGCCGCCGACCGCGCCACCGACGCCCACGAGGTCGTCTACTACCGCGCCGGATCGGCCGCCTCCGCGATGTCGCCCGCCACCGTGCCGTACGAGACCGTCGCCGACGCCCGCGTCCTCCATCTCACCGGCATCACCGCCGCCCTCTCCGACGACTGCCTCGCCCTCATGCGCACCCTCACCGCACCCCGGGCCGGCCGCCCCCTCGTCTCCTTCGACGTCAACTGCCGCCCCGGGCTGTGGCACGACGGCGCCACCACCGCCGGCCCCGTCCTCCTGGAGCTCGCCCGCCGGGCCGACCTCGTCTTCGTCGGCGCCGACGAGGCCGAACAGGCCTGGGGCCTCGGCGACCCCGCCACGATCCGCGCGGCCCTCCCCGAACCCGCCGTCCTCGTCGTGAAACGGGGCGCCGACGGCGCGACCGTCCACGAACGCACCGCCCCCGGCACCGACTCCGTCGTGCACGTGCCCGCCCCCCGCGTCGACGTCGTCGCCGCCGTCGGCGCCGGAGACGCCTTCGCCGCGGGATTCCTCTCCGCCACCCTCCGCGGGCTCGACGCCACCGCCCGCCTCCGGCACGGCCACCTGCTGGCCGCCGCCGCCCTCACCGTCCCCGGCGACCTGGCCGCACCTCCCCGCCGCGCCCACGCCGACCGGCTCGCCGCCCTCGCCCCGACCGCCTGGGGCACACTTCAGCTCGGCCCCGGCTGGACGGGGGACGACCAGGAGGGACGTACACCATGAGCCAGACCGTCGACCGGGCTCTCAGCATCCTGCCCTTGCTCGCGCAGGGTCCCGCCGACCTCGGACAGGTCGCCGACCGGCTCGGCGTCCACAAGTCCACCGCCCTCCGGCTGCTGCGCACCCTGCACGAGCACGGCCTCGTCTACCGCCAGCAGGACCAGCGGTACCGGCTCGGCGCCCGCCTCTTCGCGCTCGCGCAGGAGGCCGTCGAGAACCTCGACATCCGCGAGATCGCGCACCCCCACCTCGCCGCGCTCAACGAACGGATCGGCCACACCGTCCACCTCGCCGTCTACGAAGAGGGCGAGGTCCTCTACATCGACAAGGTCGAGAGCCGCTACCCGGTCCGCATGTACTCGCGCATCGGCAAGCCCGTCGCGATCACCGTCGCCGCCGTCGCCAAACTGCTCCTCGCCGACCTGCCCGAACCCGAGCGCCGCGCCCTCGCCGGCAAGCTCGACTACCCCCCGTACACGCCCCGTTCGACCCCGAACGCCGCCGCCTTCCTCAAGGAGCTGGCGACCGTACGCGAACAGGGCTGGGCCACCGACCTCGGCGGCCACGAGGAGTCCATCAACTGCGTCGGCGCGCCCATCCGCGGCGCCGACGGGCGCGTCGTCGCCGCGATGTCGGTCTCGGCGCCCAACGTGGTCGTCACGGCCGAGGAACTCCTCTCCCTCCTCCCGCAGGTGCGCCGCACCGCGGACACCATCAGCCGGGAGTACTCCGGCACCTCCCCGAGCAAGGACAGCGCATGACCGAGCAGCACCTCCCGCAGTCGACCGAGAAGACCGCCCTCACCCCCGCCACCCACACCGCCCCGCCCGCGAAGTTCTCGCACGGCGTGAAGAAGGGCAACATCCTCCAGGTCGCGGGCCAGGTCGGCTTCCTGCCCGCCGTCGAGGGCCAGGCCCCGACCGTCGCGGGACCGACCCTGCGGGAGCAGACCCTCCAGACCTTCGCCAACGTCAAGGCGATCCTGGAGGAGGGCGGCGCGAGCTGGGACGACGTGATGATGATGCGCGTCTACCTGACGGACGTGGACCACTTCGCCGAGATGAACGCGATCTACAACCAGTACTTCGAGGAGCAGGGCCTCAAGGCCCCCGCCTCCGCCCGCACCACCGTCTACGTCGGTCTGCCCAAGGGCCTCCTCATCGAGATCGACGCCCTCGCCGTCCTCGGCTGACCCCCGCACGTACGGCCGGAGCCCACGCGCCCGAACGGACCTGAACCGATCCACCTGAACCAGCCGCTCCACGGCACGGCGTTCTCCCCCGGAACGCCGTGCCGCGCTCCCCCCTACCCAAAAGCGAGGCCTCCCCCCGCCATGAACCCCGCCACGCCCCCGCACACCGGTGGACTGCTCCACCTGATACCCGGCACCGCCGGGCTGCTCACCGTCGCCGCCCTCGGCATCGCCGTCCTGCTCCTGCTGATCATCAAGATCCGGCTCCAGCCCTTCGTCGCGCTGCTCGCCGTCTCCATCGGTGTCGGCCTCGCCGCCGGCCTCTCCGTCACCGAACTCTTCGGCACCGTCCAGAAGTCCGCCGCCACCTCCGTCATCGAGACCGGCATGGGCGGCATCCTCGGCCACGTCGCGATCATCATCGGCCTCGGCACCATGCTCGGCGCGATCCTGGAGGTCTCCGGCGGCGCCGAGGTGCTGAGCAGCCGTCTCCTCGGCCTCTTCGGCGAGAAGCGCGCCCCCCTCGCCATGGGCCTCACCGGACTCATCTTCGGCATCCCGGTCTTCTTCGACGTCGGCATCTTCGTCCTCGCGCCGATCGTGTACGCCGCCGCCAAGCGGTCCGGCAAATCGATCCTGCTCTACGCCATGCCGCTGCTCGCGGGCCTCTCCATGACCCACGCCTTCCTGCCGCCGCACCCCGGACCGGTCGCCGCCGCCGGCCTCCTGCACGTCTCGCTCGGCTGGGTCATCCTGATGGGCGTCCTCGTCGGCGTCCCCGCCGTGCTCGCGGCCTGGGCGTACGCCGGCTGGATCGGCCGCCGGCTCTTCGTCGCGGTCCCGCAGGACATGGTCGAGGCCGCCGACGAGGCCAGGGCCAAGGTCGCCGCCGAGCGGACCGGCGGCACCGAGGCGCCCGTGGCCCTGTCCACCGTGCTCCTCATCATCGGCACGCCGCTGGTCCTCATCCTCGCCGCGACCTTCTCCTCCATCGCGCTGGACGAATCCACCCTCCGCTCCGTCATCGAGTTCTTCGGCAACCCGTTCGTCGCGCTGACGCTCGCGCTCTTCCTCGCGTACTGGCTGCTCGGCATCCGGAGCGGCTGGTCCCGGAAGTCCCTGGAGCAGGTGTCCACCTCCTCCCTCAAGCCGGTCGGCAACATCCTGCTCGTCGTCGGCGCGGGCGGGGTCTTCGGCGCGGTCCTCAAGGTGAGCGGCGTCGCCCAGGCGCTCTCCGACACCTTCCACGACGTCGGTCTCCCCGTCATCGTGCTCGCCTACCTGATCTCCCTGGTGCTGCGCGTCGCCCAGGGCTCGGCGACGGTCGCGATCGTCACCACGGCCGGCATCGTGCTGCCCCTCGTCGAGGGCGGCGACCACTCGCAGGCCTTCCTGGCCCTGGTCATCATGGCGATCTCGGCCGGTTCGATCTTCGCCTCGCACGTCAACGACGGGGGCTTCTGGATCGTCTCCAAGTACTTCGGCATCACCGAACGGGACACCCTGAAGTCGTGGACGGTGCTTGAGTCGGTGCTTTCCCTGGCCGGCTTCGGGGTGGCAGCCGCGCTGAGTCTGTTCGTCTGAGGGCGCGGGCACCGGGTGTCCGGAGTTTGACGCGCGAGGGCGCCGGGTGTCCGGAGTCCGACGCGCGAGGGCGCCCCGGCGGTGGTCCCGCCGGGGCGCCCCCCCCGTTCACGTACGGGCCGTCAGGCCGCGCAGTACTGCGCCTCCTTGCCGATCGAGCGGTACATGCAGTCGGCGTTCTCCAGGAGCTGCAGGACGGCGTCGCGGTTGCGGCTCGTCTCGCGCTCGATGACCTCGTCGGGCGGGTAGAAGCCGCCGCCGCCGGACGAGGACGGGTACATCTCGAAGGTGTACGCGAAGATCCGCTGCGAGCCCCACAGGTAGTCGTCGATCGACCCGTCCGTGATGTAGAGGTCGCTGGACTGCTCGGGCGTGTAGCCGTTGCTGGCCGCCATCTTGCCGCCGACCGCCGCGAAGGCGTTCCGGTCGTCGAGCGTCATGCCCGGCGCGGTGTTGGCCGTGGTCCAGCCGAAGGGCCAGAGCACGAGCTCGCTGTACGTGTGGAAGTCGATGGCCGCGGTGATCTGCTGCTTGCCGCCGACCACCCGGGAGCGGACGAAGTCGGCGACGACCTTGACCTCGGGGGCGGACTCGGGGGCCGCGCCGCGGTACGTCTCGGAGCTCTTGGAGCTGGAGGAGCCGCCGCAGCAGCCCCACTTGTAGTTCCAGTTCCGGTTCATGTCCGTACCGACGTACGAGGAGCCGGAGTTGGGCTGACGGTTCTTGCGCCAGCTGCGGTAGGAACCGCTCGCGATGTCGTACTCGCCGCCGTCCGGGTTGAGGTCCGGGACGATCCAGATCTCGCGGCCGTTCACGGCGTTGGTGATCCTGGAGTCGCTCCCGTACCCCGCGCCGAGCTCGCGGAGGAGGTATAGCGCCATCTCGACGGTGAGGTGCTCGCGGGCGTGCTGGTGGTGGGTGAAGAGGACCTCGGGCTCGGCCTCGTCGGTGGCGACGTTGTCGCTGATCTTGATGGCGACGATGTCCCGGCCCTGGTAGGACTTCCCGATCACCTGCTTGCGCATGATCGAGGGGTAGGAGGCGAGCCGTTGGTCGATCTCCGCGTTCATCTCCGCGTAGTTGTGGTACCTCGCGTCGGCGGAGGGGAAGTCGAGCGGGCCGGCCGCCTTGCCGCCCTCGGCGGTCCGGTCCGGCGGGCCGGGGAGGGCGACCGGCTTGTAGCCGAGCGCCTTGAGGTTCCTCAGCTGTTCGGTGTTGGCACTGACCACGACCGACCGGGCGTCGACCTCGTCGATCGAGACACCGGTGGCGGTCAGCGCGCTCCGGGCGGCCGGGGTGGAGGGTCCGGCGACCTCGTACTGCCGGATCACCTCGTCGGCGCCGACGGCGAGCCGGGCGGCGGCCGACGACGGGTCGGCCCCGGCGGGTGTCGTGAGGGCGGACAGGGGCGCCGCGAGGGCGAGCGCCACGAGGGCCGCGAGGGTGGCGGACCTTCTGCCGCGGAGAGAACGTCGCATGCTGTCTCCTGGGTGGGGAGGGTGGGGGGTGCGACAAGCGCGTGCGGGTGTTCTGTGTTCGGTGTTCTGCGTTCTGCGTTCGGTGCACCGTGTTCGGTGTTCCGTGTTCGGCCACATGGTGATGCTGTGTCATGGACCGGTCAAGATACTGAGTTCGGCCATACTGTCCCGGTGGGGACCCTCATCGGTAGATACGTCATCGAGCACAAGCTAGGCGAAGGCGGCATGGGCACCGTCTATCTGGCCCGATCGCGCGGCGGGCGTGCCGTGGCCGTCAAGGTGGCCCGGCCGGAACTCGCCTCCGATCCCTCCTTCCGCGCGCGCTTCCGCGCCGAGGTCGCCGCGGCCCGGCAGGTCGGCGGCTTCCACACCGCCCAGGTCGTGGACGCCGACCCCGACGCCGAGGCGCCCTGGCTCGCCACCGCCTACATCCCCGGCCCCACCCTCTCGGCACTCGTCACCGCCGAGGGCCCGATGGACGAGGGACGGCTGCGCTCGCTCGGCGCCGCGCTCGCCGAGGCCCTGGAGGCCATCCACGCCTGCGGGCTCGTCCACCGCGACCTCAAGCCCGGCAACATCGTCATGGCCCCCGACGGCCCCCGCGTCCTCGACTTCGGCATCGCCCGCGCGCTGGAGTCGACCCGGCTCACAGCCACCGGCTCCGCCTTCGGCACCCCCGGCTACCTCGCCCCCGAACAGGCCCTCGGCGAGGAGGTCACGGGCGCGGCGGACGTCTTCGCGCTGGGCGCGGTGCTGGTCGCCGCGGCGGGCGGCCGCCCCTTCGGGGACGGCACGCCGATGGGCCTCATGTACCGCGCCGTGCACGAGGGCCCGGACCTCGCCTCCGTGCCGGAGTCCCTGCGCGGGCTCGTGGGCCGCTGCCTCGCGAAGGACCCGGCCGGACGGCCGACGCCGGAGGAGATCCTGGACGTGCTGGGCGAGGCGGTGACGCGGGACGGCGCGGGGGCGGTGCCGCCGCCGACGGTCCTCGACGCGCCCGCCACGCCGCGCCATCCGGTCCCGCCGGGGTTCGGGCCGCCGCAGGACTCGGTCCCGCCGTCGTACGGACCGCCGGGAGCCGCCGCCCCGTCGACGCCCGTGCCGCCGCAGGCCGCGGTGCCGTCGCCGTACGCGCCCCCGGCTCCGCACGACTCGGTCCCGCCGGGGTTCGGCCCGCCGACCCCCGCCTTCTTCGTCCCGCAGCCGGTCCCGCCGCCGCCCGCCGCGCCCCCGCAGCCCGTGCCGGATTTCGTGGCCGCCGACAGCGTGTACGGGATCGTCGTGGACGGCGCCGGAATCTGCCTCCAGCTGCTCGACGACGAAGCCGAGTTCACCTGGGCCGAGATCGGAGCCGTACGGTACGAGCGGACCCGGCGCGGACGGTCGCTGCGGATCGCCGTCGACCTCTACGGCGGCACCAGCTACCTCTGCGAGATCGACGGCCGCCGGGCGGCCAGGGTCGAGGAGTGGGTCAGGGGGCTCGACAGGGTCCTGGTCCGGTTCCTGCCCAGGTGAGGTCCGCCGGTCCGAGGCCGAAGGCCTGAGGAGACGACGCGGCGCCGCCGGGAGACCGGCGGCGCCGCGGGTGGTGCGGGATCGTTCCGTTACGGCAGGTTGTGGACGTGCGGGCCCACCGCGTTCGACCAGGCGTTGCCGGCCGTCGCGTCCCAGTTGGTCGACCAGGTCATGGCGCCGCGCAGCGTCGGCCAGGCCTGGGCCGGCTTGAAGGTGCCGCAGCTCGTGAGCTTGGTCAGGCAGTCGAGCGCGTTCTTCACGATCTGCGGGTCGACGTAGCCGCTGCCCGCGCCCCGCGTGGAGGCGGGGACGCCCAGGCCGACCTGCGACGGGGAGAGACCGCCCTGGATCTGGATGCAGGCGAGCGCGGTGAGGAAGTCCACCGAGCCCTGGCTGTAGACCTTGCCGTCGCAGCCGAGCATCGAACCGCTGTTGTAGTACTGCATGTTGACGACCGTGAGGATGTCCTTCACGGCGAGCGCGGTCTTGAAGTACTCCGTGCCCGTGTTCTGCATGTCGATGGTCTGCGGGGCCATGGTCAGGACCAGCGACGAACCGGCCTTGGCGGACAGCTGGCGCAGCGCCTTGGTCAGGTACGTCGAGTTGATGCCGTGCTCGAGGTCGATGTCGACGCCGTTGAAGCCGTACTCCTGCATCAGGGCGTACGCGCTGTTCGCGAAGGCGGTCGCGGAGGCGTCACTGTTGATCGTGACGTTCCCCTTCTCGCCGCCGACCGAGATGACGACGGACTTGCCGGCGGCCTTCTTCGCGGCGATGTCCGCCTTGAAGTCGGCGACCGAGGCGTAGCCGACGGCCGGGTCGAGGTTGAAGACGATCTGGCCGGCCGTGGTCGTCGAGTCGGCGAACGAGACGGCGATGATGTCGTACTGCGACTGCACGTCCCGCAGCTTCTGCACGGTGGCGCCGTTGTTGAAGTTCTGCCAGTAGCCGGTGAGGGCGTGCTTGGGCACGGCAGGGCCGGGGCCCGGGTCGGTGACCTTGGCGGTCCTGGCCGAGACGGCGGCGGACTTCGCGGACTCGCCCGCGGAGTTCGTCGCGGAGACCTGGAACTGGTACGCCGTGTCCGCCGTGAGTCCGCTGATCGTGGCCGAAGTACCGCTCACGGTCTGCGGGTTGCCGCCGTCGCGGTACACCTTGTAGCCCGTGGCGCCGGAGACCGCGCCCCAGCTCAGGCCGACCGAGGAGGAGGTGACGGTGCCCGCGGCGAGACCGGCCGGGGTGGACGGGACCACCGGGTCGGGGTCCTGGCCGCCGCCCCCGTCGGGGCCGAAGACGCTGACGTCGTCGACGGAGTACGGGGAGGTCCCGTACCAGCCGTGGGTGTAGAGCTCGACCGAGGTGGTGCTCGCCCCCGTGGTGAACGTGGTGGTGAGCTGCTTCCAGGCGGCGCTGTCGGGCGTCCAGGTGGAGACGCTGCCGGAGCCGGTCCCGGTGTTGTTCACGCCGAGGTAGGCGTAGCCGCCCTGCACCCAGGCGCTCAGCGTGTATGTCGAGTTGGGCTTCACGGCCACGGTCTGTACGCACTTGGCGTTGTCGAGTCCGGCCGGGGTCGCCCGGAGCGCGCCGGCCCCGGTGCGGACCGGGGAGGAGACGGCGGCGCCGCTCCCTGCGGAACAGGACCAGTTGGCGAGGCCGTTCTCGAAACCGGCGTTCTTGGCGACGTTGACGTCGGCCGCCTGCGCGGTGCCGGCTCCGCCGACGAGGACGAGCCCGGAGCCGACGGCGAGCGCGAGCGCTCCGCCGAGCCAGCGGCGTCCGTGCGGGCGGGTGGTGGTGCGGTCCACGTGCATCCTCCGGAGGGGAGTTGGGGATGTGGGGGATGTGGAGGTGCCGTACGTCGTCGTACGGAGGGGCTCGTACGGGGGTACGAGGCGGTACGGGGGGTAGGGGGGTGCGGAAGGTGCCGGCGGTACGGGCAGTGCGGGCGGTGGCCACCGCTGTGGGGACAAGTTGGTCCAGACCAATCGCGTTGTCAAGACCTCTGGCAGCAAGCCCTGTTCGGAGCGGGTGACCGCTGCCCGGCGCGGGCCGACGGGTTCGCGCTCCGGACCCCCGAGAAAGGCGGCCGGCTTGGCGGATTGTGTGTTCACCACCCCGGGGGTCGTGGATAAGGTGCAGAGACGGCAGCACCCTGCGGTGATGCCGTGAACGCGGTAAGTGATCCGCGGCCCCCGGGACACCGGAGGCCGGAGGGGACGGGGGGTCCGACGTGCCGACAGCGATCGCGGTCACCAGTGCCGACCTGGTGCTGCCGCCGACCGACCCCGGAACCCCGCACGCCACCGTCCTGCCGGCTCCCGAGACCCGGTCGCTCGACGCCTCGGTCGCCGACATGCAGCAGCTCCTCGCGCGGTACGGGCACGTGGTCGTCGTCTGCCCCACCTCCGCACCGCCCGCCGTCGAACAACGGCTGCGCGCCGTCCGGGCCCTGCTCGAAAGCGACCGGATCGCCCTGGTCGGCACCGACCTGCCACCCCTCGGAGCGGCCGTACTCGTCCGCCAGCTCCGCCAGTTGGCGGGCTGTGACTTCAGCCCCGGCGTCCTCGCCTCCGCCGCCCGGCTGCTCGCCCACTACATCTACGCCGGTGCCGTCCTCGGCTCCGTCTCCCGGCTCGACCGCGTCCCCGTCAGCCTCGGCTCCCACCTCAAGGGCTGGCTCCCCGGCGCCCACTTCGCCGTACTCGCCGGCCCCACCGCGCAGATCACCCGCGTCGGGTCCGGCGAGGTAACCCTCCCCGGACCCGAGTTCACCACCGAACTCCTGCTCGCCCGCGGCCAGCTCCAGACCGACTGGCCCACGACCACCCTCGTCCCCGGGTGGCGGATCCACGGCCCCGTCCTGGAGACACCGCTGCCCGAGGCGTCGCCCCGCTGGTGGGGGACGGGAAAGCTCGTCGAGTTCGCCGCGTACCTGCCCGACCTGCCCGTCCTCTACCAGCTGGTCTCCTCCGTACGGCGCGAGACCTGCCACTGGTGCGCGATGGACCTCATCGGCGACCGCTGCGGCTTCTGCGGAGCCCCCCTCCAGCTCGGAGCGGTACCGGAGCAGGGCGGCCGCGCGCTGCACGGCGCCCAGGACGGAGGCCGGCGCGAAGGCGGCACCCGCGCGCTCGGGCCGGCGGCGCAGGCGACCCCGCAGCCGGGCGGCGCGCACCCGGCCCCGTACCAGGGCCCGCACGCGACCCACCCGGGCCCCCCGACCCACCCGGGCCCCCCGACCCACCCGGGCCCCCCGACCCACCCGGGCCCCCCGTCCTCCTCGTACACCCAGCTCACTCCCGTGAACGCGCAGGGGAACCCCACCCGTGCCCTGCCCTGAGCCGCTCCCCGCCCCCTCCGCGCCGACCCCCTTCCGCGCCCCCGCCTCCCGCCCCCGACCGCCCGCTCCCGTCCGCCCCGGACCCACGTCTCCGATCGAGGTAGTACGGCCATGAACTCCCGCCAGCGCCGCGGCGTGATCCTGCTGCTGCTGTCCGTCCTGTGCGCGATCGGCGCCTTCGCCGGTGTGCTCGCCGTCATCAGCGACGTGAACTCCAAGGTCGGCCCGGAGACCACCGCGTACCGGATCAAGGAGAACGTGGCCCCGTACGCCCCCCTGAGGGCGAGCCAGTTCGAGAAGATCTCCATGCCGGAGCGCTGGCTCTCGGAGACCGCCGTCACCGACCTCCGCCAGATCGAGGGCCGCATCGCCGTCACCCAGCTCAAGGCCGGCTCGCTCCTCCAGTCCGACATGATCGTCGAGCAGCCCGAGCTCCAGCCGGGCCAGCAGGAGATCGCGATCATGATCGACGCCGCCACCGGCGTCGCCGGCAAGATCACCGCGGGCGCCACCGTCAACATCTACGCCACCTTCGCCGGCGACAAGAAGGGCGAGGCCTCCCAGTCCCGCATGATCGTCGCCGGCGCCCGCGTCCTCGACGTCGGCAAGCTCACCCCGATCAGGGACAGCTCCCAGAGCTCCGCACGCGCCGACGCGGCCGTGCCGATCTCCTTCGCCCTCTCCACCCTCGACGCCCAGCGCGTCGCGTACGCCGAGTCCTTCGCCGAGCACGTACGCCTCGCCCTGGTCGCACCCACCACCGGCGGCGCCCCCGCCGACCAGCGCGACCGCACCTACACGCTCGAAAAGGACAAGTGAGGCCGGTATGACCACCAGGATCCTGCCGGCCGTCGGCGACCCCGACGCGGCCCGGTCCGTCACCACACTCATCGGGCAGCTCCCCGACGCAGAGCCCGCCCCGCCGGTCACCGACTCCACCCAGCTCGTCGACACCCTCGCGCGGCTCGCCGCCGCCTCGCTCGACGAACTCCCCGAGGTCGTCCTGGTGCACGAGCGGATCGGCCCCGTACCCGCGCTCGAACTCGTCCGCGAGGTCGCCCTCCGCTTCCCCGCCGTCGGCGTCGTCCTCATCACCGCCGACGCGAGCCCCGTCCTCTTCTCCGCCGCCATGGACTCCGGCGCGCGGGGACTCGTCACCCTGCCCCTCGGCTACGAGGAACTCGCCAGCCGCGTCCAGGCCGCCGCCCAGTGGTCCGCCGGCGTCCGCCGCCACCTCGGCGCGGGAGCCGACCAGGTCACCGGACCCGGCGGCACCGTCGTCACCGTCAGCGGCGCCAAGGGAGGGGTCGGCGCCACCGTCACCGCCGTCCACCTCGCCCTCGCGGCCCGCGCCTCCGGGCGTACCGTCGCGCTCGTCGACATGGACCTCCAGAGCGGCGACATCGCCTCCTACCTGGACGTCCAGTTCCGGCGTTCCGTGGCCGACCTCGCCTCCATCGCCGACATCTCGCCGCGGGTCCTCCAGGACGCCGTGTACGTCCACGAGACCGGACTCTCCCTGCTCCTCGCCCCGGCGGAGGGCGAGCGCGGCGAGGAGGTCACCGACCGCGCCGCCCGCCAGATCGTCAGCGCCCTGCGCGGCCGGCACGAGGTCGTCGTCGTCGACTGCGGCTCCCAGCTCAACAGCGCCAACGCCGCGGCGATCGAGATGGCCGACACCGCGATCCTCGTCGCCACACCGGACGTGGTCGCCGTCCGGGCGGCCAAGCGGACCGTACGCATGTGGGAACGGCTCCAGGTCCGCAAGGCCGAGGAGACGGTGACCCTGGTCAACCGCCACCACCGCTCCACCGAGATCCAGCCGCCCCTCGTCCAGAAGATCACCGGCACCCGGGTCGCGGGCGTCGCCGTCCCCGCCCACTTCAAGGAGCTCCAGGCGGTCGTCGACGCGGGCCGGCTGCACGAGCTCGACGCCAAGTCGACGGTCAAGCAGGCGCTGTGGGCCCTCGCGGGCGAGCTCGGCCTGGTCCAGGCACCGGCCGCGACGCCGACGGCCGGCCGGCCCGGCCAGCAGCTCGCACGGGCGGGCGACCGGGGCTCGCTGGGACTGCGGCGCCGCGCCGGAGGGCGCTGACCCATGCGCATCCACCAGGGCTCGGGCAGGGACGACAGGGGACAGGTGGCGGTCGAGTTCCTCGGCATGGTGCCGCTGATCCTGCTCACCCTCGCGCTGCTCTGGCAGATCGTCCTGGTCGGATACGCGTTCACGCTCGCGGGGAACGCGGCGGACGAGGCGGCACGGGCCTGCGCCGTCGGCGACGACGGGGCGGCCGCGGCCGCCCGGCACATCAGCGGCGCCTGGAGCGCCTCCGGTGGGGACTGCGGAGACGTGAGCGGCGGCATGGTCCGCGTACGGGTCTCCGTCGAGGTGCCGGTCCTCGTCCCCGGGCTCGGCGGGCTCTTCCCCGTGGTGGGCGAGGCGGGGGCCGTGTACGAGGAGGACCGCACGCCATGAGGAGAGAACCGCGCACCGGGCGGCGCGACCCCGGCCAGGCCGCCATCGAGTACCTCGGCTTCCTGCCGATCCTGCTGATCGTCGGCCTCGCCGGGCTCCAGCTCGGCATCGCCGCGTACGCCGCGCAACAGGCGGGCACGGCGGCACGCGCGGCCGCGCGGGCGGAGAGCAGCGACGCGGAGGACGGGCTCGACGCGCGGGCGGCCGCCGGCGCCGCCGTGAGCGGCTGGATCGATCCTGACGTCGTCACGTACCGGGGGGGTGACGAGGTCACCGTCACCGTGACCGTGAAGATCCCGTCCGTCGTGCCCTTCGTGAAGGGCTTCGGCGAAGTGACGAAGACCGCCACCATGCCCCTGCCCGACGAGGAGGACGAGTGAGAAGGGACCACGAATCATGAGTCTGCGGGCCCGGATCAGCGCCCCCGAGGACCACGGGGGCGGCGCTGCGGCCCGGGAGGACGGCCATCTGGTCGCCGCCTTCCGCGCCAAGCTCCTGGAGGAGATCGACCTCACCGAGATGTCCGCGCTCGCGGCCGCCGAGCGGCGCGCCCGTCTGGAGCGCGTCCTCGGGCACATCATCAGCCGCGAGGGGCCCGTCCTCTCCACCGCCGAGCGGGCCCAGCTGATCCGCCGCGTCGTCGACGAGGCCCTCGGTCTCGGCGTACTCGAACCACTCCTCGAAGACGCCTCGATCACCGAGATCATGGTCAACGGCCCCGACCAGATCTTCATCGAGCGGGCCGGCCGCGTCGAACTGCTGCCACTCCGCTTCGCCTCCCACGACCAGCTGATGCAGACCATCGAGCGGATCGTCTCCACCGTCAACCGGCGGGTCGACGAGTCGAACCCGATGGTCGACGCCCGACTGCCGTCCGGCGAGCGCGTCAACGTCATCATCCCGCCGCTCTCGCTCACCGGGGCCACCCTCACCATCCGCCGCTTCCCCCGGGCGTACACACTCCACGAGATGGTCGGTCTCGGTTCGCTCGACGAGCAGATGCTGCTCCTGCTGTCGGGACTGGTTCAGGCCAAGTTCAACCTGATCGTCTCGGGCGCCACCGGCACCGGGAAGACCACCCTCCTCAACGCCCTCTCCGGTCTCGTGCCCGACGGCGAGCGGATCATCACCATCGAGGACTCGGCCGAACTCCAGCTCCAGCAGTCCCACGTGATCCGTCTCGAGGCCCGCCCGCCGAACATCGAGGGCCGGGGAGCGATCTCCATCCGCGATCTCGTCCGCAACTCGCTCCGCATGCGGCCCGACCGGATCATCGTCGGTGAGGTCCGCGGCGGTGAGACCCTCGACATGCTCCAGGCGATGTCCACCGGCCACGACGGCTCGCTCGCCACCGTCCACGCCAACTCGGCCGAGGACGCGCTGATGCGGCTCCAGACGCTGGCGTCGATGTCCGAGGTCAAGGTGCCGTTCGAGGCGCTCCGGGACCAGATCAACAGCGCCGTGGACGTCCTCGTCCAGCTCACCCGGCACCCCGACGGCACCCGTCGGATCACCGAGATCTCCGTCCTCGCCTCCCACGGGCGCGAACGTTTCCTGCTCGCCACGGTGTGCCGGTTCCAGGCGCAGCCGGTGGCCGCGGACGGGCGGGTGTACGGGCAGTTCACCTACCACCCGCTGCCGAGGCGGGTCGCGGAGCGGCTCTACCTGGCGGGCCAGCCCATCCCGCAGGCCTTCGGCGTGGCCGTGACGGAAGCCCACCTCACCACCCGCGAGGCCGACTGATGCCGACGAGAGCCGACGAGGAGCAAGGCCCATGACCGACCCCTTCTGGCTGACGATCGGCGTCGCGCTGCTCTGCTGCGTCCTGGGCATCACCGGGATCCAGCTGTACGCGAGCGGGGCCCGCCGGCACGCGGCGCTCGTCGCGCGGCTCGACGAGTCGGGCGCCCCCGAGGGCACCGGACGTCGGAGGCGCCGCTTCCAGGGCGTCGACCGGCGGGTCCGGCGGACGACCCTCGGCCGGAAGCTGGAGCTGCGGATCGCGGCGACCGGTCTCGACGTCACCCCGGGCGAGTTCACGGTGGCCCTGGCGGCGACGGTGGCCGTCCTGTGGGTCGTCGGCCAGGCCGCGCTGTCGCCGTTCTTCGGCCCGATCTGCGGACTGCTCGGCATCTGGGTGGCCATGGGCTATCTCGGCTGGCAGCGGCAGAAGCGGATCGAGAAGTTCATCAACCAACTCCCGGAACTCTCCCGAATCCTGGCCAACGCCACCCAGGCCGGGCTCGCGCTCCGGATGGCCCTCAGCCTGGCCGCCGACGAGATGGAGGCGCCGGCCGGGGACGAACTGGAGAAGGTCGCCCAGCAGTTGGCCGTCGGCACGTCGCTCGACGACGCCCTGGGGGAACTCGCCGAACGCCTCCCGTCCCGCGAGCTCGTCGTCCTCGTCACCACCCTGGTCCTGGCCAACCGGGCCGGCGGCACCGTCGTCTCGTCCCTGCGGAACCTCACCGAGACGCTGGAGGAGCGCAAGGAGACCCGGCGCGAGGTCCGTACCCAGCTCTCACAGGTGAGCATGACCGCGTACTCCGTGCCCGTCATCGGCGTCGGTTCGCTTCTGCTCATCGACAACATGCAGCCCGGGGCGCTGGACCGGATGACCGGTTCCGGTCTCGGGCAGTTCGCCGTCGTCGCCGCGTTCGCCCTGTACGTGGTGGGCTTCATCGCCATCCGCCGCTTCTCGAAGATCGACGTGTAGGGACGGACTGCCGCCGTGGACCTCCTCCTCGCCCTCCTCGCGGGCCTCGCCGTGGCCGGGGCCGCGTACGGCATCCGCCTCTACCGCGCGGACGCCAAACTCCCCGACGACCTCCGGCTCGCCCTGGAGGTCGGCGCCACCCGCACCGGGGCCGTCGACTCGGCCGTCGACCGCCTCGGCATGCGCTGGTCGCCGACCGTGCTCCGCCTGATGGGCCCCAAGCGGGTCAACGCGGTCCGGCGCCGCATCGACCTGGCCGGAAACCCGGGCGGCCTGACGATCGACCGGTACGGGGCGAGGCGGGCGGTCTACGGCTTCCTCGGCGTCCTGGGCGGCCTGCTGATGCTGAGCAGGGGGTCCTTCCTGGTGGCGGTCCTCCTCTTCGCGTTCGGCGCGTTCTGGACGGAGGTCGGCATCTGGTCGGCGGTCCGCATCCGCAAGGACCAGATCGAACGCACGCTGCCGGACTTCCTGGACGTACTGGCCGTCGTGGTGTCGGCGGGCCTCGGCTTCCGTCAGGCGCTGGAACGGGTGGCGGAGAAGTACGAAGGCCCGTGGTCGGACGAACTCCGCATCACGCTCCGGCAGATGGACATGGGCGTGAGCCGCCGCCAGGCCTTCGACGAACTGCGCCGGCGGAACGACTCGGAGCAGGTGGCGCAGTTCGTGACGGCGCTGCAGCAGGGCGAGGAGCTGGGCGCGCCGATCGTGGACACGCTGATACAGATCGCCAACGACATGCGGCGCACGGACGCGCAGAACGCGCGCAGGAAGGCGGCGAAGGCGGTACCGAAGGCGACGATGGTCATCACGACGCTGATGGTCCCGGCGACGATGATCCTGCTGGGCGCGGGCCTGTTCCTGGGCACGGGGACGGACTTCGGGTCGGTGACGGGAGAGTGAGGCGCCGAGGGGGCGGCCGGTGACATATTCACGGGAAAGGCCTTCGCGCGCACAACAGGATGTGCCACAGTGCGGACTGAGTGTGAGGGAGGGGAGTGATGGGCGTGCTCGCGAGGAGCCTCGGGAACCGTCGAATCGCCACCCGCACACGGTCCGAGGCCATAGCCTCCCGGCTGGGCAGGAGGCCCACCCGATGACCAGGGCCCACACGGCCCACGGGCCCTGTCCGCCGACCCGCCGGTCGGCGAACCGAACCCGAGCACAGGCGTCTGAACGCGGAGGGGACCACGATGAACGACGCGATGCTGAAGGCCCTGACGAGGGCCAAGGTGGGAGTGACCGCGCGACTGCTGCGAGGGGATCGCGGGCAGACGGCGGTGGAGTATCTGGGGATCATCGTGGTGGTGGTGGCGATCGTGGTCGCGATCACTGGTACGGATATCGGGCAGTCGATCAAGGACGCGATCGCCACGAAGATCACCGAGCTGACGGGCGGCTGAGGGCCGCGCGCCGTGGCAACGGTGACGCGGGCCAGGCCTTTCCGGTCTACGTCGCGGCCATAGCGGGGTTGTTGTTTCTGGGGTTCGTCTACTTCGTGGTGGGACAAGCTGGCGCTACGCGCAACGGCGCCCAGACCGCCGCGGACGCGGCGGCACTTGCCGCCGCGCAGGATGCTCGGGACCAGCTCCGCGATGGGTGGATCGCCGTCATTCTCGAACCTGGGCGGTGGGAGGACTTCCTCCAGGGAAAAGCCTATGACGGCACCCTGGCGTGCCAGCAGGCGGCTGACTTCGCCGGCAGGAACGGTGCGGACATCCTGGATGGCGGATGTCTGCCCCTGTCGGGGGCGGAAGGCTTCAGCGTCACAGTGCAGACACGGGAGACCGTCGGTCGGTCCCTCGTGCCAGGAACGGAGACTAGGCACGCCACTGCTTCTGCAAAGGCCGTGATCAAGCCGAAATGCAACTTCACGCCAGCAGAAGTGCCTGGACCGGAAGTAACCGAGCCGGATCCCGATCCTACGGAACCGACCGAGGAGCCGGAGCCCGAACCCGAACCCGAACCCGAACCGATCACTGGGCTCACCTGTGATGACGAGGCCTGGACGATCGATCCCGAGGACCCGGAACTTCCCGACGTCGAGGACCTCTTCACTGTCCGACTGGCCGGAGACGACGAGTAAAGGAAGCGCGTTTCATGAATAAGCGGTACGCACGGAAGGGGTTGGCCTCCCTGGTGATTGCGTCGGTCGCTCTCCTCGCAGTCGGCTGCGGAGCTGAGGACAAGCCGAAGGCGGATAAACCGGCCGCGACCACTCCTTCGGCGCAGAAGACCCAGGAGGGTCAAGAGTCCCAGAGCGCGGAAGAGCCTGCCGAAGTGCTGGCAGTCGCCAAGGGGCAGAAGGGGCTCGAGTTGTCTATCAACTCCGTGGAGCGAGATGCGGGCGGATTCCTGACCATCAAGGGGCAATTGAAGAACACCTCCAGCACGGCGACCATCGTTTCCTCTCGCCTGAGTGGTGACGAGACCGAGGTCGTGAAGCACGGGAACTCCCTGGGCGGAGCCACGCTCGTCGACTCGGTCGGCAAGAAGCGGTATTACGTACTACGGGACACGGACGGGCGCCCGCTGACCACTTCCGGGCTCACCAATCTTGGCGCCGACCGGTCGATCCCGGTCTTCATGCAATTCCCGGCCCCACCCCCCGCCACAACCGACGTCTCGTTCCAGCTCCCCACCTTCGAACCCGCCACCCTCAAACTCTCCTGAGGCGACGCCATGACGACGACATACCGCCGCCTCGCCGTACTCCTGGTCGCATCCGTCGCCCTGGGGCCCCTCCTCGTGCCCGTCGCCTTCGCCGACGATCCCCCCGGGTCCGCCGCGAGTGCGTCCCCGCCGCCGGCCGTCGATCCCAGCTCCCCGGGGCTCATGCTTCCCGACGGTGCCACCCTCGCCGCCGCCAAGGTGCTCGACATCAAGCAGATCGTCGAGGACGAGGGGGGTGAGCAGCGCCGTCAGGACACCAACGTGGACGTGACGTTCGCGCTGCAGGCCGAGGTCCTGTTCCCCAAGAACAGTGCCAAGCTCGGCGCCGCCGCCAACGCCCGTATCGCCGCCATCGCCGCCGAGATCAACAAGCTCGGCTCCGGTCGCGTCCGGGTCTTCGGGTTCACCGACAACCTCGGGACGTACGAGCACGGGCTCAAGCTGTCGAAGGAGCGGGCCGTCGCCGTGCAGCAGGTCCTCGCGCGGGGTCTCGACCCGGGCACGACCTTCGACATCCGGGGCTACAGCGAGGACTACCCGATCGCCGACAACGGCTCCGAGGAGGGCCGCAAGAAGAACCGTCGCGTCGAGATCTCCTTCCCCCGCACCACACCACCCGTCACGCCCTGAGGCCGACGCCCCCGCGGCCGGGCTGCCCGCGGGCATACTGGCGTGTCATGAGCACTGCCGGATTCACGCTTCGCCACACCGACCCCGAGGCCGCTTCCCGATGGCTCGCCCCCGCGCCCTCCTGGGGCGGGGCGATCCCGGGGCTCGGGTCCGTGGAGTTGCGGTACGGGAACGCCGTCGGGCGGGGCGACGGCTTCGCGCAGTTCTCGGTCGCCGGCGAGCGCCTGCCGCAGGGGGTCTTCAGCGGCATCCGGTTCGGCAGGGCGCCACTGCCCGCCCGCGCCAGGTTCCAGGTCGGCGAGTACACCGGCACCCTGAGCCGCCGCCGCAGCGGCCTGTCCCGGGACGGCCGCGCCCTGCGCATCGGTCTCGCCGGCCGGGCGTACCGCTACCGGCGGGGCCAGGACAAGCGGGTCACCGAGCTGCTCCGGCAGGGGATCGTCGTCCGGGTCACCCGCGACGACTGGAGCAGGCCGGTGACGCTCGATGTCAGGACCGAGGGCCAGGTCGACGCCGTGGACCTGTCCCTGGCCCTGCTCCTCCAGGGCGTCTACACCCGGCACCTGGCCCAGAGCGGCCGCTGGTACTCCCTGCCGGGCCGGATCCTGAACCGTACGCCCGACATCTTCTGATTCCTCCGGTGGCTCAGGTGCCCGGCTTCCAGAGGGTGACCTCCAGGGCGATCTGCGCCGGCGGGGCGATCGAGGACTGGGGGTTGCCGCCGATGAAGCCGGTGATCACGACCCGGGCGATGTTCCCCTTGTCGGTCAGGACACAGAGGACCGTCTTGGCGGGGAGGTCCCACTTGGACATGGCGGACTCGGTGAAGCCGCCGACCCTGGCGGCCCGTGCGCAGTCCTGGGCCTGCTCCGAGGCGTCCGTGGGCTGGAGCTGGGCCGCGTTGCGGCCGTTGCGCAGGGAGAGGTAGCCCTCCAGGGTGTCCTGGTAGGTGAGGTCGGCCTCGATGGGGACGCCGCTCTGTTCGGCCTTCTCCTTCGCCCTGTCCCACTCCTCGCGGGTGTACCGGCGCGTGGCCGGCGCGTCGAAGTCGATGGTGCCGAGGTCGGAACCGGGCGGCAGGCCGAGGGACATGGCCTGCTTCGGGTAGAACTCGGTGTACGACCCGGCCGTCGGTGCCGTCGCCGACGCCGTCGAGGAGCTGTCCGGGGAGGGCCCGTCGCTCACCTGGTCAGACCCTGTCGAGGGCTCCGATGACGGCACCTCGGAGGTCGACGGAGGCGGCGTGCCCGGCTCCGTGGCCGTGCGGGACTGCGTCGGTGCCTTCGCGTCCGAGGGGCTCTCGCCCTTGTCCGTCAGGGCGGAGGTCAGGACGGCGCCGGCCAGGGAGAAGACGCCGGCGATGACCGCGCCGATGACGGTGATCCGGACGGCTTCGCTCTGTCTGCCGAGCCAGCCCTGCCGTCGGGGCGGCGGCTGCGGGGGAGGCGGCGGGAACGGCCCGCCGGGCGAACCGGCGTCCTGGTGCGGGTGGTTGCTCGGAGGCATGGGGGCCGTGGACACCGAAACTCCCTGTTTCTCTCTGGTGTTGATGGAGATCGCCGAGACGCGCTGCCGTGGTGATCTCTTCGCAGCCAACGGACTTTACCCTGCGCCTCGTTGCTCCTCCTCGTCAGAGAGTCAGCGCCGCCCTGATCGTGGCCGTCATCCGGTCCGGATGCCGGAAGACCTCGCCCGCCGTGAACCGCAGCACCCGGCGGATCTCCGGGCAGGACTGCAGCGCGTTGAAGCGGGCCACGTCCCGCTCGTGGGCGCGGCGGGTGCCGTGGAAGGCGTAGCCCTCGACCTCCACCGCCAGGCCCTGCGCGCGGAACAGGAAGTCCGGGCGCAGCGCAGGCCCCGCCGCCGTCCGCAGGATCGGCTGGCACTCCGGGAACAGGTCGGCGTCCCCCATCCGCAGCCTCGCCACCGTCTCCGCCG
The DNA here is from genome assembly GCF_044752725.1 of Streptomyces sp. NPDC088707. Lineage (NCBI taxonomy): Bacteria > Bacillati > Actinomycetota > Actinomycetes > Kitasatosporales > Streptomycetaceae > Streptomyces > Streptomyces sp. NPDC088707. The sequence continues at coordinate 94,816 of NZ_JBIVLV010000009.1, read as the reverse complement.
GTGAGCCCGACGCCGGCTCGGCGAGCCGCAGCCAGGACCGGGCGCGGGGCGCTCCCCGCCGGGGCGCCGCGAGTTCGGCGGTGAGGTCCTCGTGGCGGACGAGCGCCTCGCGCCGCACCCCTTCGACCGTCCGCCGCGCGAGTGCCGAGTCGGCGACCACCACGGCCTCCTCCCGGCCGGCGGCCGCCCGTATCAGGTCGCCGACCGTCCGCGCCGGGGTCGTGGTCCGCAGGCCCCGTCGTATCGTCCCGTCGCCGGCCGTCAGGAACCTCGTGCCGTGGACGCGCACCCGTGTTCCCCCGCCGGCCGTCGAGCGGGACGCCGCAGGGGCGGTGAACTCCAGGCGGTCCACCCGCCCCGGCGGCTCCAGCCGCTCGATGCGGTGCAGTCGTGCCGCCGTCCCGTGGCTGCACACCCACTCCGGGCGCAGGAGCTGGAGCGCCGTCGCCCGCACCCGCCAATCCACCTCCTTGCCCGGGGCCGCCCACGCACCCCGGCAGATCCGCTGCCAGCCGTCCCCGCGCAGGCGGCCGGCCAGGCGGCCCGGGGGCCAGCCCGCCGCGACCGCCCAGACCGTCAGGAGGACCCCGCCCCTGGCGAGGATCGCCAACTCGTACATACGCCCAACGATCCACGGAAGAGGGACACTTCGCACCCCCTGTGGAAAACCTGCCGAAAGCCGTCGTCAGGAAAGCGCAAAGGTGGCGGGACAAGCCTGTCGGGCAGGAGCATTCTGGACAGATGACGACGACGGGCGAGACTCCGGGCGCGGCCCCGGGTCTGCGGAGCGCGCAGAGGGTGCAGAGCGCGCAGAGTGTGCAGTTGGTCAGCGATCTCGTCACCCGGATCCCCGAGTTCCGGGACGTGTACGAGAATCATGTCTTCCATCAGGGCGGTGTGCAGCCGCACGTGTTCTTCTGGGACGTCGTCCAGGACACCGTCCGCTCCTTCCTCGGCGAGTCCCCGTGTGCGGCTGACTGGCGCCGCACTCTCGCCTTCCTGGAGGAGCAGAGCTGTCGTGGTGTCCTCGGTGTCGACGAGGTCATCGTCACCTCCTTCCTCGGCGACCTGCCCTCCCCGCACGAGCCGGGGCACGCCATCGTCCAGCAGCTGGGTCCCGTCATGGCCGCGAAGTTCGTCCGCATAAGGCCACGGGGCTGAGCCCAGCGACGCCACGGGGCCGAACCCATCGATGCCACGGGGCTGAGCCCCGGCGATGCCACGGTGGCCGAGCCCAGCGATGCCCGGTCCGAGCCGCACGATGCCGCCGGCCCGAGCCGCGCAAGGCCGCCCGGATGGGCTACGCGCGCCGCCGGGATAATCGGGCGCATGTCCCCGCCGTCCCCGCCCGCACTCAGCCGTCGCAGGCGCGCCCTCCGTCCCCTCCGTACCCTCGACCCCACCGTCCTCGCCGTCGGCGGGTACGCCGTGACCCGCCTCATCGGCCTCGCGGTCCTCGCGATCGCCTCCGCCGTCACCGGCGAGGACGGGCTGCACCGGCTCAAGGGCCGCTGGGACTCCGTCTGGTACGTGCGGATCGCCGAGAACGGCTACGGGTACCAGGCCACCCTGCCGAACGGTGACGTCCACCCCGACCTGGCCTTCTTCCCGCTCCTCCCGGCCCTGGAGCGCGGTCTCTCCACCGTCCTCCCGCTGGACGCGGCCACCGCCGGGCTGCTGGTCTCCTGGACCGCCGGACTCGCCGCCGCGTGGGGAATGTACCGGTGCGGCGCGCACGCCTTCGGAGCCCGCGCCGGCATTCTGCTCGCCGTCCTCTGGGGCGTGTACCCGACCGCGTTCGTCCAGTCGATGGCGTACACGGAGACGCTGTTCACCGCCTTCGCCGCCTGGTCGCTGTACGCGGTGCTGCGCGGGCGCTGGATCCTGGCCGGCGCCCTGTGCGCGGCGGCCGGGCTCACCCGGCCGACGGCCGTCGCCCTGATCGCCGCCCTGGGGATCACCGCACTCGTCACGCTCGTACGGGACCGGCGGCTGCCCCCGCGGACGGTCGCCGGAGTCCTGATCGCGCCGCTCGGCTGGCTCGCGTACATCGCGTACGTCGGCGTCCGCCAGGACAGTGCGACCGCCTACTTCGACGTCCAGGCGGCCTGGGGCAACTCCATCGACGGCGGTGTCGCCCTCGCCCGGTTCATCGCCGGTCTGCCGTGGCCCGCCGCCCTCGGACTCTGCGCGGCGCTCGCGCTGCTCGGCCGGCTGGTCGTCCTCTGCGTACGGCAGCGGCAGCCGCTGCCCCTGCTGCTCTACACGATCGGCGTCGTGTTCGTCTCGCTCGTCGGCGCCGCGTACTTCGGCTCCCGGCCGCGGCTGATGATGCCCGCGTTCGGGCTGCTGCTCCCGCCCGCCGTGGCCCTCGCTCGGCTCCGCGTCCGGACCGCCGTGCCGGTCCTCGGCGGGCTCGCGCTCGCCTCCGCCGTGTACGGGGCGTTCACCCTGCTCGGTTCGGGACCGCCGTGACGTCCACGCGCACGCGTACCCCCGGCCGCAGCCCCCAGCCGGCCATCGCGCCCGCCTCCGCCTCCAGGACGTGCCGGCCGCGCGGCCGGATCATGCCGAGCCGTCCCGGCCGCATCGTGACGACGGAGCGGACCGTGAAGGAGCGGTCCAGATATGCCACGTCGATCGCGAACCGCATCCCGAAGGTGTGCACGCTGTTCGTCCGGACGATGAGCATCGCCCCCGCGATCCCGTCCCGCCCGAGCAGCCCCCGCCGCCGCGCGCGGTACGAGGCCGCCACCTCCAGCGGCACCTCCCCGACCGCGTCGGTCGCCAGCGTCCCCGTCCCGTCCGCCCATTTCCCCATGTGCCAGACCGTAGCGGCCCGCCGAGCCTAGGGTCGGCTCCGTGTACGTCACGACGATCACCCTCGCCGCCCTCTGGGGCGCCGCCGTCGGGCTGTTCGTGCCGCGTGCCGCGTACCGGCTCTCCGTGGCCTTCGAGGAACCGTGGCGGGACCGCTGCCCCGTCGGGCACGAGCTCGCGGGGCCCGCGCGCGGCTGGCTCGGCGGGCCGGGGCGGCAGGACTGCGCGACGACCGGAAGCCCGCACACGGCACCGCTGCTCACCGCTCTCGTCTGCGCCGTGCTCGCCGCCGCCACCGGCGGGCCCCGGCCCGAGCTCGCGGTCTGGCTGCTCGGCGCGCCCTTCGCCGTGCTCCTCGCCACCGTGGACACGCGCGTGCACCGGCTTCCGGACGCTCTCACCCTGCCGCTGGCCGCCGCGGTGCCGCTGCTCCTCGGTGTCGCCGAGCTCCTGCCGTACGACGCGGGCTCCTGGCTCCACGCGCTGCTGGGCGCGCTCGCGCTCGGCGGGGCCTATCTGGTGCTCCATCTGATCAACCCGGGCCAGCTCGGTCTGGGCGACGTCAAGCTGGCGGTGCCGCTCGGCGCGGCCCTCGGCTGGTACGGCTGGGGCGTGCTCTTCACGGGGGCCTTCGCGGGGTTCCTGTTCGGGGCGGTGTACGGCGTCGGGCTCGTCCTCCTGCGCCGCGCCGACCGCTCCTCGGCGATCCCCTTCGGCCCTTTCATGCTCGCCGGCGGGCTGCTGGGGCTGCTCCTCGGCGCGTTCACCGCGCTTCCGTGACGGTCGTGCCCGCCGGTCACCGCGGCATCGCCCGCCGTGACGGCGGCGGCCCGCCTCCCCGCGCGCCCGGTGGCCTGACCTGCCGGAAGGCGGTCCCGTGCGGCTGCCTTCCGTCAACGCGGCGCCCGGCCCGGGCGGTCCCTCTTCGGAGGGACGGAACTCCGCCGCCGCGCCGGGGCGCAAACCCGCCACAGGGGCCTGCACCCCTTGTCCCGCCTGGGATCCGGCGAATTCGTCGGGGTTCGTTCGGCGTACGTGGCGCGCAACACGACTAACGAAGGGTTATGGTGGAAACCCCCCCTCGGGCCGGTCCGTATCCCCCCCACGGACCGGCCCGTTTTCTTTCCCGGATCCCGCGAGGGCCTGCCCCCGGATCCTCCCGACGGCCTGCCCCGGATCCCCACAGGGCCTGCCCCCGGTCACTCCGGACGCGTCAGGACCGGCCGGCCCAGATGTTCGTCCCCTGGGTGTCCACGGCGAACGAGTCGATCTCCACCAGCTCGTCGGCGGTCAGCGGCGGGGCCGCGAGAGCCGCCACGTTCTCCTCCAGCTGGGCGACGCTGGACGCGCCGATCAGCGCCGAGGTCATCCGCTCGTCGCGCAGCACCCACGACAGCGCCAGCTGCGCCAGCGACTGCCCGCGCCGGCCCGCGATGTCCGCGAGACCGCGCAGCCGCCGCAGCACCTCGTCGGAGAGCAGGTTCGGGTCGAGGGACTTGCCCTGGGTGGCCCGCGAGCCCTCCGGGATGCCCTTCAGGTACTTGTCGGTGAGCAGCCCCTGCGCCAGCGGCACGAAGGAGATGCAGCCCATGCCGGCCTCCTCCAGCGTGTCGAGGAGGCCGTCCTCCTCGGTCCAGCGGTTGATCATCGAGTACGAGGGCTGGTGGATGAGGGCCGGGACACCCATCTCACGCAGGATCCGCGCGGCCTCGGCGGTCTGCTCGCTGGTGTACGAGGAGACGCCCACGTACAGCGCCTTGCCCTGCTGGACGGCGGAGGCCAGGGCCCCCATCGTCTCCTCCAGCGGGGTGTGCGGGTCGAAGCGGTGCGAGTAGAAGATGTCGACGTAGTCGAGGCCCATCCGGTTCAGGGAGGCGTCGAGCGAGGACAGCAGGTACTTGCGGGAGCCCCACTCGCCGTACGGGCCGGGGTGCATCTCGTAGCCGGCCTTGGTGGAGACGATCAGCTCGTCGCGGTAGGGCGCGAAGTCCTGGGCGAAGAGCTTGCCGAAGTTGAGCTCGGCGGAGCCGGGCGGCGGCCCGTAGTTGTTCGCCAGGTCGAAGTGGGTGACGCCGAGGTCGAAGGCGCGGCGCAGGATGGCCCGCTGGGTGTCGAGCGCGCGGTCGTCGCCGAAGTTGTGCCAGAGGCCGAGGGAGATCGCGGGAAGCTTGAGGCCGCTGCGGCCCGAGCGGCGGTACTCCATGGAGTCATAGCGGTCCGCGGAGGCGCGGTACAGGGGGGAATCAGTCACGTATCTCTGCTTATCACGGACTTGTGACAGTCCCGGGCTGGGAGCCCGTCGCCCGTCCGCAGTAGTGTGGCGGCTTGCGGACCGCCGCGGCACGGCGGGCCTGCCGCTGCATGGAGAGGTAAAGAACAGTGAACCTGCGCGACCTGGTGTACGGGCTCTACGCACGCCGGGTGGAAGGCCGCCTCGACCATGCCCAGGTGCCCAAGCACATCGGGGTCATCCTCGACGGGAACCGCCGCTGGGCCAAGGCCTCCGGCGGGACGCCCGAGCAGGGCCACAAGGCGGGCGCGGACAAGATCCAGGAGCTGCTCGGCTGGTGCGCCGAGACCGACGTCGAGGTCGTCACGCTCTGGATGCTCTCCACGGACAACCTGAACCGGCCCGAGGAGCAGCTCGTCCCGCTGCTCGGCATCATCGAGAACGCCGTGCGGGCGCTCGCCGCCGACGGCCGCTGGCGCGTCAACCACGTCGGCACGATGGACCTGCTGCCCGCCCGTACGCAGTCGGTGCTCAAGGAGGCCGAGCAGTCCACCCACGACAACACGGGGATACTCGTGAACGTGGCCGTGGGCTACGGCGGCCGGCAGGAGATCGCGGACGCGGTCCGCTCGCTGCTCCTGGAGCACGCGGAGCGCGGCACGAGCTTCGAGGAGCTCGCCGAGATCGTCGACGTCGAGCACATCTCGGAGCACCTCTACACGCGCGGCCAGCCCGACCCGGACCTGGTGATCCGCACCAGCGGCGAGCAGCGGCTGTCCGGATTCATGCTGTGGCAGAGCGCCCATTCCGAGTACTACTTCTGTGAAGTGCACTGGCCGGCCTTCCGCAAGGTCGACTTCCTGCGGGCGCTGCGTGACTACGCCGCCCGGCACCGGCGCTACGGAACCTGATTCCCGGACTCGGACGGTCCCCGGAGCACCCCGGGGACCTGACCGGAACCGATCACCTCGTGTTCACGAACACGTCGTCATATGCCATGGCATGGCAGAGCCTGTTAGAGGGCATATCCCTGGTGAAGTGAGCGGCACGGAGACCGCCACCCGGGAGGCCCCTTGCACCAGGACGACCGTGCGGGACACGTACGGGAGAAGCGGAGGGCCGTGGTTCGGCCCGTGCACGGCGGCCTGAACCCGGTCCCATTCCGCAGCGACACCGGTTCCGTCGCACCCCGACCTCACAGGGGTCTTCCGAGGGGGTCTGTCCTTCCGTGGTGACCAGCACGAAGCGCCGCCTTTCCGACCGGCGCACCTATGTTCTCGACACCAGCGTCCTGCTGGCCGACCCCAACGCCATGTCGCGCTTCGAGGAGCACGAGGTAGTGCTCCCGATCGTCGTGGTGACGGAGCTCGAGGCCAAGCGGCACCATCCCGAACTCGGCTACTTCGCCCGGCAGGCCCTGCGCCTCCTGGACGACTTCCGGGTCCGGTACGGGCGCCTGGACGCCCCGCTCCCCATCGGGGAGCTGGGCGGCACCCTGCGTGTCGAACTCAACCATTCCGACCCCGGCGTACTGCCCGCCGGCTACAGGTTGGGGGACAACGACTCACGGATCCTCGCGGTCGCGCGCAACCTCCAGGCGGAGGGGTACGACGTCACGGTCGTCTCCAAGGACCTGCCGCTGCGCATCAAGGCCTCGTCGGTCGGCCTCCTCGCCGAGGAGTACCGCGCCGAACTGGCCATCACCGACGCCAACGGCTGGACCGGGATGTCCGAGCTGGCGCTCTCCGGCGAGCAGGTGGACCTGCTCTACGACCAGGAGTCGCTGTACGTGCCGGAGGCCGCGGAGCTTCCGGTCCACACGGGTCTGGTGCTCCAGTCCGAGCGGGGCAAGGCGCTCGGCCGGGTCACCGCCGAGGGGAACGTACGGCTGGTCCGCGGCGACCGGGAGGCCTTCGGGCTCCGCGGCCGCAGCGCCGAGCAGCGGATCGCGCTGGATCTGCTCCTCGACCCGGACGTCGGCATCATCTCCATGGGCGGCCGGGCCGGCACCGGCAAGTCCGCGCTCGCGCTCTGCGCGGGCCTGGAGGCGGTCCTGGAGCGCCGTCAGCACCAGAAGGTGATGGTCTTCCGTCCGCTGTACGCGGTCGGCGGCCAGGAGCTCGGCTACCTGCCTGGCAGCGAGGCGGAGAAGATGAGCCCGTGGGCTCAGGCCGTCTTCGACACGCTGTCCTCGGTCGCGAGCCGTGAGGTGGTGGAGGAGGTGCTCGGCCGCGGGATGCTGGAGGTCCTGCCGCTCACCCACATCCGGGGCCGTTCGCTCCACGACGCGTTCGTCATCGTGGACGAGGCCCAGTCCCTGGAGCGGAACGTCCTGTTGACCGTTCTGTCCCGAATCGGGGCGAATTCGCGGGTCGTTCTGACCCATGACGTCGCCCAGCGGGACAACCTCAGGGTCGGCCGGTACGACGGAGTCGTCGCCGTGGTCGAGAAACTGAAGGGGCATCCGCTCTTCGCCCATGTCACCCTCACCCGCTCCGAGCGCTCCCAGATCGCGGCGCTCGTGACGGAGATGCTGGAGGACGGTCAGATCTGACCCGATTCGTACGCGTACGTATGCGTACGGAAGTTGGCGCCGCCCGGCAGAGCGCAGGAGCTTAGCCGGGCGGCGCCCCCATGTCCGCCTTATCTTCGAAAACACCTGCCCGCGCCCAGGTGTGAGCTTTCACACGCAACGCAGAATTGCCTTGCGGTGTCGCCGTCCGGCAAAGTCTTGCTTCCGTCAGGCCCCGCATACGGCACCCGTGCACCTTCAGGCGCACAACCACCACATAACTCCACAGTCGTTCGCCGTATGCCGCCCACAGCACCACGGGCCCGTGTCTTCTGTGACCGTGTACGTCGGAGACCAGCGCCAGGGGCACGATTTCGCCCGCGTGGTCACCTGTGCGGGCGTGCTGGAAGGAAACCGTGTGAGCCGGATCTCGGTCCGGGGATTCGCGGTGGCTTCGGCCACTGCGGTCACCACCGTCGGCGCCGTCATGGGCGTTGCGTCGGGTAACGCCGCTCAGTCCTCGGACGACAACTTCGAGGCCGCCGCGGCCGACACCACGCTGCTCGCGGACATTCCCGTGGGCGAACAGGCCCAGGTACAGGTCTCGTCCCTCTCGGAGCAGGCCGACGTCCAGGCCGCCGCTGCCGACTCCGTCGCCAAGAAGTCCGCGGAGGAGACGGCTCGTCTCCGCGCCGCCAAGGACGCCGAGGCGAAGAAGGAGGCGGCCGACAAGGCCGCCGCCGAGGAGAAGGCCGAGAAGGAGCGCAAGGAGGCGGAGGAGCGCGCCAGCCGTTCCGCGGTCCGCGACGCCTCGTCCTTCAGCGCGCAGGGCTCGTACTCGGTCTCCGAGGTCAAGGCGATCGCCCGCCAGATGGTCCCGGCCTCGCAGTTCCAGTGCTTCAGCAACATCGTGGACCACGAGTCCACCTGGAACTACAAGGCCGTCAACCCGGGTTCGGGCGCCTACGGTCTCGTCCAGGCGCTCCCGGGCAACAAGATGGCCAGCGCCGGCGCCGACTGGCAGACCAATCCGGCCACCCAGATCAAGTGGGGCCTCAACTACATGAACGACCGCTACGGCAGCCCGTGTGGCGCCTGGTCGTTCTGGCTGTCCCACCGCTGGTACTAGTACGGCGTGCTCAACCCCGGGGAGCCCCTCACCGTCCTACGGTGAGGGGCTTCTTGCGTGTAGTTTCGAATGCCCGCGGTCTCCGGGGGCAACGGTGGGGGAACGGTGGGAAAGAGCGAGCGGGGGATGAGGAAAGCGATGTCGAGAGTGCCAGGGTGGCTGGGACGGCTGGGCGAGAGCCTGAGCCGCATGGGTGAGCGCCTCGACGAGCGCCGTGCCGAGGCGGAGCGCGAGGAGCCGCTCGGCCCGACGTTCGAGGACCCGGGGGAGCGGCGCCCGGCCGGCGCGGCCCCCACTGCCGGGGACGCCGACGGAACCGGTACCGGTACCGGAGTCACCGCCGGGGCGGCCGCCGCCGTGCCCGCCCGCCCCGACGTGGACCCGGACACCGCCGCACCGCTCCCGCCGGCCGCCGGCGAGCCCGGTCTCTCCGTCCCCGCACCCCCCACGTACGCACCGGCCGTCGCCGCGAGGCCCGATCCCGCCGCCGCGATCCCGTGGGGCATGCGGGTGGCCGCCGAGGCGAGTTGGCGCCTGCTCGTCTTCGCCGGCACCGTCTGGGTGCTGATGAAGGTGATCAGCTCCGTCCAGCTGGTCGTCCTCGCGTTCGTCGCCGCGCTCCTCGTCACCGCCCTGCTCCAGCCCACCGTGGCCATGCTGCGCAGGAAGGGCCTGCCGCGCGGGCTCGCCACCGCCGTCACCGCCGTCTCCGGCTTCGTCGTGATGGGTCTGGTCGGCTGGTTCGTGGTCTGGCAGGTGATGGACAACATCGACAACCTGACCGACCGCGTCAAGGACGGCATCGAGGAGCTCAAGCGCTGGGCCCTGGACAGCCCGTTCCATGTGACCGAGCGCCAGATCAACGACATCGCGAAGAACCTCAGCGACACCATCGGCGCCAACGCCGAGCAGATCACCTCCGTCGGACTGCAGGGCGTCGCCGTCTTCGTCGAGACGATGACCGGCATCCTGCTCGCCATGTTCTCGACGCTCTTCCTGCTGTACGACGGGAAGAAGGTCTGGGAGTGGACGCTCAAGCTGGTCCCCGCCCAAGCCCGGCCCGGCGTCGCGGGCGCGGGCCCGCGCGCCTGGCGCACCCTCACCGCCTATGTGCGGGGCACGGTGCTCGTCGCCCTCATCGACGCGGTCTTCATCGGCCTCGGACTCTGGTTCCTCGACGTGCCGATGGCCGTACCGCTCGCCGTCTTCATCTTCCTCTTCGCCTTCATCCCGCTCGTCGGCGCGGTCGTCTCCGGCGCCCTCGCGGTGGTCGTCGCCCTCGTCACCAACGGACCGTTCACCGCGCTCATGGTGCTGATCGTCGTCCTCGCCGTGCAGCAGATCGAGGGCCATGTGCTCCAGCCCTTCATCCTCGGACGCGCGGTGCGGGTCCACCCGCTGGCCGTCGTCCTCGCGGTCGCGGCCGGCGGCCTGACCGCCGGCATCGGCGGTGCCGTGGTCGCGGTCCCGCTGGTCGCCGTCGTCAACACGGCGGTCGGATACCTGCGCGCGTACAGCAGGGAGCAGGCGCTGCGCAGCGCGCGGGAACCTCGCGGGGCGACCGCCTACGAGATCGCGCCGACCCCGGCCCCCGGCGCGCTCGCGGGCAAGGGGGACGGCGAGTGATATCGGAACCGGAGCTCGACGGGGACAGCTCGTACGAGAGCACCGAGGTTCTGACGGAGGAGCGGGCCCCGCGCCCGCCCAGGCCCCGCCGCCCCTGGCTGTGGGCGCTCGGCGGCGCGGTGGTGGCGTCGGCGGTCTGGGGCGGGGCGCTCTACGCGGTCCAGCGGGGCGAGGAGCCGGGTCCGGACATGCGGGGCTACAAGGCCGTGAAGAACCTCTGCGAGACGGCCAGGCTGGGGGCGCTCACCAGCATCCTGGGCAAGCGGTCCTCGGACACCGAGGCGGAGCTGGCCGACGATGCCGCGTTGGAGACGCAGCACTGCCCGGTGCTGTTCGGGTCGCCCGAGACCGGGTACAGCGGGAGCGTCGAGTACACGAGGCACCTGGTGACCGACCCGGGGCCCGAGTTCGACGCCCGGGCCAAGCGGTTCGAGATGGAGCCGTACCAAGGGCTCGGGGAGAAGGCCTACCTGCAGGTCGACGACGCGTTCGGGGCGCAGCTCCTGGTGCTCGACGGGCAGGTGGAGATCGAGATCAACTTCAGCTCGATGTCCAGCTGGGACCAGGACACCGGTGAGGGCGTCCGGGACACCGAGCCGGTCGACCTCTCCGGGATCGAGATCCCGCTCGCCCAGGACATGCTGGCGCTCATGGCCGCGCTCAAGAAGTGACCCCGCGCGGGGGGTGACCACCCTCCGGACGCGACGAAAGGGCCCCGGGGCGCGAAGCCCCGGGGCCCTTCTCGTACCGTGACGCCCTACTCGGCGGAGGCGAGGACCGCTTCCGCGTCGAGGGTGACGCCGACCGCCTGGATCACCGCGGCGATCTTGACGGCCTCCTGGATCGTGGCGCGGTCGACACCGGCCTGGCGCAGGACCTGCTCGTGCGAGTCGAGGCACTGGCCGCAGCCGTTGATCGCGGACACCGCCAGCGACCACAGCTCGAAGTCGACCTTCTCGACGCCCGGGTTGCCGATGACGTTCATCCGCAGACCGGCGCGCATCGTCCCGTACTCGGGGTCCGACAGCAGGTGCCGGGTCCGGTAGAAGACGTTGTTCATCGCCATGATCGCGGCGGCGGACTTGGCCGCCTGGTACGCCTCGGGCTTCAGGTTGGCCTGGGCCTCGGGCTCCAGCTCCTTGAGGACCTTCGGCGAGCGCGAGGCGATCGCGCAGGCGAGGACGGTGCCCCAGAGCTGCTGCTGGGGCAGCTCGCTGTTGCCGATGACCGAACCGAGGTTCAGCTTCAGGTCCTTGGCGAAGTCCGGTATGGCGGACTTCAGTTCGTCGAGAGCCATGTCAGATCACTCGCCCGACAGGAGCGCGGCGGCGTCGAGGGTGCCCTCGCCCTTGTTCCAGTTGCAGGGGCACAGCTCGTCGGTCTGCAGGGCGTCGAGGACCCGCAGGACCTCCTTGGGGTTACGGCCGACGGATCCGGCGGTCACCATGGTGAACTGGATCTCGTTGTTCGGGTCCACGATGAAGACGGCACGCTGGGCGAAGCCGTCCTCGCCGCGCACGCCGCAGTCGCTCATGAGCTCGTGCTTGGAGTCGGCCAGCATCGGGAAGGGCAGGTCACGCAGGTCGGCGTGGTCCTTGCGCCAGGCGTGGTGCACGAACTCGGAGTCGCCGGAGACGCCGAGGATCTGGGCGTCGCGGTCCGCGAACTCGTCGTTCAGCTTGCCGAACGCGGCGATCTCGGTGGGGCAGACGAAGGTGAAGTCCTTCGGCCAGAAGAACACCACGCGCCACTTGCCCTCGTAGGCCTTGTGGTCGATCTGCTCGAACTCCTTGCCGCTCTCCAGCGACACGCAGGCGGTCAGGTCGTAGGCGGGGAACTTGTCACCGACAGTGAGCACGCGCTCTCCTTGCAAACAGGAAGGGTCCCTTTTGGGGTCTTCCGTGGGGGTTGGACGGCTCACAGCATGGCACGGAGTGCATTGATCAGTGAAATAGCTAGAGTGGGTCGTGTTGATCGAAGGTGGTTATCAGTGATCCCGGCACGACGTGTGAAACAGCCCAGCCTGTCCCAGCTCAGAGCCTTCGCGGCGGTGGCGGAGCATCTCCACTTCCGCGACGCGGCGGCCGCCATCGGCATGAGCCAGCCCGCGCTCTCGGGCGCGGTTTCGGCACTCGAAGAGGCACTCGGTGTCCAGCTCCTCGAGCGTACGACGAGAAAGGTGCTGCTCTCGCCCGCGGGGGAGCGGCTCGCGGTCCGCGCCCGGGCGGTCCTCGACGCGGTGGCCGAGCTGATGGAGGAGGCGGAGGCGGCCCAGGCCCCGTTCACCGGGGTGCTGCGGCTCGGAGTGATCCCGACGGTCGCCCCGTATCTCCTGCCGACGGTGCTGCGGCTCGTCCACCGGCGCTACCCGGACCTCGACCTCCAGGTCCACGAGGAGCAGACCTCCTCCCTCCTGGAGGGGCTCGCCGCCGGGCGGCTGGACCTGCTGCTGCTCGCCGTGCCGCTCGGAGTGCCCGGGGTCACCGAGCTGCCCCTCTTCGACGAGGACTTCGTCCTGGTCACCCCGCAGGGGCATCCGCTGGCCGGCCGGGACGACATTCCGCGCGAGGCCCTCAAGGAGCTGCGGCTGCTCCTCCTCGACGAGGGGCACTGCCTGCGCGACCAGGCCCTCGACATCTGCCGCGAGGCCGGGCGCACGGACGGCGCCGAGGTCACCACCACCGCGGCGGGGCTCTCCACCCTGGTCCAGCTGGTGGCCGGCGGTCTCGGGGTGACGCTGCTGCCGCGCACCGCCGTCACGGTCGAGACCGCCCGGAACAACGCCCTGTGGACGGGGCTGTTCACCGAGCCGGCCCCGGCCCGGCGGATCGCCCTCGCGATGCGGACGGGCGCGGCCCGGCACGCCGAGTTCGAGGAACTGGCGGCGGAGCTGCGGGGCGCGATGCGAGGCCTTCCGGTACGGGTGCTCGGCGACGGCTCCTGAGATCCGCCGGGGCGGGACAGCGGCGCCGGCTCCTGAGATCCGCCGGGGCGGGACAGCGGCGCCGCCTCCCGGGGCCCCCGTACGGGTGAGGGCGGCGGTTCCTGAGACCCCCCGGTGTCAGGAACCGCCGCCCACCTCCTCGTACATCCGCCCGGAGGGTTACTCCGTGCGCAGCCCGTCCGCCCGCATCAGGCGCCAGAGGACCGGCATGCTCAGCAGCGTCACGGCCGCGATCAGGCCGAGACCGATCCCGACGACGGGCAGGAAGACCCACCAGTCCTGGACCTGCTGCCCGCCCATCTTCAGCAGGACCACCCCGAGGCCGGTCCCGCCCGCGACGGCGAGGACCAGACCGAGGACGATCGGCACCGCCGTCTGCCACAGCACCGACCAGCTCAGGGTGGAGCGCCGGGTGCCGAAGGCGACCAGCGAGGAGAGCAGCCGCTTGCGGTCCCTGAGCTGCTCCAGGGTCGCGACCAGGAGCGAAGCCGCCACCAGCAGCATCGTCAGCGTGGAGCCGACGAGGATGCCGGTGCGGACGCTGCTGAACGCGGCGTTCCGCTCGGTGTCCGCGAGCGTGCGGACCCAGGACGTCGGGGAGATGGCCTCCGCCGTGTTCCGTACGAGGTCGGCGGCGTCCGGCACGGCCGGGTCGAGCCTGACCATGGCCTGCGCGTCGGGGTCGTCGAGCCGGGCGGCGTCGATCGCCTTCGGGGTGGCGAGGACGCCGTACTCGTACATGCCCGTCGGGTCCGGGCGGGAGTCCACGACCCGGGCGGTGGCGGGGATGCGCCACCGCGGCAGCGGGCCGCCCTCGGCGCGCTTCGGCTCGTCCGGGTGCGGATGAGGGTCGCGCAGGGCGACCGTGGCGCCGGGCCGTGCCGCCCTGGTGACGAAGGAGTCGTCCGGGTTGCCCTGCGCGCCGTGCGCGAGGAAGACGAACACGTCGCCGTCCGTGCAGGAGGGCAGGACGGCGAACTCCGCGAGAGAGGCGCAGTCGCCGACCCTGAGCGAGGTCATCGGGGCGAACTCCTCGCCCTCTTTCAGGGGGCCCGCACGCCACACATGCGATTCGACGATGCCGGTGACGCCGGTGACGCCCTTGGTCCGCTCGAAGCGGTCGATCATCGCGCGGGCCTTGTCGGCGGTCCCGGCGTCGACACCGACGGCGATCTGGGCACGGGACACGTCCTGGCCGGTGACCTCGGTGAAGTCGTTCTCCATCGCCTGGAAGAGCATCTGGAGCGCGATCGCGCCCGTCGCGGCCACGACGATGCCGCTGACCGCGCGGGCCGCCGTGCCACTGCTCAGCTGGAGCCGGCGGACGGCGAGCTGCCAGGCCACCGGGCCCGCGTGGAGCCGCTTCACCCCGGCCTCGACGAGCCACGGCAGCAGGGTGGTCAGGCCGATCAGGGCGAGGGTGGTGCCGGTCGCCACGCCCACGGTGTCGAGGCTCGTCTCGGTCACCCGGACCTCGCCCATGAGCGGGACGAGCAGCGCGACCCCGGCCGCGAGGAGCAGCAGGCGCCACCACAGCCGACGGCGGCGGGGAGTGGAGGTCCGGACGACCCCGAGCGGCTCGATCACCACGCCGCGCAGCGCGAAGAGGGTGACCACGACGGAGGAGACCGGGACGGTGGCGAGGGTGAGCACGGCGAGCGCGGGCATCGGTACGACGTCGGACGGGTAGGCGTTGACGTCCCAGATGGTGAACGCCCCGGCGAACTGCCGGGCCACCGCGAAGAGTCCGAGGCCCACGAGGAGGCCGAGCAGCGAGCCCGCGAGGGACTCGCCGGCCGCGATCCGCCGGGTCATGGCGGTGTCCGCGCCGACGAGGCGGAGCGCCGCGAGCCGACGGTCGCGCTGCTCGCCGCCGAAGCGGACGGCGGTGGCGATGAAGACGAGCACGGGCAGCAGCAGGACGACGCAGGCGACGACGACGAGGAGGATCAGGAACGCGTTCATCGGTTCCTCGGGCACCGACCAGCCGTAGCGCACCCCGCGTCCGTCGAAGTTGTCGGTGGTGAGGAAGCCGACGTGGGCGACGTACCGGAGGTCGGCGGGGCCGATGAGGCCGTCCTGCCCGATGGTTCCGGCGACCTTGTAGGGGAGGCGCTCCTTGAGGAGGGCGCCGTCGGGGGAGCCGAGCAGGTCCCGGAGCGCGGGGGAGACCAGCATCTCGCCGCGCTGGGGGAACGCCGCCGCGCCCGGCGGGACCGCTGGGCTTTCGCCCTCCGGGGTGAGCAGCAGGCCGCTGATGACGTCGTCCCGGTAGACGGTGGTCCTGCCGAGGTGGAGGAAGGAGTCGTCCCGGGGCTCGTTGACCATCTCACTGCCGTCGACGGCGCGGACGGACTCGCGGACCTCCCGCTGGAAGAGCATGTTCGGCAGGGAGGAGGCGAGCAGCAGCATGGCCACGCCGAAGCCGACTCCGGTCGCGGTGAGCAGGGTGCGGAGGAGGCCCGAGCGGCCTCCGGTGACCGCGAACCGGGCGCCGAGCGCCAGGTCGCGGGTCCAGGTGCGGAGCGTCATGCCACCCACTCCGCGTCGCGTACGGCTCCGTCGCGTACGACGATCTCGCGGTCCGAATAGGCGGCGACACGGGCCTCGTGGGTGACGAGGACGACGGCGGCGCCGGTGTCCCGGGAGGCGTCGGTGAGCAGCTGCATGACCCGCTCGCCGTTGAGGGAGTCGAGTGCGCCGGTCGGCTCGTCGGCGAAGATCACCCGCGGGGCGGTGACGAGCGCGCGGGCGACGGCGACGCGCTGGCCCTGACCGCCGGATATCTCGCCGGGGCGCTTGTGCGCGGTGTCGTCGACCTCCAGACGGGCCATCCACTCGGCGGCCCTGGCCTCGGCGGCCTTCCGCTTCTCGCCGTTGAGGCGGAGCGGGAGGGCCACGTTCTCGACGCAGGTCAGCTCGGGGACGAGCTGGCCGAACTGGAAGACGAAGCCGAAGTCGGTACGGCGCAGGGAGCTGAGCGCACTGTCGGACAGGGCGGTGAGTTCGCGTCCGTCGTAGGTGATCGTGCCCGCGTCGGGGCGCACGATGCCGGCCAGACAGTGCAGCAGGGTCGACTTGCCGGAGCCGGAGGGTCCCATGATGGCGACGACCTCGCCGGCCCGGAGCGCGAAGGAGGCGCGGGCGAGGGCGGTGGTCGGGCCGTAGGTCTTGTCCAGGCCGGTGGCCGTCAGGAGCGGGGTGGGGGTCATCGGCGGATCTCCTCGGCGAGCCGGTCGAGGCGGGCGGCGGTCAGTTCCAGCCAGCGCAGGTCCGCCTCCAGGTGGAAGAGGGCGTGGTCGCAGATGAGCTGGTCGGCGAGGTCGCCGTCCTTCTTGCGGCGGGTGAGCTCTCGCATCAGGCGCAGGTGCTCGGCGCGCTGGGTGTCGAGGAGCTCGGCGGCGCCGCGGCCGGTCAGCAGGGCCAGGACGACCTTGGTGTAGAGCGTCGACTGGAGGTACGGCTCGGGCTTCTCGGGGGTGGTGAGCCACTGGGCGACATCGGTGATGCCCGCCTCGGTGATGGCGTACCGCTTCCGTTCCGGGCCGCCGCCCGCCTCGATGCCGTCGACGACGACGAGGCCGTTCTTCAGGAGCCGGGACATGGTCGAGTAGACCTGGCCGTAGTGCAGCGGCCGGTCGTGGCCGAACTTCTCGTCGAAGGCGCGCTTGAGGTCGTAACCGTGGCGCGGGCCGGACTCCAGGAGTCCCAGGAGGGTGTGACCGATGGACATGCGGGTCACTGTACACGGGGTGTATACCTACGATGTATAGCGGCCCGTCGGGAGGCGGTAAGGCCTGGTCGCAAAGCGGAAGGACTCCCTCACGCAACCATCGGCCCCGTCCGAGCGTCGGTTCCTCTGGGCATGGGTGCTGATTCTCACGTCCGGAAAAGGCGTGATCGGTTGTCCTTTGTCTGCATCGTCGGTGTTAGCTGACTAGCTGAGCAGATCCGGCGCGGGGGCACGGGCCGGGGCACGCCGGGACACACGACGAGCGGAGCGACACGACACATGGGCCGACCGGACAAGAGCAAGGCGAAGAAACGCGGCCTGCGCCGCTTCTTCTCCTGGAAGAAGCTCCTGGGCACCTTCTTCGTGGCCTGCCTGCTCGCCATGGGCGCCCTGTACGTCGTCTACCTCCTGGTCCCCGTGCCGACGGCCAACGCCGAGGCGATGATGCAGAGCAACATCTACAAGTACGCCAACGGCAAGGTCCTCGCCCGCACCGGCAAGATCAACCGCGAGATCGTCGGCCTCGACAAGATCCCCCTGAAGGTCCAGAAGGCGTTCGTCGCCGCGGAGAACAAGACCTTCTACAAGGACAACGGCGTCGACATCAAGGGCACCACCCGCGCCGCCTGGTCCACCATCACCGGCAAGGGCAAGCAGGGTGGCTCGACCATCACCCAGCAGTACGTCAAGAACTACTACCTGAGCCAGGACCAGACCGCGACGCGCAAGCTCAAGGAAATGGTCATCGCCATCAAGGTCGACCAGCAGTCGACCAAGAGCGAGATCCTCGCCGGGTACATGAACACCAGCTACTACGGTCGCAGCGCCTACGGCATACAGGCCGCGGCCCGCTCGTACTACGGCGTCGACGCCACCCAGCTCACCACCGCCCAGGGCGCCTACCTCGCCTCGCTGCTCCAGGCGCCCAACCAGTACGACTGGACCTCCGCGAGCACCACCGGCCGCAAGCTCGTCGAGGAGCGCTGGAACTACGTCCTCGACAACATGGTCGGCGAGGGCTGGCTCCCCGAGTCCGAGCGTGCCGCCATGAAGTTCCCCGTCCCGCAGAAGCCCAAGCCCCTCCCCGGCATGGAGGGCCAGACCGGCTACATCGTCGAGGCCGCCAACCAGGAGCTGATGCGCCAGGGCGTCAGCGAGGAGGACATCAAGGCCGGCGGCTGGACGATCACCCTCTCCATCGACGAGAAGCGGCAGAAGGACCTCGTCAAGGCCGTCGACCGGCAGCTGGAGGCCAAGCTCGACCGCAAGGGCGACAAGAAGGACGCCACCGTCCAGGCGGGCGCCACCTCCGTCGACCCGAAGACCGGCGAGGTCGTCGCGATGTACGGCGGCGTCGGCGCCACCGAGCACTGGACGTCCAACGCGACCCGCCGCGACTACCAGCCGGCCTCCACCTTCAAGCCGATCGTCCTCGCCTCCGCGCTCGACAACCGCTCCGTCACCCAGGACGGGCGCGAGATCGGCCTCGGCACGACCTACGACGGCACCAGCAAGCGCAAGGTCGTCGGCAGCGACATCCCCTTCGCGCCGGAGAACGAGGACAACCGGAGCTACGGCCCCGTCAGCGTCCAGAAGGCCACCAACAGCTCCATCAACTCCGTCTACGCCCAGATGATCGTGGACGTCGGCCCCGCCAGGACCAAGAAGACCGCCCTCGCCCTCGGCATGAAGGACGGCGCGGACTTCGGCGAGACCCCCGCCATGTCCCTCGGCACCATGGGCGCCTCCACGATGGACATGGCCGGCGTCTACGCCACGCTCGACAACCACGGCAAGAAGGTCACCCCGACCCTCGTGAAGGCCGCCGCGCACAAGGACCGCACGCTCTCCCCGGCCAAGGGGATCGGCGGGCAGGTCATCAGCCGCGAGGCCGCCGACACCGTCACCCAGGCCATGACGGGCGTCGTGCAGAACGGTTCCGGCTTCCGTGCCGCCGGCGAGTACGAGGCCGCCGGCAAGACCGGCACCTCCGAGAACAACCGCTCCGCCTGGTTCGTGGGCTACACCCCCGAACTCGTCACCGCCGTCGGCCTCTTCGGCGAGGACGCCAAGGGCAACCAGGTCACCCTCACCGACACCATCAACGCGGGCCGCGCCAACGGTGGCCGTACGCCCGCCCAGATCTGGGGCGACTACACCACCGGCGCCCTCGACGGCGGCTCCGACGCCTCCTTCGACCTGGAGACCGACGGCTCGACCGGCTTCGACCCGGACCCGACGCCCACCGGGAGCACCGAGCCGACGGAGGAGCCGACGACCGAGGAGCCGACGCAGGAGCCGACCACGCGGTCCCCGGACTCGACGCCCCCGCCGACCTCCACGGCCACCACGCCGGCCGAGCCGACGCGCGACCCGGCCACCACGCCGCCGGAGCCCACGACCGCCCCGCCGGTCACCGACGAGCCGTCACCGCCGCCGTCGATCGAGCCGCCGGACCCGGACACCAGCCAGGGCAGCACGGACCGCCCCCTGCAGTAGCGACACGAAAGGGCCGGCCCCCATGGGGGGCCGGCCCTTTCCCTCGCGCGTGCGGCCGCGCCGCGGCTACGACCGCGCGCCGCGCATACGACCGCGCCGCGGCTACGACTGACTCGGCGTCGCCAGCTCGAACCAGACCACCTTGCCGCCGGAGAGCCGGGTCGCCCCCCAGCGCCGCGCCAGCCGGTTCACCAGGAACAGGCCGCGCCCGCCCTCGTCGGTGTCACGCGCCCGCCGCTGCCGGGGCAGCTGCGGCGAGTCGTCACCGACCTCGCAGCGCAGCACGTCCGTCCGCAGCAGCCGCAGCGTCACCGGCCGTTCCGCGTACCGCACGGCGTTGGTCACGACCTCGCTGATCAGCAGCTCGACCGAGTCCGTCAGCTCCTCCAGGTCCCAGCGGGCGAGCGCCCGCCGCGCGAGCCGCCGGGCCCGGCCGGGGGCCGCGTCCTCCGGATCCAGGAACCAGTACGCCACGTCGCTCGGCGCGATGCCGTCGAACCGCGCCGCGAGCAGCGCGATGTCGTCGTCCCGGTCACCGGGACCCAGCATGTCCAGCACGTCGTCGCAGAGCGCCTCCAGCGGCGGCGAGTGGTCCGGCCCGGTCAGCTGCGCCGTCGCCGCGAGGCGCTCCCGCAGCTGCTCGATGCCGGTCCACACGTCCCGCAGCCGGGACTCCACCAGACCGTCCGTGTAGAGCAGCAGCGTGGCACCGGCCGGGGCGTCCAGCTCGACCGCCTCGAAGTCCACGCCGCCGACGCCGATCGGGGCGCCCGGGGGCACCCGCAGCACCTCGGCACGGCCGCCCAGGTGGAGGAGTATCGGCGGCGGATGACCGGCGTTGGCCACGGTGATCCGGTGCGAGACCGGGTCGTACACCGCGTACATGCAGGTCGCCATCCGGTTCTCGCCGAGCCGCTGCGCCTGCTCGTCCAGGTGGTGCAGGACCTCCTGCGGCGGCAGGTCGAGCCCCGCCAGGGTCTGCGCGGTCGTGCGCAGCTGGCCCATGATCGCCGCCGAGGTCATGGAGTGGCCCATGACGTCGCCGACGACCAGCGCGACCCGGCTGCCGGGCAGCGGGATCGCGTCGTACCAGTCGCCGCCCACCCGGGCCGTCTCGGCCGCCGGCAGATAGCGCGAGGCCAGCTTGACGCCGGTCGGCTGCGGCAGCGAGTCCGGCAGCATCGTCCGCTGGAGCTCGTCCGCGATGTACGCCTCACGGCCGTACAGCACGGCCTTGTCGATGCCGAGCGCGGTGTGCGTGGCCAACTGTGCCGCGACGAGCAGGTCGTTCGGCTCGAAGCCGGCCCGCTCGGGGCGGCGCAGGAACACGGCGGCGCCGATCACCCGGCGCCGGCCGCGCAGCGGCGCGAGGACGGCCCGCAGCCCGCCGGGCAGCGGATGCTCGGGGCCGAGGAGTTCGGTCAGCGCGGTCTTGGCGGCGGCGGAGTCGCCGAACACCGGCCGCACCCCGCGCAGGACCTCGGCCAGCGCCCCGCCGGACCGCACCTCGCAGAGTTCGGCCGCGGGGGTCGGATCCGGATCGGGTACGAGGACGAGCTCCTCGCCCTCCAGATCGCTTAACCGCAGCCGGTCCGTGCGGCGCAGCCGCAACACGAACGGCGCGACCGGCCGCTCGTCGCCCACCGGCAGCGGGTCGCGGAGGTAGACGAGGATCTCGTCGGAGAAGGTCGGCACGGTCGCCCGGCACAGACCCAGCACGATCTCGTCCAGGTCGATGCCGCGGGCGATGCGCCGCGTCGCCGCCCCGACGAACCGCAGCTTCTCGCCCTCGCGCCGTGCGACGGTGTCCCCGCCGCGGCCGCCGCCCTGGAGCTGCGCCGACACGGCGACGGCCATGGTTCCGGGGCCGCCGGGGGCCGTGGGCGGCGGGGGCGCGGGCAGGTCGGGGCCCGGCGTCGCGGCGGCCGCCGGGCCCGCCGGCCCGCCCGGCTGTGCGGGCACGTCGGAGGGCAGGCCGGCCGCCGCCTCCTGGCGAGGGCGCGCGCGTTCCTGCGACCGGGCAGCCAGGGGCTGCCGGCCTTCGTGGGAGGTGGGATGCTCCGTCACGCGTGGGATTCCGTCCGTCCGGGCCGGTGGTGCGATGCACTCGCTCTTCTCGCCGATGCCGCGCCTTCGGCGGGGCTAAACCCCTTGTGTGCGGTGGATGTGAAGGCTCCGCGAGCGGTGGCACCAGCGGGGGTCGGAACACCCGGGCAGACGTCCGGCACTGCTCTCCCCCTCGTGGATGACTTCTGGTCAGGTCCTGCGCTGAGTTCGGTCGTTGACGTGCTGCTCCGTCGGTCTGACGTGCCGTTCGGTCCGCCTCTGCCGTGCGGAGGACGATCCTACGTTTGAACCCCGGGGGCGCATCAAGGGTCTCACGGTGCCGTGTGCGCCGGAGTGCGGTCCCAGTCGGCCGGCAGCTCCGGAACCCGCCATGCCGGATCGGGCCGCCAGTTCTCCCAGCCGTCCGAGAACGGCGCCCCCCACGCCGTGATGCGGTCCACCGCACGCTGCCCCGCGCCCCGCACGCGTGCGGCCAGTTCCGGACCCATCAGACCGGACCGCTGCGCCTGCGCGAACTCGTCCTCGTCCCGCCACAGCCAGCTGCGGTCGGGGTAGACGGAGATGTCGAGGAAGTGGTCCTCGGAGTCGAAGCCGCCGGACCAGCGGACCCGCGGCTCCTCCAGGTTCACGTACCAGCTGCGGAAGCGCCAGCCCCGCTCCCAGAACAACCACACGGACCACGGCTCGCCGGGCCGCGCCAGCATCAGGACGCCGCTGCCGGACCACCGCGCGCGTTCCGTGGTGCGCGGCGCGGTGTAGCGGGTGGCGAGGGGCTCCTCGTGCACGGGCGTGCCGTCGGCGAGCACCGGGCGGACGCATTCCGTGCCGGGCGCCATCCAGACCGCGAGGAGGTCCGGTGTGTCCTGGACGACCGTCACCGGTCGGCAGATGTGCACGTCTCCGGTGCCGTTGCCGCGGTAGCGCCAGAGGATGTGCTCCCCCGGCGCCCAATGCTGAGAGCCGCCCGATCCTGTCATGCGCAGATCTTAGGGGCGCGCTCCCACGACCGCAGCGGCATGGATCACGGATGAGTCATCCGAGTACGTCTGTCACGGGCGCGTCATCCGCAGGACGTCCAGCGCCTCGTCCAGCTGCTCGACCGTCAGGTCGCCGCGCTCCACGTACCCGGACTCCAGCACCACCTCGCGGATGGTCTTCCGCTCGGCCAGCGACTTCTTCGCGACCTTGGCGGCCTCCTCGTAGCCGATGTACTTGTTCAGCGGGGTGACCACGGACGGCGAGGACTCGGCGTACTCGCGGGCCCGCTCGACGTTGGCCGTGATCCCGTCGACCGTGCGGTCGGCGAGCAGCCGGGACGCGTTGGCCAGGAGCCGTACGGACTCCAGGAGGTTCTTGGCCATCACCGGCAGCATCACGTTGAGCTCGAAGTTCCCGGCCGCGCCGGCCACCGCGACCGTGGTGTCGTTTCCGGTCACCTGCGCGGCGACCATGAGGACCGCCTCGGGGATCACCGGGTTCACCTTGCCCGGCATGATCGACGAGCCGGGCTGGAGGTCGGGGAGGTTGATCTCGGCGAGGCCGGTGCGGGGTCCGCTGGCCATCCAGCGCAGATCGTTGGCGATCTTGGTGAGGGAGACCGCGATCGTGCGGAGCTGCCCGGACGTCTCCACCAGGGCGTCCCGGGCGCCCTGCGCCTCGAAGTGGTCGCGGGCCTCGGTCAGCGGCAGGCCGGTCGCGCGGGCGACCTCCGCGATGACGGCCGCGGAGAAGCCGGCCGGGGTGTTGATGCCGGTGCCCACCGCCGTACCGCCGAGGGGGAGTTCGGCGAGCCGGGGGAGGGCGGAGCGCAGCCGCTCGACCCCGTACCGGACCTGGGCCGCGTAGCCGCCGAACTCCTGGCCGAGGGTGACCGGGGTGGCGTCCATGAGGTGCGTACGGCCGGACTTCACCACCGACGCGAATTCGGCCGATTTTCGCTCAAGGGAAGCGGCCAGATGATCGAGGGCGGGGATCAGGTCGCGGGTGACGGCGCCGGTGGCCGCGATGTGGATCGAGGACGGGAAGACGTCGTTGGAGGACTGCGAGGCGTTCACATGGTCGTTGGGGTGGACCTCGCGGCCCTCGGGGAGCCGCTCGGTGGCGAGGGTGGCGATGACCTCGTTGGTGTTCATGTTGGACGAGGTGCCGGAACCGGTCTGGAAGACGTCCACCGGGAAGTGCTCGTCCCAGCGCCCCCCGGCGACCTCCTCCGCCGCCGAGACGATGGCCTCGGCGCGGTCCCGGTCGATCACGCCGAGCTCCGCGTTGACCTGGGCGGCGGCGGCCTTGATCCGGGCGAGGGCCTCGATGTGGGCGCGCTCCAGGCGCTGCCCGGAGACCGGGAAGTTCTCCACGGCCCGCTGGGTCTGGGCCCGCCACTTGGCGTGCGAGGGGACCCGCACCTCACCCATGGAGTCGTGTTCGATCCGGTAGCCGTCGGCCTGGTCTGTGTCGTTCATGTTCCTCAACCTCCTATGAAAGATGAGCACTTGTCTTGTTCGATGTATTCCCATCGGGCGTACCGGCCAGTAAAAACCGTGGGTAACCCCACTTCCAGGAGGCGCAATGACGCGCACCAGGTACAGACACCGCTGGCCCATCGCCGCCGTCGCCGCGGCCGCCGCCGCGCTCGGCACGATGACCGCCGCCGCCCCCGCCGGAGCCGCCGGCACGGACGCCGCCGGCACCAGCGCGGTGACCGCCGCCGTACCGCTCCCGCCCGCCCTCGAAGCCGTTCGCGCCGCCGAGGCCACCAAGATCTACGGCAGTCCCGAGGAGCGCCCGCTCGCCCAGCGCAGGACCGGCCTGATCTCGCTCGGTGACAGCGAGATCTCCGGCGAGGGGGTCGGCACCTACGAGTCCCCGACCAACGGTCCCACCAACTGGTGCCACCGCTCGCCCGACGCCGCCATCCACCGCACCGGAATCCCCGCGGACCTCACGTTCAACGTGTCCTGCTCCGGCGCGTACACCGGCAACATCCGCATCGGCGGCTCGAAGCAGTACGCCGACGAGCTCGTCCAGAGCGACAACCTGGCCGTCAAGGCGCGCAACACCCGGATCAAGATGATCACCCTCGTCGCCGGCGCCAACGACGACCTGCAGTTCGGGCCCGTCATGACCGACTGCGTCCAGCGCTATCTGCTCCTCCAGGGTGCCTGCGAGCCCGCGTACGCGAGCGGCTGGCAGGCCCGCGTCGACGCGCTCGTCCCCAAGGTCGAGCAGACCGTCCGCGACCTCAAGGCCGTGATGCGCGACGCCGGTTACGCCGACGGCGACTACAAGCTCGTCGTCATGGGCTACCCCAGCCCGATCGGCCCCGACTTCCGCGACAACCCCGGCTTCCCCGGCAAGCTGATCTGCGGCGGACTCGGCTACGACTCCGACACCGTCTGGGGCCGCAACACCGCCGTCCCCGCCTTCGAGCGCGGGATGCGCGCGGCGGCCGCCTCCACCGGCGCCGTCTACCTCGACAACTCGCGGCTCTTCCACGGCCACGAGGTCTGCATGGAGGACGCCTGGGCCCGCGGTCTCTACATCGACCTCTCCAAGCCCGGGACCCCGGACGAGAACTCCGTACGGCAGTCCTTCCACCCCAACGCGCGCGGGCACGCCGCCTTCGCGTCCTGCCTCACCCAGATCTACAACTCGGGTGTGCGTGAGGCCAGTTGTGCCGACGTGAACTCCTCGGGCACGCCGACCCTCTTCCCGCTCGCCTGGGACGACGCCTACAAGCCCCTGAAGAACCAGGCCACCGGCAACTGTCTGGACGTCGACGCGGCCACCTCGTCCAACGGCACGGCCGTCCTCGGCTGGGACTGCCACGGCGGCCGCAACCAGGGCTGGTGGTACGACTCCACCCGTCGCACCGTCCACACCCAGCTGACCCAGGACCGCTGCCTCGACGTCCCCGCGTCCGGCTACCAGGCGGGCAGGGCGCTCGTCCTGTGGAACTGCCACGGCGGCGCCAACCAGAGGTTCGTCCGCGACGGCGCCACGATCCGCCCGGCCGACGCGACCGGCCTCTGCCTCACCCAGAGCGCGGCGAAGCAGCCGATCAGGCTCCAGACCTGCGACGGCTCGGCGAACCAGAAGTTCGCGTAGCCGGCCGACACCCCGTCAGCACCGTGGCCCCCGTCCGATCACGGACGGGGGCCACGGGCCTGCTCCGTACCGGCGCGGGCTCAGAGCGCCCGGAGCGTGGTCCTGGCCAGCTCGTAGGCCGGGATCATCGCCCGGTGCTCCGCGGTGTCGAGCCCCCCGAGGTGCACGATCACCGTCCCCCTCGGCGTCGAGACGGCGAAGGCGCGCTCCTCCTTCGACTCCTCCATCACCTTGTCGTGGACGGTGTACGTCACCTCGGTGACCGGCCCCGCGCCGGACCCGCTCTCCCTGTAGACCACCTCGGACGTGTTCTGCTCGGCCTTCACGAACCCTTCGAGGGCCGCCCTGGCCGGGCCCTTCCCGGCCGTCCACACCCGCAGGAAGCCCACATGCCCGGCCGGCTTGGCGTCGACCTCGCAGCGCACGGTGGCCGGCCCCTGCCGGGTGAGCGCCGCGAACTCCGGGTTCTCGGGGTCCTCGACCGCCTTCGGCGTCCACTTCTCCGCCACCCCGAAGGACACGGGCAGCGCGCAGACCGTCCCCGGACCGCCGACGGTCCGGGCGGACGCGGCGGCGGGCGCCTTCCCGGCAGGGGCGGGCGTCTGTGCCGCGGGAGCCGCCGTGGGCCGTGCGCCCTGGGTGACCTCGGGCACCGGCTCGACGTCGGCGCAGCCGCTGAGCAGCAACCCCGCCGCCACGGCGGCGCCGACCGGGGCCAGGGTCCGTATCGGGTGTCTCATGCGCGTCAGCGTAGTGGCGGTCCGGCCGTCCACCGGACGGACGGGTCCGGGAGGCGGCGTCGCGCCACGGGTGAAGCCGCCCGGGCGGAGTCCGGCCGGGTCCGGGCGGGCTCACCGCGGTGGTTCAGGAGAGCTTGCCGCCGTAGTCCGGGAGCTTGAACGTGCGCTCGGCGTGACCGCCGACCAGGTCGGTGGTGTTGTTGCCGATGTTCGCGATGATCGTGTAGCCCTTGCCCTCGATCTTCGCGCGCTGCTCCGTCTTGTACGCGCTGACCTCGGCGAACAGGTCGGGAAGCGAGCGCACGTACAGCCCGTCGACCGGGTAGCCGACCTGCTTCAGGTTCCAGTCCGTGAGCGAGTGGATGATCCCCGGGCGGGCGGTCACGAAGAAGATGTCGACCCCGCGGTCGTGGGCCTCGCGGACGAGGGTGCGCACCTCGGCGATGGCCGGGGTCGGCAGCTCCCAGAAGGGGTGGAAGTCCGTCTCCAGCGAGCTGTTGTCGATGTCGAGGACGATCGCCTGCTTCTCGTCGCCGGCGTTCCTGGAACGCTCCTCGATGTACGGGCGGGCCTGCGCGACCACGGCGGCCACGTCACGGCGCCAGGTCGTGTAGTCGACGTCCTTGAAGGCGGCGGTCGAGGTGCTGTGGCCGTCCGGGTCGGAGGCGGAGGCGGTGGGCGCGGGGCCGACGACGAGGAAGGCGGTCAGCGCGAGCGTGGCGGTGGTTCCGGCGGCGGCGCGCCTGCGGAAGGGCGTGACGGGCATGGGGGGCTCCTTGGTCGACCGGCTCGGGGACTTTGGCATGCTCGCGCTCAATACTGGACAGTAGGCAACGAGATGGCTACCGGTCGGTAGCGACTTTCTGAGCGAACGACGAAGCCCCGGGCCGGTCGACGAAGCCCCGGGCCGGACGACGAAGCCCCCCGGTCCAGGAGGACCGGGGGGCGGATGTCAGGCGTCGGGTGATCAGCCGAGACCGGGGCCCCGCACCGGGATGTGCGTGAACGTCGGCTCCGGGGCCGGGTTCTGGAAGAAGTCGTTGCCCTTGTCGTCCACCACGATGAACGCAGGGAAGTCCTCGACCTCGATCTTCCAGACCGCCTCCATGCCGAGCTCCTCGTACTCGACGACCTCGACCTTCTTGATGCAGTCCTGCGCGAGCCGCGCCGCCGGGCCGCCGATCGAGCCGAGGTAGAAGCCGCCGTGGCTGCCGCAGGCGTTGGTGACCTGCTGCGAGCGGTTGCCCTTGGCCAGCATGACCTTCGAGCCGCCCGCCGCCTGGAACTGCTCCACGTACGAGTCCATCCGGCCGGCCGTCGTCGGGCCGAAGGAACCGGAGGCGTACCCCTCGGGGGTCTTCGCCGGGCCCGCGTAGTAGACCGGGTGGTCCTTCAGGTACTGCGGCATCTCCTCGCCCGCGTCCAGGCGCTCCTTGATCTTGGCGTGCGCGATGTCGCGCGCCACGACCAGCGGGCCGTTGAGGGAGAGGCGGGTCTTGACCGGGTACTTGGTCAGCTCGGCGAGGATGTCGTCCATCGGCTGGTTCAGGTCGATGGTGACGACGTCGCTCTCCTCGGAGAGATGCTCGTCGGTCGTCTCCGGCAGGAAACGCGCCGGGTCGGTCTCCAGCTGCTCCAGGAAGACGCCCTCGGCGGTGATCTTCGCGACGGCCTGGCGGTCGGCCGAGCAGGAGACGGCGATCGCGACGGGCAGTGAGGCGCCGTGGCGGGGGAGACGGACGACGCGGACGTCGTGGCAGAAGTACTTGCCGCCGAACTGCGCGCCGATGCCGATCTTCTGCGTCAGCTCGAAGACCTTCTCCTCCAGCTCCTTGTCGCGGAAGCCGTGGCCGGTCTCGGCCGAGCCCTCGGCGGGCAGCTCGTCCAGGTAGTGCGCGGAGGCGTACTTCGCGGTCTTGAGCGCGAACTCGGCGGACGTGCCGCCGACGACGATCGCCAGGTGGTACGGCGGGCAGGCGGCCGTGCCGAGCGAGCGGATCTTCTCCTCCAGGAACTTCATCATGCTCGCCTCGTTGAGCACGGCCTTCGTCTCCTGGTAGAGGAAGGACTTGTTGGCGGAGCCGCCGCCCTTGGCCATGAAGAGGAACTTGTACGCGCCGCCGTCGGTCGCGTACAGCTCGATCTGCGCGGGCAGGTTCGAGCCGGTGTTCTTCTCCTCCCACATGGTGACCGGGGCCATCTGCGAGTACCGCAGGTTGAGCTTGGTGTACGCGTCGTAGATGCCCTTGGAGAGGGCCTCCTCGTCGCGGCCGGAGGTCAGCACGTTCTGGCCGCGCTTGCCCATGACGATCGCGGTGCCCGTGTCCTGGCACATGGGCAGGACGCCGGCGGCGGCGATGTTCGCGTTCTTGAGGAGGTCGAGCGCGACGAACTTGTCGTTCGACGAGGCCTCGGGGTCGTCGATGATCCGGCGCAGCTGGGCCAGGTGGGCCGGGCGCAGGAAGTGCTGGATGTCGCGGATGGCCTCGGCGGCCAGGGTGCGCAGCGCCTCCGGCTCGACCTTGAGGAACGTACGGCCGTCGGCCTCGAAGGTGGAGACACCTTCGGAGGTCACCAGGCGGTAGGGCGTGGTGTCCTCTCCCAGGGGGAGCAGATCGGAGTACGCAAACTCTGGCATGGGGGCCATTCCTCACTCGGCAAGACGGCGCACCGCCTCCGTTGGCAGTGCGCCCTCCAGCGTAGAACGAGGCCCGGGGCCCGGTCCTGTGAGGTAAGGCTCACTTGGGGCCGGGACCGTGCCGGAGTGGCGTGTTTCGAGGGGTCCGGTCGAGCGGGGGCCGGGGCGGTCCGGTCGGTCTCGGGGCATGGCCGGTCGGGGTCGGGTCGGGTCGGTCTCGGGGTGAGGCCGGCCCCGGGACGGGCAGGGGCTCCAACGCGCCGTTTCCGGCGTCCGGTTCGAGACTTGTCCACAGGCCGCGGCCCCGCCCCCTGGTCGCGATCTATCGCGTTTCGCTAGGCTGGCGACGTGGACCTCGAAAAGAAGCCCGAACCCGAAAAGCAGCCGGAGCCGCAGCGGCAGGCCGCACCCGCCGAGCCCGCCCCCGCGGAGACCGTCTTCGCCGACCCGCAGGGCTCGTTGCGGGCCTCGGACGCGGACCGGGACCGGATCGCGGACATCCTCAGGGACGCCCTGGCCGAGGGGCGGATCGACGCCGAGGAGCACTCGGACCGGATCGACTCGGTGTACCGCGCGAAGACCGTCGGGGAGCTGGAGCCGATCGTCCGCGACCTGCCGGGCGCCCGGACGCGCCAGGAGCCCGCGCCGGACTACGGGTACGGCCCGGAGGACGCCGACGGTCCCCCGGCCAACCTCGTCGCGATCTTCTCCAGCACCACCCGCAAGGGACGGTGGCGGGTGAGCCGCCGCACGAACGCGTTCGCGCTCTTCGGGAACATCGAGATCGACCTGACCGAGGCGATCTTCGCGCAGCGGCTGACCACCATCAACGCCACGTCGATCTTCGGCAACGTCGAGGTCCGGGTCCCGGAGAACATCAGCCTGCGGGGCAACGGCAGCGGGATCTTCGGCAACTTCGAGGTCGTGACCCTGGAGGGCGTCGACCCGCAGGCCCCGGTCGTCGTCATCAACGGCTACTCGGTCTTCGGGAACGTCGAGGCCAGACCCAAGCGCGGCAAGTGGATCACCGACCTCCAGGACAGGATGCGCAAGCACCTCGGCCACTGACGCGGCGACGCGCGACGCGACGCACGGGCCGACCCGCGAGGCGGCGTGAGGTGAGGGGCGCGAGGCTCCGGCTACGGGGTCCCGCGACCGGGTCCCACGGCCGGGTCCCACGGCCAGGTCCTGCGGACGGGGCCACGGCCGGGTCCTGCGGCCGGGTCCACGGCCGGTCCCGCCTTCGGCCCCACGGCCGGGTCCCGCTGCCGGGTCCTACACGCCGTTCCGACCGGCGGCCAAGGGGTGACCGGAATTCGCCCTCGGGTATCCGCAGTGCGGAACGGCGCGGCACGCAGTGCATAGGCGCGCGCACAGCGGGTAGGGCTGGTGCATCGCCGCTCGCTCGCGAAGCCGTCGTCAGGAGTAGACCGTGCTGCAACTGCCGCATCAGCCCCTCCAGGTCGCCGCCGTGCCCCCTCAGCGCGCCCCTGCACGGGAGGACGAGGCCGGTCCTTGGCACGCGGAGGCGGTGTGCCGCCGGGACGAGGCCGGACTGTTCTTCGCCCCCTCCAAGGAGCCGACCGCCGCGCGGCTCGCGCGTGAGGCGGCGGCCAAGCGGGTCTGCGGCCGCTGTCCCGTGATGGTCGAGTGCCGGGAGCACGCGCTCCTCCAGCCCGAGCCGTACGGGGTGTGGGGCGGGCTCACCGCGGCGGAGCGCCGCGTCGCCCTGGCCCGCCGCCGGCGGCGCGAGGTGGAGTTGCGGAAGGCGGCCGCGACCGACCGCATCGCCCAGGCGGGCTGACGCGGACGCGCAGCCTTCGCGGCTGACGGGTAGCGCGGCCACCGCCGTCGTTCCGTACGGGAAGGGGCGCCCCCACCGCACATGGGGGCGCCCCTCTTCGTACCGCTTCGTGGTGAAGCGTGGGTGCTGCGTCGACCGGCGCCGCTACTTCGCGCGGTCGAAGTCGATCTTGCTGTACGCGCGCAGCTTCGAGAGCCGGTGCGTGGAGTCGATCTGCCGGATCGTGCCGGACTTCGAGCGCATGACGAGCGACTGCGTGGTCGCCGTCTCGGCGCGGTAGCGCACCCCGCGGAGCAGCTCGCCGTCGGTGATGCCGGTCGCGACGAAGAACACGTTGTCGCCGCCGACCAGGTCGTTCGTGGAGAGCACCCGGTCCAGGTCGTGGCCCGCGTCGAGGGCCTTCTGGCGCTCGGCCTCGTCCTTCGGCCACAGCTTGCCCTGGATCACACCGCCGAGGCACTTGATGGCGCAGGCGGAGATGATGCCCTCGGGGGTGCCGCCGATGCCCATGAGCATGTCGACGCCGGTGCCCTCGCGGACCGCCATGATCGAACCGGCGACGTCGCCGTCCGAGATGAACTTGATGCGGGCGCCGGTCTCGCGGATCTCCTTGACGATGCCCTCGTGACGGGGGCGGTCCAGGATGACGACCGTGATGTCCTCGGGGGAGGAGTTCTTCGCCTTGGCGACCCGGCGGATGTTGACCGAGACGGGGGCGTTGATGTCGACGAAGTCGGCGGCCTCGGGGCCGGTGACCAGCTTGTCCATGTAGAAGACCGCGGACGGGTCGAACATGGTGCCGCGGTCGGCGGCGGCCAGGACGGCGATCGCGTTCGGCATGCCCTTGGCGTTCAGCGTGGTGCCGTCGATCGGGTCGACGGCGATGTCGACCTCGGCGCCGGTGCCGTCGCCGACCCGCTCGCCGTTGAAGAGCATGGGCGCTTCGTCCTTCTCGCCCTCGCCGATGACGACCACGCCGTTCATCGAGACGGTGGAGATCAGGGTGCGCATGGCGTTGACCGCCGCGCCGTCCGCGCCGATCTTGTCGCCGCGGCCGACCCAGCGGCCGGCGGCCATGGCGGCGGCCTCGGTGACGCGGACCAGCTCAAGGGCGAGGTTGCGGTCGGGAGCCTCGGGGGAGACCACGAGCTCGGGCGGCAGATTCTGCTGCTCGGTCATCGGAACGCACCTTTCTGTACGGCGACGGCCGGTTAAGGGAGGGTGCTGCGACTCTATCGGTACGTCGACAAAATGAGCAGAGGGGCCCACGTATGAGCACGGACCCTTGATGCGACCATGGTGCGCGTGGCAGGTATGCGAGGCAGGCAGACGGTACGCGGGATGTTCCAGTCCCTCGGGGTGATCTTGGTCGCCGCGGGAGTGATGTATCTCTTCATTCCGCATGATGAGAGCGCCGAACCGGTCAAGGCGAAGGACTACCGGGTCGAGCTCCTGACGGCTCAGCGGGCGGCACCGTATCCGGTGCTGGCCCCCGAGGGCCTCGGCGAGGGCTGGAAGGCGACGGTCGTCTCGTACAAGCGCGAGAACGCCGACGCCTGGCAGCTCGGCTTCCTCTCGCCGGACACCCAGTACGTGGCGATCCACCAGTCGACGGCGGCGCCGAAGACCTTCGTGCCGGACGTCACCCAGCGGGCGAAGAACACCGGCAAGACCGAGACGGTGGCGGGCCGGGTCTGGCAGCGCTGGGAGGGCCCGAAGTACGACGCGCTCGTCCGGGTGGACGGCGGGGCGACGACGGTGGTGACCGGCACGGCGTCGTTCGAGCGGCTCACCGAGATGGTGGGCTCGCTCCAGTCGAAGAAGGCCTGATCCGGAAAGCGCGAAGAGACCGCGAAGAGAGCACGGAAAGGCCCCGCACTCGTGGAGTGCGGGGCCTTTCCGTGTCGGCTCCGCCGTCGTCACCGCGTCAGCGGACTCAGACGGTGGTGACGACCTCGTCGAAGGAGAGGCGCGGGGAGCGCGGGAACCAGGCGTCCTCGCCCGGCTTGCCGATGTTGACGACCATCAGCGGGGTGTGGTCGTCGTCCAGGAACTCCTTCTGGACGCCGGCGAAGTCCAGGCCGGTCATCGGGCCGGCGGCCAGGCCGGCGGCGCGGACGCCCACGATGAAGTACGCGGCCTGGAGGGCGGCGTTCAGGACGGCGGACTGCTCGCGGACCGGACGCTCGGCGAAGAACATGTCCTTGGCCTGCGGGAAGTGCGGAAGCAGGGCCGGGAGCTCCTCGTGGAACTCGTTGTCGGCCGAGAGGATCGCGACGAGCGGGGCGGTGGCGGTCTTGGGCCGGTTGCCCTCGGCCATGTGCTTGACCAGGCGCTCGCGGGCCTCGGGGGAGCGGACCAGGGTGATGCGCAGCGGGGTCTGGTTGAAGGCGGTCGGGCCGTACTTCACCAGGTCGTAGATCGCCTGGAGCTGCTCGTCGGTCACCGGCTCGTCGGTGAACGTGTTGGCGGTGCGGGCCTCGCGGAAAAGGAGATCCTGAGCGGCGGCGTCAAGGGCGAGAGACATGCTGCGTACCTTCCGGACTGCAAAGGGGGGTCGCTCGTGGGGATCCAAGCGATGTCCTCGACAGTACGCCGAAGATTGGTGAAAGTTCAACCAATCCATCCGGATAGTGATCCGCTTCACTCGCCAGTGTACGCCGCACCGACGAGTCGCCGCAGGCCGGCGGCGCGGGGCGGCCCTCGCGGGGGCGGCTACGGGGTTCCGCTCGGGCGGTCCGGGGGCGGGCGGCGGGGTTTCGCCGGTGCGGGCCGGGGGCGGGCGGCCGGGGGTCCGCCCCCCGTACATGCCGGGGGCGGGCGGCCGGGTCTCGCCGATGCGGGGCGGGGCCGGGCGGCGGGGTTCCGCCCCCGTAGCTGCCGGTGCCGGGCGGGTGGCCGGCCCGTGCGGCGGGCGGGCGGCCCCGGCGTGGGCGGCTACTCGTCCCCGTCGCCGCCCGCGGCGCCCTCGGCCTCCTCCGCCGCGCGTTCGGCGGCGAGCGAGGCGTCCAGCCGGGCCCGCGCCCCTTCCAGGCGGCGCCGGCAGACCTTCGCCAGCTCCTCACCGCGCTCCCAGAGCGCGAGGGACTCCTCCAGGGACGTCCCGCCCGCTTCGAGCCGCCGTACGACCTCGATCAGCTCGTCCCGCGCCTGCTCGTACCCGAGCGCCGCCTCGTCCGTACCCGATCCCGCCGTACCCGTTCCCGCTGCCATGTGCCGCTCCACCCTCCGTAACCGGTTCTCTTGCGTCCTGCGTGGTCCTGCTTGCGATCCCGCGGGGGTCCTGATCAGGCCGGGTCGGCCACGCGCCGTACCGCGAACTCGCCCTCCGCGACCCGGGCCCGCAGCTCCTCGTCCACCGCGACCTCCCCGGGGGAGCGGACCACGGAGCCGTCGGCCCGCTGGAGCACCGCGTACCCCCGCTCCATCGTCGCGGCGGGCGACAGCGCCCGGACCCGCGCCTGTGTGTGCGACAGCTCGGAGTCCGCCCGGTCCAGGAGGTGGCCGAGGACCCGACGGCTCCGCGCGAGCAGCGCGACGAGCTCGTCCTCGCGGACCTCGACCATGCGCTGCGGGTGCTCCATGACGGGCCGGGCGAGCGTGTGCGCGAGACCGCGCTCCTCCCGGTCGAGCAGCCCGCGCACGGTCCTCAGCGCCCGGTCCCGCAGCCCGCGCACGCGGTCCAGCTCCTCGCCGACGTCCGGCACGACCTTCTTGGCCGCGTCGGTCGGCGTCGACGCGCGCAGGTCGGCCACGAGGTCGAGGAGGGGCGAGTCGGGTTCGTGGCCGATGGCCGAGACCACCGGCGTACGGCAGTCGGCGACGGCCCTGACGAGCTGCTCGTCCGAGAACGGCAGCAGGTCCTCGACGCTGCCGCCGCCCCGGGCCACGATGATGACGTCGACGTCCTCGTGGGTGTCCAGCTCCTTGACGGCCTGGATGACCTGGGGCACGGCCTTCACGCCCTGCACCGCCACGTTCCGCACCTCGAAGGCGACGGCGGGCCAGCGGCGGCGCGCGTTCTCCAGGACGTCCCGCTCCGCCGCGGAGGCGCGGCCGCAGACCAGGCCGATGCGGTGCGGCAGGAACGGCAGCGGCTTCTTCCGGTCGAGCGCGAACAGCCCCTCGGAGGCCAGGCTCCGCTTCAGCTGCTCGAGCCGGGCGAGCAGCTCGCCGATCCCGACCGGCTTGATCTCCACCGCCCGCAGCGACAACTGGCCGCGCGGCGCGTACCACTCGGGCTTGGCGCGCACGACGACCCGGGCACCCTCCGACACGACGTCCGCGACGGCGTCGAAGACCTGGCGGTAGCAGGTGACGCCGATGGAGATGTCGTACGAGGGATCCCGCAGCGTCAGGAAGACGACCCCGGCGCCTGGGCGCCGGGACAACTGCGTGATCTGCCCCTCTACCCAGATCGCCCCGAGCCGGTCGATCCACCCCCCGATCAGACGGGAGACCTCACCGACGGGAAGCGGTGCTTCGGCGGACGTAGTCAGAGCCATGGACCGAGCGTAACCGCGCGATACGACAACGTCAGGGGCACGCGCACGGGGCACGCGCCCGCCCGGCCCCGGCTTGTCCCGGGCTTGCCCTGCCCGGGGCCGCAGGTGAGCCCGCCCCGCGAAGATCCGCCCCCGCCCCGCAGCGAGCGCCCCGCCCCCGACGCCCTCGCGACGCGAGGCACCGTGAGGTCCCGAGACGCCTGGCCCCGCTCGCGGCGCGACGCCCCGCGACGCCTCGCGCCCCGTCGCGAGCGAGGCCCTGCGACGCCCAGCGGCCCCGCGAGGCTCCTCAGCGTTCCGCCGGAGTCCTCGTCGCGCCCCGCACAGCCAGCGCCCCGCGAGGCTCCTCAGTGTTCCGCCGGAGTCCTCGTCGCGCCCTGCACTGCCAGGACGATCAGGCCCACGCCCAGCCAGACCACGCCCACCACCTGCGCCGCCACCGAGGCCTCCACGATGACCGCGATCAGGATCGCGGCGCCGAGCACGGGCAGCACGACGTGCTTCAGCCAGTGCGGCGGCCCCTCCGCGCGCCGTACCGCGAACCAGCCCACCACGCTCGCGTGCAGCAGGACGAAGGCCGTCAGGGCGCCCACGTCCACGACCGACACCAGGTGGTCGAGGCCGTCGTCCCGCCGGGCCGCCCACACCGCCGCGATCATCGTCACAGTCGCCGACACCAGGAGCGCCACCCGCGGCACGCCCCCGTCCGTCCGGGCGAGCAGATGCGGCAGGCGCCGGTCGCGGCCCATCGCGAAGAGCAGGCGGCCACCGGCCGCCTGCCCCGCGAGCGCCGCGAAGGCCGCGCCGATCGCCTTCGAGACGGCCACGAGGTCGTGCAGCCAGCCGCCGACCGCGCTCTCGACGGCGTCGTAGAAGGCCGACCCCTGCTTCCCCGGGTCGGCGGCGAGCTCGGCCGAGGAGACCGGTTCGAGCAGGGCCACCAGCCAGGTCTGCGCGATGAACAGGACACCCGCGAGGGCCAGGCAGAACAGCAGTGCCCGTGCCACCTTGGCCGAGCCGCCCGTGACCTCCTCCGCGAAGGAGGCGATCGCGTCGAAGCCCAGGTAGGACAGGACGGCCACGGACACCGCGCCGATGACGGCGGCCAGGGAGAACGCCCCGTCACCGGTGATCGGCGACCACCAGTCGCGCCGGGCCCCGTCCTGCGCGAGCGCCACGATCGCGGAGACGACGAAGACCAGCAGCACGACGATCTCCATCGCGAGCACCGCGAGGCCGACCCGGGCCGCCGCCCGTACGCCCCAGAGGTTGAGCAGGGTCGTCAGGACGACGGCGATCCCGGTCCACACCCACCGGTCGACCTCCGGGACCAGCGCCTCCATGGCGATGCCCGCGAAGAGGTAGGCGACCGCCGGGATCAGCAGGTAGTCGAGCATCGCCATCCAGCCGGCGATGAACCCCGGACCCTCGCCGAGGCCCTTGCGCGCGTACGTGAAGACGGAGCCGGC
Organism: Streptomyces sp. NPDC088707; assembly: GCF_044752725.1. Lineage (NCBI taxonomy): Bacteria > Bacillati > Actinomycetota > Actinomycetes > Kitasatosporales > Streptomycetaceae > Streptomyces > Streptomyces sp. NPDC088707. The sequence continues at coordinate 57,996 of NZ_JBIVLV010000009.1, read as the reverse complement.
CTGCGGTGCGACCCGCACCATCTGCGCGTAGCTGAAGGCGGTGAACGCCATGGCGACCGTGGCCACGACGTACACGAGGGCGACCGAGCCGCCGGACTTCGCGTCGAGCGTGCCGAAGACGCCGACGGGCGCCATGGGGGCGATGAAGAGCAGCCCGTAGACGACCAGGTCCCGGAACCCGAGGTTCCGACGAAGTCCCGTATGTTCCGCGTCTTCCCCGCGCGCCGCCACCTGCGATTCCTCGGCCATGGCCACAGTTTCGGCCACGGCACCGATCAAACCGCTCACCGACGCGGCCTTACGATGGGACGCATGACTGCAACGCCCGCGTCGACGCCCGATTCCGCCTCCGCGACGAACCGCCCGAAGCGTGTCCTGCTCGCCGCTCCCCGCGGCTACTGCGCGGGCGTGGACCGTGCCGTGATCGCGGTGGAGAAGGCCCTGGAGCAGTACGGGGCCCCGATCTACGTCCGGCACGAGATCGTCCACAACAAGTACGTCGTCCAGACCCTGGAGCGGAAGGGCGCCATCTTCGTCGACCAGGCGACCGAGGTGCCGCCGGGCAACATCGTGATGTTCTCCGCGCACGGCGTCGCCCCGACCGTCCACGAGGAGGCCCGCCAGGGCCGCCTCGCGACCATCGACGCCACCTGCCCGCTGGTCACCAAGGTCCACAAGGAAGCCGTCCGCTTCGCCAACGAGGACTTCGACATCCTCCTCATCGGCCACGAGGGCCACGAGGAGGTCATCGGCACCTCCGGTGAGGCCCCCGACCACATCCAGCTGGTCGACGGCCCCGGCGACGTCGCCAAGATCGAGGTCCGCGACCCGTCCCGGGTCGTCTGGCTCTCGCAGACCACGCTCTCGGTCGACGAGACGATGGAGACGGTCGACGCGCTGAAGGAGAAGTTCCCGCAGCTGATCTCCCCGCCGTCCGACGACATCTGCTACGCGACGCAGAACCGCCAGATCGCGATCAAGGAGCTGGCCGGCCAGGCCGAGCTCGTCATCGTCGTCGGCTCGAAGAACTCCTCGAACTCGATCCGCATGGTCGAGGTCGCCAAGCAGGCCGGCGTCCCCGCCGCCTACCTGGTCGACTTCGCGAGCGAGATCGACGAGGCCTGGCTTGAGGGCGTCACCAGCGTCGGCCTCTCCTCCGGCGCCTCCGTCCCGGACATCCTCGTGCAGGAGGTCCTGGAGTGGCTCTCCGAGCGCGGGTACGCGGACGTGGAGATCGTCAAGACGGCCGACGAGTCCCTCACCTTCTCGCTGCCCAAGGAGCTCCGCAACAAGGACCTGCGGGCCGTCGCCGAGAAGCTCGGCGCGGGCGAGCCCGCGGCGACCGCCAAGGAGTAACCCGGCACCCCAGCCCGTACCGTGGATTCCATGAACGTCTTCGGAGTGGACATCGGCGGCTCGGGCATCAAGGGTGCCCCCGTGGACCTGGAGCGCGGGGCGCTCACCGAGGAGCGCCACAAGGTGCTGACCCCGCACCCCGCCACACCCGACGGTGTGGCGGGGTGCGTGGCGGAGGTCGTGGCGCACTTCGGCTGGACGGGACCGGTGGGGGTGACGTTCCCGGGGGTGGTGACCGGCTCGACCATCCGCACGGCGGCGAACGTCGACAAGTCATGGGTCGGCGTGGACGCCGGCACTCTGCTGAGCGACCGCCTGGGCGGCCTCCCGGTGACCGTCCTGAACGACGCCGACGCGGCCGGAATCGCCGAGATGACCTTCGGCGCGGGCCGGGGCCGCAAGGGCACCGTGATCATGCTGACCTTCGGCACAGGCATCGGCTCGGCCCTCTTCGTCGACGGCCGCCTCGTCCCGAACACGGAGCTGGGCCACCTGGAGCTCAAGGGCCACGACGCGGAGACCAGGGCGTCGACGAAGGCCAAGGAGGACGAGGACCTCAGCTGGGAACACTGGGCGACGCGCCGCGTGCGGAAGTACCTCGCGCACGTGGAGATGCTGTTCTCGCCGGAGCTGTTCATCATCGGCGGCGGGGTGAGCCGGAAGGCGGACAGGTTCCTGCCGCTCATCGAGGACATCAGGGCGGAGATCGTCCCGGCGGAACTCCAGAACAACGCGGGGATCGTGGGGGCGGGAATGGCGGCGGGAGCGGCGTAGGGGCTCCAGGAGCAGGGGGCTCTACGCCGCCGGGGACGCCGAGGCGGCGTAGAGCCCCGGCGGTCCGGGGATGCCGAGGCGGGGACCCCCCGCGGGGTGCCGAGGCGTCTTCGCGTACGCGGACGGGGGCGCCGAGGTGTCCTGGGCGACCAGGCGTCTTCGCGTACGCGGGCCGGGAGCGCCGAGGTTTCTTCGGGGGCAGGCGTCTTCGCGTACGCGGACCGGGCTAGCCGACGGGGCGGCGCCGAGGGGTGCGGCCGCCCGACGCGGGCCCCCTCCCACCGGCCCCGGGCGCCTCACCGGCGCCGGCGGAGGCTCCGGCCGAGGCGCCGCCGGAGGCCGCGGCTGCCGCGGCGGCGGTGCGCACGAGGTGCTGGCGCCGCCCCATCTCCCGCACCTTCCGCACGCTCGCGATGAGCCCGGCGACCAGGGTCCCGCCGTACAGCCAGCCGGCGTGCACGGCGAGGGCCGTCACGACGGCCATGGCCTGGCCGCCGAAGCCGCCCGTGCCGCCCGCGATGGGGACGACGCCTACGGCGAAGGCGATGGGCACGCCGATGGGGGCGGTGACGAGGTCCGCGGCACGGACCCAGAGCGCGGTCAGGGCGCTGACCGGCAGGAACAGCAGTCCGTAGACGACCGGGGAGCCGTCGAGGAGCAGCCGGTCGAGGCAGCCGAGCGTCAGCATGACGGCGGAGGCGAAGAGGCCGGCGCCGAGCCCGGTGAGGCGTGGCTGGGGGAGCCGCCGCAGCGCGAGGACGACGGGCGGCACCGGCCGTCCCGTCGGCTTCCCGGCCACCGCCCCGGGTGCCCCGGCGCGCTGGACGCGGGGGCCGCCGGGGCCCCGCCGGGTCCGGCCGGTCACGCGGTACACGGCCGCGCCCTCCACGAGTGCGGGGGGCGGGGTGACGGGCGGCGTGACGGGGGTTTGGGGCCGTCGGCGGCCTTGCGGCTGACTTGTCCTGTGCTGCTCCACTCCACCAACGTAGGTCGGAAAGGGGCGGGAACCGGGTCCGGGACACGCCCTTTGGGTGACCTTGCCCCCGAGAACGACCGAAGGTCGGCGTCACTGGCCGGTTCGGCCCGCCCGTAAACTGGGGGATCGGCCCACCATCCACACTTCAGGAAGTCGCCACCGTGTCGCTCACGATCGGAATCGTCGGTCTGCCGAATGTCGGCAAGTCGACCCTGTTCAACGCCCTGACCAAGAACGACGTGCTGGCGGCCAACTACCCGTTCGCCACGATCGAGCCCAACGTCGGAGTCGTCGGTGTCCCCGACGCCCGCCTGACCAAGCTCGCGGAGATCTTCTCCTCGCAGCGGATCCTCCCGGCGACGGTCGACTTCGTCGACATCGCGGGCATCGTGCGCGGCGCGAGCGAGGGCGAGGGCCTCGGCAACAAGTTCCTGGCGAACATCCGCGAGTCGGACGCGATCTGCCAGGTCATCCGCGCCTTCAAGGACGAGAACGTCGTGCACGTCGACGGCAAGGTCTCGCCGAAGGACGACATCGAGACGATCAACACGGAGCTGATCCTCGCGGACCTCCAGACGATCGAGAAGGTCCTCCCGCGCCTCCAGAAGGAGATGCGGATCAAGAAGGACACGGCGCCCAAGGTCGCCGCGGTCGAGGCCGCGCAGGCGATCCTGGAGAGGGGCGACACCCTCTTCTCGCAGGGCATCCTGCAGGGCTCGGAGAAGGCGGAACTCCTCCACGACCTGCACCTCCTCACCACCAAGCCGTTCCTCTACGTCTTCAACGTGGACGAGGACGAGCTGACGGACGACGCGTTCAAGGCCGAGCAGAGCGCGCTGGTCGCCCCGGCCGAGGCGATCTTCCTGAACGCGAAGCTGGAGCAGGACCTGGCGGAGCTGGACGAGGAGGACGCCATGGAGCTCCTCCAGTCCGTCGGCGCCGAGGAGCCGGGCCTGGCGACCCTCGCCCGCGTGGGCTTCGCGACCCTGGGCCTCCAGACCTACCTGACGGCCGGCCCCAAGGAATCCCGCGCCTGGACGATCAAGCAGGGCGCGACGGCCCCCGAGGCGGCCGGTGTGATCCACACCGACTTCCAGAAGGGCTTCATCAAGGCCGAGGTCATCTCCTTCGCCGACCTCGTGGAAACCGGTTCGGTGGCCGACGCCCGCGCAGCCGGCAAGGCCCGCATGGAGGGCAAGGAGTACGTCATGCAGGACGGCGACGTGGTGGAGTTCCGCTTCAACGTCTGACGTCTGGCCAAGACCTGTGCCCGACCCGCTCGTTGGTGGGTCGGGCACAGGTCGGCTCGTCGAGCTCGTAGACGTGCACGGCGGGTACGCCGTCCTCGTCCTCCACGCACCAGTAGTGCCGGATGCCCGCCTCGGCGTACTTGCGCAGCTTGACGGTCCGATCGCGAGGAGCGGACTCCGGCGAGACGACCTCGACGACGAGCTGGACGTCCTCAGGGGCGAACCAGGTCCAGGTCGGCTTCATAGGGCGCCGTGGTCAGCAGGAGGTCCGGTTCCGGGCGGTTGCGGGCGTCGAGGCGGATCGTCTTCTCCCGCTCGACCTCGACGGCGCCGGGGGCTTGCGCCATGAGTGCCACCGTCATCCGGTGACGACGCGGGCGTGCCAGGACCGCTGGGGCGACATCATGAGAACAAGGGATCCGTCGATCAGCTCGGTGTGGCGTGGTGCTTCCGGGAGGCGGTCCAGGTCCTCCGCATCCAGCCTTCCGCACGCGGCGGGCGCATCCAGTCGGGCAGGGCGGTCATGGAGCAACCCTAGCGATTTCCGCCAGTCGGGGAGGCCGAGCCGTCGGGCGTCCCCTCCACCCCACGTATCCTCAGCAGCTGGGGAACGGGGGAGACGGATCGCGGAGGTGTACTGGTGGAGTTCCGGCTGCTCGGCTCCGTTGCGCTGGTGACGGAGGACGGGGACGTAGCCCTGGGGCCCGCCAAACGGTCCAGTCTGCTCGTCATGCTGCTGCTGCGGCCCAACAGCGCGGTGAACGTCGGTCAGCTGATCGACGCGCTCTGGGAGGAGGAGCCGCCCACCCACGCCAAGACCGTGCTGCAGGGGCACGTCTCCCGGCTGCGGGCGCTGCTCGCCGAGCACGGGGCGGAGGCGTACGGGGTCGAGCTGGCCACGCAGGGGTCGGCGTACGTGCTGCGGATGCCGGAGTCCCTGGTGGACGCGCACCGCTTCGAGGAGCTCGTGGCGCTCGCCGGGGTGCAGCGGCGTCCCGCCGACGCGGTGCGGATGCTGCGGGAGGCCCTGTCGTACTGGCAGGGGCCCGCGCTCACCGGGACCGTGCACAGCCGGCCGCTGGAGGCCGCCGCCGGGGGCCTTGAGGAGCTGCGGCTCGCCTCCGTCGAGTCGCTCGCCGAGGCGTACGGGGAGCTCGGCGAGCACGCCAGGGCCGCCGCCGTACTGCGTACCGAGGCCGTCGCGCACCCGCTGCGGGAGTCCCTCGCGGCCGCGCTGATGCTGGCCCTTGGCCGTTCGGGCCGGCAGTCGGACGCCATCGACTGGTACCACCGCACCCGGCGGCTGCTCGCCGAGGAGCTGGGCGTCGACCCCGGCGAGACACTCAGCGAGGCGTACGCGACGCTGCTGCGCTCCGCCGAGCCTGTGACCGTGCCCCGGCCCGCCGCACCCGTCGTGGTCCCCGCGCCGGAGGGGCTGCCGCGCGCCCCGCGCGGATTCACCGGGCGCGGCGCCGAACTCGCCGCCCTCGACCGGGCCGTACGAGGCGGCGACGGACCCGTCTGCCTGGTCACCGGGCCCGCCGGCGTCGGCAAGACGGCGTTCGCCGTGCACTGGGCGTACGAGCGCCGCGCCGACTTCCCCGACGGGCGGCTCTTCGCCGACCTGCGCGGCTTCAGCGACACCCCCGCGCCCGAGACCGCCGGAGTCCTCCGCGAGTTCCTCCTCGCGCTCGGCGTGCAGCCGCAGCGGATCCCGGAGGCCGTCGAGGCGCGCGGCGCCCTGTTCCGCTCCCTGACCGCCGACCGCCGGCTGCTCGTCGTCCTCGACAACGCCCGCTCCTCCGAGCAGGTCAGGCCGCTGCTGCCGGGCGGTGACCACTGCACCACCCTGGTCACGAGCCGCGACCGGCTCGGCGGTCTCATCGCCTCCGACGCGGCCCGGCCGGTGCCGCTCGGCCATCTCCCCCCGGCCGCTTCCGCCGCGCTGCTCACCACCGTCCTCGGCGAGACGCGCGTGGCCGCCGAACCCGCCGCCGCCGCACGGATCGCCGGGCTCTGCGACGGCCTGCCGCTCGCCCTGCGCGTGACGGCCGCCCGGCTCGCCGAGCGCCCCGGGTGGACGCTCGACGCGATGGTCGGCGAACTCGCCGACGAGCAGAGCCGGCTGATGCTCCTGGACGTCGAGGACCGGGGCGTCTCCGCCGCACTGCACCTCACCGTGCAGCAGCTGCCCGACTCCGCGGCCCGGCTGTTCCGCGCGATCGGCCTGCACACCGGATCCGACCTGGACCGGTTCGCCGCCGGCGCGCTCGTCGGTACGTCCCCGGTGCAGGCCTCCGCCGACCTGGACCGGCTGTCCGCCGCCCATCTGCTCACCGAGCCCGTCCCCGGCCGCTGGATGCCCCACGACCTGGTGCGGCTCTACGCCCGCCACCTCGCCGAGGACGCCGACCCGGAGGGCCTGCGCCGCCTCTTCGACCACTACCTGTACACGGGGCTCGCGGCCGACGCGGCGGCCGAGCCGGGCTCCCAGCCCTGCTATTCGCTGCCCGCCGACGCCCGCAGGCCCGCCGCGATCCTCGAGTTCGAGGACCGTACGGCGGCCCTCGACTGGTACGTGGCCGAGCGCGCCGCCCTGGAGGGCGCCGTCACCGCCGCGGCCGCCCTCGGTCTGCACGACCGGGCCTGGCGGCTCGCCCTGGTGCAGTGGCCGCTGATGCTCATGCGGATCGGGGACGGCTGGACGCCGCTCCTGGAGGCGGGACTCGCCTCGGCCGAGCATGTCGGCGACTTCGACGCGCAGTCGCGCACCAGGGCGCTGCTCGGCTGGATCCTGCACGAGGAGGGCCGGGACGCCGAGGCCCTCGTCCATCTGGAGAAGGCGCCCGGCCTGGCCGCCCGGGCCGGCGACATGATCAGCGAGGCGATCGCGTACGTCAACCACGCCGCCGTCCTGGACGCGACGGGGGAGCACGAGCGGGCCGGGCTGCTCATGGTGCACGCCGTCTCGCTCGCCGACCGCACGGGCCATCCGTCCACCCAGGTGCTCACCCTCCATCACCTGGCGGGGCACTGCATGGAGGCGGGGGACTACGAAGCGGCGCTCGCGCACACCCTTCGCGCCGGGGAACTCGTCCCACCCGACGCGGTGGTCGTCCAGGCCCAGCTGCAGATCGTCAAGGGTGAGGCGCTGGCCGGCATCGGCCGCGTCGACGAGGCCGCCGACCAGCTCGAACGCGCGATCGCGGCGTCCGACGCGGCCGGTTTCACCGAGGGTTCGGTACGCGCGGCGGCGCGGCTCTCGCGCCTGTCAGCGGATCGTTAGCGGTACGCAAGCGGGACGGCAGCGCGAGGCCGGAAGCTGGATACAGCACCGAGGACATGACGTACTCGGAGCCCTGACGCCGGGGCTGTCGCCCCGGCGCATCCACGCCGACCGCACGCTTCACGGGGGAGAACCACCATGCGTACCCACCACAAGTCCACCGTCCTCGCCGCCGCCGCCATCGCCGCCCTCTCGCTCGGCCTGACGGCCTGCGGCGGCACGGACACCGGCGCGAAGGACGCGGGCAGCGCGAGCTCCGCCGCGTCGGACGCGGGCGCCGCCGACAAGGGGATGGGCGGCGCCGCGGGCACCGCCGACCAGACCGCCGCGAAGAGCGGCTCCGGCTCTGCCGGCGGGTCGACGGCCGGTGGTTCGACGGCGACCGGCGGCACGTCCGGCGGCAGCGGTACGAAGGGGAGCACGGCGGGGTCCTCGACGGGATCCTCGACCGGCGGCAAGACCTCCGCCAAGGCGCCCGCCTGCGCCTACGGCGACATCAAGATCACGGCGGCGAAGGCCGACGAGGTCCCGACGGAGCACATCGTCCTCACCGCCACCAACACCTCCGGCAGCGCCTGCACCCTGCTCGAGTACCCGCTGATCGCCTTCGGCCCGATCCAGACCGCCAAGGACGTCCCGGCCGTCGCGAAGAGCAAGCCGGCCGCCCCGGTCGTCCTGAAGCCCGGCGCGCCGGCGTACGCGAACGTGCGGGTCGCGCTCGGCGGGGTCGACGAGGACACCAAGGTCGTGAAGAGCTTCAACGTGAACCTGTTCGCCGCCGGGGGCCCGGCCGAAGGCAGCATCGTCGTCAAGGCGCCCGCGGGCGGCCTGGCCGTCGGCGAGGCCGCCGCGAAGACGGGCTACTGGACGGAGGAGCTCCGCAACGGCGCCGACGAGTTCTGATCCGGCTCCGCCGCTGACGCCCGGGGGTCACTGCGCCAGGCCGGTCTTCGCCCCCGCCCCGCACAGCGGTACGACGGTGAGACCGGGCCTCGGCGCGGCCGCCCGGACCGCCGCCCAGCAGGCCACGCCGGTGGTCTCCACGAAGAGCCCCCGTCCGGCCAACTCCCGCTGAGCAGCGCGGATCTGGTCCTCCGACACCGTCAGGAACGTGCCGCCGGTCGCCCGTACCGCCCGCAGGATCTGATGGGCGCGGGGCGGCGCCGGGATCGCGATGCCCTCGGCGAGGGTGGGGCGGACGGGGGCGGCCTCACCCAGCTCCTCCGCGCCCGCGTGGAAGGCCGCGGCCAGCGGGGAGACGGCCTCCGCCTGGACGGCGACGAGGGCGGGGCGGTTGTCCGTGAGCCCGTGGCGGTGCAGCTCGTCGAGCGCGAGGGCGGCGCCGAGGAGCAGCGTGCCGTTGCCGACGGGGACGACGATCGTGTCCGGGAGGCGGCCGCCGAGTTCCTCCCACAGCTCGTAGACGTAGGTCTTGGTGCCGTGCAGGAAGTACGGGTTGTAGACGTGCGAGGCGTAGAAGGTGCCGGGCTCGTCGGCGGCCGCCCGCGCGGCGCGGGCCGTGGCCTCGCGGTCGCCGGGGACCTCGACGACCTGTGCCCCGTGCGCCCGGATCTGCTCCAGCTTCTTGGGCGAGGTGCCCTCGGGGACGTACACGAGGCGGTCGAGCCCGGCCCGTGCGCCGTACGCGGCGATCGCCGTGCCCGCGTTCCCGCTGCTGTCGGCGACGACCCGGCGGAGGCCGCCGTTCCGTGCGAGTCGGAGGGCGTGGGCGGCGAGCATCACCGCGCCGCGGTCCTTGAAGGACAGGGTGGGCATGAGGAAGTCGAGCTTGGCGGAAACCTTTCCCTCCGCACCTTCCTCCAGGGGGACGAGGGGCGTACGGCCCTCCCCGAGCGTCACCTCCGTCGCGTACGGCATCGGCGGCAACGCCTCCTCGTAACGCCACAACGAATTTCGTCGTGACGCCAGTGACGGGAGTGACACCGGTCCACTGTCGAACTCCAGGTCCCAGGGACCGCGGCACTTCGGACAACACCAGGTGAGAGCGTCCGTGGGCGAGTGGACCCGGCAGCGGGGGCACACGTATGAGGTCATGAAGATCAGCATGTCAGCTGTGTGGCGCGGGTGTTGCGGGCCGCCGAAAGCCCTTGTGAGATTCCTATGGATCAGTCAATCTTTCGCTCGGCAGCCGGATGTCCGAGGCGGTGTGGAGCCACATCGCCTTGTCATGTCCCTGCTAATCCCCCACAGCAACGCACCACCAATGAGGAGGACCCCTCACATGTCAGTGATGCGTGAATCACGGCGCAGAATCGCCACCGCGGCGGCCGTCGCCGTCACCGCCCTCACCCTCGGCACCCTCTCCGCCCTCCCGGCCGCCGCCTCACCGGCCGCCCCGGAAGGCGTCATCGAGAACGCGGGAGCCGAAGGCACGATCGCGGGCAGCTACATCGTCACCCTCGACGAGTCGGCGCAGGCGGAGACCGCCAAGGGCCGTGCCGTGGCCGCCAGGTTCGGCGCGAAGATCAAGCGGACCTACACCTCCGCGATCAACGGCTACTCCGTCGAACTCTCCGAGGCGCAGGCCCGGAAGCTCGCGGCCGACCCCGCCGTGACCTCCGTCGTCCAGAACCGCGTCTTCACGGTCGACGGCACGCAGCCGTCCCCGCCGTCCTGGGGCCTGGACCGGATCGACCAGAAGGCCCTTCCGCTGAACCAGAGCTACACCTACCCGGACACCGCGGGCCAGGGCGTCACCGCGTACATCATCGACACCGGCGTACGCATCACCCACAGCGACTTCGGCGGCCGGGCCTCCTACGGCTACGACGCCATCGACAACGACAACACCGCGCAGGACGGCCACGGCCACGGCACCCACGTCGCCGGCACGGTCGCGGGTACCTCGTACGGTGTCGCCAAGAAGGCGAAGATCGTCGGCGTCCGCGTCCTCGACAACTCCGGCTCCGGCACGACCGAGCAGGTCGTCGCGGGCATCGACTGGGTCACGCGGAACGCCGTGAAGCCCGCCGTCGCCAACATGAGCCTCGGCGGCGGAGTCGACACCGCGCTCGACACGGCCGTCCGCAACTCGATCGCCTCCGGCGTCACGTACGCGGTCGCGGCGGGCAACGACAGCTCCAACGCCTCCAACTACTCGCCGGCGCGCGTCGGCGAGGCCATCACCGTAGGCTCCACGACCAACACCGACGCCCGCTCCAGCTTCTCCAACTACGGCACGGTCCTGGACATCTTCGCCCCGGGCTCCTCCATCACGTCGTCCTGGAACTCCAGCGACTCCGCCACCAACACCATCTCCGGTACGTCCATGGCGACCCCGCACGTCGCGGGCGCCGCGGCCGTCTACCTCGCCGGCAACCCGACGGCCACCCCGGCGCAGGTCTCCACGGCCCTGACGACCGCCGCCACCCCGAACGTCGTCACCAACCCGGGCTCCGGCTCCCCGAACCGGCTGCTCTACGTCGGCGGCGGCACCACCACCCCGCCCGGCCCGAAGTTCGAGAACACCGCCGACTTCGCCATCGCCGACAACTCGACCGTCGAGTCCCCGGTCACCGTCAGCGGTGTCACCGGCAACGCCCCGGCCGCCCTCCAGGTGCCGGTGAACATCGTCCACACCTACATCGGTGACCTCCAGGTCCAGCTCATCGCCCCCGACGGCTCGGCGTACACGCTGAAGGCCTTCGGTACCGGCGGCAGCTCGGACAACATCAACACCACGTACAGCGTGAACGCCTCCTCGGAGGTCGCCAACGGCACGTGGAAGCTCCGGGTCACGGACAACGCGAACGCCGACGTCGGCAAGATCGACTCCTGGGGCCTGCAGTTCTGACCCTGGTCCCGACGGATCGTGAGCAGCACGGAACATGAGCAGCACGGAACACGAGCGGTACTGACGTGAGCGGTACTGATCGCGAGAGGTGAGGGGCGGTCGCCTGTCGGCGACCGCCCCTTCCGTCACTCGTCCCCGTCCCCGTCCCCGTAGAGGTCCGCACAGTCGTTCTCCAGCGGCAGCAGATCGCCCGGCACGGCCTTCCGCGTCCCCGACAGCACCTCGATGCCCGCCGAGAGGACGGCTCGGTGTTCCCGAGCACGCGGAGCACGGTGAGCAGACCGAAGGGCGTCTTCGTCACGCCGACCGGTCGAGCAGGGAGGTGCTCCGGTGGAGCCCGACCAGCTCGCGCCCCGCCCACGGGCCGGTCTGCGGTGACAGCCGGCCCGCGTCGAAGGGTCGGATCCATCGTGTCCGCAGCGACTGGGCGACCGCGACGACGAGCTCCGTGTCCTCGCGGACCGTGGACGACGAGCTCCGTGTCCTCGTCGACCGTGACCGGCATCAAGGGGATCAGCCCGTCCGTGTGCTTGGCCGCCCACGCGTCGAGCCGACGCTGATCGGCCCCGGGGCCGCCGCCGAGGCGGGTATTGCGGAGAGGGCGGCGATCAGACCGCGGGCGGCCGTCGCGGTCGCGTGGGCCCATCGGGCGGTGAGGCGGTTGACGGCTCGTACCGTCGTCGCCGGGATCGTCGGGATCGTCCCCCGCATGTCGCCCCCGCCACCCGGCCGCGTACGATGCGCGACCGATCGTTTGTTCGTGTCGTTCGCCCCGAACAGGAGCACCGTACCCGTGGAGCCGACCCCGCCGACCCCACCTCCTCCGCCGCCGTCGCCCCCTCAGGGGGGCCCGCAGCGGGGGAGTTGGCCCGCGCCGGGGCCGTACACCTCGCCCGGGATGCCGTACACGGCCGGACCCTACGCCGGGACGCCGGGCGGACCGGGCCCGACCGGCCTGCCCGGCGCCGCTCCGTACGGGCAGCCGCCGCGGCGGACCACCAACGGGCTCGCGATCGGCTCCCTCGTCTCCGGCATCGTCTGCTGCCTGCCGCCCCTCGGACTGGTGCTCGGTGTCATCGCTCTTCCGCAGATCAGGAGGCGGGACCAGGCCGGCAAGGGGCTCGCCGTCGCGGGCATCGTCCTCTCCGCCCTCAGCTGCCTGCTGCTCGTGATCGGCATCGCCACCGGCGGCATCAGCACGTTCTGGGGCGGCTTCAAGGAGGGCATGGACGAGGCGGCCCGTTCGAAGTCGCCGTTCTCGCTGCGGACCGGGCAGTGCTTCACCCCCGACGGCAAGCTGCAGGACTACGCGACGGACGTCACGGTCGTCGACTGCGAACGCCCGCACATCGGCGAGGTCACCGGCGGCTTCAAGGTGACCGGCTTCGACAAGTGGCCCGGCGAGGACGCGATCGACGGGATCGCGGAGAAGCGCTGCGAGACGGTCAACGGCGGCTACGCGCTGGACACCTGGGCCGTCCCCGCGGACGTCTGGCTGTTCTACTACCTCCCCAGCAGCCAGAGTTGGCGGCTCGGCGACCGCACGGTGATCTGCGCGTTCGCCAGCGAGAAGAAGCCGTTCAGGGGCTCCGTGCGCTCCGACGCGCCCCTGCTCACCGGCGACCAGGAGTCCTTCCTGAAGACCGTCAACCCGATCGAGACGGTGACGTACCGGGAGCCGGAGGAGGACCCGGACGAGGACTTCACCGCCAACAAGGTGTGGGCCATGGAGGTCCTGGGCGCGATCAACACGGCGTACGCGGAACTGGGACAGCGCACCTGGCCCGCCGAGGCCGCCCCGTCCGTCGCGGCGCTCCGCAAGGAGCTCGCGGCGGCGTCGAAGCGGTGGCTCAAGCTGGCGACGGCGGCCGACGCGGACGCCTACTGGGAGGCGTACGACCCGGCGTGGGAAACCCTGCCAGGGGACCTGGGCGCGGACGCGCGCACCGCGCTCGACCTGACCGGCACACCGCCGGTGGGCCCGGCGGGCGAGGGCGGGTCCGTCTGAGCCCGCGTGTACCGGCGCGCCCGTACGGGACCCGCGTGTGCACCTGAGTACGCGAAACCGGGCCGGGTGCGGGAAACCGGGGCTCAGCACGGGAAACGGGGCCGGGTCTCCCTCGGGAGGCCCGGCCCCGTCGTGTGCGGACCGGGCGGTGGTCCGGGGAGCGGCGGCCCGTGACCGACCGCCGCTCCCCGGTCCACCGCGAGCGGCGGGGCCGGTCCGCGGTCCGGGGGCCCGGCCGCCGCGGGACGGCGACCGGGCGGGGGTGTCAGCGCCGGGTCAGGCCCCGGTCGATGGCGGTGATCAGCTCACCGTCCGCGGTGTCCCCGTCGAGGGACCAGATCATCGCGCCGCCGAGCCCGTTCTGCCGGACGTAGGACGCCTTGGTGCGCAGCACGGTCGGGTCGTCGTACGTCCACAGGTTCGTGCCGTCGAAGAGCCAGGCATGGCCGTTGCGGTAACCGCGGTGGAGCTTGTACGTCCCCGAGTCCGCCAGCTTCTTCAGGTACTTGTAGTCCTCGGAGCCCGCCACCCAGGTCGCGGGCGCGGGGCCGGTCGCCGGCTGTCCGAGGCCGTCGCCGCCGCCGGTGACGCCGGTCCACCCCTGGCCGTAGAACGGCATGCCGACCACGAGCTTGTGGGCGGGAGCGCCGCGCCGCAGCCAGGCCTTCACGGTCTGGTCGACGCTGAAGTCGTTCTTGGCGAAGAGCGCGGACTGCTGGGCGGTGGTCTTCTCGCCGGAGACGTGGAAGTCGTAGCCCTGGAGGTTCACGAAGTCGAAGTCCCGCATGATCTTGGAGACTTCGAAGCCCGCGTCGATCTTGGCGGGAGCGGTGGGCACGTACGCGCTGAGCTCGTAGTGCTTGCGCTGCGCCCTCGGCAGCGAGCGGCCGTAGGCGTCGAGCTGGGTGCGGAACTCCCGTACCAGCTTGGTGAAGTTGGGCTTGTCCTCGGGGCGGATCACGTTCCCGGGGGCGCCGTCCGAGCCGGGCCACTCCCAGTCGAGGTCGACGCCGTCGAAGATTCCGGCGGCGGCTCCGGCTCCGCCGCGGGTGCCGTCGAGGGGCAGGTTGCCCTTGATGTACGTGTCGATGCAGGAGGCGACGAGGGTCTTGCGGCCGGCGTCGGTGCGCACCGCGTCGGAGAAGTGCGCCGAGCCCGTCCAGCCGCCCAGCGAGATCATGACCTTGAGGCCGGGGTTCTTGGCCTTCAGCTCGCGCAACTCGTTGAAGTTTCCGGCCAGTCGCTGGTCGGCGGTGTCGCCGACGCCGTCCACCGAGGTGGCGGCGTCGACCGGGCGCACGTAGTCGGCCCAGGGGTCGGAGCCCGGCGCGTTGCCCATGAGGCACTTGCCGTCGGAACCGATCACGCCGAAGGCGTAGTTGATGTGGCTGAGCTTGGCGGCGGTGCCGCTCGTCTCCAGGTCCTTGACCTGGAAGTTCCTTCCGTAGATGCCCCATTGGGTGAAGTAGCCGATCCGCTTCAGCTCGGGCTTGTGCCCGGACGGCTGGTGCGCGTCGGCGGTGGGGGCCAGGGTGGCGAGGAGACCGAGAGTGGCCGCGGCGGCCGCACCGAAGGTCAGCTTGGTCATGGCTCTGGGACGCATGGGCTCGTTCCTGTGCGAGGCGGGGTGGCGCGTGCGGTGGAGCGTGCGGGTGGCGCGCACGGTGGAGTGCGCGCGCGGGCGAGCAGGGCGATGTGCGCGTGCGGTGGAGCGTGCGTGCGGTGGAGCGTGCTGGCAGGAACGTATTGGTCTGTACCAATGCGGGTCAAGGGGGTCGACGTCGCGTATCCGGGGTGACCGTGGGTAGCAAGAGGTGTGATCTCGGAGTCATCACTTCGAGTGAAACTTTGGCCCACGCTTGCGGATCGCGACCGACGGTTGTCAGTCTGTAGCTTTCAGTCAACCTGAGGGGAGTGTCCAGTGACGTTCGGTGAGCAGCCCGCCTATCTGCGCGTGGCGAGCGATCTGCGGGAGAAGATCGCGAACGGCTCGCTTCCGCCGCATACCCGTCTCCCCTCGCAGGCACGCATCCGCGAGGAGTACGGGGTGTCGGACACCGTCGCGCTGGAGGCCCGCAAGGTACTCATGGCCGAAGGGCTGGTGGAAGGGCGCTCCGGCTCGGGCACCTACGTCCGGGAGCGCCCGGTGCCGCGCAGGATCGCCCGCTCCGGCTACCGCCCCGCATCGGGCGCCAGCCCCTTCCGGCAGGAGCAGGCGGCCGAAGGGGCCCGCGGCACCTGGGAGTCGAGCAGCGAGCAGGAGCCGGCGAGCGGCGAGGTGGCCGAGCGGCTCGGCATCGAACCGGGGGAGCGCGTGATGCGCACGCGGTACGTCTACCGGGACGGCGGCGAGCCCATGATGGTCGCCACCTCCTGGGAGCCGCTCGCCGTCACGGGACGGACGCCGGTCATGCTGCCCGAGGAGGGACCCTTGGGCGGCTGCGGTGTGGTCGAGCGGATGGCCGCCATCGACGTCGTCGTGGACAACGTGGTGGAGGAGGTCGGCGCCCGGCCCGGCCTCGCCGAGGAGCTCCTGGCGCTCGGCGGGGTGCCGGGCCATGTGGTGATGGTCGTGGAGCGCACGTACTACGCCTCGGGTCGGGCCGTCGAGACCGCCGACGTCGTGGTCCCGGCCGACCGGTACCGCCTCTCGTACCACCTGCCGGTGCGGTGACCGTTCAGCGGACCCCGCAGTCCGGGCGGTGTGACCGCGAGTTAACAGGACGTCAACTCGTGTAACCCCGGCGCAACCGCGTGCCGCCGCCGTCCGTCACGACCGGCTCCTACCTTCCTCGTCCGTACCCGCGAAACCGGTCGGACGACAGGAATCCTCATGACGGACACGGTCACCACCCCCGCCCCGGAGCCGGGTGGGAGTACCTCCCAGGCCCTCGACGAGCCGAGGGAGGCCGCGCCGCCACCCGGCGGCCCCCGCCGCAGCTACGCCAAGCTGGCCGCCGACGAGAGCCGCGAGGACTACTCGCTGCGCTACGCCCCGCACTCGTTCCGGCGCTGGTCGCCCGGGACCGTCGCCGGCACCGCCCTCGGGGGCATCGCCTATCTCGCCGACTTCGCGATCGGCGCCTCGATCGTCTTCACCTACGGCTTCGGCAGCGGGCTCGCCTCGATCCTCACCGCCGCCACGCTGATCTTCCTCACCGGCATCCCCATCGCCCGGGCCTGCGCCGCGTACGGCCTGGACATGGACCTCATCACCCGCGGCGCCGGCTTCGGCTACTTCGGCTCGACGCTCACCTCGCTCATCTACGCCTCCTTCACCTTCATCTTCTTCGCCCTCGAAGGCTCGATCATGGCCCAGGCCATGCATCAGGCCGTCGGCCTGCCGGTCGAGATCGGCTACCTGATCACCACCCTCATCGTCATCCCGATCGTCTTCCGCGGCATGGGCGCCCTGGCCAAGGTGCAGGCCTGGACCCAGCCGGTCTGGATCATCGGCATGGTGCTGCCCTTCGTCGTCCTGGCCTTCGAAGCCCCCGACGCCTGGGGCGCCTTCACCTCCTTCGGCGGTACGGAGGGAGCCGGCGCCGGCTTCTCGTGGATCGGCTTCGGACT
The DNA here is from genome assembly GCF_044752725.1 of Streptomyces sp. NPDC088707. Classification (NCBI taxonomy): domain Bacteria; kingdom Bacillati; phylum Actinomycetota; class Actinomycetes; order Kitasatosporales; family Streptomycetaceae; genus Streptomyces; species Streptomyces sp. NPDC088707. The sequence goes on along the minus strand of NZ_JBIVLV010000009.1, from coordinate 40,959 downwards.
GGGCACGGGCGTCGCGCTCTCCCTGATCGCCCAGATCGGCGAACAGGCCGACTACCTGCGCTTCATGCCGGCCAGGACGGAGGCCACCAAGCGCCGCTGGAACCTCGCCGTGCTCGCCGCCGGTCCCGGCTGGGTCGTCATCGGCGCGGCCAAGCAGCTCGGCGGCGCCTTCCTCGCATTCGTCGCCCTGGAGGCCGTCGGCAAGACCCACGCCCTGGAGCCGATCGCCCCTCAGATCGAGGCGCTCAAGCCCTGGCTCGGGGCGTTCGCCCTGCCCGCCGCCGCCCTCTTCGTGATCGTCTCCCAGGTCAAGATCAACGTCACCAACGCCTACAGCGGCTCGCTGTCCTGGTCGAACTTCTTCTCCCGCGTCACCCACCGGCACCCGGGCCGCGTCTGGTACATCTTCCTCAACCTCGCCATCGCGCTGACGCTGATGGAGATGAACATGTTCGCGGCCCTGAACAAGCTGCTCGGGTTCTACTCCAACGTCGGCATCGCCTGGATCACGGCCGTCGCCGCCGACCTCGTCATCAACAAGCGGGCCGGCTGGAGCCCCCCGTACATCGAGTTCAAGCGCGCCTATCTGTATGCCGTGAACCCGGCCGGCTTCGGCGCCATGGTCATCGCCTCCACCGTCTCGATCCTCGCCTTCTTCGGTGCCTTCGGTACCTATGCCCAGGCCTTCTCCACCTTCATCGCGGCCGGTCTCGCGCTCGTCCTCTGCCCGCTGATCGCCTGGGCCACCAAGGGCCGCTACTACCTGGCCCGCCCCAACACGGTCAACGGCCCGGCCGCCGGTGCCGTCGACGAGCGGGCGACCCACACCTGCGCCGAGTGCGAGACCGCCTACGAACTCCCCGACATCGCCGACTGCCCGGTGCGGTCCGGCCCGGTCTGCTCCCTCTGCTGCTCGCTCGACGCCACGTGCGGCGACGCCTGCCGCAAGAACCCCGAGGGCGCCGGCGGCCCCGTCCTGATGCCCGTGCCGACCGTGCCCGGGGCGGCCCCCGGGGCGTGACTTCGGCCTCCCTCCGTCGGTTCCCGGCCGATCCGTATCTCTTTGTGCAATTCCGTATCCGCTGTGTGAAGGTCAGGCGTAAGCTCCGGCATATGCGGATTGCGGTTTCCCGGAGATCCTCAACGGCGCCCGGACCGGCGGAGGGAGAAGCCTGATGACCGAGAGCGGCCCTGTCCTCGCCTGGCTCGTCATTCGACAGGACGACAACGGCAACCGCTACCGGGTGGGGCGGTACGCGACCGAGGACGAAGCGCAGAAGATCGCGGACAGCCTCGACGACCGCGGCCACAAGCAGCTCTACTGGGTCGAGCGCATCGGCACCCCCGCGCTCTGAGCCCGACCGGCAGCGGCCGGGCCGGACTACGCTCGCGCCCATGACCGAACGCACCACCGACCCCGCCGCGCCCCACGAACCCGTCGTGGTCGTCGTCGCGGGCGCCCTGTACGACCGGGGGCGACTGCTCGCCGCACGCCGCAGCGCCCCCGTCGAGCTGGCCGGCCGCTGGGAACTCCCCGGCGGCAAGCTCGAACCGGGCGAGAGCCCCGAAGAGGCCCTCGTCCGTGAACTGCGCGAAGAGCTCGGCGTCGAGGTCGAGCCGGGCGAGCGCATCCCCGGCGAGTGGCCGCTGAAGCCCGGATACGTCCTCCGGGTCTGGACCGCCCGGCTGCTCTCGGGCGAACCGCGCCCGCTGGAGGACCACGACGCCCTGCGCTGGCTCACCCGGTCCGAGCTCGACTCGGTCGACTGGCTCGACCAGGACCGCCCCGCCGTCGCCGAGGCCGCCCGAAGACTCCCGGAGGCGCCCGGAACCGGAGCGCACGGCTGACTTTCTACGCCGTTCGTGCCACCGTGCGCCCGCTGCTGCGCCCAGCGCGATATCCCGCCCCATATTCCGGGTATGTCCTGATTGACCCGTTGAAAGAGGACGTGGGCCTTCCTGCTGACGCACGGCTGGGGAAGTGATCGGGTGTGATCGACACCGACGGCGACCGCGCCGAGTGGAACTTCCCGGCGGAGGCGAACGCCGTGCGCACGGCCCGCCACGCCGTGCGCGAGACGCTGCGTGCCTGGGACCTCGACTCGGCCCTCGGTGATCTGACCGTCCTGCTGGTCAGCGAGCTGGTGACCAACTCCCTGCGCTACGCGTCCGGACCGATCGGGGTCCGGCTCGTCCGCCCCCGACTCGAAGGCGGCGACCCCGCCCACCCGCCCGCGCTGCTCGTGGAGGTTTCCGATCCGCTTCCGGATCCCCCCACCGCGCGTGCCCCCGGACCCGAGGACGAAGGGGGCCGTGGACTCGGTCTCGTGGCCTGTTCCGCCCGCCGCTGGGGCACTCGTAAAGGAAGGACCGGCAAAACCGTATGGTTCGAGCTGGCTCTCCCTGGTGAGTAAACAGGGTGGGACAACGATCACCGGTACTCGGCGCGAAGCGAACGAGACCACCCTGTGATCGTGAACGTCGTGCCGTCGGGGCCTGCCGTATTGAATACTGCGGGCATGGCCGGTCCGGTGCGGTGAGCTGGAGGGGACGGTCGCGTGAGCGAGATACCTGAGAAGGCGAGTGGCGGCGTGGTGTGGCAGAGCAGCCCGCCCGGCTCCATCTATGACTACATCCGGGTGGCGTCCTTCTCCATCGGGCCCGACGGACTCGTCGAGCAGTGGAGCCGACGGGCCGTGGACCTCTTCGGGGTGACCGCGGAGGAGGCCAGGGGCAAGGACCCCGTCGAGGCCTTCATGCCCGCCGACCAGCGCGAGCGCGGTCACCGACGCGTCCGGGAGATCCTCGACGGCAAGGAGTGGACAGGCCTCGTCCCCTTCCGGATCCCCGGCGACGACCGGCCCCACGGCATCGCCGAGATGTACGTCATGCCGAGCGAGACCCAGACCGGGGAGCGGGCCGCGCTCTGCATCGTCGTCGACGTCCGCGCCCTGCGCCGCATCGAGACGGACCTCGCCGCCTCCCAGGCGATATTCGGCCAATCCCCCTTCGGCTTTCTCCTCTTCGGCACCGACCTCACCGTGAAACGGGCCAACCGGCGCTTCGCCACCGTCTTCGGCGGCTCCGCCGACGACCACCGGGGACGCACCGTCCACGACTACCTCAACCTGCCCGAGGCCGACCGGATGACCGCGGCCCTCCGCAGCGTCCTGGAGACCGGGGAGTCCGTCACCGACTTCGAGATCGTCGGCGCCGCACCCGGCTCCCGGGACCGCCGGCACTGGTCCATCAACCTCTACCGCGTGCACAGCGGATCCGGCCGCCCGATCGGCGTCGCAGGCCTCGGCATCGACGTGACGCGCCGCCACAACGCCGCCAGGGAAGCCGCCAGCGCCCGCCGCAACCTCGCCCTCCTCAACGAGGCGGGCGCCCGCATCGGCAACTCCCTCGACCTGGAGGCCACCGCCCGCGAGCTGCTCGACGTCGCCGTCCCCGGCTTCTGCGACCTCGCCTCCGTCGACCTCTACCAGGGCCTGCTCACCGGCGACGAGGCACCGCCCGGCCGATGGGGCAGCTCCCACGACGTCGGCTACGGGGCCGGCAGCGCCGAACTCCGCAGGGTCGCCTTCGCCAGCGCCGTCTCCGACACCCCCCGGAGAACCGAGGACGGCCACGGAGCGGGCAGCGGCTGTTGCGGACCCGAACCGATCGACGTCGGCGCCGTCCACCGCTACCCCTTCAACTCGCCCTGCGCCGGGGCCCTGCGCACCGGCCGCCTCCACACCGTGCCCGGCGCCGACGGCGAACTCGTCCAGACCACCCTGGTCGTCCCGATGGTCGCCCACGACACCGTCGTCGGACTCGTCCAGTTCTCCCGCACCAAGGGCAGCGAGTCCTTCGGGGAGCGCGACCGCGCCCTCGCCGTCGAACTCGCCGCCCGCGCCGCGGTCTGCATCGACAACGCCCGCCTCTACCGCCGCGAGCACGAGCGGGCCCTGATCCTCCAGCGCAGCCTGCTCCCGCCCGGCGACCCCGAGGCGGCCGGCCTCGACATCGCCTGCCGCTACCTCCCCGGCACCGCCGCCACCGAGGTCGGCGGCGACTGGTTCGACGTCATCGAACTCCCCGGCCACCGCACCGCCCTCGTCATCGGGGACGTCATGGGCCGCGGCCTGCGCGCCGCCGTCGCCATGGGCGAACTGCGCACCGCCGTCCGCACCCTCGCCCAGCTCGACCTGGAACCGGCCGAAGTCCTCTCCCACCTCGACGAGATCGCCCGCGGCCTCGGCGCCCCCATCGGCGCCCAGCAGTCCCGCGGCCACAAGTCCCGCGGCCCCGAACTCTCCGAGGTCTACCTCGCGACCTGCGTCTACGCCGTCTACGACCCGGTCACCCGCCGCTGCACGTTCGCCAACGCCGGACACCTCCCGCCGGTGCTCGTCGAACCCGGCGAAGAGGCCCTGCTGCTCGACGTACCCCCCGGGATGCCGCTCGGGGTCGGCGGCGAACCCTTCGAGGAGGTCGAGGTCGAACTCCCCGAAGGAGCCCTCCTCGCCCTCTACACCGACGGGCTCGTCGAATCCCGCGACCATCCCCTCGACGAGGGCCTGAGCGCCTTCCGACGCGCCCTCACCGACCCCGCCCGCCCCCTGGAGGACGTCTGCGACCGGGTCCTGACCAGCCTGGAGACCGGACACGGCGAGGACGACATCGCCCTCCTCATGGCCAGGATCCAGGGACTGCCCACCGAGGCCGTCGGCGACTGGCGGCTGCCCAGGGAACCCCGCTCGGTCGGCCGGGCCCGTGAACTCGCCCGCACCCAGCTCAAGGCCTGGGACCTCGAACCGCTCGTCGACACCGTCGAACTCCTCGTCAGCGAGCTCGTCACCAACGCGCTGCGCTACGGCGAGGGCGAGATCCGGCTGCGGCTGCTCCGCGACCGCACCCTGGTCTGCGAGGTCTGGGACGCCGGCCTGGTGCAGCCCAGGCGCCGCCGCGCCAAGGACACCGACGAGGGCGGCCGCGGCCTCCAGCTGGTCGGGCTGCTCAGCTCCTCCTGGGGATCGCGCCGCACCCCGCGCGGCAAGACCGTCTGGTTCGAACTGGCCCTGCCGGACGGCGAGGGGGCGGCGGAACCCACGGTGGAACAGCTCCTCAGCATGTTCTGACAGCCGCCGCACCCACCCGACCGCACTGCTGAGCCCACACCCGACCGCACTGCTGAGCCCACACCCGACCGCACTGCTGAGCCGACACCCGACCGCACTGCGGGGCCGACACCCGGCCGCGGCCGCGCCGGCGACCCGGGCCGGCCACCCGGTCAGCCCTTGAGCGCCGCCAGCCGGGCCTCGATCTCGGCGCTGTCGCCCAGCGCGTCCAGCTGCTCGAACTGGGCGTCCAGGGAGGACGCGGCGAGCTCCTGCTTGCCCATCGCCCGCGCCTCCTCCCGGCGCACCTTGTCCTCGAACCGGCTCAGTTCGCTGGTCGGGTCGAGCACGTCGATGCTCTTCACGGCGTCCATCATCGTGTTCTGCGCCTGGGCCGACTTGGCGCGGGCCACCAGCTCGTCGCGCTTCGCCTGCAACTCGCCGAGCTTGCCCTTCATCTGGTCGAGGCCCGTCCTGAGCTTCGACACCACCTCGGTCTGCGCGGCGATCGTCGGCTCCGCCGTCCGCGCCTCCTTTTCCGACTGGAGCTGACGGCCGAGCGCCACCTTCGCCAGATTGTCGAAGCGGTCCGCCTCCGACACCTGCCCGCCGCTGCGCAGCTCGTCGCCCTTCCGGCTGGCGGCCAGTGCCTTGCCGCCCCACTCCTTCGCCGCCTCCACGTCCTCCTGGTGGTCCTGCTCCATCAGCCGGAGGTTGCCGATGGTCGCGGCCACCGCCTCCTCCGCCTCCGCGATGTTGCGTGAGTAGTCGCGGATCAGCTGGTCCAGCATCTTCTGCGGATCCTCCGCCTGGTCCAGCAGTGCGTTGATGTTGGCCTTCGCCAGCTGGGTGACCCGGCCGAGGATGGTCTGCTTGCTCATGGCACTTCTCCTTGAGAGGGACAGAAAGGGGCAGGACGCGCATCGCGCCGCCCTCAGAAACGGCCTCCGCCGCCCAGCCGGCCGCGCGTGCCGCTGCCGCCGAAGCTGCCGGGCCCGCCGCCGAGACCTCCGCCCCCGAACCCCCCGCCCGAACCTCCACCGAACCCCCCATGTCCGCCTCCCCTTCCCCCGCCGAACAGTCCGCCGAGGATGATGCCGCCGAGCACCGCACCGCCGAGCCCGCCGCCGCCCCCTCCTACCCCTGATACACCGCCCATGCCGTTCGGGTTCCCATACCTCCGGACGTCCTGCTCGGCGAGGTCCTGGGCCCGCCGGGCCAGGGCATCCGCCTGCTGCGCCTCCGCGAGGGCGGCCTGCGGGTCGTCGGCCTCGGCGAGCCCCCGCGCCTTCTCCCAGCGCCGCTGGGCCTCGGCAAGGCGCGTACGGGCCTCACTGCCCACGGCGCCCCGGTGGGTGGTCACGTAGTCCGAGGCCGCACCGATCGCCGAGCGGGCCGTCAGCATCGCCTGGTCGAGGAGCGCACGGGCGCGTCGGCTGCCCGACTCGCGCTCCCGCGCGCCCTCAAGCGCCGCGTCGAGCACCGCGTCGGCCTCCTCCACCCGGCGCAGGGAGTCGAGCGGGTCGTACCGTCCGGCGTCCATGACCCGCCGCACCTCGCCGAGCACCGACTCGGCGCGGGCGATCCGGCCCCGGAGGTGGGCCGTCGACCCTTCGGTGCTCCCCTGCAGCAGCCCCCGTGCCTCCGCCAGGTCGGCGTCCGTCTCCGACAGGGCTCCCGGCAGCTTGCCGACCGCCTCGGCCAGTTCCTGCGCCCGCCGGTCCACCGCCTCGACCAGCTGGGCCGCCTGGTCCACGGCACCCTCGGCCGCCCGGATGTGGACGGCGGCCCCGCCGTTGTCACCGTCGTCGATCTGCTCGCGGGCCTGGTCGATGTGGGTCGTCGCGAAGACGAGCCGGTCCTTGGCCTGTTCGACGTCGCCGGCGACGGGAGCGGCGGCCGTCTCGGCGTACCGCTCACGCATCGCGGTCAGGGCCGCCTCGGCCGTGCCCATCCTCCCGGTCTGCTCCCGGAAGGCGGCCTCGACGGTGGCCAGCGCCTCGGGCGCGGTCCGCTCCAGGGCCCGCAGCCGGTCGAAGTCCTCGCTCTCGGCGTCGAGCCGGGCGTCGGCCTCCGCGCAGCGCCGCAGGATCTCCTCCAGCATGGCCCGCCTGGTCGAGTCGTCCTCGGGGAACGCGTCGTCGAGCTTCTGCCGCAGCCGGAAGGAGGCCGTGAGCTGCTCCTTGGCGAAGGCGACCGCCTCGGTGAAGGGGCGGACGGCCTCGTCGCCGAACTGGGCTGTCGCGAAACCGAGTTCCTCCTGGCTGGTGCGGACGGCGTCGTCGGTGGCGACCAGCGTCTGCCGAGCCTGACCGTCGAGCTCGTCGAGGGACGGCGGCGCGGGTGCCTTCGGTGGGCCCCAGCCCTGGCCGCCCTGGGGCGTGGTGCGGGTCTCGGTCCGCCGGCGCCGCTTCGTGAACGCGTAGGCCGCCACGGCGCCGGCGCCGCCGACCAGGACCACCGGCAGGACCAGATCGGTCGCCGAGGTGCCGTCGTCGACCGCGCCGCCCGGGTCGGCGGGGCCGGGGGTGATGGCCGGGGTGGGGACCGGCTGCCCGGCGAGGACGGCGGAGTAGCCGTCGGCCGCTCCGATCGCGGCGCCCGCCCAGTCGTTCTGCCGCAGCGCCGGTTCGATGGCGGTCCTGGCCACGGTGTCGAGCCGGTCCTGGGTGAGGCGGGCGTCCGGGTCGGCGGAGTAGCCGTACAGGCGGTCGTGGGTGGCGACGGCGAGCAGGACGTCGTCGACCCCGAGCCCGTTGCGTTCGGCGGTGGCGTCGGCCCAGGCCTGGCCCGTGCGGCCGGAGAAGTCCCGTACGTAGACGACGAACAGCTGGATCCGCCGGTCGTCGTAGAGCCGGTCGAGGGCCTGGACCACGGAGGCGCGGCGGTCGCCCAGCGCGTCCACCCGGTCGGTGATCTGCCCGTCCCGGGACAGGGCGACGGGGTCGTCGGCACGGGCACCGTGAACGGCGGGCACGAGGAGCCACCACGCCGCCACCAGTACCGCGAGAAGGGTTCGGGTGGCTGTTCGCGTCACAAGGGGGAGGTTATGTCCGCCTATGTCAGCCCGCGACCGGACGACCCCGCGGTGGGACTGCCACCGCAGCCCCACGGAAACCGTTCTCCACAGCCCTGCGTCACTGTCAGTAGCCGACGCTACGGTGAGAAGCGGTGGGACACGTGACGCGACGGACGAGGGGGGCTCGGGTGAGCGGACGACTGAGGAGAACGTGGCGACGGGGGCGCTGGTTCGCGCTCGGCCTCGTCCTCGTCCTCGTGGTGCCTCCGCTGTTCGGGGCGCTCGCCCTGCGCGTCAGCTACGCGGGCGACCTCAGGGACGACGCGAAGACCCGGGACAAGGACGCCGTCTGGCTCGGCCACGCCTGGGTCGACGGGCGGAAGAGGGACGCCGACCTCGCCGCGTTCGCCACCCGGATCAAGGACACGGGCATACGCGACCTGTACGTCCACGCCGGGCCGCTGGAGCACGACGGCACCCTGCCCGCCGCCAGGTACCCGCGCGCGAAGTGGTTCATCGACGCCGTGCACCGCACGATGCCCGGGATACGGGTGCAGGCCTGGCTCGGTGACGTCCTGGCCAACGACGGACCCGACGGACTGCACCTCGACAGGGCCGGGACCCGGGCGGCCGTGGTGACCTCGGCCCGGCAGGTCCTGGACGTCGGCTTCGACGGCGTCCACTTCGACCTGGAGCCGCTGCTCTCCGACGACGCCGACTACCTCTCCCTCCTCGACGACCTCGCAGAGGTCACCCGGCCGCGGAAGGCGCGGCTCTCCATCGCCGCCCACCAGATCGACCCCCTGCCCGGCCTGCACTCGGCCAACAGCCTGCTCACGGGCAAGGAGAAGTGGTGGTCGCAGGAGTTCTTCGGCCAGGTCGCCCGGCGCGTGGACCAGATCGCCGTCATGTCGTACGACACGTGGATGCCGCTGGAGAGCCTGTACGGCGGGTACGTCGCCCAGCAGACCAGTCTCGCCCTCGAAGTGACCCCCGAGTCGACCGACCTTCTGATGGGGCTCCCCTTCTTCCACGAGGACGACCTCGGCCACCACGAGAACGCGGAGACCGTCGAGGCCGCCGTCCGGGGCGTCAGACTCGGCCTCGGGCGCACCGACCCCGACCGCGCACGGTTCGGCGTCGCGCTGTACGTCGACTTCGCCGCGGAGGAGGGCGACTGGGCGGCCTACCGCGCCGACTGGCACTGACCCCCGCGGGCCCGGCGCCGCGCGCCCGGCCGCCACGGCGCGGCACTCGGCCACGATGCCCCGGCGCCCTGGAGCGACCCCGCGTGCCGGCGCGCGACGGGCCGGAGGAGGATGGGGCCATCGGCGCGAACCGGCGCCGCGCACAGGGGGAGTCCGCCATGACGAGCCGTCTCTTGATGCCCTTCCGGACCGCCGGCGCGGCTCCCGCACCCGACGCGGAGACCGCCGGGTCGACCCGGCCCACGTCGATCCTGGATCTGGCGCACCCGCGGGTCGCCGCCCTCGTGACCCGGGTGCGCCGCGAGGCGGACGAGCGGGGCGCGACGACCGACCGCGACCTGCTCAGGACCGCCCACGGCATCATCGCCGCCACCGTGCGGCCGGTGTACTCCGTGGAGGACCTGCGGCGCGTGTCGCGGACGCTGCGGCTCGGCCGTGGCTCGTGCAGTCAGCGCATGGCGGTCCTCGAGGCGGTGGCCCGGTCCCTCGGCGTGCCCACGCGGGTCCGGGGCCTGCTCGTCGACGGCGCCTTCTGGTACCCGCGCTTCCCGAAGCTGCGCCCGTTCGTGCCCGAGGAGGTGCTGCTCGCCTGGCCCGAGTTCCTGCTCGACGACACCTGGGTGCCGGTCGCGGAGCTCTTCGCGCGCGGGGAGGAGGCCGGACCCGCCCCCGCGGGCGCCTTCACCAACGCCGGCGCGGAGGCCGGACCCGCCCCCGCGGGCGCCTTCACCAACGCCGGCGCGGAGGCCGGACCCGCCCCCGCGGGCGCCTTCACCAACGCCGGCGCGGAGACCCTCTTCGAGGCCGTGGCGCGGACCACCGTCGACTGGGACGCCCCGGCCGCCTGCGCCGGATCGGCCCCCTGTGACCTCTCCGCCCACCTGCGGACCGACCTGGGCCGCTTCACCTCCCGCGACGAGCTGTTCGCCCGGCACGGTCAGACCCTCTGCCGCCCCGCCCGCACCCTCGCCGAGCCGCTGCTCGGCCGCTGGAGCACGGGCGCGGACACGAGCACTACGTCGTCTTCCGCCGCCTGATCGTGTTGCCCAGCCACACCAGCGGGTCGTACTTCCGGTCCACGACCCGCTCCTTCATCGGGATCAGGGCGTTGTCGGTGATGTGGATGGACTCCGGGCACACCTCCGTACAGCACTTGGTGATGTTGCAGTAGCCGAGCCCGTGCTCCTCCTGTGCCGTGCGCCGCCGGTCCAGCCCGGCCTCCTCGGCGGCGTCCAGCGGGTGCATGTCGAGCTCCGCGACCCGCATGAGGAACCGGGGCCCGGCGAAGGCCTCCTTGTTCTCCTCGTGGTCGCGCACCACGTGGCAGGTGTCCTGGCACAGGAAGCACTCGATGCACTTCCTGAACTCCTGCGAGCGCTCCACGTCCTCCTGTCGCATCCGGTAGTCGCCGGGACCCACCCCGGCCGGCGGCACGAAGGCCGGGATCTCCCGGGCCTTCGCGTAGTTGAAGGACACGTCCGTGACCAGGTCGCGTACGACCGGGAAGGCGCGCATCGGGGTCACGGTGATCACCTCGTCCCGGGCGAACACCGACATCCGGGTCATGCAGAGCAGTCGCGGTCTGCCGTTGATCTCGGCCGAGCACGACCCGCACTTGCCCGCCTTGCAGTTCCACCGCACCGCGAGATCCGGCGTCTGGGTGGCCTGCAGACGGTGCACCACGTCGAGGACGACCTCGCCGTCGTGGACCTCCACCGTGTAGTCGGTCAGTTCGCCGCCCTCGGCGTCTCCCCGCCACACCCGGAACCGTGCGTCGTACGTGCTCATGCGCCGTGCCCCCCTTCCGGGTCCGCCGAGCCGTCCGGACCTCCCGGGGCCCGCCCACCTTCCAGCTCGTCCTCGGCGAGGTACTTCGCCAGCTCCTCCTGCTCGAACAGCGCGAGCAGATCGGCCCGTACGGGCTCCGTGCGGGTCCGTTCGAGGGCGATCCCGTCGCCGTCCAGACGGCACAGCAGGTTCACCGGGCGCCAGGCGCGGTCCATCGCCGGATAGTCCTCGCGGGTGTGCCCGCCCCGGGACTCGGTGCGCTCCAGGGCGGCGCGGGCCACGCACTCGCCGACGAGCAGCATGTTCCGCAGGTCGAGGGCGAGGTGCCAGCCGGGGTTGAACTGCCGGTGGCCCTCCACGGAGACCTGCCGGGCCCGTGCCCGCAGGGCGGCGATGCGTTCCAGGGCCTCGGCCATCTCGCTCTCCCGCCTGATGATCCCGACGAGGTCGTTCATGGTCTGCTGGAGTTCCTGGTGGAGGGTGTACGGGTTCTCCGGGGCGTGCCCGTCGGGAGGACCGAACGGAGCCAGCGCCTCCGCCGCCGCGGCCTCGACGTCCGCCGCCACGACCCCGCCGCCGACCCCCGACAGCGCGTACTGCGCCGCGTACAGACCGGCCCGCCGGCCGAAGACCAGCAGGTCGGAGAGGGAGTTCCCGCCGAGCCGGTTGGAGCCGTGCATGCCGCCGGCCACCTCACCGGCCGCGAACAGCCCGGGTGCCCCCACCGTCGCCGCCGTCTCGGAGTCGACGTTGACCCCGCCCATCACGTAGTGGCAGGTGGGGCCCACCTCCATGGCCCCCGCCGTGATGTCGACGTCGGCCAGCTCCTTGAACTGGTGGTACATCGAGGGCAGCCGCCGCTTGATCGTCTCGGCCGGCATCCGGGTCGACACGTCGAGGAAGACCCCGCCGTGCGGGGACCCGCGGCCCGCCTTCACCTCGGAGTTGATGGCCCGTGCCACCTCGTCGCGCGGCAGCAGCTCGGGCGGGCGGCGGTTGTGGTCGGGGTCCTCGTACCAGCGGTCGCCCTCCTCCTCCGTCTCCGCGTACTTCTCCTTGAACACGTCGGGGACGTAGTCGAACATGAAGCGCCGGCCCTCGGAGTTCCGCAGGACGCCGCCGTCCCCGCGGACGGACTCGGTGACGAGGATGCCCTTCACCGACGGCGGCCAGACCATGCCGGTCGGGTGGAACTGCACGAACTCCATGTTCACCAGGGGTGCGCCCGCGAGCAGGGCGAGCGCGTGCCCGTCTCCGGTGTACTCCCAGGAGTTCGAGGTCACCTTGAAGGACTTGCCGATGCCGCCGGTCGCGAGGACGACCGCGGGTGCCTCGAGGACGTGGAAGCGACCGCTCTCCCGTTCGTAGCAGAAGACCCCGGAGACCCGCCCGTCGCCGTCCTTGAGGATCCGGGTGACGGTGAACTCCTGGAAGACCTTCAGCCGGCCCTCGTGGTCACCGGTCTCGCGGTGGTCCTCCTGCTGGAGCCCGACGGACCTCTGCTGGAGGGTGCGGAGCAGTTCGAGGCCGGTGCGGTCGCCGACGTGCGCGAGCCGCGGGTACTCGTGGCCCCCGAAGTTGCGCTGCGAGATCCGGCCGTCGGGGGTGCGGTCGAAGAGTGCGCCCCAGGTCTCCAGTTCCCAGACCCGCTCGGGGGCCTCCTGTGCGTGCAGTTCGGCCATCCGCCACTGGTTGAGGAACTTCCCGCCGCGCATGGTGTCGCGGAAGTGGGTCTTCCAGTCGTCCTGCGGGTGCACGTTGGCCATGGAGGCGGCGATCCCGCCCTCGGCCATCACGGTGTGGGCCTTGCCGAAGAGGGATTTGCAGATGACCGCCGTACGGGCGCCCGCACGGCGTGCCTCGATCGCGGCCCGCAGTCCGGCGCCGCCCGCGCCGACCACGACCACGTCCCACTGCTCTCGCTCGACGTGCGTCATCTCAGAAGAACCTCGGGTCGTCGAAGGTGCCGGTGGCGAGCAGGTACACGTACAGGTCGCAGAGGGCGACGCTGATCAGGGAGGACCAGGCGAGCAGCATGTGACGGGTGTTCAGCCGGCCGACCCAGGTCCACAGCCGGTAGCGGACCGGATGCTTCGAGAAGTGCTTGAGCCGTCCGCCGACGATGTGGCGGCAGGAGTGGCAGGAGAGGGTGTACGCCCAGATGAGGGTGATGTTGACGAGGAAGAGGAGCGTTCCGAGCCCCGCGTGGCCCCAGGCGTAGTCGGCGTCGCGGAAGGTGAGCACCGTGTCGTAGGTGAGGATTCCGGCCACCGGCAGCGCCGCGTAGAAGAAGTACCGGTGGAGGTTCTGGAGGAGCAGCGGGAAGCGGGTCTCGCCGGTGTACGAGGCGTGGGGCTCGGCGACCGCGCAGGCCGGGGGAGAGGCCCAGAAGCCCCGGTAGTACGCCTTCCGGTAGTAGTAGCAGGTCAGCCGGAAGCCCAGTGGGAAGACCAGGATCAGCAGGGCGGGCGAGAGCCCCCACCAGCTGCCGAAGATCTCCCAGTTCGGTCCGCCCTTCATGGGGACGCAGTTCTCCGCCAGGCAGGGCGAGTAGAACGGCGAGACGTAGGGGGCGGCGTAGTAGTCGGCGTTGGCGAAGGCCCGCCAGGTCGAGTACGCGACGAAGGCGAGCAGTCCGGCGGCCGTCGCCGCGGGGGAGAGCCACCAGCGGTCGGTGCGCAGATGTCGGGCGGTGATGGCGGCGCGCCCCGGGGAGCGCACCCCCGTGGCGGATCCGGGCGGTTCCGTACCTGTGGCCAACAGGCCCTCCTACGGTCGGTTGCCGGTACGTCCTGCGGCGCGTGGCGTCTTACGGCGCGTGGCGGTCGCGTGCTCCGAGGCCCTCGTCGTCCGTGTCCGTCCACAGCCCGCTGTCGTACGGGGCGTCGGGGATGGTGACGAGGCTTTCGGCGCGTCCGGGGGCCGGCGCGGCGGGTGCGCCCCGCTCGGCCGTGACGGACCGTTCGAGCTGTCCGACGGTGCGGACCAGGTCTTCGAGGCAGCGCTTGACGGCTGCCAGATCGTCCTGAACGGACATGGTTGCCCTCACTTCCGCGAGCGGCTTCGGCAGGAGTGTCGCGCGTCACATTCCCGCTTGGGAAGCCATGTGCACGGGATTCCACTCGTCCGGAGCGCTCCTTCTCCGGCGGTTGGGCCGCACGAGTGGGGTTTTCCGGACGTGCCGCCGTGTCGCCGTGGCCGGATCCGTTCCGTCCTTTTCAGTGTATGAGCAATAGGTGTGATCATCTCCAAATGGAATGAATCTGGACGAAGGGGTACAAGTCATGTCCCAGATCGGCGCCCCTCGCGGGAGGACATGCTCCAGGAGCCCCCGCTCCCGCACGCTCCGCTCCGTCGCCACCCTGACCAGTGCCGTCCTCGCCGTCACCGTCCTCGCCGGATGCAGCTCCGACGAGGCGGACGAGGCCCGGGCCGCGGCCCAGGACAACGCGCCCGCCGCCCGCGACAAGGTCGCCGACGGCGGCACCCTGCGCTGGGCCGTCGACGCGCTCCCCACCACCCTCAACACCTTCCAGGCCGACGCCGACGGCACCACCTCCCGGATCGCCGGGGCCGTGCTCCCCTCCCTCTACACGATCGACGAGCGGGGCCGGCCGCGGCTCAACCCCGACTACCTGGAGACCGCGCAGGTCGTCGAGACGGAGCCCAAGCAGGTCGTCCTCTACAAGCTCAACCAGCAGGCGGTGTGGAGCGACGGACGCGAGATCGGGGCGGCCGACTTCGTGGCCCAGTGGCGCGCGCTGAGCGGCCGCGACACCGCGTACTGGACCGCACGGAACTCCGGCTACGAGCGGATCGAGAAGATCGAGCGGGGCAAGAACGACCTGGAGGTACGGGTCACCTTCTCCAAGCCCTACGCCGACTGGCAGTCCCTCTTCACCCCGCTCTACCCGAAGCAGGTGATGGGCTCCCCGAACTCCTTCAACGACGGGGCCCGCACCACCCTCAAGGCCACCGCAGGACCGTTCCTGCTGAAGGCGATCGACCGCAAGAACGGCGATGTCACCCTCGCCCGCAACCCCCGCTGGTGGGGACAGCCCGCCAAGCTCGACAGCATGGTCCTCAAGGCCGTCGCCCGCCCCGACCGGGCGGACGCCCTCGCCGCGGGCACCGTCGACCTGGCCGAGATCGACCGGTCCACCGCCGAACGCATCTCGCTCGCCCTCCGCGACGCCCGCGCCGGACGCAACGGCGCCCAGGCCGCCCTCGCCCACGGCCCCGGCTCCTCGATCACCCCGTCCAAGGCCCTGAAGTCCTGGGCGCTGGCCCACGGCTCCGACGACGACAAGGCCGAGGAGGTCCAGGCCGCCCGCGAGAAGAACCAGCAGGCCATCGCCGCGTACGCGACCGCCCAGGACACCCTGGCGAAGTACGTCGTCCGCAAGTCCCTGGAGCCCGCCTACACCCAGCTCTCGCTGAACGGCGAGTCCGGGCCGCTCGCCGACGAGCGGGTACGGCGCGCGGTGGCCCGCGCGATCAACCGCCGGGAACTGGCCGAATCCGTACTCAAGCCCCTCGGCCTCCCGGCGGACCCTCCCGGCAGCCACCTGGCCCTCGCCGGCCAGGCCGCGTACGCGGACAGCAGCGACGCCCTCGGCAGCCAGGACACCGCGGAGGCGCGGGCCCTCCTCGCCGACGCGGGCTGGGTCCCCGGCGGCGCGGCCAGGAAGCCCGGGGAGGCGGGCACCAAGGCGGGCAGCGAGGCCGAGAAGAAGGCCGCGGAGCAGAAGGCCGGCGAAAAGGGGAAGGCGGACGGGGACGGCGCGAAGACGGAAGGCGCCGAGAAGGAAGGGGCGAAGAAGGACGCCGCCAAGGACACCGCCGCCTCCACCGACGCCAAGAAGCAGGCCGCCGACACCGCGTCCGACGAGGGCCTCTACATCGTCGGCGACGACAAGCCGGGCGAGCAGCCGGCCGCCCCCGCCCCCGTCATCGGCGCCGGCGGCCCCGAGAACGGCACCGACATCCTCGCCCCGGCCCCCGCGGCCGCACGCCAGAGCGCCGCGCTCCTCGCCCGCGCCGAGGCACTCGACACCGGAACGGGCGCCCACGCCGCCCAGACGATCGCGCGCACGGACAAGGGCGTCGCCGGGGCCTACGCCCCGCGCGGCACCGCCGCCCCCGTGACGGCGCCCGAGGCGAGCAAGGCCCTCGGCAAGGACGGCAAGGCGCTCAGCCTCCGCTTCGTCCTGCCGTCCGGCCCCGGCTCCGAGGCGCTGCGGGCGGTCGGCGACCGCATCGTCCGGATGCTCGACGCGGTCGGCATCCGCACCGAGGTCACCAAGGTCTCCGACGACAGCTTCTTCAAGGACCACGTGGCCTCGGGCGACTACGACCTGGCCCTCTACTCCTGGCCCGCCTCCGCCTTCCCGGCGACCGACGCCCGGCCGATCTTCGCCAAGCCCGAGCCCGCCTCCGACGGCTCCCTCCTGGTCGAGCAGAACTACTCGCGGGTCGGCACCGACCGCATCGACCAGCTCTTCGACCAGGCGGCGGGGACCCTCGACGAGGAGGAGGCCCGCGAGCTGGTGCGCCAGGCCGACGCCCGGATCTGGGCGGCCGCCGGCTCCATTCCCCTCTATCAGCGCCCGCAGCTCGTCGCCGCCAAGGCTGATCTGGTGAACGCCGGCGCCTGGGGCCTGGCCGGTCCGCGCTACCAGGACATCGGCTTCAAGAAGCGGGAGACTTCCAAGGGCGCCGAGCGCACCCCCTGAGGCGACCGGGCCGTCCCTCTGGGGCACACCGAACGCGCGGAAAGCCCCTGAAAGCTCTGAAACCGCAGGTCACAACCTCAGAACCAGCTCAATTTCCTTGCCCGCCGGTGATCCCGGCGGGCAGGATCGCGTCGGCCCTTTGACCCGGTCGCACGACCTCAGCACGACCTCCCCCACACCCTTGCCCCCTCGCAGGACGACTTCTCGGATCTTGGCCGGGGAAGCCCCTTGCGCGGCAGCCCCGTACCATAGGACATAGCCGTGGCGCGTCCGCCCGGCGGGCGTACGAGGAACTGACGCCGCATCCCACGATCCGAGAGAAGCGCAAGCACCCATGCCCACGCGCCACGACATCCGTAACGTCGCCATCGTCGCCCACGTCGACCATGGCAAGACGACCATCGTCGACGCCATGCTCAAGCAGGCCGGTGCCTTCGCCGCCCACCAGCAGCTCGACGACCGCATGATGGACTCGAACGACCTGGAGCGTGAGAAGGGCATCACGATCCTCGCCAAGAACACGGCGGTGAAGTATCACCCCAAGGACGGCGGGGCCCCGATCACGATCAACATCATCGACACCCCCGGCCACGCCGACTTCGGTGGCGAGGTCGAGCGCGGTCTGTCGATGGTGGACGCGGTCGTCCTCCTCGTGGACGCCTCCGAGGGTCCGCTCCCGCAGACCCGGTTCGTGCTGCGCAAGGCGCTCCAGCAGCGCAAGCCCGTCATCCTCTGCATCAACAAGACGGACCGCCCGGACTCCCGGATCGACGAGGTCGTCAACGAGACCTACGACCTCTTCCTCGACCTGGACGCGGACGAGGACCAGATCGAGTTCCCGATCGTCTACGCCTGCGGCCGTGACGGCGTCGCCTCGCTGACCAAGCCGGAGAACGGCACCGTTCCCGCGGACAGCGACAACCTGGAGCCCTTCTTCTCCGCCATCCTGGAGCACGTCCCGGCCCCGGTGTACGACGAGGAGGCGCCGCTCCAGGCCCACGTCACCAACCTGGACGCCGACAACTTCCTCGGCCGTATCGCGCTCCTCCGCGTCGAGCAGGGCGAGCTGCGCAAGGGCCAGACGGTCGCGTGGATCAAGCGTGACGGCACGATCTCCAACGTCCGCATCACCGAGCTGATGATGACCGAGGCGCTCACCCGCAAGCCCGCCGAGGTCGCGGGCCCCGGTGACATCTGCGCCGTCGCCGGTATCCCCGACATCATGATCGGCGAGACGCTGGCCGACCCGGAGAACCCGATCGCGCTTCCGCTGATCACGGTCGACCAGCCGGCCATCTCCATGACCATCGGCACCAACACCTCGCCGCTCGTCGGCCGCGGCGGCACGGGCAAGGGCGCGGACGCCAAGTCCGCGGTCAAGCAGCGCAAGGTCACCGCCCGGCAGGTCAAGGACCGCCTGGACCGCGAGCTCATCGGCAACGTCTCGCTCCGCGTCCTCGACACCGAGCGTCCCGACGCCTGGGAGGTCCAGGGCCGTGGTGAGCTCGCGCTCGCCATCCTGGTCGAGCAGATGCGCCGCGAGGGCTTCGAGCTCACCATCGGCAAGCCGCAGGTCGTCACCAAGCTCGTCGACGGCAAGGTCCACGAGCCGGTCGAGCGCCTCACCGTCGACGTGCCCGAGGAGCACATGGGCGCGGTCACGCAGCTCATGGGTGTCCGCAAGGGCCGCATGGACAACATGTCGAACCACGGCTCCGGCTGGGTCCGCATGGAGTTCGTCGTCCCGTCCCGTGGCCTCATCGGCTTCCGTACGGAGTTCCTCACCAACACCCGCGGTACGGGCATCGCCCACTCGATCCACGAGGGCCACGAGCCGTGGTTCGGCACGCTGACGACCCGTAACAACGGCTCGCTGGTCGCCGACCGCGCCGGTGCCGTCACCGCCTTCGCGATGACGAACCTCCAGGAGCGCGGTGTCCTGTTCACCGACCCCGGCACCGAGGTGTACGAGGGCATGATCGTCGGCGAGAACTCGCGCTCCGACGACATGGACGTGAACATCACCAAGGAGAAGAAGCTCACCAACATGCGCTCCTCCTCGGCCGACTCCTTCGAGGCGATCGTCCCGCCGCGGAAGCTCTCCCTGGAGCAGTCCCTGGAGTTCTGCCGCGACGACGAGTGCGTCGAGGTCACCCCGGAGGCCGTGCGCATCCGCAAGGTGATCCTGGACCAGAACGCGCGCGGCCGTGCGTCCTCCCGCGCCAAGAACGGCTGAGCGGAGCCGCACGGCACGGCCGGATCGGTAGTACCGCCGGAGCGGCGGTACGCCCGAGTTGGCTGAAAATGGTACGGCTGAGCCGGCCGAAGATCGGCTGAGTTCGGCCGCATGCCGCCGATGACAGTGGGGTAGATCACGTTCCTGTGATCTACCCCGCTTTCGGTTCT
Source organism: Streptomyces sp. NPDC088707 (assembly GCF_044752725.1). Lineage (NCBI taxonomy): Bacteria > Bacillati > Actinomycetota > Actinomycetes > Kitasatosporales > Streptomycetaceae > Streptomyces > Streptomyces sp. NPDC088707. The sequence goes on along the minus strand of NZ_JBIVLV010000009.1, from coordinate 21,695 downwards.
ACGCGACGTCGACACCGGAGCCCGGACCCCCACAGGGACTGTGGGAGTCCGGGCTTTTCGTCAACTTCCGTCAACTCCATTTCAGAGTGCCGGTGTCCGCATATCGGCCATCGCTCTCCGGTACGTGTGTTAACGGTCCGTTTCGGGGGTGTCTGTCTGTGCTCAGTTTGTCCGGATTTCGGTATCCGGGGGTGTGGTGATGTTGTCAAAACGAGACCACTTAAGTGTGGTTTACAGCCCGGACGTACTTAATAGTTGGCTCCATTGAGCTCGGGTCAATGGGTCACGCACTGTGGGGAGTGCCGACTCACGAGCACACTCGGGGCACTTGAGTGCAATGCCGTCAGGGGTGTCGGCAGAACTCGGAGTGCCCCTCTTGTAGTGACAAAAGTGGACTCATGAGGAGGAACCCATGCGCGGTGCCAAGAGCGCCAAGTGGGTAACGGGCGCGATCATCGTTGCCCTTGCTGCGACCGCCTGTGGCGGGGGTAAGAGCGACAGCGGCGACGCCAAGGGCGCTGTTGACCCGAACGGAATCTTCTCCATCGAGCTGGGCGAGCCTGAGAAGCCCCTGCTCACCGGTGACACGATGGAGTCCAACGGCTCCGCCGTGATGGCCGGCCTGTTCTCGACCCTGGTCGACTACAAGGCTGACGGCTCCCTGGAGATGATCAACGCCGAGTCGGTCACCACGACGGACTCGAAGACGTGGACCGTCAAGCTGAAGCCGGGCTGGACCTTCCACGACGGCACCCCGGTGACCTCCAAGTCCTACGTGGACGCGTGGAACTGGAACGCCAACGTCAAGAACGCCCAGGGTCTGTCCTCGTGGTTCGCGGACATCAAGGGCTACGACAAGGTCCACCCCGAGGCCGAGGGCGCCAAGCCCACCGCCGAGAAGATGGACGGTCTGACGGTCGTCGACGAGACCACCTTCAAGATCGAGCTCACCAAGGCCGTTCCGTACTTCGGCCACAAGCTCGCCTACATCGTCTTCGCCCCGCTGGCCGAGTCCTTCTACAAGGACCCCGCTGCCGGTGGCCAGAAGCCGGTCGGCAACGGTCCCTACAAGTTCAAGAGCTGGGACCACAAGAAGAAGATCGAGATCACTCGATTCGACGGCTACAAGGGCCCGAACAAGGCGAAGAACGGCGGTGTGGTCTTCAAGAACTACACCACCCTCGAGGCCGCGTACGAGGACCTGAAGTCCGGCAACGTCGACGTGCTCCGTCAGATCGCGCCGAAGGACCTCCCGGTCTACCGCCAGGACCTCGGCGACCGCGCCGTGGACCAGCCGTACTCCGCGATCCAGACCATCGCCGTCGCCTTCTACGCCGACCAGTGGAAGAAGCCGAAGCAGATCGACCCGCGCGTCATCCAGGGTCTGTCGATGGCGATCGACCGTGCCACCATCACCAAGACGGTGCTGCAGGGTACGCGTGAGCCCGCGACCGGCTGGGTCGCCAAGGGTGTCCTGGGCTTCCAGGAGGACGGTGGCGCCGGCGTCACCAAGTTCGACCCCGCGAAGGCCAAGGAGCTCATCAAGGCCGGCGGTGGCGTCCCGAACAACAAGATCTCCATCCAGTTCAACGCCGACGGTGGCCACAAGGAGTGGGTGGACGCTGTCTGCAACTCCATCCAGCAGGCCACCGACGTCCAGTGCGTCGGCGACGGCAAGCCGGACTTCCAGGCCGACCTGACCGCTCGTAAGACGAAGCAGGTCAAGTCCCTGTACCGCTCCGGCTGGGTGCTCGACTACCCGGTGAACGCCAACTTCATCTCGGACCTGTTCCGTACGGGTGCGGCGGGCAACCAGGGTGACTTCACCAACAAGGAGCTCGACGCCAAGATCGCCAAGGCGGACTCGGCTGCGACCCTCGACGAGTCGGTGAAGCAGTTCCAGGCCATCGAGAAGGACCTGGTCAACTACATGCCGTCCATCCCGCTCTGGTACTACAAGGTCAACGCGGGCTACTCCGAGAAGGTTTCGGGCGTGGCGTACGGCCAGGACGGTGACCCGATCCTGACCGGCGTCGAGGTCAAGAAGTAATCACCCAAGCGTAGTCCGCCTGCCGATGCGGGGCTGACGGGATGTCAGCCCCGCGTTCGGCGCCTTACGTATGTGGCTGGGGGGCCCTTCCACGACATTCGCGTACCCGTTGCGGGTCGCGGCTGCCGAGGGAGGGCCCGTCGGTTGCTGCTGTCATATTTCAACGGAGGCATGATGGGGCGCTATGTCGCACGACGACTGCTCCAGATGATCCCGGTTTTCCTCGGGACCACCCTGCTGATCTTCCTCATGGTCTACAGCCTGCCCGGCGACCCCGTGGCGGGTATGTTCGGGGACAAGGGCGCAGACCCCGCAACCCTCGCGAGGATCAGACACGATCTGGGACTGGATCTGCCGCTCTGGCAGCAGTACTGGAACTACATGACCGACATCATCCTGCACTTCGACTTCGGGACCCAGATCCGCAACGGTCGCCCGATCACCGAGGTACTGGGTGAGGCGTTCCCCGTCACTCTGCAGCTCGCCGCCCTGGCGTTCGCGTTCGAGCTGGTCTTCGGCATCGGCCTCGGCATCATCGCCGGTCTCAAGGCCGGCCGTCTCGCCGACAACGCGATCCTGATCTTCACGCTGCTGATCATCTCGATCCCGGTCTTCGTCCTCGGCTTCATCATCAAGATGGTGTTCGCCTTCGAGCTGGGCTGGATCGAACCGAACGTCAGCAACGACCAGTTGGTGTCCGAGATGATCGCGCCGGCCATCGTGCTCGGCGGTCTCTCACTCGCCTACGTCGCCCGGCTCACCCGTACCTCCATGGCGGAGAACCTGCGCGCCGACTACATGCGCACGGCCGTCGCCAAGGGTCTGCCCCGCCGTCGCGTCATCGGCGTGCACCTCATGCGCAACTCGATGATCCCCGTGGTCACCTTCCTCGGCACCGACATCGGCGCCCTCATGGGCGGCGCGGTCGTCACCGAGCGCATCTTCAACATCAAGGGCGTCGGTGGCCTCATCGCCGAGTCGATCACCCGGCGTGAAGGGTCGACCCTGGTCGGCCTCGTCACCATCCTGGTGATCATCTACCTGGTCACCAGCCTGCTCATCGACCTGCTGTACGCGGTCCTGGACCCGAGGATCCGGTATGCCTGACGTGACCAAGACCGCGACCGCCGTCGAGGACGCCGTCGCGCTTCCCGCCGACGTGACTCCTCCGGCCAAGCCGGAGAAGGCCCGCAGCCTCTGGGGTGACGCCTGGGTCGACCTGCGCCGCAACCCGTACTTCCTCGTGGCGTCGGTGCTGATCTTCTTCCTGCTCCTCGTCGCCGCCTGGCCGAGCCTCTTCACGAGCGCGTCGCCCACCAAGGGCGACCTCGTGAAGCACTTCCTCGGCAAGCCGGAGCTCGGCAGCATCGGTTCCGAGGGCTGGCTCGGCTACGACGGCCAGGGCCGCTCCGTGTACGCCCGACTGATCTACGGCACCCGTGCCTCGATCATCGTCGGCGTCACCGTCACCGCGATCGTCACGCTCGTCGGCGGTGTGATGGGCATGCTCGCCGGCTACTTCGGCGGCTGGATCGACGCGCTGCTGTCGCGCCTGACCGACATCTTCTTCGGCATCCCGTTCCTGCTCGGCGCCATGGTCGTCCTGCAGTCCTTCGTCGAGCGCACGGTCTGGGTGGTCGTCTTCGCCCTCGCGTTCCTCGGCTGGACGCAGATGGCCCGCGTCATGCGCGGCGCCGTGATCACGGTCAAGCACGCCGACTACGTCCACGCGGCGAAGGCCCTCGGCGCCGGCACCAGCCGGATCCTCTTCCGGCACATCCTGCCGAACGCCATGGCTCCCGTGATCGTCGTCGCGACCATCGCGCTCGGCGGCTACATCTCGGCCGAGGCCACCCTGTCCTACCTGGGTCTGGGCCTCGCCGCCCCGACCGTCTCGTGGGGCGTGGACATCTCCACCGGTGTCGACCAGATCCGAGTGGCGCAGCACATCCTGCTGTGGCCCTCGATCATGCTCAGCATCACCGTTCTGGCGTTCATCATGCTCGGCGAAGCCGTCCGCAACGCCCTCGACCCCAAGCTGCGCTAGGAGGGCGTAAAGGTGACCATCATCGACAACACCGCGACGGTCCCGTCGCCCCGCGACGGCGCCGGCCACACCGGTCCGCTGCTCGAAGTCCGTGACCTGCACGTCGAGTTCCACACCCGTGACGGTGTGGCCAAGGCGGTCAACGGTGTCAACTACTCGGTGAACGCCGGCGAGACCCTCGCCGTCCTCGGCGAGTCCGGCTCCGGCAAGTCCGTCACGGCCCAGGCCATCATGGGCATCCTCGACATGCCGCCCGGCAAGATCCCGCAGGGCGAGATCCTCTTCCGCGGCCAGGACATGCTGAAGATGTCCGAGGAGGAGCGCCGGAAGATCCGCGGCCGGAAGATCGCGATGATCTTCCAGGACGCGCTGTCCTCCCTCAACCCGGTCCTCAGCGTCGGCTACCAGCTCGGCGAGATGTTCCGGGTGCACCAGGGCCTGTCCAAGAAGGACGCCACGGTCAAGGCCATCGAGCTGATGGACAAGGTCAAGATCCCCGCCGCCAAGGCGCGGGTCTCCGACTACCCCCACCAGTTCTCCGGCGGTATGCGCCAGCGCATCATGATCGCCATGGCGCTCGCCCTGGAGCCGGACCTGATCATCGCCGACGAGCCCACCACGGCTCTCGACGTGACCGTCCAGGCCCAGGTCATGGACCTCCTCGCGGAGCTCCAGCAGGAATACAACATGGGCCTGATCCTGATCACCCACGACCTCGGCGTCGTCGCCGACGTCGCGGACAAGATCGCCGTGATGTACGCCGGCCGGATCGTCGAGCAGGCGCCGGTCCACGAGCTCTACAAGCGCCCGGCCCACCCCTACACCAAGGGTCTCCTGGAGTCGATCCCGCGCCTGGACCAGAAGGGTCAGGAGCTCTACGCGATCAAGGGCCTCCCGCCCAACCTGCTCCGTGTGCCCACCGGCTGCGCCTTCAACCCGCGCTGCCCCAAGGCCGACGACATCTGCCGTACGGAGATCCCGGCCCTGGTGCCGGTCACCGAGCAGGACGGCGCGGATCTTCCGGGCCGTACGAGCGCCTGCCACTTCTGGAAGGAGACGATCCATGGCTGACCTCAGCAAGAACGACGAGGCCGTGGCCGCCGCCGTCGAGGCCCCCGTGGGCCGCGGCGAGCCGATCCTCCAGGTGCGCAACCTGAAGAAGCACTTCCCGCTGACCCAGGGCATCGTCTTCAAGAAGCAGGTCGGCGCGGTCAAGGCCGTGGACGGGGTCTCCTTCGATCTCTACCAGGGCGAGACCCTCGGCATCGTGGGCGAGTCCGGCTGTGGCAAGTCCACGGTCGCGAAGCTCCTGATGAACCTGGAGCGGGCCACCGCCGGCGAGGTCTTCTACAAGGGCCAGGACATCACCAAGCTGGGCGGCCGCGCCCTGAAGGCCGTCCGCCGCAACATCCAGATGGTGTTCCAGGACCCGTACACCTCGCTGAACCCGCGTATGACGGTCGGCGACATCATCGGCGAGCCCTTCGACATCCACCCCGAGGTGGCTCCGAAGGGCGACCGGCGCCGCAAGGTGCAGGAGCTGCTCGACGTCGTCGGTCTGAACCCGGAGTACATCAACCGGTACCCGCACCAGTTCTCCGGCGGTCAGCGCCAGCGCATCGGCATCGCCCGCGGCCTCGCGCTCAACCCGGAGATCATCATCTGCGACGAGCCGGTCTCGGCCCTGGACGTCTCCGTCCAGGCGCAGGTCATCAACCTGATGGGGAAGCTCCAGGACGAGTTCAACCTCTCCTACCTCTTCATCGCGCACGACCTGTCGATCGTCCGGCACATCTCGGACCGCGTCGGCGTCATGTACCTCGGCAAGATGGCCGAGATCGGTACGGACGAGCAGATCTACGAGCACCCGACGCACCCGTACACCCAGGCGCTGCTCTCCGCGGTGCCGGTGCCGGACCCGGAGGCCCGCGCGCACCGCGAGCGGATCATCCTCACCGGTGACGTCCCCTCGCCGGCGAACCCGCCGTCGGGCTGCAGCTTCCGCACCCGTTGCTGGAAGGCGCAGGAGCGGTGCTCGCAGGAGACGCCGCTCCTGGCGATCCCGACGCGCTTCGACGGCCAGGACACCCCGGCCGCCCACCTCTCGGCGTGCCACTTCGCCGAGGAGAAGCAGGTCGTGCCGGTGCACTGACGCACCGACCGGCAGACACCTCGAAGGGCGCCCCGTTCCGTATGTACGGAACGGGGCGCCCTTCGCCGTGCGCTCCCGGGACTCCGGAAAGCCGGGACTACGGGACTCCGGAACCTCGGCCCCTCCCGGGCACCGTCCGGCGGCCGTAAAAGTGCAGCCCCGTCAATATCGGGTGATATTGGGGCCTAAGTCAGACTTAGGACATTCGGGAGGCACTCCATGCGCGGAGCCACGCACGCCAAGTGGGCCGCTCTGGCCACCGCAGTCGCCCTCGCGGCGACCGCCTGCGGTGGCGGCGACGACAGCGGCGGCGGAGGGGCCGACGGCATCGTGAGTTCCTCGTGGGGCGACCCGCAGAACCCGCTGGAGCCCGCCAACACCAACGAGGTCCAGGGCGGCAAGGTCCTCTCCATGATCTTCCGAGGGCTCAAGCAGTACGACCCGAAGACCGGCGAGGCCAAGGACATGCTCGCCGAGAAGATCGAGACGACCGACTCGACCAACTTCACCATCACGGTCAAGGACGGCTGGACCTTCTCCAACGGCGAGAAGGTCACCGCCAAGTCCTTCGTCGACGCCTGGAACTACGGCGCCCATCTGAAGAACAACCAGAAGAACGCCTACTTCTTCGGCCAGATCGAGGGCTACGACCAGGTCCACCCCGAGAAGGGCGAACCGACCGCCGAGACCATGTCGGGCCTCAAGGTCACAGGCCCCCAGACCTTCACGGTCAAGCTCACCCAGAAGTTCTCCACCTGGCCCATCACCCTGGGCTACGCCGCCTTCTCCCCGCTCCCGCAGGCCTTCTACACGGACCACGCGGCCTGGCTCTCGAAGCCCGTCGGCAACGGCCCGTACACCGTCGACTCGTACTCCAAGGGCTCCCAGATGGCCCTCAAGCGCTGGGACGGCTACCCCGGCGCCGACAAGGCCCAGAACGGCGGCATCACCCTCAAGGTCTACACCGACAACAACACCGCCTACACCGACCTGACGGCCGGCAACCTCGACCTCGTCGACGACGTCCCCGCCTCCCAGCTCAAGAACGTCGAAGCCGACCTCGGCGACCGGTACATCAACGTCCCCGCCGGCATCATCCAGACCCTGTCCTTCCCGTTCTACGACCCGGCCTGGAACAAGCCCGGACAGGAGAAGCTCCGCCAGGGCCTCTCCATGGCGATCGACCGGAACCAGATCACCGAGACGATCTTCCAGAAGACCCGGACCCCCGCCGTCGACTGGACCTCCCCGGTCCTCGGCGAGGACGGCGGCTTCAAGGACATCTGCGGCGACTTCTGCAAGTACGACGCCGACGAGGCGAAGAAGCTCGTTGCCGAGGGCGGCGGCATCCCCGGCGGCACCATGAAGATCTCGTACAACGCCGACACCGGCTCCCACAAGGAATGGGTCGACGCGGTCTGCAACTCCATCAACCGCGCCCTCGGCAACAACAAGGCCTGCGTCGGCAACCCGGTCGGCACCTTCGCCGACTTCCGCAACCAGGTCACCCAGTCGAAGATGGACGGCCCGTTCCGGGCCGGCTGGCAGATGGACTACCCGCTCATCCAGAACTTCCTCCAGCCGCTGTACTTCACCAACGCCTCGTCCAACGACGGCAAGTACTCGGACCCCGAGTTCGACAAGCTGGTGAACCAGGCCAACGCCGAGGCCGACACCGCGAAGGCCATCGGACTGTTCCAGCAGGCCGAGGAAGTCCTCAGGGACGACATGGGCGCCATCCCGCTCTGGTACCAGAACGGCAGCGCCGGCTACTCGGAGCGGGTCAGCAACGTCTCACTGAACCCGTTCAGCGTCCCGGTCTACGACCAGATCAAGGTCAACTGACGTCGTAGCAGGTCGGCGGCGTACGGCCCGGCCCGCGGACCCCCGCGCCGCCGGGCCGTACGCCTTCCCCCACCCTCTCCCCGGAGCCAACCCCCGGAGCCCCCCATGGGTCGATACGTGATCCGGCGGCTGCTGCAGATGATCCCGGTCTTCTTCGGCGCGACGCTGTTGATCTTCCTGATGGTGAACGTGATGGGCGACCCCATCGCCGGACTGTGCGGCGACCGCCAGTGCGACCCGGCGACCGCCGCCCAGCTGGAGAAGGAGTTCGGTCTCGACAAGCCCGTCTGGCAGCAATACCTCACCTACATGGGCAACGTCTTCACCGGAGACTTCGGCACCGCCTTCAACGGGCAGCCCGTCACCGAACTGATGGCCAGCGCCTTCCCCGTCACGATCCGGCTCACCATCGTCGCGATCTTCTTCGAGATCGTCATCGGCATCAGCCTCGGCGTCGTCACCGGCCTCAAGCGCGGCCGCCCCGTCGACACCAGCGTCCTGCTGCTGACGCTTGTCGTCCTCTCCGTCCCGACCTTCGTCACCGGCCTCCTCGTCCAGCTCCTCCTCGGCGTCAAATGGGGCTGGATCAAACCGGCCGTCTCACCCGAGGCCACCTTCAGCGAACTCATCGTCCCCGGCCTGGTCCTCGCCTCGGTCTCCCTGGCCTACGTCACCCGGCTCACCCGGACCTCGATCGCCGAGAACAAGCGCGCCGACTACGTCCGCACCGCCGTCGCCAAGGGCCTGCCCCGCCGCCGGGTCATCAGCCGGCACCTGCTCCGCAACAGCCTCATCCCCGTCGTGACGTTCATCGGCGCCGACGTCGGCGCCCTCATGGGCGGAGCCATCGTCACCGAACGGATCTTCAACATCCACGGCGTCGGCTACCAGCTCTACCAGGGCATCGTCCGCCAGAACACCCAGACCGTGGTGGGCTTCGTGACCATCCTCGTGCTGGTGTTCCTGCTGGCCAACCTCCTGGTCGACCTCCTGTACGCCGTCCTTGACCCGAGGATCCGCTATGCCTGAGCAGCCCGAGCCGCTTGAGTCGTACGAAGAGGGCCGAGCCATCGCGCCCACCGGCGCCGGCGGCGCGTCCGACCTCGCGACGGCCGAAGCCGAGACCCTGGAGAAGACGCCCGGCGGCCCGATGGGCACCGGCGCCGACAAGAAGCCCCGCTCCCTGTGGTCCGACGCCTGGCGCGACCTGCGCCGGAACCCGATCTTCATCATCTCCTCGCTGGTGATCCTCTTCCTCGTCGTCATCTCCATTTGGCCCCAGCTGATCGCCTCCGGGGACCCCCTCGACTGCGACCTCTCCAAGGCCCAGGAAGGCTCCCAGCCCGGCCACCCCTTCGGCTTCAACGGCCAGGGCTGCGACGTCTACACCCGCACCGTCTACGGCGCCCGGACGTCCGTGACCGTCGGCGTCCTCGCCACCCTCGGCGTCGCCGTCCTCGGCAGCATCCTCGGCGGACTCGCCGGCTTCTTCGGCGGCGCCTGGGACGGCGTCCTCTCCCGGATCACCGACGTCTTCTTCGCCATCCCCGTCGTCCTCGGCGGCCTGGTGCTCCTCTCCGTGGTGACCAGCTCCACCGTCTGGCCCGTCATCGGCTTCATGGTGCTGCTCGGCTGGCCGCAGCTCTCCCGCATCGCCCGCGGCTCCGTCATCACCGCCAAACAGAACGACTACGTGCAGGCGGCCCGGGCCCTCGGCGCCTCCAACTCCCGGATGATGCTCCGCCACATCACGCCCAACGCCATCGCCCCGGTGATCGTCGTCGCCACCATCGCCCTCGGCACGTACATCGCGCTGGAGGCGACCCTGTCCTACCTCGGCGTCGGCCTGAAGCCGCCGACCGTCTCCTGGGGCATCGACATCTCCTCGGCGTCGCAGTACATCCGCAACGCGCCGCACATGCTGCTCTGGCCGGCCGGCGCGCTCGCCATCACCGTGCTCGCCTTCATCATGCTCGGCGACGCCGTCCGCGACGCCCTCGACCCGAAGCTGAGGTAGGGACCCATGCTGCTCGAAGTGCGCGACCTGCACGTGGAGTTCCACACCCGCGACGGCGTGGCCAAGGCCGTCAACGGCGTCGACTACTCCGTCGACGCGGGGGAGACCCTCGCCGTCCTCGGCGAGTCCGGCTCCGGCAAGTCCGTCACCGCCCAGGCCGTGATGGGCATCCTCGACATCCCCCCGGGCAAGATCAGTCAGGGCGAGATCCTCTTCCAGGGCCAGGACCTGCTGAAGCTCAAGGAGGACGAGCGGCGCAAGATCCGCGGCGCCAAGATGGCGATGGTCTTCCAGGACGCGCTGTCCTCCCTCAACCCCGTGCTCAGCGTCGGCGACCAGCTCGGCGAGATGTTCCAGGTCCACAAGGGCATGTCGCGCAAGGACTCCAAGACCAAGGCCGTCGAACTGATGGACCGGGTCCGCATCCCCGCCGCCAAGGAACGCGTCGGCCAGTACCCCCACCAGTTCTCCGGCGGCATGCGCCAGCGCATCATGATCGCGATGGCACTCGCCCTCGAACCCGAGCTGATCATCGCCGACGAGCCCACCACCGCCCTCGACGTCACCGTCCAGGCCCAGGTCATGGACCTCCTCGCCGAGCTCCAGCGCGAACTCAACATGGGCCTCATCCTCATCACCCACGACCTCGGCGTCGTCGCCGACGTCGCCGACAAGATCGCCGTCATGTACGCCGGCCGGATCGTCGAACACGCCCCCGTCCACGAGATCTACAAGGCCCCCGCCCATCCCTACACCCGCGGCCTGCTCGACTCCATCCCGCGCCTCGACCAGAAGGGCCAGGAGCTCTACGCGATCAAGGGACTCCCGCCCAACCTCCTCGCCATCCCGCCGGGCTGCGCCTTCAACCCCCGCTGCCCCATGGCCCAGGACGTCTGCCGCACCGACGTACCCCCGCTCTACGACGTGACCGAGTCCCCGGTGAAGCGCTCCAGCGCCTGCCACTTCTGGAAGGAGTGCCTCCATGGCTGAGGCGATTCTCGAAGTCCGGGACCTCCACAAGCACTACCCCCTCACCCAGGGCATCGTCTTCAAGAAGCAGGTCGGCTCGGTCAAGGCCGTCGACGGCGTCGACTTCGACCTGCACGCCGGCGAGACCCTCGGCATCGTCGGCGAGTCCGGCTGCGGCAAGTCGACGGTCGCCAAGATGCTGGTCAACCTCGAACGGCCGACGTCCGGCTCGATCCGCTACAAGGGCGAGGACATCAGCAGACTCTCCCCCCGCGCGCTCAAGGCCGTCCGCCGCAACATCCAGATGGTGTTCCAGGACCCGTACACCTCGCTCAACCCGCGCATGACCGTCGGCGACATCATCGGCGAGCCGTACGAGATCCATCCCGAGGTCGCCCCCAAGGGCGACCGGCGGCGCAAGGTGCAGGACCTCCTCGACGTCGTCGGCCTCAACCCCGAGTACATCAACCGCTACCCGCACCAGTTCTCCGGCGGCCAGCGCCAGCGCATCGGCATCGCCCGCGGCCTCGCCCTCCAGCCCGAGATCATCGTCGCCGACGAACCCGTGTCCGCCCTCGACGTCTCCGTGCAGGCCCAGGTCATCAACCTGATGGGGAACCTCCAGTCCGAGTTCTCCCTGTCGTACGTCTTCATCGCCCACGACCTGTCGATCGTCCGGCACATCTCCGACCGGGTCGGCGTCATGTACCTCGGCCGGATCGTCGAGATCGGCAGCGACGCCCAGATCTACGACCACCCCACCCACCCCTACACCCAGGCGCTGCTCTCCGCCGTCCCGGTCCCCGACCCCGAGGCGCGCGCCCACCGCGAGCGCATCATCCTCACCGGCGACGTCCCCTCCCCGGCCAACATCCCCTCCGGCTGCCGCTTCCGCACCCGCTGCTGGAAGGCCCAGGAGCGCTGCGCCCTGGAGGTCCCGCTCCTCGCCGTCCCGGCCGTCTTCCGCCTCACGGACAGCCCGGCGAAGCACGACTCGGCCTGCCACTTCGCCGAGGAGAAGCACGTCGTCCCCTCGGAGACCGGCGACGGCCCCGGGGCACCGCCGGAGACCGGCGACGGCGGCCCCGGGACACGGCCCGGGCCCGGCGCCGACGGCCCAGGGGCACCGCCGGACGACGGCGCCGACCCCTTCAGGAAGCCCGAATCGCCTTAACGCGCAGGCAACTTCACCGAATCGGCTCCGATATACGAACAGGCCAGACTGCACAGCGTACGGCCGTGCGGGTGCCGTGAACCGGGCCGGGGCGCGCCATGTCGCCCCGGCCCGGACCCATGTGTTCCCCGCGCCCCACAGGTTTCGCGGAACCGCTTGTTTCCGTTGATGGCGACCGTGAGTATCGGGACCGTGACTGTGACACGACCGGCACGTCTCACGGGCGCCGCGCTCTGCGCCGCGCTCGCCCTCACCGCCGCCGTGTGGATCCTCAAGGATCTCGCCGCGCTCGGCTCACCCGTCGACCTCGCCTGGTACTGGGCCGGGGACCACCACTTCCTCATCCGGGGACGGTCCGCCACCTCCCTGATCGACGCCGTGCTGCTCGTCGTCTCCGCCGTCGCCGCGGCCGCCGCGATCCGCTCCCGGCACGCGGCCTCCGCGCTCGCCGCCACCGGCACCGTCACGCTGGCCCTGCGCCTGCCCGGCCTCTGGGAACCCGACAGCGGCGCCCTCGTCACCGCCCTCCTCGAACTCGCCCTCGCCGCCGGTGTGATCGTCACCGCCGCCGTCGGCCGCCGACCGGCCACCGCCTCGCTCGAGCCGCTCCCCACGCGCCCGCGTACGGGCCCCGCCGTCGCCGCCGGAGCCTTCCTCGCGGCCTCCGCGCTCGTCGTGACCCTGTGGGAGCTGTACTGGGCCACCGAACTGCCCCTGGAGATCACCGTCGACCGCTTCACCGGCGGCCGGTCCATCATGAAGGCGGCCCTCGCGCCCCCGCCCGGCTGGCTGTCGGTGGTCCTCGTCGCCCTGTACGGGACCGCCGCCGTCTCCGCCTTCTTACGCGCCCGCCACAGCCGGGCCTTCGGTCTGCTCGCCGGAACGTTCCTGGCGGCCGGCGGCCTCGCCGAGGTCGCCAGGACCACCCGCTACGAACTGATCGGCGACTTCGCGGACCTCCCGAGCACCGCCCGGCTGAGCGTCCTCACCGCCTTCTTCGGTCTGCTCGCCGGCATCGCCGTGCTCGTCCTGCTCGCCGGACGCGGCGCCCCCGCCGGCGCGCCGAGCCCGTACCCGCCGGCCGGGATGCCGCCCCCGGCCCCGCCCTACCCGCCGCCGCCCGGCTGGTGACTCAGCCCCGCGTCCCGCCGAGGGACCGCTTCAGGAAGTCCACCTGGAGCAGCAGCAGGTTCTCCGCGACCTGCTCCTGCGGCGTCATGTGGGTGACCCCCGACAGCGGCAGCACCTCGTGCGGCCGGCCCGCCGCGAGGAGAGCCGAAGAGAGCCGGAGCGCGTGCGCGACGACCACGTTGTCGTCCGCGAGACCGTGGACGATCATCATCGGCCGCGCGGGCACCTCGGGCGCGGAGAGCCCGTCGTCGGTGAGCAGCGACTGCGCCGCGTACACCTCGGGATCGTCCTGCGGAGTGCCGAGATACCGCTCGGTGTAGTGGGTGTCGTACAGCCGCCAGTCCGTCACCGGCGCCCCCACCACCGCCGCGTGGAACACATCGGGGCGCCGCAGCACCGCCCGCGCCGCCAGATAGCCGCCGTACGACCAGCCCCGGATCGCCACCCGCCCCAGATCCAGCGGGAAACGCCCGGCGAGGCCCTGGAGCGCGTCCACCTGGTCGTCGAGGGTCGGCCCGAAGTCCCGGGCGATCGCCTTCTCCCAGGCGGGGGAGCGGCCCGGCGTGCCCCGCCCGTCCGCCACGACCACCGCGAAGCCCTGGTCGGCGAACCACTGGGACGTCAGATGCGCGTTGTGCGCGGCGAGCACCCGCGGCCCGTGCGGACCGCCGTACGGATCCATCAGGACCGGCAGCGGCCCGTCGCCCTCCGCGTACCCCGACGGCAGCAGCACCGCGCACGGGATCCGCCGCACGCCGGCCTCCGTGAGCCGCACGCGCGCGCGGAGCACCGGATCCTGGGCGTACGAGGCCACCACCGCGACCGGCTCGCCGTCCCGCAGCACCCGCGCCACGCTCCCCGGCGTCTCCGGACGCGCCGACACCAGCACGGTCACCGCCCCCGAACGCACCGCGCCGTGCACGCCGACGCCCTCGGACAACCGCTCCACGCCCTCGCCGGTCACCCGGTACACATGGACCTCGCCGGTCTCCGGGAGAGCCGCCCCCGCGCCCGCCGACGCCGACACGAGGACATCGTCCTCCCCGACGTCGAGCACCGCCCGGACATGCAGCGCGGCGTCCGTCAGCACCTCGTCGCCCACGGCCAGGGCCCGCGCCCCGGTCTCGTCCGTGAGCCGTACGAGCCGCCCGTCGCCGGTACCTCCCGCACCGAGCCCCGAGGGAGCCCACGCCGGCACCCCCGGCAGCAGCTCCAGCCACACCGGGTCCCGCTCCGCCCGGACCGTCCTCGTCTCCCCGGACTCCGGATCCACCGCCAGGAACACCTGCTCCCGCTGGTCCCGCGCCTGGACGAGCAGCAGCGGCGCCCCGGCCGCCGACCAGTGCACGCGCGCGAGGTACGGATACCGCTCCCGGTCCCACAGCACCTCCGTGCGGGCCCCGGCGAGATCCATGACGAACAGCCGCACGTCCGCGTTGGCCGTACCCGCCGCCGGATACGCCACCGGCTGCGGTTCCCGGTCCGGATGCGCCGGGTCGGCGATCCACCAGCGCCGCACCGCCCGGTCGTCCGCACGGGCCACGAGCAGCCGGTCCGAGTCGGGAGACCACCAGAAACCCCGGTCCCGGGTCATCTCCTCCGAAGCGATGAATTCGGCCAATCCGTAGGTCACGTGCGCCTCCTCCGGAACGGCCAGCTCCCGGTCGCCCCAACCGTCCGCGCCCACCACCCGCAGCACGCCCTCCGTGACGTACGCGACCAGGCGGCCGTCCGGCGAGGGCCTGGGGTCGATCACCGGCCCCGGCACCGGCAGCTCCCGCGCCGTCCCCGCCCGCAGCTCCGCCACGAACAGCCGCCCGGACAGGGCGAAGGCCGCCAACTCCACGGCCGCGTCCACCGCGTACGCCACCACACCGGCCGAGCCCTCCCGGCTCCGCTCCCGGCGCGCCCGCTCCTGCGGCGACAACTCCTCCTCACCGCCCGCGAGCAGCACCTCCGGGTCGGCCGCCACCCGCTCCACGGGCGCGCCGCCGTCGCCGGGCAGGTCGAGGACCCAGAGCCGGTGCGTACGGTCCACACCGGACGCGGCCCTGACGAACACGACGCGCTCCCCGTCGGGGGAGACCGAGAAGGCACGCGCAACCCCCAGGGTGAACCGCTGGGTACGGGCGTGACGGCGGGGGAAGGAGAGCCCGGCAGGGGGTGTGGCCGGCTGCTGTCGAGACGAGGTCATGCGGCTGAAACTAGCGCTGTGCGCCCCCCTCGTGCCTCCGTCCGCCGATCGATGCGGCCGCACGGATAGTTATGATCCGTAGCGCTAGGTGGGTATGCATCCGACGGGCCTGCCCCCTGGCACATGCTGATCGACCGAACCACTCGAATATCCGACCGAAGAAGTGTGGAGGTGAACCGCCGTGGCACTCTCGATCTCCGTGGTGGTGCTGCTGGCGATCGTCGTCTTCCTTCTGATCCGGAAATCCGGATTGAAGGCTGGTCACGCGGCGGTCAGCGCGCTCCTGGGCTTCTACCTCGCGAGCTCGTCCATCGCCCCGTCCATCAGCACCCTCACCACGAACGTGGCGAACATGGTCGGCGGCCTCAAGTTCTGAGCGCGCCCCCGCGCGCCGACCTCGTAGGGTGGGGACATGTCCGATCTCCCCGCCCGCCGTCTGCTGCTCGTGCACGCGCACCCGGACGACGAGTCGATCAACAACGGCGCCACCATGGCCAGGTACGCGGCCGAGGGCGCCCTCGTCACCCTGGTCACCTGCACGCTCGGCGAGGAGGGCGAGGTCATCCCGCCCGAGCTCGCCCACCTGGCCCCCGACCGGGAGGACCGGCTCGGCCCGTACCGCGTCGGCGAACTCGCCGCCGCGATGGCCGAGCTCGGGGTCACCGACCACCGGTTCCTCGGCGGCCCCGGGCGCTTCCGCGACTCCGGAATGATGGGCGTCGAACAGAACAAGCGCGCCAACGCCTTCTGGAACACGGACGTCGACACCGCCGCCCCGTACCTCGTCGAGGTCATCAGGGAGACCCGCCCGCAGGTCCTCGTCACCTACGACCCCGACGGCGGCTACGGACACCCGGACCACATCCAGGCCCACCGGGTCGCCATGCGCGCCGCGGAACTCGCCGCCCACCCGGACTACCGCCCCGACCTGGGACCAGCCCACACGATCGCCAAGATCTACTGGAACCGGGTCCCGCGCCCGGTCGCCGAGGCCGGCTTCGCCCGGCTGCGCGCCGAGGGCTCCGCCTTCCCGGCCGCCGCCGCGATCGACGACGTCCCCGGCGTCGTCGACGAGGACCGGATCACCGCCGAGATCGACGCGGGACCGGAGCACACGGCCCGCAAGAGCGCCGCCATGGCCGCGCACGCCACCCAAGTCGCGGTCGACGGACCGTTCTTCGCCCTCTCGAACGACCTCGGCCAGCCGATCTTCACCACCGAGTACTACGAGTTGGTACGAGGCGTCCCCGGCGCCCCCGCGGGCACCCGCGAGACGGACCTCTTCGCCGGAGTGAGCGCATGAGCCCCAAGCCGCCCGCGACGCCCGCGAAGCCCACCCCGTCCCAGGCACCGACCGCGCGCCCCGCGTCCACCGTCTCCCGTAACGCCCGATTCGCCTGGTACGCGGGCCTCGCCGTCCTCGGCGTCCTCGTCGGAACCGCCGGCGCCCTCGTCCAAGCCGCCTGGCTCCCCGTCGGCTTGATCCTCGCCCTCCTCGCGACCGCCGCCCTCTTCTACGGCGGACTGCGGGCCACCGAGACCCAGGTCGGCGTCGTCGCGGGCGGCGTCGGCTGGCTCGTCGCCGTCATCCTGCTCAGCTTCGGACGCCCGGAGGGTGACGGGGCGTTCGGCGGAGGCGTCGGCGAGCTGCTCTTCCTCTTCGGCGGCATGGCGATCGCTGTGATGTGCACCACGCTGGCCCGGCTACCCCGACCGATCCCGTGAACAGGACGACTTGAGTCCGCGGACGCCCTGACTTCGGCCGGATTGACCGTCGTCAGTCACCCACGGGTCAGCTATGTGACGGCGGCGCCCAGTATGGTGGTGCGCGCCGCCGAACCGCCCGGGTCATACGAGCATCAGCAAGAGCGGGCGGTGGAGCCAACCGGGAGATCCTGCTTTGAGTCGTGAAACTGGTCGAGAGACTGACAGTTCGTCCTCCGGCGCCCAGGGGCGCGGTGGAGCCGCGTACCCGTCGGGTACACCGCCGTACGGATCCCGCCAGTATCCGTCGCTCCACCCCTCGCAGGACGCGCCGGAGGAGACCGCCGCCGCGCCCGCACCGCCGGAGGAGCCCAAGACCGAGACGACGCTGACGACCCGGATCCGGATCAACATCCCGGGTTCGCGTCCGATCCCGCCGGTCGTGGTCCGCACCACCGTCAACGAGTCGCCCACGGCGTCGCCGGCCACCGCACCGGAGCCCGCTCCCGCCCCGGAGCCGGAGCCCGAGCAGCCGGCGGCCCCCGAGCCGCCGCAGGCCGAGGAGACGCCGAAGGCGAAGGAGACGAGCGACTGGTTCGCGCCCCGCAAGGCGGCGCCCCCGAGCCCGGCCCCCGAGCCCGCGCTGCCCCCCGCGCCCACCCCGACCCCGAAGCCCGCTCCGGCCACCACCGGACCGGACGACCGGGGCACCGGCTTCGCCGGCTCCGCGACCTCCGGCGTCCCGACGGTCGGCAACGCCCCGTCGAGCCGCCCGGTCACCCAGGGCAGGTCCGCGGGCAACCCCCTGTACGACGGCGGCACGCCCGCGGGCGGCACCCCGATGTACACGGGCACGCCGGCCGGCGGAACCCCCCTGTACAACGGCACACCCGCGGGCGGCACCCCCCTGTACGACGGGACCCCCGCCGGCGGCTCGCCGAGGTACGACGGCAACCCCGGCGCCGCACACCCGGGCGCCGGGAACCCCCTCTACGACGGAACCCCCGCCGGCGGCACGCCCGCGTACCGCGGCCCCGCCGCGCCGACCGGCCCCACGACGGGCCCGGTCACGGGCACCGCGTCGCTGGGCGGACCGGGCCAGGGCGGACTCGCCGGACTCGCCGGACCCTCCGCCCCGGGCCAGGGCACGGGCTCCCCGTTCCCCGGCGGAGCACCCGGCGGCGCTCCCCGCATGTCCGACGACACCGCGATCCTCACCCCGCAGGCCCCCGCGCCGAACGCCGCAGGCCGCGGCGGTCCCGGCGGTCCCGGCGGACAGCGCGGACCGGGACGACCGGCCGACGGCGGTGGCAACGGCCACGTCTCCGGCGACACCCTCACCAGCGGCATCCCGGTCGTCCCGCCGAAGGCGGCCCGCCCGAACCTCACCCCCCGCATCGAGGAGCAGGCGACCCCGGCCCCCGCGCCGCGCCCCGCACCCGCCCCCAACCGCGCCCCGGCGAAGAAGGGCCGCTCCAAGCTGGTCCTCCTCGCCGCCGGAGTCTTCGGCCTCGCCGGCGTCGCCTACGGCGCCGGGCTGCTCCTCAACCACTCCGACGTCCCGAAGGGGACCACGGTCCTCGGCGTGGACATCGGCGGCGGTACGAAGGAGGAGGCCGTCAACAAGCTGGACGCGGCCCTCGGCAAGCGCGCCGGGACCCCGCTCCAGCTCGGCATCGGCGGCAAGAAGGTCCAGCTCGCCCCGGACAAGGCGGGCCTGGCGCTCGACAGCGTCGAGACCGTCCGCGCCGCCGCGGGCAGCGACTACAACCCCGTCTCGGTCATCGGCTCCCTCTTCGGCGGCGAGCGGGTCGCCAAGCCGGTCTTCCCGGTCGACGAGGAGAAGCTCGCCGTCACCCTCGCCGACCTGGCCGGCACGTCCGCGTCGGCGACCGAGGGCACGATCCTGTTCGCCCCGAACAAGGTGACGCCCGTCGAGGGCAAGCCCGGCAAGGGCCTCGACGTCCAGAGGTCGATGATCTCCGTCCGGGACGCCTTCCGCGCCCAGGTGGAGACGGGCCAGACCAAGCTCGTCGAGCTGCCGGTCACCAACCGCCAGCCGAGCATCAGCAAGGCCGAGGTGGACCGGGCGATGAGGGAGTTCGCGACGCCCGCGATGTCCGACCGCATCACCATCCGGGCGGGCGGCAGGGAGATCCAGTTCGGCCCGGCGCGCTCGCTGCCGCAGATCATCTCCATGAAGGCCGCCGGCGGCCGCCTGGAAGCCGTCTACGACACGAAGGCCATCGAGCGGCTCCTCGACGGCGCCTTCAAGGGCATCATGATCACCAAGGCCGACGGCACCAAGCAGGAGGTCTCGCCCGACGACGTGGCCTCCGTGATGCGCGAGGCGCTGCTCGGCAAGACCAAGGCCGAACGCACCAAGACGATCGACCTGAACCCGAAGGGCTGACAGCCCGAGCGACGCGTTCCGAGCCCCCGCCCGACGGACATCGGCCGGGGGCTCGGTGCGTGGGGACGTCAGGTGTCAGGACCGCGCTTGGCGACACACCCCGGACATGCACAGGGCGGATAGCGCAGTGCGGACTCGACCGGTACGGGACCGGGGCGCGGCCAGAAGGTACGGCGGGGCGACCAGGTGCGCCCGCCGTCGCGGGAGACGCGCAGGGTGATCACCACTCACCGCCGTACCGCTGCTGCTTGGCCCGCAGCCAGGCCTGGATCTCCCGGGTCTCGGCGGCGGAGGCGGCCCGGAGGTCGCAGGCGTGGATCGTCGCCACGAAGTGCGTGAACCGCACCCGTCGATGGGCGCCGTCCACGGCGATGACCTTGCCGGGGCCGTAGACGTCGGTGCCCGTATGGGCGACGAAGGCGCCCGGGCCGTGAGGGGTGTGCATCGCGAGCCTTTCGCTCTGTGTGTTGTTCCGGTCACACAGTGGCGTCGCTCACGTTAGCCTCGACAGGGGTACACGCGTGACAACGCGACCGGCACGTAGGGGGTCGCCGATGGCGATCGAGGACAACCCGGAACCCCGCCGCAGGTACGGCGCGGAACTGCAACGCCCCCGCGAGGAGGCGGGCCTGACAGGAGCAGCAACTGCTCTGTCCCGGTACGGGACTCCAAGGTTCCGAACGGCCCGGCCCTGCTGTTCGGCGCCGTCGCCTGGGCGCGGTTCGTGGACGGCCTGAAGTAGGCGTCTCAGTAGTGGGCGACCAGGACGGCGGAGAGGGCGAGCGCGCCGGGTAGGGCCTGGGCGAAGAGGATGCGGCGGTTGGCCGTGGCGGCGCCGTAGAGGCCGGCGATGACGACGCAGGACAGGAAGAAGACCCGGACGCGGAAGGCGGTCGGGTCGTCGGCGATGAGGCCCCAGACGAGCCCGGCGGCGAGGAAGCCGTTGTAGAGCCCTTGGTTGGCGGCCATGGCGGCGGTGTCGCGCGCCATCTTCGCGTCGAAGCCGGAGAAGCGACGGCCGGTCTCCCTCTCCCACAGGAACATCTCCATCACCAGGATGTAGGCGTGCAGCAGGGCGACGAGGGCGACGAGGATGTCTGCGGTCAGCGGCATGGCCGCATTGTGCCGCCGGGCGGGCGGGGGTCGGGGGAAGGCGCGCAACGACTTGCGTAGAGCTGTTCGCGCGAACGAACGGTTAATTCCGGATCCCAAACTAAAAAGCAGAAAATAGTCTTAGAAGCTCGACGGGGGAGTCCTCGGACCGGGAAACTGTCTGCAACAGGCCTGCACACAGGCCTCGTTGGACAAAGTCCGCATCATATCCGGGGGATGACATGGCAGGAACTGCTCGTCGTTGGGCTGCGCGCATATCGGGCGTGGGAGCCGCATCGGCGATGATTTTCGGCGGGATGGCCGGAACGTCGTTCGCGATCGAGAACCCGCCCACGGTCACCATCAGCGTGAACTTCGGCGTGGTCGCGACCACGCACCCGGACACCGTGGGCTGTAACGGCTACAAGGTGGTCGGGACGGGGACCGCCGGCGGGGCGCCGGTCAGCGGGGCGACCTGGGCGCAGGACGAGGTGGCGTGCACCGCGACCATCCCTGGCAAGTACGACATCAAGGGGACGGCGACGCTGACGGAGAGCGACGGGGACAAGCTCTTCATCAGCTACGAACTCTCCGCGCCGCTGTCGTCGGACACGATGGTGTATCCGTCCGGCACGTTCAAGATCCTGCGGGGTGAGGGGAACTTCGAGGACTCGACGGGCGGCGGCACGATGAACGCCAAGGTCAACCTGCTGGACCACGCGCACGCGAGCGCGACGCTGACGGGGTACATCCGCAAGTACTGGCAGGTCTGACCCACGGCCACGGCCACCTGCCGGGGATGCCCGGTGGGTGGTGCGGGTCTTGGGGTTCTTGGGGTGGGCCGGGTGTGTGGGCTTCTGGTGGGACCGCCCTCTTTCCGAGAGTCGCTCCTTCCGGTGGTGCGTCA
>NZ_JBIVLV010000008.1:0-424773 GCF_044752725.1 Streptomyces sp. NPDC088707 | reverse complement strand
CCACCCCCCCGGTGCGCGGGGCGCCCCCCCCCCCCACCCCCCGCCTGTGGGGTTTCATTATTACCCCTATCCCCCGCTCGGGGGGCCCCCCCCCCCCCCCCCCCCCCCCACCACCGGTATCTCCGCTTACGTTCTTCCCGCTGCGAGTCGCCGGACCAACGGTGGCCGCCGTCAAGGGAGATCGGGGGTGCACTCATGCGGATCGGACTGCTCACGGAGGGTGGCTACCCGTACGCCACCGGTGAGCCCGGACTCTGGTGCGAACGACTCGTACGCGGACTCGGGCAGCACCAGTTCGACCTGTACGCCCTCGGCGGGTCCGGCACCCCGCGACCGCTCCCCCCGAACGCCCGCGTCGCACGCACCGCCGACCTCGGCGGCCCCGACACCGGCCCGGCGGCCCGGAACCTCCTCGAACGGACCGCCTTCGGCGACCGCCGCGCCGCCCGCCGCGCCTACGGCCGGCGCGAGCGACGCCGGTTCGTCGACGCCTTCCAGCGGCTCGCGGTGGGGGTGTGCGGTGAGAACACCCCCGGGACCCCGGAGAACACCCCCGGGCCCGGGGAGAGCGAGACCGGCGCCGCGCTCGGGACCGCCTTCGCCGAGGGGCTCTACGCGCTCGCCGAACTCGCCCGCGAGCGCGGCGGTCTCCCCGGCGCGCTCCGCTCCGACGACGCCGTCCGCACCCTCGAATCCGCCTGCCGTGCGCCCGGCGCACGCCGGGGCGCGGCCGCCGCGGGACTCCCCGACCACCTCGCTTTCGTCGAGCACCTGGAGCGCACCCTGCGCCCCCTCTCCCTCGACTGGTACGCGGAGGACGCGCTCGGCGCGGCCGACCTCTGCCACGCCGCGGCCGGCGGCACCACCGCCCTTCCCGGACTGCTGGCCAAACGCTTCTTCGGGACCCCGCTGCTCGTCACCGAGTACGGCGTACAGCTCCGCTCCCACTACCTCTCCGCCGCCGGCGCCGACCGTTCCGCACCCCTGCGCACCCTGCTCGCCGCCCTCCACGGCCGGCTCGCCGCCGAGGTCTACGCGCAGGCCGCCCTCCTCACCCCCGGCAACGCCCACGCCCGCCGCTGGCAGGAGAAGTGCGGCGCCGACCGCGCCCGGATCCGCACCGTCCACCCCGGCATGGCCGCCGACCGCTTCGCCGAGGTCGGCGAGGACGAGGAGAGCGGAGACCCCGCCACCCTCGTCTGGGTCGGCCGGGTCGAACCCGCCAAGGACCTCATCGCCCTGCTGCACGCCTTCGCCGAGATCCGCGCCCGGCAGCCCGACGCCCGGCTGAGGATCGTCGCCGTACCCGTACGGGACCCGGGCTCCGGCGCGTACCTCGCCCACATCAAGGGGCTCGCCGCCCAGCTCTTCCCCGACGAGGCCGCCGGCGCGCACGCCGTCGGCGAGAACCCGGTCACCTTCGAGGAGCTCGGCGACCCCGAGGCACCCACCCTGGAGGACACCTACGCCTCCGGCGCGGTCGTCGTCCTCTCCAGCGTCGTCGAGGGCTTCCCGGCGAGCCTGGTCGAGGCGATGTTCTGCGCGCGGGCCACCGTCTCGACCGACGTCGGAGCGGTCGTCGAGATCATCGGCGGCACCGGGCTCGTCGTCCCCCCGCGCAACCCCCGGGCACTCGCCGACGCCTGCCTCGCGCTGCTCAGCGAGCCCGAACGCCGCCACCGCCTGGGCGCCGCCGCCCGCGCCCGCGCGCTCGAACTCTTCACCGTCGAACAGAACCTCGCCGCGTTCCGCGGCATCTACCTGGAACTCCTCTCCCACGCGCCGGTGCGCCACCGTCCCGCGGACGGCGTGCCCTTCGCCCACCCCGCCGAGGCCCACGTGCCCGGCAGCTGGGCGCACAAGGCCGTGGCCGCCGGAACAGGAGCCCCCGATGCCTGAAGGAGACACCCCCATGCGCGGCTCCGCCGCCCCGACGAGCCCCGGAGCCTGGGACGCCCGCTCCGAGGCACTCCTCGGCGCCCCCGCACTGACCCCCCGTACCGGCGGCGCCCTCGACCCGCACACCGCCGAGGCCCCGCTGTCCGGGATAGCCCCGGCCCCGGCGGGCACACCGTGGCCGACCACACCGCCCGGCCCGGTGGGCAACCCGGACCCGTCCGGTGCGGATGGCACGACCGACCGGTCCGAATCGGTCGACTCGACTGACCGGTCCGGCCCGTCCGACTCGTCCGGCCCGGACGGTCCAAACGCCCCCGCCGAGACGTCCGTCGCCCCCGCCCCGGCGGCCGTCCTGCCCGGCGGCGACCCGGCGGCGCCCCCTCCCGCAGCGGCCCCCGTCCCCGCCGCCCGCCTCCGGCGCGGCACCGCCGACCCCGTCAAGGTCCTCATGCACCGGCACCGGGAGCTCTGCGCCCGGGCCGTCGACCCGCTGGAGATCGCCGCCGGGCTCGAGGCCCAGGGGTTCACCGACCGGACCGCCGCCCGCTTCCGGCACCGGGACGTGTTCTCGCTGGCCGAGGAGCTCTACGCGCGCGTGCCCCGCGGCAACGAGACCCCCGCGCCGCCCGCTCCCCCGCGCGGGGACACCGACGCCTGGGTGCTCGCCGTCCTCACCCCCGGCGCCGCCGCCGCGCTCACCGGCATCGGGCTCGCCGTCACCCACGGGCCCGTGCGTCTCGCCGTCGGCGCGACCGGGGCCCTGCTGCTCACCGCCGCACTCCCCTACGCCGTCCGACGCGGCCCCTTCCGCGCCCCCGAAGGCGGCACCGTGCCCGCCGCCCGGCTCTGGACCGTCTGGCTCGTGGCATACGCGGTCGGCGGCGACGGACTCCTCACCCAGGTGCTCAGCGGCGGCCCCGACGGTCCCTGGGACCTGGCCCCCGGACCGGTCCTGGCCCTCGCCCTCGCCGTCGCCCCCGCCGCCTGGTGCGCCCGGCTCTTCGCCCACCGGGCACGGCGCCGGATCGCCGACAGCCGGGGCCTCGCCGACTTCGCCGCCGGCACCCGCCCGCTGCTCCTCGGCACCGTGACCCTCCAACTCCTCGCCCTCACCCTGCTGCTCGGGCTCACCGGGTTCAGCTCCGGAGCCCTGGCCCTCGGCGCGCTCCTGCTGCTCGCCCGGCTCCTCACCGTCCACGGCTTCCCCGAGACGGCCGCGGCCGCCCTCGCCGCCGCCAGCGCCGCCGAGGCGCTCGCCCTCACGAGCGTCCTCGCCGCCCGTGTCCCCGTCCCCGGCTTCGACGCGCTCGCCGCCCCCGTGCGGACCCTCGTCGACACCTGGGGCCCCGGGGCCGTACCCACCCTCGTCTGCGGCGCCGCCGCGCTCGGCCTGCTGGCCCACGCGACCGGCTCCCTCGTCCGGGCCTCGGCCCACGCCACCCCGTGAGAACCCGCCGCGACCCGCGCCGGAGGCCGGGAGACCACAGCACCGCCCACCCCGCCGGGCCTCCCGGCCGGAAACCTTCTCGCACCCGCGGAGCCGACGCCGCGGGCGCGACCCGTCACCTCTCTGATCACCTCGCAAGGAGACCGAAGACCATGACCCCGCAACCCCAAGGAACGGCCGGTCGGCACGAAGGGGCCGCACGATGAGGGTGCTACTGCTCGGAGCCAACGGCTTCATCGGCCGCTTCGTCGCCGACCGGCTCCTCGCCGACCCGGCGGTCCACCTCACCGCGCTCGGCCGGGGCGACGACGCCGACGTGCGCTTCGACCTCGCCTCCGGCAGCCCGGGCGCGCTGACCCGGTTCCTCGACGCCGTCCACCCCGGGGTCGTCGTCAACTGCGCCGGCGCCACCCGCGGCGGCGCCCGCGACCTGACCCGGCACAACACCGTCGCCGTCGCCACCGTCTGCGAGGCCCTGCGCCGCAGCGGCTGCGGCGCCCGGCTCGTCCAGGTCGGCTGCGCATCCGAGTACGGGCCCAGCCAGCCCGGCTCCTCCACCGCCGAGGACGCCGTACCCCGCCCCGGCGGTCCGTACGGGGTCTCGAAGCTGGCGGCGACCGAGCTCGTCCTGGGCTCGGGCCTCGACGCCGTGGTCCTCCGGGTGTTCTCGCCCGTCGGCCCCGGCACCCCCGCCGGGTCGCCGCTCGGCCGCCTCGCCGAGGCGATGCGCCGGGCCATGCAGGCCGGCGACGGCGAGCTCAAGCTCAGCGGCCTCGGCGTGCAGCGGGACTTCGTCGACGTACGGGACGTGGCGCGAGCCGTGCACGCGGCCTCGCTCTCCGCCGCCCAGGGCGTCGTCAACATCGGCACCGGCCGCGCGGTCCGGCTCCGGGACGCCGCCGCCGTCCTCGCCAGGGTCGCCGGCTACTCCGGCAACCTGCACGAGCTGGACGCCCCGCACGGCATCCCGCAGCGCCCCATGATCGGCGCCCCCCGCACCGAGGGGACCATCGCCGATCAGCTGGCCGCCGCCCCCTACCCGTACCCCGACGGCTGCGGCCCCTGGCAGCAGGCCGATGTCCGGACCGCCCGCGACCGGCTCGGGTGGCGGCCCCGGATCAACCTGGAGGAGTCGCTCGCCGACATCTGGATGGAGGCGGCGTGTCGCATCTGACGGCGACCACGGGGGCGGTGCGGGAGGCCCTGGGGGTGGGCGTGCCCGGCTACGCCCACCCGCTGCTCGCCCCCGTCGAGTGGGGCGAGCTGACCCGCCCCGGGACCCCGCTGCACTGGGCGGTCCTCAATGTGGCGGAGGGCCCGGGCAGCCGTCCGGACCCGCACTGTCTGGAGGCGGCGGGGAAGCTCCGCAACGCGGGGGTCAGGGTCCTCGGACACCTGGACGCCGCGTACGGCTCCCGGCCGTTCGGGGAACTGGTCTCGGACGCCCATCGCTTCGTCGACTGGTACAAGGTGGACGGCTTCTACCTGGACCGCTGCCCCGCGGACCGGGCGGACCTGGCCGGGGTGCGGCGGGTCACCGCGACCCTGGAGGCGGTCCTCGGCGGCGAGGCCCACCTCGTCCTCGGCCACGGCACCCACCCCCACCCGGGGTACGCCGAGACCGCCGACCAGCTGGTGACCTTCTCGGGCGCCTGGGCGGACTACCGCTGGTCGCAGGTGGCCGAGTGGACGGCCGAGTACACGGAGACCAAGTTCGTCCATCTCGTGCACGGCGTTCCGCGTACCCATCTGGAGGAGGCCCTGCGGATCGCCCGCTGGCAGGGGGCTGGGACGATCTTCTTCACCGACCGGGCGGGGGGCCCGGGACAAAGTGCGCCATTCCACTCGCTGCCCGGCTACTGGGACGAAATCGTCTCGCGGATCGGACCGGGTGTCTCGGAATGAGAAGAGGCGTGGCAGTGTTACGGGGAGAACAACCGTACTGACATACCGACAACCGGAGTCCCCGTGTCGCTGCCACCCCTGGTCGAGCCGGCTGCCGAGCTCACCGTAGACGAGGTCCGCAGGTACTCCCGCCACCTGATCATCCCGGACGTCGGGATGGACGGGCAGAAGCGGCTGAAGAACGCCAAGGTGCTGTGTGTCGGCGCCGGCGGCCTCGGCTCGCCGGCGCTGATGTACCTGGCCGCCGCCGGCGTGGGCACGCTCGGCATCGTGGAGTTCGACGAGGTCGACGAGTCGAACCTCCAGCGCCAGATCATCCACAGCCAGGCCGACATCGGCCGCTCCAAGGCGGCTTCGGCGCGCGACAGCGTGCTCGGCATCAACCCGTACGTGAACGTGATCCTCCACGAAGAGCGGCTCGAGGCCGAGAACGTGATGGACATCTTCAGCCAGTACGACCTGATCGTCGACGGCACCGACAACTTCGCCACCCGTTACCTGGTGAACGACGCCTGCGTGCTGCTGAACAAGCCGTACGTCTGGGGTTCGATCTACCGCTTCGACGGCCAGGCGTCCGTGTTCTGGTCCGAGTACGGTCCCTGCTACCGCTGCCTCTACCCGGAGCCCCCGCCGCCGGGCATGGTCCCGTCCTGCGCCGAGGGCGGCGTCCTGGGCGTGCTGTGCGCGTCCATCGGCTCCATCCAGGTCACCGAGGCCATCAAGGTCCTCGCCGGCGTGGGCGACCCGCTGGTCGGCCGCCTGATGATCTACGACGCCCTGGAGATGCAGTACCGCCAGGTGAAGGTCCGCAAGGACCCGAACTGCGCGGTCTGCGGCGAGAACCCGACCGTCACCGAGCTCATCGACTACGAGGCCTTCTGCGGCGTCGTGTCCGAGGAGGCCCAGGAGGCGGCGCTCGGCTCCACGATCACTCCGAAGCAGCTCAAGGAGTGGATCGACGACGGCGAGAACATCGACATCATCGACGTCCGCGAGCCGAACGAGTACGAGATCGTCTCGATCCCGGGCGCGCGTCTGATCCCGAAGAACGAGTTCCTGATGGGCGCCGCCCTCCAGGACCTCCCGCAGGACAAGCGGATCGTCCTGCACTGCAAGACGGGTGTCCGCAGTGCCGAGGTCCTCGCGGTGCTGAAGTCCGCGGGCTTCAGCGACGCGGTGCACGTCGGCGGCGGCGTGATCGGCTGGGTCCACCAGATCGAGCCCGAGAAGCCGGTCTACTAGTCGGCCTGACGGAGGGGCCCGGATCTCGACACGAGATCCGGGCCCCTTCTCATGCGCCGTCGCGGGTCACGCCCCGGTACGAGCCGCTCCGCCGGAGCAGGTCTTGCCGTACGCGGGGACCTTGCCCTCCAGGAGGTACGCGTCGATCGTCGCCGTCACGCACGACGACGTGCCGTACGCGCCGTGGCCCTCGCCCTCGTTGGTGACCAGGACGCCGACACCCGTGCCGAGTTCCTTCGCCATCTTCTCCGCGCCCTCGTACGGGGTCGCCGGGTCGCCCGTCGTGCCGACGACGAGGACCGGGGCGGCGCCCGGGGCGCTCGCCTCCGGGGTCGCCCGCTCGCCCTTCACCGGCCATTCGGCGCACCAGCCGGCCGTGTCCCAGGCGAGGAACGCGCCGAACACGGGGGAGAGCCGCCGGAATTCGGGGATCAGTGCCTTCGCCTCCGCGGCGGTCGGCCGCGCGCTGGAGTCGGCGCAGGAGATCGCCCGCTGCGAGTGCGTCTGGGTGGCGTAGTGGCCGTTCGCGTCACGGTCGTTGTAGTAGTCGGCGAGTTCGAGCAGGGCGCCGCCGCGCCCCTTCTCGGCGTCCGCGAGGGCCGACGTCAGGAGGGGCCAGTTGGACTGCCCGTACAGCGTCACCGCGATGCCCGTGAGCGCCAGGCCCTCGGTGAGCTTCCGTTCGCCGACGGTCAGCGGGGCGCGGTCGAGCTTCCGCAGCAGGCGCGCGATCCGCTCGGTCCCGTCCTCGGGGTCCTGGCCGGTGCTCTTCAGGTAGTTGCCCAGGGCCCGTTGGAAGCCGATCGTCTGGTGGCGGGCGTGGCCCACGGTGTCGGCGGTCGGGTCGACGACCGCGTCGAGGACGAGCCGGCCCACGTTCTGCGGGAAGAGGTGCGCGTACGTGCCGCCGAGCTGTGTCCCGTACGAGATGCCGAAGTAGTGGAGCCGGTCGTCGCCGAGGACCCGCCTGATCAGGTCCAGGTCGCGGGCGGTGGCGGTGGTCGTGGTGTGCGGGATGATCTCGGCGGAGCGGCGGGCGCAGCCGGCGGCGAAGGCGGCGTTGTCCTCGAGGTACGCGGCCTCCTCGTCGGCCGAGTCCGGAGTGAGGTCGACGGTGGCCTCGGCGGCGGCCTGTTCGGCGTCGGTCCGGCAGACGACACCGGAGCTGCGGTTGACGCCGCGCGGGTCGAAGCCCACCAGGTCGTAGCGCTCGGCGAGTGTGCCGTAGTCCTCCTCGACCTGCGGCATGATGTCGACGCCGGAGGCGCCGGGGCCGCCGAAGTTGAAGAGCAGGGAGCCGATGCGGTCGGCCTTGCGGCCCGCCTCCTTGCGGATCAGGGCGATCGGGATCGTCGCGCCCTCGGGCTTCGCGTGGTCGAGCGGCACCTTCACGGTCGCGCAGCGCCAGTTCTTGCCGGGCTTCGCCCCGCCGGGACCCGGGGCCGGGCAGGCCTTCCAGTCGGGGCGCTGACCGGTGAGGGAGGCGGGCAGCGGGGGAGTGGCGGCGGTGGCCGAGGGGGTGGCGGCGGTGGCCGACGGCTTGGCGTCGGTCGTGGCCGTCCTCGCGCCCGGGGTGGTGGCGGGTGCCCCGCCGCCGGCGCTCGTGCAGCCCGCGACCAGCAGGCCCGTGACGGCCAGGACCGCCACCCGTATGCGTATGGACATGTGTTCCCCCCAGGAGCCCGACAGGGCGGCCCATCCTAGGGGGAGCCCTCCGGGCTACTTGCAGACGGTGCCGGAGACCGGGACCTTGCCGTCCAGGAGGTAGGCGTCGACCGCCTTCTTCACGCACGCGCTGCCGCTGTTGTACGCGCCGTGGCCCTCGCCCTCGTACGTCAGCTCCACGCCGACCCCGTCGCCGAGCGCCTTCACCATCGAGCGGGCGCCCTCGTAGGGGGTGGCCGGGTCGCCGGTGTTGCCGACGACCAGGATCGGCGCCGCGCCCGGAGCGGAGACGTCCGGGTTCTCCCAGGTCCCGGGCACCGGCCACTGCGAGCAGCTGGAGAGCGCCCAGCCCATGAAGTCGCCGAAGACGGGGGAGGCCTCGCGGAACTGGGGGAGGCGTTCCTTGGCCTGGCCGAGGGTGTAGCGCTCCTTGAAGTCGACGCAGTTGATGGCGGCGTTGGCGGCCTGGATGTTGCTGTAGGAGCCGTTCTGGCCGCGCCCGTTCATGGAGTCGGAGAGGGTGAGGAGCAGTGCCCCGTCGCCGCCCTCGGCGTCGGAGAGGCCCTGCTCCAGGTAGGTCCAGTACTCCTTGGAGTAGAGGGCCTGCGCGATGCCGTTGGTGGCCTGTGTCTGGGTGAGCTTGCGGTCGCCGATGCCCGGGATCGGCTCCTTGTCGAGGGAGGCGAGGAGATCGATCACGAAGGCCTCGATCTCGGCGACGGTCGAGCCGGGCAGGGTGCACGCGTCGCCGCGGTCCACGCAGTCCTGGGCGAAGTTGTCCAGGGCGAGCTGGAAGCCCTTCGCCTGGCCGAGTGCCCCCTCCTCGACGCCGGCGTCCGGATCGACGACCGCGTCGAAGACGGCCCGGCCGACGTTCTTCGGGAAGAGGTGGGCGTAGACGCCGCCGAGTTCGGTGCCGTACGAGATGCCGAAGTAGTGGAGCTTGTCGTCGCCGAGGACCTGGCGCATCAGATCCATGTCCCGGGCGGCGTTCTCGGTGCCGACGTGCGGCAGGGCCGGGCCGGCGTCCCTCTCGCAGCCGGCCGCGTATCTCTTCTGCGCGTCGGAGAGCGTCCGCTCCTCGGCCTCGTCGTCGGGCGTGAAGTCGAGGGCGTAGTAGGCGTCGAGCTCCTTGTCGGTGAGGCATTCCACCGGGTCGCTGCGGCCCACCCCGCGCGGGTCGAAGGAGACCAGGTCGTAGCGGCCGCGCAGGGCCTCGTACTCGTTGGCGAACCCGGGCAGCGCGGTGACGCCCGAGCCGCCCGGCCCGCCGAAGTTGAAGACGAGCGAACCGATCCGCCGGTCCTGGTCGCGGGCGCGGGCCCGGATCAGCGCGAGCTCGATGGTCTCGCCGTCCGGTACCGACCAGTCGAGGGGGGTCTGGAGGAAGGAGCACTCCCAGGTGGCGCCCCCGGGCAGCGGGGAGGGCGCGGGTCCGCCGCCTTCGGCGGCGGACGGCGCCGGGCACGGTGCCCAGGACAGCTTCTGTGCCGCGAGCGCGGAGAGCCCCGCCGTCCCGCTCGGCTGCGTCCCCTCCGCCTTGTCGCCGCCGTCGGAGCACCCGGCGGCGAGCAGCACGGTGGTGGCGGTGAGCAGAGCGGCGCGCTGGGCGGCGGAGATCGGCATAGGCCCATGGTGGGCCGCCGCCCCCGCCGCCGCGCGGGACGGGGGTCCATGCGGGTGGCCCGGGACGCGACCCGGCCGCCTACAGTGCTTCGCGCTTCGTCAGCCAGTTGAAGCAGAGCCAGCCGGGGAGGACCGGGATCCACAGGGTCAGCAGGCGGTAGAGCAGCACGGCCGGGGTCGCGACCTCGATGGGGAGGCCGACCGCCACCAGACCGAAGGTGAGCGCGGTCTCGACCGCTCCCACGCCGCCGGGGGTCGGCGCCGCCGAGCCGAGCGCGTTGCCCGCGAGGAAGACGACCGCCACGCTCGCGTAGCTGATCGACACGTTGTTGTGGTCGAAGGCCCGGATCGAGGCGTCCAGGCAGAGCACGAAGGTGAGGGTGAGCAGCAGCATCCCGCCGATGCCGGTGACCAGCTTCATCGGCCGCTGGAGCACGTCCAGCATGCGCGGCACCACGCCGGCGAAGAGCGAGCGCAGCCGCGTCGAGACGAACTTCCGCATGAACGGGATCGCCGTCACGACGAGCACGAGCACCGCGACCGTGAGGAGCCCGGCGATGACCGTCCTCGACGGGGTGAAGGACTGCGACCGCTCCGTTCCCGTCAGATAGCCGAAGGCGAGGAGGAGCAGGATGTGCGCTCCGAGCCCGAAGAGCTGGGAGGCGCCGACGCTCGCCACCGCGAGTCCCGGCCGTACTCCCGAGCGCTGGAGGAAGCGGGTGTTCAGGGCGACGCCGCCGACCGCCGCCGGGGCGACGATCTTCACGAACGAGCCGGCGACCTGCGCCACCACCGTCCGCCAGAACCCGACCCGCTCCGGCACGAAGCCGAGCAGGCTCATCGCCGCCGCCACATAGCTGAGGGCGGAGAACAGCACCGCGGCCGCGACCCACCGCCAGTCCGCCTCGCTGATCGTCGACAGCGGGGTCCGTGAGATCTGCGACAGCAGGAAGTACGCGGCGACCGCGCCCGCGATCAGACTGACCAGGGTCCGCGGCTTGATCCGCTCCAGGCGGACCGGCTCCGCCGGCGCAAGCGGGCGGATGAGCAGCACCTGCTGCCGGATCTGGGCCAGCAGGTCCTCCTCGCGGGCCTCGTCGAGTGCCGTGTCCAGGGCCCGCTTCTCGGCCTTCTTGTCCGCCTTCTTCTCGGCCTTGGTCTCGGCCCGGGCGGCCGTCGGGTCCGCGGCCGCCTCCGCGGCCTGGGCCTTCGCCAGTTCCCGCTCGTGCTTGGCCGCCTCCGAGGCGGCGAGCACGGCCTCCCGCTCCCGGGCCGACCGCTCCCGGGCCAGTTTCCGCAGCGTCGCGCGCGTGGAGCGGCTCAGGGCGATGGGCTGGAGCAGCGGCAGGCAGTCGGCGACGGCGTCCGGGCCGAGCACCTCGACGGCCGCGGCGACCGTGCGCTCGGCACCGACCCGCAGGCCGAGGGTGGTGAGCAGCTGGGCGATGTCCATCCGCAGGATCAGATCGCCGGCCGCGATCTCGCCGCCGCGCAGATCGGTGAGGATCACCCTGCCGGAACGATCCACCAGAATCGCGTCGCCCGTGAGCCGGCGGTGGGCGATCCGGCGCGACTGGAGCGCCCGTACCTGCCGCCAGGCGCTGCGGACCAGTGCGTCGGTGATGTCGTCGTCGTCGAGCGAGTCGAGGCTGCGGCCGCCGATGTGCTCGTAGACGAGCATCACGGCGTCCGGGCCGAGCTCGGAGGTGGCGATCAGCTTCGGCGCGTTCGCCCCGGCGGCGATCGCCGCGTACGCGAGGAGCGCCTCCTGCTCCAGGGCCTGGCGCAGCGAGACGATCGACCGGCGGGTGGTGATCGTCCGCAGGGTGATCCGCCGCCACGCGCGGTAGAAGAAGCCGTGCGCCTGCTGCTCGCGGTCGACGACGGTGACGTCGAGCGGCGGCCCGTCCTCCAGGGTCACGATGTACCGGCGGCCCCGGTCGCCGCTGTCGGACGAGTCGGGCACGCCCTCGGCGCGCAGCGCCGTGACGGGCCGGAAGCCGACCCGGCGCAGACCGGCGAGGAGGGTCTGCCCGGTGGGCCGGACGTTGGGGGAGCCGACCGCGTACAGCGTGCCGTACGCCACGGTCCAGCCGATCAGGACGGTCAGGATGATCGAGAGCGCGGTGGTGTAGCCGGCCACCAGCATGGTGAACGCGTCGAGGAGCAGCACCACCCAGAGCGACACCCGCCAGCGGGGTCTGCGGGCCATGCCGACGGCGGTCATGTACGCGATCACCGGGGCGAGGTAGTTGTGCACCGGGTCGGTGAGCCCGCCGCCGGACGCCGGCTGGGTCAGCGCGTCCTGGATGGTGCCGGGCGCGGCCTGGGCGACCCAGAGGTCGGTGGCGAGGGTGAGACCGTGTGCGAGCACGGCGGCGAGGACGCCGTCCGCGATGCGCAGCCCGTCACGTTTGATCAGGCGTTCGATGGCGAAGGCGACGGGGACGAGCAGGACGGCGATGGACGAGACGAGACCGGCGATCTTGACGAAGACGTCGGGTGCGCCGACGGCGCCCTTGTTGATGTCCTCCTCGAGGCCCGAGGTGGTCGCGTGGGCGAACGCGGCGACGGCGATGACGAGCCCGATGGCGAGCAGCCCGGCGAGCAGCCGCATCAGGTCCGAGGGGCGGTGGACCCGGGCGGCGAGCAGCGGCTCGTCGCCGGAGACCCGCTCGGGCACGTCGGCCTGGCCCTCCTCGGGGGGCTGGGTGTCCGGGGCCATCACCATGTCCGTCTCTGCATGCGCGTCGTGTCGTTCTCGTTCTCGCTGTTGTCCGGGCTGTGTTTCTCGCTGTTGTTCTCGCTCTTGTTCTTGTACTTGTCGCTCTTGATCTCGTATCACCAGTCACCGCCCGCACGATGGTGGCACGAAGAGCCGCCGCGCGGAGGCATCAGGGCCATGTCGGTGGGGTGAGGCAGGATGGGGCGGATGAGCATGGAGGTGCCCGTGGGGGAGACCGCAGAACTGCCCGAGTACGCGGAACGGGTGCTCGACGTCGCCGACGGGATCCCGCCCGGCCGGGTGATGACCTACGGCGACGTCGCCGAATGGCTGGGCGAGGGCGGGCCCCGCCAGGTCGGCCGGGTCATGGCCCTGTACGGCGGGACGGCGCCCTGGTGGCGGGTGGTCCGCTCGGACGGCACGCTGCTCCCCGGGCACGAGCTGAGGGCCCTCGACCGCTACCGCGAGGAGGGCACGCCGCTGCGCGAGCGGGGCCCGGCGGCCGAGGGGCACCTGCCGAGGATCGACATGCGGCGGGCGCGCTGGGACGGAACTCACACCTGAGCCCGCCGACCGGGGACGACCGGGCGGGGCGGGGCGTGAGCGGCGCCGGAGGGGACGTACGCGGTACGGAACGGGGCGCGGAGTACGGCTCGGCGGCGGGTCGTTTCGCGTAACGTCGACGTTCGCGTCTCCCGAGGCGACGGCGGGCCGGCGAGCCCGACGGCCGGCCGCGGCGGACGGCCGCCTCACCCGCACCACCACTCCCACCAGGACCGGCGACCCACGTGAGTACCTCCTCGACCACCCGGCGTACGCCGCCGCACCAGGGACAGCCGTACCCGGGTTCGGGACGGCCGCGGAACCCGGGCGCGTACCGACTGGTGCGCACCACGCCGGCCCCGATGGATTCCCCTCAGCTGGACGCAACCCAACGCGAAGTGGTTGACCACGACGGCGGACCTCTTCTCGTCCTCGCCGGCCCCGGCACCGGCAAGACGACGACCCTGGTCGAGGCCGTCGCCGCCCGGATGGAGAACGGCGCCGACCCCGAACGGCTCCTCGTCCTCACCTTCAGCCGCAAGGCCGCCGTCGAACTCCGCGACCGCATGGCCGCCCGGCTCGGCGGCCGCCGCCCGCCGCAGGCCACCACCTTCCACTCGTACTGCTACGCCCTGATCCGCGCCCACCAGGACGCCGAACTCTTCGCCGAACCCCTGCGGCTGCTCTCCGGACCCGAGCAGGACCTCGCCGTACGCGAACTGCTCGCCGGCCACATCGACCTGGAGAAGGCCGGGCTCGGGAGCATCCGCTGGCCCGACGAACTCCGCGCCTGCCTCACCACCCGCGGCTTCGCCGACGAGGTACGCGCCGTCCTCGCGCGCTCCCGCGAACTCGGCCTCGGACCGGACGCCCTCGCCCGCTTCGCCGAACGGGTCGGCCGGCCCGACTGGAAGGCCGCGGCCGGCTTCCTCGCCGAGTACCTCGACGTCCTCGACCTCCAGGGCGTCCTCGACTACACGGAGCTCGTCCACCGGGCCGTACTCCTCGCCGAGGACATCAGCCTCCCCGCCTACGACGCGATCTACGTCGACGAGTACCAGGACACCGACCCGGCACAGGTCCGGCTGCTGCACGCCCTCGCGGGCGGTCCGACCGGGGCCGGGGCCGCCGAAAGGGCGTCCGCGAGGGGTGGCCGGGCTACGGGCGGGAGCACGGTCGTCGCCTTCGGCGACCCCGACCAGTCCATCTACGCCTTCCGGGGTGCCGACGTGAACGGCATCCTCGACTTCCCCGCCTCCTTCGGCGGCGCGGACGTCCGGGTCCTGCGCACCGCGCGCCGCTCGGGCGCCGAGCTCCTCGCCGCGACCCGGCTGCTCGCCCAGCGGATGCCGATGCCCCGGCTCCCCGCCGACAAGGTCCGCGCCCACCGCGACCTCACCGCGGCGCGGGACGGCGGCCTTGCGGAGGCGTACACGTACCCGACGGCCTCGGCGGAGGCCGAGAACATCGCCGACCTGCTGCGCCGCGCCCACCTGGAGGACGGCGTCCCCTGGCACCACATGGCCGTCCTCACCCGGGCCGCCGCCCACCTCCCGTCCCTCCGCCGCGCCCTCACCTCCGCGGGTGTCCCGGTGGAGACGGACGCGGCGGACACCCCGCTGCGCCACGAACCGGCGGTGGCCCCCCTGCTGCTGGCGCTGAGGGCGGTGGCTCAGGCCGCCGGCAGGCCCGCACCGGGCCGGGACCTCGCGGACCCCGCACCCGCCGAGCACGACGAAGAGGACACGCCCCCGGGCTCCGCGCCGGCGCAGCCGGAAGACACCCGCACGTGGCTGACGACCGAGACCGCGCTCGAACTCCTCGCCTCCCCCCTCGCCGGCGTCGACCCCGCCGACCTCCGCCGCCTGGGCCGCGCCCTGCGCGACGAGGCGCGCGCCGCGGGAGACAAGGTCCCGCCACCCTCCGACGTCCTCCTCGCCCGCGCCCTCGCCGAGCCCGAGCGCCTCGCCGCCCACGACCCCGCCCACGCCCGCGGTGCGAAGCGGCTCGGCGACCTGCTCCGTGACACCCGCACCCTCCTCGCCGACGGCGGCACCGCCGAGGAGGCCCTCTGGGTGCTCTGGAGCGGCACCCCCTGGCCCGGCCGGCTCGAGCGGGCCGCGCTCCGCGGCGGGCCCGCGGGCCGCAACGCCGACCGGGACCTCGACGCCGTCTGCGCCCTCTTCGAGACCGCCGCCCGCGCCGAGGAACGCGTCGGCGGCCGAGGTGTCCTCAACTTCCTCGAAGAACTCGACGCGCAGGACATCGCCGCCGACACCCTCACCCGCCGCCACACCCGCCCCGACGCCGTCCGCCTCATGACCGCCCACCGCTCCAAGGGCCTGGAGTGGAGTCTCGTCGTCGTCGCCGGGGTCCAGGAGGGCCTCTGGCCCGACCTGCGCCGTCGCGGCTCCCTCCTGGAGGCCGACCGCATCGGCCGCGACGGCCTCGCCGAGCCCCTCACCCCCGGCGCCCTCCTCGCCGAGGAGCGCCGCCTCTTCTACGTGGCCGCGACGCGCGCGCGTGACCGGCTCGTCGTCACCGCCGTGAAGGCCGCGGCCGAGGACGGCGACCAGCCCTCCCGCTTCCTCACCGAACTCGGCGCCGAGCCGAAGGACGTGCCCGGCCGCCCCCGCCGCCCCCTGGCCGTCTCCGCGCTCGTCGCCGAGCTGCGTGCCACCACCGTCGACCCGGACGCCTCGCCCGCGCTCCGCGAGGCCGCCGCCCAGCGCCTCGCCGAGCTGGCCGCCCTCACCGACGAGGACGGCCAGCCGCTGGTCCCGGCCGCCCACCCGGACCGCTGGTGGGGCCTGTTCGAGCCGACCCGCAGCCCGGAGCCGCTGCGCGACCGCGACCGGCCCGTCGCCCTCTCGCCGAGCTCCCTGGACAACCTGGTGAGCACCTGCTCCCTCCAGTGGTTCCTGGGCCGCGAGGTCAAGGCCGCGGCCCCCGCCACCGCCGCCCAGGGCTTCGGCAACGTCGTCCACGTCCTCGCCGACGAGGTCGCCTCCGGCCGTACCCCCGCGGACCTCGACGTCCTCATGGCCCGGCTGGACTCCGTGTGGGACGCCCTCGCGTTCGACGCCCCCTGGAAGTCGGCCCAGGAGAAGCAGAACGCGCGCGTGGCGCTCGAACGCTTCCTCAGCTGGCACGTCATGGACCGCGGCGGCCGCACCCCGGCCGCCTCGGAGCACGGCTTCGACGTGACCCTGGAGGCGGGCGCGTACGAGGTCCGCATCCGCGGTTCCATGGACCGCGTCGAGACCGACGAGCACGGCCGCGCCTACGTCGTCGACTTCAAGACCGGCAAGTCGGCGCCCACCAAGGACGAGGTCGCCCGGCACCCGCAGCTCGCCGTCTACCAGCTCGCGGTCCGCGAGGGCGCCCTCGACGAGGTCCTCGACGGGCGGCGGCCGGAGCCCGGCGGCGCCGAACTCGTCCAGCTGCGGCAGGCCGCCCCGCAGAAGGAGGGCGGCGACGCCCTCCCCAAGGTCCAGGCACAGGACCCGCTCGCCGGGGAGTGGGTCGGTGAGCTGCTCGCCAACGCCGCGGGCCGGGTCCTCGACGAGCGCTTCACCCCCACCACCGGCCAGCACTGCACGAACTGCTCGTTCCGCGCCTCGTGCAGCGCCCAGCCGGAGGGCCGCCAGGTCGTCGACTGACGGGGGCCCGGGGCGCGGAGTCGCGGGCACGCGCGCGCGGGGAGACCCTGGTGGACAGGGATCGGGGAAACCGCGAGGAGGCTCGCATGGCGTCCCACCGAAAGCTCCGCGCCGCGGCCGTCGTCTGCGCCGTCGCCGTCGTCACGGGCCCCGCACCCGTCGCGGCCTGGGCCGCGACGACCGGCGCCGCGGCCGCCGCACCCTCGGTGTCGGCGCCGTCTCCCGACCCGTTCTCCGGTCTCACCGCCGACGAGATCGGCGACAAGGCGGTCACCGCGACCCAGTCGGCGACCTCGCTCCGGATGACCGGCCGGGTCGTCACGGAGGGGCAGCCCCTCGACATCGACTTCGCCGTGAACGACCGCGACGAGTGCACCGGCGTGATGAAGATCAAGGGCGGCAACGCCGAGCTCCGCAAGATCGACGGGATCACCTACATGAAGGGCGACGAGGCCTTCTGGCGCGTCTCCATGGCCTCCCAGGGCATGCCCGACGCACAGATCGACGCGACGGTCGAGCTGGTCAAGGGCCGCTGGCTGAAGATCGGCCCGGGGCAGGCCGGCAGCGCCGACCTCAGCGGCGTCTGCGACCTGAAGTCGCTCCTCGCCGACCTCGGCGAGGACAAGGAGGAGCGCCGCGGACTGACCAGGGGCCCCGACGCCGAGGTCGACGGCAGCCCCGTCGCGACCCTGGTCAAGAAGAAGGCCGAAGGCGAGACCACCACCGTGTCCGTGTCCCAGGAGGGCAAGCCGTACATCCTGAAGATGGTCAAGGCCGGTGGCGAGGAACCGGGCGCGATGGTGCTCTCCGACTACGACAAGCCCGTCCGGGTCGTCGTCCCGCCCGCCGACGAGACGGTGGACCTGTCGAAGCTGGACGGGGGCACGCCCGCGTGACGAGGATCCCTCGCGGGATCAGGGCCGGACCGGACCGGACTGTCGGTCCGCCGCGTTAGCCTCTTTGAGGTGACCGCACGCATCACCGACCCCGAGCAGCTCAAGGAGCTCCTCGGCATCCCGTTCACCCCGGAGCAGACGGCCTGCATCACCGCGCCGCTCGCCCCGCAGGTCGTCGTGGCCGGAGCCGGCTCCGGCAAGACGACGGTGATGGCCGCCCGGGTGGTCTGGCTGGTCGGCACGGGGCAGGTCGCCCCCGAGCAGGTCCTGGGTCTCACCTTCACCAACAAGGCCGCCGGAGAGCTCGCCGAGCGCGTCCGCACCGCCCTCGTCCGCGCCGGGGTCACCGACCCCGACGTCATCGACCCCGACAACCCCCCGGGCGAACCCCGGATCTCCACGTACCACGCGTTCGCCGGCCGGCTCCTCACCGACCACGGCCTGCGCATCGGGCTCGAACCCACCTCCCGGCTCCTCGCCGACGCCACCCGCTACCAGCTCGCCGCCCGCGTGCTGCGCGAGGCCCCCGGGCCGTACCCGGCGCTCACCCGCTCCTTCACGACCCTGATCACCGACCTGCTCGCCCTCGACGCCGAGCTCGCCGAACACCTCGTACCGCCGGAAAGACTCCTCTCGTACGACTCCGCGCTGCTCACCGCCCTCGCCGGCACCAAGCTCAGCAACGCCGAGCTGCGCAAGATCCCCGAGGCCGCCACCGCCCGCCGCGAACTCCTCGACCTCGTCGTCCGCTACCGGGCCGCCAAGCGCTCCCGCGACCTGCTCGACTTCGGCGACCAGATCGCCCGCTCCGCCGAACTCGCCACCACCCGGCCCGAGGTCGGCGAGATCCTCCGCGACGAGTTCCGGGTCGTCCTCCTCGACGAGTACCAGGACACCTCCGTCGCCCAGCGGCTGCTGCTCTCAGGACTCTTCGGCCAGGGCACCGCGCAGCGCCCGACCGGCCACGCGGTGACCGCCGTCGGCGACCCCTGCCAGGCCATCTACGGCTGGCGCGGCGCCTCCGTCGCCAACCTCGACGACTTCCCCGAGCACTTCCCGCACGCGGACGGCAGCCCCGCCGACCGCTACTCGCTCTCCGAGAACCGGCGCAGCGGCGGCCGCCTCCTCGACCTCGCCAACGGACTCGCCGCGCCCCTGCGCGCCATGCACGCGGGCGTGGAGGCGCTGCGTCCCGGGCCCGGCGCCGAGGCCGACGGAAGCGTCCGCATCGCCCTCCTCCCCACCCACGCCGAGGAGATCGACTGGCTCGCCGACTCCCTCGCGCACCTCGTCCGCACCGGCCGGGAGCCCGGCGAGATCGCCGTCCTGTGCCGCACGGCCACCGACTTCCCCGCCATCCACGCGGCCCTCGTCGCCCGTGACGTACCCGTCGAGGTCGTCGGCCTCTCCGGGCTGCTCCACCTGCCCGAGATCGCCGACCTGGTCGCCGTCTGCGAGGTCCTCCAGGACCCGGGGGCCAACGCCGCCCTGGTCCGCCTCCTCACCGGCCCCCGCTGGCGCATCGGCCCCCGCGACCTCGCCCTCCTCGGCCGGCGGGCCCGGCACCTCGTCCACCGGGGCGGAGACGAACCCGACCCCGAGCAGCGGCTCGCCGCCGCCGTCGAGGGCGTCGACCCGGCCGAGGTCGTCTCCCTCGCCGACGCGCTCGACACCTTCCTCGACTCCGGCGGCGCCGCCGACGACGGCCTCGCCTTCTCCGCCGACGCCCGGGTCCGCTTCGCGCGCCTCGCCGCCGAGCTGCGCGCCCTGCGCGGCTCGCTCGCCGACCCGCTCATGGACGTCCTGCACCGGGTGCTCTCGGCGACCGGCCTCGAAGTCGAACTCTCCGCCTCCCCGCACGCGCTCGCCGCCCGCCGCCGCGAGACCCTCGGCCACTTCCTCGACATCGCCGCCGGCTTCGCCTCCCTGGACGGCGAGGCGAGCCTCCTCGCGTTCCTCGGCTTCCTGCGCACGGCCGTCCAGTTCGAGAAGGGCCTCGACAACGCCCTGCCCGGCGGCGAGAACACCGTCAAGGTCCTCACCGCCCACAAGTCCAAGGGCCTGGAGTGGGACGTCGTCGCCGTCCCCGGCCTGGTCACCGGCCAGTTCCCCAGTGCCCGGGCCCGCGAGTCGTGGACCTCGCAGCCGCAGGTCCTCCCGCACGCCCTGCGCGGCGACGCGGCCACGCTGCCGGCCGTCGACACCTGGAACGCGAAAGCCCTCACGGCCTTCAAGAACGAGATGCGGGACCACCAGCACACCGAGGAACTCCGCCTCGGCTACGTCACCTTCACCCGACCCCGCAGCCTCCTCCTCGGCTCGGCCCACTGGTGGGGCCCGTCCCAGAAGAAGCCCCGAGGCCCGTCGGACTTCCTCCACGCCCTGTACGCCCACTGCGAGCAGGGCCACGGGGAGATCGAGGCATGGGCGGAGGAACCGGAGAAGGACGCGAAGAACCCGACCCTGGCGGAGCCGGAGAGCGACGAGACCTGGCCGCTCCCGCTGGACGGGGAGTCGTTCAGGCGCCGCCGGGAAGCCGCCGAGCTCGTCCGCACCCGGTTGTGGGCCATCGCGCCGCAGGGCGGAACGGCGGGGCACCCCACCGGCACGGCGCCGGCTGCCCAGGACCCGCACCCGGAGGACCTGTGGCCGGACGAGGAGGAACCCGTCTGGGACGAGGAGATCCTTCCCGAGGACACCCACGCGGACGCGGTCCCGGCGCCCCGGGAGCCCGAGTCCCTGCCCCCGGAGCCGGAGCCGGAGCCGGAGCCGGAGCCGTACGGCGGGCTCACCCCCGAAGACGCACGAACCATCGCCTCCTGGGACCGCGACCTCACCGCCCTCACCACCGAACTCCGCCGCTCCCGCGCCACCACCCGTGACGTCCTCCTCCCCGCGTACCTCTCCGCCTCCCAGGTCCTCCGCCTCGCCGCCGACCCCGACGGCTTCGCCCAGGAGCTGGCCCGGCCCATGCCGAAGGCCCCGCAGCCGGCGGCCCGCCGGGGCACCCGGTTCCACGCGTGGGTGGAGTCCCGGTTCGAGGAGCTGCCGCTGCCGTTCCTCGGTCCCGAGGACCTGCCCGGCGGGGAGGACTTCGCGGGGGAGCCGGAGATCCTCGACGAGCGGGACCTCGACGAGCTGAAGGAGGCCTTCGCCCGTACCGAGTACGCCCACCGCACCCCGTACCGCGTCGAGGTCCCCGTGCACCTCTCGCTCGGCGGCCGGGTCGTCCGGGGCCGGATCGACGCCGTCTACCGGGACCCGGACTCCGGCGCGTACGAGATCGTCGACTGGAAGACGAGCCGGCTGCGCACCGCGGACCCGCTCCAGCTCGCGATCTACCGGCTCGCCTGGGCCGAGCAGCACGGTCTCGCGCCGCAGGACGTGGCCGCCGCCTTCGTCTACGTGCGGACGGGCGAGGTCGCACGCCCCACCCGCCTGCCCGGCCGGGCCGAGCTGGAGGCCCTCCTCCTCGGAGAGCCGGCACCCGACGCCGAGCAGGCCCTCCTGCCGGGCGGGGCACCCCCGGGCGCCGGATAGGCTCGGGGGCATGAGCGAGACCCCGGACAGCGCCGTCCACGCCGTACGTACGTACATCGAGCAGCACCGTGCCGCCTTCCTCGGCGACCTCGCGGAGTGGCTGCGCATCCCCTCCGTGTCGGCGCAGCCGGACCGCGCCGGGGACGTACGGCGCAGTGCCGAGTGGCTCGCCGCCAAGCTCACCGAGACCGGCTTCACCACGGTCGAGGTCTGGGAGACGGACGGCGCTCCCGCCGTCTTCGCCGAGTGGCCCTCCGACGACCCGGACGCGCCGACGGTCCTGGTCTACGGCCACCACGACGTGCAGCCCGCCGCCCGCGAGGACGGGTGGCACACGGACCCGTTCGAGCCGACCGTGGTCGACGGACGGATGTATGCGCGCGGGGCGGCCGACGACAAGGGGCAGGTGTTCTTCCACACCCTCGGCGTCCGTGCGCACCTCGCCGTCACCGGCCGCACCGCGCCCGCCGTCAACCTCAAGCTGATCGTCGAGGGCGAGGAGGAGTCCGGGTCCCCGCACTTCCGGACCCTCGTCGAGACGCGCGCCGAGCGCCTCGCCGCCGACGCCGTGATCGTCTCCGACACCGGCATGTGGTCCGAGACCACCCCCACCGTGTGCACCGGCATGCGCGGGGTCGCCGACTGCGAGATCGCGCTGTACGGCCCCGACCAGGACATCCACTCCGGCTCCTTCGGCGGCGCCGTGCCGAACCCGGCCACCGTCGCCGGCCGGATCGTCGCCGCCCTCCACGACGCGGACGAGCACGTGGCGATCCCCGGCTTCTACGAGGGAGTCACCGAGCTGAGCGACGCCGAGCGCGCCCTCGTCGCCGAACTGCCCTTCGACGAGCACGCCTGGCTGCGCACGGCGAAGTCGCACGGCACCCTCGGCGAGGCCGGCTTCTCCACCCTGGAGCGGGTCTGGGCCCGCCCCACCGCGGAGGTCAACGGCATCGGCGGCGGCTACCAGGGCCCCGGCGGCAAGACGATCGTCCCCGCCTCCGCCCAGCTCAAGCTGTCCTTCCGGCTGGTCGCCGGTCAGGACCCGGCCAAGATCGAGCTCGCGGTACGGGACTGGCTCGCCGGTCTC
Source organism: Streptomyces sp. NPDC088707 (assembly GCF_044752725.1). Lineage (NCBI taxonomy): Bacteria > Bacillati > Actinomycetota > Actinomycetes > Kitasatosporales > Streptomycetaceae > Streptomyces > Streptomyces sp. NPDC088707. Next base: position 402,533 of record NZ_JBIVLV010000008.1, on the reverse strand, counting down.
GTCCCCGCCGGCATCCGGTACGAGATCGTCTTCGGCGCCCCGACCCGCCCCTGCCTCACCCCGCTCGACCACCCCGCCCTCAAGGCGGTCGCCGGGGCCATGAGCCGGGCCTTCGACGGCGCCAAGGTCCGCTACACCCGCGAGGGCGGTTCGGGGCCCGCCGCCGACCTCCAGGACGTCCTGGAGGCACCCGTCCTGTTCCTCGGCATCTCCGTCCCGTCCGACGGCTGGCACGCCCCGAACGAGAAGATCGAACTCGATCTCCTCATGAAGGGCGTCGAGACGACCGCGCACCTCTGGGGCGACCTGCCCGCCGCCCTGGGGCCTGTCGCCGAGCGCCCAGGGCCTGTCCGGCGGATCAGCGCCGGGTCCGCGGCGTCCGGCACGGCACCTCGCCGCGTTGCCGGAGCACCCCAATAGCTCCGCTGTCGAGGCGCTCCGGCGCCTTGCGAGCACCGCACCAGACGCCGCGGCCCATCCGACCCTGATCCGCCGGACAGGCCCTGGCCCACACACCGATCAGGGGGAGTTGGAAGCACCTGTGAGCACCTTGAAGAACGCGTCAGCGGATCGCCCGATCTCGCTCACCGCTCCGAGCGGCATCGACCGTGCCGCGCACCACCGCCTCGACGAGGCGTGGCTGGCGGCGGCCTGGAGCCACCCCACCACGCGGGTCTTCGTGGTCTCCGGGGGCCAGGTGCTGATCGACGACACGGCGGACGGCACGACCGAACTCGTCATGACCCCGGCTTTCGAGGCCCCGGTCACCGAGACCCACCGCTACTTCCTGGGCACGGACGCCGACGGCGTCTCCTACTTCGCGCTCCAGAAGGACTCCCTGCCCGGCCGCATGGACCAGTCCGCGCGGCCCGCCGGGCTCCGCGAGGCGGGACTGCTGCTGTCGGACCGGGACGCGGCCCTCATGGTGCACGCGGTGGCCCTGGAGAACTGGCAGCGCCTCCACCGCTTCTGCTCGCGCTGCGGCGAGCGCACGGTCATCGCCGCCGCCGGGCACATCCGCCGCTGCCAGGCGTGCGGCGCCGAGCACTACCCGCGGACCGACCCCGCGGTGATCATGCTGGTCACGGACGAGGAGGACCGGGCGCTGCTCGGCCGCCAGGTCCACTGGCCCGAGGGCCGCTTCTCGACCCTCGCCGGTTTCGTCGAACCCGGCGAGTCCATCGAGGCGTCGGTGGTCCGCGAGGTCTTCGAGGAGGCCGGTGTCACGGTCGGCGAGGTCGAGTACGTCGCCAGCCAGCCCTGGCCGTTCCCGTCCAGCCTGATGCTCGGCTTCTTCGCCCGCGCGACCTCCTCGGAGATCACCGTGGACGGCGAGGAGATCCACGAGGCCCGCTGGTTCTCCCGCGACGACCTGGCCGCCGCCTTCGAGTCGGGCGAGGTGATCCCGCCGTACGGCATCTCGATCGCCTCCCGGCTGATCGAGCGCTGGTACGGCAAGCCGCTGCCGAAGCCGGGCGACGTGATCTGAGACGTACGACACGTTCCGCGCGTACGAAGAACCCCCGGCCGGTCCGTACCGGTCGGGGGTTCCTCCTGCGCGGGGCCGGGTGGCTCAGACGCTGAGCGCCTGCTTCACCTGGGCGAGGCTCGGGTTCGTCAGGGTCGAGCCGTCCGGGAAGAGGACGGTCGGAACGGTCTGGTTTCCGCCGTTCGCCTTCTCGACGAAGGCCGCCGAGTCGGGGTCCTGCTCGATGTTGATCTCCGTGTACGCGATGCCCTCGCGGTCCATCTGGCTCTTCAGCCGACGGCAGTAGCCGCACCACGTGGTGCTGTACATCGTCACAGTGCCCTGCATGGCGAGGCGCTCCTCTTGGTTCGCTGACGGGTGCCGAGAGGGAGAACGTACGCCGTGTCCCGGCCATTCCCGGAATTCGTATGACCGCGGACGCCGCCTGTGGACAAGCCTCCGCGGCGAGCTCGGCGGACCTGGCAGCATTGGGGGGTGACAGCAGCAACGCACTCCACTCTCTTCCCGCAGGTACCGGAGACGGCCGACGCGGTGCTCGACGGGCTCGACCCGGAGCAGCGCGAGGTCGCCCTGGCCCTGACCGGCCCGGTGTGCGTCCTGGCGGGCGCCGGCACGGGCAAGACGCGGGCGATCACCCACCGCATCGCGTACGGGGTGCGGTCGGGCAGACTCCAGCCCGCCAGTGTGCTGGCCGTCACGTTCACCAACCGCGCCGCGGGCGAGATGCGCGGCCGGCTCCGGCAGCTCGGCGCGGGCGGGGTCCAGGCGCGCACCTTCCACTCCGCGGCCCTCCGGCAGCTCCAGTTCTTCTGGCCGAAAGCAGTCGGTGGCGACCTGCCCCGGCTCCTGGAGCGGAAGATCCAGCTGGTCGCCGACGCCGCGGCCCGCTGCCGGATCCGGCTCGACCGGAACGAGCTGCGGGACGTGACCGGCGAGATCGAGTGGGCCAAGGTCACCCAGACCGTCCCCGCCGACTACCCGGCCATCGTCGCCAAGGCCCACCGGGACGCCCCCCGCGACCCGGCGGAGATCAGCCAGATCTATGCGATGTACGAGCAGCTGAAGCGCGACCGCTCGGTGATCGACTTCGAGGACGTGCTGCTGCTCACCGTCGGCATCCTCCAGGACCGGCACGACATCGCCGACCAGATCCGCAGCCAGTACCAGCACTTCGTCGTGGACGAGTACCAGGACGTCTCCCCGCTCCAGCAGCGGCTCCTCGACCTGTGGCTCGGCGACCGCGACAACCTCTGCGTCGTCGGCGACGCGAGCCAGACCATCTACTCCTTCACCGGAGCCACGCCCGACCACCTGCTGAACTTCCGCACCCGCCACCCCGGGGCCACGGTGGTCAAGCTGGTCCGCGACTACCGCTCGACCCCCCAGGTCGTCCACCTGGCCAACGGACTGCTCAGCCAGGCCCGCGGCAGGGCCGCCGAGCACCGCCTGGAGCTGATCTCCCAGCGCGACCCCGGCCCCGACCCCGTCTACACGGAATACGCGGACGAGCCGACCGAGGCCGAGGGCACCGCGCGCCGCATCCGGGACCTCATCGCCGCCGGCGTCCCGGCCGGCGAGATCGCCGTCCTCTATCGGATCAACGCCCAGTCCGAGGTGTACGAGCAGGCACTCGCCGACGCCGGAGTGCCCTACCAGCTGCGCGGCGCCGAGCGCTTCTTCGAGCGCCAGGAGGTGCGGGAGGCGGGCATCGCGCTGCGCGGCGCGGCCCGCGCCGGGGGCAACGACTCCCTCCTCGACGACGCCGAGGACCTGCCCGCACAGGTCAGGGCCGTCCTCTCGACCAAGGGCTGGACCTCGCAGCCGCCCTCGGGCTCCGGGGCCGTCCGGGACCGCTGGGAGTCCCTCGCCGCCCTCGTCCGGCTCGCCGAGGACTTCGCCCGCGCCCGCTCCGGGGCCACCCTCTCCGACCTGGTCGCCGAGCTCGACGAGCGGGCCGCGGCGCAGCACGCGCCGACCGTGCAGGGCGTCACCCTCGCCTCGCTGCACTCCGCCAAGGGCCTCGAATGGGACGCCGTCTTCCTGGTCGGCCTCACCGAGGGCATGATGCCCATCACCTACGCCAAGACCGACGAGCAGATCGAGGAGGAGCGGCGCCTGCTGTACGTCGGCGTCACCCGCGCCCGGCTCCACCTCACGCTGTCCTGGGCGCTCTCCCGCTCCCCGGGTGGCCGGGCCTCCCGGCGCCCCAGCCGCTTCCTCAAGGGCCTGCGGCCCGGCTCAGGCTCCCTCGGCACGGTCGCCTCGGGCGGATCCGGCTCCTTCGAGCGGGGCGCCGCCGCCGGCCGCCGCAAGCCGCGCGGCCCCGTGCGCTGCCGGGTCTGCGGGGCGACGCTCACCGAGGCGGGCGCCATGAAGCTCATGCGCTGCGATGACTGCCCATCGGACATGGACGAGGGGCTGTACGAGCGGCTCCGCGACTGGCGTGCCGAGCAGGCCAGGGAGCTCGGCCAGCCGGCGTACTGCGTGTTCACCGACAAGACGCTGATGGCCATCGCCGAGCGGGTCCCCGCCACCGGCGGGGAGCTCTCCTCGATCTCCGGAGTCGGCGCCCGCAAGCTCGACCGCTACGGCGCCGACGTCCTGGCCATCTGCGCAGGTGGGGACGGCGGGGCGGGCCTCGACGACAGTTGAGCGAAACTCGTGGGAAAAATAGTTTGCGCCCGCCCCGTCAAGCCCCATAGGTTCTTAACCACGGAAACAGCGGCTTCTGAGAAGCCCTGTCTCTGTGCTGTACTTGTCCAAATAAACATGAGGGTCCGGCTCGCACCCGAGCCCTCCGAGACGCCGAGAGGAGGCGATTCCACGTGATCAGCAACGTCATTCAGACCAGCACCGCCAGCTTCATCAGCCGTGCCGGCTTCGTCAGCACCGCCAAAATGACCGATCGCTCCGTCGTCTCCGCCTGCTCGCTCGGCCTCTCCGCCTCGGCGTTCATTGGCACCCGTCTGCCCGTCTCCGGCCTTGCCGGTGCCGGTCTGCGGCCTGCCGTGGAGCTTCGCAATGAGCGACCGACCAAGGCACTGGAAGCAGGAGCAGCAGGCAAGGCCACGGCCTATGCCTTTGCGGCGACCGGTGCCGGCACCCAGCAGCAGACGACGACGCACGACCACAAGATGTGGGCCTTCCGTGGGCTCGAACCCTGGAGTGATCCAGTCTGATCCATGATCAGACCGGCGCCTTCAGGGCCGCGGAACCCCACCCGGGATCCGCGGCCCTTTTGTTTGTCCCCGAACGGGGACGACGACACGAGGACGCCTCGGGACAGACGCACCCCGGTACCAGCCGAAACCCCGGTCAACAGGCCGGAACGACCAGACGAGGAAAGACCACCGTGCAACTCGAAGCGCACGCCCCGTCCGTACCGCCTTCCGAATCGATCGCCCAGCCCGGCCGCCCCACGGAGGACCCCACTTTGACCCCCCTCAGCACGCTCACCGCGCTTGACGACGCCATCGAGAACCTCGGCGTCCCCGTCCCCTGTCGCGCCTACGACCCCGAGGTCTTCTTCGCGGAGTCCCCGGCCGACGTCGAGTACGCGAAGTCCCTCTGCCGGACCTGCCCCCTCGTGGCCGCCTGCCTCGCCGGCGCCCAGGAGCGGCGCGAGCCGTGGGGCGTCTGGGGTGGCGAGCTCTTCGTCCAGGGCGTGGTCGTCGCCCGCAAGCGGCCCCGTGGCCGTCCGCGCAAGAACCCGGTCGCGGCATGAGCGCCACCGGAACCATCGACCGCCCCCTCACGCACGATCCCCAGAAGCAGGCCCCGATGACCTCTTCCAGCAGCGAGCCCGCCGGCTCCGCGACCCCAGTCTTCTTCCCCTCCGCCGCGCCCACCGCGCGTCAGAACAGGACCCGTGAAATGCAACTCGCCCCAGAAGCCCTCGCCCGTGCCCATATGCACGAGCGCCACCGCGAGGCCGACGCGGAACGCCAGGCCGTGCGCCTGGTCGCCGCCCGACGCATGCAGCGCCGCGCCGAGCGCGTCTCGCTGCGCGCCCGCCGCGCGCTGGCCATGGCCGTCATGCACTGACGAACGCCATGCGGTGATCACACCGCGCCCCCAGGGGCGCCCCCACGGGGGCCGGTCCGAACGGACCGGCCCCCGCGGTGCGTTGTCGGGTCCCCGGCGCTTCGTCGGGTTATCGTCACGAGGGTGAACGACGCCCGTACCCCCGAGGGGCCCCTCGTCTGCGCGCGCTGCGGCAAGACGGCCGACACCCTGCCGCTGACCTGGACCTGTTCGGTGGAGAACGGCCGGCGCAGCTACTTCTGCGAGGACTGCGCCCGCGCCAACATCCGTGCGATCGAAGGCCGCCTCGACTCCTCCTGGTGGTGACCCCGTCAGTCCGAGGCGGCCGCCACGAAGCCCGGCAGCCACTCCTCCAGCTCGGCCCGCAGGCGCACCGTCGCGTTCAGCTGGCACAGCACCCCGATGGTGCTCAGCGTCACCCGGTGTATCAGCAGGTACGAGGGCGGCAGGTTGAGCTGCTTGCCCAACTGGTGGGCGGGGGAGCGCGGGTCGGCGATGCGGGCCGCCTGGGTGCGCATCCAGCCGCGGGTGAAGAGGAAGGACTCCGCCTCCGCCGGTTCGATGATCGGCAGCAGGTACTCCAGGACCGCGTCGGGGTCGAGCGCGACGGACTTCTTGACGAAGCCGTCCTCCCGCAGCAGCTCGTAGACGGTCTCGGCCTCACCTTCCAGCGTCATCCGCAGACAGGTGCCGATCGTCTCCGGCAGCCCGCCCGGCAGCCGGTCCACCGTGCCGAAGTCGAGCACCCCGAGCCGCCATCCCTCCGGGCCCTCGGCCTCGTCGGCGCCCGGAAGCAGCCGGAAGTTCCCCGGGTGCGGATCGGCGTGCAGCAGACCGGTGCGCGCGGGGCCCGAGAAGAGGAAGCGGGCCAGGAGCTGGCCCGCCCGGTCGCGCTGCTCCTCCGTACCGTCCGCGATCACCTCCGCGAGCGGGATGCCGTCCATCCACTCGGTCACCAGGACCTGGTCCGACCGGTGCACCACCGCCGGCACCAGCACGTCGGGGTCGTCGGCGAACTCCTCCGCGTGCGCCTGCTGGGCCGCCGCCTCCAGGGCGTAGTCCAGCTCCTCCGAGACCCGGTCCCGCATCTCGGTGATCAGCGGCTTGATGTCCATGCCGGGAATCAGCGGGCCGAGCAGCCTGGCGAAGCGGCTCAGCTGCGTCAGGTCCGCGAGCAGTGCCTCACCGGCGCCCGGGTACTGCACCTTCACGGCGACCTCGCGCCCGTCGTGCCACACGGCCCGGTGCACCTGCCCGATCGACGCGGCCGCCGCCGGCTTGTCCTCGAACTCCAGGAACAGCTCCCGCCACTCCTCGCCCAGCCGCTCTTCGAGGACGGCGTGCACGGTGCGCGTCGGCATCGGCGGCGCCGCGTCCTGAAGCTTCGTCAGGGCCGCCCGGTAGGGCCCGGCCACCTCCTCGGGAAGGGCCGACTCGAAGACGGACAGCGCCTGCCCGAACTTCATCGCCCCGCCCTTGAGCTCACCGAGCACCTTGAACAGCTGCTCGGCCGTGCGCTGCTGGAGCTCGCGGGCGACGAGCTCCGCCGATCTCCCGCCGATCCGCTTGCCCAGGCCCCAGGTGGCCCGGCCCGCGAAGCCGAGCGGCAGCGCCGCCAACTTGGCGGTCCGGGTGACCGCCTTCCGGGGAAGATCAGACATACGCCCCTCCAAAACCCAGACTGCCGTGCCGCGCAGGTCGGTTACCCCTGCCGTGCCGCGCAGGGCCGTTACCCCGCCATTGTGTCCTGCGCGCCTCCCGCTGCCGAGGCGCGCTCCCCCTCTCCGCCACGCGCCGCCCCGCAGGGGCAGGCCGGATGGGGTCTCAGCCGCTCCGCCCGCCACTCCAGCAGCGGCAGCGACGTCTCCCAGCGGGTGCCGGTGCTCGCCGGGAGGTCTCCGTCGAGGAAGGCCAGCGCGTGCGCGGCGGCGAGACCGGCCACCGCCGTCGCGAGCCCCAGGTCGCAGGCGGGCAGGGGATGCCGGGCGCCGGAGCGCCACTGGGCGAGCAGCCGCGGCCAGTCCGAGTCCCGGTCCGTCCGCTCCTCCTGAAGACACCGCGCGCACGCCGTGCCGCCCGGCAGGACGAGCGGCCCGACGACTCCCGTCGCCTCGATGACCCCGGCGTACAGATGAGGGGTCCCCGTGGTGACCCACCGCTGAGCCGGAATCGGATCGGGGACGTACGCGCCGAGACCGTCCCGCGGCGTCACCACGACGAGTGACAGCCCGACCCCGCCGGAGCCCTCACCCGGCCCGCCCGGGACGCGTGACCTCCGCCACCGGCCGACCAGCCGGCGGACCGCCGTCGCCCGGCGCTCGCCGACCGCCTCGGCCGGCAGCCCGCCCGGGGCCGTCTCCCAGGGCTCGACCCGGCCCGAGTCGACGACCTCGACCCCGCCCACGCCCGCCGCCGCGAGCAGCACCGCCACCATCGCCCCCACCCGCCCCGCGCCCCGGACCTGGACGCGCACGGCGCGCCGGGCCGCCAGGGTCCGGACCGCCCGGTCCGGCTCGGGGTGGACGACGGAGAGGGAGGCGAGATCGGCGCGGAGCGGATCGAGGGCGCTGTCCACCGCGCCGGCCGTCGGCCCGGGCCTCCCCGGCCGGCCGGTCGAGGCGTCGGCGAGGAGTCCCGCCGACTCGAGCCGCCCGAGCAGTGCGTCGAGGCGTCCGGACGGCAGGCCCAGGGTCCTCGCCTCGGCCCGGAGCAGCTCGGTGCCGCGGGTGCCGTCGAGCAGCCCGAGCAGGGTGCCCGTCGCCCGGTCGACCGGATCGAGCACCACCGCGTGCGCGGGGGTGACCCCGAACTGCACGCTGCGAAGACTCCGCCAGGCGCGCCGCAGCGCCGGTTTCACCATCGGATGCATTTCCCCCGCCCCCCATTCATGATCGACAGCTTCATGATCGACAACGGCCTTTCGCCGTCCGAGTCGAGAATGCCCCTCCGCCGTGACGGCCGCCGAAAGTTGTCCACAGGCGAGGGGATTAGTCATTCGAATCGTGTGAGGTGTGAGCGGATCGTTGCCGAAACCACTCCGGAGGCGGGACTTCCCCCGCTGACAGCGGGTAACGTCGGGGCCGTGCCCGCCGACCCACAGCGCAGCGTGACCGACAAGCCGCACCGCGGTGCGGGGACGAGTGCGGTCGAGGTCCGCAGAAGCCCACGACGGAGCAGAACCGTCTCGGCCTACCGCGAGGGCGACCGGACCGTGGTGCTGATCCCGGCCCGGATGTCCGAGGCCGAGGAGCGCCGCTGGGTCGGCGTGATGCTGGACAAACTCGCCGCGCAGGAGAGCCGCAGCGTCCTCGGGGACCGCGAGCTGACCGAGCGGTCGCTGCGGCTGTCCGAGCAGTACTTCGGCGGCCGGGCCCGCCCCAGCTCCGTGCGCTGGGTCACCAACCAGAACACCCGCTGGGGCTCCTGCACGCCCTCCGAGGGCAGCATCCGCCTCTCCCACCGGCTCCAGGGCATGCCCGAGTACGTCGTCGACTACGTCCTCCTGCACGAGCTGGCCCATCTGCTCGTCCCCGGGCACGGCCCCGGGTTCTGGCGGCTCCTGGAGGCGTACCCCCGCACCGAGCGGGCCCGCGGCTACCTGGAGGGCGTGGTCGCCGCCGAGCGCCTGCCGCACCTCCCGGGCGCTCGCGAGGAGTGACCCCGTCCGCTTGCCTGGAGTCCCGTCGTCCGCTCGCGGGGAGTGACCCCGGCGGCACGCGCGCGTGACCGGGGTTTCCCGATTCGGTACCGAAAACGACCTGCGCTGTCTCAATGTCGCACTCAGCGGCTAGCCTGGCGCGAGCATTCGCCATTCGGGATGGGGGACGGTCGTTACGCATGGCCAGGGAATTCCAACGCGGCCACAAGGCCAAGATCAGTGATCTCACCGCGGGTACCGATCTGTACATCGGTGTGCAGATCGCGGCGCCCGGACTGACCTTCGACATCAGCTGTTTCGGACTCGACGCGGACGAGCGTCTCTCCGACGACCGCTACTTCGTCTTCTTCAACCAGCCGAAGACGCCCGAGGAGTCCGTCCAGCTGCTCGGGGCGCAGTCCGGTGACACCGAGTCCTTCCGCGTGACTCTCGACCGCATCCCCGCCACCATCCACAAGCTGTCGTTCACCGCGACCATCGACGGCGCCGGCCAGATGTCGCAGATCGGCCCCGGCCACCTGCGGATCGTGGCGGGCGGCGAAGAGGTCGCCCGGTACGCCTTCACCGGCGCGGAGTTCAGCACCGAGCGCGCGGTGATGCTCGGCGACTTCTACCTCAAGGACGTGTGGCGCTTCGCCGCCGTCGGCCAGGGCTTCGACGGTGGCCTCGACGCGCTCCTGCGGAACTTCGGCGGCGAGGTCGCCGAGGAGGAGCCCGCCGCCCCGCAGCAGGCCGCGCCCGGCTTCGCCCCGCCGCCGCAGGCGACGGCGCCCCCGGCGTTCGGCGCCCCCGCGGCCCCGGCGCCCGCGCCCGCCTTCGGCGCGCCTCCGGCACCCGCACCTGCTCCCGCGCCCGCCTTCGGCGCGCCTCCGGCGCCGCCCGCGCCCGTGCCGCCCGCGCAGCCGGTGCACACCCAGCCGACCATGGTGGCGCCGATGGCGCCCGCCCCGGTCCCGCCGCCCGCACCGGCCCCCGCCCCCTACGGGCAACAGCCTCCCGGCTACGGCCAGGTCCCGGGACAGCCTCCGGGCCAGTACCCCGGCCAGGTGCCGCCGCAGGCGCCCGGCCCGTACCCCGGTCAGCAGCCGCCGGCGCCCGGATACGGCCAGGCCGCCCCCGCCCCGTACGGTCAGCAGCCGTCGTACGGCCAGCAGCCCGGCGTCCCGCAGGGCGTCCCGGCGACCGGAGCGGGCCTCGCCGCCGCGCTGGCGCCGTACAAGGAGACCCCCACCGGCGCCCGCTGGACCCCGCAGAACCAGCAGCTCATGCGGGTCGACCTGGCCATGGGCGGCATGCCCGTCCTCGCCCGGCAGGGCTCCATGGTCATGTACCAGGGCAAGGTCGACTTCTCCCACAAGGGCGCCGGCTTCACCGGCCGGATCGTCGGCAACGCCACCGGCCAGGAGATGCAGCTGATGCGCTGCACCGGCCGCGGCCAGCTCTTCCTCGCCGAGGAGGGTGCCCACCTGCACCCGATCGAGCTCCAGGGCGACGGCATCTGCGTCTCCGCGGAGAACGTCCTCGCATTCGACGAGTCCCTGCAGTACGAGGTGCGGCGCATCGAAGGCCACGGCATCCCCGGCGGCGCCCTGTTCACCATGCAGTTCCAGGGCACCGGCACCGTCGTCGTGAAGACCCACGGCGTGCCCGTGGTGCTGCCCGTCACGCCGACCACCTTCGCCGACTGCAACGCGGTCGTGGCGTGGTCCTCCGCGTCCCAGGTCATCCTCTCCAGCCAGGTGCGGCTCCGCCGCAACGCCTACCCCGGCCACAGCGGAGAGACCGTGAACCTCCAGTTCCGGGGCGCCCCCGGCAACTTCATCGTCGTCCAGCCCTACGAGGTCTGAGGGAGCCCGAAGTCATGAACCAGCAATTCGCGGGCTACGCCCCGACCCCCGTCGCGGCCCGGATGCAGAACCACGGCCGCGCCATGCTCCAGGTGGCCATGGCCTCCGGCCAGGACCTCTACGCCCGGACCGGCTCGATGGTCTCCTACGAGGGCTACATCACCTACGAGCCGAACCCGCCCGCCGCACGCCAGGTCGCCCAGCAGTGGATCACCGGCGAGGGCGCGCCCCTCATGAAGTGCTCCGGCGACGGACTGCTCTACCTCGCCGACTACGGCGCCGACGTCGTCGTGATCAACCTGCAGAACGACTCGATCTCGGTCAACGGCACCAACCTGCTCGCCTTCGACGCGCACCTCCAGTGGGGCGTCGAGCGGGTCAAGGGACTCGCCAAGTTCGCCGGGCAGGGCCTGTTCAACGTCGAGATCGCCGGCACCGGCTGGGTCGCCCTGACCTCGCGCGGCACCCCGATCGTCGTCGACTGCGGCCGCGGCGACGACGAGACGTACGTCGACCCCGACGCGCTCGTCGCCTGGTCGCCGTCGCTCAAGGTCAAGGGCAAGCGCAGCTTCAAGGCGTCCTCCCTCATCGGGCGGGGCAGCGGCGAGGCATTCCAGATGGCCTTCTCGGGCCAGGGCATCGTCGTCGTACAGCCGAGCGAGGACAGCACCGACCGCCTGCGGGCCCGGGGCTGAGGGGGAGCGAGAACACACCATGCAGAGCCCGCTTTTCAACCACGCCGAACAGCAGAGCCAGGAGCGGTACGTCATCCAGAACCCGCAGCTCCTGCGGGTCAGCCTCACCGGGCAGGACGACGTCCTCGCCCGCAAGGGCGCCATGGTCGCGTACCAGGGACTCGTCGACTTCGACGGCGAGTACAAGACCCCCGGCCAGCGCCGGGCCCAGGCCCGCACCGGTGAGGGCCTCGACCTGATGCGCTGCTCCGGCCAGGGCACGGTCTACTTCGCCAACCTCGCCCAGTACGTCCACGTCGTGGACGTCGAGCAGGAGGGCCTGACCGTCGACAGCGCCTACGTCCTGGCGCTCGACTCGACCCTCCACACCGAGGTCATCGCCGTCGACAGCCAGTACGGCGTCTCCGGCACCGGCAAGTACCAGCTCAACATCTCCGGCCGCGGCAAGGTCGCCCTGATGACCTCGGGACAGCCGCTGATGATGCAGGTCACGCCCGAGAAGTACGTGAGCGTCGACGCGGACGCCATCGTCGCCTGGTCCACCGGGCTGCGCGTCCAGATGCAGGCGCAGACGCACAGCTCCAGCGTCCGCACCCGCCGCGGCAACACCGGCGAGGGCTGGGAACTCAGCTTCCTCGGCCAGGGCTTCGCGCTCGTCCAGCCCAGCGAGGTCATGCCCCCGCAGAACGTGGCCATCGGCCAGGGCATCGCCGCCCAGTTCGGCGCCGGACAGCACGGCTCCCACGCCCAGAACCAGAACAACGCCTGGAACTAGGCACCGGACGGACGTGAGGGGCGGTCGGCATGCCGACCGCCCCTCACGCGCGCGTGCCCTACGCGAGCCGCGCCAGCGTGCTCTCCAGGAGACGGACCACCGACGTGTCCGCCACGCCCGCCACCTCCTCGTACGAGAACCAGCGCAGGTCCAGCGACTCCTCGCTGATCTGCTCCACCGCACCCGCCGGGGCCAGCGCGGCGTACTGCACGTCCAGGTGCCAGTGGCAGGGCGCCGGGATCGGATGCCGGTCGAGCCGCACCGGGCCGCCCGGCAGCAGGGTCAGCCCCGTGATCCCCGACTCCTCGGCGGCCTCCCGCAGCGCGGCCGCCTCGACCGTCGCGTCACCCGCCTCGCAGTGACCACCCATCTGCAGCCACATGCCCAGCTTCTTGTGCAGGGTCAGCAGCACCCGCCCGCGCGCCGGGTCGACCACCAGCGCGCTGGAGGTCAGGTGCCCCGCCCCGCAGGGCTTGTACATGCCGTCCGGATGCGCGTCCAGGTGCGCCAGATACAGGTCGCGCAGCTCCGGCTGGTCCTCGTACCCCTTGAGGACGAGGACCGCGTCGTCGTGCAGAGTCACTCCTTGCCGTCCCCGTCTTCCGGGGCGTCGCCCTTGGCCGCCTCGCCGAGCATCTTGTCGATCTCGGAGAAGTCGAGGTGCTCGCGGTGCACGAAGCCGTCCGGGTCGTCCAGGTCGGTCGCCGTCGGCAGCATGTCCGGGTGCTCCCACAGACCGTCGCGGCCGTCGACCCCGCGCGCGTCGGTCAGCGACGCCCACAGGCGCGCCGCGTCCCGCAGCCGCCGCGGCCGCAGTTCGAGACCGATCAGCGTGGCGAAGGTCTGCTCGGCGGGACCGCCCGAGGCCCGGCGCCGGCGCAGCGTCTCGCGCAGCGCGTCCGCCGACGTGAGGCGCGACTTGGCGGCCTCGTGGACCACCGCGTCCACCCAGCCCTCGACCAGGGCGAGCGCCGTCTCCAGACGGGCCAGTGCCGCCTTCTGCGCCGGCGTGTCCTCCGGCTGGAACATGCCCTGCTGGAGGGCCTCCTGAAGCTGCTCCGGGTGGGTCGGGTCGAGCTGGCCCACCGCCTCCTCCAGCTTCGAGGTGTCGACCTTGATCCCCCGCGCGTACCCCTCGACCGCGCCGAACAGATGCGCGCGCAGCCACGGCACGTGGGCGAAGAGGCGCTGGTGCGCCGCCTCGCGCAGCGCCAGGTAGAGCCGCACCTCGTCGGAGGGCACGCCCAGGTCCTTGCCGAAGGCCTCGATGTTCAGCGGCAGCAGCGCGGCCCGGCCCGCGGGCCCGAGCGGCAGACCGATATCGGTCGAGCCGACGACCTCACCGGCGAGTGCACCGACGGCCTGCCCGATCTGCTGGCCGAACATGGCGCCGCCCATGGAGCGCATCATGCCGATCAGCGGGCCCGCCATGGCCTGCATCTCCTCCGGCAGGACGTCGCCCATCGCCGAGCCGACCCGCTCGGCGACCGGGTCCACGAGCTGCTGCCACGCCGGCAGCGTCGCCTCGACCCACTCCGCGCGGCTCCACGCCACGGCCGTGCTCGCGCCCGAGGGCAGCGAGGTCACACCGTCCAGCCACAGGTCGGCGAGGCGCACGGCCTCCTGGACCGCGGCCTTCTCCGCCGGGCCCACGCTGGCGTCCTTGGTGCCGTCCGCGGTGCCCTGGGCCACCACCTGGCGCGCGATCTGCTTGGCCATGTCCCAGTTCACGGGACCGCCCTCGTAGCTCAGCATCTGGCCGAGCTGCTGGAAGGCCGCACCGAGATCGTTGGGGTTCAGCGAGCCGAACATCGCCGCGAACGGATTGTCCGCGCCGCTCTGACCGCCCAGCCCGCCCATGCCGGGCAGCCCGCCGAAGCCGAACGGGTTCGCGCCGAACGGATTGCCGCCGCCCTGGCCCCCGGACCCCTGGCCACCTCCGGCGGGGTCCTTCTTCCTGCCCTCGTCGCCGTCCTCCGGCTCCTCCGGCGGAAGGCCGAATCCGAATGGGGTGTCACTCACAGGTTTCCTCGGCTCGTAGGGCCGCCGGCCTCCTGCCGACGGCGACTGCCCGACCAGGGCCTGTCCAGACAGGCCCCGCACACCACCAGCGTAGACATCCGGGCCGGAAATGGGCTCGGTGCTCCGCCGGGCCGTGCCCTGCGGCAGGATGGACGCCACCTGGTCCGTACGCGTCATCCGTGTACGTACTGAAGACAACCGCTGGAGACGCCCGGTGAGTTCCCCAGATCCACAGGTTCGCGGAGCGCGAAACCTCTCAACCCGGTCCGCCGCGCGCGGCCCCGTCGTCGCGGTCACCGGTGCCGCTTCCGGCGTCGGCGACCTGCTGACCAGGCGCCTCGCCGCGTCCGACGAGATCAAGAAGGTCGTCGCCATCGACGAGCGCAGGGGCGAGGTCGCCGAGGCGCAGTGGCACATCCTCGACGTGCGCGACCCGGCCATCGCCGAGAAGCTGCGCGGCGCGGACGTCGTCGTGCACCTCGCCGTCGATCTCGACCTGGAGACCGACCCCGCCGCCCGGACGGCCTACAACGTGCGCGGTACGCAGACCGTGCTGACCGCCGCGGCCGCCGCCGGGGTCCACCGGGTGGTGCTGTGCACCTCCGCGATGGTCTACGGCGCGCTGCCCGACAACGACATCCCGCTCTCCGAGGACGCCGAGCTCAGGGCCACGGCGGAGGCCACCGGCGTGGGCGACATGCTGGAGATCGAGCGCCTCGGCCGCCGGGCCCCGCGCGCGCACCCCGGCCTCCACGTCACCGTGGTCCGCCCGGCCGTCCTCGTCGGCGGTACGGACACCGCGCTGACCCGCTACTTCGAGTCGCCCCGGCTGCTCGTCGTCGCAGGCTCCCGGCCCACGTGGCAGTTCTGCCACGTGGAGGACCTGGTCAGCGCCCTGGAGTACGCGGCCCTGGAGAAGGTCGAAGGGGAGTTCGCGGTCGGCTGCGAGGGCTGGCTGGAGCAGGAGGAGATCGAGGAGCTCTCCGGGATCCGGCGCATGGAGCTGCCCTCCGCCGTCGCCCTCGGCGCGGCGGCCCGGCTCCACCGGATCGGCCTCACCCCGTCCCCGGCGGGCGACCTCGCGTACACGATGCACCCGTGGGTGGTCAGCGTCGGACGCCTGCACGACGCCGGATGGCGGCCGAAGTGGACGAACGAGGAGGTCCTCGCGGCGCTCCTGGAGGAGGTCGAGGGCCGTCACACGGTCGCCGGCCGCCGACTGGGCCGCAAGGACGCCACGGCGGCGGGCGCGGCCGGTGCGACGGTGGCCCTGCTCGGTACGGCGGCGCTCGTCCGGCAGATGCGGAAGCGGCGGGGGATCTGACCGGGGCGGGGCACGGCGGTCTGTAGGACCCTCCTACGGCGGCCGCCGACGACCGGTCGAAACCGCTATTCCGGGATCCCGCGCGCGTACGGCACGATGGACGCATGGCACCGACGTCGTTTGACCACCCCGGCGAGCAGGCCGCCGCCGATCCGATCAAGCTCCTCGCGATCCGGGAGACCCCGCTCTCCCTCGACGAGGTCTTCCGGGCGGTCGGGGACGACGCCTCCGGCGGCACCACGCTCTTCGTGGGCACCGTGCGCAACCACGACGGCGGCGCCGACGTCGACGGGCTGGGCTACTCCTGCCACCCCACCGCCGAGGCGGAGCTGCGCCGGGTGGCGGAGAAGGTCGCCGCCAACCACCCGGTGCGCGCGCTGGCCGCCGTGCACCGTGTGGGTGACCTGGTCGTGGGCGACATCGCGGTGATCGTGGCCGTCTCCTGCCCGCACCGCGGTGAGGCCTTCGAGGCCTGCCGCAAGCTCATCGACGACCTCAAGCACGAGGTCCCCATCTGGAAGCACCAGACCTTCTCGGACGGCACCGAGGAGTGGGTCGGGGCCTGCTGAGGAAGCCCGTCACCCCTGGTCCGGGGGTCCCCCGGCCGGAGGGTGGGGGAGGGCCGGCGCCCGCTGACCGGGCAAGCCGACGCGCCGACAGGGTGTAGCCGGACGCCCGATTTGCGTAACCGCCCCCCAGGCGCGAGCGTTGACCCCACAGATGACAGAGTCTGCTGATCAACTCACTGGGGATGGGAGGTCGGGATGGCAGCGCTGGCCTGGTTGCTGATTCCGCTTTTCGCAGTCGTCGGCGCGGCGATATGGGGAAGCTGGGCTTCGAGGAACAAGACGATAGGTGACGTGGCCGAACTCGCCGGGTACGCACGCTTCCGGGACGCGATGGAACGCGCCCACACCACGACCCCCGATTCCGCTCGTGCCGAGCGCGAACCGGCCGCCGCCACGGGCGGCGCCGCCACCTCGCCTTCGAGCTGACGCCGGCCCGCCCCGTACGGACCGCCCCAGGGGTGCACCCACAGGCGAGTCCCGTACTGTCGTTCCATGCCACGCCGCACCGCGACGATGCTCGCCTCCACCCTGGTCCTGATCTGTCTGCTCATCGCGGGCGTCCTGATCCCGGTGCCGTACGCGGAGATGAGCCCGGGCCCCACGGTCAACACCCTCGGCGAGGCCAGGGGAGAGCCCGTCCTGCACATCGAGGGACGGAAGACCTACCCGACCGACGGGCACCTCAACATGACGACGGTCCGCGTCACGAGCGCGGACTACAAGATGAACGCCGTCGAGGCCGTGTACGGCTGGCTGGCCCACGACAACGTGGTGGTGCCCCACGACACGCTCTACCCGGACGGGAAGACCGAGGAGGAGTCGAGCCAGGAGAACGCCGAGGAGTTCAGCCAGTCCCAGGAGAGCGCCAAGGTGGCCGCCCTCAAGGAACTGAACATCCCGGTCGTCTCCCGTGTCGTCGTCGGCTCCGTGATCAAGGGATCGCCCTCCGAGGGCAAGCTGCACGCCGGTGACGTGATCAAGGCCGTCGACGGGGTGGCGATCGCCGCGCAGGCCGATGTCGCCAAGCAGGTCGTGAAGCGGAAGCCCGGCCAGGACGTCGAGTTCACGATCGTCCCGGCCAAGGAGGCGGCCGCCGCCGAGAAGGCCCGCAAGGAGCCCACCGTCACGAGGAAGGTGGTCATCACGACCACCACCTCCGAGGAGGGCGACCGGGCCGTCGTCGGCATCCAGGCCGGCACCGACCACGTCTTCCCGTTCACGATCGACATCAACCTGGCCGATGTCGGCGGCCCCAGCGCCGGGCTGATGTTCGCGCTCGGCATCGTCGACAAGCTCACCCCCGAGAGCCTCACCGGCGGCCGCTTCATCGCCGGCACCGGCACCATCGACGACGCGGGCAAGGTCGGCCCGATCGGCGGTATCGAGATGAAGCTGGTCGGCGCGCGCAACGCCGGCGCCCGGTACTTCCTCACCCCGGCCGACAACTGCGAGAACGCCGCGAGGGACACTCCCGACGGGCTCACCCTCGTCAGGGTGGACACCATCGACGACGCCACGAAGTCCCTGGAGAAGCTCCGCGCGGGCGACACGAAGTCCCTGCCGAGCTGCTCGAAGAGCTGAGCGCGTATGGGAGACGCGTCCGTACGTGAGGCGCGTCGGTACGTGAGAAGGGGCGTCCGGTCACCGACCGGACGCCCCTTTCCGCTGTGGTGCGGAGGCCGCGCTGTGGCGCGGAGGTCAGCTCTCGAAGGTCGCCGCCAGCGCCTCGGCGAGGCCCGGCACCAGGTCGGGGCCGGTCAGGACCTCGGTCGCGGTGTCCTTCTCGCGGAGCCGGATCGCCGCCTCGCGGGCGCCGCCGCGCAGCACGGCCACGGTCATCCGTACCTCCTGGCGGTCCGGGTGGGCGGCCACCCACTTGGCGAGCTGCTTCTCGTTCAGGCCCTGCGGGACC
This sequence comes from Streptomyces sp. NPDC088707, assembly GCF_044752725.1. Lineage (NCBI taxonomy): Bacteria > Bacillati > Actinomycetota > Actinomycetes > Kitasatosporales > Streptomycetaceae > Streptomyces > Streptomyces sp. NPDC088707. The sequence goes on along the minus strand of NZ_JBIVLV010000008.1, from coordinate 384,198 downwards.
TGGGCCTCCGCCGACGGGGGCAGCATGAGCCGCTCCACCGTCATGGCGCAGCCGGCCACGCCGGCCGGCCAGGCGATCGTGCCGAGGAATTCGTCGAGGGGCTTCCCGCGCGGCAGCTTGTCCTGCTCGATCGGGGTGTAGGCGGTGGCATCGTCACCCAGGCCCAGCTGGGAGGCGAGCGCGGGTTCCTTGGCGCGCAGCCGTGCGGTGTCGACCAGGGCGAACAGACGGGCCGGCTGGTCCCAGCCGAGGCCCGCCGCGTACTCGTCGATCTCGAGCACCGCGCGGGTGAGGGGGCTCGCGGCCATTGCCGGGCCGGAGGGGGAAACGTTGGACATGACCAATATCCTGCCTCCTCTTCCCCTGAACACGGGAACTAGGTAAAGCCTCAGTAAGTTGCACCATTGGGCTCTACGATCGCTGGGCCTGCTTTCAGACGCATCAACATCGAGGGGCGCACGTTGGCTTTCCAGATGCCGGACCGCGGCGGTAGCCCGTCCGGGCCAAGGATGAGAGTCGGCCGGCCGTCCCGGCGGGCCCGTACCCTGCTCATGACACTCGGGGTGCTGGCCGTTCTGGCCATGGCGTTCGTGATGTTCGCCGGGTTCTGGACGGACTGGCTCTGGTACCGCTCGGTCAAGTACTCGTCCGTGTTCACGACCACGCTGTGGACCAAGATCGGCCTCTTCGCCGTCTTCGGTCTGCTGATGGGGCTCGCCGTCGGCCTGAACATCTGGCTGGCGTACCGGCTGCGGCCGCCGCTCAGCGCGATGTCGCTGGAGCAGCAGAGCCTCGACCGGTACCGGATGGGACTCGCCCCGTTCAAGAAGTGGGTGCTGCTCGCGGTCACCGCCCTGGTGGCGCTGATCGCCGGCGCCTCCGCCTCGGGCCAGTGGCGCACCTGGCTGATGTGGGTCAACGGCGTGAAGTTCGGCGAGAAGGATCCGCAGTTCGGGCTCGACGTGTCGTTCTACGCGTTCGACCTGCCCTGGTACCGGTTCCTGCTCGCCTTCGGCTTCGCCGCCGTCGTCCTGTCGCTGATCGCCGCCGCGCTCACCCACTACCTGTACGGCGGGCTGCGGATCACCAGCCCGGGCGCGCGGGCCACCGCCGCGGCCACCGGCCACCTGTCGGTGCTGCTCGGCGTCTTCGTGGCGCTGAAGGCCGTGGCGTACTGGCTCGACCGGTACGGCCTGGCGGTGAAGTCCAGCGACTTCAAGGCCACCGGAAACTGGACGGGCCTGCGGTACGTCGACGCCAACGCCTACCTGCCGGCGAAGACCATCCTGTTCTGCATCGCCGCGATCTGCGCCGTGCTGTTCTTCGCCACGCTCTGGCGCCGCACCTGGCAGCTGCCGGTGATCGGCTTCGGTCTGATGGTGCTCTCCGCGATCCTGATCGGCGGCCTGTACCCGGCCATCGTGCAGAAGTTCCAGGTCCAGCCGAACGAGCAGGCCAAGGAAGCGCAGTACATCCAGAAGAACATCGACGCGACCCGCAAGGCGTACGCGATCGACGGGACGAAGCTCGAGAACTACTCGGGCAAGTCGACGGTGAAGGCCAAGGACCAGCTGCGCAGCAACGCCGACTCGGCGGCCAGCTACCGCGTCCTCGACCCGAACATCGTGTCGCCGACGTTCCAGCAGCTGGAGCAGAAGCGGAAGTACTACCAGTTCCCGACCACCCTGGACGTGGACCGGTACACGGGCAAGGACACCGTCGTCGGTCTCCGTGAGCTCAACATCAAGGGCATCCCGAAGCGGAACTGGATCAACGACCACTTCACCTACACCCACGGCTACGGCGCGATCATGGCGTCGGGCACGCAGACGGACGCCAACGGCTCCCCGATCTTCACCGAGGCCGGACTGCCGACCACGGGGATGCTCGGCTCGTACCAGCAGCGGATCTACTACGGCGAGAAGACCGACCAGTACTCGATCGTCGGCGGCCCGCAGAAGGAGCTGGACTACGAGGAGAACGGCGAGAAGACCACCAGCTACGAGGGCAAGAGCGGGGTCAACCTCTCCAACACCTTCAACCGCGCGGCCTACGCGGTCGCGTTCAGCGAGCCGCAGATCCTCTACTCGGGGGCCATCGGCGAAGGCTCGCGGATCCTCTACAACCGCACGCCCAAGGAGCGCGTCGAGGCCGTCGCGCCCTGGCTGACCATCGACGGCGACGCCTACCCGGTGGTCGTCGACGGCCGCATCCAGTGGGTCATCGACGCGTACACGACGACCAACGGCTACCCGTACGCCTCGCGCACCACGCTCGGCGACACCACGGCCGACTCGCTGACCGTCGGGAACCAGCAGCGCGCGGTCGTCGCCCAGCAGAACCAGGTCAACTACATCCGCAACTCGGTGAAGGCCACCGTCGACGCCTACGACGGCACGGTGAACCTCTACCAGTGGGACACCCAGGACCCGGTCCTGAAGACCTGGATGAAGGCGTTCCCGGGCACGGTCAAGGCCAAGTCCGAGATCGGCGGCGACCTGATGAAGCACCTGCGGTACCCGCAGGACATGTTCAAGGTCCAGCGTGAGCTGCTGACCCGCTACCACGTCACCGACCCCGCGCAGTTCTACAGCGGCTCGGACGCCTGGCAGGTGCCGGACGACCCGACCAACAAGGACGGCAACGCGGTCCCGCCGTACTACCTGAGCATGAAGATGCCCGGGGACACGGCGCAGCGCTTCTCGCTGACGACGACGTTCACGCCGAACGGGCGGCCCAACCTGGGCGGCTTCATGGCGGTCGACGCCGACGCCACCAGCAAGGAGTACGGGCAGCTGAGACTGCTGCGGGTCACCGAGGACGTGCCGGGCCCCGCGCAGGTGCAGAGCAAGCTCAACGGTCTGCCCTCGGTCGCCACCTTCGTCCGGGACATGAAGGGCGCCGACTCCGACATCCAGTACGGCAACCTGCTGACCGTCCCGCTCGACGGCGGGTTCCTGTACGTGGAGCCGGTGTACGCCCAGGGACGCAACGCGCTCTACCCGCTCCTGAAGAAGGTCGCGGTGTCGTACGTCGACGCGGACCAGCCGGAGGGTGACACGACCAAGGACACCACGGTGTTCGAGGACAACCTCACCAAGGCGCTCAACGCGGTCTTCGGGGTGGACGCGCCGACCACGCCGCCGCCCACCTCGCCGACGACCCCGCCGGGCACCACCAACCCGCCGCCGGCGTCCAACGACGCCGCGCTCAAGCAGGCGATCTCGGACGCCCAGAAGGCGTACGACGCGGGCGAGGCGGCTCTGGCGAAGGGCGACTGGACGGCGTACGGCAAGGCCCAGGAGGACCTCCAGGCGGCGCTCCAGCGCGCCGCCGAGGCCGGGGCGAAGCTCAAGACGCCGGGATCAAGCGGCTGACCTGAGGTTTTCCACCTCGCGACCGTGGTACGGTTGGTTTACCGACGCGGGGTGGAGCAGCTCGGTAGCTCGCTGGGCTCATAACCCAGAGGTCGCAGGTTCAAATCCTGTCCCCGCTACTCAGAGGACGAGGGCCCGGATCCATAAGGATCCGGGCCCTCGTCGTGTGTCGGCGTGCGCGGGGGGCCCGAAGAGCGGTAGGGAAGGGGCGAGTTGGCGTGAGTCGTGTTTGACTTGTCTCTCTGTGGGCATGTCGACAAAACGCTGAGTGACCTCACTGGCTGCGGTATACCAGGTGTGCTCGGGTTGCGGGTGGTGCGACGATGGTATTTATGGGGGACAGGGCAACTCTGTTGGAGACAGGGCGGTTTGTGCAGCGGCATGCCAGGAACGCCGCGGACGAGATCATCGAGGCAGCAGGGGCCGTCGATGCGGCCGCCGACACCACCGCCGAGACCGACACCGAGAACGAGACCGAGACCGAGGCCCGCCACCGGCGTGCCGCCGAGCGCGGCGACCTCGCCTCGATGAGCGCGCTCGGCGCGCTCCTGCTGCGCCGCGGCGACCTCGACGGCGCCGAGCCCTACCTGCGCGGCGCCACCGCCGAGGGCGACCGGGCCGCCGCCAACAACCTCGGGGTCCTGCTGCACCAGCGCGGCTACGCCGAAGAGGCCGCCGGCTGGTGGCGGGTCGCCGCCGTCGCCGGCTCCGCGCCCGCCGCCCACGCCCTCGGCCGCCACCACCGCGAGCGCGGCGACGAGCCGGCCGCCGAGTACTGGCTGCGCCAGGCCGCCGAGCAGGGCCACGCTCTCGGCGCGTACGCCCTCGCCGACCTCCTGGAGCACCGCAGCGACGTCGGCGCCGAGCGCTGGCTGCGCGCCGCCGCCGAACAGGGCCACCGCGAGGCCGCGTACCGGCTCGCCCTCGCCCTGGAGCGCCGCGCCACCGAGACCACCCGCGGCCCGCACGACACCGGCACCCGGCTCCGGGTGCCCGGCACCGGCGCGCTCGTGCCCACCGGTGCGCCCACCACCGCCCCGGCCGCCACGGGCACCGACGCCGCGGCCGGCCGGGCCGTCGGCGAGCCCGGGGGCGAGCCCACCGAGGCCGAGCAGTGGTTCCGGCAGGCAGCCGCGCGCGGTCACCGGCGCGCCGCGCTCCACCTCGGCGCCATCCTGGAGCACCGCGGCGAGCTCAAGGAGGCCGGCCGCTGGTACCTCAGCTCCGCCAAGGAGGGCGAGGCCAAGGCCGCCTGCGCGCTCGGCTTCCTGCTCCGCGACGCGGGCGACGAGGAGAGCGCCGCCGTGTGGTGGCTGCGCGCGGCCCAGGACGGCGACGGCAACGCCGCCAACGCCCTGGGCGCGCTGCACGCGGCCAGGGGCGAGCAGCAGACCGCCGAGCGCTGGTACCGGGCCGCCATGGACGCGGGCGACGTGAACGGCGCCTACAACCTCGGGCTGCTCTGCGCCGCCCAGGACCGCATCCCGCAGGCCGAGCAGTGGTACCGCAGGGCCGCCTACGCGGGCCACCGCGAGGCCGCCAACGCGCTCGCCGTGCTGCTCCTCCAGGCCGGCGACGCCAACGGCGCCGAGCCCTGGTTCTCCAAGGCCGCCGAGGCCGGCAGCGTCGACGCCGCGTTCAACCTCGGCATCCTCCACGCGGGCCGCGACGACGACCGTACGGCCCTCGTCTGGTACGAGCGGGCGGCCGCCGCCGGGCACACCGAGGCCGCCCTCCAGGTCGGCATCGCCGCCCTCAGGGACGGCGACGAGCGCACCGCCGAGCGGCACCTGCGCTGCGCGGCCGGTGGCGGCAGCGCCGAGGCCGCCTTCCGGCTCGCCTCGGTGCTCGACGCGCGTCGCCCCGACCCGGGTCCGGCCGTCCTCGGCGCGCCCCGGGAAGAGAAGACCGAGTGCGAGGAGTGGTACGAGCGGGCGGCCCAGCAGGGCCACCGGCGTGCCCAGGTGCGGGTCGGCATGCTCGCCGCCGGGCGCGGCGACCTGGCCGAGGCCGACCGCTGGTACCGCGAGGCGGCCGAGGCCGGCAGCCGCAACGGCGCCTTCAACCTCGGGCTGCTGCTCGCCCGCGAGGGCAGCGAGCGCGAGGCCGCCCTGTGGTGGACCAGGGCCGCCCGGGCCGGCCACGGGCGCGCCGCGCTCCGGCTCGCGCTGCTCGCGGCACGCCGCGGGGAGCTGACCGAGGGGCGCCGCTGGTGCGCCCGCGCGGTGGAGCTGGGTCCGGCGGAGGTCGCGGAGCGGGCGGCGCGGCTGAGCGAGGCACTGCATCAGGAGCTGACCGCGTGACGGCGGCCTGAGGGCCGCGTCCTTATGGATTTGCGCTGGTCGAGCGGCGTCCCGTAGAGTCGAGTCTACCGACGCGGGGTGGAGCAGCTCGGTAGCTCGCTGGGCTCATAACCCAGAGGTCGCAGGTTCAAATCCTGTCCCCGCTACTCAGTAGCAACGAAGGCCCGGATCCAGTCACTGGATCCGGGCCTTCGTCGTTCCCGTGGCTGCGCGAGGAAGGCCCCCGCCGGAGCGGGGGCCTTCCTCGCGCGTCAGGCAGTCGTCGCGCAGCTCGGGCAGATGCCGCGGTACGTGACCTCGACGTTCGAGATGGTGAAGCCGAAGCGCTCGGCGTCCGGCAGGTCCGCCAGCGGGTCGCCGGCCGGGTGGACGTCCCGGATCGCGCCGCAGCGGCCGCAGACCAGGTGCTGGTGCGGCCGGTGGGCGTTGGGGTCGTAGCGCTTGGCGCGGCCGTCGGTCGCGACCTCGAGGACCTCGCCGAGGGTGACCATCTCGCCCAGCGTGTTGTAGACGGTCGCGCGCGAGATCTCGGGAAGTCGCGCCACGGCGCGTGCGTGGACCTCGTCGGCGGTCAGGTGCACATGATCCCCGTCGAGGACCTCGGCCACGACGCGTCGCTGGGCGGTCATCCGCCAGCCGCGTCCGCGCAGTCGTTCCAACAGGTCACTCATGGGGGCCAGGGTAACAGTCGCGGCCTCGGGTTCCCGAACAGGTGTGACTTTGGATGGGCACTTGACTTAGACAATGTCTATTGTAGGATCTGGTACGGCAGACAGGACAGGATGCAGGAGGCGCACGTGACGCAGGGACCGCTCACCACGGAGGCCGGCGCGCCGGTCGCCGACAACCAGAACAGCGAGACGGCGGGCGTCGGTGGTCCGGTCCTGCTCCAGGACCAGCTCCTGTTCGAGAAGCTCGCCCACTTCAACCGTGAGCGCATCCCGGAGCGCGTGGTCCACGCGCGCGGTGCGGGCGCCTACGGCACCTTCACACTCACCCGCGACGTCTCGCGGTGGACCCGGGCCGCGTTCCTGTCCGAGGTCGGCAAGCAGACGGAGACGTTCCTGCGCTTCTCCACGGTCGCGGGCAATCTGGGTGCGGCCGACGCGGTGCGCGACCCGCGCGGCTGGGCGCTGAAGTTCTACACCGAGGAGGGCAACTACGACCTCGTCGGCAACAACACCCCGGTGTTCTTCATCAGGGACGCCATCAAGTTCCCCGACTTCATCCACACCCAGAAGCGCGACCCGTACTCGGGCTCTCAGGAGGCGGACAACGTCTGGGACTTCTGGGGCCTCTCCCCGGAGTCGACCCACCAGGTCACCTGGCTCTTCGGCGACCGGGGCATCCCCGCCTCGTACCGCCACATGAACGGCTACGGCTCGCACACCTACCAGTGGAACAACGAGGCCGGCGAGGTCTTCTGGGTCAAGTACCACTTCAAGACCGACCAGGGCATCAAGAACCTCACCCAGGACGAGGCCAACCGCCTCGCCGGCGAGGACCCGGACTCGCACCAGCGCGACCTGCGCGAGGCCATCGAGCGCGGCGACTTCCCGACCTGGACCGTGCAGGTCCAGATCATGCCCGCGGCCGACGCCGCGCAGTACCGCTTCAACCCCTTCGACCTCACCAAGGTGTGGCCGCACGCGGACTACCCGCCGATCGAGATCGGCACGCTGGAGCTCAACCGCAACCCGGAGAACATCTTCGCGGAGGTCGAGCAGTCCGTCTTCAGCCCGGCGCACTTCGTGCCCGGCATCGGCCCGTCCCCGGACAAGATGCTCCAGGGCCGCCTCTTCGCCTACGGCGACGCCCACCGCTACCGCGTCGGCATCAACGCCGACCACCTGCCGGTGAACCGCCCGCACGCCACCGAGGCGCGGACCCACTCCCGTGACGGCTTCCTCTACGACGGCCGCCACAAGGGTGCGAAGAACTACGAGCCGAACTCCTTCGGCGGCCCGTCCCAGACGGACCGGCCGCTGTGGCAGCCGGCCCCGGTCACCGGTGTCACCGGAAACCACGCCGCCGCCGTCCACGCCGAGGACGACGACTTCAGGCAGGCGGGCGACCTCTACCGGCTGATGTCGGAGGGCGAGAAGGGCCGACTGGTCGACAACCTGGCCGGCTTCATCGCCAAGGTCTCGCGCGACGACATCGCCGAGCGGGCGATCGGCAACTTCCGCCGGGCGGACGAAGACTTCGGCAAGCGGCTGGAGGCCGCGATCCAGGCCCTGCGCGGCTGAGGGCGCCTGCCGAAAGAGGGAGCGGGCCGGATTTCCGTACGGATTCCGGCCCGCTCCCGCGTCATCGCGCGACGCTGTGCAGCGGGACCCAGCAGCGGATGATGTCCCGGACGGAGACGATGCCGACGGGACCGTGGTCGTCGAGGACCACGAGATGGCGGAACCCGCCGTGCGTCATGGCCCCGGCCGCCTCCTCCAGGGTCCAGGTGGGGGCGGCGAAGACGACCTCGTGGGTGGTGTGGGCGTCGGCGGTCTCGGTGTCGGGATTCTGGTCGCGGGCCAGGGACTTGAGGATGTCCCGCTCGGTGAGGATGCCGAGCCCGGCGTCCCCGTCCAGGACGACGGCCGCGCCGACGCGGCGCGCCGCCATCAGCCGGGCGGCCTGTCGGAGGGTGTGTGCGGGGCCGATGGTGAGGACCACGGTGCTCATGGCGTCGCGGACGAGCATGGGCGGAGCCACCTCCTTGGTGAAACGTTCCCGCTTTCAACGAGAACCGATTCACAAGTTCACAAGTGGGGGGACTCTCAGAGTGGCACCGGGGGAGGGGCCCGACAAGGGGGCGCGCGAGGCGCCCCCGGGGAGTGCCGAGGGCGCTCGAACGCGGGCGTTCGACCGGGCGCGGCGAGGCGATCAGCCCTCCGCGTTCTCCTGGTTGAGGTAGCTCAGCAGCTCGCCGTGGAGCAGACCGTTCGACGCCGCCGCGTTTCCGCTGTGCGGACCGTGCCGGCCGTCCAGGCCCGTGTACGTACCACCCGCCTCCTGGACCACGACCGCCACCGCGGCCATGTCCCACAGCGACAGCTCCGGCTCCGCGCAGATGTCCACCGAGCCCTCGGCGACCATCATGTACGGCCAGAAGTCGCCGTACGCCCGGGTCCGCCAGCACGCGCGCGTGAGGTCCAGGAAGCCGTCGAGGCGGCCCTGCTCCTCCCAGCCGCTCAGCGAGGAGTACGCGAACGAGGCGTCCTCCAGGGAGGCGACCTTGGAGACACCGATCCGGCTCGCCGAGGCGAGGCTGCGCCCGGTGTACGCCCCGAGGCCCTTCGCCGCCCACCAGCGCCGGCCGAGCGCCGGGGCCGACACCACGCCCACCACCGGCTGGAAGCCGGTGTCCCCGGCCTCCATCAGCGCGATCAGCGTCGCCCAGACGGGCACCCCGCGCACGTAGTTCTTCGTGCCGTCGATCGGGTCGATCACCCAGCGGCGCGGGCCCGAGCCCTCCACGCCGTACTCCTCGCCCAGGATCGCGTCGCGCGGCCTGGCACGCTGGAGCTGCCCCCGGATCAGTTCCTCGGCGGCCTTGTCGGCCTCGCTCACCGGAGTCATGTCCGGCTTCGTCTCGACCTTGAGGTCGAGCGCCTGGAACCGGTCCATGGTGGCCGCGTCGGCGGCATCCGCGAGGACATGGGCGAGACGCAGATCATCGTGGTAATCGGCCATGGTCGGCACTCTATCTCCGTGTGATCCCCACGCGGCGAACCGTCCACCGGCGCCCCTTGACAGCGCCGGGACGCCTGTCGACGCTGAGCACGGAAACGATTCCCCGGTCCGGGAGGCGCCGATGCCGACTGCCCGCGAGACCCTGCTCGACGCCGCGCTCGCCGCGCTCGCGCACCGGCCGTGGTCCGCCGTCCGCATGGCCGACCTCGCCGTGGCCGCCCGGGTCTCCCGGCAGACCCTCTACAACGAGTTCGGCAGCAAGGAGGGCCTCGCCCGCGCCCTGGCGTGCCGGGAGGCCGACACCTATCTCCAGGGCGTCCGGCGGCTGCTCGCGGCGCCGGCCCCGCCCGGGCGGAACCTCGTCGTCGTCGCCGAGTGGATCGTCACCCGGGCCGCCTCCCGGCCCGTGCTGCGGGCGCTGCTCACCGGTGCCTGGGACGAGCGCCTGCCCGCGCCCCGGCCCGCCAGGCCCGGCGCGCGCCCCGCGGCCGTACCCGCGCAGCGCCGTGCCGACGAGGGGCCGCCCGCGCCCGGCGAGCTGGTGGCGGCGACCGTGGCCTGCGCGGAGGAGCAGTGGGCGGTGGGCTGCGAACTCGCCGTCCGGCTGGCCCTCAGTCAGGTCGTGGCGCCCACGATCCCCTCCCTGGAGGGATGGCGGGCGGACGGTCAGTGCGCCGAGCCGGACAGCTGGAGCCCGATCACGCCGACGATGACCAGGCTGATCGAGATGAGCTTGAGCGTGGAGACCACGTCACCGAGGAAGATCATTCCGTAGATCGCCGTCCCGGCCGCCCCGATCCCGGTCCACACCGCGTACGCGGGGCCCACGTCGAGCTTCCGCAGGGCGAGCGTGAGGAGGCCGAAGCTGCCCAGGGCGAAGGCCGCGAACGCCACCGTCGGCCACAGCCGGGTGAACCCGTGCGAGAGCTTCAGGCAGACCGCGAACCCCGTCTCCAGAAAGCCCGCCACCACCACCAGCAGCCACGCCATCGTCAGTGCCTCCCACGCCGTCGGTGACTGCTTCGTCGCACTTGGTGCGATTATGCACTTACCGGCCGTGGTCGTCCGTAAACGTGTACGGCGCGGCAGCCCGCGAACGTGGGCGGCCCAGCGGCGGATGCTCAGGACGGGCGGGGCAGCGGCTGCGCCTCAGGAAGGGCAGCTCGGGGGAGTCAGTCGCCCTCGCGCCGCTCCCGGGTCGCGAGCAGCCGGCGCAGCGAGACGAGCCGCGCCGGATCGGCGTGCCCCTCCGCCACCCACGCGTCGAGCGCGCAGTCCGGCTCGTCGTGGCTGCACGCGCGCGGGCAGTTCTCCGTACCCGGTACGAGGTCGGGGAAGGCGAGGATCACCCGGGAGGGGTCGACGTGGTGCAGGCCGAAGGAGCGGACGCCCGGGGTGTCGATGACCCAGCCGCCCTCCTTGTCGTTGAGCGGCAGGGCGAGCGCGGAGGTGGTGGTGTGCCGGCCGCGGCCCGTGACCGCGTTGACGACACCGGTGGTCCGCCGTCGCTCCGGCGGGACCAGGGCGTTGACCAGGGTCGTCTTGCCGACGCCCGAGTGTCCGACGAACGCGGTGGTCCGGCCCTTGAGGTGCTCGTGGACCCGCTCGGCGGCGACCCCGTCCACGAACTCGTCGCGGGTGGTCACCACGTACGGCACACCGAGCGCGCCGTACATGTCGAGGAGGTCGTCCGGCGGCGCCAGGTCCGACTTGGTGAGCACGAGCAGCGGGGTGAGGCCGCCGTCGTACGCGGCGACCAGGCAGCGGTCGATCAGACGCGGGCGCGGCTCGGGGTCGGCGAGGGCGGTGACGATCGCCAGCTGGTCGGCGTTGGCGACGACGACCCGCTCGTACGGGTCGTCGTCGTCGGCCGTGCGGCGCAGCACCGAGCTGCGCTCACCGATCCGCACGATCCGGGCGAGGGTGTCCTTCTCGCCGGACAGGTCGCCGACGAGCGACACGCGGTCACCGACCACGGCGGCCTTGCGGCCCAGCTCGCGCGCCTTCATCGCGGTCACCGCCCGGTCGTCGACCAGGACGGTCAGCCGGCCGCGGTCGACGGTGAGGACCATGCCCTCGACGGCGTCCTCGTGCTTCGGGCGGATCGTGGTGCGGGGGCGGGTGCCCTTGCGGTTGGGCCGCTGGCGGATGTCGTCCTCGTCGGTGTGCTTGCCGTAACGCCGCATGGTTCAGGCCCCGAGCATTTCGGTCCACATCCTGGGGAAGTCGGGCAAGGTCTTCGCCGTCGTGGCCACGTCCTCGATCTCCACGCCCTCGACCGCGAGGCCGATGATCGCGCCCGCCGTCGCCATGCGGTGGTCGTGGTACGTGTGGAAGACGCCGCCGTGGAGCGGGCGCGGGCGGATGTGGAGACCGTCCTCGGTCTCGGTCACGTCGCCGCCCAGCTCGTTGATCTCCTTGGTGAGCGCCGCCAGCCGGTCCGTCTCGTGCAGCCGGAGGTGGGCGACCCCGCGCAGGGTCGAAGGGGAGTCCGCGAGGGCCGCGACCGCCGCGATGCCGGGCGTCAGCTCGCCGACCTCGCCGAGGTCCACGTCGATGCCGTGGATCCGGCCCGTACCGGTGAAGGTCAGGCCCGCCTCGGTCAGCTCGCAGGAGCCACCCATCTCGGTGAAGATCTCCCGCAGCGCGTCACCGGGCTGGGTGGTTCGCGCCGGCCAGTCCGGGACCGTCACACGGCCGCCGGTGATCAGGGCCGCCGCCAGGAACGGCTGCGCGTTCGACAGGTCGGGCTCGACGACCAGGTCCCGGCCGCGCAGCGCGGAGGGGGCCACCCGCCACACGTCGGGGGCGCCGCCGTGCTCCGGCTCGTCGACCTGGGCGCCGACCGCGCGCAGCATGTCGACCGTCATCCGGATGTGCGGCAGCGAGGGCAGCCGCGACCCCACGTGCCGTACCTCGACGCCCTGGTTGAAGCGGGGCGCGGAGAGCAGCAGGGCGCTCACGAACTGGGAGGACGAGGAGGCGTCGATCTCGACGGTGCCGCCGTCCAGACCGCCGGCGCCGTGCACCGTCATGGGGAGGGCGCCGCGGCCCTCGTCGTCGATCCGGGCGCCGAGCGCGCGCAGCGCGTCGATCACGCCGTGCAGCGGGCGCTCGTGGGAGCGGGGGTCGCCGTCGAAGCGCACCGGGCCGTCGGCGAGCGCCGCGACCGGGGGCAGGAAGCGCATGACCGTGCCGGCGTTGCCGACGTCGACGGTCGCGGGGCCGTGCAGCGGGGAGGGGATGATCCGCCAGGCCTCGCCGGAGCCGTCGGGGCCGACGCCCTCCTCGATCTTCACGCCGAGGGTACGGAGCGCCTCGGCCATCAGGAGCGTGTCGCGGGAGCGCAGCGGGCGGCGCAGCCAGCCCGGCTCGGACGCGAGGGCGGCGAGGACCAGGGCGCGGTTGGTGACCGACTTCGATCCGGGCACGGTGACGGTCGCGTCGACGGCGCCGCGGGCATACGGGGCGGGCCAGAGGTCGGTGGGCGGGTCGATGTGCGCGGTGGTGGCTGCGGTCATGGAATCACTGTACGGGGGAGTCAGATGCCCAGGAGCCAGCGCCCGCCGCCGATCAGGGCGGAGATCGCGACGGCGTGGAAGAAGAACAGCCACACTCCTGCGGGCACATGGGTGAGCCGGGAGAGCTGGTCCGCGTCCGAGTCGGGGGCGCCGCCGTGGCGTCGCTTGGCCTGGAGCTCGAAGGCCGGGCGGACGCCGCCGAGCAGCAGGAACCAGACCACGGCGTACGCGAAGACCGACTGGACCTCGGGGGAGGTCAGCCAGGAGACGAGGAGGAAGGCGGCGCCGGCGAGGAGGACGGTGAGGACCCCGTAGGCGTTGCGGACCATCACGAGCATCGCGAGCAGCAGGGCCGTCGCCGCCCACAGCAGCAGGGTCACCCGATGGGTGCCGAGCAGGGCGGCACCGCCCAGGCCGAGCAGCGGGGCCGCGGGATAGCCGGCGGCCAGGGTGAGGACCACGCCGAGGCCGGTCGGGCGGCCGCGGCTCACGGTCAGTCCGCTGGTGTCCGAGTGCAGCCGGATCGCTTCGAGGCGGCGGCCGGTGGCGAGGGCGACGAGACCGTGGCCGCCCTCGTGGGCGATGGTGATCGCGTTGCGGGCCGGCAGCCAGAGGGTGCGGAAGACGACGAGGCTCACAGCGCAGGCACCGGTGAGGTAGACGATCCACTCCTCGGGAGCGGGCTGGGTGCCGAGGATCTCTGTCATTTCTCGGACGGCTCCTCGGTCGGGTTCGGGATCGTGGCAGTGTGGCACGTATGTGCGGAAGGTATGCAGCGAGCCGGCGGCCCGAGGACCTCGTCGGACTCTTCGGTGTCGAGAAGTGGGAGCCGGAGGAGAGCCTGGCCCCGGACTGGAACGTGGCCCCCACCAAGGAGGTCTGGGCCGTTCTGGAACGTCCTCTGAAAGACGCAGGATCCCCGCGTCCGGTTCGCCAGCTGCGCGCGCTGAAGTGGGGCCTGGTGCCGTCCTGGTCGAAGTCCCCCGAGGGCGCCGCCCGGATGATCAACGCGCGTGCGGAGACCCTGGACGAGAAGCCCTCCTTCAAGCGGGCCTTCTCGGCCCGCCGGTGCATCCTGCCGGCCGACGGCTACTACGAGTGGGTGACCGGCGCGGGGGAGCGGGACCTGGAGGTCGAGGGGAAGAGGAAGCGGCCCCGGAAGCAGCCGTACTTCGTGACCCCGGCGGACGGCTCGGTCTTCGCGATGGCGGGGCTCTACGAGTTCTGGCGCGACCGGACCCTGCGCGACGGCGACCCCCTGGCCTGGTGGGTGACCTGCTCGGTGATCACCACGGAGGCGGAGACCGGTCCGCTGGGCGTGGCTCCGGCCGAGGGCCCCCAGTCGCTCGCCGACATCCACCCCAGGATGCCGCTGATGCTCACCGAGGACCGCTGGGACGCCTGGCTCGACCCGGCGACCGCCCGGCCGGAGGAGCTGCGCGGGCTGCTCGCCGCGCCGCCGGAGGGCCTGATGCGGGCCTACCCGGTGGCGACCGCCGTCAGCAACGTCCGCAACAACGGGCCCGAGCTCCTGACGGAGCTGGAGGGCCCGGAGGTCGGCACGCTCTTCTGAGCCCCGCCTGGCCGAAGAGCGCTTCGTTCCGGACCGTCCCGGGCGCCTTCGGACGGCAGGATGGGAGCGTGACCGACGTGACACAGTACGAGACCGTCCCCACCGACGCCGGCGACGCCCGCGTCGCCTGGTACGAGGGGCCCGCGGGCGCGAGGCCGCGCGCCGTCCTCGCCCTCGGCCACGGCGCCGGGGGCGGCATCGAGGCCCGTGACCTCCAGGCCCTGGCCGCGGCGCTGCCCGCCCGGGGCGTGACCGTCGCCCTCGTCGAGCAGCCCTGGCGGGTGGCGGGCAAGAAGGTCGCGCCCGCGCCCAAGACCCTGGACACCGGCTGGCGCGGCCTCTGGCCCGCCCTCGCCCGGCCAGGGCTCCCGGTGATCGCGGGCGGCCGCAGCGCCGGCGCCCGGGTCGCCTGCCGCACCGGGCGGGAGCTCGGCGCGCTCGCCGTCCTCGCGCTGAGCTTCCCCCTGCACCCGCCGGGCAGGCCGGAGAAGTCCCGGGCCGGCGAACTCCTCGGCAGCGGGCTGCCGACGCTCGTCGTCCAGGGCGGCAACGACCCCTTCGGGCGGCCCGCTGAGTTCCCGGAAGGCCCGTACCGCCTCGTCGAGATCCCGGACGGGGAACACGGCTTCGCCCTGCCCAAACGGGCCCCGCTCGGGCCGGACGAGGCGATGGCGCTCCTGGTGGACGGGGTCGCCGAATGGATCCTCTCCCTCCGCTGACGGACCGGGAATGTCGAGTGGGGGACCACTGTTGTTCCGTGCGTCGGTGTGAGAGCGAGAAGAGGGAGTCCGTCGCATGGGTTCGACCATCTGCCCGGAGCGTGCGCAGGCCGCTGACCTCGACTGGACAGTGCTGCCCGCCCCCAAGGGGGCCCGGATTCGGGCGGCGGGCGGAGCGGTTCCTCGTCTATCCTCCGAAACGAGCGGGTCCGCCCTCGGGCTCGCCGCCGCGCTGGAGGAGGTGGGTCCGGTCACTGGGACCGACACAGGGACCGACGACGGCCCCGAGGAGACGACCGAGGAGCGCAACGCGCGCTTCGAGCGGGACGCCCTCGGCTACCTCGACCAGATGTACTCGGCCGCGCTGCGGATGACGCGCAACCCCGCGGACGCGGAGGACCTGGTGCAGGAGACCTACGCCAAGGCGTACGGATCCTTCCACCAGTTCCGCGAGGGTACGAACCTCAAGGCCTGGCTGTACCGCATTCTCACGAACACGTTCATCAACTCGTACCGCAAGAAGCAGCGCGAACCCCAGCGCAGCGCGGCCGAGGAGATCGAGGACTGGCAGCTCGCGCGTGCCGAGTCGCACATGTCGACCGGTCTGCGCTCCGCCGAGTCGCAGGCGCTCGACCACCTTCCGGACTCCGACGTGAAGGAAGCGCTCCAGGCGATTCCCGAGGAGTTCCGCATCGCCGTCTATCTCGCGGATGTCGAGGGCTTTGCGTACAAGGAGATCGCGGACATCATGGGGACACCCATCGGTACGGTGATGTCCCGGCTGCACCGGGGCCGCCGCCAGCTGCGCGGCATGCTCGAGGACTACGCTCGCGACCGCGGGCTGGTTCCCGCGGGCGCCGGAGAGTCGTCGAACGATCTGAAAGGCTCGGGCTCATGAGCTGCGGAGAGCCGCACGAGACGGATTGCTCGGAAGTCCTGGATCATCTGTACGAGTTCCTCGACAACGAGATGCCCGACAGTGACTGCACGAAGTTCGAGGTGCACTTCGAGGAGTGCTCCCCCTGCCTGGAGAAGTACGGCCTGGAGCAGGCGGTGAAGAAGCTCGTCAAGCGCTGCTGCGGCAGTGACGACGTCCCCACCGACCTGCGGTCCAAGGTCATGGGCCGGATCGACCTGATCCGCTCCGGGCACCTGGTGCCCGAGCAGGAGATCGCGCCCATCGTGCCGACGACGCCGGCACCCCAGGAGTGACTCCCCTTCCGTAGTGGGAGAGGAAGGCCGTCGCGAGATGCTCGCGGCGGCCTCCTGCGTATATCAGCTTGTATCACCCGATGGTGCGAATCCGCTCCACCGTGCCGTCACGGGCCGCCCAACTCGCTACCGTGACGGGGATGATGGGCGTGAAGGTCATTCCGCGCGCGGCCCGCGTGTACATCTGCTGCGCCCTGCTGGGCGCCGGGGCGTCCGTCCTGCCCGCCCTGCGCCCCGGCGCGGCCACCCCCTGGGCCACGGTCGCGCTCCTCGCCGCCCTGTACGCACTCTGCGAACTGCCCGCCCGCTGCCGCCTCCTCGGCCGCGCGGTCGGCGGCTCCGTCCCCATGGGCACCGGCTCCTTCTTCCCCGTCCTCCTGGCTGCCGCCCTCCTCCTGCCGCCCGCCGCCGCCGCGCTCACCGCCCTGCCCGGCAGCCTCCTCGCCCGCGTCGACGAACCCCCGGCCACGCCCCGCCGCGCCTGGCGGGCCGCCGCCACCGCCCTCGCCACCTGGGCCGCCGCCCAGGTGACCGAGGCCCTCAGCTGCGCCCGCGCCCTCGGACACGGTCACGACAGCCCCGACTTCCCCTACGCGCTCCTGCCGGCGGGCGCCGCGGCGCTCACCTTCTGCCTGGTCCTGACCGCCCTCGACGGCGGCATCCGGGCGACGGCCGACGGAGTCCCCCCGCGGGCCGCCTGG
Source organism: Streptomyces sp. NPDC088707 (assembly GCF_044752725.1). NCBI lineage: Bacteria > Bacillati > Actinomycetota > Actinomycetes > Kitasatosporales > Streptomycetaceae > Streptomyces > Streptomyces sp. NPDC088707. The sequence goes on along the minus strand of NZ_JBIVLV010000008.1, from coordinate 367,102 downwards.
CGCGGCCTCCTCGGCCGGGCACTCGCCCCGCACGCGGTCCACGGCCTCGCCGGACTGATGATGGCCGTCCTCTGGCGCAGCACCTACGGACCCGTGTCGGCCCTCTTCGTGCTCCTCCCGATGTACATCTCCTGCTGGGTCTTCGCCCAGTACCACCGCGAGCGCGCCGCCCACCAGGCCACCATCCGCGCCCTCGTCCAGGCCGTCGACATCAAGGACCGCTACACCCGGGGCCACAGCGAACGCGTCGGCCACGCCTCCGTCCTCATCGCCCGCGAGCTGGGCATGGCCGAGGAGCGGCTCGACGTCGTACGGTTCGCCGGCATCCTCCACGACGTCGGCAAACTGGGCGTGCCCACCCGGGTCCTCCGCAAGGACGGCCCCCTCACCCCCGAGGAGCGCCGGGTCATCGAACTGCACCCGGAGTACGGACACGAGATGGTCCGCGGCATCGGCTTCCTCGGCGAGGCGCGGGCCGCGATCCTCCACCACCACGAACGCATGGACGGCAGCGGCTACCCGTACGGGCTGCACGGCGACGAGATCCCCGAGTTCGCCCGGGTGGTGGCCGTCGCCGACGCCTTCGACGCCATGACCTCCACCCGGTCCTACAGCCGGGCCCGCCCGGTGCCGACCGCCGTCGCCGAACTGGAGCGGTGCGCCGGAAGCCAGTTCGACGCCCGGATGGTCGCCGCCCTCGTCCGCGCCCTGGACCGGCACGGCTGGCAGCCCGCCGTCACCGCCGACGAGAGCGCACCCGCGGGCCCGACCGGCGGGAACGTACCGCCGCCCCGCGAGGCCGGGGCCGCACGGCGACCGGAGGCACCCGGGACCAGGCCCAAGGAGCGCGCATGAGGCCCGGCGCCGTCACCGTCGGCGCCGTGCACGGGGCCGCGCTCCTGCTCGGCCTCGCCGGATTCGCCTCCACCCTCTGGTACGGCGTCGACGAACCCGGCAACGCCCTCGCCTTCGGCGCCCTCATCGTCCTCGGCGAGCTCGCCCGCTGGGGCGCCGCACCCGGCACGGGCGCACCTCCCGTCCACGAAGCGCCGGGCGGAAGGGAGCCCGCGCCGCTCGCCGCCGCCGGAGCCCTCGCCTACGCCCTGCTCGGGGCGAGCGCCGGGACCGCCACCACCCACGGCGTCCTCCAGATCGTCGCCGTCGTCGTCGCCGCCGGCCTCGCCGGGATCGTCCCCCACATCGCCCGGGGCCACGGGTCGGGCCTCGACCACCTCGCCCGCCGTGTCCTCACCGTCGGCTTCGCCGCGCTCTGCTTCCAGCCCCTCTACAACTCGGGGGCCCTCGTCGAGCACCTCGGGCAGGGCCCGGCGTACGCCCTCTTCCTCGTCCTGCTGCTCGTCCTGACCGCCCTGTGCGACGCGGTCCTCGCCGCCCTCGTGCTCCGCGCCCGCACCGGATTCCCGTACGGCCCCCTCCTCCGCGACGAACTGCGCGCCCTCCTCGGCATCGGCTCCGCCGTCGGCGCCACCGGCACCGTCATGGCGCTCGGCGTGGCCGCCGCCGGACTCTGGGCACTGCCCGTGCTCGCCGTGCCGCTGCTGCTCACCCAGGTCTCCTTCCGGCGGTACGCCGCCGTCCGCACGGTCAACCGGCAGACCATCGCCTCCCTCGCCCGCGCCACCGAGATCGCCGGCTGCACCCCGCCCGGCCACACCCGCCGGGTCGCCGCCCTCAGCGCCGCCGTCGGACGGGAGCTGGGCCTCTCCGGCGCCGAACTGGCCGTCCTGGAGCACGCGGCGCTCATGCACGACATCGGTCAGCTCTCCCTCGTCGACCCCGTCGCCGGCGGCGCCACCGCCCTGCTGCCCGCCGAGGAGCAGCGCCGGATCGCCCTCCTCGGCGGCGAGGTCGTCCGCATGACCGGTGTCCCCGAGGCCGTCGCCGTCGTCGTGGAGCGCCAGGCGGACCCGTACCGCGAGCAGCCCCTGCCGGCCCGGATCGTCCGGACCGTGAACGCCTACGACGACCTCGCAGGAGGCGAGGGCGCGGGCGCCGCCCTCGACGCCCTGGAGCGGCTCAGGCTCGGCACCGCCCGCGATCATCACCCGGATGTCGTCGAATGCCTGGCCAGGGTCCTGGCGCGGGGCGGAGCGGCTGGGGTGACCTCCGTCGCGACTGGGTAACCCATGGGTAATGAGCGCGCGTCCGACCGGGCATGGTTGGATGCGAACAAGAGGGTGAAGCGACCGGCAGGCGGGAATCGTGAAGATCTTCGGGAAGGTACGGCATCGGCCCTCCGCCTCATGGCGGCAGGCCACCGACCGCGCGTTCACGCTGATCGGCGACGGCCGGTACGAGGACGCGGGGGCACTCCTGACGCGTGCGGCGGATCTGGAGCCCTGGCTCTCGGAGTCCTGGTTCAACCTGGCGCTGCTGCACAAGTTCCGGCACGACTGGGAGCAGGCGCGTGCCGCCGGGCTCCGCGCCGTCGCGCTGCTCGACAAGGAGAGCGGCGCCCCCGACTGGTGGAACGTGGGCATCGCCGCGACCGCGCTCCAGGACTGGCCGCTGGCCCGCCGCGCCTGGCAGGCCTACGGGCTGAAGGTCCCCGGCGCCGCCGCGGGCACCGGCGAGCCCGCCGGGATGGAGCTGGGCAGCGCCGCCGTCCGGCTGTCGCCCGAGGGCGAGGCCGAGGTCGTGTGGGGCCGCCGGCTCGACCCGGCCCGGATCGAGGTCCTCTCCATTCCGCTGCCGTCCTCCGGGCGCCGCTGGGGCGAGGTCGTCCTCCACGACGGCGTGCCGAACGGCGAACGCACCACCACCGCGGGCCCCTCCTACCCGGTCTTCGACGAGATCGAGCTGTGGGCCCCCTCGCCCGTCCCCACCTGGGTGGTCCTCCTGGAGGCGGCCACCGAGGCCGACCGGGACGCCCTGGAGCAGCTCGCAGCGGAAGCGGGTTTCGCCGCCGAGGACTGGTCGTCCTCCGTGCGGCTGCTCTGTCGTGCCTGCTCCGAGTCGACCATGCCGAGCGCCGAGGGCGAGGGCGAGCATTCCGACCCGCACGACCACAGCGAGCCGGGGCACCCCGGGCCGCTCGGGCACCGCTCGCCGGGCGAGCTGTGGGTCCCGGAGCGGGAGTGCGGCATCGCGGCCCCGGCGGGCCTGGTGCGCGGGCTCCTCGACGGCTGGGTGGCGGACAGCCCCGACAGCCGTGAGTGGCGCGATCTCGAAGAGGTCTGCTGAGGCTTCACGCGCGGGCCCGTAGGCTGTCCTCCGACGGAATCGGGTTTTCAGGAAGGCGCGGCCGGACATGGCGCAGCAGGAGACGGACGAGCAGGCCATCAACGACGGGTTCGTCGTGGACACGGAGGACTGCGAGGCACGCGAGCTCGCCCACCGTGAGCGCGGCACGGCCCGCCCGATCACGGTGGTCGGCAACCCGGTGCTCCACAAGGAGTGCAAGGACGTCACCGAGTTCGACGACTCGCTCGCGGCGCTCATCGACGACATGTTCGCGAGCCAGAAGGCCGCCGAGGGTGTCGGCCTCGCCGCGAACCAGATCGGTGTGGACCTCAAGGTCTTCGTCTACGACTGCCCCGACGACGAGGGCGTCCGGCACACCGGTGTCGTGATCAACCCGGTCCTCCAAGAGCTCCCGGCCGAGCTGCGCGTCCTCGACGAGTCCAACGAGGGCTGCCTCTCCGTGCCGACCGCCTACGCCGAGCTGGCCCGCCCCGACTACGCCGAGGTCCACGGCCAGGACGCCCAGGGCAACCCGATCAAGGTGCGCGGCACCGGCTACTTCGCCCGCTGCCTCCAGCACGAGACGGACCACCTGTACGGCTACCTGTACATCGACCGCCTCTCCAAGCGGGACCGCAAGGACGCCCTGCGCCAGATGGAGGAGGGCACCCCGCGCTACGAGACGGTGCCGAACGCCTGATCGCCGGTACGCGCAGAAGAGGGGCCCCGCACTCGGCCGAGTGCGGGGCCCCTCTCGTACGGCGGGGTCCTAGAAGTCCTCGTCCAGGTCCACCGAGCCCTCGACCGCCACCTGGTAGGCGGACGGACGGCGCTCGAAGAAGTTCGTGAGCTCCTGCACGCCCTGGAGCTCCATGAACGAGAACGGGTTCTCGGAGCCGTACACCGGGGCGAAGCCGAGGCGCTGGAGGCGCTGGTCGGCGACGCACTGGAGGTACTCGCGCATCGACTCGGTGTTCATGCCCGGCAGACCGTCGCCGCACAGGTCGCGGCCGAACTGCAGCTCCGCCTCGACGGCCTCCCTCAGCATGTCCGTGACCTGCTGCTGGAGCGCGTCGTCGAAGAGCTCCGGCTCCTCCTTGCGGACGGTGTCCACGACCTCGAAGGCGAAGTTCATGTGCATCGTCTCGTCACGGAACACCCAGTTGGTGCCGGTCGCGAGGCCGTGCAGCAGACCGCGGGACCGGAACCAGTACACGTACGCGAAGGCGCCGTAGAAGAACAGGCCCTCGATGCACGCGGCGAAGCAGATCAGGTTCAGCAGGAAGCGGCGGCGGTCGGCGGCCGTCTCCAGGCGCTCGATCTTCTCGACCGAGTCCATCCACTTGAAGCAGAACTGCGCCTTCTCGCGGATGGAGGGGATCTCCTCGACCGCGTCGAACGCGGCGGCGCGGTCGTCCGGGTCGGGCAGGTAGGTGTCGAGCAGCGTCAGATAGAACTGGACGTGCACGGCCTCCTCGAACAGCTGGCGCGACAGGTACAGGCGCGCCTCCGGGGAGTTGATGTGCTTGTAGAGCGTCAGCACCAGGTTGTTGGAGACGATCGAGTCGCCCGTCGCGAAGAACGCGACCAGACGGCCGATCATGTGCTGCTCGGCCGGCGTCAGCTTGGCGAGGTCGGCGACGTCCGAGTGGAGGTCGACCTCCTCCACGGTCCAGGTGTTCTTGATCGCGTCCCGGTAGCGCTCGTAGAAGTCCGGGTAGCGCATCGGACGGAGGGTCAGCTCGAAGCCCGGGTCGAGGAGGTTCTTCTTCTCGTTGGTGCTCATTACTGGCAGGCCTCGCAGGACTCGGGGTTCTCAAGGGAGCAGGCGAGGGCGTCCGCGTCGGGGGCCGCCTGCTGGACGGGGATGGTGGCGGCGGTGGGCGCCGCGGCCTGGGCGGCGCGGGCGATCCGGGTCGCCGGACGGGAGCGCAGGTAGTACGTGGTCTTCAGCCCCTGCTTCCAGGCGTACGCGTACATCGACGACAGCTTGCCGATCGTCGGCGTCTCCAGGAACAGGTTCAGCGACTGCGACTGGTCCAGGAACGGCGTCCGGGCGGCGGCCATGTCGATCAGCCCGCGCTGCGGGATCTCCCACGCCGTGCGGTACAGCTCGCGCACCTCGGCCGGGACCCAGGTGAAGCCGGCCACCGAGCCGTTGGACTCGCGCAGCGCCTCACGGGTCTGCGCGTCCCACACGCCGAGCGCCTTCAGCTCGTCGACCAGGTACGAGTTGACCTGGAGGAACTCGCCGGAGAGCGTCTCGCGCTTGAACAGGTTGGAGACCTGCGGCTCGATGCACTCGTAGACGCCCGCGATCGAGGCGATCGTCGCGGTCGGCGCGATGGCGAGGAGGAGGCTGTTGCGCATGCCGACGGCGGCGATCCGCTCGCGCAGCGCGGCCCAGCGCTCCGGCCAGTTCAGCTCGACGTCGTAGTGATCCGGGTGCAGCACACCGCGGGCCGCGCGGGTCTTGTCCCAGGCGGGGACCGGACCGCTGCGCTCGGCGAGGTCGGTGGAGGCCTCGTACGCGGCGAGCATGATGCGCTCGGCGATACGGGTGGACAGCGCGCGCGCCTCGGCGGAGTCGAACGGCATCTTCAGCTGGAAGAAGACGTCCTGGAGGCCCATCGCGCCCAGGCCGACCGGCCGCCAGCGGGCGTTGGAGCGGCCCGCCTGCTCGGTCGGGTAGAAGTTGATGTCGACGACCCGGTCGAGGAAGGTGACGGCCGTGCGGACGGTGGAGTCGAGGCGCTCCCAGTCGATGTCGCCGTCGACGACGAAGGCGCCGAGGTTGACCGAGCCCAGGTTGCAGACCGCGGTCTCACCGTCGTCGGTGACCTCCAGGATCTCCGTGCAGAGGTTGGAGGAGTGGACGGTGTGGCCGGGCTCGGCGGTCTGGTTGGCCGTCCGGTTCGAGGCGTCCTTGAAGGTCATCCAGCCGTTGCCGGTCTGGGCCAGGGTCCGCATCATCCGGCCGTACAGGTCGCGGGCCGGCATCGTCTTGCGGGCCAGGCCCGCCGCCTCGGCCTTGCGGTAGGCGGCGTCGAACTCCTCGCCCCACAGGTCGACCAGCTCGGGCACGTCCGCCGGGGAGAACAGCGACCAGTCGGCGTCGGCGTTGACCCGGCGCATGAACTCGTCCGGGATCCAGTGCGCCAGGTTCAGGTTGTGCGTACGGCGCTGGTCCTCGCCCGTGTTGTCGCGGAGCTCCAGGAACTCCTCGATGTCCGCGTGCCAGGTCTCCAGGTAGACGGCGGCGGCGCCCTTGCGGCGGCCGCCCTGGTTCACCGCGGCGACGGAGGCGTCGAGGGTCTTCAGGAACGGCACGATGCCGTTGGAGTGCCCGTTGGTGCCGCGGATCAGCGAACCGCGGGCGCGGATGCGGGAGTAGGAGAGGCCGATGCCGCCCGCGTGCTTCGAGAGGCGCGCCACCTGGTGGTAGCGGTCGTAGATGGAGTCCAGCTCGTCCTGGGGGGAGTCCAGGAGGTAGCAGGAGGACATCTGCGGGTGGCGGGTGCCGGAGTTGAAGAGCGTGGGGGAGGACGGCAGGTAGTCGAGCCGGCTCATCAGGCGGTAGAGGGCGGCGACCTCGTCGAGCGCGCGGACGCTGTCGTCCTCGGCGAGGCCGCAGGCCACGCGGAGCATGAAGTGCTGCGGGGTCTCGATGACCTTGCGGGTGATCGGGTGGCGCAGCAGGTAGCGCGAGTAGAGGGTGCGCAGGCCGAAGTAGCCGAAGCGGTCGTCCGCGGCCGCGTCGATCGTCGCGTCGAGCCGGTCCGCGTGCAGCGCCACGAACTCGGCGGTGCGGTCGGCGATCAGACCCTCGCGGTGACCGACGGCGACGGAGGCCGAGAAGGAGAACGAGCCCTGGCCGGCCGCCTCGTCGGCGATCGTGATCGTCAGGAGCCGGGCGGCGAGCCGGGAGTACGCCGGGTCCTCGGCGATCAGACCGGCGGCCGACTCGGTGGCCAGCTCGCGCAGTTCCGCCTCGTCCGCCACGGCGCTGCGGCCGCGGAGCGCGGCGGCGGCGACCTTGCCGGGGTCGGTGTCGGGGAGATCGGCGGTGAGGTCGGTCAGGGTCCGCAGCAGCACGGTCCCGGGGCCGTCGCTCTCGACCGCGGAAGCCTCGGCGGATGCCGGATCGGCGGGCGCGATGGTCACGTGGGGGCTCTCCCTCGCTCGGCTCGGGGCCGCGGCGGGGGAAGGCGGGCAGACGGGCATCCGTAACTCCGGACGCGACGCTTCCACCGGCCCACTCCGCGAGGCCCGGACGTCATTGGCACCCGGAACGGACGGACCGGATGCGCTGTGGGCAGGCCTTCGGACTCACCTCGCCCGAATATGTCGTATCCGTACGAAGCACACCGTTGCGGGACAGTTCCGGATTCGCGCCGGATTCCCCTGCGTCGACAGCGAGGATGAGCATACATGTGGGGGGCGCCCCGTGCGGCACCCCCCACATGTTGTGTCGCCCCCCGGCTCAGAACTCCAAGGAGTAGGTGCGCAGGCGGTGGTCGGGGATCGGCTCCCAGTCCCGGTCCGGGGTGCGGAGGAAGCCCAGACGCCCGTAGATCCGGTGCGCGGAGACCATCGTGGCGTCCGTGGAGAGCACGATGCGGCGGCACCCGGGGAGGGCCCGTGCGCGATCGATGCAGGCCCGTACGAGGGCCTCTCCGACGCCCCGGCCACGGGCCTCCCGGGAGACCACGAGCATCCGGAACTCCGCCTCGCCCTCGATCGCGATGTCCGCCCACGGGGTGGAGCCGGTGGCGAAGGTCACCCCGCCGAGCAGCCGTCCGTCGCCGTCCTCGGCGACGAGCACCTCGCTCTCGCGCGCCCGCCGGGCCGTGTCCCGGAGCACGTGCAGATACGAGTCCTCCGCCCCGTACTTCAGCAGCCCGTCGCTCAGATAGGTCCCCGCGGTGAGCTCACCGAGCGCCTCGTAGTCCTCGGGCCGTACCGCCCTGATCGTGAAGTCCATGAGGGCAGTGTGCCTGCGGCAGCCCTGAGGACCCCAGCGGGTTCCGCCCGGGGACGGCGAAGGCCGCCCTGCCTCCGGTGGGAGGCGGGGCGGCCCGCGTCGGGTCCGGTGGATCAGTGGGTCTCGGCGCCGACCTTCGGGAGCTTCGGGTCGACCCCGCGGTCGCCCGCGTCGGCCGTGTAGTCCTCGGGAGAGGTCTCGTCGGTGCCCTCGGGGGCCTTGACGGCCTTGAGGACGAAGGTCAGGACGACCGTGACGAGGACGTTGAGGAGGAAGGCGGTGAGACCGATGTAGCCGATCTCGCCGATGCCCGGGATCTCCGCGGAGGAGCCGCCGAAGTGCTTCTGGGTCGGGCTGGCCACCCCGTACGCGGCGACCGTGCCGTAGATCATGCCGACGGCCCAGCCGGCGAGCAGCGCCCAGCGGTGGAACCAGCGGGTGAAGAGACCGCCGACGAGGGCCGGGAAGGTCTGCAGGATCCAGATGCCACCGAGCAGCTGGAAGTTGATCGCGACCGTCTTGTCCATGGTGAGGACGAAGGCGAGCGCGCCGACCTTCACGAGCAGCGAGACCAGCTTGGAGACCTTGGTCTCCTGGGCCGGGGTGGCGTCCGGTTTGATGAAGTCCTTGTAGATGTTGCGGGTGAAGAGGTTGGCCGCGGCGATCGACATGATCGCGGCCGGCACGAGCGCTCCGATGCCGATCGCGGCGAACGCGACGCCCGCGAACCAGTCCGGGAACATCGTCTCGAAGAGCTGCGGGATGGCGAGCTGGCCGTTCTTCACCTGGATCCCGGCGGCGATCGCCATGAAGCCGAGCAGCGCGAGCAGGCCCAGCATCAGCGAGTACAGCGGCAGGATCGTCGTGTTGCGGCGGATGACCTCACGGCTCCGGGACGACAGGGTCGCCGTGATGGAGTGCGGGTACATGAAGAGCGCGAGGGCCGAGCCGAGCGCCAGCGTCGCGTACGTCCACTGGCCCGCGTCGCCGGGGACGAGCGCGCCGCGCGGCTTGCCGGTCGCCGGGTTGGTCTGCGCGTACGCCTCGCCCGCCTTGGCGAAGATCTCGTCGAAGCCGCCCAGCTTGATCGGGATGTAGATGATCGCCACCGCGATGACGATGTAGATCAGGGTGTCCTTGACGAAGGCGATGAGCGCGGGGGCGCGCAGACCCGAGGAGTACGTGTACGCCGCGAGGACACCGAAGGCGATGAGCAGCGGCAGGTCCTTGATGAACCAGTGGGTGGTCTCGCCGCCGCCGACGCCCATCACGTCCAGGACGGCCTGGATGCCGACGAGCTGGAGCGCGATGTACGGCATGGTGGCGAGGATGCCGGTGACCGCCACCGCGAGGGAGAGGCCCTTGGAGTCCCAGCGGCCGCGCACGAAGTCCGAGGTGGTGACGTACCCGTGCTTGTGCGAGACCGACCAGAGGCGCGGCAGGAAGGTGAAGATCAGCGGGTAGACCAGGATCGTGTACGGCACGGCGAAGAAGCCGGCCGCGCCGGCCGCGTAGATGGCCGCCGGGACGGCGACGAAGGTGTACGCGGTGTAGAGGTCGCCGCCGAGCAGGAACCAGGTCACCCAGGTGCCGAACGACCGGCCGCCCAGACCCCATTCGTCGAGGCTGTTCTCGTTCTCTGCCCTGCGCCAGCGCGAGGCGAGGAAGCCCATGACCGTGACGGCCAGGAAGAAGAAGATGAAGACGGCGAGTGCGACGCCGTTCACGCCGTCCTTCATCGCTCGTCACCCCCCTTGCGGGCACGCTGGTCCAGCTGCCACAGCTTGTACGCGGCCATGGTGAGCGCGGTGGAGACCAGCACCCAGAGCATCTGGTACCAGTAGAAGAACGGGATGCCCGCGAAGAGCGGTTCGACCTTCGCGTACGAGCTCACCCAGAGCATCGCCACGAACGGAGCGAACAGACAGAGCGCGATCACCACTCTCAGCGGCGTGATGGTGGGTTGTTTCCCTTGTGTCGCTTCTGGCATGGCGATTCCGGTCCCCTCACTGATCACCTCGGTAATGCTGGGGAAATCTAGGGGACTGTTCCGCTCCATGGAACCCCTGTCCGCATAACGGATGGGACTACGTCAGCTGCGGTCGTGGGAGCGGTCCCTCGGCGTGGCGCTCAGAGCCAGCCCTCCTTCGCGGCCCGCACCCCCGCCTCGAACCGGCTGCGCGCGCCCAGCCGGTTCATCAGCTCCGAGCTCATCCGGCGCACGGTCCGCAGCGAGATCCCGAGCCGCCTGGCGGCGATGTCGTCCGTGCAGCCGATGCCGAGCAGCATGAGCAACTCCCGCTCCTGCGGGGAGAGATCGTGCTCGTCGCGGCGCGGGCTCTCGCCGAACGGGGTGCCCGCCTCCCACAACCGGTCGAAGAGCACCACGAGCGCGTGCACCAGACCGGGGCTGCGGACCTCCAGGGCGCCGGCGCGGCCGTCCTCCGGGTCGACGGGGACGAGCGCGGCCTCCCGGTCGACGATCACCATGAGCATCGGCACCACGGGCACGGTCCGCGCCTCGCCGCCGAGGTCGCAGTACCAGCGCACGTATTCGACGGTCGGCGGGTCGTTGCGGAAGCTCTCCTGGTAGATCGACCGGATCTTCACGCCGCGTTCCAGGGCGAGTTGGTCGAGCGGCTGGCTCGCGTCCATGGTGTCGGGGAGCTGCGCGCCGCCCGGGAGCAGCGAGAGGCACTCGGTGCGGGCGTTCGCGGCCAGGTCCTCCAGGCGTTCCCGGACGTTGTCGAGGCCGGTGATGCGGTCCACCAGGTCGTGCCGGACGCCGGGTTCGGAGTGGTCCGCGTACGAGGCGAGGATGCCGGCCACGGCCCGCCCCGCCCGCTCGACCTGGCGTTTCCGCTTGCTCAGCTCGGCCTCGGCGCGGGAGAGCAGGAAGGAGAAGCCGACATCCGGGTTGAAGGTCTCGACCTCGCCCGAGGAGTCGTCCATCAGCACGAGCTTGAGGTCCGCGAGACAGGCGAGCGCCTCGCGGACCTCGGACTCGGGGCGGCCCAGATGGGCCGCCATCTCCGTCACGTCGAACTCGGGCCGCTCCAGGAGCAAACGGTAGACGGCCTCCGTCGACTCCTTTATGCCGAGCGCCTCCAACATCCCCTGACTCCCCCTCGTCACGTTCCGTACCGCGACCGCCCCGCAATCGTGATCGCGGTCGTCGATGCTAAGTGGGAGGAGCCCTCTAGGTCTAGACCAATTGGAATGAACTCCGGTATGTGGGACGCGCGGGGGACACGGGCGGGGTGCGGTGCCGGCCGGCCAGCGCGTCGGACAGCACCGCCATCGCGAACCCCGAGACGAGCATGGCCAGTTCGACCTGCGGGCCGATCCCGACCGCGAGCACCGCGAGCGCGCCCGCCCCGGCCGCCACGGGCCCCGCCCACGAGGGCCCGCCCGCCGCCGATGCCACCGAGCGGTCGAGTGACACGCAGAAGGCGAAGGCGCCGACGACGAGGGGGACCCAGCCGGTGACCGCCCCGGTGCCGGCCGGACCCCACTGCCACAGGACGGTGAGCGCACCCGCCGAGGCGGCGGAGGCGAGGAGGGCACCGGACACGGCGCGGGTCGCCGTGCCCGCCGAGGTGAGGGCGGCGAGAGCGAGGAAGGCGGCGAGGGCGGCCGCCGGGACCGCGTAGGGCAGGAGCCGGTAGACGCCGTCCACGAGATCGCGGTCGACCACGCCCGAGCCGCCGACCTGCGTGGCGGGCGCCCCGCCCGAAAGCGCCGACCGCAGGGCCGTCACCGTCGCCGCGCCCGCCGCCGTCATCGGTTCCTCCTCCGGTACGACCACGACCACGGCCGAACCGTCGCGGCGCCACTCGGCCGCGGCCGGTGCCGCCGCGAGCCGCACCCCCGGGACCCGGGCCGCACGCGCCGCCACGGCCTCCGCGTCCGCGCCCGAGGGGACCAGCACCTCCAGCGGGTTCAGGGCGCCCGACGGCACCCCGGCCGCCGTGAGCCGGTCGAGACCGTCGCGGGCCGGGCCGGCGGCCACCAGGGCGTGCGCCTCCGGATTGCCCACCCGGAGCTGCGTGGCCGCGCCGGCGAGCAGCACGAGGAGGGCGAGACCGACCGCCGCCGGGACCGAGCGGGGCCACCGCCCGGCGCGCAAGGGCGCCGTACGCGCCGTGCGTGGCGTACGTGCGGCCCGAGTCGTCCCTGGCGCCCGCGACGTCCGCGTCGCCGGGGTCGCCCGCTTCGTCCGCGTCGTCGGCGTCCTCCGCGTCGTCCGCGTCGCCGCCGAGCGGAGCACCGGTGCCAGGGTCAGGGTCGCCGCCGTGCCCACCGCCGCCACCGCAAGACCCGCGACCCCGACCGAGCGGAGGAACGCCGCCGGGAAGAGCGCGAGGACCGCGCAGGCCGCCGCCCCCGCCGCACCGGCCGCCACCGCGGACCGGGCGGCGGTCTCCGGCGGCTGCGCCCAGCGGTGCACCGCGAGCACCAGAGCCGTGACCGGCACTAGGTAGACCACGATGAAGCTGATCTCGGTGAACGCGGCCACCGCCTCCACCAGGACCAGCGCCCCCACCGAGGTCACCCCGGCGAGCAGCAGCGGTGCCAGGACCCCGAGCGGCGAGCGGAACGCCAGGACCAGCAGCACGAGCAGCCCGAGCGCACACCCCGCCTTCATGGCGAGGATCGCAGGGCCCGGCCCCGCCACCGCGCTGTCGTGCTGGAGCGGGAGCACGCCCGTCACCTCGACCCGGGCCGCCGGCAGCGCCGACCGCAGCCCCGCACGCAGGGTGCCCGCCGCCGCCTCGACGGCCGCGAGCCCCGCGAGGTCCGGCTTTCCGGCAGCCGGGTACACCAGCGCGTACACCGTGCGGCCGTCCGCGCCGAGGAACCCCTCGTCGCCCGTCCCCGCGAACGAGACCGTCCGCGCGCCCGGGCCCGCCGCCCGCCGGACGGCGTCCGCGAACCGCCCGGCCGTCTCAGCCGTCCGTACGTCGGTGGCCGCCGGCCAGCTCGCGACCGCGACCAGCGGGGCGACGGCCGCCCCGTTCCCGTACCGCTCCTGGATCGCCTGGTTCGCGCGGTGACCCGGCCCGCCGGAGGCGGTGAACGACTGGTCCAGGCGGCCGAGCCCGGCCACCGCCGCCGCGCCGCCGAGCAGCAGCACCAGCAGCCACGCCACGCCGAAGGACACCCGGTGTCGGAGCACGAGATCCCCTGTCCTTACGGCCTGTTCAGTCGACATCGTCGAGCCGCTTCCTCAGCTCGTCGTCCAGGCGGAGCCCCACCGCGCCCAGGGTCTCGTCCAGCTGCGCCGTCGAACTCGCCCCGATCACCGGGAGTACGGGCAGCTCACCGCCCAACGCCCAGGCCAGGACCACCTGGTTGGCGGTCACGCCCAGCTCCGCCGCGACCTCCGCCAGCACCTTGAGGCGCCGCTCCGAACCCTCGTGCCGGTACTGCTCCGGCACCTCCTTGCCCGCGTCGGTGTACGCCCCCGTCAGCTGGGTCGTGTACGCCGTGAACGTCAGCTCCGGACGGGTCCCCAGATAGTCGAGCAGCTCCTCCGAGGCGTGCGGGTTCACCCCGAACTCCGCGCCGGGACGCGGCCGCAGATAGGTGTACCGCTGCTGCACGGCCGCGTAGTCCGGCACCCCGGCGGCCACCGCCGCGCCCCGCGACTCCTCGATCCGCCAGGCCGCGAAGTTCGAGCAGCCGGCCCGGCCGATCTTCCCCGTGTCCTCCAGCTCGCCGAAGGCGCCCATGGTCTCGGCGACCGGCGTCCGCCGGTCGTCGATGTGCGCGTAGTAGAGATCGATCCGGTCCGTGCCCAGGTTCCGCAGGCTCTCCTCCACCTGCCGGCGCAGCACCGGGGCCGAGAGCCCCTCCGCGCACTCGGGCCAGGCCGAACCGGGGGGGTCCGGCAGCGCGCCGACCTTGGTGGCCAGCACCATCTCGTCCCGGACGCCCCGGCTGCGCAGCCAGCGGCCGATCAGCAGCTCGCTCTCGGCGCCGGTCGCGCCCGGCTCCCAGAAGGCGTAGGTGTTGGCGGTGTCGATGAAGGTGCCGCCGGCCTCGTGGAAGCGGTCGAGGACGGCGAAGGCGGCGGCCTCGTCGATCCGGGTGCCGAACGGCAGGGTGCCCAGGCACAGGGTGCTCACACGGGGGCCCTCGGGGCCGCCCAGGTGGGTGTACTCCATCGGTTCTTCCCTCTCTCTCATCTGTGGGGGGTGGTGACGGTCAGCTCCTGGACCAGGTGGTCCGAGAGGCCCTCCGCGGCGCGGAAGCGGTACGAGCCGACCCGGGCGCCGCCGCCGGTGAACGCCCAGTCGATCCGCCACAGCCGCAGCCGCGAGCGGGCGTTCCAGCTGGCCGGGAGGACCGAACGGCAGGCACCGATCGCGTCGCGCAGCGAGCGCGGCAGCCGGCGGATGTCGCCGATGGCGGCGCTCGTGTTGAAGTCCCCGGTCACCAGGACCGGGTGCGGGTTGCCCCGAAGGTCTGCGACGAGCGCCGCGTACTCCCGGTCGCGGGCGGCGGCCCGGCGCCGCATGTCCCGGAGGAAGGCGGGCCGCAGCGGGTTCATCACCGTGAGCTGCACCGGGATGTGCACGTTGTACGTCGACAGGACACCCTCCCCGACCCGCAGGTCCACCCGGAGCGAGCAGGCGCCGACCGGCACCGGCGGCCCGGCGGGCGGGAACCGCGACAGCGTCACGGAGTTGTTGTCGACGGCCAGGTGGTGCTCGGGGAACGCGGCCCGGATCCGCTCCTCGTCGTCGATGTCCCAGACCTCGCCGCCCTCGAAGCCGTTCAGGTACTCCTGGAGGACGTAGACGTCCGCCGAGAGGGAGCGCAGGAAGGCGTAGAAGCGCTCGGGGTCGCCGCCCTGGTTCCAGTGCTGAGTGTTCCAGGAGACGAGCCGCAGCCCCTCCGCGCTCTCCGAACGACGGCTCAGCGCCCGCAGGTTGACGCCGCTCTGCGTCCAGCCCGCGAGCAGGCAGCCCGCGGCGAGCGCCCCCGCCGCCCGCCCGCCGGTGACCGCGGCGGCCGCGAGCAGGGCGAGCGGGACGGCGGCGAAGGCGAGCGGCGGCAGCAGGGAGACCGCGAGCCAGGGCCACCAGCGCCCGGCCAGCGCGAGGTGCAGGGCGAGGAACACCGCCCAGACCAGGGCGCAGCACAGCAGCACGTCGGTCACCCGTTCCCCGGCAGGGACACCCACAGGTCCTGCACCGCGTGGTCGGAGAGCTTCTCGGGCTCGTTGAACTCGTAACGCTCGGCCTTCGCCCCGTTGCCCGTGAACGCCCAGTCGGTCCGCCAGAAGGGCTTCCAGCCGCCCTCCTCCCAGCTCGTCGGGTACGGGTCAGTGCTCACGTCCGCCGCGTCGTCGAGGCGGTCCCGCAGCGGGTCGAGGTCCGACATCGCCGCCGTCGCGTTGAAGTCACCGGCCACCACGACCGGGTTGCGGTTGGCCGCGAGATCGGCCTCCAGGCCCGCGTACTGCGCCCGGCGCGGGGTGAACCGTTCCCGCATGTGGCGGTAGAACGCGGCGGACAGCAGCCCGTCCGGCATGCTGTTCCACACCGGCATGTGCACGTTGTAGAACGACACCGTCCGGCCCCTGACCCGCACGTCCGTCCGCAGCACCTTGTTCTCCCGGTACTGCGCCTGCCAGTCCGCGCCCGGCGGCAGGTCGCCGGCCGGGCCCACGGCCGGCTGCCGCAGGATCGGGAAGCGGGAGAGCGTCACCAGCTCGCCCCGGACCGCGACCTCGTAGCCGGGGAACTCCCGGCGCAGCCGCGCCAGGTCGTCGACGGGCAGCCTGCCCTTACGGTCGGCGGTCACGTGCTGGTACTCGTGCAGCAGATAGACGTCCGCGTCCTTCGCCTTCAGGAAGGCGTAGAAGTGGTCCTGGGTGCCGAGGAGCTGGTTCCACGAGTTGGTGTTCCAGGCGAAGACCCGCACGGAGTCCGGCCCGGGCCCCGGCTCCGACCGCCACAGCGCCGCCGGGTCGAAGCCCGACTGCCCGAAGCCCACGACCAGGGCCAGCGCGGCGGCCGCGAGGCTCCGCCACCGTGCGGCGCCCCGGGCGAGCGGGGCGAGCACGGCGAGCAGCAGCGGGACCAGGGCGAAGGCGGCCGGCGGGACGATGCCCACCAGATGCCCGAGCCAGATCCGGCCGTCCGCCGCCCACTCGACGAGGAGGAGGACGAGCCAGGCGAGGGCCGCGCCGAGGACGAGCCGGTTCAGACGCCGCCGGGCCGGAGCGACCCGTACGGCCGCCCCCGGCCCGCCCGCCGGGGCCTTCGTCGGCGCGAGCGTGTCAGCCACGGGAGGCCCCCGCGGCCGCCCCTGCCGACGCCGCCGGGAGGTCCGGCCGGGGCTGCGGGTCGTACAGGTGCCGGAACCGCTTCGAGCACAGCCACTGCACGCCCGCGACCCCGATCGCCGCGAACACCGTCAGGTTCACCAGGAAGTTGACGGCCACGAAGTACCCGAGGAACAGCCGCCCCCGATGCCGCCGGACCTCCCGGTACATGTCCAGATCGCCCCACACGCCGAGCACGAACAGGGCGAGCGGCAGCAGCGCCCACACCGCTCCCCACAGCGCCGGCGCGGCGAGCGCGGCCACCGTCAGGGGCGCGGCGAGGCTGGCCCCGGCGCGCGGGCCGGTGACGAAGCCGCCCTGGAGGTGCCGTCGGCCGAGGATGAGCGGGACGGCGAGCCGGGCCCGCGCGAAGACCTTGTCGAGGACGATCCGCACGGTGTCGTCGTGGTCGTGCCGGCCGCGCACCTCCAGCGAGCTGAGCACCGTGTACCGCTCCGAGATGCGGCGCCCGTAGTCCTGGTCCTCGGTGTGCCGCAGGATCGGGTTGAACGGTCCCACCTCGTCGAAGACCCGCCTGGGGATCGCCAGGATCGCGGTGTGGACGGTGTCGATGACCCCCTCGGACCTCAGCAGCAGGTAGTACTGCTGGAGCGAGCGGTACTCCTCGATCAGGCTGTCGCGGATGAGCGGCTCCGGCTCGTAGGTGCCGCAGATCGCCCCGTACCCCTGTCCGGAGCCGAGCAGTTCGACGGACTTGGCGACGGCGTCGGGGTGCATGGCGACGTCGGAGTCGAGGAAGACCAGGATCTCGCCCGAGGACAGTTCGGCGCCGAGGTTGCGGGCGACCGCGACCCCGCTGTTCACCCCGGTGGAGACCACCCGGGCGCCGGCCGCGGCGGCGATCGCGGCCGAGTCGTCGGTGGAGCAGTCGTCGACGACGAGGACCTCGACGTTCGGGTACGTCTGCGCGAGGGCGGCCTCGACGCACAGGCCGATCGAGCGGCCGTAGTTGTAGTTGGGGACGATGACGGAGACCAGCGGAACGGACATGATCGGGTTCTCCTAGAAAAGGACCTTGGCGAGGGAGAGGGCTCCCTGCCGCCACGGTTCGACACTGGTGACGCCCTCGCCCTTCTTCGCGGGGCGGGTGCCGGCGGGGAGCGCGGCGGTGGTCAGCCGCTGCTCGCGCCACCAGGCGAAGGTGCGCAGGATCGCGTCCCGGTTGGAGTGCTTCGGCCGGAAGCCGAGGACGTCCCGGGCCTTGTCGGTGGAGACGAAGCTGTCGTCGAGGAGCTTGTGCAGCAGGCGTCCGTAGACCGGGGAGAGCCCGGAGCGCTGGAGCAGGCTGAGCGCGGCGAGCGCCGGCTTCGCGGGCATGGACCGGACCCGCTTGCCGTGCCCGGCGGCGTCCAGGACGGCCTGGAAGTCCTCGCGGATCGTGCCGAACGAGGTCGCGCCCAGGTTGAACGTGTCGTCGGCCGTCGCGGCCGGCGCGTCCATCGCGGTCACGACCGCGTCGACGAGGTCGTCCACGTCGAACATCTGGATGCGGACGTCGCCCCGGCCCAGGACCGGGAAGTTCCGGCCCTCCTCGGCCCACTCGAAGAGCATCGCGAACAGCCCCATCCGGCCCGGCCCGAGGAAGGTCTTGGGCCGCAGGATCGGTACGCACATCTCCCGGCCGCGGAACCGCTCGGCGACCTCCTCCGCCTCCGCCTTGGCGGCGCTGTACGTGTCGACGGGCTCGCGCGGGTACTCCTCCGGCGTGGGCACCACCTTCGGCAGGCCGTACACGGCGGTCGAGGAGATGTGCACGACCCGGGGCACGGCGTTCGCCTCGGCGGCCGTCAGGACCGCCTCGGTCCCGCCGACGATCACCGAGCGGATCATGTCGGCCGGGTAGCTGGGCAGGGCGGCGGCGCAGTGCACCACCACGTCCGCGTCCGCCGTGACCCGCTTCATCGTCACCGCGTCCCGGACGTCCGAGACGGTGTGCGTCAGGTTCTCGTGCTCCGTGCGCGGGCCCCGCAGGTCCACGCAGTGCACCTGGCGGCCGTCGCCGAGCAGCCGGTCGATCAGGGTCGAACCGAGCATGCCGGCACCGCCGGTCACCACAATGCGCTCTACCACAGCGACGACACCTTCTCCTTGACGAAACGGGTGAGCAGACGGGGCAGACCCTGGGCGAGGGTCTTGTCGAGGCAGTCCAGGAAGAACTCGACCTCGTGCGGCTCGGCGACCAGCGAGGGGGCGACCATCAGCGGGTTCTCGCCGTTGAGCGTGTAGTACGTGTAGATGCCGTGGTCCCGGTAGAGGGCGTTGACCACCGACGAGGTGATGAGCTTGGTGCGGAAGCGCGGGTCCTTCGTCATCGCGCCGGGCACCAGCTTCGTGACCAGCTCCAGGATCTTCGGCCCCTTGTGCAGGAACACCCCGTGGAGCGCGCCGTGGCCGCGGACCTCGGCCACCACGTCCGGGTACTCCTTGGCGATCCGCGCGAGACCGGGGGCGAGGATGCGCTCGATGTCCCGGGCGCGCGCCGGATAGTCGTCCTCGACGGCCACGTTGACGGCCTCGATGGCGGTGACCGCCTCCTCGCCGAAGCCGTAGTAGGTGGTGGACGTCGACTGGAGGAGGGCGTCCGTGAGGTTGTCGTAGGCCTTGCGGAAGACCGGCTCGCGGGCCACGAAGGCGGAGATGGAGGACTTGCCCCCGCCGAAGGACTTCGAGGTGGTGAGGATGTCCGGGACCAGACCCTCGTACCGCATGAAGTGGAAGAGGGTGCCCGTCTTGCCCCACCCGGTGTAGATCTCGTCGAAGAGCAGCACGATGTTCTCGGCCGTGCACAACTCCCGCAGACCGCGCAGGAAATCCTCCGAGCACTCGTTCATCGTCGACGCCGACAGCGGCTCGATGAGGATCGCGTACACGTCCGACTCGCCCTGGTCGGTGCGGAGTTCGGCGACGAGCTTCCGGACCGAGTCCAGGTCCCCGTACCGGAAGATCCCCACGCCGGGGATGCCGGGGAACTGGAACCCGGACTGGTTCTGGCCGGTCAGGCTGCCCGAGCCGAGCAGCTTGCCGTGGAAGGAGATGTCGGCCCGCAGCACCCGGGAGCGGCGGCCGCCGTGGTACTTGTACGCCAGCTTGACCGCGCCCTCGACCGCCTCCGCACCGGAGTTGGGGAAGAACGACATGTCGAGGTCGCCGGGCAGCAGCTCCGCGAGGTTGTGGCCCAGGGCCGCGACGTAAGGCGAGAAGTAGGTCTTGTGGACCTCCATGCTCTTCCGCTCCTGGAAGCGCTGCCGGGCGGCGAGGATCCGGGGGTGGTTGTGGCCGTGGTTGAGGACGCCGACGCCACCGGTGAAGTCGAGCACGCGGCGGCCGTCGCGCTGGGTGATCCAGACGCCCTCGGCGCTCTCGACGAGCTCCTGGCCGAAGCCGAAGGAGGTCATCAGGGAGACCTGGCTCTTGTTGACGTGGTCCTTGTACAGGCCGTGGACCTGCTTCGTCGTCAGCGACTCGCAGTCGTCGACGGAGTACAGCGGGGGCATGGTCAGTCCTTCGCGGGGATCGGATGGGTGGGGGGAGCGGAACGACGGGGGAGGGTCAGGAGGAGGGCGGCGCCTCCGACGAGGACCTCGCTGAGGGTGCAGACCACCCGGCTGGCGACGGCGACGGCGGTCGCCTCCTGCCAGGGCAGTACGGCGGTCAGTGCCAGGAGCAGCAGGGCCTCCCGGGCACCCCAGCCGTCCGGCAGCACCACCACGAGGCTTGCGGCGGCGGTGGCCAGGGCGAAGCCGCCCACGCAGACCGGCAGCGCGGTCAGCGGCGGGGCGCCGAGCATCACGGCGAGGGCCCACAGGTGCAGCCCGCCGACCGCCCAGGAGGCGGTGGCCGAGGCGAGGGCCCGCCGCATGCCCCGGTCGCTCGCCCGCGTGGCGGGCGCCGGCCGGCGGGCGAGCCGGGCGGCGAACGCCGCCAGGCGGTGCAACAGCCCGGGCCGTACCGCCCAGGCGACGGTGACCGCGCCCGGCAGGACCAGCCACCAGGCCTCGGCGCCGATCGTCCAGGGAGCGGCGATCGGGCCGACGGCGAGGCCGGTGAGGACGGCCACGATCAGGTTCAACAGGAAGACGGCGAGCACGACCGGCGCGGGCACCCCCGCCGCACCGCCCATCCGCAGCTGGGCGAGGACGCCCCAGACGGCCCCCGGCACGTACTTGCCGAGGTACGAGGTGAAGTAGATGCGGGTCGCGGTACTGCCAGGCACCCCGGGGCCCAGGTCGGCGAGGAGGGTCCGCCAGGTGGCCATGGAGAGGAGGACGGCGAGGGCGTTGGCGGCCAGGGCCGCGAGGAGGTATGGCACGGAGTCGGGGCGCAGGACGAGGGCGGCGAGCTCGCCGGCCCGGCCGTACAGCGCGAAGCCGATGCCGGTGACGACGGCGACCGGGAAGAGGACGGGGAGAGCGCGGCGGAGGCGGCCGCGCGGGCGCTCGGGCTCGGTGTCGGGCCCCGTGAGCGGTGGGGCGTCAGGTGCGGTGGTGGTCATGCCCGGCCTCAGGACCCGAGGTGGCTCAGCGGCCACGCGCCGGCCAGCAGCGCCGACCAGAGCAGCGCGTTGGAGACGGTCATCCGGTCGCTGAACAGCGCCCGCGAGGGATTGCCGCCACCCGCGTCGACCACGAGCAGCTGCAGGTAGCGGGCCAGGCCGAAGAGCGCGAACGGGGCCGTGACCACCGCGACCAGCGGTCCGTGCGGGCCGAAGACCGGGCTGCCCTGCACCTGCAGGACGTAGCTGACCGCCGTGAGCACCGCGGTGAAGGCGAGCAGCTGGTCGAGGAAGCCGAGGGTGTAGCCGCGCAGCGCGGGCCGGTGCAGCACCCCGCCGACCGCCATCTCGTGGCGTCGCTTGCCCAGGATCAGCAGCAGGCAGAGGGAGAAGACACAGAGGGTGAGCCAGCTCGGCACGGGGTTGCCCGAGGCCAGGCAGCCCTGGGCGAGCCGCAGCACGAAGCCGAGGGCGACGATGAAGACGTCGAGCAGCGGGACGTGCTTGAGCCCCTTGCTGTACGCGGCGTTCAGGACCACGTACGCGGCGACCGGCCACCAGTCGAGGAGCGAGGCCGTCCCGGTGAACACCGTGAGACCGACGGTCGCCGCGAGGAGGAAGGCGAGGGCGGCGGCGAAGGAGACGGCGGTCGCGACGCCGATCCGGCCGGCGGCGATCGGCCGGTGCCGCTTCTCCGGGTGGCGGCGGTCCCTGTCCCGGTCCCCGAGGTCGTTGACCAGGTAGATCAGAGCGGACGCGAGGGTGAAGACACCGATCGCGGCGAGGGCTCCGCCGAGCGCGGCACCGTCGAGGTGGGGCGCGCCGAGCAGACCGAGGGGGACGACGACCAGGTTCTTCGTCCACTGGTGGGGCCGGACGAGGGAGGCGAGGTCGGCGAGCCGACTGGGAGGGCGGGAGGCCGGCGGGCGGGCCGTCGGCGCCTCTCGGCCGGTGAGCGTGGGCGTGGCCATGAACGGACTCCTGGGGGGAGGGGCGTACGGGGAGGGGCGGCGGTCATCCGGTGAAGGGGGAGGCGGTGGTGGCGGCGGTGGCGGCGGCGGTGGTGGCCGTGGCGGTGGCTTCGGGGCGGTCCGCCGGGAGGGCCTTTCCGCGGCGGCGCACGCTGGGCCCGAAGTCCGGCTCGGTGAGCCAGCGGACGGCGCCCCGGGCCGCGCCGAGCACGATCGCCTGGTGCAGCACGAAGTGGACGGCGGTGAAGTAGAGGAGGAAGCCGGGACCGCGGGTCCGCAGCGCGAACCTGCTCAGGCCCGGATCGGCGCAGGCGAAGACCAGCGCGCACAGGGCGGGGACGAGCAGCAGCCACGGGGTGAGCAGACCGAGGAGGAGCGTGGGGAGGGTGAGCGCGGCGGCGAGGACACCGAGCGGCCGGTTGGCGGTGAGACCGCCCTCCCGCAACTGCCCGAGCGCCGCGATGAGCAGCTGTGAACGCCGGTACTGCTCCCGGAGCATCGCCCCGAGCCGGTCGACGTCGTCGTGCCGGCCGCGGATCGCCTCCGTCATCACGATCCGGTGGGTGCGGACGAGCCGGCCGCTGTACTCGACGTCCTCCGAGTCCCGGAGGTTCTCGTCGAAGGGCCCGGTGGCCTGGAAGACCTCCTTGCGGATCGCGCCGAGGGCGAAGAACGCGGTGCGGACCTCGCCGACGGCGCGGCGGCGCCAGAAGTGGGCGTGCAGGGCGTGGTAGCGCTCCACGGGCCCGTCGTCGAAGAGCGGTTCGGGGTCGAGCACTCCGTGGACACAGCCGAGACCGGGATCGTCTCGGAGCAGGTCGGCGGCGTTGGCGAGGGCCTCCGGGTGGAGGGCGGTGTCCGAGTCGAGGAAGAACAGGATCTCGCCGCGGGCGGCGGCGGCCCCGAGGTTCCGGGCGGCGGACACCCCGCTGTTGTGGGGGTTGGCGATCAGGACGACGTCGAACTCCCGGGCGATGTCCCGGGACCTGTCGGTGCTGGCGTCGTCGACGACGATGACGTCGAGCGGGGCGTGGGTCTGGGCGAAGACCGAGGTCAGACAGGCGTGGAGGGTCTTCTCGTAGTTGTAGTTGGGGATGACGACGGACACGCTGGGACGAGCCCTGGACATGGGGGTTCCTCGGGAGGGCGGTCGGGGGATGGCGGCGTGTGGGGGGCTTCAGAGCAGCCGGAAGTCCGCGATGCGGTGGTGGGAGAGCTCGGGGGAGTGGCCGAGGAGGCGCCGGCAGAGCAGCAGCGCGTGGCCGACGGCTTCGATCTCGTCGGGGCCCCGGATGTAGAGGGCCAGGCGGATCGTCCGGTCGAGAACCAGCGCCCGTGCGGACTCGAAACGGTCCTGCGGACGGGCGACGCGGTGCAGCGTCTCGACGAGGAGTGCGGCGGACGGGGCCGGTGGGGGGTCGGTGTCCGGGGCGGGGTCGTCGTCCGATGCCCTCATCGAGATGCCGACGAGGTAGATGACGATCAGCCCCAGGAGAAGCCGTCGTCGCTGTCGTTCGTCTGAGCGGTGGCGGTGGCGGTGGCGGTGGTCGCGGTGGTGGTGGTGGCGGTCGCGGCCGGTACGCCGTCGGCGACCGCCGGAGCTCCCGCGGACGCCGGCTCCGTCGCCGCGAGGACGAGGGTCAGCGCGGCCGCGGCGGGGACGAGCAGGGCGAGGGCGGGCCGGACCTGAACACGGGCGAAAGCGGCGAAACGGGCGCTGCTGGGCATGGTGGTACTGCCTTCCTTGCGGTGCGGACGAGGAATGTCGGGGCGGGTCTCCCGGCGCCGCTCCCGGGCTCTTCCGGGCGGCTCCGACAGGTCCAAGACTGGCCCGCCGGGGGGCGCCCTGTCACCGGAGAACGGCTGGCGCCAAGTGCGTGGCCGTTAGGAGCCAGCCCGTGCGCACGGCCGCCGCACGCCGCTGATCTGGGGGTTTCCGGGAGGCGTCACGTTCCTGCCAGGCGGAAGGTGCCGGGCGGCCGTCATCTCCTCGTACGGCCCCGGAATCCCTTCGTACGCCCCCGGAATCTCCTCGTACGGCCCCGGAATCCCTTCGTACGGGCCTCGGAATCCCTTCGTGCGGCCCCGGAAACGCCGGACGGCCGCACCCCGGTGGGGTGCGGCCGTCCGTGCGTGCGGAGGTGGCGTCGTCGCTCAGCCGTTGGGGCGCTTGAGGCGCGCCACGAACTTGTACCGGTCGCCGCGGTAGACCGACCGCACCCACTCGACCGGCTCGCCCTCGGCGTCCAGCGAGTGCCGGGAGAGCATCAGCATCGGCAGGCCCACGTCCGTACCGAGCAGGCCGGCCTCGCGCGGGGTGGCGAGGGAGGTCTCGATGGTCTCCTCGGCCTCCGCGAGGTGCACGTCGTACACCTCGGCGAGGGCGGTGTACAAGGAGGTGTACTTCACAAGCGAACGACGCAGCGCGGGGAAGCGCTTTGCGGAGAGATGGGTGGTTTCGATCGCCATCGGCTCGCCGCTCGCGAGGCGCAGTCGCTCGATGCGGAGCACCCGTCCGCCGGCCGAGATGTCGAGCAGCCCGGCGAGGGTGTCGTCGGCGGTGACATAGCCGATGTCGAGGAGCTGCGAGGTGGGCTCCAGGCCCTGGGCGCGCATGTCCTCGGTGTACGAGGTGAGTTGCAGCGCCTGGGAGACCTTGGGCTTGGCCACGAAGGTGCCCTTGCCCTGGATGCGCTCCAGGCGGCCCTCGACGACCAGCTCCTGGAGGGCCTGGCGCACCGTGGTGCGCGAGGTGTCGAACTCGGCGGCGAGTGTGCGCTCCGGGGGGACCGGCGTGCCGGGCGGCAGGGTCTCCGTCATGTCGAGCAAATGCCGCTTCAGTCGGTAGTACTTGGGCACGCGCGCGGTACGGGTGGGTGTCCCGCCCTCCGACTCCGTGCTGCCCGCGTCCGTGGCCATTGCCTGCCTTCCCGACTCCTGTGCTGCTGCCGTCACCGGCTCCTCCGTCTGTCGCGGCTCACATGGTGGCACGGACCGGTCACGGGTCGTCGCCCTCCCTCAGGTGTCGGTCCGATAACGGACGCGACTGCCCTTCTTATACACCCTTGACACCCCTAAAGGTCTAGGCCAAGCTCCGGGTACTGGTCTAAACCATTAAAGACCAGGTCCCAGCCCCACGAGCACTACCTGACGTATGTCTTCGCGCGGTGGGCAGGGGTTGCAGGCATCCCTGAGGAGGGTGGCGTGAAGCGCAAGCTCATCGCGGCGATCGGCGTCGCAGGCATGATGGTCTCTATCGCTGCGTGTGGTTCCGACAGTGACAAGGGTAAGGACGGCGCCAAGGCGTCGGCCGGGGGCGACAAGACCCTGACCGTCTGGGTCATGGACGGTTCCGCGCCGGACGCGTGGATGGCCGAGGTGAACAAGGCCTTCGAGGCCAAGCACCCGGGCGTCAAGGTCAAGGTCGAGAAGCAGATCTGGAACGGCATCCAGGAGAAGGTCACCACCGCGCTCTCCGAGGACACCCCGCCGGACGTTCTGGAGCTCGGCAACACGCAGACCGCGGGCTACGCCGTGACCGGCGGCCTCGCCGACCTGTCCGGCGACAAGGCCACGCTGGGCTACGACGCCTGGAACAAGGGCATGGTCGCCTCCAACGAGCTGGACGGCAAGCTCTACTCGGCCCCGTGGTACGCCGCCAACCGCGTCGTCGTCTACGACAAGGCCGCCTTCAAGAAGGCCGGCGTCACCCCGCCCAAGACCCGCGCCGAGTGGATCGACGGTCTGAAGAAGCTCAAGGCGTCCGACCCGAAGTCGCAGGCGATCTACCTGCCGGGTCAGTCCTGGTACGTCCTCGCCGGCCTCATCTGGGACGAGGGCAGCGACCTCGCGGTCAAGGACGGCGACAAGTGGAAGGGCAACCTGTCCTCCCCCGAGGCCGCCAACGCCGTGAACTTCTACAAGGAGCTGGCGTCCTACTCCACCGCTCCGAAGGACAAGGACGAGGCGACCCCGCAGCAGTCCACCGACATCGTCCCCAAGGGCGGCGTGGCGTCCTGGATCGGTCTCGGCTGGGAGGCCGGCGGCGCGATCGACGCCATGAAGAAGGCCGGCAAGACCGCCGACTTCGGTTACTTCCCGATCCCGGGCAAGACGGCCGACAAGCCGGGCTCCGTCTTCCTCGGCGGCTCGAACCTCGCCATCGCCGAGCGCTCCCAGAACAAGGACCTCGCCAAGGAGTGGCTGGCGCTCGCCGCCGGCAAGGACTTCATGACGAAGTACGCCGCCGCCACCGAGGGCGCGCTGCTTCCGAACACCGACGCCGCGCAGTTCAAGCCGGCCGCCGGCTCCTTCGCCGAGGCCATGGCCGCCTCCTCCGCCTCCGGCAAGGTCACCCCGGTGACCCCGGGCTGGGCGAACGTCGAGACCGCCCCGAACCCGATCAAGGACTTCATGACGAAGGTCCTGAAGGGTGAGGACCCCAAGACCGCCGGCGAGGCGGCCGACAAGGTCATCAACGAGCGCATCAACCAGCAGTAATCAGCAGCACCAGCAGTAATCCGTAGCCCGGTGGTGCGGCCGGTCACGCACCGGCCGCACCATCGGCGCTTCACGAGTGATCAGCGGCCCGCTCCCCCGGGCCGCGCCCCGGTGGGCGCGGGAGCCCCAGAACCGCGAGGAATAAGACCATGACCGTGGACTCCCAGGGGACGGCGACCGCCGATCCTCAGGACGCGCCCGGGAGGGCGGCAGGGAAGTCTCAGACTCCGCCACCCCCTTCGGGCCCGAAGGAAGTCCTTAAGCCTTCGCGCGGCAGACGTTCCCTGCCCAGCGGGTGGCTGCCGTACCTGCTCGTCGCGCCTGCCCTGCTGTCCATGGCGGTGCTGCTGCTCTACCCGCTGATCCGCAATGTGATCCTCTCCTTCCAGGAGCTCAACCGGAAGGAGTTCATCACCCGCGAGACCGTCTGGACCGGCTTCGACAACTACACCGAGCTCCTCGGCGACCCGGACTTCTGGACCGTCGTCGTCCGAAGCGTCGTCTTCACGGCCGTCAACGTCGCGCTCATCATGGCGATCGGCACGGGCATAGGCCTGCTGCTCAACCGCCTGGGCAAGAAGATGCGCCTGGTCCTCTCGCTGGCCCTGATGTTCGCCTGGGCCATGCCGATCGTCGCCTCCGTCACGGTCTTCCGCTGGCTCTTCGACGAGCAGTTCGGTGTCGTGAACTGGCTGATGCGCACCCTGGGCTTCGACGGCTACGAGCAGCACAACTGGTTCGAGACCGGGTTCTCCACCCTCGTCATCATCATGATCCTGCTGGTCTGGGGCTCCATCCCGTTCGTCGCCCTCAACATGTACGCCGCCCTGACCACCATCGGGTCCGAGCTGTACGAGGCCGCGAAGATGGACGGCGCCAGCGGCTGGCGCACCTTCTGGGCCGTGGTCTTCCCGAACCTGAAGTCCTTCTTCATGATCACCACGTTCCTGGAGATCATCTGGATCTTCAAGGCGTTCGCCCAGGTCTACGCCATGAACCAGGGCGGCCCCGACCGAGGCTCCGAGACGCTCCCCGTCTTCGCCTACATCGAGGGCGTCGGCCAGTTCCACTACGGTGTCGCCGCCGCCATCTCCATCCTGACGATCGTGATGCTCATCGCGGTCATGTCCTTCTACTTCCGCCTGATCCTGAAGCAGGAGGAGGAGCTGTGAGCGCCACCACCGAGACTCCGCAGAAGCTGCGCACCAGGAGGCCGCTCACGGTCGGCGTGGTCGCCAAGAACCTCACCGCCCTCGTCCTCGCGGTCGTGTTCGTCTTCCCCGTGTACTGGATGTTCTCGTCCTCGCTGAAGCCGCAGCACGAGATCATGACGAAGGACCCCGTCTTCGTCTTCACACCGACGTTCGAGAACTACTCGACCGCCACCGGGGTCGACCTGTTCTGGACGTACGTCACCAACAGCCTCATGGTGACCATCGGCGCCGTGCTGCTCGCCCTGCTCGTCGCGCTGGCCGCGAGCTTCGCGATCGCCCGCATGAGGTTCCGGGGCCGCAAGGGCATCGTCCTCATCGTGATGATGGCGCAGATGGCCCCCTGGGAGGTCATGGTCATCGCGATGTACATGATCTCCCGTGAGAACGACATGCTGAACAGCATTCCGATGCTCACGCTCGTCTACTTCGTCATGGTCCTCCCCTTCACGATCTGGACCCTCCGCGGCTTCATCGCCGCCGTCCCGGTCGAGCTGGAGGAGGCCGCGCAGATCGACGGCTGCACCCGTGGCCAGGCGTTCCGCAAGGTGATCTTCCCGCTGCTCGCCCCCGGCCTGATGTCGACCTCGCTCTTCGGCTTCATCACGGCCTGGAACGAGTTCGCCATGATCCTCATGCTGAACAAGGACAAGGAGTCGCAGACGCTGACGCTCTGGCTGACCCAGTTCCAGACCGCGTTCGGCAGCGACTGGGGCGCCACCATGGCCGCCTCGACGCTCTTCGCACTTCCCGTGCTCGTCGTCTTCCTCTTCCTCCAGCGCAAGGCCGTCGGCGGCATGACCGCCGGCGCGGTGAAGGGATAAGGGCTCCCCATGACCACACTCGTACACGGCACGGACACCCTGACCCGTGACGCGCTCACGGTGCTCCAGCCCGGCTTCGTCGGCACCACCGCGCCCGACTGGCTGCTCCGCCGCATCGGCGAGGGACTGTCGTCCGTCGGCCTGTTCGGCCGGAACATCGTCAGCCCCGAGCAGCTCACCGCGCTCACCGCGCAGCTGCGGGCCGAGCGGGACGACGTCCTCGTCGCCATCGACGAGGAGGGCGGCGACGTCACCCGCCTGGAGGTCAAGCAGGGCTCCTCGTTCCCCGGCAACTACGCCCTGGGCAGCGTCGACGACGTCGAGCTCACCCGGGCCGTCGCCCGCGAACTCGGCCGCCGGCTCGCGGCCTGCGGCGTCGACCTCAACTGGGCGCCGTCCGCCGACGTCAACTCCAACGCCGAGAACCCGGTCATCGGCGTCCGGTCCTTCGGGCCGGACCCGGACCTCGTCGCCCGGCACACCGTGGCGTACGTCGACGGCCTCCAGGGCGTCGGGGTCGCGGCCTGCACCAAGCACTTCCCCGGACACGGCGACACGAACGTCGACTCGCACGACGCGCTGCCCCGGATCGATGTGGACCTCGCCACACTGCACGCCCGTGAGCTGGTGCCTTTCCGCGCGGCCGTCGCCGCGGGTACCAAAGCTGTCATGAGCGCGCATATCCTGCTCTCCGCGCTCGACCCCCACCGCCCGGCCACCCTGAGCCCGCAGATCCTCACCGGTCTGCTGCGCCAGGAGCTGGGCTTCGAGGGGCTGATCGTCACCGACGGCATGGAGATGCAGGCCGTCGCGGCGACGTACGGCATCGAGCGCGGATCCGTCCTCGCCATCGCCGCGGGCGCCGACGCCATCTGCGTCGGCGGCGGGCTGTGCGACGAGGACACCGTGCTGCAGCTGCGCGACGCGCTCGTCACTGCGGTACGGACCGGTGAACTGCCCGAGGAGCGTCTGGCCGACGCCGCGGCGCGCGTGCGCGCCCTGGCGGCCTGGACCCAGGCGCACCGGGCCAGGGGGGCTGAATCGGTGTCGGGCGCGGCAGTGCAGGAGGGGACCGCGCCCGGCACCGACATCGGACTCGTCGCCGCCCGCCGGGCCCTGAAGGTGACCCGGGGGAAGCAGCCGCACACCCCGGTGAGCAGCGCTCCCTACGTGGCCTCCTTCACCCCCGTCGCGAACTTCGCGGTCGGTGACGAGACCCCCTGGGGCATCGCCGCCGAGCTGGAGCGGCTGCTGCCCGGCACGGAGACCGGCTCCTACGCCGACTCCTCCGTGGACGCTCTCCTCGCCGCCGCGGGGGAGCGCCGGATCGTGGCGGTCGTCCGCGACGTCCACCGGCACGCGTGGATGACCGAGGCCCTGGACGCCCTGGTCGCGGCCCGCCCCGACACCGTCGTGGTCGAGATGGGCCTCAACGAGGCGGAGCCCCGCGGGGCCCTGCACATCGCCACGCACGGCGCGGCCCGGGTCTGCGGCCGCGCTGCCGCCGAGGCCGTCGTCGGAACGGGCGCCTGACGGGACGGCGCCTGACGGGACGGCGCCTGACGGGACGTACGCGAAGGGGCCCGGCACCTGAACAGGTGCCGGGCCCCTTCGTCGTGCACGGGGAGTCCGGGCGGCTCAGATGCCCTGCCAGGCGGGCTTGTTCGCGAAGGTGTGACGGAAGTAGTCCGCGAGCTTCAGCTTGGAGGCGGCGGCCTCGTCCACCACGACCGTGGCGTGCGGGTGCAGCTGCAGCGCGGAGGCCGGCACGAGCGCCGCCACCGGGCCCTCGACGGTCTGCGCCACGGCCTCGGCCTTGCCCTCGCCGGTGGCGAGCAGCACCAGGTGACGGGCCTCCAGGATGGTGCCGATGCCCTGGGTGATGACGTGGTGCGGCACCTGCTCGATGTCGTTGTCGAAGAAGCGGGCGTTGTCCACGCGGGTCTGCTCGGTGAGCGTCTTGATCCGGGTGCGGGAGGCGAGCGAGGAGCACGGCTCGTTGAAGCCGATGTGCCCGTCGGTGCCGATGCCGAGGATCTGCAGGTCCACGCCACCGGCCTCGGAGAGCGCCCTGTCGTACGCCTCGCAGGCCGCCAGGACGTCCTCGGCGGAGCCGTCGGGGCCCATGAAGGCCTCCTGGGAGAGCCCGAGGGGCTCGACGACCTGGCGGAGCACGGTGGAGC
Source organism: Streptomyces sp. NPDC088707 (assembly GCF_044752725.1). NCBI lineage: Bacteria > Bacillati > Actinomycetota > Actinomycetes > Kitasatosporales > Streptomycetaceae > Streptomyces > Streptomyces sp. NPDC088707. Next base: position 336,374 of record NZ_JBIVLV010000008.1, on the reverse strand, counting down.
GGTACGACTCGGGGTGGCCCGAGGGCAGTCCGACGTACTCGTCCAGCTGGGCGATCCGGGCCCGCGAGGCGTCCACGGAGCCGGCCTCGACCTGGGCGATCAGGGCGTCGTAGATGGGCAGCGGAGTCGAGCCGGTGGCCACGCCGAGCAGCGCGTCGGGCTTGCGGCGCAGGAGGTCGGCGATGCCGTCCGCGATGAGCTCGCCGGCCGCCTTGGCGTCCTTGACGATGACAACTTCCACGCTGTGCCTGCCGATCTGGTGAGGGGCTGGTGAGGAGCCATGTGGTATAGACCAATCAAAGCCAAATCTAGCAGAGGAGGGGCCTTCCCCTCATGCCGTTCCGCCCCCCGGACGCCCCCGCCGCCTCCATGGTCGGCCGCCCCCGTCCCACCAGCCACTCGAACCCCCTGGCTTCCTGAGGTCAGGCGATCGAGCCCCCCGTCGCGTCGATCCACTGCCCGGTCACCCAGCGCCCGTCGTGCGACACCAGGAAGGCCACCACGTCGGCTATGTCCTCCGGAGTGCCGACCTCGCCCAAGGCCGACATCGCCGCCGCCCCCGCCCAGGCCTCGTCGTTCCCCCGCAACCAGCCCGCGTTGATGTCGGTGTCCACGATCCCCGGCGCCACCGCGTTGACCGTGATCCCGCGCGCGCCCAGCACCTTCGACAGGTAGCGGGTGAACACGTCGAGCGCACCCTTCGACATCGCGTACGCCATCAGGTCCGGCATCACCGCCGCGTGCGAGAGGCCCGTCGAGACGTTCACGATCCGGCCCCCGTCACGCAGCCGCTCCGCGCCGAGCTGGGCGAGGAAGAACGGCGCCCTGGTGTTGACGGCGAAGATCCGCTCGTACTCCTCCGCGCCGATCGTCGCGAACGGCGCGGAGGCCCCGATCCCCGCGTTGTTCACCAGGATGTCCAGGCCGTCCGCGTGGGCGTCGAACGCGGCCCACAGTGCCTCGGCGTCCCCCGGGACCCCCAGCTCCTGCCCGATCGCGAAGGCCTCGCCGCCGGCGGCCTCGATCGCCGCGACCGTCTCCTTCGCCGCCGCCTCGTTGCTCCCGTAGTGCACCGCGACCCGTGCGCCGTCCCGGCCGAGCCGCTCGGCGATCCCCCGCCCGATGCCCCGGCTGCCACCCGTCACCAATGCGGTCCTCCCGGCCAGCCTCCCGGCCCGCCGCTCCGTGGTCCTGCTGTCGAGCACGCCCATGGCGACGCCCCCCTCATTTCTGTAGCGGTCGTTATGGAAAGACCGTACCCCACTTCCGTAGCACCCGCTATAGAATTCACTCCATGGTGACGACACAGCGTGGCCGCCCCCGCTCCTTCGACCGGCTCACGGCCCTGGAGAAGGCCACGATGGCCTTCTGGGAGCACGGCTACGAGACGACCTCCGTCGCCGACCTCACCCGCGCCATGGGCATCAGCGCCCCCAGCCTCTACGCGGCCTTCGGCGACAAGAAGACGCTGTTCGAGGAGGTGGTCGAGGCGTACGCCGGCTCCTACGGCGCGTACGGCGGCCGTGCCTTCGCGGAGGAGGCGACCGCCCGGGGGGCCATCGGCCGGGTCCTGAGCGAGGCCGCCGAGCTCTTCACCGAGCCCGGCCACCCCCGGGGCTGCCTGATGATCTCCGCCGCGATCAACTGCTCGACCCCCGAGGTCGAGGAGGCCCTGCGCGAGCGCAGGAACCGCAATCTGGACTCCTTCGAGACCCGGATACGTGAGGACATCGCCGCGGGGGAGCTGCCGGCCGGCACCGACGCCCGGGCCCTCGCCCGCTTCAGTGGCGCCGTTCTCCAGGGGCTGTCCCAGCAGGCCCGCGACGGGGCGACGAAGGAGGAGCTCGCGGCCGTCGCGGCGACGGCGATGCTGGCCTGGCCTCCGCGGCGCACGGAGCGCGAGGAGGCGTAAGGGGCGGTTGCGCTGTCGGGCGGCCCTGGAGACACCCGCGGGCCGCGGCGCCCGGCGGGACCCTCAGCCCGCCCGGCACCGCAGCCCGGAGTTTTGCTCCGGCCGGGGGTGTGCGGTCCCTCGGCCGTGTGGGAGGTCTCGACGCAGTCAGGGCAGAGAGCGTCGGGTACCTCGTTCCATCCTCCTGTGCGGGGAGGATGGAGGTCTATCGCATTCATTGTGGACTAGACCATTCTTGTCTGTCCATCCACAGGAACGCGGTCCTTCCTGGCCCATCCTCCAGCACGGAGCCCCGGAGATCCAGGTTCACCGCCCCTTTATTCCGCGGGTACGCTCGCACCGTGCCCTCCATGAACGACCTCGTGCGCCAGCACACCGCCCTGAGCGACTCGGACCTCGAGTGGCTCCACCTGCTGGTGTCGGAGTGGCAGCTGCTCTCCGACCTCTCCTTCGCCGACCTCGTCCTCTGGGTCCCGACCCTCGACGGAACGCGATACGTCTCCGTCGCGCAGATGCGGCCGAACACCGGCCCCACCTCCTACCAGGACGACATGGTCGGCCATCTCGTGCCGCGCGGCCGCCGCCCGCTGCTCGACGCCGCGCTCGACGAGGGCAGGATCGTCCGTGAGGGCGACCCGGAGTGGCGCGAGGAGGTCCCGGTACGGGTCGAGTCCATCCCCGTCCGCCGCGAGGGCCGGGTCCTCGGCGTCATCGCCCGCAACACCAACCTGCTGACCGTCCGCACCCCCTCCCGACTCGAACTCACCTACCTCCAGTCGGCCTCCGACCTCGCCCAGATGATCGCGGCCGGAACGTTCCCCTTCCCAGGCGAGCAGGTCGACATGGACTCCTCGCCCCGCGCCGGCGACGGACTCGTCCGCCTCGACGCCGAGGGCATCGTCCAGTACGCCTCGCCCAACGCCCTCTCCGCCTACCACCGGCTCGGTCTCGCCGCCGACCTCGTCGGCCAGCACCTCGGCCAGATCACCGCCGAACTCGCCCCCTCCCGCGGGCCGGTGGACGAAGCCCTGGTCACGCTGGCCTCCGGCTACGCGCCGCGCGAGTTCGAGGTCGAGGGGAACGGCGGTGTGATCCAGCTCCGGGCCATCCCGCTCAAGCCGAAGGGCACCCGCATCGGTTCGCTCGTGCTGCTCCGGGACGTCACCGAACTGCGTCGCCGCGAGCGCGAGTTGATCACCAAGGACGCCACCATCCGGGAGATCCACCACCGGGTGAAGAACAACCTGCAGACGGTGGCCGCCCTGTTGCGCCTCCAGGCCCGCCGGATGGACTCCGAGGGGGGCCGCGAGGCCCTCAACGAGGCCGTGCGGCGCGTCGGTTCCATCGCGATCGTCCACGAGACGCTGTCCCAGAACCTGGACGAGCGGGTGGAGTTCGACGAGATCGCCGACCGCGTGATCGCGATGGTCGCCGAGATCTCCCCGGGCCGGGTGACCTGCCGGCGCAACGGCCGCTTCGGCATTCTGGACGCCGAGGTCGCGACCCCGCTCTCGATGGTCCTCACCGAGATCCTCCAGAACGCCCTGGAGCACGCGTTCGCCCCGGGCGACGAGGGCGCCGTCGAGGTCACCGCCGTACGGGGCGAGCCGAGGCCCGACGCCCGACTCCTGATCACGGTCCAGGACGACGGCCGCGGCCTGCCTGAGGGATTCGACCCGCAGCGGGCCGGCAACCTCGGCCTGCAGATCGTACGGACCCTGGTGGAAGGGGAGTTGGGCGGATCCTTCGACATGCTGCCGGGCGCCGGGCGCGGTACGAAGGTGGTCCTCGACATCCCCGTGCAGCCGCAGAAGTAACGGCCCTGGAAGCAACGGCAGTAGAGGCGACGGGCGCGGACACAGCAGCGAGCCCCGGACCGAGGAAATCGGTCCGGGGCTCGAATGCTGTGGGTTACTGCTGCGCGCTGCGGCTCAAGGGCGGTGATTGCATACGCGATGTATGCGCCGCTCGCCTCAGGCTGTCGGTGGGCGTCAGGCGCTGGCGTTACGCGCCCGGTTGCGAGCGGCACGGCGCTTCATCGCGCGGCGCTCGTCCTCGCTGAGGCCACCCCAGACGCCGGAGTCCTGGCCGGACTCGAGCGCCCACTGCAGGCACTGCTCCATGACGGGGCAGCGGCGGCAGACGGCCTTGGCTTCCTCGATCTGCAGCAGCGCAGGACCGGTGTTGCCGATGGGGAAGAACAGCTCGGGGTCTTCCTCACGACAAACGGCGTTGTGACGCCAGTCCATGGCTGCTACCTCTCTAGGGTGTTACAAGCTGGTTGCTTGTGAATGTGAACGCTTTCACGAATCCCCCCGCAAGGGAAGGGCCGACTGCCAGATGAACTGGTGTGGTCCTAAGACTGAGGAGGGGTTCTGGCTCTCAGTGGAGGCCGGTGTTGCGGGCCGTCCCGATCGCCAAGAAGAGACTCCCAAACCCCAGCAACGGATACAACCCCTTCCGGAAAGTTTTTTTTGATTCCTCGGTGTCGGCTAGGTCACAGCCGTACTTCTAAGGGGTGGATGCGCGCCTAAACGTTCGAGTGAAAGGACTTTAGGCCCTTCCACTCACACAATCACACGCAGTGCACGGCGTACGCCTGTGAACGTCACGCTCGTACGCAGTCCCAGGTGGTCTCCGTCCATCTGCAGGGGGAGCGGAACCTTGGAATGCAAGGTGAAGTCGGTCAGGTCGTGCAGAGTCACCGCGTGCTTGCCGCGCGGCCCTCGTTCCGGGGTCGAGGTGAGCAGCTGGGTGGCGTACCGGGCCACCGCCGGGGTGGACAGACGGCGCAGTCCGAGGACGTCCAGCGCGGTTTCGAAGGAGGCCTCCGGGGACGCGTACACCGGGCGATTGCCCAGGTAGGTCCAGGGGGAGGTGTTGCAGATTATGGAGAGGACCAGGTCCTCGACCGGCTCGGCGCCGGGGCGCTCCAGGGTGATCATGCCGTGCCGGCGGTTCGGCTCGTCCAGGAACTGGCGGAGCACCTGGCGCAGATAGAGGGCGTGCGTGGATCTCTTTCCGCGCTCCCGCTGCTGTTCGACCCGGCCGATGACACTCGCGTCGAAACCGAGACCGGCGCAGAAGGTGAACCAGCGGGACGGGACGGATTCGTCCTCCGTGCCCGGCGTTCCCGAGGCGAGACCGAGGCTCACTGTGCGTGCCCGCCGCTCACGCAGCGCGTCGAGCAGGGCGCCGGTCGCCTCCACGGCGTCGTTCGGCAGTCCGAGGGCGCGGGCGAACACGTTCGTCGATCCGCCGGGGACGACCGCGAGGCCCGGGAGCCGGTCGGGGTCGGGCCCGCCGTGCAGCAGTCCGTTGACGACCTCGTTCACCGTCCCGTCGCCGCCCAGGGCCACGACCAGGTCGATGGTTCCGGAGTCCGCGGCCCGTCGGGCGAGGTCCCGCGCGTGCCCGCGGTACTCCGTGGTGACCGCCTCCAGCTTCATCTCGCTCGCGAGCGCGTGGATGAGCACGTCACGGGTGCGGGCACTGGTGGTGGTGGCTGCCGGGTTGACCACGAGAAGTGCGCGCATGAGCGCCAGGGTACCTACCCGGCGGTACCGGGCCCAGTCCAGCCCGATCCCTGGACGTATCCACCCGGTTCCGGGCAAGCGTGGCCGCCCGGCGCCGACACGGTGTCCTCCCGGCCTCCGCGGCGCGCTCCCGCCCGGCTCGGGCAGCCCGGGCCGGTCCGGCTCGGCCGCCGTACCCCGTCCGGGTCGGGCAGCCCGGGCCGGTCCGGCTCCGCCGCCGTACCCCGCCCGGCCCCGGGCACCCCGGGCCGGTCCGGATCCGCCCCCGTACCCCGTCCGGCTTCCCGGGCGCGCTCCCGCCCGGCTTCGGCCGGGCCGGGCCGCCCCCGCTACCCTGCCCTGTATGAGCAGTCCCGCTGAGAGCAGCACGGAGCAGACCCCCCGCCCCGCCCGACTCGCCGCCGCGGCGGCCGTGGCAGGTGTCGAGGCCCTCGGCCTCTTCGCCGGGGGTGTCTACATGCTGGTGCACGCGCTGACCGGGACGTCCGACGACCTCACCGGCGCCGCGACGGGCGCCGTGACGCTCGTCGCACTCGGACTCATCCCGCTCGCCGCCGCCCGTGGCCTGTGGATGCGCCGCTCCTGGAGCCGCGGTCCGGCCGTGATCACGCAGATCCTGGCCCTGCCGGTCGCCTGGCAGATGCTCCAGGCGAACAGCGTGATGATCCCGGCCGGCATCGTCCTCGGCGTCCTGGCCGTCACCGGGCTCGTCCTCCTGGTGAACCCGGCCACGACCGAGGCGCTCGGCATCCGGCGCCCCGGTCAGGACCCTCTCTAGGTCCCCTCGCCTACTCCTCGACGAGCAGTTTCTCCCTCAGCGACGCCAGGGTCCGAGCCAGCAGCCGGGAGACGTGCATCTGCGAGATGCCGACCTCCTGCGCGATCTGCGACTGGGTCATGTTCCCGAAGAAGCGAAGCAGCAGGATCCGCTTCTCCCGGGGCGGCAGGTCCTCGAGCAGCGGCTTGAGCGACTCGCGGTACTCGACGCCCTCCAGGGCCTCGTCCTCCGCGCCGAGCGTGTCCGCCACCGCGGGCGACTCGTCGTCCGTGTCGGGGACGTCCAGGGAGAGCGTCGAGTAGGCGTTCGCCGACTCCAGACCCTCCAGGACCTCCTCCTCCGAGATCCCGAGCCGCTCGGCCAGCTCGTGCACGGTCGGCGAGCGGCCGTGCTGCTGGGAGAGCTCCGCCGTCGCCGTGGTCAGTGAGAGCCGCAGCTCCTGGAGCCGGCGCGGCACCCGGACCGCCCAGCCCTTGTCGCGGAAGTGGCGCTTGATCTCGCCGACGACCGTCGGGGTCGCGTACGTCGAGAACTCGACGCCGCGCTCCGGGTCGAACCGGTCCACCGACTTGATCAGACCGATGGTCGCGACCTGGGTCAGGTCGTCCAGCGGCTCGCCGCGGTTGCGGAAGCGCCGGGCCAGGTGCTCGACCAGCGGCAGGTGCATCCGCACCAGCTGGTTGCGCAGCTCGGCCTTCTCCGGGGAGCCCTCCGGCAGCTCACGCAGCGTCACGAAGAGCGCACGGGCGCCGCTCCGGTCGTGCGGGTCCGGGACGACGGGGACGTCGTCGGGCTCGTCCCCGTCCTCCGTCTTCTCCGCCTCCGCGACCGTCCTCGCGACCGGCTCCGCGGCCGTCCCGTCGACGGCCTCGGTGGCCGTCTCGGCGGTCGCCGCCGCGGCCCCGCCCGTCTCGGCGGAGCCCTCCGCACGCGCGGGGCCCCGGGGGGCCTCGGAGACGCCTGGTGTCTCAGGAACCTCGGGGTGCTGCTCGTGCTCGCTCATCTGGTCCGCCTGCTCCGTAGCGACCTCATACGGCCGTGCCTGCTGCTCAGGGATGCCGGCCGTCGCGTCCCCGCGCCTCACGCCGGGCCTGGCCCCGCGCCGCGCTGTTTGTACAGGCTGATCGAGACCGTACGGTCATCGGCCACCGACGACTCCACCTTCCCGGCCAGTGCCGACAGCACCGTCCAGGCGAACGTGTCCCGCTCGGGTGCCCGGCCGTCCGTGGTCGGGGCGGAGACGGTCACGTCGAGGGAGTCGTCGACCAGCCGGAAGACACAGCTGAGGACGGATCCCGGCACGGCCTGCTGGAGCAGGATGGCGCAGGCCTCGTCGACCGCGATCCGCAAGTCCTCGATCTCGTCGAGGGTGAAGTCCAAGCGCGCCGCGAGGCCGGCCGTGGCCGTACGCAGCACGGACAGATAGGCACCCGCAGCGGGCAGCCGGACTTCCACGAAGTCCTGGGTCCCGGGCTCGCCTGCGATCTGGGACACCCTCACCTCCAAGGTGGCACAAGCTCATTCGGGGCTCGGGGGGAGAGGCCCCCGAACCGGGCGGTACGCAGGGGGCTGCGCAGTCCGCCGTGACGCTATCGCGATCCGTCCCGCCGTGTCGCCGTGCACCCCCGCCCCCGCCGGCCCCCCGGTCGCCGGTCGTCACCCATGGTAGGCCCATGGGTGCGGACGGTGGGCAGGGGTCTGCAGGGGTCTGCAGGGGCCGAAAGCGAGCGACCGGCGGAGGGGTGACGTACCCAACCGGGGGGCGGGTGAATCGTCGAACGGCCGAATCGCCGGACGGTCGGACCATCGGCCCGGCCGGGGACTCAGACGATCGACCCGTCCACGAAGCACCAGCGCCAGGCCTCGCCCGGCTCGAAGGTCCGCATCACCGGGTGCCCCGTCGTGGTGAAGTGCCCCGTCGCGTGCTGTCCCGCCGACGAGTCGCAGCAGCCCACGTGCCCGCAGGCCAGACAGAGCCGCAGCTGGACCGGGTGCGTACCGTCCGCCAGGCACTCCGGGCAGGTGTCGGCCAGCGGCGCCGGTTCGGGGCGCGGCATTTCGGCAACGTGTGGGCACTCGCTCATGATGGCCAGGTTACGTTGCGGGACGAGACGGGGACGGGCATGGACGCACTAGAGCTGGTGGGACTCGTGGCGGCGAGCGCGGCGATCGCGGGGCTCGCCCGCAGGACCCCGGTGCCCGCGCCGCTCCTCCTGGTCGCGGCCGGTCTCGCGGCCGCCTACGTCCCCGGAGTGCCGGACTACACCCTCGACCCGCACATCGTGCTGCCGCTGATCCTTCCCCCGCTCCTCTACACGGCGGCCGTCGACTCCTCGTACCTCGACCTGCGGGCCAACATCCGGCCCGTGGCCCTGCTCTCCGTCGGGTACGTCCTCTTCGCCACGGTGGCGGTGGGCTGGCTCGCGTACGTCCTCGTGCCCGATCTGCCGCTCACCGCCGCCCTGGTGCTCGGAGCGGTCGTCGCCCCGCCGGACGCGGTCGCCGCCACCGCCATCGCCCGCAAGCTCGGCCTGCCGAACCGGATCACCACGATCCTCCAGGGCGAGTCCCTGGTGAACGACGCCACCGCCATCACCGCGTACAAGGTCGCCCTCGCGGCGGCCGTCGGCGAGGGTCTGAGCTGGGCCGGCGGCCTCCGGGAGTTCGCGCTCGCGGCCCTCGGCGGCATCGGCGTCGGCCTCCTCCTCATGGTCCCCATCCACTGGCTGCGCCGGCGCCTCGGCGACTCCCTCCTGCAGAACACGCTCTCCCTCCTCATCCCCTTCGTCGCCTACGCGGCGGCCGAGGAGGTGCACGCCTCCGGCGTCCTCGCCGTCGTCGTGGTCGGCCTCTTCCTGGGCCACCGCGCCTGGCAGGTCGACTTCGCGACCCGCCTCCAGGAGGAGGCCGTCTGGAAGATGGTCGCCTTCGTCCTGGAGTCCGCCGTCTTCGCCCTGATCGGCCTTCAGCTGCCGTACGTCGTCCAGGAACTCGGGCCGTACGGGATCGGGGAGGCGGCCTGGTACGCGGCCGGGGTCTTCGTCGCGGTGGTCGTGGTCCGGTTCGTCTGGGTCTATCCCGCGACCTTCCTGCCCCGGCTCTCCGCCCGGATCAGGGAACGGGAGCCGGAGGTGGACTGGAGGGCCCCGCTCGTCGTCGGCTGGGCCGGCATGCGCGGGGTGGTCTCGCTCGCCATCGCCTTCTCCATCCCCGTGGTCACCGACGGCGTGGAGTTCCCGGCCCGCAACCTCGTCCTCTTCCTCACCTTCACCACCGTCATCGGCACCCTGGTCGTGCAGGGCCTCACCCTGCCGCCCCTCATCCGCTTCCTGAAGCTCCCCGGAAAGGACCGGTACGCCGAGACCCTGGCCGAGGCGCAGGCCCAGAGCGAGGCCTCGCAGGCCGCCGAGGAGCGCCTGGAGGCCCTGCTCGCCGACGAGCGCAACGCCCTGCCGAAGCCCCTCGCCGACCGGCTCCGCACGGTCCTGGAACGGCGCCGCAACGCGGTCTGGGAGCGGCTCGGCGCCCCCAACGCGGTCACCGGGGAGACCGCGGACGACACCTACCGGCGCCTGTCGCGCGAGATGATCGACGCCGAGCGGAAGGTGTTCGTGCAGCTGCGCGACGCCCGGCGGATCGACGACGAGATGATGCGGACGCTGCTCCGCCGGCTCGACCTGGAGGAGGCCGCCGCCTACCGCGAGGAGGCCGCGGACTGAGCCCCCTCGTCCCGCCGGGGCGTGTCCGGGGCACCCGTGACGACCGCCACGAGCCGGGTGCCCGCAGGGAACGCGCCCTCCTCCGCCAGGGTCGTGAGGCCGAGCAGCATTTTGGCCACATACAGCCGCTCGATGGCGAGTCCGTGCCGCGCCTCGAAGTCGCGTGCGAACGCCTCCAGGGCCAGGGACACGCGCGCGTAGCCCCCGCCGTGGAAACGCTCGTCCAGCGCCCAGTCGCCGCGCGGCCCGCCGAACGCCGCCTCCTGGAGGGCGCGTACCTCCCCGCCCAGGAAACCGCCCTTGAGGACCGGGACGCCCAGGGTCCGCCGCCCCGCACCCAGGCCGGCCGCGAGACCCGCCAGGGTGCCGCCCGTGCCGCAGGCGACGGCGACCGTGTCCGCCTCCCCGACGAGCTCCCGGCCCAGCTCCACGCACCCCTGGACGGCGAGCGCGTTGCTGCCGCCCTCAGGGACCACGTACGCGCCCGCGGGGGCCTGTTCGAGGAGCGTCGCGCGCGTGGCGGGGTCGTTCTTCGCGCGGTACGTGGCCCGGTCCACGAACACGAGCCGCATCCCGTCCGCCGCGCACCGCGCGAGCGAGGGGTTGAGCGGCCGCCCGGCCAGCTCGTCGCCGCGCACGATCCCGACCGTGGGGAAGCCGAGCAGCCGCCCGGCGGCCGCCACCGCGCGCAGGTGGTTGGAGTACGCGCCGCCGAAGGTCAGCACGGGGCGGCCGTCCGCCGCCGCCAGGTTGAGGGCGAGCTTGCGCCACTTGTTGCCCGGCAGGTCGGGGTGGATGAGGTCCTCGCGCTTGAGGGACAGCGTGAGCCCGCGCCGGGTGAAGCGCTCGTCCTCCACCGGCTCCAGGGGCGAGGGGAGCCGGGGTCGCAGGCGGGAGAGGTCGAACGCGTTCACCAGGCCATTGTCCGGGTGGGGGCCGTCGTCCCCGTGCCGGGGCGCGGGTCCGCGCGCCCCGCCCGGTCAGCGCAGGAGGTCGGCCACCCGCTCGCGCATCGAGGCCATGGTGAAGCCGCGCGGGTCCACCTTCCCGGGCTGCCACTCCAGGTGCCCGATGACCGAGCGCTGCGTCCAGCCGTGCACCCGGCACAGCGCGGCCGCCGCCTTGGCGATGGCCTCCAGCTGGACCTTCGGCCACGGGTCCTTGCCGTCGCCGAGGTTCTCGCACTCGAAGCCGTAGAAGTACCGGTTGCCGTCCGTGGTGGCCTCGTCGTCCCGGGGCAGGCCCTGCTCGGCGATGACCGCCCTGAGGACCTCGTCGTCGCCGAGGCCCGCGTGGTTCGCGCGGCCGTAGCCGACGAGGTGGACGGTGCCGTCCTTGGCGATCACGCCGTGGCAGAGCGGTCCCGGCAGGCTCGCGTAGCCGTCCCGGCAGATCCGGACCGTGGTGGCGGTGCCCCGGGTCACGGTGTGGTGGATCATCACGCCGTGCACGGGCCCCCAGGGGCCCTTGTGGTTGCGGTTGTGGGTGGACCATTCGCCGACCTGGACGACCGCGAGGCCCTCGTCGCGCAGCGCGTCGAGGAACCTGCTCGCGGACATGGGGGTGGACATGACCGACTCCCTTCGGAGGACGGGTGGGGGCTTCCGGAACGCCGGAGTCCGGCCCGCCGGAGGTTCCGGATTACCGGAGTCCGCCACTCCGCTGCCATCCGTTCGGGCCGTGTGCGAGCCGATCCGGACAGGGCCGGCCGGGGCGGGTGGGGCTCCGCTGTTCGGATGGAAATCACGTGACATGCCCCGAAGATCGTCGAACAGTCCCACTCGAATGTGTAATGGCGCCGACACGTTCCGTGCTGAAAGGCTTCGTCTCGCAACTCAGTCATACGAGAGGGAGTTCCATGTCCGTTGGTTCGGTTGGCGACGAGGTCCGCGTCGCGGAGCAGCAGGCGCCGCAGCAGAGTCTCGGCACCGCTGCCGCGCGGAACCTCGCCACGACCACCAAGTCGGCGCCGCAGATGCAGGAGATCACCTCACGGTGGCTGCTGCGGGCGCTGCCCTGGGTCCAGGTGCAGGGTGGTACGTACCGGGTGAACCGGAGGCTCAGCTACTCCGTGGGCGACGGCCGGGTCACCTTCGTCCAGACCGGAGAGCGCGTCGCGGTCATCCCCGCCGAGCTCGGCGAACTCCCCGTCCTGCGCGGCTATGAGGACGAGGAGGCCCTGACCGAGCTCGCGGCCCGCTGCCGCCAGCGGGAGTACGCGGCCGGCGAGGTCGTCGCCGTCGCCGGCGAGCCGACCGACCGGGTCCACCTCCTCGCGCACGGCCGGATCGAGCAGATCGGCGAGGGACCGTACGGCGACGAGGCGGTTCTGGGAGTCCTCGCCGACGGCGCCTACTTCGGCGACAACGCCCTGGTCGACCCGGAGGCCACCTGGGAGTGGTCCGCCCGTGCCGCCACCGCCTGTACGGTCCTCGAGCTCACCCGCGACGACGTGCGGAACCTCGCGGAGCGGGCCGGCTCGCTCGCCGCCCACCTCGCGAGCGTCGCCGCCCTGCCCCAGCAGCGGACCAACAAGTACGGCGAGGCCGAGATCGACCTCTCGGCGGGCCACGTCGGCGAGGCCGTCGTCCCGCACACGTACGTCGACTACGACGCCTCGCCCCGCGAGTACGAGCTGAGCGTCGCCCAGACCGTGCTGAAGGTGCACAGCCGCGTCGCCGACCTCTACAACCAGCCGATGAACCAGACCGAGCAGCAGTTGCGGCTCACGGTCGAGGCGCTCCGCGAGCGCCAGGAGTACGAGCTGGTCAACAACAAGGAGTTCGGCCTCCTCGCCAACTGCGACTACGGGCAGCGCCTCCAGCCCCACGACGGCGCCCCCAGCCCGGACGACATGGACGAGCTGCTCTCCCGCCGCCGGGGATCCAAGCTGTTCCTCGCCCACCCGCGGGCCATCGCCGCCTTCGGCCGCGAGCTCAACAAGCGCGGTCTGGTGCCCGAGACGATCGACATCAACGGCAACCGCATCCCGACCTGGCGCGGTGTGCCGATCTACCCGTGCAACAAGATCCCGGTCTCGGACGCCCGCACCACCTCGATCATCTGCATGCGTACGGGCGAGGCCGACCAGGGGGTGATCGGTCTGCACCAGACCGGCATCCCCGACGAGATCGAGCCGAGCCTCTCCGTCCGCTTCATGGGCATCGACGAGCAGGCGATCATCTCCTACCTGGTCACGGCCTACTACTCGGCGGCGATCCTCGTCCCGGACGCGCTCGGCGTCCTGGAGAACGTCGAGGTCAGCCGCTGGCGTTGAGCCGACGGCGTCCGGGGGCGGGGACCGAACCCTCCCGCCCCCGGGCGCTCCCGGCTCGTCGCCGCGCAGCATCGCCACGGAGGAGACGAAGGAAGTGACCGTGACCATTGCCGGCGGGGACGCCGTGACCGACGGTCAGGGGGCCGTGCGCCTCCTGGACCGGACGCGGGCGGTCGTCCATCCCCAACTGCGCTCGACCGTCGAGACCCTGCCGGGTTCGATGCGGCGGGTCGCGATGTACCACTTCGGCTGGGAGCACGCCGACGGCACCCCGGCCACGGAGCAGCCGGGCAAGGCCATCCGGCCCGCCCTGGTCCTCGCGGCGGCCCGCGCGCTCGGCGCCGACGAGGGTCCGGCGGTGAGGGCGGCGGCGGCGGTGGAGCTCGCGCACAACTTCACCCTGCTCCACGACGACATCGTCGACGAGGACGTGACCCGGCGGCACCGGCCCACCGCCTGGACGGTCTTCGGCATCCCGGACGCGCTGATCGCCGGTGACGCGATGAGCGCGCTCGCCCTGCGGATGCTCGCCGAGGATCCGCATCCCGCCTCGGCCGCCGCCTCCGCCCGGCTCGCCGCCTGTGTCATCGAGCTCTGCGCGGGACAGCAGGCCGACTGCGCCTTCGAGCAGCGGGCGCCGCGCGAGGTCTCGCTCGACGAGTGCCTGGCCATGGCCACCGCCAAGACCGGTGCGCTGCTCGGCGCCTCCTGTGCCATCGGCGCGCTCTACGCGGGCGCCGGGGAGGAGGAGGTCGCGGCGATGGACGCGTTCGGCCGGGAGGCCGGCCTCGCCTTCCAGCTGATCGACGACCTCATCGGGATCTGGGGCGACCCTGACCGTACGGGCAAGCCCGCCGGGGCCGATCTGGTCGCCCACAAGAAGTCGCTGCCGGTGGTGGCGGCGCTCGCCTCGGGGACGCCGGCGGGCGACGAGCTGGCCGAGCTGTACGCCCGCCCGGTCCTCGACGCCGCGGCGGTACGGGCGGCCGCGGACGCCGTCGAGCGGGCCGGTGGGCGCGACTGGGCGCAGGACCAGGCGGCCGAGCGGATGGGCCGCGCCGTCGAGCATCTGGCCCAGGCGGTCCCGGACCTGGCGGCGGCGGGGGACATGCTGGCGCTCGCGGAGTTCGTCACGCGGCGCACGCGCTGAGGCTCCGGAGCCCTGTCACGCCTCGGGGACGATCCGGTTGACCACGGTCTCGATCAGGTCGTCCAGATCCCGGTCGCCGTGCAGCCCGGGGACCGTGAAGTGGTCGAGCAGCAGCCCGGTGAGGGCGAAGTAGAGCAGCCGGACGGTGTCCGCGTCCCCGGGCATCCCGGCCTCCAGGTGCCCCTGGATGTTCGCGTCCAGATCGCTGCGGAGCACCTTGGTGAGCTGGGTCCGCAGCTCGGGGCGGCGCACCGCTTCGAGGCGGAGCTCGAAGAGGCCGAGGTAGCAGGTGCGCTCGGCGGCGAGCCGCTGGGCGACCTGGCGCATGAGCTCGAAGACCAGGCCGCGGCTCGGCGCCGGCAGCATGGCGGCCTCGATGACTCCGGGTTCGGGGGTGAGCCGTACGAAGATCCGGTCGGCGACCTCGGAGAGCACCTGGTCCCGGTCGCGGAAGTAGTTGGACGAGGTGCCCGTGGGGACCCCGGCGCAGGCGTCGACCGCGCGGAAGGTCAGCCCGCGGGCACCTTCGTCCGCCAGGACCTGGATGGCGGCGTCGAGCAGCGCCGTACGTCGTTCGGGGTTTCTCGCCATGTCTGTGTTCCTCCTTCTTCGAACATAGGGCTTGCGCAACCACTACAGATGAAGCACTATAACCGTCGTGGTTGCGATCGCGGCCACGATCCGTAGTGGAAGAGGACCGGTTTGCGCAAGCTCACGTACTTCATCGCCTGCACCATCGACGGCTTCATCGGTGACCCCAAGGGCGATGCCACCTCCATGTACCAGTTCGTGGACGCCGAGTTCCTGGAGTTCCTGAGCGGCGAGTACCCGGAGACCGTCTCGGCGCAGGGCCGGGAGATGCTCGGGATCGACGCCGAGAACCAGCGGTTCGATACCGTGGTCCAGGGGCTGGGCTCGTACCGGGTCGCCCTGGACATAGGTGTCACCAGCCCGTACGGCCACCTGCGGGAGGTCGTCGCCACCCGCTCGCTGGCCGAGTCGCCCGACGCCAACGTGGAGCTGATCGCCGACGACCTCGTCGGCCGCATCCGCGAGCTCAAGGCCGAGGACAGCCCCCTGGACATCTGGCTCTGCGGTGGCTCCACCGTCGCCGGCGAGCTCATCGAGGAGATCGACGAGCTGATCATCAAGACCTACCCGCAGGTGTACGGCTCCGGCATGCCGATGTTCGGCGCCGGCTTCGAGCCCCGCGACTTCGAGCTGAACGACCTGCGCGTCTTCGGCAACGGCGCGTTCGTCCGTACGTACACCAGGAAGCGGTAGACGGCGGCAGGCGCTCCCGTGCGAGCCGTCCTACCCTGGATTCATGGGTGACGAGGCGTCTCACACGACGCGGGACCCCCGGGCCGAGCACGACTGCCCGGCCTGCGGGCAGCCGCGGGCGACGACAGCCACCCGGCACAAGGTCCTCGGGGCCTGGGTGCCGGAGTGGGAAGTGCAGCCATGCCGCAATCCGGACTGCGCGCTCCACGAGGGCGTGGAGGCGGACCTGGGGGAGAACGTGCGCACGGCTGCCGACGTGGTCGCGGGCACGCGCCCCGTCGCGGGTGCGGAAGCCGCGAGCGCGCACGTGACCGGCAAGAACGGCGAGATCGGGAGAAGTCAGGCCACGGGGTGACCGGACGCGCGCCGGAGCCGGTCCTACGGTTACAGTCCGCGCATGTCATCGGAGTCGACGGAAGTCTGGACCGGCTGGTACCGGGACCGCAGCGGCGCGGAAGCGATCGTCATCACGGCCGACGGGCGGCATGTCGCCACCCGGATCAGGGGGATCGAGTACACGGGCGAGGGTTTCGCCGCGCTCAGCGCGGCGGCAGAGGGCGGGCAGGCCCTCACCGCCTGCGTCCTGGAGTGGGACCTGCCGCTCCCCGTCGTCGTGGACGGCGCCTCCCAGCAGGCCACGCTGGCCTGCCTGCTGACCCTCGGTGAGCGCGCCGACCTCAGCCTCACGCTGCACTACGGCGGCGCCGCCTTCGAAGCGTGCGTCGCCGGGGGTGACTTCGACGGGGCGCTCGAACGAGTCAGGCGCCAGCTGCCGCCCGGCGCGGATTTCGGCCGCCGACTGCTGCAGTCGGCCTGAGCCCTGCCTTCTATCTCTCTGAGAGCGCGGGTACCGGAACGGAGAACGAGGACGGCGGCGCCCCGGGGAGGGGGCGCCGCCGCTTCTCGTCTCCCGCGTGCTCAGCTCTTGAACGCGGAGGCCAGGCCGAAGCGCCACAACTGGTCGACGCGGGACCGCTCCTGGGCGTTCGGCTGGGCGTTCTGGCAGGACGTGCCGGGGCCGCCGCCCGACATCAGCTCACTGCACGGACCGCTGTAGTGGTCCGGCAGCCCGAGGACGTGCCCCGTCTCGTGGGCGGTCACACGGGTCGAGTTGTACTGCTGGTTCTGCCGGTAGTCGAGGAAGATGTAGCCGCCGCCGTGGCCGTCGGTGCTGGCGTACGAGCCACGGGAGTCGTTGCCCTCGTAGTAGCGGAAGTCCGGGTTGCTGCCCTCGACGAGCCGGACGTTCACCACCGAGCTGTTCCATATCTGCGCCGAGCGGGAGATCTGGCTGCGGAAGCTCGGCGCGTTGGCGGCGCTGTAGACCACGGTGACGGCGGCCGCGCCGGGAACGGCGGCCCGCTTCTTCGCCACCGACTTCACGACGGCGTCGAAGAAGGCCTGGTTGGCCTTCGCCTCCTCGGCCGAACCGGCGTACGCCACGGCGGCGTTGCCGGCGGCCGGGACGCCGGTGGGGGCGCTCGCGGCCACGGCCGGGGCCGCGCCGAGGGAGGCGGCGAGACCGAGGCCGAGGGCGGTGGCCAGGACAGAGGTGAGGACCTTGGGGTGACGCATGGGGGGCTCCTCCGGTAGGGGATGGGAGAGAGTCTCGGGGGAGCCGGGGCGCGTGGGGATGATGTCAACCGGCGATAACATCACCGCATCACCTGGTCGAAACACCCCCAACTACCTTGAAATCAAAGGTGATTGAGGGGTTCCGGGTATCTGGTGCGAGCCAGGGAGCCGCCCTACCCTCGGGGCATGGAGCTGGAGGTGAGACACCTGCGCGCGCTCTGCGCCATCGCGGACACGGGCAGCCTGCACAAAGCGGCCCGCCAACTGGGCATGAGCCAACCGTCGTTGACCACCCAGCTGCGCCGCATCGAGAACTCCCTGGGCGCCGAGCTCTTCTCCCGCGGCCGCACCGGCTGCCGCCCCACCCCGCTCGGCCGCTCCCTGCTCAGCCGGGCCCGCCCGCTCGTCGCCGACATGGCGGCGCTCGTCACCGAGACCAGGGCCGCCGCCGCCCGCACCGACGGACTCGGGCTCCGCGTCGGCTCCACCGCGAGCCGGGCGCTGCCGGGCTGGCTCCGCCGGCTCCGCCAGCGGCTGCCCGGCACCGACATCGGCCTGCGCATGGACGTCTCCGCCAACGCGCTGCTGCGGAGCGTCGCCGCCGGGCAGCTCGACGTGGCCTTCGTGCACGAGGTGGAGGGCTGCCCCTTACGGGTCCCCGAGGGCCTCAGGGAGCGGGTCCTGGTCGCCCGCGAACCGCAGTTCGTCTCCCTGGCCCGCGACCATCCGGCCGCCGCCCGGCCCGTGGTGGACCTCGCCGACCTGGCCGCCGACCACTGGATGGTCGACCCGACCGTGGACGGCGAATGGGACGGCCTGCGCCGGGTCCTGGACGCCGCCGGCATCGACCCCCCGCTGCTGCACGGCGACTACCACACGGCCGCCTCCCTCATCGTCCTCGGCGAGGCCGTCGCCCCCTGCCAGCCGACCTCCGTCCCGCGCGAGGACATGGCCGTCCGCCCGCTGCGCGGCGACCCGCTGGCTGTCCGGCTCCTGCTGTACGCGCGCCCCGGGGCGCCCCTGGACACGCTGTACGCCGAACTCGCGGCGGCCTACCGGGAGGTGGCCCTCAGAGCCGCCCCGTACCGCGAGTGGCTGCGGGGGCAGGGGACGGCGGCGAGGCTGTCGGTGGGACCGTGCATGATGACGGCATGAGCGAACACCCGGCACAGGCACAGGTCCGACACGCCCGCCCCGAGGACCTGCCGCGGGTCGTGGAACTCATCGCCGAGCACGCGGCGTACGAGAAGGCGGCGCCCCCGGCTCCCGGCCTCGCGGACCGGCTCACCGGCCTCCTCTTCGGCACCGAACCGCCCCGCCTCCGCTGCCTGGTCGCCGCCCTCCCCGACGGCACCCTCGCGGGCTACGCGAGCTGCGCCCCGGAGCTCTCCACCTGGGACGGCACGGAGTACCTCCACATGGACTGCCTCTACCTCACGGAGACCTCCCGGGGCCACGGTCTGGGCCCGCTCCTGATGGCGGCGGTCCGCGCGGAGGCGAGCCGGCTCGGGCTCGCGGAGATCCAGTGGCAGACCCCCGCGTGGAACGAGAGCGCGATCCGCTTCTACGACCGGCTGGGCGCCACGTCGAAGGAGAAGCACCGCTACAGCCTCCGTACGGAGGCGTAGAAGGCCCGGCGGGGGCTCAGTCGCGGGGCGGCGGCCAGGGCCCGGCGAGCAGCCGCTCGGCCTCGGCGACGATCGCCGCCGCGAGCCGCTCGCGCGAGCCGGCCCGGACGGCCGCCCACCCGTTGTGGGCCTCGGTGGCGTCGAAGAGCGGCCGGAGCGCCCGCGGCCGGGCCAGGGCGCCCCAGCCCTCGTAGGTGATGAGGTCGCCGCCCGCCCCGGGGTCGAGGCTCCCGTTCACGATCAGCCGCAGCCACCAGCGCACCAGCTCCCAACGGGCGGCCTCCCAGGGAAGGCCGGAGTCGTCCGCGGGCAGGGTGCCGACAAGCCCCAGCTCACCGAGGACCCGCTCGAAGAGCCCTTCGGCGCGCTCGTGCTCCGACCGGGTCAGACCGGCGAGCAGCGGAAGGGACTCCGTCTCGACGTCGAGCAGGAGCGCGGTCAGGCCGGCCTCGACCAACTGCTCCGGTGAGGGCCGCCTGCCGACGAGCCGCTCGACGGCCAGCATCCGGAGGCACTCGACGGCCTCCTGCGGGGTGAGGGCGTAGGGGGCGTAGGGAGTGGGCGCGGTGACGTCGATGCCGGCGCCGCCCTCGACGAGGTACGACCAGAAGTCGACGGTGGCACGGGCGGTGAGGCTGCTCGCCCGGCCGGTGAACTCGTACCGGATGTAGTCGGCGAGGTCGTTCCCGTAGAGGATGACGTCGGTCTGGTGGACGGAGAGCACGGGGTGCCCCCATGTCCCCGGAGCGCCGGGCAGACAGCGGTGGGCGTAGACGGGGACGAGCGGAGGGACGTTCGCCGACGCGGCCCGCGCGACCTTCAGCGCCTCGGAGGCGTCGGTGGGCCTGGGGCTCCAGTCCGGATGCCAGAAGCCGTTGTGCTCCACGTCGAAGAGCAGGCCCTCGACCGGCCGGGCGAGCCGACCGGCCAGGTCGTCGGGGTCGCCGTCGCGCCAGTCGGGCCAGTTCGGCGACCCGAGGGGCAGTCCGGCGGCGAGGAACACCCGATGGTCCGCCGAGAACCCGAACCCGAACCGCGCCTCCACCGCGTCGAGTTCCGCCTCGGTGAGCCCGGGGCCGATCTGGGCCGGGAGCAGCCGGAGAAGGACCCGGGCGTCCTCGGGGGTCAACCGCGCGGGCGGGGAGGCAGGAGAGGCCGGCGGAGGAGGCGGCGGCGACGGGTGGCGAGGAGAGGACGGGTGGGGCGTGATCATGCCAGGAAGCCTAGTGACGGACACTGTTCGGATGATCGTCCTTCATCCCGTCCTGGAGATCCTCGGCACCCGCGGCTTCGACCTCTGGCCGGTCGTGGACTCGGCGACGCACGACTTCCTGCCGCTCAGCGGCCGGCTCGGTACGACGGAGGTCGGTACGGCGGTGATGCGTATCGCCGAGTGCAACGACGTCGATCCGGCGGACGAGGATCACCCGCGGCGCCCCGCCGATCCGCTGGGCGGCTTCCTCCACGGACTGCTGACCATGGAGGACCTCTTCGCGGCCGGGGGACTGCGGGTCACCGACACCGCGACGGGCGTCACGTTCCTGCCCGGCTGCTGCAACGGGCTGGACGAGCGGCTCGACTGGTTCGAGGTCCTCGACGGGGACGGGTGGGCCTGCTTCGGCCACGACCCCGCGCCGCTCGCGGAGCGCGTAGGCGACGCGGTGCGGCTCACCGTCGACGGCGATCGGGCCGGCAGCCCGGTGATCGAGCTGCCCGCCACCGACCTGCGGCGCCTGCTGGCCGACGCGGAACGCGATCTGGCCGACTTCCACCGGTCGGCCACCGAGTGGACGACCCGGTACGTCCCCGACCACGCGCCCGCGGTGGCCGACGCGCTGGCCCGGGCCCTGGGGCTGCCGGCACCCACCGGAGGGCCGGCAGGCCCTACTCCGTGACGTCCTGCGGGTACCAGCGCAGCTCCACCGTGTTGCCGTCCGGGTCCCTGACGTAGACCGACTGGGCCGAACCACGGGCACCCCAGCGGGGGACGGGGCCCTCGATGACGTCGAACGTCCCGGCGTCGAGGACCTCCTGCCAGTCGAGCGGGTCCACGACGAGACATATGTGATCGACGTTGGACTCGCCGCGCGGGCGCGAGAAGAGGTCGATGACGGTGCTCTCGTCGATCCGCACGGACGGGAACGACACCTTCCCGGCCCGCCATTCCTCGACCCGCTCGCCCGCGAGCCCCAGGGGCCCGGTGTAGAACGCGAGCGCCCTGTCGACGTCGGTCACGTTGAGTACCAGGTGGTCGAATGCCTTGACGCGCATGGAGCATCACCCTTCTGTAGGAACGTCGGTATTGCGGCCGGAAAGTCCGAAGGGGTACGACCGCCAGGCGGTCGTACCCCTTCGGAAGGGAAACAGAAGGTCAGGCCTTCTTCGTCTCCCAGAAGATGCGGTCGATCTCGGCGATGAGCTCCAGCGCCTTCTCGCCCGTCTTCGGGTCCGTCGACGCCTTGGCGGCCGAGAGGGCCTTCAGGGTGTCGTTGACCAGCTGGTTGAGCTCGGGGTACTTCTCGAAGTGCGGGGCCTTGAAGTAGTCGCTCCAGAGCACCGAGACGTGGTGCTTGGCGAGCTCCGCGCGCTGCTCCTTGATGACCGTGGCGCGGGCGCGGAAGTGCGCGTCCTCGTTCGCCTGGTACTTCTCCTGGACAGCCTTGACCGACTCGGCCTCGATGCGGGCCTGGGCCGGGTCGTACACGCCGCACGGGAGGTCGCAGTGGGCGCTGACCTTCACCTTGGGGGCAAACAGGCGGGAGAGCATTGAGCCGTCCTTCCTCGTGATCGTCTTCTCAGGTGGGACATTACTCGGTGAGAAGGGCGATTTCGCGGGCGCCCCCTGGGGCTTAGGTCAAAAGTCCAGGGTCGGCATGGGACTCGTGTACGAGTGAACGAGCGGATGTGTGGGTGGATGCGGGTGTGGACAGGCGGGCGGAGCGGGCGATGCCGATGAGGGAATCGGGGCGGGAGCGGGCGGCGGAGGCCGGGGCCCCGTTCGGTGTCGCCGAGGTGACGGGGGTGTCGATGGTGCCCACGCTGCTCCACGGGGATCAGCTGCTCGTGCACTACGGCGGACGTCTGCGGCCGGGGTGCGTGGCCGTGGTGCGGCATCCGCTCCAGCAGGATCTGCTCATCGTGAAGCGGCTGATCGAGCGACGTGACGGCGGCTGGTGGGTGCTCGGCGACAACCCGGACGCCGAGGGCGACAGCCGGGTCTTCGGGGCCGTACCGCCCGAGCTGGTCCTCGGGCGGGTGCGGGCGCGCTACCGGCCGGTGACGCCGGGGCGTCAGCGGTCGCTGGGGGTGACGCTCTCCTGGCTGTTCTCGGCGGTGAGGCCCGTCCGGTCCGGCCGGTCGGCCTCCAGGCGCTTGCGGGCCCGGTAGGCGGCCACGTTGGCGCGGGTCGCGCAGCGGTCGGAGCAGTAGCGCCGGGAGCGGTTGGTGGACGTGTCCAGGTAGGCGTTGCGGCAGGGCGGCGCCTGGCAGAGGCCGAGCCGGTCGGCGCCGAACTCCGTGAGGTGGAAGGCCAGGCCCATCGCGCAGATCGCGGCGTATCCCGTGGTCGCGTTCGAGGAGTGGTCGGCGAGGTGCATGTGCCACCGGGGGCGGCCGTTCTCGTCGAGGATGTCGTGGCCGGAGATCTGGGGGCTGACCGGGAACTCCAGGAGCAGCGAGTTCAGGAGGTCGACGGCCCCCGTGTGGTCGCCCTCGTCGGCCAGGGCGAAGACCGCCCGCAGCCGGGTCCGTACCGCGCGGAAGCGGGGCAGGTCCGCCTCCGTGACCCGCCGGGCCATCTGGGAGGCCGCGCCGAAGAGCTCCCTGATCACCTCGACGGAGGCGAGGGAGTCCTTGCCGCGCGCCGGCTCCTCGGTGTTGACCAGACGTACGGCGAAATCCGAGTAATGGGCCAGTTCCACTTGTAGTCCTTACTGCGGCGGGCTAGTGTCTCGGTCGGAAGGGGTAACAACTGTCTACCCTTAGAGGGTATTACAACGAGGGGGAGGAACGGCGATGACCGGAACCGACTGGGCGGCCTGGCAGCGGAGCTGGGACCGTCAGCAGGAGTGGTACATGCCGGACCGTGAGGAGCGCTTCCGGGTGATGCTCGACATGGTCGAGGCCTTGGTGGGGCCGAAGCCCCGCATCCTCGACCTCGCGTGCGGTACGGGAAGTATCACGGATCGGCTCCTCAAGAGGTTCCCGGAGGCGACGAGTACCGGTGTCGATCTCGACCCGGCCCTGCTCGCCATCGCCGAGGGCTACTTCGCCGGCGACGAACGCGTCACCTTCGTCACCGCCGACCTCAAGGACCCCGACTGGGCCGCCGGGCTGCCCCACGACTCGTACGACGCCGTCCTCACCGCCACCGCGCTCCACTGGCTCCACAGCGAGCCCCTGGCGGCCCTCTACGGCCGGCTCGCCGGTCTCGTCCGCGACGACGGCGTCTTCATGAACGCCGACCACATGATCGACACGACCACCCCCCGGATCAACGCCGCCGAGCGCGCCCAGCGCCACGCCGTCATGGACCGCGCCAGGACCGGCGGAGCCCTGGACTGGGCCGAATGGTGGGCACTCGCCGCCAAGGACCCCGTCCTCGCCGAGCCCACCGCCCGCCGGTTCGAGATCTACGGCGAGCACGCCGACGGCGACATGCCCTCCCCGCGCTGGCACGCCGACACCCTCCTGGCCGCCGGATTCGGTGAGGCCAGGACCGTCTGGGCCTCACCCTCCGACACCCTGCTCCTCGCCGTGAAGTAGCCCGCGCGGACACGGGAAGGGGCGGTACGGGAGAACCCGTACCGCCCCTTCCCGTGTCTCCGGCTGTCGCACCGTCGACCTGTGGCGCCTTCGGCCTACAGCACCTTCGACAGGAACGCCTTCGTCCGGTCGTGCTGCGGGTTGCCCAGGACGTCGCGCGGGTTGCCCGACTCGACGACCACACCGCCGTCCATGAAGACCAGCGAGTCGCCGACCTCGCGGGCGAAGCCCATCTCGTGCGTGACGACGATCATCGTCATGCCCGACTCGGCGAGGTCCCGCATGACGTCCAGGACGTCACCGACCAGCTCCGGGTCGAGCGCGGAGGTCGGCTCGTCGAAGAGCATCAGCTTCGGCTCCATCGCCAGCGCGCGGGCGATGGCGACACGCTGCTGCTGACCGCCGGAGAGCTGGGACGGGTAGTTGCCCATCTTGTCGCCCAGCCCGACCCGGTCGAGCAGGCGCTCGGCACGCTCGCGTGCCACCGCCTTGGACTCGCCCTTGACCTGGATCGGGGCCTCCATGACATTGCCGAGGGCCGTCATGTGCGGGAACAGGTTGAACCGCTGGAAGACCATGCCGATGTCACGGCGCTGGACCGCGACCTCGCTGTCCTTCAGCTCGTACAGCTTGCCGTTCTTCTCCCGGTAGCCGACCAGCTGGCCGTCGACCGAGAGCCGGCCGCCGTCGACCCGCTCCAGGTGGTTGATGCAGCGGAGGAAGGTCGACTTGCCGGAGCCGGACGGGCCGACCAGGCAGAAGACCTCTCCGTTCTGGACCTCCAGGTCGATGCCCCGGAGGATGTGGGCGGCGCCGTAGGACTTGTGGACGCCCTCCGCCTTGACCATGGGCTGACCGGTCATGCCGATGCCTCCGGGGAACGCTTGAACGTGGTGAGGTTCGTCTTGACCCGCTGCCACGGGGTGGGCGGCAGGTTACGCGTCGAACCGCGGGCGAAACGGCGCTCCAGGTAGTACTGGCCGACGCTGAACACGCTGGTCAGCGCGAGGTACCAGATGGAGGCGACGAAGAGCATCTCCATCACGGCGCCCGCCGTGCTGCCGATGTTCGACGAGGCCCGCAGGAGTTCTGTGTACTGCACGGCCGAGACGAGGGACGAGGTCTTCAGCATGTTGATGAACTCGTTGCCCGTGGGCGGGACGATGACCCGCATGGCCTGCGGAAGGACGACCCGGCCCATGGTCTTCGTCTGGGACATGCCGAGCGCGTGCGCGGCCTCCGTCTGTCCCTCGTCGACGGACTGGATGCCCGCCCGGACGATCTCCGCCATGTAGGCGCCCTCGTTGAGGCCGAGGCCGAGCAGCGCGACCATGAACGGCGTCATGACGTCGACGGTCTCGTTCTTGTAGATCGGCCCGAGGTTGATGTACTCGAAGATCAGCGACAGGTTGAACCACACCAGCAGCTGCACGTACACCGGGGTGCCGCGGAAGAACCAGATGTAGAGCCAGGCGACGGCGCCGGTCACGGGGTTCTTGGACAGCCGCATCACCGCGAAGACGACGCCGAGGACGAGGCCCAGGGCCATCGAGGAGACGCTGATGATCACGGTGTTCGCGAGGCCGTCGAGGATCGACGGGTCGAACAGCTTGTCCCACACCGTGTCCCAGAGGATGTTGCCCTGGGAGAAGGCGTAGACGAGCCACCCGAGCAGCGCGACCACCACGACGCCGCTGACCCAGCGTCCGTAGTGCCGCACGGGGATGGCCTTGATCGCCTCGTACGGGGAACCCGAGGCGCCGGACCCGCCCGGAGCGGCGGCCGGGTCCTTGGAGATCTTGTCAGTCATGACGACTGCCCTTCAGTGGAGCGGGGAGGTCACTTGCCGGCGTTGACGGGAGACGTCACTGGCCGGCGTTGACGGTGGCCGCCTTGACGGCGCTGTCCGAGACGTCCCACTTCTTCAGGGCATCGGCGTAGGTGCCGTCCTTGATGATCGCGTCGAGCGCTTCCTTGATGGCGTCGCGCAGCTGCGTGTCGTCCTTCGAGACGCCGATGCCGAAGAGGCCGACGTCGCTCTGGTTGCCGACGACCTCGAAGTCGTTGCCGCCGCCCGAGGTCTTCGCGATGTACGCGGCGACCGGGTAGTCGTTGAGGTCGGCCACGGCGCCGCCGGCCTTGACGCGGGTCTGCGCCTCGGCGTCGGTGTCGAAGGCCTGGATCGTCAGCTTGTCGGCGCCGCACTTCGTGGCCTGGGCCTTGAAGGTGTCCTCGTAGATCGTGCCGCGCTGGACGGCCACGGTCTTGCCGCAGAGGTCGTCGAGCGAGTTGATGTTCTGCGGGTTGCCCTTCTTGACCAGGAGGGAGACGCCGGAGCTGAAGTAGTCGACGAAGTCGATGCCCTTGCCGATCTTCTTCCCGTTGTCGTCCAGGCCCTCCTGGCGCTTCTTGTTGTCCGTCATCGAGGACATGATCACGTCCTGGCGACCGGTGTAGATCGAGGTGATCAGACCGTCGAAGGTGCCCGAGGTGAACGTGAACTCGACACCGAGCTGCTTGCCCAGGGCCGCGGCGATGTCGGGGTCGACACCGACGATCTTGCCGCCCTCGGTGAACTCCATCGGGGCGTAGGAGGCGTCCGTGCCGACCTTGATGACACCGGCCTTCTGGATGTCGGCGGGGAGCTTCGAGAAGAGCGGGGCGGCGTTGGCGGAGCCGCCGTCCTTCGTCGGGGTGGCCGAGGAGCCGCCCTCGGTCTGGTCGCCACAGGCGGTCAGCAGCACGGAGCCGACGACCGCGATGGCGGCGACCGCGGCAAGACGGGAGGTGCGGGTCTTGGCGGTCGTACAGCGCGTGGAGCGTGCGGTCATGATCGGGTTCCTCCGGCGTGTGAGGGAGTTGCCAGTGGTCACGTATGTCTCTTCGAGTGTCGTGACCTCGTGTGATTACGGCATCTTGCCATTCGGACCGCCTCAAACCGACGGCCACGGATGTCAAAATCGGATAACGGGTGACCCGCGAATGCCAACAGGCCGGTACATCCAGGCCGGATCTTCTGCTGGATGCCTTCCACACCACCGAAGAATTTCCTGTTGATCTCGCCATTCGGACGACACGAAGGCCACCAATCGGGTGCTTGAAGCACCTATATGGACATGGGGTGACGTGTCATCCTCCGTGCGTGTCCGGATGCGCTCGGTATGAGTCGCGTCACCGAGCGGATATGGACTCGTCCGCGGTGCCGTCCGTCCGGTAAGAAGGATCCTTACACCCCTCATCCGGGGCTCAGGGCGCGTTGTGCGGCGCGCCCGCGCGGCTACCAGACACGGCGGCCGCGGGACCCGCCCACCGCTCCACACCAGGAGCGGCCAACCCTCAAATGAAGCAGACTTAAGGGGTCAACCCAATGGCAGCGGAGATCGTCAATCCTCGCAATGACAGCGGTACGGAAGGAGCTCCGGAGGAGCCCTTCGATCCTGTCTTCGCCCTCCACCGGGGCGGCAAGATGGCCATTCAGGCCACCGTTCCGGTCCGGAACAAGGACGACCTGTCCCTCGCGTACACGCCCGGCGTCGCCAAGGTGTGCACCGCGATCGCCGAGCAGCCCGACCTGGTCAACGACTACACCTGGAAGTCCCAGGTCGTCGCGGTCGTGACCGACGGTACGGCGGTGCTCGGCCTCGGTGACATCGGCCCGGAGGCCTCCCTCCCGGTCATGGAGGGGAAGGCCATCCTCTTCAAGCAGTTCGGCGGCGTGGACGCGGTCCCGATCGCCCTCGCCACCACCGACACCGACGAGATCATCGAGACCGTCGTCCGGCTGGCCCCGTCCTTCGGCGGCGTCAACCTGGAGGACATCTCGGCCCCGCGGTGCTTCGAGATCGAGCGCAAGCTCCAGGAGCGCCTCGACATCCCCGTCTTCCACGACGACCAGCACGGCACCGCCATCGTCACCCTCGCCGCACTCCGCAACGCGGCGAAGCTGACCGGCCGGACCCTCGGCGAGCTGCGCGCGGTCATCTCCGGCGCCGGCGCGGCCGGAGTCGCCATCGCCAAGTTCCTGCTGGAGGCCGGGCTCGGCGACGTCGCCGTCGCCGACCGCAAGGGCATCGTCAGCCGCGACCGGGACGACCTCAACCCGGTCAAGCGCGAGATCGCCGACCTCACCAACAAGGCGGGCCTCAGCGGCTCCCTGGAGACCGCCCTCGCCGGCGCCGACGTCTTCATCGGCGTCTCCGGCGGTACGGTCCCCGAGGCGGCCGTCGCCTCCATGGCCCCGAACGCCTTCGTGTTCGCCATGGCCAACCCGAACCCCGAGGTCCACCCCGACGTCGCGCACAAGTACGCGGCCGTCGTGGCGACCGGGCGTTCGGACTACCCGAACCAGATCAACAACGTCCTCGCGTTCCCCGGCATCTTCGCCGGCGCGCTCCAGGTCCGGGCCTCCCGGATCACCGAGGGCATGAAGATCGCCGCGGCCAACGCGATCGCGGACGTCGTCGGCGACCAGCTCGCCGCCGACTGCGTGATCCCGTCGCCGTTCGACGAGCGGGTCGCCCCGGCCGTCGCGGCCGCGGTCGCCGCCGCCGCCCGTGCGGAGGGCGTCGCCCGCCGCTGACGCGCCGCGCACCCCGTGAAGGGCCCCGTCCTGCTTCCAGGCCGGGGCCCTTTCGCGTACGGGGAGCTGCCGGGACGGGGCCGGTCGCGCTGACGGGCGAGGGACGCGCGTCACACGGGTGCGTGGTTCCGTGGGCCGGTGGCGGCCGCCTAGGGTCGGGGCCATGTTCGCTGCCTACGCTGCCCGAATCGACCGCGACCAGCCCCTGAACGGCCTCGAAACGGGTGAACGTCCCGAGCCCGAGGTACGGCCGGGGTGGACCACCGTCACCGTCAAGGCCGCCTCGCTCAACCACCACGACCTGTGGTCGCTGCGCGGGGTCGGGCTGCCCGAGGAGAAGCTGCCGATGATCCTCGGCTGCGACGCCGCCGGGATCGACGAGGACGGCAACGAGGTCGTCCTGCACTCCGTGATCGGCCAGACCGGTCACGGCGTCGGACCCGACGAGCCCCGGTCCATCCTCACCGAGCGCTACCAGGGCACCTTCGCCGAGCGGGTGACCGTGCCCCGCTGGAACGTGCTGCCCAAGCCGAAGGAGCTCTCCTTCGAGGAGGCCGCCTGTCTGCCCACCGCCTGGCTGACCGCCTACCGCATGCTCTTCACCAACGCCGGTGTACGGCCCGGGGACTCGGTGCTCGTGCAGGGCGCAGGCGGCGGTGTCGCGACCGCGGCCATCGCCCTCGGCAAGGCCGCCGGCCTGCGGGTCTTCGCCACCAGCCGTGACGAGGAGAAGCGGAAGCGGGCCGTCGAGCTCGGCGCCGTCGAGGCGTTCGAGCCGGGCGCGCGGCTCCCGCAGCGGGTCGACGCGGTCATCGAGACCGTCGGCGCCGCCACCTGGTCCCACTCCGTGAAGTCGCTGCGGCCCGGCGGC
This sequence comes from Streptomyces sp. NPDC088707, assembly GCF_044752725.1. NCBI lineage: Bacteria > Bacillati > Actinomycetota > Actinomycetes > Kitasatosporales > Streptomycetaceae > Streptomyces > Streptomyces sp. NPDC088707. The sequence goes on along the minus strand of NZ_JBIVLV010000008.1, from coordinate 307,301 downwards.
ACGCTCGTCATCTCGGGCGCCACGAGCGGCGACCGGCCCGCGCACGCCGAGCTGACCCGGATCTTCTTCCTCGAACTGAAGGTCGTCGGCTCGACCATGGGTTCCAAGGACGAGCTGGAGGACCTGCTGTCCTTCTGCGCGGCGACCGGGCTCAGGCCGGTCATCGACGAGGTCCTGCCGCTGGACCGGGCGCGGGAGGGCTTCGAGCGGCTGGCCGCCGGCGACCTGTTCGGAAAGATCGTCCTGAAGACCTCGTGACGACCTCTTGATGACTCGTCGGTAGGACTGATGGGATCTCCGGCACGTGAAACGTGAACAACGCTCACTTCGTCGTGCCGGAGGTCTACCTTGTCGCGAACCACCCACGCGTGGCGAACCACCCTGGTCGCGGGCGCCCTCGCCGCCTCGCTGATCGCCCCCGCCGTCCCCGCTGCCGCCGCCGACCGTACGGAGACCGGCGGGGACACGATCCCCGCCGTCGGTGAGGGCGGGGACACGATCCCCGCCCTCACCGACGAGCACGGCCGCGCCCTCACCCTGCGCGGCTGGAACGTCGGGGACAAGGCGCACAGCGGTGACGCCGCCCTCTCCGGGATCACCGAGAAGCACTTCCGCGACATGCGGGCCAAGGGCTTCAACTTCGCCCGGGTCCTGGTCTTCTGGGACGACCTGGAGCCCCGGCCCGGACAGTACAGCCAGTCCTATCTGCGGAAGATCGAACGGGTCCTGGACTGGGCCGGGAAGCACGACGTCAAGGTCCTCATCGACGCCCACCAGGACGTCTTCGGGCCCGCCTTCGGCCACCGGGGCGTGCCCGCCTGGGCGACCAGGACCGACGGACTGCCGTTCACGCCGCACCCCGACGACTGGTTCTCCGAGTACTTCGAGCCCGCCGTGCAGCGCGCCTTCACCCACCTGTACGAGGACGAGGACCTGCGGCGAGCCCAGGCCCGGATGTGGCGGGTGCTCGCCGACCGCTTCGAGGGCCACCCGGCCGTGCTCGGCTACGACCCGATCAACGAGCCGATGGGCGAGCTGCGCGAGGGCGAGGACCTGGCGACCGCCGCCCGGCGCATCGAGCGGGACCAGATCACCCCGATGTACAACCGTGTCGCGGACGCGATCCGTTCGGTCGACAAGGACAACTGGATCTTCGTCGAGCCGACTCCCATCGTGGGCGAGGGCGTGCCCACGGGACTCGGCAGGATCGACGACCCGAAGATCGTCTACGCCCCGCACTTCTACAACGGCGCCATGGAGGCCGGCGGGGACTACGACCCGGGAGCCCGCTGGATCGAGAACTACGAGCAGGCCGTCACCCTGTACCCGAAGGAGTACAAGGTCCCCGTGGTGGTGGGGGAGTGGGGGCCGCTCGACAACTCCCGGCCGAACATGAACCGCTTCTACCGGGAGGCCATGGCCTCGCTCGGCCGCTACAGCTCCGGCTGGGCGGGCTGGGAGTGGTGCTACGGCGGCGGCTATTGCGCCGTGGACGGCACCGGGGCGTTCCGTACGAACAAGGAGCTGACCGCCGAGCCGTACGCGGAGGCGGTCGCGGGCACGGTGCGCTCCGCCGCCTACGACCCGGGGGCCGGGGTCTACCGCCTCTCGTACGACTCCGCGGGGCGCCGCGGCTCCCGGGTCACCGAACTCGCCCTGCCGCCCGGCGACTGGCGGGTGACGGCCCGGGGCGGCGCGCTGGTGCTCCGCCCGACCCCCGGCAGGGCCCTGGCCCTCGCGATGCCGGGCACACGGGTGACGGTGACCGTGACCCGGCGCTGAGGCCCTGCGGGGAGGCTGGGGTCAGGCCTCCGGCAGGGACGCCGTGCCCCCGCCGGTGAGGCGCTCGGCCCGGGCTCCCGGGAGCCCGGCCGCTCACGCCCTCGGCGGTGGCCCCGTGCCCCCGGCGGTCTCCCTCCCGGGAATCCGGCCGTCACGTTCTCGACGGGGCCCCGCGAGCCTCTCGGTCACGCCTTCGGCCGGGACCGCAGCAGGCCGGTGATCCGGATCGCCGCCGTCGACAGCTGGGCACGGGTCTCGGCCAGCTGCTCCTGGCTCACCCCGTGGTCGCGGGCCGCGTCCCTGATCTCGTCGCGGAAGCGGTCGAGGAGTCGGTCCAGGTCGCGGGCCGGGTCGCCCGAGCCTTCCGTGTCCCGCGCCCACTCCGGCACCTCGTCGGCCGGCGCCGCCGCGAACGGCGGCTCCTGGCCGGCGGCCTTGGGATGGGTCGTACCGGCCACGAGACCGCCGAGCTGGGCCGTGATGTCCGAGAGGCCCTCCCAGACCCCCTTGGGCCAGTCGCCGCGGGAGAAGCGGTCCTGGACCTCCTCCTGCACCTGCTGGGCGATCCGCTGGAACTCCTTCGCCTGATGGCGCGCGGACTTGGCCTCGGCGCGGGCCTGGCGGGCCTGCTCCTTCCACTCCTGCCCGACCCTGCGCAGCTCCTCCTTGGCCTCGGCGAACGAGGAGGACTCCGCCGTGCGGGTCCGGCCCGCCGCCGCGCGCATCTCGCTGCGCACCCGGCCCGCCGCACCGCGCACGTCGTCACGGATCTCCGCCGCGAGCTCCGACACCGACTCGCGGATCTCCCGCTCCAGGTCGTCGAGTTCGGCGCCGCGCCCGGCCAGCTCGGCACGGCCGGCGTCGGTGATCGAGTAGACCTTGCGGCCGCCCTCGCTGGCGTGGGTGACGAGGCCCTCGGCCTCCAGCTTGGCCAGGCGCGGGTAGACCGTGCCCGCCGAGGGTGCGTACAGGCCCTGGAAGCGCTCCTCCAGGAGGCGGATCACCTCGTATCCGTGGCGTGGCGCCTCGTCGAGCAGCTTCAGGAGGTAGAGACGCAGGCGGCCGTGCGCGAAGACGGGCGGCATGTCAGAGCACCTTTCCGGTCGCGGAGGGGGTGGGAGAGGGGGTGGAGCCGCCGTCCTCTTCGGACTCGGGTCGGCGGAGCAGCGCGATGGAGCCGGAGACGGTGGTCGCCTTGAGGGTGCCGCGCCCCGAACCGAGGGTGCCGGTGACGGATTTGGTGCCCCACTGTCCGGCCACGCGCAGGTCCTCGAAGGCGTTCGACACGGAGCCCGTCGTCGTGTTGGCCTCGACGCGGGCGTCGGCCGGGTGGGGGAGGCGGATGGCGACCTCGCCGGAGAGGCTGGAGAGCCGGATGTCGGCGGGCGGACCGTCGAGCTCGGCCGGGTCGAGGTCGATGACCATGTCGCCGCTGACGGTCTCGGCCCGCACGGAGGCGCCCGCGCCCTCGATCACCGTCACGTCGCCGGTCACCGAGTTGATCCGGAGCGCGCCCGTGACCGACTGGGCCTCCAGGTTGCCCGAGACGCTCTCGGCGCGGACGGGGCCGGAGAGCCTGAGGAGGGTGGTGTCGCCGGAGACGCCGCGCACCTCCGTGCGCCCCGTGATGCCGGTGACGACGGCCTCGGCGCCGACCACGGTCAGCTCCACGTCGACGCCCGCGGGAACGGCGACGGAGACGACGGCCCGGCGGCGGAACTCCTTGCGGTCGAGCCACTTGAGGGCGCTCTTCCACTGGAGGTCCTCGTAGCCCACGGTCAGGGTGGAGCCGTCCTGGGACACGCGGAGCGGCGGTCCCTCGATCTCGGAGACCTCCACGCGGGCGGAACTCTCGTCCGTCCCCACCACGTTCACCGCGCCGTTGACGATGCGGACCTGCAGGCGGGTCACGGGGTCGGCAGGGGCCAGCTTCGTCGGCTCGGTGACGGACCACTCTGTCATGGTGCTGACCTCCCGTTTCGGCAACGCAACATATCGTGTTTCTCGATAGACACGATATATCGCGGCCAAGGGAAGTCAACCCTGACTCTCCCCTGACAGGGTGGCGGCACGTGCCGCGGCAATTGCCTCCGTATGCGGACAAATTGGCCTAGCGTGGGGTCCATGAACGCGACATCCGGACCGCATCCCGTCGGAGCGCTGCTGCTCTGCCGTGCCGACCCCGCGACGGTGCGGCCACCCGCCCAGCTGCTCCGCGAGCATCTGCTGCTCGCCCCCGCGGGCGACGACTGGAGCGTGCTCGTACCGGAGGGGAAGCCCTGGCTCCACGGCGGGGAGCCGGTCGAACAGGTCGTCACCGGCTGGGCCACCGCCCTCGCCGTCTCGGCCGCCGGCTGGCCCGTCGTCGCGTTCTGGTGGGACCGCGACCGTGCCGGCCTGACCCTCGCCGCAGGCTTCCGCCGCACGGTCGGCTACACCTGGCTCGCGGACGGCACCCCCGTCGGCGAGGACGAGGCCATGCGCACCTTCGCCGCCCGGCTCGCCCTCGACCCCGTCCTGGACGTCCAGGCCCTGGAACCGCTCACCGAGCCCGATCCGGACGCCGACGCCCACACCCGGCTCCTCGGCGTCGTCGCCGTCCTCGGCCGCGTCGGGCTCGCCCTGCCGCCCGGGCTCCACCCCGGTGAGAGCGCCGACCGGCTCCGCTCGGCGGCCCTGGCGCAGGGGGCCGAACAGCTCGAATGGTCGGGCTGGCGGGAAGCGGTGCGCGCCGAACTCGACGTGGTGGAGGGCGGTCCCCTCGGCCCGTACCTGCGCGGCCCCAAGGCACGCGCCCTGGGCGCGGCGCAGCTCGCCACGGGAGTGCCGCTGCTGGTCTGGGGCCTCGGCAGGCGCAGTGGCGGCTGGGTGACGGCGGGGGCGCTGCTCGTCGCCCACGGCGCGTTCGGCCTCGTCTACGACCGACTGCGGGAGGGGTGACCCCGCGCGCGGAGTCACCCCTCGGAGCCGCCCGTTCTACGGGTGACCGCTGCTCGTCCCGCTCGTCCTACTCGTCCTCGTCGTCCTCGTCGTCGAGACGGGCCAGCCAGGTCGCGAGGCGCTCGACCGGCACCTCGAAGTCGGGATTGAGATCGACGAACGTCCGCAGCTGCTCGGCGAGCCACTCGAAGGTGACCTCCTCCTCGCCGCGCCGCTTCTCCAGTTCCTCGATGCCACGGTCGGTGAAGTACATGCGTTCAGGATAGGCGGAACCCCTCCCGTCCCCTGTCGCCCGTCAGCCCCGACGACTAGCCTTCCTCATCATCGTTTCGGGGAGCGGGGGCGCTGTGACGCACGGGATCGCGCGTATTCGGCTGGACGACGGCACGCCCGTGTGGGCCCGGGTCAGTGACGTGCAGGAACTCGGCAGAGGCGGCGGGTTCCAGGACACCGGCGTCAAGGACCGGGTGGTCTCGATGGCCGGCGGACTCACGGACGTGGTGCGCGGGGTGGTGGGCTCGCTGCGGGCCGGGCTCGACCCGCAGGGGCCCGTGGAGGTCGCCGTCAGCTTCGGCATCGAACTGTCGGCGCAGTCCGGCAAGGTGATCGGAGTCCTCGCCGACGGCTCGGGCAAGGCCTCCGTGAACGTCTCCCTGACCTGGACCGAACCGGGCCGGACCGAACCGGGCCGGACCGCAGGGCACGACGCCGGTCCCGACGCCGGTCCCGCGCCGGACTCCGCAGCGGCTCCCGCGGCCGTTCCCGCGCCCCGGCCGCCCGCACCCGACCCCTCGACACCGGACCCGGCGGCCGACGAGCGCGCATGAGCGCCTTCGACGCTCTCGTGCGCCCCGCACTCGTACGCATCGCCGCTCCCGACTGCGGGTATGACCCGCACGGCGACCGGTACTGGGGCACCGGCTTCTTCATCGCCCCCGGCTGGGTGCTGACCTGCGCCCATGTCGTGGCCGAGGGGGGAAGCGCGGTGTGGAGGAGCGAGCCCGTCGTCGGCATCACCTGGGAGGACGGAAAGACCTCCCGGGAGACCACCGGCACCGTCGTGCTCGCCCTGCCGCGCCCCGACCGGCCCGACGACCCGCCGGACAGGTGGGCCTTCCCCGACATCGCGCTCGTCCGCGTGCCCGGCGCGCAGAAGGCGTCCTGTGTACGCCTCGGCGAGCGCCCGCCCGTCCCCCCGGCCCCCGTCGGACTGCACGGCTGGTCCCGGGAGACCGGCGAGCTCGGCATCCGGCACGTCCACGGCACCCTGATCGGCACGGACGGCAAGGCGCTCATCACCGACTGGGTCATGCCCGTCGAAGGCTGCTCCGGCGGACCCGTCGTCGACCACCGGCAGGGCGCCGTCGTCGGCCTCAACAAGGGACGCGGCCGCGACGGCGGCGCCGTCGTGCCCGTCACCGCGCTCCGCCGGCTGCACGACCTCCCCGGCGGCGAGGCGATGGGCGAGGCGCTGCGCGCCCACGACCGGTACCACCTGGCCCGCTACCGCTCCCTGGACGACCGGCCCGACTGGACCCGCACCCAGGGACGCCTCACCGGCGCCGCGGGTGTCAGCCCGGGACCGCGCACCCAGCTGTACGGACACTTCGCCGAGTTGCCCGCGCCCACCGCACCCGGCGAGATCATGGACCTCGTCGACCAGGTCAAGGCCTGGACCAGGGACGACGAACTGCCGGACGCCCTGGAGGACGACCCCCGCACGTGGAGCGAGGGCGCCGGACTCCTGCGCGGTCTGCGGGCGCCCCGCAGAGACGGCGTCCGCGACCTCGAACTGGACGCGGTGCTCCTGTACGCCGCCCATGTCGCCCGGCACGTGCGCGGGCGGTACGGCGAGCGGATCGACACGGCGGACCTCACCCACTGGATCGTCGACGAGTCGGGCGACGCCGACCGGCACCTCCGGCGCGAGATCGACCGGCTCGTCAGCCCCGGCCGGCCGGCGCCTCTCTCCGTACGCGAACCCCGCGCGCGTGCCGACGTCCTCCTGGAGATCGACCCCCCGGTCTACGACCCGGGCCGCTACCCGTGGCGGGTCAAGCTCCTCCTCGACGGGCACACGGTCAGCCCGCTCCACTTCGACGAGCGGGGCGCCACGCGGGCCCAGCTCGGGGAGTCCCTGCGCGAACCGCTCGCGGACGCCCTGCGGCGCGGCGACAGCGGACGGCACCTGGCCGCCGTGGAGGCGGTGCTCCCGCGCGAACTGTTCGACGAACCCCTCGACACCTGGCGGCTCGAACCGCCCCAGGGCCCCGACGACGCCTGGCTGCCCGCCCTCGGCCAGCGCAGGTTCGTCGTCATCCGCGACGCCCGCCGCAACGACCGGGAACCGACGCCCGAATGGCGCGAGCGCTGGGCGGCGGCGGAGCACGGGCCGCTCCACGCGACCCCGCTGCGCGCGGAGGTGCCCGGTGCGGGCCGGGACGCCCACACCCCGCGCGTGCGCCGGGAGACCTGGCCGGAGGCGTACGACCGGCTCCGTGAGGCCGCGGGCGGCGCCGTCCCGGTCTACTGCGGTCACGTCGGCAGCGGCGACGGGTTCATGGCGATGAACGCGGCGCTCGAAGCGGGCCATCCGCTCGCCGTCTGGCGGACCGGCGCCCATGACCACACCGACTGCGCGGAGTTCCACGAACGGGCCGGCCGGCTGCTCTCCGCCGTCCGCGACGCCTGGGACGTGCGCGGGCCCGTACGGTCGCTGCGTACCCGCGCGGACCGGGCCGCCGGGCCCGAGGTGTTGCCGGCGTACGCGTGGGCCGAGAGCATCGCCCTGCTCCTGGACCCGCCCGACCGGCCCCCGTACGGCGGCAGCCTGGAGCCCCCGCCCCTGCTCGGCGAGGGGGAGCAGTGACCCGTGTGCCCACCGGGACGAAGGCCCCGCGATCCGTCCGATTAAGCCGTCGGCAGGCCCCGCTCCCGGGCGGTACGGTCGACGGACCCGGCATCGACACCACAGCCAGGAGGAGTCCATCGTGAGCGATTGGCGGATCTACCGTGGTGCCGGTCTTCCGCACGACGAGATACAGCGGCTGCCCGCCCCGCCGCCCTGGCGCGACTTCTCCACGGGCAGCGCCGACGACACCCTGGCGGGCTCCGACCGGCGGCTCGGCGTCAAGCGCAGACTCGTCCAGAACCACCACCCCAGGCCCGCCGAGACGGATGCCGTCAACGCCGCGCTGTACCTGCGGCGTCCGCTCCTCGTCACCGGCAACCCCGGCACCGGCAAGTCCACCCTCGCCCACGCCGTCGCCCACGAACTGCGCCTCGGCCGGGTGCTCCGGTGGCCGATCGTCAGCCGGACCACGCTCCAGGACGGGCTCTACCGGTACGACGCCATCGGCCGGCTCCAGGACGTCCAGCTGGAGCGCGCCCAGGCCGGCTCGCCCGGCTCCGCCGCCGCGGCGCCGGCCGGCATCGGCTCGTACATCCGGCTCGGCCCGCTCGGCACCGCGCTGCTCCCCTCCGAGCAGCCCCGGGTGCTGCTCATCGACGAGCTCGACAAGAGCGACCTGGACCTGCCGAACGACCTCCTGAACGCCCTGGAGGAGGGCGAGTTCGCCATTCCCGAGCTGGAGCGGCTCGCCGACCGGGAGCCGGTCGTCGAGGTGCTCAGCGACGACGGCCGCAAGGTGCCGGTGCTCGGCGGCCGGGTCCGCTGCACCACCTTCCCGTTCATCGTGCTCACCTCCAACGGCGAACGGGACTTCCCCGCCGCCCTGTTGCGCCGCTGCATCCGTCTGGAGCTCGAAGCACCCGGCGAGGACCAGCTCCGCGCCATGATCGAGGCGCACCTCGGCGGCGAGGCCGCCGCGGGCGACGGGGAGCAGGGCCTCGTCCAGCGCTTCCTCAACCGCGAGCCCGGCGAGGTCATCGCCACCGACCAGCTCCTCAACGCCCTCTATCTGACCCAGCACGCCTCACGCGCCGAACGGGTCACCAGGGAACGCATCGCCGACATGCTCATGCAACCGCTCGATCAGCCGAGGTGACGATCGGATGCACCGGATGCATCTGGAGGAACTCACCCGCAGACTGCGGGCCGGTGGCCAGGACCCCACCGCCGAGGATGTCGCGGACGCCCTCTGGCTCTCCCGATGGCTCCCCGGCCCGCCCCGGGACCAGGAGGGGCCGGAAGGGGCGGAGGGGGCGGGGGGACCGCCGGGCGATCCCCGGCGGGAGACGGCCGGGGACGGTTCCGCCGACGGCCGGGATCCTGGTGGCGGCGCAGCCGGTGCCGAGGGCGAGGGAGCGGCCGGCCCCGGCGGCCCCCGCGAGTCCGTCTCCCTCCACATGGCCACGGGGGGCACGGGACGAGCCGGGGAAGCCGGAGTCACGGACAGGACCGGAGCCGACAGCACCGGAGCCGGCGGCACAGGAACCCCCGACACCCCCGACACCTCAGGAGCCACAGGCGCCACCGCCGGAGACCGGCGTACGGACCGCGGCGCGACCCTGCCGGTCCGCGCCCCCGGCGCCAACGCCCTGCCCGGGCTCCTGGGACTCCAGAAGGCCCTCCGCCCCCTGCGCGCCTACGCCCTCGCCCCCCACCGCCCCGGCGAGGGCGTCCTCGACGAGGAGGCCACCGCCGAGCGCAGCGCCGCCGCCGGCATCCTCACCCCCGTGATGCGCCCGGCGGCGGGCCGGCGCCCCGACATCCAGCTCCTCATGGACACCGGCCCCGCCATGGTCGTCTGGAGCCGGATGGTCGAGGAACTCCGCCAGGCCTGCCAGCAGTCCGGCGCCTTCCGTGACGTCCAGGTGCACCGGCTGTACGACACCGGCGAAGGCCCGCCGCTCGTCACCACCACCTCCGGCGCCGACGGCCGCCCCCGGCTGCGCCCCGTCGACCAGCTCCACGACCCCACCGGCCGCCGGTTCACGCTGGTCGTCAGCGACTGCGTCGGACCCCTCTGGCAGCGCGGCGCCGCCCAGCGCTTCCTGCGCCAGTGGCCCCGCAACTCCCCGCTCGCCCTCGTCCAGCCGCTGCCGCCGCGCCTCTGGCCCCGCACCGCGCTCCCCGCCGAGCCCGGCACCTTCCAGCGCTCCGCCACCCCCGGCGGCCACACCGCGTTCCGCTCCGACGACGAGCCGTGGGGGCCGCTCGTCCCCGGCCGCAGGGCCGTCCCCGTGCTCACGCCGACCCCCGAGGCCTTCGCCTCCTGGACCCGGCTCCACACCGGCCACGGCGGCAACGCCGTACGCGGCTGGGCCGCCTGGCTCGCCCCCGAAGCGGTGGAGCCGCGCCCGCCCAGGAGCCCCCGGGCCGCACGGAGCGACGAGGACCTCCTGCGCGCCTTCCGGGCCGCGGCCTCGCCCGGCGCGCTCCGGCTCGCCGTCCACCTCGCGGCGGCCCCGCTGGCCCTCCCCGTGATGCAGCTCGTGCAGCGCGCCATGCTCCCCGACACCGGCCCCATGGAGCTGGCCGAGGTGCTGCTCAGCGGGCTCCTGCGACGCCTGCCCGGGCCCACCCCGTACCCCTGCTTCAGCTATCCGCCCGGCATCCAGCAGCACTTCCTCGGCTCGCTCGACCCCAGCGCCGCCGCCCTCGTCCTCAAACACTGCTCCGCGTACGTGGAGCGCAATTTCGGCCAAGGCATGCGCAACTTCCCGGCGCTCGCCGCCGCGCGCCTCGCGGGCACCGACACCGGGAACGACACCAGGACCGACACCGGGACCGGGGACGGCCCGGGGGCCCACCGGAGCCACGGCCGGGCCACCGACCTCCCCGAGGAGACCGAGGCGACCGACGAGCCCCTGGGACCCGAAGGCCCCGAGACCGAGCTCTTCGCCCGCATCCCCGCGCGCGTACTCCGCTTCTACCACCCCGACCTCGTCACCCCCGACCCCCTCACCGAGGCCCGCCGCCTCCTCGCGCAGGGCCGCGCCCAGTCCGACCCGGCCCTGCTCGCCGGGGCGCGCGAGCGCGCCGAGGCGGCGCTCCCGGCCGAACCCGTCGAGGCCCGGATCGTCCTCGCCCGCGCCCTGTACGCCGAGGCGGGCACCGCTGCCGCCCGCCGCACCGGCCGCCGGCCCGAGCTCCTCGGCGAGGCCGCCGACACGCTCGTCCGGGCCGGGGAGCTCGCCGGGTCCGGCGGGGAGGCATGGGCCGAGTCCCGGCTCGAACTGGCCGTCGTCCACCACGCGTTATGGCGGGACACCGACGACACCGGTCATCTCGACGCGGCCCTCACCGCCCTCGCCGAGGACGCCGGCCACTGGCCGGAAACGGCCCGCCACACCCTTCATCTCCGGCGCGGCCGGCTGCTCCTCGCGCGCGGTGACGGCGAGGAGGCGGCCACCGAACTCACCGCCGCCCTCACCCTGCACGAGAGCGCCGCCGCCCTCCTCGACCTCGCCGACGCCCTCCACCTCGCCGGGGCCGACCCGGGCCGCATCGGCGTCGTGCTCGACCGCGCCGACCCCCTCCTCGGCGAGGCGCGCGCCCTGCGGCTGCGCCTCACCACCGCACGCGCCCGGCTGTACGACACGGAGGGCGACGGGGCCGCCGCCGACGCGGCGTACGAGGAGGCCACCCTGCTCGCGCCCGCCGACAGCGAGCAGCGCGGACCGCTCCTGCTCACCTGGGGCGGATCACTGCTGCGGCGGGCCGCCGCGGGGACCGGCACGGCACCGGTCGACCGGGCCGAGGGCGTCCTGCGCGAGGCCCTCACACGACTGCCCGCCGGAGCGCCCGAGCGCGCCCGGGCGCGCGCCCTGATCGGCAGCGTCCTCGCGCTCCGCTTCCACCGGGCCGGGTTCCTGCCCGACCTCTTCGAGAGCCGCCATGTGCTCGAACAGGCGGTCCGCGGCACCCACGACCCGGGCGAGCGCGCCGAGGTCTGGCTGCAACTGGGGCGGGTCCGCCTGGAGCTGGCCGTAACCGCGCGGGACGGGGTGATCGGCGACGCCCTCGCCGCCTACCGCAACGCCGGCGAGGACTCCCGTGCCGCCCACGGCGACGAGCCGGGCACGGTCACCGGCGCCCGCGCGCTGCACGCCCAGGGGGCGGTGCTCGCCCTGATGGGCCGCCCGGCGCGGGCCCGGACGGTGCTGCTCGCGGCGACGACGCAGTGGCGGCGCCTCACGGGCGAGCTGGTGGAGGTCGACTGGGACGACGTGGAGCGGACCCGGGCGCTGCTCGCGGGGGTGGAGAGCGCCAGGGCGAGGGACGGGGTGCCGCTCACGTCCGAGGAGCGCCGGCGCGTCATGCCCCCGTGGTGGTCCTGGACGGCTGGATAACGGGGGCGCACATGGGGGCAGTTGAATCGAATGGGTTTCCGGTCTCCTGGCGTCGGGAAGAACCGCCGCACCGCTACGACCGTGGGGGACAGCGTCGGTGAGGAGGAGCCGAGAGTGTGCGAGCGCACGGGGTGGGCGACCGGTGTCGGGCGGGATGCCGTCACGTCTTCGCATCTGTACGATCTCGCGACCGTCGACCTGCGGACCCTGCGGGTCATGGACGACGCCGCCCTCGGGGCGGCGGTGGAGAGAGTGCTGCTCCGCCCCTCGGATCTCGTCGCGTCCTGGACGGAGGACGAGTTCGTCGGCTGACGGCCGGGCTCGCACGGGGGTCCGCGCGGGGCGCTCACTTTCGGCCGTCTCTGCGCCCGGCCGCCGATCCCCCCTCGGTCACCGGCCCGGGCCGCCCGGCGGCCCGCCGTGCGTCCGGAGCCGGGAGTGACCGCCGTCTCGCCGGACCCGGCGGTGCTCGCCGGGCTCGCCAGCACGCGCCCGGGGCCGGCCGGGGCGGCATTTCTGCGGACCGGGGGGCACGCCAGGCGGCTGCTCCTCCTCAAGACCCTCCTGGTGCGGGTCCGGCGCCACCGTGAGGCGGTGGCGCCCGTGGCGCTGCGCAGCTTCGAGGCGGCCTGGCTCCTGCTCGAACGGGCCGAACGCGCCGGCCCGGACGTCGTCCGCGCCGCCCTGGACTACCCGACCACCGGCACCTGGCTCGCCGCCGCGCTGACCGAGCCACCCGGGGCCGGCCTCGACCGCCACCTCGCCTACTTCGAGCTCCTCGCCGTCACCGCGGCCCTGCGCGCCGGGTTACGCATGGAACTGACGGTGGAGGCCCCCGACGGGGTGATCCCGCTCCCCGGCCTGGGCCGGGTCGAGGCCGGGGGCCCGGGGCGGGTCCGGATCGACGCCCGCGCCCGCTCGGTACGGATCGGGAGCGTGGACGGCACGGGCTCCCGAGCCGTGCTCCGGCGCCACGCGCGCGGCGCCGTGAGAACGGTGACGGGCAGCGGTCCTGGCTGGCACGGGGTGTGTGCCCTGCCCGGGGGCGCGACCCGTCTGGAGGACCTCGACCCGTACCGGCTCCCGCCCGGCATGGGCATGCCGGCCCGCGCCGCGGCCGGCCGTCTCGACACCGACCACGCGGGCTGGGCCGGCAGCTGGACCGCCGCCCGCGGTCTGCTGCGCGCGACCGACCGGGCCCGGGCCTTCGAGGTGGGCCGCACGGTGAACGTCGTCGTACCGCTCGTCCCGCTCGGAACGCGCTCCATCGGGGCCACGCTGGCCGCCGCCCCCGGGGCCATCCTCATGACGCCCGCCGTCGGGGCCCTCGACATGGTCGAGACCCTCGTCCACGAGATGCACCACAGCAAACTCGCCACACTCCACGAGCTGGTCCCGCTCCACCGGCCCCACCCGTCGGACCGGGCCGCCCCCACCTACCGGGTCGGCTGGCGCAGGGACCTCCGCCCGGTGGCCAGTGTCCTCCAGGGCGCCTATGCCCACCTGGCGCTCGCCGACCTGTGGCACCGGGCCGCCCGGGCCCCGCGCGGCGCAGGGGTGCCCGGACGGTGGCGTGCCCAGTCGGCACGACAGTTCGACCATGTCCACGATCAGGTGGTCGAAGCTCTTGGAATACTGCTCGAATCCGATGAACTGACCAATGAGGGGCGGGAGTTCGCCCGGCAAATGGGGAAGCATCTTGCGAGCCTCAGCTCCGGCCGGCGAGCCCTTGGGCCACACTGTGCCCACGGCACATGACACTGCGTTGCGCGTGAGCGGGACGGGAGATGCACACATGGCGGAACAGCGGTCGGGCGGCGCTTCGGCGGACCACGGTGGCAGAGCTGCTCCCGAGCACGTCCTCGTCGTCTTTCCCGGCTACCACCGGCCGTGGGCGGCCTGGATCAACCAGCGCCTCGACACCCACGGTGTCCGCGCCACCCTGCAACGCTGGGACCCGCCCCGCGAGGTCCCCCTGGAGGACTCCCTCGGCGACCTGCTCCTCGCCCGCGGCAGGGTCCTCCTCGTCCTCGACGACTGGTTCTTCGAGCTCGGCCCCCGGCCGGCCGGCGAGTGGAACGACGTCCTGCGCGGCTTCGTCGCGAGCCAGGCCGACCGCTTCGCCGCCGTCAACCTCACCAACCGCACCCTCCTCCCCTCCACGGCCGTCCTCGAACCGGTCAGCCTCTGGGGCGTCGGCGAGGAGGAGGCGGAGGCCCGGCTCCTCAGCAGGCTCGACATCGAACCGCGCCGCTCCCCCGCCCGCCGGATCTCGCCCGGCGCCCTCGTCCGCTACCCGGAGACCCCGCCGGACATCTGGGGCGAGGTACCCCGCCGCAACCCCCGCTTCACCGGCCGCGACGACCTCCTCACCGAGCTCCAGGAACGGCTCATGGACGCCGAGCGCGGCAACGCCGCGTACACCCTCCTGGGCATGTCGGGCATCGGCAAGACCCAGATCGCCGCCGAGTACGCCCACCGCTTCAGCTCCGACTACGACGTCATCTGGTGGGTCAGCTCCGACGACCGGAACGTCCAGCGCGACCGCCTCGGCGAACTCGCCGTCGCCCTCGAACTCCCCACCGGCAGCGAGCCCGGCGAACGCATCCGCGCCGTCCGCGAAGCCCTCCGCCGCGGCGACCCGCACAGCCGGTGGCTCGTCGTCTTCGACGGCTGGGACGACATCAGGGACGTCGACGTCATGGTCCCGCAAGGGCCCGGACACGTCCTCATCACCTCCCGCAACCACGGCTGGCGCGAACACACCGACGTGCTCCCGGTCCGCAACTTCGACCGCGCGGAGTCCACCGGCTACCTCATGCGCCGGGCCCCGCACATCACCGCCGTCGAGGCCGACGAGGTCGCCGCCGAGTTCGGAGACGTACCCCTGCCCCTCGTCCAGGCGGCCGCCTGGCTCGGCGAGTCCGGCATGGAGGCCTCCGAGTACCTGCGCATGGTCCGTGAGGGACGGCTCTCCACCGTCGACGAGCCGAGCACCGGCGAGGGCATGCCCAACACCTCGCTCACCTCCTGGTCGATACTGATCAACCGGCTCCGGCGCGCCCAGCCGCAGGCCATCGACATCCTCAGCCTGTGCGCCTCCTTCGCCCCCGGCCGCATCCCCCTCGGCATCGTCCGCGCCCACCCGCAGGCCTCCCTCCCCGAGGGCCTGCGGTGGATGGCCACCGACCTGCCCGCCTGGACCCGCGCCCTCGACACCCTCGTCAACTACTCGGTGCTCACCCGGGAGACCCGCGGCCCCGTCACCAGCGAGGAGGCCGCACCCCAGCAGGAGTCGATCCACATGCACCGGCTGGTGCACGACATCGTCTCCCGGCTCACCGACGGCGAGCACCGCGACGCCCACCGCAAGGCCGTCCGTACGCTGCTCGCCGAGGCCGACCCGGGGAACCCGACGGACAGCCGCAACTGGCCCCGCTACTCCGAGCTCCTGCCCCACCTGGAGCCCTCCGGGGCACTGCGCAGCACCGATCCGCGCATCCAGACCACCGTCCTCAACTGCCTGCGCTACTGCGACCGCAGCGGCGAGTACAAGGCGGGCACCCGCCTCGCCGGACGCATCCGCGGCAACTGGACCGGCTTCATGGACCCGCTCTCCCCGCAGATGCAGGAACTCACCACCGTGGAGGGCGACATCCTGCGCCGCAGCGGCGGCTTCCGCGAGGCGTACGAACTCGACCGCGCCCGCCGCACCCTGCTCGCCGCGGCCGAACACCCCGACGAGCTCGGCGACCTCAAGTCCAAGATCTGCATCGCCCGCGACCTGCGATTCCTCGGGCAGTACAAGGAATCCGAACGCCTCCAGCGCGAGGTCCTCGCCGAGGCGCAGAGCCTCCTCGGCGAGACCCAGCAGCTCACCCTCGCCGCCCGTCACAACGTCGGCGTCGTCCTGCGGATGCTCGGCCGCTACCGGGAGGCGTACGAACAGGACGCCGACACCCTCTCCCGCTGCGAGACCATCCTGCGGCCCCACCACCCCTCCACCCTCAACTCCAACAACGCGGTGGCCCAGGACCTCCGGCTGCTCGGCCGCTACCGCGAGGCGCTCGGCCGACAGGAGGCCAACGTCCGCCTCCATGTGAGGATCCTCGGCCCCCAGCACCTGCAGACCCTCTACGCACGCAGCCAGCTCGCCCTCTGCCGGCGTCGCGAAGGCGGCTTCAAGGACGACATCGGCGCCGTCATGGCCGGCGTCCTCGACCACCTCGAACAGGCCCAGGGACGCGGCCACTACCTCACGCTGTCCGCGGTCACCAACTACGCCAACTACCTGCGCGAACACGGCGACCTCGACCGGGCCCGCGAACTCATCAACGAGGCCGAGGCCGGCTACCGCGCCCTGCTCGGCCCCGCCCACCCCGTCTCCACCGGAGTCCTCGCCAACACCGCCCTCGTGATGCAGTCCGCGGGCGAGCGAACCGAGGCCATGACCATGCTGGAGGCGGCGCTCGCCGGACTCACCGCCGCCCTCGGACCCGACCACCCCTGGGTCCTCGGCTGCGCCCTCAACGCCACCGCCGCCCGCAACTTCAACGGGCGTGTGTCCGACGCCGCGGAACTCAGCCGGGACACCCTGCGCCGGGCCCGGCACGTCATGGGCTCCGAGCACCCGCTGACCCTCTCCTGCCAGGTCTCGCTCGCCACCGACCTGCGCGGACTGCGCGAGACCGAGGAGGCGTCGAAGCTGGAGGAGGACGCCCTGCTCACCCTCACCAGGACGCTCGGCGCCCAGCACCCGCACACCCTGTCGGCCCGCCAGCGCAACCGCCCGTACTGGGACTTCGAGGCCAACCTCTGACCTCACCCGCACACGCCGGAGGCCCGGCACCCCCAAGCGGGGTGCCGGGCCTCCGTACGTGCTCCGAGGGCGACGATCAGGCGTCGAAGACCTCGTTGACCAGCTGCTGCTGCTCGGCCTGGTGGCGCTTGGCCGAGCCGACCGCCGGGGACGAGGAGTGCGGACGCGAGATCCGGCGCAGGCGCTCGCCCGCCGGGATGTCCGCGCCGACCGCCAGGTCCAGGTGGTCGATCAGGTTGAGCGCGATGAACGGCCACGCACCCTGGTTCGCCGGCTCCTCCTGCGCCCAGATGTACTTCGCGGCGTTCGGGTACTTGGCGATCTCGGCCTGGAGCTCGGCACCCGGCAGCGGGTACAGACGCTCGAGGCGGATGATCGCGGTCTCCGTGTCGCCGCGCTTCTGACGCTCGGCCTCCAGGTCGTAGTAGACCTTGCCGGCGCAGAAGACGACCTTGCGGACGTCGGCCGGGTTCGCCGTCGTGTCACCGATCACCGGGCGGAAGCCGCCGGTGGTGAACTCCTCCGCCTTGGACGCCGCGGCCTTCAGACGCAGCATCGACTTCGGCGTGAAGACGATGAGCGGCTTGTGGTGCGGGTTGTGGACCTGCCAGCGCAGCAGGTGGAAGTAGTTCGACGGCAGGGTCGGCATGGCGACCGTCATGTTGTCCTGGGCGCACATCTGGAGGAAGCGCTCCGGGCGCGCGGACGAGTGGTCCGGGCCCTGGCCCTCGTAGCCGTGCGGCAGGAGCAGCGTGACGCCGGAGGTCTGGCCCCACTTCTGCTCGGCCGAGGAGATGAACTCGTCGACGACGGTCTGCGCGCCGTTGACGAAGTCACCGAACTGGGCCTCCCAGACGACCAGGGCGTCCGGGCGCTCCAGCGAGTAGCCGTACTCGAAGCCCATCGCCGCGTACTCGCTGAGCAGCGAGTCGTAGACGTTGTAGTGGGCCTGGTCCTCGGCTAGGTAGAGCAGCGGGGTGTAGTCCTCGCCGGTCTCCTGGTCCACCAGGACCGCGTGGCGCTGGCCGAAGGTGCCGCGGCGGGAGTCCTGTCCGGACAGCCGGACCGGGGTGCCCTCCATGAGCAGCGAGCCGATGGCGAGGGTCTCGCCCATGCCCCAGTCGATCGTGCCGTCCTCGACGGAGGCGGCGCGGCGCTGCATCTGCGGCATCAGGCGCGGGTGGACCGTGATCCGCTCCGGGACGCTGACCTGCGACTCGGCGATCCGCTTCACGACCTCGGAGGAGACCGCGGTGGTGACCGCGACCGGGAAGGCCGCCTTGGCGTCCGGGACGGTCGCCGACGCCGGGGCGTTGGCGGCCTCGCGGACCTCCGCGAACACCTTCTCCAGCTGGCCCTGGAAGTCCTGGAGCGCCTGCTCCGCCTCTTCGAGGGTGATGTCGCCGCGACCGATGAGCGACTCGGTGTACAGCTTGCGCACCGAACGCTTCTTGTCGATCAGGTTGTACATCTGCGGGTTGGTGAACTGCGGGTTGTCGCCCTCGTTGTGACCGCGGCGGCGGTAGCAGATGAGGTCGATCACGACGTCCTTGTTGAACGTCTGGCGGAACTCGAAGGCGAGCCGCGCGACGCGGACCACGGCCTCCGGGTCGTCGCCGTTCACGTGGAAGATCGGCGCCTCGATCATGCGGGCCACGTCGGTCGCGTACATCGAGGAACGCGAGGACTCCGGGGCGGCGGTGAAGCCGACCTGGTTGTTGATGACGATGTGGACCGTGCCGCCGGTGCGGTAGCCGCGCAGCTGCGACATGTTCAGGGTCTCGGCGACGACACCCTGGCCGGCGAAGGCCGCGTCACCGTGCAGAGCGACGGGCAGGACGGTGAAGTCCGTGCCGCCCTTGTTGATGACGTCCTGCTTGGCGCGGACGATGCCTTCCAGGACCGGGTCGACCGCCTCCAGGTGCGAGGGGTTGGCGGCCAGGGAGACCTTGATCTCCTCGCCGTCGAGACCGACGAAGGTGCCCTCGGCGCCCAGGTGGTACTTGACGTCGCCGGAGCCGTGCATCGACTTCGGGTCGAGGTTGCCCTCGAACTCGCGGAAGATCTGCGCGTACGACTTGCCGACGATGTTCGCCAGGACGTTCAGCCGGCCGCGGTGGGCCATGCCGATGACGACCTCGTCGAGGCGCGACTCGGCGGCCGAGTCGATGACCGCGTCGAGCAGCGGGATGACGGACTCGCCGCCCTCCAGGGAGAAGCGCTTCTGGCCGACGTACTTCGTCTGCAGGAAGGTCTCGAAGGCCTCCGCGGCGTTCAGCCGGCGCAGGATCCGCAGCTGCTCCTCGCGCTCCACGCGGGAGTGCGGGCGCTCGACGCGGTCCTGGATCCACTTGCGCTGCTTCGGGTCCTGGATGTGCATGAACTCGACGCCGGTGGTGCGGCAGTACGAGTCGCGCAGCACGCCGAGGATGTCGCGGAGCTTCATCATCGACTTGCCGGCGAAGCCGCCGACCGCGAACTCCCGCTCCAGGTCCCACAGGGTGAGGCCGTGCTCGGTGATGTCCAGGTCGGGGTGCTTGCGCTGCTTGTACTCCAGCGGGTCGGTGTCGGCCATGACGTGGCCGCGGACCCGGTAGGAGTGGATGAGCTCGAAGACGCGCGCGGCCTTGGTGACGTCGTCGTCGTGCGACGCGTCGATGTCCTTGAGCCAGCGGACCGGCTCGTAGGGGATGCGCAGGGCCTTGAAGATGTCGTCGTAGAAGCCCTCCTCGCCGAGGAGGAAGTTGGCGACGACGCGCAGGAACTCGCCGGAGGCGGCGCCCTGGATGACGCGGTGGTCGTACGTCGAGGTCAGGGTCATGACCTTCGAGATGCCCAGCTTGTTCAGGGTGTCCTGCGACGTGCCCTGGAACTCGGCCGGGTAGTCCATCGAGCCGACGCCCATGATGACCGACTGTCCGGGCATCAGACGCGGGACGGAGTGGACGGTGCCGAGGCCGCCGGGGTTGGTCAGGGAGACCGTGACGCCGGTGAAGTCCTCCATCGTCAGCTTGCCCACGCGGGCCCGCTTGACGATGTCCTCGTACGCCTGCCAGAACTCGAAGAAGTTGAGCGTCTCGGCCTTCTTGATGCCCGCGACGACGAGCTGGCGGTCGCCGTTGGGCTTCACCAGGTCGATCGCGAGACCGAAGTTCACGTGCTCCGGCTTGACCAGGGTCGGCTTGCCGTCCTTCTCCGCGAAGGAGTAGTTCATCGACGGCATGGCCTTGATCGCCTGCACCATCGCGTAGCCGATCAGGTGCGTGAAGGAGATCTTCCCGCCCCGGGCGCGCTTCAGGTGGTTGTTGATCACGATCCGGTTGTCGAAGAGCAGCTTCACCGGGACGGCGCGGACGGACGTGGCCGTCGGCACCTCCAGCGAGGCGTTCATGTTCTTCGCGACCGCGGCGGCGGGACCGCGCAGCGTGATCAGCTCGGGGCCGGCCGGGGTCTCGGCCGCGGGCTTGGCGGCGGCCGGAGCGGCCTTGGCCGGGGCGGGCGCGGCGGCGGGCTTGGCGGCGGCCGGCGCGGCAGGGGCCGCGGAGGCCTTCACAGGCGCCGGGGCGGCCGCGGGGGCCGGAGCCGCGACCGGAGCGGGCGCGGGAGCCGGAACGGCCGCGGGAGCGGCAGGCGAGGCCTGTGCGGGGCCCGCCTGCTGCGCCGCGGGGGCGCTCGGCGTGGTGGAAGCCGGGGCGGTCGGGGTCTCCGACGCTCCGGGCTTGTAGTCGGCGAAGAAGTCCCACCAGGCACGATCGACCGAATTCGGGTCCTGGAGGTACTGCTGGTAGATCTCGTCGACGAGCCACTCATTGGCACCGAAGGCGGCTGCGGGGCTCTTGCCCTGCCCGTCCTGGTCGGTCGGGGAGCTCGGGGTACTGGGGGACTGAGACGACACGGCGGCAACCGCCCTCTTCCGCTTCACAAGGTGATGGACAGCGGAAATAAAGGCTACGCCTGTCCGGCCGGGAGGTGCAGGCGGGGAGCGCCAACGTCGCGCAAGTCACACTTGACGGGGTGTTTCGGGGCCGTGAATGGCGGGAAACAAGCGTGGTTCCGCATGTGTGAGGGTAGGGGGAAGTGCAGGCACGGCCGCCTTCGACCGCACCTCTGACCAGTCCCCGCTCACGTGCGCGGAGGTCTCTCTCCTCCACACGCAGAACGGGCCGCTCCGGTTCGAACCCTACGTCAATCTCTTGGGGGAAGGCTGCCCGGAAGAGTGACTCTGATGCGGCATCCACGTGCTGATTCGGCCACCCCGATCCCGCCGCCGTGCAGATCCACCGCCCAGCGGGCGATCGCGAGGCCGAGCCCCGTGCCGCCGTCGCTCCCGGGGCCCTGCCGGTGCGGGGCCGTGCCCCGGTTGAACCGCTCGAAGACCCTGTGCCGCTCCGCCTCCGGGATGCCGGGACCCTCGTCCTCGACCTCCAGCTCCAGGGAGTCCGGATACGGGCCGCGCCTGGCCCGGACCGTGACGCGGCCGTGCGGTGGCGAGTGCTTCACCGCGTTGTCGATCAGGTTCGCCATCACCTGGTGCAGCCGCTCCGCGTCCGCGTGCGCCACCAGCTCGGGCGGCGACACGTCCAGATGCAGATGGACGTCCGTCCGGTTGTGCAGGCCCGAGGAGGAGGAGAGGCCGCGCTGCGAGGCGGCCAGGTTCGCTTCGCGCAGAACTCCCGACAGATACGGCCAGACCTCGAAACGGCTCGCCCTCAGTGCCACGACACCGTTGTCAAGACGTGACAGGTCGAGCAGCGTCTCCACCAGCCGGCCCAGCCGCTCGGTCTGCTTCAGCGCCGACCGCATCGTCTCCGGATCCGCCTCGGAGACCCCGTCCACGACGTTCTCCAGTACGGCCCTGAGCGCGGCGATCGGGGTCCGCAGCTCGTGCGACACATTGGCGACCAGCTCCTTGCGGTGCCGGTCCACCGCCTCCAGGTCGTCCGCCATGCGGTTGATCGTCGACGCCAGGTCGCCCAGCTCGTCACGCCGGTCCGCGCCCCGCACCCGCCGGGTGAAGTCCCCGCGGGAGATCGTCCCGGCCACCGTGGTCATCTCGTCCAGCGGCGCCGTCAGGGACTGCGCCACGAACTGGGTGATCAGCAGGGTCGCGATCATCGCGAAGATCGTGATGTACCGGAACTCCGTGGACGTGCGGATCGCCACCAGCGCGAGCCCGGAGGTCAGCAGGACCGCACCGACGACCAGCGTGCCCAGCTTGGTCTTGATCGAGATCGCGATCCGGCGCGGCCGGCGTACCCCGCCGTCCGGTCCCCGCAGCTCCCTCGGCCACCCGGGCCTCCGCCGGCTCACAGCGCCGGGGTCTCCAGCGCGTAGCCGACGCCATGGACCGTGCGGATCCGCTCGGCCCCGATCTTCCGGCGCAGCGCCTTGATGTGGCTGTCCACGGTCCGGGTGCCCGAGGCGTCCGCCCAGTCCCACACCTCGGCGAGCAGCTGCTCGCGGGAGAGGACCGCCCGCGGGGTGCTCGCCAGGCAGACCAGCAGGTCGAACTCGGTCGGGGTGAGGTGCACGTCCTCGGACCGCACCCGGACCCGCCGCTGCGCGTGGTCGATCTCCAGCTCGCCGAGCCGCAGGATGCCGCTGCGCGGGGTCACGGCCGCCAGTGCGGCCCGCTCCACCCGGCGGAGCAGCACGTGCACCCGGGCGGCCAGCTCCCGCATCGAGAACGGCTTGGTCATGTAGTCGTCCGCGCCCACCCCGAGACCGACCAGCATGTCGGTCTCGTCGTCCCGGGCGGTCAGCATGAGGACCGGGACGGGCCGCTGGGCCTGGACCCGGCGGCACACTTCGAGGCCGTCGAATCCGGGCAGCATCACGTCGAGGACCATCAGGTCCGGCTGCCATGCCTCGGCCGCGTCGACGGCCGCGGGGCCGTCGGTCGCGGTCTGGACGAGAAAGCCCTCGGCGCGCAGCCGAGCGGAGATCGCCTCCACGATCGTGGCGTCGTCCTCGACCACGAGCACCCGGCGCTGGGCACCCGGAGTGGCCGCCGCACCGTGGTGAGTGGTGTGTGTCTGCTCCATTGCCCCGCCTCGCGTCGCCGATGTCGGCTCTGCAGCCTAGAGGTACCGGCGGCGTCCCGGCTATCCAGGACTTACTCGGGACGGACGCCGAGGTGAACCACGTCGGGGACGCCCCGGGCAACGGGGATCTCTTCCGTCCGTACCCCGCTGAATCCGGCATTCCGCAAGGACCCTTCGAAATCGACGGAGGGTCGGGCGGACCAGACGGCGAGCACTCCGCCGGGGTTCAGCCGGGCCGCGCAGGCCGCCAAACCCTCGGCCGCGTACAGGGATTCGTTGTCCTCGGTGACCGTCCAGTCGGGCCCGTTGTCGATGTCCAGGCAGAGGGCGTCGTAGGTGTCGGGGGAGGTGCGGAGGTGGTCCACCAGGTCCGTGTGCAGGATCACGGTCCGGGAATCGGCGAGCGCGGCCCCGGAGATGGCGGCGAGGGGCCCCTGGCGGTGCCAGTCGATGATCGCCTCCTCCCGCTCGACGACCGCGATCCGGCCCCAGCGGGGGTCGGCCGCGGCGTGGGCGAGCGAGAAGCCGACGCCGAGACCGCCGACGAGGATCGCCGCGCCGGCGCGGGACCGCTCGGGGAGCGCGGCCTGCGCCGCGTCGATCAGGAGCCGCTCGGAGCGCCCGTCGGAGGTGTCCATCAGGAAGGTGCCGTTGGCGATGATCTCGTAGTGCTCGTCGCGACGGCGGAGGACGACCTCTCCGTACGGTCCTTCACGGCGGTCGAGGGTGACGGTTCCTGGCATGGTCGGTCGCTCCGCTCTCGGCTCGGCAGTCGGGCCCCCGGCCATCCTGGCGCGGGGACGGCGGTGGGGACAAACGCGTTTCGACACGGGAGAGGGGTCGCACGGCCGTGCGAGAGAACTCCCGTTCCCTGCCGCGCCGAGAACGATTCCACGCGGGCTGTCATGTCGAGCCCTTTCTCGGGGGTACGGAACGCGGTACGGAATGCGGTGCGGAATTCCGTACGGGAACTACCGTGCCGCGTCCACGCGCTCGGTCGTACGGGGAAGGTCCGCGGGCACGGGTCCGGCGTCGCCGCCCGTCGCCCCCGCCCGGCCGCGGAGACCGAAGGCACTGATGAACGCGGCGACGAGCGCGGCCACGAGCGGCACCACCAGGGCGGCCCGGTAGCCGTCGAGCAGCGCGGTCGGCGAGGTGCCGTCCGTGGCCGCGATGTTCACCGCGGCGACGGCGGACAGCCCCAGCGCGGCGCCGAACTGGAAGGACGTGTACAGCAGACCGCCGGCGACGCCCTGCTCCTCCTCGGCGACGCCGTCGGTGGCGACGATGGTCAGCGGCCCGTAGGCCAGGGAGAAGGCCAGGCCCAGGACGATCAGGCTCGGGAACATCGCCGGGTACGTCCAGTCGGCGCCGACCGGCAGGAACAGCGCGTACGCCAGGGCGGCCAGGAGCAGACCGCCGAAGATCACCCGGGCGTTGCCGAACCTGGCCACGAGACGGGGGGTGAGGGTGGGGGAGAGGACCGCGTCCACACCGATGACGATCAGGGCGAAACTGGTCTGCAGGGTCGACCAGCCGCGCAGCTCCTGCAGGTAGAGCACCGCGATGAACTGGAAGCCGAAGAAGCCCGCGGCGAAGAGCAGCCCTGCCAGATTGGCGCGGACCAGCGAGGCGGTGCGGAAGATGCCCAGGCGCACCAGCGGCGAGGACGACCTGCGCTCGACGGCGACGAAGACCAGGAACAGCACGAGGCTCGCCGCGACCGTGCCGATCGTCGTGGCCACGGAGACGTGCGCGGCGCGCTCGACGCCGAAGACGAGGAGCAGGATGCCGCCGGTGACGCTGACCGAGCCCGCCAGGTCGACGCCCTGGCCGGCGCGGTCCGGGCGCGGCGAGGCGGGGATGAGGGAGATCGCCGCGATCAGGATGACGAGGCTGAGGACGACCGGCGCGAAGAACACCCAGCGCCAGTCGACGGCGGCCAGCAGGCCGCCCACGACGAGGCCGACCGAGAAGCCGCCGGCCGCGGTGCCGGAGTAGACCAGCAGGGCCTTGTTGCGCTGAGGGCCCTCGTCGAAGCTCGTGGTGATGATGGACAGACCCGCCGGGGTCATGAACGCGGCGGCGACACCGGTCACGAAGCGGGCGACGATCAGCATCCAGCCCTCGGTGGCGAACCCTCCGAGGCCGGAGAAGAGCAGGAAGACCACGAGCCAGAGGACGAACATCCGGCGGCGTCCGAACAGGTCGGCGGCCCGGCCGCCCAGCAGCATGAACCCGCCGTAGCCGAGTACGTACGCGCTCATCACCCACTGGAGCATGCCGGTCGACATGTCCAGGTCCTCGCGTATCGACGGCAGGGCCACGTTGAGCATGGCCACGTCGATGCCCTCGAGGAAGATCGCGCCGCACAGCACGAACAGCACGCCCCAGGCACGTCCGCTCATACGGTCCGCATTGCTTCTCGACGGGGATTTCTGAGTGGACACGGAATTACTCCTTGTACGCGAAGGAATGGTCGTGGGGAATCGGCCGCATTCGTGCGGCGGGCGCGACACAAGGAGAAAGCCGTGCCGCGGGATTCCCGGTCGATGGGGAAATCCTGCGGCACGGCGGAGAACCGGGGAAGAAGGCACTTCGAAGTCACCCGGTCACTTCACGGGAACCGACCTCACCTCACGGATACCGGCCTCACCGCGAGGACGCTGACTGCGCGTCAGGGGTGCCGGCCTGAGGGCGCGCGGGGCCTCAGGACTCGCCCGTCAACCGCCGCGCGCCCCGCCACGCGTACAGGCCCGTGCCCGCCACGAGCGCGCCGACCGCCACCGTCCACGCCCCCGCCTGGGGGCCGGGCTGCATGACCCAGGCCCACCACTGCGCCCCGCCGCCCGGGGCGGGCGGGGCCGCGAGATAGACCGTGCCCACGAAGAAGGCCGACGGCAGCCAGCTCAGCCGGGCGCCGACGACGGCCGAGGCGGCCGCCGTCACCCCCACGAGCCCCAGGGTGTTGCGTACGGCGGCGAGCGCGCCGAACTCCTCCGCGTGCCCCGGCACCGCCAGGGCGAGCAGCACGACGGCGAGAACGGCCGGGGCGAGCACATGGGCGAGACGGCGGGGCCACCACGCGCGTACCGCGGTACGGTCCAGCTCGTCGCTCGGGGTGTGGAGACTGGTGCCGATCGCGGCGGCCGCGAGCAGCGGGCCGAGGACGACGACCGGCAGCCGCGCCGCGTGGTCGAAGTCGGGCAGCGACTCCAGCCACCAGGCCGCCCAGGCGGCGGCCGCCGCCGTTCCCACGAGGGCGGCCAGGGCGCCGGGCAGGGCGCGGGAGCGCAGATAGAGCAGGGCGGAAGGGTTCACGGCACCGGCACCTCGTCGGGGTGGCAGGTGTTCGCCGCCAGATAGCGGCCCAGGTAATCGCGCTGGGCGGCAGGGGACTTGGCGTGGAGCCGGTCGATGTACGGCTGGGCGGCGGTCGGATCGGGCCCGTAGCCCTCGGGTGTCGGCGCCAGCCACTCGATGACGGCGAGGTTGATGATGCTCGCCCGCTCCGCGTGCGGACCGGTGTTGTCCCCCGGTCGGCAGGTGTCCGAGAACAGCCAGGACACCGCCGAGTTCAGATACAGATCCGGGCGAGGGAGCCGGCCGCGCACCGCGTCCGCCGCCGCGTCGGGCAGTTCCACGTCCCCGGGGAGAGGGGGTCCGAACGGGCCGCCGACCCAGCGCACCGGGGCGCCGGGCAGCCCCTTGAGGCGGGCGTTGAGCGGGGCGAGCGCCGCCGACACCTCGGGCAGCAGGCGTTCGTCCACGGCCGTGAGGCAGATCTGCGGCGTGCCGTCGTCGCAGAGCGGGCGGGCCAGAGCCGGGTCCGGACGCCACGGGCCCTGGTCCGTCGGCAGGCGCAGGATCAGCGCGGCGGCGGCGACCGCCACGGCGAGCGGGACCAGGGCGAGCGGCCGCAGCCGCGCCCGGCGGAGCCCGTACGCCAGCAGGAAGGCGAGCGCGAGCCCGCCCGTCCACGCCATCGACACCGGACCGAACCACCAGACCGGCCGGTCCCAGAGGAACTGGTGCTCGGCGGCGGGGCCGAGCCAGCGGGCGGGCCCCTGGCTGTACGCGCCGACTCCCAGCGCGACGTACCCGACGATGCCCAGGAGCGGTGCCGTCAGCCGCCAGCGGACCGTTCGCCCGACGACATGACCGAACGCGCCCAGGGCGGCGACGGCGACCGCGTCGGCGGCGAGGAGTTCGAGGAAGGGGCGGCCGCCGGAGGCGTACGCCCAGGTCGCGAGAAGACAGACGGCGTCGGCGAGGAGCACCCCCGCGGCCGGCCAGAGAGCGGACGGGGCGACCGCGACGAACAGGCGGCGGAGCGGCGGGCGGGGCACGGACTCCCAGAGGTCCAGCGTCCCGCGCCGCCGGTCCCGGCCGCCCTGCCAGCAGCCCGCGGCGAGCGCGAGCGGTCCGGCGAGCAGCCCGGCGGCCACGTGCAGCAGGTTCGTGGCGTCGGCCCAGCGTCCCTGCCAGCCGGGCGCCTTGCCGTACATCGTCAGGAGGACGGTGAGGAGGACGGCGACGCCGGTCCAGGGGCCGAGCCCACGGCGCAGCTCGATGAGGACGGGCCTCGGCGCACGGGCGGTCCGTGCGGCGGTACGGGGCGGGGGAGGGGTGAGGGTGGCGGTCACCGGAGTGCTCCCTTCGCGGCGTCCGAGGGGGCCCGGTGGGCGTGCAGGGCGGCCGTGTAGCCGCGCTCCACGGCGTGCGTCGTGGAGTCGTCGCCGTCGGCGGACTCCCCGCCGAGGTCCGTGAGTTCGGCCGTCGAACCCTGGAAGGCGAGGCGGCCCGACTCGATGAGGGCGACGTCGGTGCAGGCCGCGGCCACGTCCTCCACCAGGTGCGTGGAGACCACCACCGTCGCCTCCGTGCCCAACTCCTTCAGCAGGGCGCGGAAATCGACCCGCTGCTCCGGATCGAGGCCCGCGGTCGGCTCGTCGAGCAGCAGCAACTCCGGTTCGTTCACGATGGCCTGGGCGATTCCCGCGCGCCTGACCATGCCGCCCGACAGCGTCTTCATCCTCGCGTCGATCCGGTCGCCGAGCCCGACCCGGGTCACCGCGTGCTCCACGGCCGCCGGGACGCGGGCGGCCGGCACCTCCTTCAGCCAGGCGACGTAGGCCACGAACTCCCGCACGGTGAAGGCCGGGTAGTAGCCGAAGTCCTGGGGCAGATAGCCGAGTCGGCGCCGGATGCCGATGCGTTCGCGGTGACTGGTCGCGTCCCCGCCGAGCAGCTCCACCCGGCCGGAGGAGGGCGCTGCGACGGTCGCGAGGACCCGGATGAGCGAGGTCTTGCCGGCGCCGTTCGGGCCGAGCAGGCCGTGGACGCCGGGACCGAGGGACAGGTCGAGCCGGTCGAGGGCGACGGTACGGCGGTGGCGGACGGTCAGTCCGCTCACCGCGACGGCGGTCGAGGCGTTCACCGGGACTCCAGGTGGTCGAAGGAACGGCGCCGCAGCGCGAGGAGGGCCGCGCAGGCCAGCGCGGCGGCGGCCCAGCCCCCTTGGGCGGCGGGGCCGGAGAAGTACGGAGCGAGCGTGGTGGCCGAGGCGGCCGTGTCGGCGGGGCCGAGCAGCGGACCCGTGACGGCGAGCAGCCACCCGCCGCCGAGCGTCGCGGCCGCCGCCCGGCAGCCCACGAACGAGCCGAGCGCGAGCGTGGCCAGGGTCAGCGCCAGGCCGGGAAGCAGCCAGGCGGCGGCCCCCGGGAAACCGGCCACCGGCGGCAGCAGCGCACCGCCCGCGGTCAGCAGCGGTACGCAGACGGCGAGGACGGCGGCGGTACGGGTGAGCAGCAGCCGCAGCCCGCCGGACGGGGTGGCGGCGGTGATCTCGTACAGCGGGTCGGCGTGACGTCCGTAGGAGACGGCGACACCGGCGAGCGGAAGGACGGGCGCGAGGGCGAGCAGCAGACCCCGCGCCGCCATGACCCCGGCCCCGTGGGCGAGCCCGAAGGCCCCGCCGACGACCAGCAGCACGGCCACCACCCAGGACCCGCGGAGGGCGGGCCCGACGGCCCACCAGAGCCGGGCCCACCGGCCGAGGGGGGAGGGGGCGCGCGGGGCGGGGGCGGGGGAGGCGGAGGCGGTCCGGGGGCCGGGGGAGTCGGCGGATTCGGGTCGGCGCCCTCGGGAGTCGGGGGATTCGGGGCGGCGCCCGAGGAAGGCGGGGGATTCGGGGCGGCGCCCGAGGAAGGCGGGGGATTCGGGGCGGCGCCCGAGGAAGGCGGCGGCTGCGAAACGGCGGCTGCCGGACGAGCCGGACCTGCCGGATGAGCTGGACGGCCCGGACCTGCCGGACCCGCTGGACGCACCGGACGGCCCGGACCCGCCGGACCCGCCGGACCCGCCGGGCGCGCCAGGTGTGAACCGGCGTCCGAGGGACGCGGTGGGTGCGGTCCGGCGGTCGGGGGAAGCCGGGCGTACGGCCCGGGCGCCCGCCGGCGCCCGGCCGGGTCCGAGGGACGCCAGCAGCTCGGCGCGGACGCTCGCGAGGACCGGGCCGGCCGTTCCGGCCCGCACGGCGGCCGAGACGCGGCCCGCGCAGCCCGCGCAGGACTCGACGTGCTTCTCCAGCGACCAGGCGTCGGTCTCGGGGGCGGACCCGTCGGCGTACCGGCGCGCGAGCGCGTCGGAGACGTGCCAGGGGAGCCCGGAGCTCCCGGGGCCGTCCGCAGGGGGGAGTCCTGTCGTCATGCGGTGCCTCCCAGGGCGTGTGGGCCGCCGGGGTGGGCCGCCCCGAGCGCGGCGCGCAGTTCGCGGCGGGCGCGCAGGGCGCGGGTCTTGACCGTGCCCTCGGGTATGCCGAGGAGCCGGGCGGTCTCACGGGTCGTCAGGCCGTCGACGACGGTCGCCCGCAGGACCTCGGCGAGTTCGGGCGAGATCCGGTCGAGGGCCGCGCCCACCTCCCCGTACTCCAGTCCGGCGAGCACCCGGTCCTCGGCGGAGGACGCGGCGGCGGAGGGCTCCGCGGGCACGGCGGCGTGTTCGACCGCCCGTTCCACGACGCGTTCCGCGCGGGCCCTGGCCCGCTGCGCGTCCACCAGGCGCCGGGCCGCGATGACCCAGATCCAGCCGCCGGCCTCGCCCCGGCCCCGGTGGCCGCCGGCCGAGCGCCAGACCGTGACGAAGGTGTCCTGGAGGACCTCCCGTACGGTCTCCTCGTCCGGGCAGCGCCGGGCGAGGCGGGCGTGCAGCCAGCCGGCGTGGCGGTCGTAGAGCACGGCGAGCGCCTCGGAGTCCCCCCGGGCGACCGCGCGCAGGAGCGCCGTGTCGTCGTCCTCGTCGCCCCCGGAGGGGCCTCCCCCTGCGGGGCGCAACAGTCTCACGCCTTCTCTATCGCGCGCGTGCCCCGGATCGGTTCTCCGTGCTGGTGCTGGTGCTGGTGCTGGTGCTGGTGCTGGTGCTGGTGCCGGTGGCGGTGCCGGTGCCGGTGCCGCTTGGGGAGTGCGGCGGACCGGCTCAGGGGTTCGTCGGCGGGCCGCCCTCCGGGAGGGCGGCGAAGACCCGCTGGAGCGCGGCCGGGCGCTCGCCGTCGCCCGAGACGACGAGGCGGTGGCGGTACGTCACGTAGTACTGGAAGCCGTCGAAGACCGGGTCGCCCGTCGGCCGTTCCGGGACCCGGGCGTACGCGGGGTCCTCCAGGGCCGCCCGGAGCTCGGCTGCCTCTGCGCGGGTCTGCCGCCCGGTGCGGGGCTCCTCGGTGCCGGAGCGGCTGGTCCAGGAGCCGTCGTAGTGGACGACGAGCTTGTTGCGGACACCGGCGAGGCCGCCGTTGACGACGACCTCGACGAGGACCTCGGCGGGTCGGGGGTCAGCCTCCGTGGGAGTGCCGGGAGCCGTGGTGGTGCCTGGGACCGTCGTGGCTGACGGGGGCGTCGTGGTGCCCGGCACCGTCGTGGTTCCCGGGGCCGTGGTCGTCGCCGTGGCGCCCGGTTCGGCGGGTCCGCTCGTCCCCGACGGCGGCCCGCCCGGTTCGGCCGGTGTCTCCGGCCCGCAGCCGCTCGTACCGACGATCAGGAGCCCCGCCAGAAGCAGGGTTCCGCACCACGTTCCCCGTATGCCTCTCACCATGGACCGAGCATGCCGGTCGGCGGGCACCGCGCGCAGCCGGACGGTCAGGTTCGCCCCCGGCGCCCTCCTGCCCCCGGCCCCCTCCTGCCCCCGGCCCCCTCCTGCCCCCGGCCCCCTCCCCGCGCACCCGGCGCCCGGACCCGACCGTCAGCCGGTCCCCGTCCCGCCGCCGTCCCGGACGATGCCGGTGAGCGGTCCCCGGTAGCGCCAGTCGAGCGAGTCGTACAGCGCGAGGCCGTCCGTGGTCGCGGCGAGCACCCCGGTCTCGGCGCCTGCCTGGGCGGCGGCCGCCTCCAGGGTGCGCATGACGTTGGCGCCGAGCCCGCGCCGCCGGTGCGCGGAGTCGGTCTCGATCTGGTCGGCGACGGCCGTGGAACCGGTCGGGGCGATCTGGCCGCGGGCGGCGAGGGTGCCGTCGGGCGCCAGGACGCGGACCCGGATGACACCGTCGCGGACCTCGGTGGTCCGCGCGTACCCCTCGGGCGGGGCCGGCCGGGCGCCGGGGTCCAGCGGCTTGACCATCATGAAGCCGGGGTCGTCGGGGACCGTCCAGCCCTCCGTGATCCACGCGTGCGCGTCCTCGGGCCCGGCCATGATCTTGAGCCAGCTGTACGGGGTGGTCAGCCGGGCGCAGAGCGCGCCGACCGTGGCCGCGTCGGGGGCGGGCAGCACATGCCGCACGACGTGCCGGGGCAGCCCCACCTCGATCCGGTGACCCCAGGGCTCGTGGACGGCGGCCGGGGTCCCCCGGGAGACGGTCCAGCCCGCCACCCACGCCGATGTAAGAGCTCCAATATCCATGCAGCTATTACATCGGCCGGAAGTGGCCTGGGCGAGGGTGATCGCTCAGAGCGAACGGACGTCCGGGAACATTCATGGGCTCACATGCATTGAGTCGGCATAGCTCAACTTGACTGCCGAAGGGGAGATCATGGCTGACTCCAAGCCGTCCGTGCCGCTCACTCTGCCCGTGCTGCCGCTTGACGACGAGGTCGTGCTGCCCGGAATGGTGGTGCCGCTCGACCTGTCCGACAACGACGTACGCGCCGCGGTGGAGGCCGCCCAGGCCGCCGCGCGGCCCGGCGCGGGCAAGCCGCGGGTGCTGCTCGTGCCCCGCGTCGACGGGACCTACGCCGGGACCGGCGTCCTGGGCACCGTCGAGCAGGTCGGACGACTGTCCGACGGCGACCCCGGCGCCCTGATCCGCGGCCTCGGCCGCGTGCGCATCGGCGCCGGCACGACCGGACCCGGCGCGGCCCTGTGGGTCGAGGGCAGCACCGTCGAGGAGACCCTGCCCGAACCGCTGCCCGGTCAGGTCACCGACCTGATCAAGGAGTACAAGGCGCTCGCCACCAGCTGGCTCAAGAAGCGCGGTGCCTGGCAGGTCGTCGACCGCGTCCAGCAGATCGACGGCGTCGGCGCCCTCGCCGACAACTCCGGCTACTCGCCCTTCCTCACCGTCGAGCAGAAGGTCGCGCTCCTGGAGACCGCCGACCCGGTCGCCCGCCTCAAGCTCGCCACCGCCCAGCTCCGCGAGCACCTCGCCGAGCAGGACGTCGCCGAGACCATCGCCAAGGACGTCCAGGAGGGCGTCGACAAGCAGCAGCGCGAGTTCCTCCTCCGCCGCCAGCTCGAAGCCGTCCGCAAGGAGCTCCGCGACCTCAACGGCGAGGCCGAGGGCGACGAGTCCGACGACTACCGCGCCCGCGTGGAGGCCGCCGACCTTCCCGAGAAGGTCCGCGAGGCCGCCCTCAAGGAGGTCGAGAAGCTGGAGCGGTCCAGCGACCAGTCCCCCGAGGGCTCCTGGATCCGCACCTGGCTGGACACGATCCTCGAACTCCCCTGGAACGAGCGGACCGAGGACCGGTACGACATCCGCGGCGCCCGCGCCGTCCTCGACGCCGAGCACGCCGGCCTGGACGACGTGAAGGAGCGGATCACCGAGTACCTCGCGGTGCGCAAGCGCCGAGCCGAGCGCGGCCTCGGCGTGGTCGGAGGCCGCCGCGGCGGAGCCGTCCTCGCCCTCGTCGGCCCGCCCGGCGTCGGCAAGACCTCGCTCGGCGAGTCCGTCGCGCACGCGATGGGACGCGAGTTCGTCCGGGTCGCCCTCGGCGGCGTCCGGGACGAGGCCGAGATCCGCGGCCACCGCAGGACCTACGTCGGCGCCCTGCCCGGCCGGATCGTGCGGGCCGTCAAGGAGGCCGGGTCCATGAACCCGGTGGTCCTGCTCGACGAGATCGACAAGGTCGGCTCCGACTTCCGCGGCGACCCCGCGGCGGCCCTCCTCGAAGTCCTCGACCCGGCGCAGAACCACACCTTCCGCGACCACTACCTGGAGGTCGAACTCGACCTCTCGGACGTCGTCTTCCTGGCCACGGCCAACGTCCTCGAAGCCATCCCGGAGGCCCTGCTCGACCGGATGGAGCTGGTCAGGCTCGACGGCTACACCGAGGACGAGAAGGTCGTCATCGCCCGTGACCACCTGCTGCCCCGGCAGCTGGAGCGCGCGGGCCTCGAGCCCGGCGAGGTCGTCCTGGAGGACGCGAGCCTGCGCAGACTGGCCGGCGAGTACACCCGGGAGGCGGGCGTACGCACCCTGGAGAGGGCCATCTCCCGGCTGCTCCGCAAGGTCGCGGCCCAGCACGAACTGGGCGACCGGGAACTGCCGTTCACGGTCGGCCCCGACGACCTGCGCGAGCTTATCGGACGGCCGCACCACGTGCCGGAGTCGGCCCAGGACCCGGCGGAGCGCCGTACCGCCGTGCCGGGTGTCGCCACCGGGCTCGCCGTGACCGGCGCGGGCGGTGACGTCCTCTTCGTCGAGGCGTCGCTGGCCGACCCGGAGACCGGCGCCGCCGGGCTGACCCTCACCGGCCAGCTGGGCGACGTGATGAAGGAGTCGGCACAGATCGCGCTCTCCTTCCTCCGTTCGCACGGCGCGGAACTGGAACTGCCCGTCACCGGTCTGAAGGACCGGGGCGTGCACATCCACTTCCCCGCGGGCGCGGTCCCCAAGGACGGCCCGAGCGCGGGCGTCACCATGACGACCGCGCTGGCCTCCCTGCTGAGCGGACGGCTGGTCCGTACGGACGTGGCCATGACCGGCGAGGTCTCCCTCACCGGCCGGGTCCTGC
This sequence comes from Streptomyces sp. NPDC088707, assembly GCF_044752725.1. Taxonomy (NCBI): domain Bacteria; kingdom Bacillati; phylum Actinomycetota; class Actinomycetes; order Kitasatosporales; family Streptomycetaceae; genus Streptomyces; species Streptomyces sp. NPDC088707. Next base: position 273,237 of record NZ_JBIVLV010000008.1, on the reverse strand, counting down.
CGATCGGCGGCGTGAAGCAGAAGCTCCTCGCCGCGCACCGGGCGGGCATCACCACGGTCGTGATCCCCAAGCGGAACGAGGCCGACCTGGACGACGTCCCGGCCGAGATCCTGGAGAAGCTGGAGGTCCACCCGGTGACGGACGTACGCCAGGTCCTGGAGATCGCCCTGGCGCCGGCGGCGGTGCCGGTGGGCGTGGCGGCGGCGTAACTCCCGTACGGCTCCGGTACGGAGCGGTGGAGCGGGGTGCCCTCGACAGGGGGCACCCCGCTCCGTCGTGTCCCGTGCGTGCGCATACGCGCAGGTGATACGCGCGGGTAATTCGTCACCCGGATGTCAGCCGGGGGTGTCATGCTCGTACGCATGAACGAAGACGCCTTCTGGGCTCTCATCGACGAGTTGAGCCGCCGCACCGAGGACCTGGAGGAGAAGACGGAGTGGCTGCGCAGGGAGCTGCTCCGGCGTCCGGCCGCCGAGAGCGTGGAGTTCCAGGTCCGCCTCGACGACGCGTGCGAGGTCGCGGGCACGCGCGCGCTGTGGCGGGCGGCGGACCGGATCGAGAGCGGATCCTGCAGCGACGACGGCTTCCACTACTTCACCCTCTGGCTGGTCGGGCAGGGGCGGAAGGTGTACGAGTCGGTCGTCGCCGACCCTGACGCGCTGGCCGACGTGCCGGGGATCCGGGCCCTGGTGGGCCGGCACAGGAGCGAGTGGGACGACGACGAGTGGCCCGAGTGGGAGGAGCTCGACTACGTGGCGCAGGACGCGTACGACGAGCTGACCGGCCAGGAGGACGACCACGGCGAGGAGTTCGACGACGCCGTGGACGAGCGCGCCGAGGAGCTCGCGGACGAGCTCCAGGGGGACTTCGAGGGGGAGTGGGAGGAGGGTGGCGAGCGCCGGGGGTCCCGCCCGGAGGGGGTGGCGATACCCCGGCTCACCGCCCTCTTCCCACTCGCCGCGACCGGCTCCTAGGACTCTCGGGACCGCGCCCCGGGAGCCGGACGGTTCCGGAGGGACCTAGGCCCTGTCGTCGAACTCCCGTCTGCCCCGCGACGCCACGCACGCGCTCTCGCCGCACCGGGCACAAGCCCGAGTACGTCCAGTACGAGGACTTGCGCCCGGCACGCCGAGAGCACGCACCTGACGCCGCGGGGCCGCCCTTCGGGCGACGACGGGAGTTTGACGACAGGACCTAGGAGGCCGACGCGTTGCGGCGGCGGCCCAGGAGCAGGCTGCCCGCGCCGAAGGCGGCGAGGGCGCCCGCGCCCGTGAGGGCCATGGGCAGCGGCGAGGTGGGGGTCTCGGCCGTCTCGGCGGAGAGGGCCGGGGCCTGCTCGTCGCCGCCGTGGCCCGCGTGGCTCACGGTGGAGAGGGACGCGCCCGCCGCGATCTTCGCCTCGCTCGGTGCCTGGGCCTTCGCCGCGGCCGGCTGCGCGGCCGCACCGCCGAAGGTGACGTCCGAGCAGCTGTAGAAGGCCTCGGGGCTGTCGTTGCGCTGCCACACCTTGTAGACGATGTGGCGGCCGGTGCGGGCGGGGAGGTTGCCCGTGAAGTTGTAGTAGCCGTCGGTCGCCGTGCGGGTGGTGTTGTAGACGGCGACGGGGGTCGTGTCCAGGTCCGACCACTTCAGCGGCTGCGTGGGGTCGAAGCCCGGCTTGGTGATGTAGACGGTCATGGTGCCGGAGTGGGCGGCCGTCACCCGGACCTTGAAGGCGAAGCTGCCCGCCGCGACCGCCGTCGCCGGCCAGTCGGTGCGTGCCCAGTCGAGCGCCCGGTACTTCTCGCGGTTCGCCGAGCAGAGCTTGCCGTCCGGGATGAGGGCCTGGTGCTGGCCGGCGGCGTTGGCGATGTTGACCTCGTTCCAGTCGTAGAGCGGCTGGGTGCCGGAGTCGGCGACGAGGTCCTTGCACACCTGCGACCTGGGGGTCTCGGGGCCCTCCGCGTAACAGGCGGCGACGCGGCTCACGGGGTTGAAGACGGCTCCGTGGGCGCTGGCGGTGGTGGGGGTGAGGGTGACGAGGGCTGCGGCGGCGGACAGGGCGGCGACGCCGGCGGCGGTGCGGCGGGTGGACTGCATGCGGGGGCTCTCTCTCGTGCGTGGGGGAGGACGGACGAGCAACGCGCGCTGAACGCACGGAAGTTGAATCCCGGGCGATCGCCGTTGAGCCTCGCATTGGTCCATACCAATAGGCAAGGGGGAGGGCCGGAAAAGCCGAAGCGGCCCCCGGGGCGCCGCACGCCCGGGGGCCGCCCTGTGCGGGGGACGTCAGCCGTTGGCGAGCGCCTGCACCCGTGAGAGGTCGCCGTTGAAGTGGTTGTGGTCGCCGACCGTCGGGCCGGAGGAGGTGTACTGCCACATCGTGTAGTACTGCCAGCCGGCCGGGAGTTCACCCACGGAGGCGGCGTACCGCGCGATCCACAGCGGGTTGGTCGCGGCGAAGGCGGAGGAGTTGCCGGTGCACTGGGTCCACCAGCTGGTCGCCGTGTAGATGACGGCGTCCCGGCCGGTCCTGGCCTTGTACCGGTTCACGAAGTCGCGGATCCAGGCCACCATCCCGGCCTGGGTCTTGCCGTAGCAGGTCGCGCCGTACGGGTTCCACTCGATGTCGAGCACCCCCGGCAGCGTCCTGCCGTCCTTCGACCAGCCGCCGCCGTTGTCGACGAAGTAGTCGGCCTGGGCCGCGCCCGTCGTCGTGTCGGGGGTCGCGAAGTGGTACGTGCCCCGGATCATGCCGACGTTGTACGAGCCGGTGTACTGCTGGTTGAAGTAGGTGTTCTTGTAGTAGGTGCCCTCCGTCGCCTTGACGTAGGCCCACTTGACGCCGCTGTTCCACAGGGTGGACCAGGCGACGTTGCCCTGGTGGCTGGAGACGTCCACGCCTTCGGTCTGGACGGCCTGGGCGGAGGTGCCGCCGGGGGCGCTGCCGCGTCCGTCGTGCGCGAGGACGCCCATGCCCATGCTGGCGGAGCCGCGCGGCGGAGTCTGGCGGACGCCCGGGTCCTGGGCGGCTCCGGCGGACGCGGCGAGGGGGATGAGAAGGGTCAGGGCCGCGAGTGCGGCGCCGGCGAGGGTCGTTCCGGATCTGTGCACACGCATTGCGTGCCTCCGAAAGGATCGGTGGGGGGAGCGGGGTCGACGGTCCTGGACGCCCGTTCGGCCAGACATGGTGTGGACATGTCAGCTCAGGCGCCGTGGACGACGCTACGCACGTAGACCCGGCCCATGGAAGGGGTCCCGGATACCGCCGTTGGTCTACGCCTGCGAAATACTGGAGGAGCTGCGGCGATGGCCTCGGCCGAAAGAAACTTTCAGCGGCCGGAAAGCCGTCGGCGGGTCGCCGGAGAACCTGTGAGAGGTGCTGACGTGCACGGAAGCGGTACGGGAGAGGAAGGCGGGGTCCCGCCGACCGTCGGCGGCGTGCCCCACGCCCCGACCGGCGGGGTCGACCCGGTGTTCCTCGCACTCGAACGCGAGCTCGCGGTCTTCCTGCGCCGCGCCCGTGCCCAGTCCGGCGAGATGGCCCGCGAGGTCCACCCCGAACTGGAACCCGCCGCCTACGGCCTGTTCGTACGGCTCGACGACGCCGGCCCCCAGCGGGCCACCGAACTCGCCGGGTACTTCGGGGTCGGCAAGGCGACCATGAGCCGTCAGCTCCGGGCCCTCGAAGACCTCGGGCTCGTCGCCCGCGACCCCGACCCCGCCGACGGACGCGCCTCGCTGGTCCGGCTCACCGAGGAGGGCCGGGACCGCTTCCGGCACGTCCGGGACGCGCGGCGCGAGCGGTACGTCCGCAAGCTCGCCGACTGGGACCGCGCCGAGGTCTCCGAACTCGCCCGCCTCCTGAACCACTTCAACGTCCGATCCGAGGGCTGAGCGGGTCGGCGTGGTCCGCGCGCGCTCTGCGGCCCCGGCTCGACCAGGCTGCCGTCGCTGGGCGGCCGTCCGGCTCGACCAGGCCGCCGTCACTGGGCGGCCGTCCGGCTCGACCAGGGCCGCCGTCACTCAGCGGGCGTCCGGCTTCACCAGGGCAGCCGTCGCTGGGCCGGCGTCCGGCTTCACCAGGGCCGCCGTCGCTCAGCCGGTGCCCAGCTCCACCAGGGCCGCCGTCGCGTCGTCGTGCAGCTTCCAGCGGCGCGTCCCGCCGGCCGACTCGTCCGCCGCCTCCAGGGCGCGCACGCGGTGGAGCAGCCCGAGCGCGCCCTCCTTGCGCAGCACGCCGAAGCACTCCGCCCAGTCGCCCTCGCCGAACAGCTCCACCCAGCGGCTCGCCCCGTCCGTGAGCGCCGCCAGGGCCCGCACCTCCGCGCGCGGGCTCGTCCCCGTCACCGCCCGCCCGGCGACCGCCGGGTCGGCCGCCGCCGTGAAGAAGCCGCCCTCCCGGTTCCGCAGCCGGTCCGTCGCCGCCAGGGACCGCAGGATCTCGTCGGGGACGCGGTCGAGCCGGTCGTCCAGCACGGCCCGTACGGCCCCGTCCGGCGACTCCAGGAGGAGCACCGAGTCGGAGAGGACGAGGTGTTCGACCGCGGTCTCGTCCCAGCGGACGAGCACCACCGTCGCCTGCGGCGTGCGTACGTGAGAAAGGTCACAGGTGTCCCGATGGGCGTCCGCGGTGCGGCGGATTGCCAGCGACAGGATCTCGGCCAGGGGCATGTCCCGGCGGGAAGCGGACAGTTCGGTCAAAGACCCGCCGAGGCGCGCGGTGAACCACGGCACCGTGTGCACACAACCGTCATCACCTGCCGGCGGTGTGACGCCGTCGAGGAGGACGACGGTTCCCCCGCGTCCCGAGGCGGTCAGGGCGGCGGCCACCCAGTCCTCGTTGGGGCGTTCGGGGCTGCCGGGGAGGGTGGCGACGTCGCTGCGCATGACGACCAGTGTGCCCGGAGCGGCGGACGTTCCCGGTGTGCGTCTTCACCGGACCTGCAAACATGCGGAAATGGCCTGTACCAACCCGGCGGAGGCCCCCGGGCGGCCGGAGCCGCGGGCTCCGGGAAGCTGCGGGCGGGCATCCTGCCAAAGCCCGCGCGGAAGATCCAACCGAGGGTCCTCCGGGGCCTCCTCGGCCCGCCCGGAGAAGTTGTTCGCCAACTCAGGAGTGTTGTTCACTCGTTCGGGTGGCGGAGCGGCCGATGCGCGTCCCCTTCCCAGAAGCGCTGGAATGGTCGGAAGCCGTACCAGGGGTGGGGGCGCTCCATGTGACCGGCCGTCACCTCTGCTTTGTGGGTGGACGAATCAAGAATGCGAGCACCGGTGCAGATGAAGCGGCCTCGGAGCAAGAACGGCACGCGGAGCCAGACCCCCGGTGCGGTGCCGACCCCGGACGGCGCCGCGGCGCCCACCGGCAGCGTCCCCAACGCCAGCACCTTCGCAGGCAGCGCCCCCACCGGCCGCCCCAAGCGCGTCCGCAACCGTCTCGTCGCCGGCGTCGCCCTCGTCGGCATCACGGTCCTCGTGGCCGGAGCGCCCTCGGTCCTCGCCGCCTCCACCGAGCTCAACGACTCCCAGAGCCTGGTCACCCTCGCCGAACTCGACCGGCAGGCCGTCACCCTGGCCCACTCGCTCGCCGACGAGCGCGACGAGGTCGTCGCGTACATCGCCGCGGGCCGCGACAACCAGACCGGCGACGCCCAGCACAAGCGCCAGGTCACCAGCACCCGCTCCACCCGCGTCGACCGCCAGATCGACGAGATCCGGCCCGCCGCCTCCGTCGAGCTCCGCCGCGACCTCGCCGGCGTCCCCTCCGTCCGCCGGTCCGCCCTCACCGGCAAGGGCACGGCCCTGGAGGCCCACCGGGCGTACTCGGAGATCATCACCAAGCTCCAGGCCCTCGCCGACGAGCTGGCCGACAGGACCCCGGCCCGCGCCTCCGACACCGCGCTCACCGAAGCCACCCGCGCCCCCGCCGCCCTCGCCCGCGCCGTCGAACAGGCCTCCGCCACCCGCGGCCTGCTCCTCGCCGCGCTCTCCGTGCCGCAGCCCGAGCCCACCGGCGAGGTCCACTACGACGCCGGGACCGGCACCTACGTCCCCGACGTCCCCGAGGGCGCCGCCGAGGCCGACCGCGCCCGCGACGCCCTCACCGCCGCCGCCCAGCAGGCCCGGGTCCGTGAGCTCGCCGCGCTCGGCGACTTCGACCAGGCCGCCGGCGCCGCCGCCCGCGACGCGATCGCCACGACCGTCGCCGGCCCCGACGTCAAGAGTGCCGAGCGCTCCCTCGCCTCCCTCACCGACCAGCCCCGGCTGACGGAGACCGAGCGCCAGACCGACCCGGCCGGCCTGGAGTCAGCGCTGTCCGCCCGCATCGAGCAGATGCGCGGCGTCGAGTCCCGGCTCGCCGCCGAGCGGGTCGAGCACTTCGCCGCCGTCCGGGACGACGACGTCACCGCGCTCGAACTGCGCATCGCCTTCCTCGGCGGCTGTCTGATCGTCGCGATCGGCATCTCCACGTACGTCGCCCGCACCCTCACCCGCCCGCTCGCCGTCCTCCGGCTCGGCGCCGCCCGGCTCGCCGCCGCCCCCGAGCCCGGCGCCGGGGAGCCGGTCCGCTTCACCGGCCGCAACGACGAGTTCGCGCAGGTCGTGCGCTCCCTCAACACCCTGCACGGCAAGCTCGCCGGCCTCGCCGCGCACACCGAGCGCCTCACCGACGACCGGACCGACCTGGTCGCCGCCAAAGAGGCCCTCGGCGCCGAGCTCGCCACCCAGCGCGCCGAACTCCAGGGGCAGGTCGCGCTCCTCACCGCCGACCTCGAACGGTTCAGGAGCACGGTCCACCACACCTTCGTCAACCTCTCGCTGCGCAGCCTGGGCCTCGTCGAGCGACAGCTCGGCGTCATCGAGAAGCTGGAGGAGCGCGAGCAGGACCCGGACCGCCTCGCGACCCTCTTCAAGCTCGACCACATGGCGACCGTCATGCGCCGCCACAGCGAGAACCTCCTGGTCCTCGCCGGGCACGAGCACGTCCACGGCCACGCCGGTCCTGTCCCGCTGGTCGACGTGCTGCGCGCCGCCGTCAGCGAGATCGAGCGGTACGAGCGGGTCACCATCCAGTCCCTGCCGCCGCACGCCCAGGTCGCCGGCTTCGCCGCGGACGACCTGAGCCACCTCATCGCCGAACTCCTGGAGAACGCCACCTCCTTCTCGCCGCCCGACGCCGAGGTCCAGCTCTCCGGCTGGCTCCTGGAGTCCGGCGAGGTGATGCTCTCCGTGCAGGACGCGGGCATCGGCATGACCGCATCCCGGCTCGCCGAGCTCAACGCGCGCCTGGCCGAGGCCGACCCCGGGGCCTTCGACGGCGAGGGCCTCGGCATGCGGGTCATCGCCCTGCTCGCCGCACGCCATGGTGTCCGCGTCGAGCTGCGCGAGCAGCAGCCGGGTGGCACGGCGGCCGTCGTGGTCCTGCCGCAGCCCCTGCTCCCCACCGCCCTGCCGACCACCGTGACGGAGCCGGTACGGGTGGCGGGCGGGGCGCCCACGCTCCACCTGCCCGGCTCGGCCGCGGAGGCCAACTCCAACACGCTGCCGTCCCGGAACCGCGACCCCCTCGTCGAGGCGGCGGAGCGGGCGTTCCTGGAGGCCGAGGCGACCTCGGCGCGGGAGCAGCGGGACCAGGAGCCGGTGCGCGAGCCGTCGGAGGAGCCGACGGCACCGTACGAGGCGGAGGCACCGTACGAGGCGGAGGCGCCGTACGAGGCGGAGGCGCCGTACGAGGCGGAGGCCCGGACGCCGCACGCGCCCGAGCCGCAGGACCTTTCGCCCGCGCCGGAACCGCAGGGGTTCGCGTACGCGCCCGAGCCGCAGAACCCTGCGTACCAGCCCGAGCCCGCCCCCCTCGGTGAGAGCGTCTCCGAGACCACGCTCCAGGTCCGGCTGCCCGACCCGCCGCCGGAGCCGGACGTTCACGAACGCGCCGCGGACGTCACCGCTCCCGCCCACCACGAGGAGCCGGCTCCGCAGACTCCCGCCGCCCCCGAGCCGGTCACCGACCAGCCGGTTCCCGGGCCGCGTACCCCGCAGGGGGAGCGCCTCACCGACAAGGGCCTGCCCAAGCGCACCCCGCAGGTGGTCCGCCCCGCCGGCTCCGGCTCCACGCCCCCCCGCCAGGGCGGCGTGGACGCGGATGCCCTGCGCCGCCGGCTCGGCGGCTTCCACCAGGGTGCCAAGGCCGGGCGCCGCGACGTGGAGGCGGAGATGGAGACGGCGCGGATAGATGACGTAAAGACTGCACGTACAGAGGAGATGACGGGGGACACAGTCGAGGAGGCACGCAGTTGACTGCGACGGGAACGTTCGGACTGAGCACGGAAGCCCGCAACCTGCAATGGCTGCTGGGGAATCTGGTGGAGGAGGTGCCCGGGGTCCACTCGGTCGCCGTCGTCTCCTCCGACGGCCTGATGCTGCTCTCGTCCGACCCGGCCGCCCAGCAGAGCACGACGGCCGCCGCCGAAGCCGGCCGTCCGAACGGGCCGCGCGGCTCCAGCGCCGACCTGGCCACCATCGTCTCCGGCATCGGCAGCCTGACCATCGGCGCCGCCCGCCTGATGGACGGCGGCGGGGTCAAGCAGACCATGGTGGCGATGGAGGAGGGCAGCGTCTTCGTCATGTCGATCAGCGACGGCTCGCTGCTCGGCGTCCACGCCACGCCCGACTGCGACATGAGCGTGGTGGCCTACCACATGGCGCTCTTCGTGGGCCGCGCCGGTCACGTACTCACCCCCGAAGTCCGCAGCGAGCTGCGCAAATCGATGGAGAGCACCCAGTGACGTCACTTTCTTCGGGGTTCCACGCCCACCGGCTGCCCGTACGAGGAGATGGACGCCGCCCCGCGCGCGTACGCCCGTACTCGCTGACCGGCGGGCGTACCCGCTTCGGCCATGTCCTGCTCGTCGAGACCTTCGTGGCGGCGCTCGAAGCGCCCGCCGTGCGCAAGCTCCTGACGGACGGCGGGCCGGGCGCCCGCGGTCTGATGCCGGAGATGCGGGCCATCGTCGAGATCTGCCGCCGGATGCGGACGGTCGCGGAGATCTCGGCGCTTCTGAAGATGCCGTTGGGGGTCGTCCGGGTGCTCCTGAGCGACCTGGCCGACCAGGGAAAGATCCGTGTGTACGGGACCGGTCACGGCACCGGGCAGCCCGACCGCGCGCTCCTCGAAAGGGTGCTGAGTGGACTCCGTCGTCTCTGACGCCTCCGCCGTCTCCGATGCCGACACCGGATCACCGGCGGTGACGGGCATTCCCGCGCAGCCCCAGGCCCCCGCGGCCGACCTGTTCCGGCGAGATACGACCCCGCCGGCCGGGACCGCTTCGGCCCCCGCCGAGCCCGACGCCGAGGACGGCGCGCAGGACTGGCAGCTCGACCACACCCGCGCCCCGATCGCGACGAAGATCGTCGTCGCGGGCGGCTTCGGCGTCGGCAAGACCACCTTCGTGCGCGCGGTCTCGGAGATCACCCCGCTCCAGACCGAGGCGTTGATGACCCGGGCGAGCGAGGGGACCGACGACCTCACCGCCACGCCGGACAAGCTCACCACCACGGTGGCGATGGACTTCGGCCGGATCACCCTCGACAACGACCTGGTGCTGTACGTCTTCGGCACGCCGGGACAGCAGCGCTTCTGGTTCATGTGGGACGACCTGGTGCGCGGGGCGATCGGCGCGATCGTGCTGGCCGACACGCGGCGGCTCACGGACTGCTTCCCGGCCCTCGACTACTTCGAGAGCTGCGGACTGCCGTACATCGTGGCCGTCAACCACTTCGAGGGGACCGAGCTGTTCGAGGCGGACGACGTCAGGGAGGCGCTGACCGTGCCCGCGGACGTCCCCGTGGTGATCATGGACGCGCGCAAGCGGTACAGCGTCGTCGAGAGCCTGCTCGCGACGGTCGCCCACGCGCTGGAACACACCCCCGAATAGATCGCTCAGCTCTCCCCGTCACGCCAGGAGCACCACCCATGCGGAAGATACTCATAGTCGGCGCCGGCCAGTCCGGTCTGCAGCTCGCCCTCGGACTCCAGTCGTCGGGGTACGAGGTCACCCTCATGTCGAACCGGACGGCGGACGAGATCCGGGCCGGCCGGGTCATGTCCACCCAGTGCATGTTCGACACCGCGCTCCAGCACGAGCGGGACCTCGGCCTCAACTTCTGGGAGTCCCAGGCGCCGCGCATCGAGGGCCTCGGCGTCTCGGTCGCCGCCCCCGACTCGTCCCGCGCGATCGACTGGGTCGGCCGGCTCGACGGGTACGCGCAGTCGGTCGACCAGCGGGTCAAGATGGCCGGCTGGATGGAGACCTTCGCCCAGCGCGGCGGCCAGCTGGTGATACACGGCGCGGCCGTCAGCGACCTGGACTACTTCTCGCGCAGCTACGACCTGGTGCTCGTCGCGGCGGGCAAGGGTGAGCTGGTCTCGATGTTCGGCCGGGACGCGTCCCGTTCGCCGTACAGCGAGCCGCAGCGCGCGCTGGCCGTCGCGTACGTCCACGGCCTCGGCCCGCGCCCGGAGCACCCGGAGTTCGACGCCGTGCGGTGCAACGTGGTCCCGGGCGTCGGCGAGCTGTTCGTCATGCCGACGCTGACGACGGGCGGCCGCGCGGACATCCTCTTCTGGGAGGGCGTACCCGGCGGCCCGCTCGACGCCTTCAAGGGCGTCAAGGACCCGGCGGAGCACCTGTCGCTGACCCTGGAGCTGATGGAGAAGTTCACGCCCTGGGAGTACGCGCGGGCCACCAAGGTCGAACTGACCGACGCGGGCGGCACCCTCGCCGGCCGGTACGCGCCCACGGTCCGCAACCCGGTCGGCCGGCTGCCCGGCGGCGGCCTGGTCCTCGGCGTCGCGGACGTGGTCGTGGCCAACGACCCGGTCACCGGCCAGGGTTCGAACTCGGCGTCGAAGTGCGCGGCCGCGTACCTGGCCGCGATCTTCGAACAGGGCGACAAGCCCTTCGACGAGGAGTGGATGCGGTCGGCCTTCGACCGCTACTGGCAGACGGCCCAGTACGTCACCAAGTGGACGAACGCGATGCTGGCGCCCCCGCCGGAGCACGTCCTGAACCTCCTGGGCGCCGCGGGCGGGCTCCAGCCGGTCGCCGACCGCTTCGCGAACGGCTTCAACGACCCGTCGGACTTCGAGAACTTCTTCTTCGACCCGGAGAAGACGAACGCGTACCTGGCGGAGGTCGCGGGCGGCTGACCCGCGCACGGGTCCTTCGACGGCCGGCACCCGGACTCACGCCCGGGGGAGCCGGCCGTCGGCTTTCCGGGGCCGGCCGTCCCGGGATGGCCGGCCCCGGGACGGCCGGTCCCGGGATCGATCGCCCGGCGCCGGTCGAAAAACGGATCGAGTGTGCGCCGCCCCGTGCCCGATCATGTGTCCATGTCACAGACGCACACCCTTGCCCGCGTGGACGCCGACCTCGTCGCCGGGCGGGTCCCCATGGCGCGGCAGCGGCTGCGCGGCCTGGTCTCGTCGTTCCCGTACGACCTGACGCTGCGGCGCCGGCTCGCCGAGGTCTACCGGCTGTACGGGGACGCGGCCCAGGCGGGGCGCTGGATGTACCTCGAAGAGGACCGGGACGCGGAGGAGACCGCCGCCTTCGAGAAGCGCTACGGGACTCCCGGGTGGCGGATGAAGGCCCTCGCCTGGCACGGGCCCGAGGCGCTGGCGGCGACCGCCTACGCCGCCGAGCAGCTCGCCGCGGTGCGGACCGCATGCGCCGAGCGGCTCGGGCACCCCGTCGACTGGGACGACCCGGACTCCTACGCGGCGGACCGGGGCGAGGAGGCCGACACCCCGGAACCCGGGGGTTGGACCCTCTCCGGAGTGGTCGCGGCCGCCGGCGCCCTCGGAGGCACCGTCGTCATGGTGGGCGTCTGGGTGTACGGGCTCGTCTCGCTCTTCTCATAGCGCCCGGCGGCCTCCGCCCGGCGGACCGCCCACGGCGTCAGCACTCCCGCCGAGACCCAGGGAGATGCCGACGTCGGTCACGGCCCGCGGACAGGCCCGGAACTCCTGCGGCCGCTCCCCTCCGTGGTGCCTCACGAGCGGCGCACGCGCGGCCGGCCCGGCGGCCTTCGCACCGGTGGCGGTCGAGACGGTGAGCACGAAGGGCCAGAAACCGTCCGCGTACACGAAGGCACCGCTCGCCCGGAGTTGACGCTCAGTCGCGGTCGTACCCCTCGTCCCCGCCGTCCCGCGCCCCCGCCGGAAGCGCCGGTGGGGTGTACGCGGCCAGGGCCTCCCCGTCCGGATCCGGGCGCACCGCCCCGATCAGCGGGTTCGCCGCGATCGGCGAGACCTTCACCTTCCCGCCGGGCCGCGGCGCCTGCACCACCAGGCCCTCGCCGAGATAGACCGCCACATGGGTGGCGCCGGGGAAGTACACCACCAGGTCACCGGGCCGGAGCTCCGCGAGCGGCACCCGGGGCAGCGTCGCCCACTGCTCCTGGCTGGTCCGCGGCACCTCCAGGCCCGCCGCCGCCCACGCCTGCTGGGTGAGCCCCGAGCAGTCGTACGTCTCCGGGCCCTCCGCCCCCCACTCGTACGGCTTGCCGATCTGGCCCACCGCGAACCGCAGCGCCTCCGCGCCCGCCGCGGACGGGGTGCGCCGGCCGTCCAGGACACCCGAGTCGAGCAGCTCGCGCTGCGCGCCCGCCGTCTGGACCCGCTCCAGCTCGGTGAGCCGCGCCAACTGCTCGGGAGAGAGCGCGGCGAGCAGCTTCTCGACCTCCGCGAGCCGGGCCCGCACCTCGTCGCGCCGTGTGCGCTGCGTGGCGGCGAGGGTCTGCTGCCGGTCGAGCGCCTTGCGGGAGGCGCTCGCCAGGCGGCCGGCCTGCCGTTCGGCCTTCTCGAGCCGCGGCACGGCCGATGCCCGGTCCCGGGAGGCCCGCGCCATCAGATGCCCCTGGTCGAGAACCGACTGGGGATCCGGCGCGAACAGCAGGCGCAGGTAGGAGGAGAACTCGGACCCGCCCCGGTACTGGTCCCGGGCGATCCGACCGGCCGCGGCCCGCCCCTGCGCCAGCGCGGTACGGGCGGCGGTGAGCCGGGCGGTGACCCGCCTGGTGTCGGCGGTCTGGAGCTTCAGGGCCTCGTCGGCGGCGTTGAAACGCTCGGTCGCCTCCTCCGCCTGCCGGTAGAGCGTCCGCATCCGCGTGAGCAGCGCGGTGACGGAGTCGCCGCCGGGGGGAGGGAGGGCGGAGGCGTCGTCGTCGGTGGCGGGAGGGGCGGGATCGCTCGGAGCGGTGGAGGTGACGGGGGAGTCGGGGGCGTCGGGGGTGACGGGCGCGTCGAGTGGCTCGGGGGTGACAGGTTCGGCAGGGTCCTGCGAGGTCGCCGCCTCGGCCGTGGGCGAGACGGGCACCTCGGGTGCCGTGGTTGCCTCCGGGTCGACCGGTTCCACCGGTTCCTCGGCGGGATCCGCCCAGGCGATCGGCGCCTCCACCGGGGGATCGGAAGGCGGCTCCGGGGCGGCGGCGCCCGCGGGGAGGACGCCGGTGAGGGCGGTCACGGCGGCCAGGGCCGCCGTGCAGACCGTACGCAGCAGTCCTCGCGGCACGTCATCACCTCCACGGGGATGATGACGTGTCACTTCATGTGATGACCGGACGAACGTGGGTGAGTCCGGCGTCCTCACTCGTTCGGCGCAGCACCGTCCCGGGGCGGGGTCGCGCCGGTGCCCGGCTTCGACCACGGCCACTTCAGCTCGCGACGCTCGCGGCCCTCGGGGGCGTACGCGTAGACCCAGCCGCGCTGGAGGCCCAGTCGTTTCGTGTAGCCCGCGGGTTCGCGGCGGTAGGTGTGGAGGGTCGGCGGGTTCCCGTCGTGGGCCGGGACCGGGATCTCGTACCACTTCGGCGGGTGGCCGGTCGGGCCGAGCAGGATCGGCAGGACCCGGCCGTCGAGGGGGCCGCCACGGAAGGAGGTGTTCTGGCTTCTCACCCCTCCAGTGTCCCTTCCGGCTTCGAATCCGGCTCAGAGCAGGTGGGCGGCCTCGCCGACCACCGGGATCACCCGGCGGGCCAGCCGGGCCACGGGGCCCTCGGGCGTCTCCTGGGCGAGGAGGCGTCCGACGACGCGCGCGGTCTCCTCGTCGCTGGCCGTGCTCGCGGCGAGGAGGGCGATGAGATGGTCCACGAGCCACTCCCGCAGCTCGCGGGCCGGAGGCCGCTTGTCCTCGTCGAGCCAGATGAGGGAGGCGGCTTCCACGGCGGCGATCCAGGTGCGGACCAACATGTTGAGGCGGGGGCCGGGGCGGTCCACGCCGAGGTGGACGAGGATCTGCTCGGCGGCGGCGCGGCGGACCTCGTCGACGATCGCGGTGGTACGGGAGGTCTCGGCGACGCTCCCGCCGCGGAGGAGGGCGCTGAAACCGGCGTCGTGCTCGTCGACGAAGGTCAGATAGCGGTCGAGCACCCGGCCGAGCCGCTCGGTGGGCGGCCCGACCGGGGGCTCGGTGAAGCAGTGGTTCAGGGCGTCGGCGGAGGAGCGGAGGGCAGCCTCGTAGAGCTGCTGCTTGCCGCCGGGGAAGTAGCGGTAGACGAGGGGCCGGGAGACGCCGGCCGCCTCGGCGACGTCGTCGAGGGAGACGTCCTCGGGGGTGCGGTGGGCGAAGAGCTCCTGGGCGGCTTCGAGGAGCTGGCCGCGGCGTGCCTCGACGCTGAGCCTGCGGTACGCGGGGGTGGCGGCGGCAGTCATGCTCCGCAGCGTAGCGGCACCCTCCGCCCCGCCCGAGGCCCCGCACGACCTGCGCCGCCGCCCTGCCTGGGTCTTCGTGCCGGGCGCGGCACCGCCCCGTCCGGGGCTCCATACGCCCTGCGCCGCGCCTCACTGCGGCCGCGCCGGGGCGGGGACGAACGGCCACACGGGGCGGTGGGTGGACGCCCAACCGCAGCCGCAGCGCGCAGCCCCCACCCCAACCGCAGCCCCAACCCCAGCCGCAACCGCGCTCGTCAGGCCAGCAGCCCGGACGACCGCCACAACCGGCGCCCCACCCCGCGCAACACCCCGATGTCGTCCAGGAAGTCCGTCAGGCGCCGCGCGCCGGACTGCATGACCTCGCGGCGGTGCCCGCTCGCCCGCACCTGCGCGACCGCCTCCCGCCGGTCCAGGCCGACCGCCTCGTACACCTGCGGGTTCACGAAGCACGTCGAGAACACCCGCGCGGCCTCTCCACAGCTCACCCGCGTGAACTCCTGCTCCCAGCGCGGCGCGGTCACCATCTGGCGGCGCAGTTCCTCGCGGGCGTAGCGCACATGCCGTGCCTCCTCGACCACATGGATGCGGGTCACCCCGCGCACCAGCGTCTGCACCCGCTCGTCCGGGAACGTCAGCCGCTGCATCCAGTCGAGGATCTCCTCGCCGAGCAGCGTCGAGGCGAACGAGCCCGGGGTCGTGGACACGGTCTTCAGCAGGCGTGCGAGGTTGTGGTAGAGCCTCGGCACCGGGTACGCCGGTGTCCCGCCCTGCCGGATCAGCCGCGCGAACATCATCGAGTGCCGGCACTCGTCCGCGATCTCGGTCAGCGCGTACCGGACGTGATGGCTGGTCAGCGACTTGTCGTAGATGTGCCGGACCAGCAGCTGCATCAGGATGATCTCGAACCAGACGCCGAGCGACGCGAGCGACGCCGCCTCGTGGCGCGAGAGCGCGATCCGCTGCTCCTCCGACATCGTGCGCCACAGCGGAGTGTCGTACAGGGAGAGCAGCTCGGGCGGCCAGAACCACTTGCCGTCCTCGAACGGCGCGTCCCAGTCGAGTGCGACGTCCGGGTCGTAGGAGTGCTTGCGGGAGGACTCCAGGAGTCGTTCGGCGACCTGCTCCCGGTCGCGCAGCGGCCCCAGGGCGTCCCTGAGGAGGCTGAAGTCCGGCTCCGTGGGCTTCGTGGTCGCCGGGGACCCGGTGAAGGGGGTCATGGGTGCGCACCTCGCTGTGCTCGTCGCGACGGCGTGACGTTACCGATGGTCGCCATTTATCAGACTGCCCGTCAGTAGCGCCGTCAATCCCTTGTGCGCGACTTGTTGACGATCCGTCTACCAGCGTGTGAGCCTGGCCTGGCCACAGGACTCGCACCACGGGAAAGGCCCGACCCCCAAGGAGGCGTCAGTGTCGACGCGCGACCTCTACACCACGGCCCCGTCCACCCCGAGCTGGCAGGTCCCCGCCGCCGGCGCCGCCCGCTTCTCCTGGGAATACGACATGGAGGCCGCCGGCCGCGAACGCCTCCTCGCCCTCTACCAGAAGGGCAAGGACAAGCAGTGGGACGGCGCCACCAGGATCGACTGGGAGCTGGAGGTCGACCCGTACGACCCCCTCGGCACCCCCGACGAGGTCCTCACCCTCCACGGCACCCGCCACTGGGCGAAGATGACCGAGAAGGACAAGGGCGACCTGCGCCGGCACTACTCCTCCTGGCAGTTCAGCCAGTTCCTCCACGGCGAGCAGGGCGCCATGGTCTGCGCCGCCCGGATCGTCGAGTCCGTCCCCGACCTGGACGCCAAGTTCTACTCGGCCACCCAGACCATGGACGAGGCCCGGCACGCCGAGATCTACGGCCGCTTCCTCCACGACAAGATCGGCATGCTCTACCCGATCAACGACAACCTGCAGAGCCTCCTCGGCGACACCCTGCGCGACTCCCGCTGGGACATGCCCTACCTCGGCATGCAGGTCCTCATCGAGGGCCTCGCCCTCGCCGCCTTCGGCATGATCCGCGACACCACCGACAAGCCGCTGCCCAAGCAGATCCTCGCGTACGTGATGCAGGACGAGGCCCGGCACGTCGCCTTCGGCCGGATGGCCCTGCGCGACTACTACGGGCAGCTGTCCGACGCCGAACTCCGCGAGCGCGAGGAGTTCGTCATCGAGGGCTGCTATCTGATGCGCGACCGGCTGCGCGGCGTCGAGGTCCTGGAGAACTTCGGCATCCCGCGGAAGGAGGCGGAGGAACTGACCGAGCAGAGCGAGTTCCTGCACCTCTTCCGCAAGCTGCTCTTCAGCCGGATCGTCCCCTGCGTGAAAGACATCGGCCTCTGGGGCGAACGCCTCCAGAAGGCCTACCTCGACATGGGGGTCTTCGACCTCGGCGACTCCAACCTCGACCTCCTCATGACCCAGGACGAGGAGATCGCGGAGCAGCTCGACGCGGAGCGCTTCGCCAAGGAGGAGCAGGACCGGGTGGCGGAGGTCGCGGAGGCGATCGCGGACGGGGCGGCGCAGGTCTGAGTCCCCGGAAGAACGGGCTGTCGTACGGGTGACGTAGCGTGCTCGTCATGACCATGCCGCCACCGCCGAACCAGCCACCCCACAACTCGTACGGCGGGCCGGTGCCGAGCGGGCCGCCCCACACCCCGTACGGCGGGCCGGTGCCGCCCCCGCAGCAGCCCGGCCCGTACGGCCCCCCGCAGGGCTTCCCTCCGCCGGGCCACCCCCAACAGGCCTACCCCCAGCACGGTGTTCCGCCGCAGTACCCGGCGGGCCCGGCGCCCGGCCCCGGCGGCTGGGGGCAGCCGCCCATGGGACCGCCGCCGAAGAAGAAGCTTTCGGCCGGCGCGATCGTCGCCATCGTCGTCGGCTCCCTGGTCGTGGTCGGCGGCATCGGCTACGGGGTCAAGGCCGGTCTCGACAGCGTCACGGGTCCCTTCCCCGCGGCGACGCACAAGCTGGTCGTCCCGCAGACCGTCCTCGACGGTGAGTTCACCCTCGTCTCCGACCTCTCCGACAGCCAGGGCAAGGAGATCGAGGACACCCCCGACTTCACCGTGAAGGACGCGACGGCGGCGGTCGGGCAGTACAGCGGCGAGGACGAGTCCGTCCTCGTCCTCTCCGGGCTGTACGGGCAGATCAAGAACCCCGGCACCACCCGGTCGTCCATCCTCAAGGGGGCCGCCACGGACAAGGGCTCCAAGCTCGTCGTCAAGCCCACGGACTTCACCCCCGCCGGGTACGGCGTGACGGTCAGCTGCCAGGTCACCACGTCGAGGGACGGACTGAGCACGACGACGCTGCCCATGTGCGCCTGGGGCGACGAGAACACCGCCGCCGCCATCGCTCTCGTCGGCGCCGGGGAGGCCACGGCCGACCCGAAGGACATCGACCTGGCCGACCTCGCCGAGAAGACGGCCAAGATCCGCGCGGAGATCCGCAAGCCGATCGCCGACGCGGGCAACTGACGCGGGTATCCGACGCGGGCGACCGGCTCGGGCGACCGGCTCGGGCGGCTGACGCGGGCATCCGGTTCGGGCGACCGGCTCGGGCGGCTGACGAGGACAGGGGGCGGAGAGCGCGAGGGCCCACGCCGCGGGGGACGGAGAGCGCGGGTGCCCAGGTCGCGGGGGGCGGAGAGCGCGAGTGCCACGGCCCCGGGGGCGGCCCCGTGGGGCTGCCTTCTGGCAGACCCCCTACCCCCGCGCCTCCTCCTCCAGCCGCAGCGCCTCCTCCATCACCGCCCGTGCGATCGGCGCCGCGCTGCCGCCCCCGCTGATGTCCGTGCGGGACGCCTCCGCGTCCTCGACGACCACCGCCACCGCGACCGCCGGCTGGGCCGCGTCCTCCGCCTGCGCCCAGGCGATGAACCAGGCGTACGGGGTACCGGTGTTGCCGAAGCCGTGCTGGGCCGTGCCGGTCTTGCCGCCGACCCGCGCCCCGGGGATCGCCGCGTTCGTCCCCGTCCCCTCCGTCACCGCCTTCACCATCAGCCGCTGGAGCTGCATCGCCGTCGCGGGGTTCACCGCCTGCCGGTAACTGCGGCGGCCCGTCCGGTCGATCGTCGTCCCGCCCGAGGTCGTCGTGCGGTCGACGAGGTACGGCTGGGCGATCTCCCCGTTGTTGGCGACCGCCGACGCCACCATCGCCATCTGGAGCGGCGTCGCCGTCGTGTCGAACTGCCCGATCGAGGACAGTGCGAGCTGGTCCGGGCTCATCTCCCGGTCGAAGTTGGACTTGGCCACCCAGGACGGCACCCGCAGCGCCGTGTCGTTGAAGCCGAACCTCCCCACCGCGTCGACCATCCCCTCCAGGCCCACCTCCACCCCCAGGCCGGCCATCACCGTGTTGCACGACCACTGGATCGCGTACGCGAGGGACGCGTCGCCGCAGCCCTTCGCCTCGTTCGGCAGCACCTGGCGGGTGCCGGGCAGGATGAACGGGTCCGGGGTGTCCGTCGGCGCGTCCACGTCCCGCACCACCCCCGCGTCGAGCGCCGCCGCGGCCGTCACGATCTTGAACGTCGATCCCGGCGGGTACGTCTGCCGCAGCGCCCGGTTCAGTATCGGCTGGTTCGGCGAGGTGGTGAGCCGCCTCCAGGTGTCCTTGACCGCCCGGCCCGTACCGGAGAGGACGCCGGGGTCGTACGAGGGTGAGCTGACCAGCGCCAGGATGCGGCCGCTGTGCGGCTCGACCGCCACGACCGCGCCCCGCTTGCCGTCGAGTCCCCGGAAGGCCGCCTCCTGCATCGAGGCGCGGATCGTCGTCACGACGTCGCCGCCGGGCTGCCGCCCCCGGGTCAGGTCGTTCCAGAGCGGCAGCGGGGCCAGCATCGGATCGGTGCCGGCCAGGATCGCGTCCTCGGCGTGCTCGACGAGGGTCGTGCCGTACGTCTGCGAGGAGTACCCGGTGAGCGGGGCGTACAACGGGCCCTGGCGGTAGGTCCGTTCCCAGCGCAACTGCTGCCCGCTGTCCCGGGAGCCGGTGACCGGCCTCCCGTCGACGACGATCTCGCCGCGCGGCTGCGCGTACCGGTTGATCGCGATGCGCCGGTTGGCCGGGTTGTCGTCGAGCGACTCGGCCTCGAAGACCATCACGCGCGCGGAGTTGACGAGGAGCGCGACGAGGAGGACGAGACAGAGCGCGGCGGCCCGCCGGGCGTAGCGGATCACGTGGTTCCTTCCGTGGAGTGCGGCCGGTTCACGTGGCCCCCTCCTTCACCGGAGCGAGCGTCCCCGTGTCGGCGTCGTCCGGCTGCGGGGCGCGCGCCGAGTCGCTGACCCGGATGAGGAGCGCCACGATCACCCAGTTCGTGACCACCGACGACCCTCCCTGTGCCAGGAACGGCATCGCCATCCCGGTCAGCGGGATCAGCCCCATCACCCCGCCCGCGATCACGAACACCTGGAGCGCCACGATCGAGGCGAGCCCGATCGCGAGGAGCCGTCCGAACGGGTCCCGCAGCGAGAGGCCGGCGCGGTAGCCGCGGGCGACGAGCAGCGCGTACAGCAGGAAGAGCGCCGTCAGGCCGACGAGCCCCAGCTCCTCGCCGGCCGTGGCCAGGATGAAGTCGGACTTGGTGGCGAAGCCGATGAGGACGGAATGGCCGAGACCGAGCCCCGAGCCGAGCATCCCGCCGGCCGCGAACGAGAAGAGCGACTGGGCGAGCTGCCCGGGCCCGTCCCCCGCCCGGATCGAGGCGAACGGGTCGAGCCAGTCCTGCACCCGGCTGTGCACATGCGGTTCGAGCGAGCCGACGAGGAAGGCCCCGGCGGCGGCGAGGACGAGCCCGACGGCGATCCAGCCGGTCCGGCCGGTCGCCACGTACAGCATGATCACGAAGAGGCCGAAGAAGAGCAGCGAGGTGCCGAGGTCCCGTTCGAGGACGAGCACACCGACGCTCAGCAGCCAGATCGCCACGATCGGCCCCAGCACCCGTCCGGTCGGGAACTGGAACTTCCAGATCCGGCGGCCGGTGTACGCGAGCGCGTTGTGGTTGGCGGCGAGGTACGCGGCGAAGAACACCGCGAGCAGGATCTTGGCGAACTCGCCCGGCTGGAAGGAGAGGCCGCCGAGCCGGATCCAGATCTTGGCGCCGTTCACCGCCGGGAAGAAGATCGGCAGGATCATCAGGGCGAGCGCGGCGGCCACCGACACGTACGCGTACCCCTGGAGCGCGCGATGGTCGCGGAGCACCAGCACGACCACGATGAAGAGCGCGACCCCGAGCGTCGACCAGATCAGCTGCGTCGTCGCCGCCTGGTCCTTCGGCGTCTCCAGGTCGAGCCGGTAGATCAGCACCAGGCCGAGGCCGTTGAGCAGGACCGCGATCGGCAGGAGCAGGGGATCGGCGTACGGGGCGCGGAACCGGACCGCGAGATGGGCGACGAGCGCGAGCAGACCGAGCCCGGCCCCGTAGCGCGCGGCATCCGGCGGTACGGCCCCGCTGCGGGCGAGGCCGACCTCGGCGTATCCGTAGACGCAGATGAGGACGGCGCAGACGAGGAGGGAGAGTTCCACGCCGCGGCGCTTCGGCATGCGTACCCCGGGCGGGGGAGCGTCCGTGCGCGGTGCGGTCATGGCCGCAACGTAGCAAGCGGTATGCCCTATGTCCCTTTTGTGTGACGGTGTGCCGTGTGGCGCGGTTCTGTTCCGCGTGTTTCCGACTGCACCGGGCGGCCCCGGCCCTTCCGGGAGGCGCGGCCCTTCGGGCGGCGCGGACGTGCCGGGCGGGCCGCCGGCGCCGTCAGTCCTCCGGCGGCGGGTCCGCGAGGCTCACGTACTCCGGCAGCCGCAGCCGGGCCTCGGCGCCCTCGCCGTCGGCGGCGCGGGCGAAGACGAGCTCGGCGCCGATCACCTCCGCCTGCCCCACGGCGATCGTCAGCCCGAGGCCGTGCCCCTTGCCCCCGCTCTCGGTACGGAACCGCTGCGGCCCCGACTCCAGGAGATACGCCGGATAGCCGGGCCCGTGGTCCCGTACGGACACCACGGGACCGTCCACCGTCAGGACCACCGACGGGGCCCCGTGCTTGTGCGCGTTGGCGATCAGATTGCCCAGCACCCGCTCCAACCGCCGCCGGTCCGTCTCCACCGTCGCGTCCCGCACGACCCGCACCTCGGTCTCGGTGCCCGAGGCGCGCACCACCCGCTCGACGAGCGGGCCGAGTTCGTGGACGGCCAGGTCGACGGTCTCGTTGCGGGCGTCGAGCCGTGAGATCTCCAGGAGGTCCTCGGTGAGCCCGCGCATCGCCCGCACCCTGTCCCGTACGAGCTCCGACGGCCGTCCCTCCGGCAGCAGCTCGGCCGCCGCCGAGAGCCCGGTGAGCGGGGTGCGCAGCTCGTGCGCCACGTCGGCGGTGAACCGCTGCTCGCTCTGCAGCTTGCGCTGGAGCGAGGAGGCCATCGTGTCGAGCGCCCCGGACACCGTGGCCACCTCGTCCTGGGGGCGCGAGGAGTCCTTCGTGCGGGGGTCGTCGACGCGCGCGTCGAGATCGCCGGCGCTGATCCGGCGGGCCACCTGCGCGGTGAGGTGCAGCCGCCGGGTGACCCGGGTGACGGCGAAGGCGCCCACGATCAGCGTCGCCCCGATCGCGAGGACGGACGAGCCGAGGATCGAGCGGTCGAGCGCGTCGATCGTCTCGGCGCTCTGGGTGTAGTCGAGGCGTACGGCGAGGGCGCGGCCGTCCGCCGGGCCCGCCGCCCACATCGTCGGCCGGCCCCGGTCGTCGGCGACCACCGTGCCGCGCTCGCCCCGCACGGCGAGCGCGTGGAGCGAGGGCGGGAGCCCGGGCGGGTCGACCCCGGCGAACCGGGGCAGCGGCTCGCCGGCCTCGTAGAGCCGGGTGACGTCGGTGAGCCGCGCGAGGGCCTTCTCCCGGGAGTCGTTCACGGTCTGACCGGTCACCGACACATGGACGAGGATGCCGAGCAGCGCGGCCAGGGCGCAGCACATCACCGCGATGAAGACGGCGGCCTTCCAGGTCAGGGTCGCGGTCCAGGCGGGCAGCCGGGGCGCCCTCACGGGCTCGGCTCGGCGGGAACGGCCACGTCCGGCGGGAGCGGGAGGGGGAGCGGCGTCGAGGCCGACCCCGGGGCGGGGGTCGGGCTGACCAGGCGGGGCGCGGGGACGGTCGGCGGCGCGGTGCGGCCGGGCTTCACCCGGACGATCTCGTCGCGGGTGGGCAGCATGCTGTGCTGCTGCTCGTCCCAGGACCAGGCGGTGCGGTACTCGTACCCGGGGATGCCCGCCGAACTGACCCGCATGATCAGGTCCCGGCCGGCCAGCTCCACGCTGATGACCTGGTCGACGGTGGCCATGATGCGGGTGAGCCCGCCGTTCTCCGCGAGGTAGACGCGCACGCCGACCTGCTGGTCCGGCATCCGGATCCCGACGATCAGCTCGTCCCGGCCGTTGCCCGTGAGGTCGCGGTAGTACGGCCGCATGACCGGGCAGGCGGCCGGCGCGGTGGCGCAGGCCCTGATCGCGCGGGCGGTCTCCTCGTAGAGCCCGTCGCCACCGCTGTACGTGTCGGGGTGGGCGCGTACCTCGGCGCCGACCACCGCGACGGCGTCGACGGCGTGGACGTCGTTGTCGGCGACCTTGATGCCGGGGACGCGCTCGGTGTCGGACTCGCCGTAGTCGACCGGCGGGTCCGTGGCGGGCGGCAGGTCGGGCCAGAGCCGTACGGGCCCCGCGGCGGTGGGTGTGGCCCCGGCGCTCTGGAGCCCGCCCTCGTTGCGTCCGCAGCCGGTGGCGCCGCCCAGTACGAGGGCGCACAGGACGCCGACGGCGGCGAGCTGCACTCCGCGCGGTCTCACACTGCTCCTCGTACGGGTCGATCGGTGGGGCGGCCGGGGCGGCCGGGGCGGCGGAACCGTTCCTGGTCCGCTTCCAGTAGACCTTATTCGGAGGGAAGTCCTTTTTGTCTACTCGTAGGCCCGGTCCGCTCGACGGTGCACGAGGTCTGCTCGGCGTGCACCGGGTCCGCTCGGCGTGCACCGGGTCCGCTCGGCGACGCACCCGGTCGGTTCGCCGGCGCTCACCCTCCCACCGGCCGGAACCGCTCTCCCCGCCGGCGGGCTCTACGGCGGCGTCGGCCGTGCGCCGTGGCCCCGCGGGCCGGATCCCGCGGCCTCGCGGGCCGGGTCTGCGGCCCCGCCGGCCGGGTCCGGGTGGCTCACCGGCCGGTCACGCGGCCCCGCCGGCCGGGTCCACCGCCTAGAAAGCGCCCCGCTCCATCCGCGCGAGGGCCGCCCGGCACACCGTGAGCAACTTCTCGTCGAGGTGGATGTCATGGCTGCCCGAGGCGCCCTCGCGGGCGTTGTGACGGCGCCGGCGGGTCAGCTCGGTGAGGATCACCAGCTGCGCCTGCGAGGCCGCCGGTCCCATCTCCGCCAGGCACTCGGCCACGTCCACGCGCGCGTGCCGGTTCTCCTCCCAGGCCGCGAGCAGCACCGGCAGCGCCGCCGCCGCGTCCCCGGACACCCGCCACAGGGCCGCGGCGCTCCGGACCCGTACCCACAGGTCCCGCGAGGCCAGACCCGGTCCGAGGGCGAGGGCCGTCGAGGCGGCGGCCGGGCCGATCTCACCGAGGGCCTGGGCGGCGGAGCACCAGTCCGCGCCCGACGCGCCCGGTCGGAGCCACCGCTCCAGAGCGGTCAGGACCTCACCCAGATCGCCCTCGGCCGCCCACAGGGCGCGCGCCGCCGCCGTGGCGACGGTGGCCGACTCGGCGGCGAGGAGCCCGCGGATGTCCGGTACGGCCTTCTGGGCCGCGGGCCCGAACGCCGCCAGGGTCCGCAGCGCGGACTCGCGCACCCAGTCGCGCCGGTTCGCGGGCGCGCCGCGCAGGACCCGCAGGACCTCCGGCACGGCCTGGGAGCCCCGTACCGCCGCGAGGGCGTAGAGCAGGGGCGCCGCCCGGTCGTACAGCCGCTCGTCGAGCTCGACCTCGGCGAGCCGGCGGCGCAGCAGCGGAGCCAGCATGGCGGCGGAGGGCCCGAGGCCGTCCATCGCGTACAGCAGCTCGCGCCGCACCTCGCGCTCCTCCAGGGCGCGGGCGAGCAGCGGTACGGCGCGGGTGTCCCCGGCGCGGGCGAGGGCGAGGAGGGCGCCGTCGCGCCCGGACCGCCCCACGAAGCCGTTCTGGGGGCTGCCGCCGAGGCCGCCGCCACTGCCGCCGCGCGAGCCGGTGGCGGTGCCGCGGCCCGGATCGGCACCGCTGCCGGGAGCGGCGCCGGTGCCGGGGCTCGCGCCCACGGCGAGGCGGGCGGCGAGCGCGTCGGCGGCGGGCGCGCCCAGCTCGAAGAGACGCTCCAGGAACGAGGTCGCGGCCTCCCTGAGCCGCGGCTCGGGATCGTTGAGCTGGGCGCCGACGAGCCGGACGACCTCCTCGTACCGCCCCCGCCAGATCCGTATCAGCCCGCCGCACAACCAGATCGCGTCCGAACGCTGCCCCCAGTCCGGGCTGCGCAGCTGCGCCAGGATGAGCGCGATGCGGTCGTCGACCCGGTCGTCGAGCGCCGCGTGCAGGGTCCTGAGCAGCTCCTCCGTCCAGGGGGCGGGCCGGCCGGCGGCGTGCTCCTCCAGGAGCTCGCGGACCTGCCCGATGAGGGTCGGGGTCGCGGCGCGCTCGGTGCCGGGTGCGGCCGGCCCCAGCGCCGAGGTCCTGATCTCCTCCAGGAGCCCCGTGACCCACGGCACGATGTCGTCGGGGATGTCGCCGGGCGCGCAGCGCGCCCGCTGGGCGAGGGCCGCGAGCCGGAGGCCCGGGTCCTGGGCGGCGCGGGCGAGCCAGCCCAGCCAGTCGACGGTCTCGGCCCGCAGCGACGCGTGGCGCAGGGCGATCCGTCCGACGGCGGCGACCAGGGCCAGCCGTACCTCGGTGTCCCGCTCGACGGTGAGCCGCTCCCGCAGCAGGGTCAGCACCCGCGCGGGCTCGGGGTGCAGCGAGGCGAGCGCGCAGGGCGCGGCGAGCCGCACCTCCGGGTCGGGGTCGGAGACGAGCCCGAGGAAGACGTCGGCGCCGGCGGCGATCGCGGCGGCGGCCATCGCGTAGTTCGCGGCCGGGATGAACTCCCCGTCCTCCGGGTCGAGTTCGTCCAGTTCCTCGTCGTCGTCGAGTTCGATCCCGCCGATGCTGGTGAGCAGTTCGACGATGCAGCCGCGGTCCTGGACGGCGGGATCGGCGACGAGTTCGAGGAGGAAGGGGATGCAGGCGAGGGTGGAGTCGTAGACGTCGCCCTGGTGGTGCACGGCCCCGTACATGCCGTCGAGAGCCGTCTCCCGCTCGGCGGGATCGGCGGAGGCGAGTCCGCGGAGCAGCTCCGGCACGTCGTCCGCGGGGCCGTACGCGTGCCCCAACGAGGCCCAGTCGACCTCCTCGATCCCCGTCAGCATTTGCCAGGCCGCCTTCCCCGTGAGCCCTGTACCAGGCAGCAAGTGTGCACCACGGGACGGGCAGCAAGGCCTTACCGGCAACACCGGGCGCGCGTAGACCCCCAGTTGCGGTCTCTTTGCGCCATGTGCGGTGCGCAGTGGGCCAGTTGCACTCAGTGCCCACCCCGGGAGGGGGGTAGGCCGGTCGCCTACCCCTCGGACCGGACGCGGACGAAGGTCGCGTTCTCCTGCCGCTGCCGCACGGCGAGCTGCCGCAGTTCGACGGGGAGCGGCGGGTCGATCCACCTCACCGGCCCGTGCTCCGGGTCCTGGAGGAGCGGCCCGGCGCGGTCCCCGGCCAGGGCGCCGACCTCGCGCGACTGCGCCGGGGTGAGCCGGGGCGAGGTGGAGACCGTACGGCCGTCCGCGAGGCGTACGACCAGGGCCCGGGGCCGGTCGGGCGGCCCGACGACACCGAGCAGCACGCCGTCGCTCGTCTCCACGTGCCGGATCTTCCGCCAGGCCCAGGTGGAGCCGGCCCGATAGGGGGAGGTCAGGGACTTCACGACGATCCCCTCGACCCCCGCGTCCCGCAGATCGCGGAACCAGCCGCGCGCGGTCTCCTCGTCCTGGGTGGCGAGCACCCGCTGGAGCGGCGGCTCGGCGTCGATCAGGGCCGTGCCGAGGAGCTCCCACCGGTCGCGGAGCGGCAGCGCCCGTACGTCGCGCCCCGGGACGGCGAGCAGGTCGAAGGCGATGTACGAGACGGGAACGCCGGCCCGCGCCCGGTCGGCGGGGGAACGCAGCAGGTCGGTGAAGCTCAGCCGCCCGTCCCGGTAGGCGCACAGCTCGCCGTCGAGGACGATCCCGGGCGGCAGCTGGTCACGCAGGTGCGCGGCGATCCCGGGGAACTCGGGCGCGAGGTCGCGACGGGAACGCGACTGGAGGACGACCTTCCCGTCCCCGAGGACGAAGGCGAGGGCGCGGAACCCATCGAGCTTGAGCGAGTACTGGAGCTCCCGGGGCGGCCTTCCCTGCGCGGGGATCTCGTCGGCGGAGCGGGGCCGCATGACGTCGACGGGCGGAAGAAGCACGAGGTCGTGGGGCCGGGAGCGGGGGTCGGGGTCGGGGCCGGGGTCGGAGCTGATGCGGGGACGACGGCGGGGACCGGCGCCGGAGCCGGTGCGGGAGCCGGAGCCGGAGCCGGAGCCACGGTCGGGACCGGGACCAGGGTCGGGACCGGGACCGGGGTCGGGACCGGGGCCAGAGCCACTGCCGGAGCCGGAGGCGGAGGCGGACGGGGAGCCGGAGTCGGAGCCGGATCCGGGGGTGCGGGTGCGGGTGCGGGGCGAGGGGCGGCCGTGGCCCGGAGTGCCAACGGCCGCGGGCGCTCCCGGACCGCAGGTCCCGCCAGGCTCGCCCGGAGTCCCGCCGGGCCCGCCCGGAGCCGCGCCGGGCCCGCCACGAGCGCCGCCGGCAGCGCCGCCACCGGGGCTCGCGGCATCACCACCCACGCCCCGGGCGTGCGCCCCGGCCCCGTTCATGGCGCGCCCCCGGCCCCGTTCATGAGGGCGTCCGCCGCCCGGTTCACGGCACGTCCCCTGCCCGCTCGGGCGCGAAAAGTGGCGCAAGGAGATCCCCGTACCGCTCAAGACGTGGCGCGATGTCATCCATGAGGAAGACGAGGGAGTCGGGGTCCGCGGCGTCCCCGGCGCACTCCTCGACCTCCTCCCACGTGACGGGCGCGGAGACCATGGGGAGGGGTCGCGCCCGCAGGGTGTAGGGGGTGGCGGTGGTCTTCGCGGCGGCGTTCTGGCTGTGGTCGACGAAGACCTTCCCGGGCCGCAGCGCCCGGGCCATCCGGTGCACGACGAGCCGTGGCAGCGCGGCCTCCGCCTCGACGGCGAGCTTGCGCGCGTACGCCGAGACGAGCGGGGACGGCGTGGGCACCACCGGGACGAGCAGGTGAAGCCCCTTGGAGCCGGAGGTCTTGGCGAAGGCGTCGAGACCGTCGGCGGCGAGCCGTTCGCGCAGGTGGAGGGCGACGCGGCAGCACTCGACGACCGTCGCGGGAGGCCCGGGGTCGAGGTCGAACACGAGCCGGTCGGCGACGGCGGGGGAGGAGGCCCGCCACTGGGGCGTGTGGAACTCCACGACGAGGTTCGCGGCCCACATGAGCGAGGCGAGGTCCTCGACGACCACCTGCCGGGCCCGGGGGTCCTCGGAGCGTGGCACGGGGGTGGTCCTCACCCAGGAGGGTGTGCCGGGCGGCGGATTCTTCGTGAAGAAGAGCTGCCCGTCGGGACCGTCCGGATAGCGGAGGAAGGACACCGGGCGATCGCGCAGATGCGGCAGGATCGCGGCCCCGACGGTCGCGTAGTAGTGGAGCAGCTCGCCCTTGGTGGTGCCGGTGACCGGGTGGAGCACCTTGTCCAGGTTGCTGAGCGCCAGGCGCCGCCCCTCCACCTCTGTGAGAGGCGTCATACGATGAGAATCCCACGATTAAGGACAAATCGGGGGATGTTGAAACGTCCTGGCCCGACTCGAAGGGAACACCTGTGCGATCCATCTGGAACGGCGCCATATCCTTCGGCCTGGTCAGCATCCCGATCAAGCTGGTGAACGCCACCGAGAGCCGGTCCGTCTCCTTCCGGCAGATCCACACCGAGGACGGCGGCCGGGTCCGCTACAAGAAGGTGTGCGAGCTCGACGGCGAGGAGGTCCCGCAGGCGGAGATCGGGAAGGCGTACGAGGACGCCGACGGGACCATGATCCCGATCACCGAGGAGGACCTGGCCTCGCTGCCGCTCCCCACGGCGAAGACGATCGAGATCGTCGCCTTCGTACCGGCCGGTGACATCGACCCGTTGCAGATCGACGCCGCGTACTACCTCTCGGCGAACGGCGTCCCGGCGGCCAAGCCGTACACCCTGCTCCGCGAGGCGCTGAAGCGCAGCGAGAAGGTGGCCGTGGCCAAGTACGCGCTCAGGGGCCGGGAGCGCCTGGGGATGCTCCGGGTCGTGGACGACGTGATCGCCATGCACGGCCTGCTCTGGCCGGACGAGATCCGCGCGCCGGAGGGCGTGGCCCCGGAGAACCCGGTGAGTGTACGGGACGCCGAACTCGACCTGGCGGACGCCCTGATGGCCACGCTGGGCGAGGTCGACATGAGCACCCTGCACGACGACTACCGCACGGCGGTCGAGGAGATGATCGCGGCGAAGGCGGAGGGCGGCGAGGGCGTCGCGCCCCCGACCGCGGGCGAAGAGCCCGGCGGCGGCCAGGTCATCGACCTGATGGCGGCCCTGGAGAACAGCGTGAGGGCGGCGAAGCAGGCCAGGGGCGAGCAGGAGGAAGGGGACGGGAAGGGGGCGGCGGAGGTCACGCCGCTGAAGCCACGGGCGGCGCGTGCGCCGAAGGCGACGGACGCGAAGAAGTCCACGTCGAAGACGGCGGCGAAGAAGACGGCGGCGCCCGCGCGCAAGTCGACGGCGAAGACGGCAACGAAGAAGACGGCGACGAAGAGCACGGCGACGAAGAGCACGGCGACGACGAAGAAGGCGGCGGCGAAGAAGACCACGGCCAAGAAGGCCACGGCGAAGAAGGCGACGCCACGCAAGCGCACGGCGTAAGGCGGCTCACGGTCCGACCACCGTCCCCACCCCCGCCCCCCATCCCTCCCCGCCCGGTAGGTCGCGGTCACCGGGAAGGAGGGCCGCCGGCCGAACGCAGCTCCTCGTACGCGGTGTTGACGTCGGCGACGCGCACGGTGGTGAGGTCGTCCCGGCTGGGGGTGGCGCCGCCGTGGGTGTCGTAGAGGCGCAGGTCGCGGGAGGAGGCGGCCTTGCGGCAGAGCTCACGGGCGAGCCGGCCGTTGCCCAACCGGTCGACGAGTCCGTCCCGTACGACGCTCAGGAAATGGGAGTGGAGGACGGCGGCGGCGTCCTCGTCCACGACGTCGCCCTGTGCCTCCAGCACACCGTGGGCGATCTCGAGGAGTTCCGCCGCCGAGTACGAGGGGAAGTCGATCCGCGTACTGAAGCGGGAGGTGAGGCCGGGATTCGTGGCGAGGAGCTCGGCCATCTCGTCCGGGTATCCGGCCAGGATGACGACGAGCCGGTCGCGGTCGTCCTCGGCCCGCTTGAGCAGCACCTGTAGGGCTTCCTTGCCGAAGGCGTCGCCGCCGGAGTACCCGGTGTTGTGGAGCGCGTAGGCCTCGTCGACGAAGAGGACACCGCCGAGGGCGGAGTCGATGACGGCCTTCGTCTTCATGGCCGAGGAGCCGAGGTGTTCGCCCACGAGGTCGACCCGCGAGGTCTCGACGAGTGTCCCCGTCTCCAGCATGCCGAGCCCGGCGAAGATGTCGCCGATGATGCGGGCCACGGTCGTCTTGCCGGTGCCCGGGGGACCGGCGAAGACGAAGTGCTGAGGTCCGGCGGTCGTCGGCAGGCCCTGCTCCCTGCGGACCGTGGCCATCCGCAGCTGGGCGACGAGGGTCCGCACCTGCCGTTTGACCGGTTCGAGCCCGATCATCCGGTCGAGCCGCGCGAGCGCCTCGTCGAGCCGCAGGTCCGCGGCGGTGGTGCTCGCCTCGGGGGACCCGGCGGGCGCCCCGTTTGAGGCGGGAACGGGAACCTGGACGGGGACGGGGACGGGAACATGGGCCTGCGCACGCTGGGCGACGTCGGCGAGACCGGGGAAGCAGCGGAACGCGTACTGGAACTGCCGCAGCGCCTCCCGGCCGTCCCCGACGCCTTCGTGGGCGAGCCCGCGCAGATAGGCGACCTCGCCGTCGAACCTCCCGCCCCGGCCCAGTACCCGGGGCAGGGGCGCCATGGTGTTGAGGACCTCGTGGAAGACGCGCTGACGGGCGAGCGCGTACCCGACGTACAACTGGGCCTCGTCGCGCAGGAAGGGAGCTTCGATACCCCGCGAGTACTCCAGGACCAGCGGCCAGTTCTGCTTGAGGTAGGCGTGACGGGTGCAGAGGAACCGCGTCTCGTCGCAGTCGAGGACGGCGGTGAGGAGCGCGGGCTCGACCTCGTCGACGCGCCCCGCGGCGAGCTGCTGCGCCATGCCGGCGAGCCAGAGGTCGCGCGAGGTCTCCAGCCGGAAGGTGACGTAGACGCCGAGGTCGAACCGGGAACGCACGGTGAGCGCACACTTGTTCCGCAGCGCGCCGAAGGAATGCCGGTACCGCCCCATGGCGTCGACGGCCTCGGCCTGGGACCGCCCGGTGGCGTGCAGCCCCAACCAGGCGTCGGCGGCCGTGGGGTCGTACTCCAGCACCTCGGTGAACCGAACGGCGGCGGCATCGAACTGCCCCAGCCGAAGCAGCGCGACCCCCTCGCGCCACACCCGCTCAACCTTCTTGGCGGTACGCCTGGACACGGACTCTCCCGCCACAGTTCCCCCTGACCACCCGAAAGCCCCCCGGCCAAAGGGTAATACCGCCAGGCGGAAGGCAAGGAGCGGCACCACGAACGGCTCCCCCCATGCAGTTCGACCGCCGCCCCTTCCGCTGCGCTGACATGAGGACAGCCGGGGGAGGGGACGAGGACGGGCGGCAACGCGAGGACGCAGACGGGTCCGTACCAGAGTGATCCGGCGACTGGTTCCGACAGACCAGAGCGGACCAGGGCTTCGAAGGCCCGATCCATCGAGGAGCTGTGGCGGGACCTGGCGTGGCACGAGTACGTCTTCCCCGACGACACGGGCACCTGACCGGCGAGGAAATACGCGCCCGGTCCCCCGACGGCCGCCCCACGTACGGGGCAGCTCAGCAGGCACCCACCTCCACACACAACAAGACCCCGCGCTCAGCGTTTCCGCTGATCACGGGGTCTGTGTGGCACTTCCTGCGAAGTGCCCCCGGCAGGATTCGAACCTGCGCACACGGCTCCGGAGGCCGTTGCTCTATCCCCTGAGCTACGGGGGCGTCCGCCGCGTTCGGCGGCGACGGGTAGAACCCTACCAGCTCTGCGGGAGTGGCTGTGAACAGGTATTTCCGGGGTGTCACCAGGGGCTGGGTCCCCCGCACGGGTCAGAAGTGGGCAAAACCCGGACGCGGCCGTTGGGGGCGGCCTACTCTCGTTCGTGTGTCAGGCGCGTCCGGTCGGGTGCTCGTTGTCGACGACAACAAGGTGATCCGGCAGTTGATCAGGGTCAATCTCGAACTCGAGGGGTTCGAGGTCGTGACCGCGGCCGATGGTGCCGAGTGTCTGGATGTCGTACATCGGGTCTGTCCTGATGTCGTCACCCTGGATGTCGTCATGCCCCGCTTGGACGGGATCAAGACGGCCGAGCGGCTGCGGGCCGATCCCCGGACCAGCCACCTCCCCGTCGCGATCATCAGTGCCTGCGGTGAGCATGAGGTGTCCGGTGGGGTCGCCTCCGGCGTCGACGCCTTCCTCGCCAAGCCCTTCGAGCCCGCCGAGCTCGTCCGTGTGATCCGGCAGCTGATGCACCGCGAGCGGCGCGAGCGGTCCGAGGGGGGCGGGCCCGACGGGGGAGAGGACCCGGCCGCAGTCGACGGCTGCCAGGATCCCCGACGCGCCGGGAGCACCCACCGTCCGCACTGAGCACGCTCGGCCGTCCGCACTGAGCACGCTCGGCCGTCCGCACTGAGCACGCTCGGCCGTCCGGCCGCCAGCCCCGTCCCCGCCCCGGGTGACCGCATGGCGAAACCGGTTCGCGTTCCGCCCCCCCTCCTCCCCTACGCTTGTCCCGTGACCCCCGCGGACCTCTCCCTCACCGTGCTGCACGCCGTGCGCCGTGCGGTCGACGACGGTGCGCTGCGGGTCGACGTGCCCCCGACGGTCAAGGTCGAGCGGGCTCGGCCCGGTGGCGTCGGCGAGTACGCGAGCAACGTCGCCCTCACCCTCGCCCGGTCCGCCGGACGCACCGCCCTCGACGTCGCCGGGATCCTGGAAGAACGCCTCCGTGACGCCCCGGGGCTGCAAGCGGTCGACGTCACCGGCCCCGGCTTCCTCAACTTCACCCTGCGGCCCGACGCCGGCGGCGAGCTCGTACGGGCCGTCCGCGAGGCCGGGGACGCGTACGGGAGCGGCACCGCCCTCGCCGGGGTCACCGTCCGCTTCGCCGACCTGACAGAGTCGCGTGCGCTGCTCGTCACCCAGACCGTCGTCCGGCTCCTCCGCAGCCAGGGCGCCGACGCCGGGTTCGGCCCCCGCCTCCTCCGGACCCAGGGCGCCGACGCCGGGTTCGACCAGGACGACGCGACCGGGGAGCCGACCGGTGACTGGGCGCGCGAGGAGACCGGCGAGCCGACCCGCGTGCCGGCCGGTGAGCGGATCCACGTTCACCCCGGCGCCTATGACCCCCACACCCTCGGTGTCGACGCCGCCCGCTGGGCCCTTCTCCGGCCCGCCCCCCAGGACCGGCCCCTCGACGGGCCTCCCCTTCTCGTCCAGCACGAGCGCAACTCCCTCTTCCGCGTGCGGTACGCCCACTCGCGGGTCCGGCGGCTGCTCGTCAACGCCGCTCAGCTCGGATTCGAGCCCGCGTACGAGACCCCCGTCCACGCACCCGAACTTCTCGGCGTCCTCGGCGACCACCCCGTCGCCCTCCTCACCGCCGCCCGCCACCGCGCCCCCGACCGGGTCGCCCGGCACCTGGAAGCCACCGCCGACGCGCTGCTCGCGTTCCAGCACACCGTTCTGCCGCTCGGCGACGAGAAACCCTCGGCCGCCCATCGTTCCCGGCTCGCGCTCGCCGAAGCCGCCGGGACGGTGCTCGCCGGTGGCCTCTCCGTGCTCGGCATCAGCGCACCCGAACGGATTTGAAAGAGTTCAGACATGAGTCGTTCCGCCCATCCCGCAGGCCCTCGCCACGCCGACGTCCTTCCCGAGGGTCACTACACCGCGCCCCCCGCCGACCTGAACGTCCTCGACCCCAAGGTGTGGTCCCGGACCGTCGAGCGGGACGAGCGCGGTGTCGCCACCGTCGGGGGGCTGAGCGTGACCGAGCTCGCCGAGGAGTTCGGGACCCCCGCCTACTTCCTCGACGAGAGCGACTTCCGCGCCCGCTGCCGCGCCTGGGCCGAGGCCTTCGGCAAGGACGCCGACGTCTTCTACGCCGGGAAGGCCTTCCTCTCCCGGGCCGTCGTGCGGTGGCTCAAGGAAGAGGGGCTGAACCTCGACGTGTGCTCCGGCGGGGAGCTCACCACCGCCCTCTCCGCCGGGATGCCCGCCGAGCGCATCGCGTTCCACGGCAACAACAAGAGCGAGAACGAGATCCGCACGGCCGTCGAGGCCGGCGTGGGACGGATCGTTCTCGACTCCTTCCAGGAGATCGTGCGCGTCGCGCACATCGCGCAGTCCCTCGGCAGGCGCCAGCGCGTGCAGATCCGCGTGACCGTCGGCGTCGAGGCCCACACGCACGAGTTCATCGCCACCGCCCACGAGGACCAGAAGTTCGGCATCGCGCTCGCCGGCGGACAGGCCGCGGAGGCCGTGCGCCGCGCGCTGAAGCTGGACGGGCTCGAGCTCATCGGCATCCACTCGCACATCGGCTCGCAGATCTTCGACATGGCCGGCTTCGAGGTCTCCGCGCGGCGGGTCGTCCAGCTGCTCGCCGAGGTGCGGGACGAGCATGGTGTCGAGCTGCCCGAGATCGACCTCGGCGGCGGCCTCGGCATCGCGTACACCTCCGAGGACGACCCGCGCGAGCCGTACGAGATCGCCAAGGCGCTGAACGAGATCGTGACGCGGGAGTGCGAGGCCGCGGGGCTCCGTACGCCTCGGATCTCCGTCGAGCCCGGCCGTGCCATCGTCGGGCCCACCGCCTTCACGCTGTACGAGGTCGGCACCGTCAAGCCGCTCGAAGGGCTGCGGACGTACGTGAGCGTCGACGGCGGCATGTCGGACAACATCCGCACCGCGCTGTACGACGCCGAGTACAGCGTCAGCCTCGTCTCGCGGACCAGCGACGCCGCGCCCATGCTCTCCCGGGTCGTCGGCAAGCACTGCGAGAGCGGCGACATCGTCGTACGGGACGCCTTCCTGCCCTCGGACCTGGCGCCCGGCGACCTCATCGCCGTGCCGGCCACCGGTGCGTACTGCCGCTCCATGGCCAGCAACTACAACCACGCGCTCCGGCCTCCCGTCGTCGCCGTCCGCGAGGGCGAGGCGCGGGTCATCGTGCGGCGCGAGACGGAGGAAGATCTCCTGCGTCTCGACGTCGGGTGATGAAATAGTCGAGTGATGAAATAGATGTCTCAGGATCCGGACGAGGGGCGGAAACCCCCGTCCGGTGAGTGAGACTGGTTCCACCGTCGAGAACCGCAGAGACTCGAACGTAGAGATACGAAGTAGGACGAGAAAGAGGTCGGATGATGCGTACGCGTCCGCTGAAGGTGGCGCTGCTGGGCTGTGGAGTGGTCGGCTCAGAGGTGGCGCGCATCATGACGACGCACGCCGACGACCTCGCCGCGCGCATCGGCGCCCCGGTCGAGCTCGCCGGCGTGGCGGTCCGCCGCCCGGACAAGGTCCGCGAGGGCATCCCCGCGGAGCTGATCACCACCGACGCCACCGCCCTCGTGAAACGGGGGGACATCGACGTGATCGTCGAGGTCATCGGCGGGGTCGAGCCGGCCCGCACCCTCATCACCACCGCCTTCGAGCACGGCGCCTCCGTCGTCTCGGCGAACAAGGCGCTGCTCGCCCAGGACGGCGCGAGCCTCTACGCCGCCGCCCAGGAGCACGGCCAGGACCTCTACTACGAGGCCGCCGTCGCCGGCGCCATCCCGCTCATCCGCCCGCTGCGCGAGTCCCTCGCCGGCGACAAGATCAACCGCGTGATGGGCATCGTCAACGGCACGACCAACTTCATCCTCGACAAGATGGACACGTCCGGGGCCGGCTACTCCGAGGCGCTCGACGAGGCCACCGCTCTCGGGTACGCCGAGGCCGACCCCACCGCCGACGTCGAGGGCTTCGACGCCGCCGCCAAGGCCGCGATCCTCGCCGGGATCGCCTTCCACACGCGCGTGCGCCTCGACGACGTCTACCGCGAGGGCATGACCGAGGTCACCGCCGCCGACTTCGCCTCCGCCAAGCAGATGGGCTGCACCATCAAACTGCTCGCCATCTGCGAGCGCGCCGCCGACGGCGAGTCCGTCACCGCGCGCGTGCACCCGGCGATGATCCCGCTCAGCCACCCGCTGGCCTCCGTCCGCGAGGCGTACAACGCGGTCTTCGTCGAGGCCGACGCCGCCGGGCAGCTCATGTTCTACGGCCCCGGGGCGGGCGGCGCGCCGACCGCCTCGGCCGTACTCGGCGACGTCGTCGCCGTCTGCCGCAACCGTCTCAACGAGGCGACGGGCCCCGGCGAGTCCGCGTACACCCAGCTGCCCGTGAGCTCCATGGGCGAGGTCGTCACGCGGTACCACATCAGTCTCGACGTGGCCGACAAGCCGGGCGTGCTCGCCCAGGTCGCGACGGTCTTCGCCGAGCACGGCGTATCCATCGATACGGTGCGCCAGAAGGGCAAGGACGGCGAGGCCTCCCTCGTCGTCGTCACCCACCGCGCGCCCGACGCCGCCCTTTCGGGGACCGTCGAGGCGCTGCGCAAGCTCGACACCGTGCGCGGTGTCGCCAGCATCATGCGTGTTGAAGGGGAGTAAGGACCCATGACCCACAAGGGCACCCACCAGTGGCGCGGCATCATCGAGGAGTACCGGGACCGCCTTCCGGTCACGGACAAGACGCCGGTCGTCACGCTCCGTGAGGGCGGCACGCCGCTCGTACCCGCTCAGGTCCTCTCCGAGCGCACGGGCTGCGAGGTGCACCTCAAGGTCGAGGGCGCCAACCCCACCGGCTCCTTCAAGGACCGGGGCATGACCATGGCCATCACCAAGGCCAAGGAGGAGGGGGCGCAGGCCGTCATCTGCGCCTCCACCGGCAACACCTCCGCCTCGGCCGCGGCCTACGCGGTCCGCGCCGGTATGGTCTCGGCGGTCCTCGTGCCGCAGGGCAAGATCGCGCTCGGCAAGATGGGCCAGGCCCTCGTGCACGGCGCGAAGATCCTCCAGGTCGACGGCAACTTCGACGACTGCCTGACCCTGGCCCGCAGCCTCTCCGAGAACTACCCGGTGGCGCTGGTCAATTCGGTCAACCCGGTGCGCATCGAGGGGCAGAAGACCGCCGCCTTCGAGATCGTGGACATGCTGGGCGACGCGCCCGACATCCACGTCCTGCCCGTGGGCAACGCCGGCAACATCACGGCGTACTGGAAGGGGTACCGCGAGTACGCGGCGGACGGCCTCGCGACGCACCGTCCCCGCATGTGGGGCTTCCAGGCCTCCGGTTCGGCCCCGCTGGTCCGCGGCGAGGTCGTCAAGGACCCGTCGACGATCGCCACCGCGATCCGCATCGGCAACCCGGCCTCGTGGGACTACGCGATCGCCGCGCGCGACGAGTCGGGCGGCTTCATCGACGAGGTGACGGACCGTGAGATCCTGCAGGCCTACCGCCTGTTGGCCGCGCAGGAGGGCGTCTTCGTCGAGCCCGCCTCGGCCGCCTCGGTCGCCGGTCTGCTGAAGGCCGCCGCCCAGGGCAAGGTCGACCCGGGCCAGCGGATCGTCTGCACGGTCACCGGCAACGGGCTCAAGGACCCCGACTGGGCCGTCGCCGGCGCGCCGCAGCCGGTCACCGTTCCGGTCGACGCGGTCGCCGCCGCCGAGCGCCTCGGTCTGGCCTGATCCTCACCCCTCCGCGCGGGGAAGCGTGCTGATCGAAACCCGATCAGGAACGTACATAGGCGCACAGGTTGGCTCGCGACACGCATCGTGCGCCTCCTGTGCGCCCTATGTCGCGGCAGAACCTTCCTTCGATAGGCTGTACCGAACCCGCCCCGACGCATATGCGCGGTGTTGTTGCCGTTGTCGCCTCCGTGGCTGAAACGGCCCCCGGGTTCCCCGTACTTCTCTTGGAACACCCGCCGAACCACCCTCTGAAACACCCTCTGAAACACCCGCTGTTCCAGAACAACCCGTTGTCGCAATCAAGGAGATCATCGAGCGATGGCCGGTCCAGCGTTCCGCGCCGCCGCCGTACGGGTGCGCGTCCCCGCCACCAGCGCCAATCTCGGTCCGGGCTTCGACGCCTTCGGCCTGTCGCTGGGCCTCTACGACGACGTCGTCGTCCGTGTCGCCGACTCCGGGCTGCACGTCGACATCGCCGGTGAGGGCGCCGAGACGCTCCCGCGCGACGAGAGCCACCTGCTCGTACGCTCCCTGCGCACCGCCTTCGACCTGCTCGGCGGACAGCCGCGCGGCCTGGAGGTCGTCTGCGCCAACCGCATCCCGCACGGCCGCGGCCTCGGCTCCTCCTCCGCCGCCATCTGCGCAGGGATCGTCGCCGCCCGCGCCGTGACCATAGGCGGGGACGCCAAACTCGACGAGGCCGCCCTCCTGGAGCTGGCCACCGAGATCGAGGGTCACCCCGACAACGTCGCCGCCTGTCTGCTCGGCGGATTCACGCTCGCCTGGACCGAGTCCGGTGCCGCGCGGGCGATCAGGATGGATCCCTCGGATTCCATCGTTCCGGTGGTTTTCGTGCCCGGGAAGCCGGTGCTGACCGAGACCGCCCGCGGACTTCTGCCGCGCACCGTCCCGCACGTGGACGCCGCGGCCAACGCCGGGCGCGCCGCCCTCCTCGTCGAGGCCCTGACCCGCCGCCCCGAGCTGCTGCTCGCGGCCACCGAGGACCGGCTGCACCAGGAGTACCGGGCTCCCGCGATGCCCGACAGCATCGCCCTGGTGAACCGGCTGCGGGCGGACGGCGTCCCCGCGGTCATCTCCGGCGCGGGCCCCACGGTCCTCGCGCTGGCCGAACACGGGACGGCAGACAAGGTCGCCCGCCTCGCGGGTGAGGGCTGGGCCGCGAACCGGCTCGACCTCGACGCGTCCGGAGCGTGCGTCCTTCCGCTGGCGCCCTAGGCGCGCGGCGGCCGGACGCCGGGCAGCGTCCGGGACAGGAGATTGCCGGTGAGGGAGAGGGGGAATGTTTGTTGGAGCCGGTAGTGTTAACCTCAAGTCAGCACCCGGCGCCTTTGTGGCGCGGTGCTGAGTGTCCCCATCAGGGACCACCGATTCTTCCGGGAGCCTCCCCAACTGCCTGAGCAGCCTGCCTGAGCAGTTTCGAGCACGCTCCGGAACCGGCACGACACCCCTCGCTCTTCTTTCCTCGCGAGGGCCGAGCAGGGGGCGCTCGGGCCGGACCCCAGCACGTTTTCTCTCCGCCGTACCCGGCGGGACCACCGCCCCGGACACGGTCCACCCAACACGGGACCGCTGCCGGACAGCACAACCGGTCGCCGAGCCAGATGGCCGACGTCCGCTCCAGGGAAGGACCCTTCGTGAGCGACACCACCGATCTGATGGGCGTGACTGCCGACAGCAGTGTCGACGCCGCCGCGCCCGCCGCAGGTGCTGCCACCGGCGGCACCGCACGGCGCCGCCGCTCCGGCACCGGCCTCGAGGGCATGGTCCTGGCCGAGCTGCAGCAGGTCGCGTCCGGCCTCGGCATCAGGGGCACCGCGCGGATGCGCAAGAGCCAGCTGATCGAGGTCATCAAGGAGGCGCAGGCCGGTGGCGGCTCCGCCGCCCCCGCCAAGACCGCCGACGCCGCCGAGACCAAGCCGAAGCGCCGCACCACCGCCAAGACCCGTACGGGTGAGACCGCTGCCGAGGCCGCCGAGCCCAAGGCCGAGAAGGCCGAGAAGGCCGTCGCCCAGCAGCAGATCGACATCCCGGGCCAGCCGGCCTCCGACGACCAGCCCGCGGGCGAGCGTCGTCGTCGCCGTGCCACCGCCCCCGCCGGTTCGCCGGAGGGCGAGACCAAGGCCGAGGCCGCGCAGGCCGTGAAGACCGAGGCCCGTACCGAGGCCAAGGCCGACGCGGGTGCCGACGCCAAGGCCGAGGCCGCCGTCGACGGCGCCGAGGGCCGTGGCCGCCGTGACCGCGGCGAGCGTGGCGAGCGCGGGGAGCGTGGCGAGCGCCGCGACCGCCGTGACCGTCAGCGCGACCGCGGCAAGGGCGACGAGCAGCAGGGCGGTGGCCAGGGCGGCCAGCGCCAGCGCCAGGGCGGCCAGGGCGGCCAGGGCCAGGGTCAGGGTCAGCAGGTCCAGGGCCAGGGTCAGCAGGGCGGCCAGCAGGCCGGCCCGCAGGACGACTACGACGACGAGGCCGGCGGTCGCCGCGGGCGTCGCGGCCGCTACCGCGACCGCCGTGGGCGTCGTGGCCGTGACGACTTCCAGGCCGGCGAGCCGCAGGTCGCCGACGACGACGTCCTGATCCCCGTCGCGGGCATCCTCGACATCCTCGACAACTACGCGTTCATCCGGACCTCCGGCTACCTGCCCGGTCCGAACGACGTGTACGTCTCCCTCGCCCAGGTCCGCAAGAACGGCCTGCGCAAGGGTGACCACGTCACCGGTGCCGTGCGCCAGCCGAAGGAGGGCGAGCGCCGCGAGAAGTTCAACGCGCTGGTCCGCCTGGACTCGGCGAACGGCATGGCCGCCGACTCCGGCCGCGGCCGCCCCGAGTTCAACAAGCTGACCCCGCTCTACCCGCAGGACCGGCTCCGTCTGGAGACCGACCCGGGTGTGCTGACCACGCGGATCATCGACCTCGTGTCGCCGATCGGCAAGGGCCAGCGCGGTCTGATCGTGGCCCCGCCGAAGACCGGCAAGACCATGATCATGCAGGCGATCGCCAACGCGATCACGCACAACAACCCCGAGTGCCACCTGATGGTCGTCCTGGTCGACGAGCGTCCGGAAGAGGTCACCGACATGCAGCGGTCGGTCAAGGGCGAGGTCATCTCCTCGACCTTCGACCGTCCGGCCGAGGACCACACCACCGTCGCCGAGCTGGCCATCGAGCGCGCCAAGCGCCTCGTGGAGCTGGGTCACGACGTGGTCGTCCTGCTCGACTCGATCACCCGCCTGGGCCGCGCGTACAACCTCGCGGCGCCGGCCTCCGGCCGCATCCTGTCCGGTGGTGTCGACTCGACCGCGCTCTACCCGCCGAAGCGCTTCTTCGGTGCGGCGCGCAACATCGAGGACGGCGGCTCGCTGACCATCCTGGCCACCGCGCTGGTCGACACCGGCTCGCGCATGGACGAGGTGATCTTCGAGGAGTTCAAGGGCACCGGCAACATGGAGCTCAAGCTCGACCGGAAGCTCGCCGACAAGCGCATCTTCCCGGCCGTCGACGTCGACGCCTCGGGTACGCGTAAGGAAGAGATCCTGCTCGGCAGCGACGAGCTCGCCGTCACCTGGAAGCTGCGTCGCGTGCTGCACGCGCTCGACCAGCAGCAGGCGATCGAGCTGCTGCTCGACAAGATGAAGCAGACGAAGTCGAACGGCGAGTTCCTGCTCCAGATCCAGAAGACGACGCCTGGCGGCAAGAACGACGACTGACGTGTGATCTGCGTCATGCGCCGGCCGTACGGCAAGGACGTGGCCCCGGCCCCGTAACCCTGTCGTGACCTGCGTGAACCACTGAGCCCACCGTGCCCCGCACGGTGGGCTCAGTGCTGTACGGCCCTGAGCTCACCGAAACCTCACAGGCCCGTATGCAACCCTTTCGGGTGCTTCACCGTCACATATGGTGAACCTAGGGCCCGAGGGATGGCGATGACCGAGCAGAGCAAGAGCGGCCGAATAGGCGGCGCGGGAAGCGGCCGCCGCCGCAAGCAGCCCGCCAGGCGCAGCCGCAGGGCGGTCGTGCTGGCCTCGGGCGCCCTCGCCGTCCTCGTCCTCGGCGGCACCGGCCTCGGATACGTCTACTTCAAGCTCGACGGCAACCTCGAGACCGTCGACATCAACGCGCAGCTGGGCACCGAACGCCCCGACGACGTCGACAACGGCTCCATGGACATCCTCGTCCTCGGCTCGGACTCCCGTTCCGGCGACAACGGCGCCTACGGCAAGGACGAGGGCGGCGCCCGCTCCGACACCGCGATGGTCGTCCACGTCTACGAGGGCCACAAGAAGGCCAGCGTGGTCTCCATACCCCGCGACACCCTCATCGACCGCCCGAAGTGCACCGACACGCAGGGCGCCGCCGTCGCCGCCGAGAAGCGGGCCATGTTCAACACGGCGTACGAGGTCGGCGGCCCCGCCTGCGCCGTCAAGACCGTCGAGTCGATGTCCGGCATCCGCATGGACCACTACATCGAGGTCGACTTCACCGGCTTCAAGAAGCTCATCGACAGGCTCGGCGGGGTGGAGATCACCACCACCACCGCCATCAAGGACAGCAAGAGCCATCTCGACCTCGCGCCGGGCACCCACACCCTCGACGGCGAGCAGTCCCTCGGCCTCGTCCGGACCCGCAAGAGCGTCGGCGACGGCAGCGACCTCGGCCGCATCCAGCTCCAGCAGGCCTTCATGAAGGCCTTCATGAACCAGGTCAAGGACGTCGGCGTCCTCACCAACCCGAAGAAGCTCCTCGACCTCGCCGACGCCGCCACCAAGGCCATCACCCCCGACTCCGAACTCGACTCGGTCCAGGAGCTGATGGGCTTCGCCAAGAGCCTCACCGGCATCGGCGCCCAGAACGTCCACATGGTCACCCTGCCCGTCGAGTACGACCCCCGGGACCCCAACCGCGTCATCCCCCTGGAAGCCCAGTCGCGGCAGGTCTGGACGGCCCTGAAGAAGGACCTGCCGATCCCCGCGTCGGCGACGAAGGACGCGGCCACCGGCCAGGCCGACGGCATCGTGAAGTAACGCCCGGAGGCGCCGTGGAAGGGCGCCCGGCTCGCCGTGGGGAACACGGTGACCCGCCGCCCGAGGCCGGTCAGGAATACTTTCGCCGCCACCCCGGTTTGGGGAGATGCGGCCGGTCCTGGCAGACTGGTACGTCGGCCCCGGTTCACGTTTGCCGCGACCCGCGGAAGCGACCCGGAGCCCTCCCGAAACTAGGAGACACCTTGAAGCGCGAGATTCACCCCGAGTACGTCGAGACCCAGGTCAGCTGCACCTGTGGCGCGTCGTTCACCACCCGGAGCACCCTGACCGACGGCACCATCCGTGCCGAGGTCTGCTCCGAGTGCCACCCGTTCTACACGGGCAAGCAGAAGATCCTCGACACCGGCGGCCGCGTCGCCCGCTTCGAGGCCCGCTTCGGCAAGGCCGGCTCCGCCAAGTAGCGAGCCCCTGCGCCGGTCCACGGTCGCCCCGCGCGGGTGGCCGGGACCGGCGCTTTGCCGTCCCGTAGCAACTGACGAAAAACCCAGGAGCCCCCGATGTTCGAGGCGGTCGAGGAACTGGTCGGCGAGCATGCCGGCCTCGAGACGAAGCTCGCAGACCCTTCGGTCCACGCCGACCAGGCGAACGCGCGCAAGCTGAACAAGCGCTACGCCGAGCTGACCCCGATCGTCGCCACCTACCGGGCCTGGAAGCAGACCGGTGACGACATCGAGACCGCCCGCGAGCTGGCACACGACGATCCCGACTTCGCTGCCGAGGTC
The DNA here is from genome assembly GCF_044752725.1 of Streptomyces sp. NPDC088707. Lineage (NCBI taxonomy): Bacteria > Bacillati > Actinomycetota > Actinomycetes > Kitasatosporales > Streptomycetaceae > Streptomyces > Streptomyces sp. NPDC088707. The sequence goes on along the minus strand of NZ_JBIVLV010000008.1, from coordinate 229,658 downwards.
AAGCAGCTGGAGAAGGACCGGGAGGAGCTCACCGAGAAGCTCCGCCTGCTCCTCGTCCCGCGCGACCCGAGCGACGACAAGGACGTCATCCTGGAGATCAAGGCGGGCGCGGGCGGCGACGAGTCCGCCCTCTTCGCCGGCGACCTGCTCCGCATGTACCTCCGGTACGCCGAGCGCGTCGGCTGGAAGACCGAGATCATCGACGCCACCGAGTCCGAGCTGGGCGGCTACAAGGACGTCCAGGTCGCCGTGAAGACCAAGGGCGGCAACGGCGCCACCGAGCCCGGCCAGGGCGTCTGGGCGCGCCTGAAGTACGAGGGCGGGGTGCACCGCGTGCAGCGCGTGCCCGCGACCGAGTCCGCCGGCCGCATCCACACCTCCGCCGCCGGCGTCCTCGTCACGCCCGAGGCCGAGGAGGTCGAGGTCGAGGTCCACGCCAACGACCTGCGCATCGACGTCTACCGCTCGTCGGGCCCCGGCGGCCAGTCGGTCAACACCACCGACTCCGCCGTCCGCATCACCCACCTGCCGACCGGCATCGTCGCCTCCTGCCAGAACGAGAAGAGCCAGCTCCAGAACAAGGAGCAGGCCATGCGTATCCTGCGGTCCCGGCTGCTCGCCGCCGCGCAGGAGGAGGCGGAGTCCAAAGCCGCCGACGCCCGTCGCAGCCAGGTCCGCACCGTCGACCGGTCCGAGAAGATCCGTACGTACAACTTCCCGGAGAACCGGATCTCGGACCACCGCGTCGGCTTCAAGGCGTACAACCTCGACCAGGTGCTCGACGGCGACCTGGACGCGATGATCCAGGCGTGCGTCGACGCCGACTCGGCTGCCAAGCTCGCCGCGGCGTAAGTGGCGTCAGTTCCGTAAGCCCCACCCCGCACCACGGAGGACCAGCGTGAACCTGCTGCTTGCCGAGGTGGCCCAGGCCACCCAGCGGCTGGCCGACGCCGGCGTTCCCTCACCGCGTTTCGACGCGGAGGAGCTCGCCGCGTTCGTGCACGGCGTCAAGCGGGGGGAGCTGCACAACGTCAAGGACGCGGACTTCGACGCCCGCTACTGGGAGACGGTCGCCCGCCGCGAGGCCCGCGAACCGCTCCAGCACATCACCGGCCGGGCGTTCTTCCGGTACCTGGAACTCCAGGTCGGGCCCGGGGTCTTCGTGCCGCGCCCGGAGACCGAGTCGGTCGTCGGCTGGGCCATAGACGCCGTGCGCGCGATGGACGTCGTCGAACCCCTCATCGTCGACCTCTGCACCGGCTCCGGCGCCATCGCCCTCGCGATGGCCCAGGAGGTGCCGCGCTCGCGCGTGCACGCGGTCGAGCTCTCCGACGACGCGCTCGTGTGGACGCGCAAGAACGCCGAGGGCTCCCGCGTCACCGTCCACCAGGGCGACGCGCTCAGCGCGCTGCCCGAGCTGGACGGCCAGGTCGACCTGGTCATCTCCAACCCGCCGTACATCCCGCTCACCGAGTGGGAGTACGTGGCACCCGAGGCCCGTGACCACGACCCGGAGATGGCCCTCTTCTCCGGCGAGGACGGCCTCGACACCATCCGCGGCATCGAGCGCACCGCCCACCGGCTGCTCCGTCCCGGCGGCCTCGTCGTCATCGAGCACGCGGACACCCAGGGCGGGCAGGTGCCGTGGATCTTCAACGAAGAGGCCGGCTGGGCCGACGCCGCCGACCACCCGGACCTGAACAACCGGCCGCGCTTCGCGACCGCCCGCAAGGCCATGCCATGACCGGCATGACCGCCATGACGAACCACGCGTACGAGGAGGCCGGGAACTGATGGCACGGCGATACGACTGCAACGAGGCGACCGACCGTGTGACCGGTCTGCGCGAGGCCGCGTCCGCCGTCCGCCGGGGCGAGCTGGTCGTGCTGCCCACCGACACCGTGTACGGGATCGGGGCGGACGCCTTCAGCAGCGAGGCCGTGGCGGACCTGCTCGCCGCCAAGGGCCGGGGCCGCAACATGCCCACGCCCGTGCTCATCGGCTCCCCGAACACCCTCCACGGCCTGGTCACGGACTTCTCCGAGCAGGCGTGGGAGCTCGTCGACGCCTTCTGGCCCGGCGCCCTCACCCTCGTCGCCAAGCACCAGCCGTCCCTGCAGTGGGACCTGGGCGACACCCGGGGCACCGTCGCCATCCGCATGCCGCTGCACCCGGTCGCCATCGAGCTGCTCACCGAGGTCGGCCCGATGGCCGTCTCGTCGGCGAACCTCACGGGACACCCGTCCCCGGAGGACTGCGACGCGGCCCAGCAGATGCTCGGCGACTCCGTCTCCGTCTACCTGGACGGCGGCCCGACGCCCGGCATCGTCCCGTCCTCCATCGTCGACGTCACGGGCAGGGTGCCGGTGCTGCTGCGCGAGGGCGCGCTCTCGCCGGAGGAGCTCCGGAAGGTCGTACCCGACCTCGAGGTGGCGAATTGACCGCCCCTGAGGGGCGTGGCATAGCGGGGTTCGACGACAGCAACACCTTCCGCATCCTCCACGTCAGCACCGGCAACGTCTGCCGCTCGCCGATCACCGAGCGGCTGACCCGGCATGCCCTGAGCGACCGCCTCGGCGACCCTCTCGGCGGCGGCCTGATCGTGGAGAGCGCGGGTACCTGGGGCCACGAGGGCGCTCCGATGGAGGCCAACGCGGAACTGGTCCTCGCCGACTTCGGCGCCGACTACAGCGGCTTCGTGGGGCGTGAGCTCCTCGACGAGCACGTCATCCGCGCGGACCTGGTCCTGACGGCGACCCGCGACCACCGGGCCCAGGTCATCTCGATGGGCCACTCGGCCGGCCTGCGCACCTTCACCCTGAAGGAGTTCACCCGCCTGGTCCGCGCGATCGACCCGGCGACGCTCCCGGACGCGCGCGACGAGGGCATGGTGGAACGCGCGCGTGCCCTGGTCCGCGCGGCAGCGGCTCTACGCGGGTGGCTCCTCGCCCCCTCGGTGGACGCGGACGAGGTCAACGACCCCTACGGGGCCCCCATCACGTTCTTCCGCTCGATCGGCGACGAGATCAACCAGGCGCTGGACCCTGTGGTCACGGCACTGACGGGCGTCTCGGCGCGAGGCTGACGGCCCGGTCCCCCGACCGCGTCCGCCGGACGGAGTCCGGCGCAGCGGCCCGAAGCCCGGGAGGCCCCCTCGGGGCCGAGCGGTGCGAGGGGCGCGTCGGGAGGAGGGGCTCGACCAGGCGCTGGACCCGGTGGTCACGGCACTGACGGGCGTCTCGGCGCGCGACTGACTCCTGTCGGGGGCGCGACCGGCGTTCGTGCGGTGTCTGCCCGTCGTTCACCGGGCGCGTGGGGGAGTGCGTGTCTACATTGGTGACATGTCGGTCACCGCTCCCCCCGATGAGGCTCTCGACGTCCTGCGCCGGCAGGACCCGGAGATCGCCGACGTGCTGCTCGGTGAGACGCGGCGGCAGGCCGACAGCCTGCAGTTGATCGCCGCCGAGAACTTCACCTCGCCCGCCGTTCTCGCCGCCCTCGGCTCCCCGCTCGCGAACAAGTACGCCGAGGGCTATCCCGGCGCACGTCATCACGGTGGCTGCGAGTACGCCGACGCCGCCGAGCGGATCGCCGTGGAACGGGCCACCGCGCTGTTCGGCGCCGACCACGCGAACGTCCAGGCGCACTCGGGCTCCTCGGCCGTCCTGGCGGCGTACGCGGCCCTTCTCAGGCCCGGTGACACGGTGCTCGCCATGGGTCTCGACCACGGAGGACACCTCACCCACGGTTCGCCCGCCAACTTCTCCGGGCGCTGGTTCGACTTCGTCCCGTACGGCGTCGACGCCGAGACCGGACTCGTCGACTACGAGCAGGTCGCCGCGCTCGCCCGCCACCACCGCCCCAAGGCGATCGTGTGCGGCTCCATCTCGTACCCCCGGCACCTCGACTACGCGCTCTTCCGTGAGATCGCCGACGAGGTCGGCGCCTATCTCATCGCCGACGCCGCCCACCCCATCGGCCTGGTCGCCGGGGGAGCGGCCCCCAGCCCCGTCCCGTACGCCGACGTCGTCTGCGCCACCACCCACAAGGTGCTGCGCGGGCCGCGCGGCGGGATGCTCCTGTGCGGGGAGGAGCTCGCGGGGCGGATCGACCGGGCCGTCTTCCCGTTCACCCAGGGCGGCGCCCAGATGCACACCATCGCGGCGAAGGCGGTGGCCTTCGGCGAGGCGTCCACCCCGGCGTTCACCGCGTACGCCCATCAGGTGGTCGAGCACGCGCGGCTGCTCGCGGCCGCGCTCGCCGCCGAGGGCTTCGCGCTGACGACCGGCGGCACCGACACCCACCTCATCACCGCCGACCCCGCGCCCCTCGGTGTCGACGGCCGCACCGCACGCGCCCGGCTGGCCGCCGCCGGCATGGTCCTCGACACCTGTGCGCTCCCGTACGGGGAGGGGCGCGGGATCCGGCTCGGCACCGCCGCCGTCACCACCCAGGGCATGGGAGCCCCGGAGATGGCGCGGATCGCCGCTCTGTTCACCGCGGCTCTGCGTGACGATCCCGGTGAGACGGCCCGGGTACGGGCGGAGGTACGGGGGCTGACCGGGCGATTTCCCCCGTATGGAGGCTGAGGCGGGGTCACGGAAAGTCGCCGTGCAACCGTTCGCGGGGTGCAGGTGTCTCCAAGCACATGGACGGCACGGCTAGGGTGTGGGGCTGAGATGGCCAGCGAAACCTGTGGGGCAGCCCGTGCGTGATTACCTGCTGACGCTCTGTGTCACGGCCGCGGTGACCTATCTGCTCACCGGTCCGGTGCGGAAGTTCGCCATCGCGACCGGGGCGATGCCGGAGATCCGTGCCCGAGACGTACACCGAGAACCGACTCCGCGGCTCGGTGGCATCGCCATGTTCTTCGGGCTGTGCGCGGGACTCCTCGTCGCCGACCACCTGCAGAACCTGAACAGCGTCTTCGAGCTCTCCAACGAGCCGCGCGCGCTGCTCTCCGGTGCCGCCCTGATCTGGCTGATCGGCGTCCTGGACGACAAGTTCGAGCTGGACGCCCTGATCAAGCTGGGCGCGCAGATGATCTCGGCGGGCGTCATGGTGGCGCAGGGTCTGACGATCCTGTGGCTGCCGATCCCGGGTGTCGGCGTCGTCTCGCTGACCCCGTGGCAGGGCACGCTCCTGACCGTCGCCCTGGTCGTCCTCACGATCAACGCGGTCAACTTCGTCGACGGCCTCGACGGTCTCGCGGCCGGCATGGTCTGCATCGCCGCCGCCGCCTTCTTCCTGTACGCGTACCGCCTCTGGTACGGCTACACGATCGAGGCCGCCGCCCCCGCGACGCTGTTCACCGTCATCCTCATGGGCATGTGCCTGGGCTTCCTGCCGCACAACATGCACCCGGCGCGGATCTTCATGGGCGACTCCGGCTCGATGCTCATCGGTCTGATCCTGGCGGCCTCGGCCATCTCGATCACCGGGCAGGTCGACCCGGACGCGCTGAAGATCTTCGAGGGCTCGACCCGTCAGGCCACGCACGCCGCCCTGCCGGTCTTCATCCCGCTGGTGCTGCCGCTGACGATCATCGCGATCCCCATGGCGGACCTGGTCCTCGCGATCGTGCGCCGTACGTGGAAGGGCCAGTCGCCGTTCGCGGCCGACCGCGGCCACCTGCACCACCGGCTCCTGGAGATCGGGCACTCGCACAGCCGCGCGGTCCTGATCATGTACTTCTGGTCGGCGCTCATCGCCTTCGGGACGTTGGCGTACTCGGTCCACTCGGCGTCGATGTGGATCGTCCTCTGCGTCGTCGCGCTCAGCGCGATCGGTCTGGTGCTGCTCCTGCTGCCGCGCTTCACCCCGCGCGCGCCCCGCTGGGCCGAGTCGGTCGTACCGCCCCGCTACCGGCGCCGCAAGAGGGTTCCCGTCACGGAGGCCGCTGCGGAGCCGGTCGTGGTCGAGGAGGAGCGGATTCCGGTGCCGGCGGGGATCAACGGCGCCACCGCCATCGGCAACCGCGGGCGCTTCACCGACAGGCGGAAGGCCGGAACGCCGAGTTGACGAAGGCCGCATACGCGGCCAATAGCAGACAAGGCGTCGCGCCGTCGCGCACACACGCGCGGGGTAACTCTCATGTGTGACTGTTGGCACACCTTATGGGTAAAGACCTATTCAAATAGTTTGTGATACCGTTCACGAGACCCGGCGACAGTGCCGAAAGACCGTAGTGCGACGGTCTGTTGGCCCCGAGACCCACCTCGGACCGGGCTTACGCTCGTCCTTGACGACACCATCGCCCCCTCCAGCAAGCGGAGACACCGCCATGCCGTCCAACGACGCACGCATCCTTCTGCACACCGTCATCCCCACCGCTGCCGTCGGCGCGATCGCCACGGTCGTCAGCGCTGTGGTCGCCGGTGGCAAGGGCGCGCTCGGCGCCGTCGTCGGCACCCTGGTCGTGCTCCTCTTCATGGGAATCGGGCAGGTCGTCCTGCAGCGGACGGCGAAGTCGCTCCCGCATCTGTTCCAGGCCATGGGGCTCATGCTCTACACGGCCCAGCTGCTGGTGCTCTTCATCTTCCTGGCCTTGCTCAAGAACACCACGCTGTTCGACTTCAAGGCCTTCGCTTTCACGCTGCTCGCGACGACCGTGGTGTGGGTCGCCGCACAGGCCCGTGCCTACATGAAGGCCAAGATCACGTACATCGACCCCGGAAACACGGGGTCGAAGTCGTGAAGGGTAGGGCCGGGATAAAGCCGCGTTCGGCTTCCTGCTATCGTCCGGTGCCAACTGCGGCACTGCGGGCGCGGGCATCCGAGACGCCTGTCCCAGCGCGAGGCTCGATGCCGAACCGCCGCCCCCTTATCCGTAAGACCAGTCCAGTGCCGACCCGCGGCTGCGTGCCGCGCCGACACAACGAGGTTGCCGTACCTATGCGCCACGCTGAAGGAGCCCGCGGTGAGTGCTGACCAGACGCTTGCCTTCGACCCGGATTGCCACATCTTCAGTGGATGTGGCTTCCCGGCGCCGGGCCTGCACACGTTCATGTACGAGCCCATCGCGACGGTGGGGGGCATCGAGATCACCAAGCCGATGCTGCTCGCCCTCCTGGGCTCCATCGTGGTCGTCGGGTTCTTCTGGGCCGCTTTCCGCAAGCCCAAGCTGGTCCCCGGCAAGCTGCAGATGGTTGGCGAGGCCGGTTACGACTTCGTGCGCCGCGGCATCGTCTACGAGATCATCGGCAAGAAGGACGGCGAGAAGTACGTCCCCTTCATGGTGTCGTTGTTCTTCTTCGTCTGGATCATGAACCTCTGGTCGATCATTCCGCTCGCCCAGTTCCCGGTCACCTCGCTGATCGCCTTCCCGGCCGGTCTCGCGCTGATCGTCTACGTCATGTGGATCTCGCTGACGTTCAAGAAGCACGGCTTCGTCGGCGGCTGGAAGAACATCGTCGGCTACGACAAGTCGCTCGGCGCGATCCTTCCGATGGTCGTCGTCCTCGAGTTCTTCTCGAACCTGCTGATCCGGCCCTTCACGCACGCGGTGCGACTGTTCGCGAACATGTTCGCCGGTCACCTGCTGATCGTGATGTTCTCGCTGGCCACCTGGTACCTCATGAACGGCCTGGGCTTCGTCTACGCCGGCGCCTCGTTCGTGATGGTCCTCGTGATGACCGCCTTCGAGCTCTTCATCCAGGCCGTCCAGGCGTACGTCTTCGTCCTCCTGGCCTGCAGCTACATCCAGGGCGCGCTCTCCGAGCACCACTGAGCCGATCCGTCCCGGATCGCAGCTTCACCCCCAATCCAACAGTCGTCCGGTGGCCAACCCCCACCGGGTCATTGAAAGAGAAGGAAGTAACGGCATGTCCGCTGCTCTCGACATGGTCAACCTCGCCGCCGGCGCCAAGGAGAACGTGGTCGGCAACGTCGCGTCCATCGGCTACGGCCTGGCCGCGATCGGCCCCGGCGTCGGCGTCGGCATCATCTTCGGTAACGGTACGCAGGCGCTCGCCCGTCAGCCCGAAGCTGCCGGCCTGATCCGCACCAACCAGATCATGGGCTTCGCGTTCTGTGAGGCGCTCGCCCTCATCGGCATCGTCATGGGCTTCGTCTACCAGTAAGCCGGACCGACAGCCCGATTCTTTTACGGAAGGCACTGATGTGAACGCGCTGCTTCTTGCGCAGGCGGAGGAGCCCCAGCCTCCTCTGATCCCGCATCTCGACGAGCTCGTCATCGGCCTGATCGCCTTCGTCATCGTCTTCGGTTTCCTCGCCAAGAAGCTTCTCCCGAACATCAACAAGGTTCTGGAGCAGCGTCGCGAGGCCATCGAGGGTGGCATCGAGAAGGCCGAGTCGGCCCAGATCGAGGCTCAGAGCGTGCTGGAGCAGTACAAGGCCCAGCTCGCCGAAGCCCGCCACGAGGCCGCGCGTCTTCGCCAGGAGGCGACGGAGCAGGGCACCGCGATCATCCAGGAGATGAAGGCGGAAGGCCAGCGCCAGCGCGAGGAGATCATCGCGGCCGGCCACACGCAGATCGCGGCCGACCGCAAGGCCGCCTCTGCCTCGCTGCGTCAGGACGTGGGCAAGCTCGCCACCGACCTGGCCGGCAAGCTGGTCGGCGAGTCCCTCGAGGACTCCGCCCGCCAGAGCCGGACGATCGACCGCTTCCTCGACGAGCTCGAGGAGAAGGCGGAGGCCGTCCGATGAACGGAGCGAGCCGTGAGGCACTGGCCGCCGGACGTGAGTCCCTCGACGCGCTGACCGACAACACGTCGGCCGACGCGACGAAGCTCGCGGACGAGCTGGCCGCAGTCACCACGCTGCTCGACCGCGAGGTGTCGCTGCGTCGGGTCCTGACCGACCCCGCGCAGTCGGGCGAGGCCAAGGCCGAGCTCGCGCAGCGGCTCCTGAGCGGTCAGGTGGGCGGCGAGACCGTCGACCTGGTGTCCGGCCTGGTGCGTTCCCGCTGGTCGCGTTCGCGTGACCTGGTCGACGCGACCGAGGAGCTGGCGAACACGGCCGACCTCACCGCGGCGCAGAAGGCGGGCGTCCTCGACAGTGTCGAGGACGAGCTGTTCCGCTTCGGCCGGATCGTGTCCTCCAGCCCCGAGCTCCGCTCGGCGCTGACGGACAAGGCCGCCACGGCCACCGCCAAGGGCGAGCTGCTCCGCAGCCTGCTCGGCGGCAAGGCCAACGTCGCCACCGAGCGTCTGGTCGTCCGTCTGGTGACCCAGCCCCGGGGACGTAGCCTGGAAGCGGGACTCGAGTCCCTCTCCAAGCTCGCCGCGGCGCGCCGGGACCGGATGGTCGCCGTCGTCACCTCGGCGGTGCCGCTGTCGGACCAGCAGAAGCAGCGCCTCGGAGCCGTACTCGCCAAGCTGTACGGCCGCGAGATGCACCTGAACCTGGACGTGGACCCCGCGGTCCTCGGCGGGATCACGGTGCAGGTCGGCGACGAGGTCATCAACGGATCGATCGCGGAGCGCCTCGACGAGGCGACCCGTCGACTGGCCGGCTGACGACCGTCACCAGCACAAGGCATCACAGCTACACAGCATCACCAGCGGCCCGGTTGGGCCGTGCAGAGATTGCAGAAGATTCCTGGGGGTCGGCCCCCAGACCCCTTAAGAAACTTCGGGCCCAACAAGGAGAGCAGGGAACCCAGATGGCGGAGCTCACGATCCGGCCGGAGGAGATCCGGGACGCACTGGAGAACTTTGTCCAGTCGTACCAGCCGGACGCGGCCTCGCGCGAGGAGGTCGGCACGGTCAGCCTGGCCGGTGACGGTATCGCGAAGGTCGAGGGTCTTCCCTCGGCCATGGCGAACGAGCTGCTGAAGTTCGAGGACGGGACCCTCGGTCTCGCGCTGAACCTCGAAGAGCGCGAGATCGGTGCGATCGTCCTCGGCGAGTTCAGTGGCATCGAGGAGGGTCAGTCGGTGCAGCGCACCGGCGAGGTCCTCTCCGTCGGTGTCGGTGAGGGTTACCTGGGTCGCGTCGTCGACCCGCTCGGCAACCCGATCGACGGTCTCGGCGAGATCGCGACCGAGGGCCGCCGCGCCCTCGAGCTGCAGGCCCCGGGCGTGATGGCCCGTAAGTCGGTGCACGAGCCGATGGAGACCGGCTACAAGGCCGTCGACGCCATGACGCCGGTCGGCCGTGGTCAGCGTCAGCTGATCATCGGTGACCGTCAGACCGGCAAGACCGCTCTGTGCGTCGACACGATCATCAACCAGCGCGACAACTGGCGCTCGGGCGACGTGAACAAGCAGGTCCGCTGCATCTACGTCGCCGTCGGCCAGAAGGGCTCGACCATCGCGTCCGTGCGCGGCGCCCTGGAAGAGGCCGGTGCGCTCGAGTACACGACGATCGTCGCCGCCCCGGCGTCCGACCCGGCCGGCTTCAAGTACCTGGCGCCGTACACGGGTTCCGCCATCGGCCAGCACTGGATGTACCAGGGCAAGCACGTCCTGATCGTCTTCGACGACCTGTCGAAGCAGGCCGACGCCTACCGCGCCGTGTCGCTGCTGCTGCGCCGCCCGCCGGGCCGTGAGGCCTACCCGGGTGACGTCTTCTACCTGCACTCGCGTCTGCTCGAGCGCTGCGCGAAGCTCTCGGACGAGCTGGGTGCCGGTTCGATGACCGGTCTTCCGATCGTCGAGACCAAGGCGAACGACGTGTCGGCGTTCATCCCGACCAACGTCATCTCCATCACCGACGGCCAGTGCTTCCTGGAGTCCGACCTGTTCAACGCCGGCCAGCGTCCGGCCCTGAACGTCGGTATCTCGGTCTCGCGTGTCGGTGGCTCCGCCCAGCACAAGGCGATGAAGCAGATCTCCGGTCGCCTCCGTGTGGACCTGGCCCAGTTCCGTGAGCTGGAGGCGTTCGCCGCCTTCGGTTCCGACCTGGACGCCGCCTCCAAGGCGCAGCTGGAGCGTGGACAGCGCATGGTCGAGCTGCTCAAGCAGGCTCAGTACCAGCCGATGCCCACCGAGAACCAGGTCGTCTCCGTCTGGGCCGGCACCACCGGCAAGATGGACGACGTCCCGGTCGCCGACATCCGCCGCTTCGAGGCCGAGCTCCTGGCGTACCTCCGCCAGAACCACTCGGGCCTCATGACCTCCATCCGGGAGGGCGGCAAGATGTCCGACGACACCCTGCAGGCCGTGGGCGACGCCATCGCGGAGTTCAAGAAGCAGTTCGAGACCTCTGACGGCAAGCTGCTGGGCGAGGACGCTCCTGCCGCCGTCAACGTCTCGAAGTGACGACGGAAGGGACCTGACTCATGGGAGCGCAGCTCCGGGTCTACAAGCGTCGCATCAAATCCGTCACCGCGACGAAGAAGATCACCAAGGCGATGGAGATGATCGCCGCCTCGCGTGTCGTCAAGGCGCAGCGCAAGGTGCAGGCGTCGACTCCGTACGCGACCGAGCTGACGCGCGCGGTCACGGCGGTGGCCACGGGTGCGAACGACAAGCACCCGCTGACCACCGAGGCGGAGAACCCGATCCGTGCCGCGGTCCTGCTCCTCTCGAGCGACCGTGGTCTGGCCGGTGCCTTCAACTCCAACGCCATCAAGGCGGCGGAGAAGCTGACGGCGAAGCTGGAGGGCGAGGGCCGCGAGGTCACCGTCTACGTGGTCGGCCGTCGTGGCATCGCGCACTACAACTTCCGTGAGCGGAAGCTGGCCGGCTCGTGGACCGGGTTCACGGACCAGCCTTCGTACGGCGACGCCAAGACGATCGCGGCTCCGCTGATCGAGGCGATCGAGAAGGACACGGCCGAGGGTGGTGTGGACGAGCTCCACATCGTCTACACCGAGTTCGTCTCGATGATGACGCAGACCGCGGTCGAGGCCCGGCTGCTGCCCCTCAGCCTCGACGAGGTGGCGAAGGAGGCGGGCGACTCGGACACGCTTCGTCCGCTGTACGACTTCGAGCCGTCGGCGGAGGACGTCCTCGACGCCCTGCTGCCCCGGTACGTCGAGAGCCGGATCTACAACGCGCTGCTCCAGTCGGCTGCTTCCAAGCACGCTGCCACGCGCCGCGCGATGAAGTCGGCGACCGACAACGCGGGAGACTTGATCAACAACCTCTCCCGACTTGCCAACGCGGCCCGCCAGGCCGAAATCACCCAGGAAATCAGCGAGATCGTCGGTGGCACCGCAGCCCTGGCCGACGCGACCGCGGGGAGTGACAAGTAATGACGACCACTGTTGAGACGGCCGCCGCCACGGGCCGCGTCGCCCGGGTCATCGGCCCGGTCGTCGACGTGGAGTTCCCCGTCGACGCGATGCCGGAGATCTACAACGCGCTGAACGTCCAGGTTCCGGACCCGGCCGAGGAGGGCGCGACCAAGACGCTGACCCTCGAGGTCGCCCAGCACCTCGGTGACGGCGTTGTCCGCACCATCTCGATGCAGCCCACCGACGGCCTGGTCCGCCAGGCCCCGGTGACCGACACCGGCACGGGCATCACCGTGCCCGTCGGTGACGTCACCAAGGGCCGCGTGTTCAACACGCTGGGTCAGGTGCTGAACGCGGACGAGTCCACCGTGGCCGACGCGCCGCGCTGGACGATCCACCGCAAGGCCCCGGCCTTCGACCAGCTCGAGTCCAAGACCGAGATGTTCGAGACCGGCCTGAAGGTCGTCGACCTTCTCACCCCGTACGTCAAGGGTGGAAAGATCGGTCTGTTCGGTGGTGCCGGTGTCGGCAAGACCGTTCTGATCCAGGAAATGATCGTCCGTGTGGCCAAGCTGCACGACGGTGTGTCGGTCTTCGCGGGCGTCGGCGAGCGCACCCGTGAGGGCAACGACCTCATGGTGGAGATGGAGGAGGCCGGCGTTCTGGACAAGACCGCGCTGGTCTTCGGCCAGATGGACGAGCCCCCGGGCACCCGTCTCCGCGTGGCCCTCGCCGGTCTGACCATGGCGGAGTACTTCCGCGATGTGCAGAAGCAGGACGTGCTGTTCTTCATCGACAACATCTTCCGCTTCACCCAGGCCGGTTCCGAGGTGTCGACCCTGCTCGGCCGTATGCCCTCCGCGGTGGGTTACCAGCCGAACCTGGCCGACGAGATGGGTCTCCTCCAGGAGCGCATCACCTCGACCCGTGGTCACTCGATCACCTCGATGCAGGCGATCTACGTCCCCGCGGACGACCTGACCGACCCGGCTCCGGCCACCACCTTCGCCCACCTCGACGCGACGACGGTTCTCTCCCGTCCGATCTCCGAGAAGGGCATCTACCCGGCCGTGGACCCGCTGGACTCCACGTCCCGGATCCTGGACCCGCGCTACATCGCGCAGGACCACTACGACGCCGCCACGCGCGTCAAGGGAATCCTGCAGAAGTACAAGGACCTCCAGGACATCATCGCGATCCTCGGTATCGACGAGCTGAGCGAGGAGGACAAGCTCGTTGTCCACCGCGCCCGCCGTGTCGAGCGCTTCCTGTCCCAGAACACCCACGCGGCGAAGCAGTTCACCGGTGTGGACGGTTCGGACGTTCCGCTCGACGAGTCGATCGCCGCGTTCAACGCGATCTGCGACGGTGAGTACGACCACTTCCCCGAGCAGGCGTTCTTCATGTGCGGTGGCATTGAGGACCTCAAGGCCAACGCCAAGGAGCTCGGCGTCTCCTGAGCCCCGTGCTCTCCCGAGGGGGGCGGGATCCGGTCCCGCCCCCCTCACCACGCCCACTAGAATTGACCCCAACACCCGGCACGACCGCCGGGTGGTGACCCGAGGAGCCACCCTTGGCTGCTGAGCTGCACGTCGAGCTGGTCGCCGCGGACCGGAGTGTCTGGTCCGGCGAGGCCACCCTGGTCATCGCGCGTACCACCTCCGGCGACATCGGCGTCATGCCCGGCCACCAGCCGCTGCTCGGTGTGCTGGAGTCGGGCCCGGTGACCATCCGTACCAGTGAGGGCGCGACTGTCGTCGCCGCCGTCCACGGCGGATTCATCTCGTTCGCCGACGACAAGCTGTCTCTGCTCGCGGAGGTCTGCGAGCTGGCGGACGAGATCGACGCCCAGCGCGCCGAGCGCGCGCTGGAGCGTGCGAAGTCGGATTCCGACGCGGCCGCCGAGCGGCGCGCCGATGTCCGGCTGCGCGCGGTAGCGGTCCGCTGACGGTCCGCGCAGAGTAGTGCCCTCAGCCGCGGCACGGCTGGAATTTTCCAGACCGTGCCGCGGCTGAGGCGATGCAGATGCAGGTTGTATTCGGTTCTGCCGGCGGTGCCGGCTACGGGACGCAGCGAGGAGGTCGGTGAAGATGTTCCTCGCTCTGCTCGTGTGCGGCCTGGTCGTCGCACTGGTGGTGATCGGGCTCTTCGTCTTCGGCTTGCGCCGGAGGCTGATCCAGCGTGCCGGCGGCACCTTCGACTGCTCCCTGCACTGGAACGTCCCGGACGAGCCCGATCCGAGCGGCAAGGGCTGGGTGTACGGCGTCGCCCGCTACAGCGGTGACGAGATCGCCTGGTTCCGGGTCTTCTCGTACGCGCCCCGACCGCGCCGGACCCTGGAGCGTTCGTCCATCGTGGCCCTGGAGCGCCGGATGCCGGAGGGCGAGGAGGAGCTCGCGCTGCTCTCCGACATGGTGATCCAGCCCTGTATGTACGAGGGCGTCCGCCTGGAGCTCGCGATGAGCGAGGACGCCCGGACGGGTTTCATGGCCTGGCTGGAGGCGGCGCCTCCCGGGCAGCGGGTGAATGTCGCCTGAGTTCTTCGCGTAGGGCGTGAGGAAGCGGGGGTCGGCGTGCTGCGCCGGCCCCCGCTTCGTCGTGACCCCGTGGGGGGTTAGTTCAGACCGGTGTTGATGGCGCCGACGAGCTCGCCGTTGCTGGTGTCACCGCTGAACTCCCAGAAGAACGCTCCGCCGAGGCCCTGGTTCTTGGCCCAGCTCATCTTCGAGTTCACGGTGGCCGGGGTGTCGTAGCTCCACCAGTTGCTGCCGCACTTGGCGTACGCGGTGCCCGCGATCGTGCCGGTGGCCGGGCAGGAGGTCTTGAGGACCTTGTAGTCCTCGATGCCCTGCTCGTAGGTGCCCGCGGCCGGTCCGGTCGCCGTGCCGCCGGGGGCTGACTGGGTGACGCCGGTCCAGCCGCGTCCGTAGAAGCCGATCCCGAGCAGCAGCTTGTTGGCGGGGACGCCCTTCGCCTTGAACTTGGCGATCGCCTCGGCGGAGTTGAAGCCCGCCTGCGGGATGCCGGCGTACGAGGTGAGCGGGGAGTGCGGGGCCGTCGGGCCCTGCGCCGCCCAGGCGCCGAAGAAGTCGTACGTCATGACGTTGAACCAGTTCATGTACGGTGCGGCGCCCGCGTAGTCGGCGGCGTCGATCTTGCCGCCCGCGGAGGCGTCGGCCGTGACGGCCGCGGTGACCAGGTAGCTGGGGCCGAACTTGGCGCGCATGGCCTGCATCATGTTCTTGAAGGAGGCGGCGCCGCTGGTGTCGCAGGAGAGACCGCAGGCGTTGGGGTACTCCCAGTCCAGGTCGATGCCGTCGAAGACGTCGGCCCAGCGCGGGTCCTCGACGAGGTCGTAGCAGGACTGCGCGAAGGCGGCCGGGTTCTGCACGGCCTGGCCGAAGCCGCCGGACCAGGTCCAGCCGCCGAAGGACCACAGGATCTTGATGTTCGGGTAGGCCTTCTTCAGCTTGCGCAGCTGGTTGAAGTTGCCGCGCAGCGGCTGGTCCCAGGTGTCGGCGACGCCGTCGACGGACTGGTCGGCGGTGTAGGCCTTGTCGTAGTCGGCGTAGGCGTCGCCGATGGTGCACTTGCCGCCCGTGACGTTGCCGAAGGCGTAGTTGATGTGGGTGATCTTGGACGCGGAGCCCGAGGTCACGATGTTCTTCACGTGGTAGTTGCGCCCGTAGACGCCCCAGTTGGTGAAGTAGCCCATCTTCACGGCGTTGGGGAGCGGCTGGCCGCCACCGCCGCCGGTGGTGCGGACGGGAGTCGCGCCGGAGTCCGGGCCGGTCTGGTCGATGGTGTCGCGGGCGACGACCGTGTAGCTGTAGTCGGTGCCGGCGGTCAGGCCCGTGTTGGTGTAGGTGAGGCCGGTGACGGTGGCGACGGTGGTGCCGTCGCGCTTGACGTCGTAGTTCTTGATGCCCTTGTCGTCGGTGGCCGCGGTCCAGGTGAGCTTCACCGAGGTGTCGGTGATGGCGGAGGCGACGGGGGTGCCGGGGGCGGAGGGGGCGTTGTCGCCGGGCTGGCTGGTGCCGTCGCAGGCGGCGCCGTTGATCTTACAGCCGCTGGGGGCGCCGGGGCCGGCACCGTTGTAGCCGAAGGAGACGGAGGCACCGGGGGCGAGGGTTCCGTTCCATCCGACGTTCTTGGCGGTCCAGTGGGTGCCGGAGCTGGTGACGGTGGCGTCCCAGGCGGAGGTCACGGAGGTGCCGGCGGGGTAGTCCCACTCGACGGTCCAGGAGTTGATGGTGGTGGTGCCGGTGTTCTTGACGGTCCAGCTGGCACCGAATCCGGTGCCCCAGTCCTGGGTCTTGGTGTACGTGGCGGTGGCCGAGGTGGCCGCTTCGGCGGGGGTGGCGAGGCCGACCATGGCGGCGAGGGGCAGGATCAGGGCGGTGAGACCGGCGGCGGCCCGGTGTCTGAACCCTGTTCTGCGCGTCGGTGCTTGAGTGCTCAACGGTGCTCCTCAAGTTGCGGACGGACATGGGTGGGGGTGGTCCGGTGGTCCGTGAAGATGCGCGCGCCCCGCGAGCGTAGGAAGGTCTGGACCAATCGTCAAGAGGTCCAGACCAACGTCGCCGATGTTGCGTCAGACCCCCAACTCCTGCGCCAGTACGGCCGCTTGGACCCTGCTCCGCAGCGCCAGCTTCCCGAGCACCTTGCTGACGTGGGTCTTCACCGTCGCCTCCGCCATGTCGAGCCGTACCGCGATCTCCGCGTTCGACAGACCCTGGCCGAGCGTCGACAGGACCTCCCGCTCCCGCGGCGTCAGGACGTCGAGCACGGAGGGGTCCGTCTTCGGCGCCGGCCGCACCGGAGCGCCCGTCGCCGCGAACTCCGCGATCAGCCGCCGGGTCACCGCGGGGGCGATCAAGCCCTCGCCGCGCGCCACCGTCCGGACCGCCTCGATCAGCTCCCGCGCCTCCGCGTTCTTCAGCAGGAAGCCCGAGGCCCCCGCCCGCAGCGCCCCGAAGACATACGCGTCGAGGTCGAAGGTCGTCAGGACCAGCACGTCGGCGAGGCCCTCCGACACGACGATCCCGGTCGCCGTCACCCCGTCCATCCGGGGCATCTGCACATCCATCAGGACCAGATCGGGACGGAGTTCACGGGCGAGCTCCACCGCCCGCTCGCCGTCCGCCGCCTCGCCGACGACCTCGATGTCCGGTGCGCTGCCCAGGATGAGCACAAGCCCCGCCCGTACCGCGGACTGGTCCTCGGCGACCACCACCCGCACTGTCATGCCCGCTCCTCGTCTTTCACGTCCATGGGCAGTTCCGCCCTGACCTGCCACTGCTTGCGCCCGTCGCGGTCGGTCACCGGCCCCGCCTCGAAGGCGCCGCCGAGCAGGTCCACCCGCTCCCGCATCCCCACCAGACCGGCGCCCGAACCGGGTGCGGTCGGGCCGGGGCGCTCGCCGCGGGGACTCG
This sequence comes from Streptomyces sp. NPDC088707, assembly GCF_044752725.1. Classification (NCBI taxonomy): domain Bacteria; kingdom Bacillati; phylum Actinomycetota; class Actinomycetes; order Kitasatosporales; family Streptomycetaceae; genus Streptomyces; species Streptomyces sp. NPDC088707. The sequence continues at coordinate 212,079 of NZ_JBIVLV010000008.1, read as the reverse complement.
TGACCTCGACCGTAAGGGCTGCCCGTCCGCCGGTGAGCACCACCCGGACCTCGCCCGGAGCCGCGTGCTTGAGCGCGTTCGTCAGGGACTCCTGCACGATCCGGTACGCGGCCAGCTCCACCGGCGCCGGAACACCCGCCGTCGACTCCCGGCCGTCCTCCAGGACGAGGACGAGACCGCTCGGCCGCGCGTTGGTCCGCGCCTGGTCGACCAGGGCGTCCAGACCGGCGAGCGTGGGCGCGGCGGCCGGCTCCGAGTCCCCGCTGCTGTCCCGGAGGAGGCCGATGAGCCGCCGCATCTCCGAGAGGCCGGCCACGCTGTTCTCCCGGATCACGGTCAGCGCCTGCCGGGTGGTGGCCGGTTCGTCGATCGACATCGCCGCGGTGGAGTGGATCGCGATGGCGGAGAGGTGGTTCGCGACCATGTCGTGCAGTTCGCGCGCCATCCGGGCCCGCTCGGCCACGACGGCCTGGGTGCGGTCCATCTCGGCGAGCAGCGCGGTCTGCTCCGCGCGGAGGAGGGCGGCGTCGGCGGCCTGGCGGTGGTTGCGTACGACCGCTCCGGTCAGCGCGGGCAGGAACGACACCATGCCGGTGATCAGGCCGACGACCAGGGCGATCGCGTTCTGCCACCAGACGAGGAAGCCGATCGTCAGGCCGATCGTGATGAGCCCGGTCAGGTACGGGATGCGCCGGGCGGCGGCGGACGTCCCGTAGACCACGGCCGCGTAGACCAGGTCCGTGAACATCAGCGCGGTCACGAGCGTGCCGTAGGTGAACTGGTCCGCGACGAGGGCGACCGTGCCGACGTTCAGGGCGGTCAGCGGCCTCGTCCGGCGCAGGGCCACCATCGAGGCCATGACGAAGAGCGGGATCAGCGTCGCCCAGCGCGCGGTGATCAGCCGGTCGGTCTGGGTGTGCAGTCCGAAGGACCACATCAGCAGACCGACGGCGAGGCCGCCGGCGGCCATGAGCAGGTCGGTGCGGTGCGGTCGGGGGAGTGTCACGTTCCCATCCAACACGGCCCGCGGACCCCGGGCCTCGCCGTCCGGGCCGATCCGCTCCTCCGTCGAAGGATGTAGGCGCACTTCGTCATCGGCGACGACGATCCGGGCGGTCCGCCGGGGGACGCTGAGGGGGTACCGAAAGGGGAACCGCCGTGATCGTCACGCTGATCGTCGTCTGCGAGGTCGGCTTCTGGGTCCTGCTGGCCGCCGGCCTCGCCACCCGCTACCTCCTGAAGATGCCCCGGACGGGTATCGCGCTGCTGCTCTGCGAGCCGCTCCTGGAGGTCCTGCTCCTCGTCGTCACCGCGATCGATCTCAAGAACGGCGCCGACCCCAGCTGGAAGCACGGCCTCGCCGCCCTCTACATCGGCTACACCGTCGGCCACGGCCACCGCACCGTGAAGTGGCTCGACGGCCACGCCGCCCACCGCTTCGGCGGCGCGCCCCGGCCCCCGAAGCCTCCGCGGTACGGGATGGCCCGCGCCCGCCACGAGGGCAGGGTCTGGCTGGGCTCGGTGACGGCGGCGGCCGTCGCCTCGGCGCTGCTGCTCCTGGCCGCGCTGTACGTCGGCGAGGACGGGAACACCGACGGTCTCCACGCCTGGATCCTCGTCGCCTGGCGGACGGCGGCCATCCACGGCCTGATCGCGCTCAGCTACGCGATCTGGCCGCGGAAGGCCCCGGAGGGAGAGGCCTCAGCGGTCCCCGCCCGGGACCCAGAGCACGTCCCCGACCTCCTTGTTCGCCGTCCGAGCAAGGATGAAGAGCAGGTCTGAGAGGCGGTTGAGGTACGTGGCGGTCAGGGCGTTCATCGTCTCGCCGTGCACCTCCAGGGCCGCCCAGGTCGAGCGCTCCGCCCGCCGGACCACCGTGCACGCCTGGTGCAGCAGCGCCGCCCCGGGCGTGCCGCCCGGCAGGATGAAGGAGCGCAGCTTGTCGAGCGGCTCCAGGAAGAGGTCGCAGTCGGCCTCCAGCTTGTCGACGTACGACTGCTCGACCCGCAGCGGCGGGTACTTCGGGTCATCGACCACCGGGGTGCAGAGGTCCGCGCCCACGTCGAACAGGTCGTTCTGCACCCGGACGAGGACCTTCACGACCTCCGCGTCGAGCTGCCCGAGGGCGATCGCCGTACCGATGGCGGCGTTGGCCTCGTTGGCGTCGGCGTAGGCGGAGATCCGCAGATCCGTCTTGGCGGTCCTGCTCATGTCGCCGAGCGCCGTGGTGCCCTGGTCGCCGGTCCGGGTGTAGATGCGCGTCAGATTGACCATGCGACCAGCCTAGTTAGGCGATGGCCTTCTGGAACGTCCGTGTGCCGACCGTCACGGCGAGCGCCGCGACGCCGAGGGCGACGAGCACCCCGTACAGCAGTGTCGGTGTCGTGTAGTGCCCGATGTACGCCTCCCGGACCGCGTCCACCAGATGGCGGAACGGCATCAGGCGCGAGAGGACGTCCAGCCAGCCGGGGGCGAGGGTCATCGGCAGCATCAGGCCCGACAGCAGCATCGCCGGCATCGCGAGCGTGTTGATCGCGGGTCCGAACTCCTGCGGGGTGCGCAGCCTCAGAGCGAGCGCGTACGAGAGGGAGGCCAGCGCCACCGAGAGCAGTGCGACGAAGCCGAAGCCGATCAGGATGCCGGCGAGCGGCGCCCTGAGGCCCATCGGCAGGGCGACCAGGACGAGCAGCGCCGCCTGGAAGACGAAGAGGGCGGCGTCCCGCAGGACCCGGCCGAGCAGCAGGGCGAGCCGGCTCACCGGGGTGACCCGCATCCGGTCGAACACGCCCCAGTTCTTCTCCATGATGATCGAGAAGCCGGCGAACGAGGCGCCGAAGAGACCCAGTTGGAGCAGGAGTCCGGGGACGAGGACCTGCCAGGAGTCGCCCTCGCCGCCGAGCGGCAGCCCGGTGAGCAGCGGCCCGAAGAGCAGCAGGTAGAGCAGCGGCATGAGGGCGCCGAAGAAGATCTGGAACGGGGAGCGCAGGGTCTGGCGGGCGTAGCGCCCGAAGAGCAGCGCGGTGTCGTGGAGAAGCATCGGATGTCCTATCGGATGTCCTGAGGACGAGAGGGGACCGGGAGGTCCTAGACGGCTGCGGGGGTCGTGTCGACGGGGGCCGGGCCGCGTCCGGTGACGGCGAGGAACGCGTCCTGGAGGGTGGCGGCGCCGTGGGCGGCCTTGAGGCCGGCGGGGGAGTCCTCGGCGACGACCGTTCCCCTGTCGACGACGACCAGCCGGTCGGCGAGGGAGTCGGCCTCGTCCAGGTAGTGGGTGGTCAGGACGACGGTGGTGCCGTGCTCGTCGCGCAGCCGCCGCACCAGCGCCCACAGGCCGGCGCGGCTGCCGGGGTCGAGGCCGGTCGTCGGCTCGTCGAGGAACAGGATCTCCGGCCGGTGGGTGAGCCCCATGGCGAGGTCGAGCCGGCGGCGCTGGCCGCCGGAGAGCGCCGGGGTCCTGCGGTCGAGGAGTTCGGTGAGCCCGAGCTCGGCCGCGAGCTCTTCGGCGCGGGCCGTCGCGCGGGCCCGGTTCATTCCGTGGAGCCGGCCCTGGGTGACGAGCTCGGAGCGGACGGTCTCCTGGGGGTCGAGGCCGCCGGACTGGGCGACGTACCCGATGCGGCGGCGGACGGCGGCGGGGTTCCGCACGAGGTCGTGGCCGGCGACGGTGGCGGCGCCGCCGGTGGGCGGCAGGAGCGTGGTGAGCATCCGGAGGGTGGTGGTCTTGCCGGCGCCGTTGGGGCCGAGCAGTCCGAGGATCTCGCCGGGCCGGACGGTGAGGTCGATGCCACGGACGGCCTCCACGGGGCCGGTCCTGGTCGTGAAGGTCCGGGCGAGGCCGGCCGTGCTGATGATGGGCATGGCGACCACGAAAACAGAGTCACTGAATTTTTGCAACGTCCCCAAAATTCAATGGTCAGCAAAATTGGGGAGGAGCCAAACTTTCAGGGAGCCTAGGATGAGAGGCATGGCCGAGGGACTCAGGGAACGCAAGAAGCGCGAGACGAAGCAGCGGATCTCGGACATCGCGACCGGGCTCTTCCTGGAGCACGGCTTCGTCCATGTGACCGTCGCGGACGTCGCCGAGGCGGCGGACGTCTCCGTCAACACGGTGTACAACTACTTCCCGGCCAAGGAGGACCTCTTCCTCGACCGGATGGACGGCGTCACCCAGCGCCTCGCCCGCGCGATCCGCGGCCGCGACCGGGGGGAGTCCGCCGCGCGCGCCGTCCTGCGCGAACTCCGCCAGGACATCGGGGCCGTGTCACCCGCGTACGGACTCATGGACGGCTTCGACGCCTTCATGAACGTCATCGAGCACGCCCCCACCCTCAAGGCCCGGCTCTTCCACGTCCAGCAGCAGGTCCACGACGCCGTCGTCACCACCCTCCGCGAGGAGTCCGGCGCCGCCGCCGAGGACCCGCTGCCGCTGCTCGTCGGCGGGCAGCTCGCCTGGATCGAGAGCACCGTCGTCGGCTACATCACCCGCGCGATGACCGACGGGGGCAGGGCGACCGCCGTCTCCCGCGAGGCGCTCGTACTGCTCGACGAGATCGAGGAGCTGCTCAGCGAGAAGGTGCTGAACTACGCGGTACGGGAGGGGTGACGGGGCGCGCCCGTCCGACCGCCACCCCGCGGAACCCACCCCCCGGGGGTATGTCGCGACCGTGGAGGCGCCCGAACGGGGTGCTGTGAGTGTGACGTCCGTCAAACAGGGCGTGACGCGCATTACTTCACGGTCACACGGCGGCTCCCGACCGCTAATCTCCGCCGGAGAGCCAGAAGTGAACAGGCGTTAAGGGGTGGAACATCGTGGCCAGGAAGCTCGCCGTCATCGGGGCCGGACTCATGGGGTCCGGCATCGCACAGGTCTCGGCACAGGCGGGCTGGGACGTCGTCCTGCGTGACGTCACCGACGCCGCCCTCACCCGGGGCACCGACGGCATCAAGGCGTCGTACGACCGGTTCGTCGCGAAGGGCAGGCTGGACGCCGCCGACGCCGAGGCCGCGCTCGGCCGCATCACCGCCACCACCGAGCTCGACGCCGTCGCCGACGCCGACATCGTCGTCGAGGCCGTCTTCGAGAACCTCGACGTCAAGCACGAGATCTTCCGCTCGCTCGACAAGATCGCCAAGGACGGCGCGGTCCTCGCCTCCAACACCTCCGCGATCCCGATCACCAAGATCGCCGCGGTCACCGAGCGCCCCGAGTCCGTCGTCGGCGTCCACTTCTTCTCGCCGGTCCCGATGATGCAGCTCGTCGAACTCGTCCGCGGCTACAAGACCAGCGACGAGACCCTCGCCACCGCGCGGGAGTTCGCCGAGTCCGTCGGCAAGACCTGCATCGTGGTCAACCGCGACGTCGCCGGGTTCGTCACCACCCGCCTCATCTCCGCCCTCGTCGTCGAGGCCGCCAAGCTCCAGGAGTCCGGCGTCGCCACCGCCGAGGACATCGACATCGCCTGCAAGCTCGGCTTCGGCCACGCCATGGGCCCGCTCGCCACCGCCGACCTCACCGGCATCGACATCCTGGTGAACGCGGCCAACAACATCTACACCGAGTCCCAGGACGAGAAGTTCGCGGTGCCCGAACTGATGCGCCGGATGGTGGACGCGGGTGACATCGGCCGCAAGAGCGGGCAGGGCTTCTACAAGTACTGAGCCGTACCCGCCACCCCGCCTCACCCCGTGGGGTGAATTTCGGTATCGGTTCGCTGACAAGGCGCAACGTATCTGCCGGTGCGGCAGTCAGTTGTTGCGAAGACGGAGCACTCTCGGGGAGCGCATATGCACATCAGGGGCGACCATGTCGAGCTGGTCGTCGGGGGCCGCCTCGACGTCCGGAGCGCGGCGGACGCCCGTACCGTCCTGCACTCGGCCGTCGACGACGGCGTCGGCGACCTGGTGCTCGACCTGACCGGTCTCGACTCCTGGGACGCGACCGGACTCGGCGTCATCATGGGCGCCCACCGGCGTGCGGGCCGCTGCGGCCGACGGCTCGTCCTGCGCGGGGTGCCACCCCAGATGCAGCGGCTGCTCGTCGCCACCAAGCTGCACCGCATCCTCGCCATCGAGGGCGGCCTCGCGCTGGAGTCCCTGCCCCGGGTGTGACCACCCGGCGCGGGGCCGACCGGGACCGGGACACCGACCGCGAGCGGGGCCGACCGAGAGCGGGACACCGTCCGCTAGCGGAGACGGCCAGGTGCGGGACAACCAGCGGTGGCGCGCGTGTGAAGCAGCTGTGTGAACCAGGCGTCACGCTCAATCCTCACAAGACCGTGACGACTGGGTCTCCTGGGCACCCCAGCTGTTCCCGAGCGCCTGACCACGGTCTAGGGTTCGGTCGCCTGCACATTGACGGACCCACCCGGCGGGCACCGGACACCGCTTCTTGGGGGCTTGGACCATGGACCCGATCAACCGGGGGCCGGAGGAGTACGGACACGACGGCGAGGGCGACGACGCCCGCCAGGGACGCGGCACCCCCGCCCCGGCCCCCGCACCCGCGCGTGCCCGCGTCGTCCGGCTCGTCTCCGGCGACCTGCTCGTCACCGTCAACCCGGTCGACGGCAGCGAGATCGAACCCTGCCCGCCCGGCCACGAACCCGCGGCCCCCCGCCCCCGCACCGCCGAGGAGCGCGCCGAGGCCGCCCGCGCCGCCGCCCCGCCCGTACCCCCGGGCCCGGCCGCGCCCGAGCTGCCCCTCCTCGAACGCCAGGAGGAGCGCGAGCGCCTCGTCGGCATCCTCGGCCGCGGCCGCTCCGCCCGCCTGAGCGGACCCGCCGGATCCGGCCGCACCGCCCTCCTCGACGCCGTCGCCGCCGACTGCGCCGACCTCGCGCCCGACGGAGTCGTCCGGCTCTCCGGCCACCACCGCACCCCGGCCGAACTCCTCCACGAGCTGTTCGCCGCCGTCCGGTACGCCCCGGACCACCGGCCCGGCCGCACCGTGCTCCACGAACGGCTCCGCGAGATCGGCGCCGTCGTGGTCGTCGACGACCTGGAGTTCGGCGGCGCCGCCCTCGACGAGTTCCTCGCCGCCGCCCCCGAATGCGCCTTCCTGCTCGCCGCGGGACCCGACACCCCCACCCCCTCGGCCGACTCCCACGTCGAGGACATCCACCTCGCCGGACTCGGCCGCGGCGCCGCGCTCAAGCTCCTGGAGAGCGCGGTCGGCCGCACCCTCACCGACGACGAGGCCAACTGGGCCGGCGACCTCTGGTTCGAGTCCGAGGGCCTGCCGCTCCGCTTCGTCCAGGCCGGCGCCCTGCTCCGCCAGCGCGACCGGCTCCGCGTCACCCCCGCCGAGTTCGACGCCTTCGGCGCCCTCGAGGAGGCCTTCGGGCCGACCGACCCCGAAGCGGCCGCGGCCGCCGCCGCGGCGGCCTTCGACGGAGTCGAGGACCCCGACGTCGAACTGCGCGAGATACCCCTGCCCAGCCTCGGCGAGGGCGCCGCCCCCGCCGCCCTGCTCGCCTCCCGCCTCAGCCGCTCCGCCCAGACGGCACTGCGCTTCGCCGTCGCCCTCGGCGGCGAGGTCCCGCACCAGGCCCATCTGCCGGCCCTCGTCGGCGACACCCACGCCGACGCCGCCCTCGGCGAACTGCGGGCCTGCGGCCTGCTCTCCCCGGTCGGACCCCGCTACCGGCTGGCCGCCGGGGTCCTCACCCAGCTCCTCGCCCAGGGGTACGAGCCCGACCACGCGGCCGCCGACCGCGCCCACACCGTCGCCCAGCACTACGCCTGGTGGGTCGCCCACCCCTCCGTCACACCCGAACGGGCCGCCGCCGAGTCCGACGCCCTGCTCGCCGCCCTGTCCGCCCTCGTCGCCGGCACCGGAGACGACCCCGAGACCGAGGCCGAGCACCGCGCCACCGCCGTCCTGCTCGCCCGCGCCGCCGCGCCCGCCTTCGCCGCCGGACTGCACTGGGGCGCCTGGGAGCGGGCCCTGCGCGCCGGACAGGAGGCCGCCCGGCTCACCGGCGAGGTCGCCGAGGAGGCCTACTTCCACCACGAGCTCGGTGTCCTGGCGCTGTGCGCCGGAAACCTGGAGCGGGCCCGCGCGGAGCTGGAGGCCTCCATCGGCATGCGCGGCGTCCTCGCCGACAAGCGCGGCACCGTCGCGGGACGCAGGGCGCTCGCCCTGGTCGCCGACCTCTCCGGGGAGCACCCCGCCCCGGCCGCGGCCCGCGCCGAGGAGCCCGTCTCGCCGCCCCGCGGCATTCCCTCCCTGCGCGGCCCCGTACGCCGACCGGCCCCCGATCCCTTCCCGACGCCGCCGCCGGCCGGGGCGGCGGGAGCCGCGGGCCCGACCCCGCCGTCCGGGGGACCCGGGCGAGGCCCGGCGAAGTCCCCGATGCCGGCGTTCCCCGACTTCGCCGACGAGGGCCCGACGCTCATCACCCGCCCCGACACCGAGAAGGGCGCCGGCCGCCCCAGCCTCAGGGGCGGCATCATCAACGGCGCGCGCCGGAACCTCGCCGCCGTCGGCGCGGGCGCGCTCCTCGTCGCCGTCCTCGGCACCGTCGTGACCCTCGGCGCCACCTCGGGCAACGGCGAGGACCCGGCCACCAACCGCGTCACCTCCGACAGCACGGCCACCGACGACAGCACCGACGACGGCATCGACGGCGAGGAGCAGTCGGCCGAGGGCGAGACGGCCGAGCCCGGCACGACCGGCGCGGCCACCCGCTCCGGCTCCCCGAGCCCCTCCGCGTCCGGGAACACCTCCACGTCGAACCCGACGGACCCGTCGAGCTCGGGCACGCCGGACGACTCGGGCACCCCCTCGTCCTCGGACAGCCCGTCGACGACCGTGCCGCCCACCACGACGACGGCCCCGCCGACGAGCCCGACCACGCGGCCGTCGACGACCAGGCCGTCGAGCCCGAAGCCGCCGAGCACGACGCCGCCGACACCGCCCAGCACCCCGCCCTCGACGACGCCGCCGACCACGACGCCGCCGGCGACGACGACCCCGCCCACGACTCCGCCGGCGGAGGAGAACAGCCCCAGCATCTCCGCGTCCTCGTCCCTCGGCGGCCCGCCCGCCCCCGGCGACGCCACCGGCACCCGGACGCCCGCCTGACGGGCGTCACGGAGCGGAGGGCACCCGCGTACGGAGACGGGGACGGCCCCGGGCGCGTTCACCGCACCCGGGGCCGTCCCCGTACCGCCACCGCCGTCCCGCTAGAACAGCCGCAGCTTGTCGTCCTCGATGCCCCGCATCGCGTTGTAGTCCAGGACCACGCAGCCGATCCCGCGGTCCGTCGCGAGGACCCGGGCCTGCGGCTTGATCTCCTGCGCCGCGAAGACGCCCCGCACCGGGGCGAGGTGCGGATCGCGGTTGAGCAGCTCCAGGTAGCGGGTCAGCTGCTCGACGCCGTCGATCTCGCCGCGCCGCTTGATCTCGACCGCGACCGTCGCGCCGTCCGAGTCCCGGCAGAGGATGTCCACCGGGCCGATCGCGGTCGGGTACTCGCGGCGGATCAGGGTGTAGCCCTCGCCGAGGGTCTCGATGCGGTCGGCGAGCAGCTCCTGGAGGTGCGCCTCGACGCCGTCCTTGATGAGACCCGGGTCCACGCCCAGTTTGTGCGAGGAGTCGTGGAGGATCTCCTCCATCGTGATGATCAGTTTCTCGCCCGCTTTGTTGATCACGGTCCAGACGCCCGCCTCGCCGTCTGCACCCTCCTTGAGGGTGCAGGGCGGGGACATCCAGTTGAGCGGTTTGTACGCCCGGTCGTCCGCGTGGATGGAGACACTGCCGTCTGCCTTGATGAGGATCAGACGGGGCGCGGAGGGCAGGTGGGCCGTGAGCCGGCCCGCGTAGTCCACGGAGCAACGGGCAATGACGAGACGCATGGTCGCCAACGCTACAAGACGGGCGCTCTTCCGCGCGATTCGGGCATGACCCGGACCCCCTCGGGGCATGATCCTGAGCCGAACACCCGTCGGTTATCAGCCGGTTGTGCTCCCCATCTCCTGGTGCGTGCAGGACTGCGCGCTTACCGTGGAAGCTGGAGGTCGTCGTCCGTGCACGCTGCGTGTCGGGCGGCCCGGCCTTCGCCCTGCCCGCAAGACCCCGTCCGCGGGGTCGCGAGAGGAGAACCCATGTCGCTCGACGTCTCACCGGCACTGTTGGAACAGGCCGAGCGAGGCGAGGTCGACGAAGCCGACTTCGTCGACTGCGTCCGGACCTCCCTGCCCTACGCATGGGAGATGATCAGTTCTCTGGTGGCTCAGCTGAAGGTCGACGGCGGAGAGTTCGCCGACAACCAGACGCCGCCGCCGAATGAGCAGGCACGTGGTCAGCTGCTGCGCGCGCTCGCGAGCGACGCCATTCGTGGTGCGCTGCAGCGGCATTTCGGGGTGCGTCTCGCCTTCCAGAACTGCCACCGGGTGGCGGTCTTCCCGCTGGACCCGTCGGTGGACGAGCGGCTCGCCCGCTTCACGTCCGTACGGGGGCAGCTGCTGAACCAGTCGCCGGAACTGCGCGACTGCTGAGACATGGTGCTGCCGCTCCGCATCGCGGGAGACGCGATCGATGCGTGTCGACGCGCATCACCGCGCGGAGATGCCGGAGCGGCAGCACAGCCCCGCCCAGAGTCCGTACGGTTCGCTCTTCCGTCCGTACGGTCGGAAGGAGCGGCGGCCGTACGGTCAGACGAGCAGCGGCAGGACCTCCGCGCCGAGCCGCCGCACGTTCTCCTCGGTCGACGCGAGGTCGCCCGTGCCCTCGGCGAGCAGGGCGAAGCGGGTGATGCCCGTGCGCTCCGCCGTCGCCGCCAGCCGGTCCGCCGCGCGCCGGGGCGTGCCCACCGGGTGCAGCCCGCACAGCAGCTCCGTGTACGCCACGGGGTCCCGCATCGCCCGGTGCCGGCCGTCGACCGTCACATGCGCGTCGAGGCCCTGCTTCAGCCAGCCCGGCATCGCCTTCACGAGTGCCTCGGCCGCGTCCGCGCCCCGGTCCGCGAGTTGGGCCACGCCCGCCGAGACGTGGTGGGAACCGATCCGCGCGATCTCGTCCGGGTCCCGCCCGGTCTCCCGCGCGCAGCGCGCCCAGGCCGCGACCATCTCGGCCTTCTCCTCGTCTCCGCAGTGCATCCCGAGCAGCATCGGCAGTCCGCGCTCGGCGGCCAGCCGCACACTCTTCGGCGACGTGCAGGCCACCACGACCTCCGGGGCCGGGTCCCCGCCGATCAGCTCGTCGGCGCGGGGCACCACCGCCACCTCGCGGAAGGCGAATCGTTCTCCCTCGGCGCCCACGCGGGGCTCGGAGAGCCAGCGCAGCAGCAGGTCGAGCGATTCGGGGAAGCCGTTCTCGTACGCGCCGAGGCCCGCGCCGAAGACCTCCAGATCGACCCAGGGCCCGCCGCGGCCCACCCCGAGGGTGAATCTGCCGCCCGAGGTGAGGTGCAGCAGCGCCGCCTGCTCGCCCAGGGCGACGGGGTGGACGTTCGGCAGCACGCTCACCGCCGTGCCCACCCGCAGCCTTCGCGTGCGGCCGAGGAGCAGCGCGGCCAGTGTCACGGCCGAGGGGCAGACCCCGTACGGCACGAAGTGGTGCTCGGCCAGCCAGACCGAGTCGAGGCCCGCCTCCTCGGCGACCTCGGCGGTCCGCACCGCCCGGTGCAGGGCCTCACCCTGTCCCTGGCCCGGGAACTGGGCTGCCAGAACGAACGTACCCACGCGCATCGCCTTGTGCCTCCTCTGCGGCCGACGCGTAACTCGCCTCGCACTGGCACCAACGTCTGACACGTGCCAAAGGCAACGGCCGTTCATGAAGTTCTTGCGATTTTCGGCTAAGCCGTCGCGGACGGGGCCCGGGGCACCGCATCGCGGCCCGTAGGCTTGAGGGAACGGTCCGTGTTCCCCGACCCCGTGAGGTGTGCCCGTGTCCCCGCGCCACAACCGTTCCCGAGGCGGCGAGAAGCCCGAACAGCAGCCGGGCGACCACGGCGACCGGTACGGCGGCGTGCAGCGTACCGAGACCTGGCAGGGCGAGGAGTGGTTCGTCCGCCTCGTCGCCGGGGCGAGCGCGCCCGGCAAGCGCTACCGCTGCCCCGGCTGCGACCAGGAGATCCCGCCCGGCGCCCCGCACGTGGTCGCCTGGCCGGAGTACGGGGGAGTGGACGACCGGCGGCACTGGCACAAGGCCTGCTGGAACGCGAAGGACCGCCGCACCAGCAAGGTGCAGCGGTCCAGGAACGCGCCGAAGTACTGAGCCGGGAAGCCGGGCCCGGGAAACCGGGCCGGGCCGGGCCGGTAAGCCGCGCTACACGTCCCGGCTGTTGAGCAGGGCGTACGCGCCGGCCAGCGCGACCCCCGCGACCCCGGTCATGATCAGCAGCGGCTCCCAGCCCGCGGGGCCGTCGTCACCGAACGGCGGCTGCGCGGCGTACAGCGCGATCATCTGCGAGGGGATCGCGTACGTGAAGAGCCACTCCTGGACCGACTTCAGGGCCTCGGAGAACATGAACATGGCCGCCACCAGCGGCAGCAGCAGCACACCGATCATCACCGTGATCGCACCGGCCGAGTGCCGGATCACCGTGCCGAGCGCCAGCGAGAGCAGCCCGAGCATCGCGAGGTAGGCGCCCGCGCCGACCGTCGCCCGCAGCCACTCGCCCGACGTCGGGGCGTCCGCCGTGTCCACCAGGGCGACCTGCCCCGCCCCCACGAGCGCCGCGACCACCGTCGTCACCGTGAAGACGAGCAGGAAGAAGACGATCGCCTTCGCCGTGAGCACCCGGGCCCGGCTCGGGCAGGCCGTCAGGGTCGTACGGATCATGCCGGTGCCGTACTCGGAGGCGATGGTCAGCACGCCGAGGGTGATCACGCAGATCGAGGCCGGCAGCATCCCGAAGAAGCCGAAGCCGAGCGCGGACTCGTCGCCCATCGGGGCCTCGGAGCTCGCGGCGATCGCCGCCACCCCCAGGCCGATGAGCAGCATCAGCAGGACCATGACGCCGAGCGTCCACAGCGTCGAACGCACCGAGCGGATCTTCGTCCACTCGGAGGCGAGGGCGTCACCGAGGGTCGCCCTGCGGACCGGGATCGGAGAGACGTAGGAGTGCGGCGCCGGAGCGTGGTGCTGGGCGGGGGCGGTCATCGGGCGTCCTTGGTGGTGTCGCTCGGCTGAGGGGCGGCCTGCTGCGGGGCGGCCGGAGGGGCGTACGGGCCCGGTGCGGGCGCCTGGCCGGGAGCCCCCGCGTACGGGTTCTGCCCGGGCGGCGGCGGGGCGTACCAGCCCTGCTGCGGCACGTCCTGCGGTACCGGCTGCTGCGGCGGCGTCCCGTACCCCGGGTGGCCGGGCTGGACCGGCGGCTGCAGGTGCGCGAGCCGGTCGTCGGTGGAGCGGTAGTCCACGGCGCCCTGCGTCAGGCGCATGTAGGCCTCCTCGAGGGAGGCCTGGTGCGGCGACAGCTCCCAGAGCCGTACGTCCGCGTCGTGCGCGAGGTCGCTGATCCGCGGCAGCGGCAGGCCCGTCACCCGCAGCGCGCCGTCCGGCTCCGACATCACCTGGCCGCCGGCCTCCACGAGGGCCGCCGTCAGCTTCTCCCGCTGACCGGGATCGGTCTGGGGGGTCCGCACCCGGGCGAAGTCGGCGGAGTTCGCCGAGATGAAGTCCGTGACGCTCATGTCCGCGAGCAGTTGCCCGCGGCCGATCACGATCAGATGGTCGGCGGTGAGGGCCATCTCGCTCATGAGGTGGCTGGAGACGAAGACCGTCCGCCCCTCGGCGGCCAGCTTCTTCATCAGGTTGCGGACCCAGAGGATGCCCTCCGGGTCCAGGCCGTTGACCGGTTCGTCGAAGAGCAGCACCTGCGGGTCGCCCAGGAGCGCCGCCGCGATGCCGAGCCGCTGGCCCATGCCGAGCGAGAAGCCGTTGGAACGGCGCTTGGCCACGTCCTGGAGGCCGACGACCCCGAGGACCTCGTCGACGCGCTGCGCCGGGATGCCGGCGAGCTGCGCGAGCGACAGCAGATGGCTGCGCGCGCTCCGCCCGCCGTGCACGGCCTTCGCGTCGAGGAGCGCGCCGACCTGACGGGGCGCGTTCGGCAGCTGCCGGAAGGGGTGGCCGCCGATCGTCACATGGCCGGCGGTGGGCTGGTCAAGGCCCAGGATCATGCGCATCGTGGTCGACTTGCCCGACCCGTTGGGCCCCAGGAACCCGGTGACGACACCCGGCCTCACCTGGAAGGAAAGGTTGTACACGGCCGTCTTGGCGCCGTAGCGCTTCGTCAGGCCGACTGCCTCGATCATTCTCCAGCCCCATCGACAGGTCGGTCGCACCATGGTCGGGGCGTGGCGGCCGTCGGCCGGAGCCCCCCGTATGAGCTAGGAGCTTATCCAGCCATTGACGGTTCCGGCGAAGTGGAGACGACCTCCGGGCGGTCTTGGGGGGAACGTCAGGGTCCCCCTAGGGGCCCCGACGCCCGAACCCGCGAGCCCTCAGGCGTCCCGCTTCTTCAGCACCAGGTAGCCGCCGGCCAGCGCGGCCACCACCCAGATCACCATGATCCCCAGACCGGCCCACGGGCCGTACGGGGCCTCCTCCGTGTTCATGGCGTCCGGAACGACCTGCATGATCTTCGATCCGGCCTGGTCGGGGAAGTAGCGGGCCACCTCCTTGGCCTTGGGCACGGCCGCCAGGATCTGCGAGACCAGGAAGAAGAACGGCATCAGGATGCCGAGCGAGAGCATCGACGAGCGCAGCATCGCCGCCACGCCCATGGAGAACAGCGCGATGAGGCCCATGTAGAGCCCGCCGCCGATCACCGCCCGCAGCACGTTGTCGTCACCGATCGAGGCCCGGTGCTCGCCGAGCAGCGCCTGCCCCAGAAAGAAGGAGAGGAAGCTCGTCGCGAGACCCACCGCGAACGCGAGCCCGCCCGCCACCGCGACCTTCGAGAAGAGGAAGGTCGCGCGCTGCGGCACGGCCGCGAGGGAGGTGCGGATCATGCCCGAGGAGTACTCGGTCCCCACCACCAGGACACCGAAGACCACCATCGCCAGCTGCCCCAGGGTCATCCCGAAGAAGCTGACCAGAGTCGGGTCGAAGGTGGCCCGCTCGACCTCGCTGAGGTCGTCGAAGGTGGAGTTGAACACGGCGGACAGCGCCGCGCCGATCGCCACCGTGACGATCAGGGCGCTCGCCAGCGTCCAGACGGTCGACGACACCGTCCGGATCTTGGTCCACTCGGACTTCAGGACCGCGGATACCGCTGCCATCGTTCAGGCTCCCTGGGAGGTCGTGCCCCACTGGGGGCCGGGCGCCGGGGCGCCACCGTGTACATCGGTGCCGTGCGCGTGGTACTCCACCGCACTCGCCGTCATCTGCATGAAGGCCTCTTCGAGCGAGGCGCGCTGGGAGCTCAGCTCGTGCAGGACGAGCCCGTTCTCGGCGGCGAGTTCACCCAGCTTCTCGGTCGTCGCCCCGTCCACCTCGAGGGTGCCGTTGCCCGCCTCGACGGCGATGAACCCGTGCGCGTGCAGCATGTCCCGGAGCCGCTCCTGCTGCGGAGAGCGCAGCCGTACATAACTCCGGGAATTCTCCTGGATGAAATCCGCCATCGACGTGTCGGCCAGCAGCTTTCCCTGTCCGATCACGATCAGGTGATCGGCTGTCAGGGCCATTTCACTCATCAGATGGCTGGAAACGAAGATCGTCCGGCCCTCGGCCGCCAACGCCTTCATCAGATTGCGGATCCAGTGAATTCCCTCGGGGTCCAGACCATTGACGGGTTCGTCGAACATCAGGATCTCGGGATCGCCCAGCAGCGCCGAAGCGATGCCGAGCCGCTGCCCCATACCGAGGGAGAAACCTTTCGACTTCTTCCGCGCGACCGGCGTCAGGCCCACCAGGTCCAGCACCTCGCCCACCCGGCGTTCCGGGATGCGGTTCGACTGCGCGAGGCACAGCAGGTTGTTGTACGCGGAGCGGCCGCCGTTCATGGCCTTGGCGTCGAGCAGTGCGCCGATGTACTTCAGCGGCTCTTCGAGCTCCCGGTAGTGCTTGCCGTCGATCCGGACCGTCCCGCTCGTCGGGTTGTCCAGGTCCAGCATCATCCGCATCGTCGTGGACTTGCCCGCCCCGTTGGGCCCGAGGAAGCCCGTGATCACCCCAGGACGCACCTGGAAGGAGAGATGGTCGACCGCGGTCTTCGCCCCGTATCGCTTGGTCAGGCCCTCAAGCTCGATCATGCGTCCCAACCTACGGGTGCGCAAAACCCCCCGCCACCGGAATGACAGGGGGTTCTGGGGAACGCTACGAACTCGTTACCGGCTGTGCGTCAGGTCGACGGTCACGACCCGGACGGCCGTACGGGGGGCGGCCGTACGCGTGACAGGCGTACGTGTGACGGGCGTCAGCGGGACTGCTGGGCCGGGACACCGGCCGGGCGCTCGTCGTCGATCGGCGAGCCGGCCGCCGCCACCGCGGCACCGGTCAGCGTCGCCAGCATCTCGCGGACGTTGGTCAGCTGGGCGTTGATCGAGTCCCGGCGGTTCGTCAGCGCCGCGAGCTCGCGCTCCGATTCGCTGCGGATCCGGTCGGCCTTGGCGTTCGCGTCGGCCACGATGTCCTCGGCCTGGCGCTGCGCGGTCTCCACCGTCTGACGGGCCCGGCGCTCCGCGTCCGTACGCAGCTTCTCGGCCTCCAGGCGGAGCTGCTCGGCGCGGTGCTCGATCTCCGCGAGGCGCTTCTCGGCCTTGGCCTGACGCGAGGCCAGGTCGCGCTCCGACTGCTCGCGGCGCTTGGCCAGGTTGGTCTCGAAGTCCGCGGCGGCCTGGGCGGCCTTGGCGCGGGTCTCCTCGAAGAGGGCGTCCGCCTCCTCGCGCTTCGACTGCGCGTCCTTCTGCGCCTCGGCGCGCAGCGTGTTGGCCTCGCCCTGCGCCTTCTCGACGATGCGGACGCCCTCGTCCTCGGCCTTCGACTTGCGCTCGGCCGCGAACGACTCCGCGTCGTTGCGCACCTGCTGGGCGGCCGACTCGGCCAGCTCGCGGTGCTGCTCGGCGGCGCGACGGGCCTCCTCACGCAGGTCCTTCGCCTCCTCCTCGGCGAGCCGGAGGATCTTCTCGACCCGGGCGCCGAGTCCCGCGTACGACGGCTCGGCGTCGGTGACCTGCGCCTGGGCGTTCTGCGTCTCGAGGTGGAGTTCCTCGATGCGCTTCTCCAGGGAGGTGATGCGGGACAGTGCGCTGTCGCGGTCGGACACGAGCTTGGTAATGCGGTCGTCCACCTGACCGCGGTCGTAACCGCGCCGCACGAGCTCGAAGCCGAAGGGGGAGGATGTGTCGCTCATGGGTTTCCTGTCGAATGAGACCGGTGAGGTGTTAGAGGGAATCCTAGGGGCCGAAGCGGCGTGTCATCGAGCGTATGCCCGTTTGATCTGGAGAATGTCCAGCCTTTTGAGTGGCTAGCCGTCCTGGGGCTTGCCACTCGAACGAGTGGACCCCGCTGACGCGCCCGCCTTGGCGCCCACTGCTCCGGCGGACTTGGCGCCGGCGGACGGAGTCTCGAAAGACTCCAACGCCTCCAGCACGTCCTGGACACGGGAGATCTCGGCATTGATGTCCTTGCGGCGCCGCACGAGCACCTCCAGTTCGCGCTGGCCTTCCTCGATCGTCTTCTCCGCCTCGGACCGAGCCTCCGCCAACGTCCGCTCGGCCTCGGCCTTGATGCCCTCGGCCTCGGCGACCAGCGAGGCCTTCTTCTGCTCGGCCTCCTTGAGGAGCGCCTCGGCCTTGCGGACCGCGGCGATACGGACCTTGCTCGCCTCCGAACTCGCCTCGGAGACGAGTTCCTTGGCCTTCGCGTCGGCCTCGGCCCGCTGTTCCGTCGCGGCCTTCATCAGGTTGTCGACCCGCTCGCCCGCCGTCTTCATCTGCTCGGCGCTCTCGCGGCGCGCCCGCTCGTGCAGTTCCTCGATCTCGCCCTCGATCCGGCTCCGCAGCTCCTCGGCCCGCTCCCTTATGGCCGTCGCGTCGCCGCGTGCCCCCACCAGGAGTTCGTCCGCGTCCGTACGGGCCTTCTCCACCAGCGAGTTGCCCTCGACGGTCGCCTCGGCGACGATCCGCTCGGCCTCCTTGCGGGCCGCGCCGACCATCAGATCGGCCTGCGACTCGGCCTCGGTGGTGGCGCGCAGCGCCTCCTCCTGGGCCTTGCCGATGAGCTGGTCGGCCTGCTCGGCCGCGTCCGAACGCTTCCGGGCGCCGGCCTCCCGCGCCTCGTCGAGCGTCCGGTCCGCCTCCGCGCGGGCCTCCGAGCGCATCTGCTCGGCCGCCGCCTCGGCGTCGGCCTTGAGCCGCTCCGACTCGGTACGGATCCGCTCGGCGTCCTGCTGGGCGGAGCCCACGGTCGCCTCGGCCGCGGCCTGCGCCTCCGCCGTGACGGAAGCGGCGAGTTCGGCGGCCTCGCGGGTGAGCCGTTCGGCCTCGGCGGTCGCCTCGCGGGTGAGGCGCTCGGCCTGCGACGTGGCCTCCGCGAGGAGCGCGTCGGCCTGTTCGGCGGCGTCGCTGCGGCGCTTGTCGGCGGCCTTGCGGGCCTCGTCGAGGACCTGCTCGCCGTCGGCCAGGGCGGCGTTCCGCAGGGCCTGTGCGTGCGCCTCCCCGTCGATCTTGACCTGTTCGGCCTCGGCGCGGAGGCGTCGGGCGTCCTGCTCGGTGGTCTCCATGAGCTCGACCGCCTCGGCGGTGAGCCGTTCGGCCTCGGCGGCCGTCTCGCGGGTGAGGCGCTCGGCCTCCGAGGTCGCCTCCGCGAGGAGCGCGTCGGCCTGTTCGGCGGCGTCGCTGCGGCGCTTGTCGGCAGCCTTGCGGGCCTCGTCGAGGAGCTGCTCGCCGTCGGCGGCCGCGGCAGCCCGCAGCGCCTCCGCGTGCGCCTCGCCGTCGGCCTTGACCTGTTCGGCCTCGGCGCGGAGGCGTCGGGCGTCCTGCTCGGTGGTCTCCATGAGCTCGACCGCCTCGGCGGTGAGCCGTTCGGCCTCGGCGGCCGTCTCGCGGGTGAGGCGCTCGGCCTCCGAGGTCGCCTCCGCGAGGAGCGCGTCGGCCTGTTCGGCGGCGTCGCTGCGGCGCTTGTCCGCCGCCTGACGGGCCTCGTCCAGGACCTGCTCCGCCTCGGCGGCGATCCGGTCCGCCTCCGCACGGGCCTCGCCGACGACCGACTCGGCGCGCTCGGCGGCCTCCGAACGGATCCGGTTCGCGTCGTCGCGGGCGTCGGCCCGGGTGCGGGCCGCGTCCTGCTCGGCCGCGGCGAGCGAGTCCGTCACCTCGGTGCGCACCCGCTGCGCGTACTCGGCGGTGTCCGACCGCAGCTTCTCCGACTCGGCGATCGCGTCGGCGACCGTCCGCTCGGCCAGCGCCTTCGCGGCGTCCGTCTCCTCCTGCGCACGCGTCCGCGTGCGGGCGGCGTCCTCGGACGCCCGCTCCCGCTCCTCGTACGCGTCGGCGCGGACCCGGTCCGCCTCCTCCTGCGCCTCGGAACGCGTCCGCTCGGCCGCGTGCTCGGCGGCGCTGCGCAGCCCGGCGATCTCCTCGTCGGCCTGCTCGCGCAGACCCGCCACCGAGTCCCGTACCTCCTGGGCGGTGTGCGAGGCCGCGGTGACCATCTCGGTCGCCCGCGCGTCCGCCTCCTCGACCAGGCGCTGGGCCTCGACCTGTGCGTCCTCGACGCGCTTGCGGGCCGCGGCGAGAAGCTCCTCGGACTGCTCGCGGGCGTGCTCGCGCTCCCGGCCGGCCTCGGAACGGGCCGACTCGAGCGTCTCCTCGGCCTCCCGGCGGCGCCGGACGGCCTCCTCCTGGGCGGCGGCCAGCGCCTCGGCGGCCTCGGTGGCCACCCGCTCGGCCGCGGCGGCGGCCTCGGCTCGTACCCGGTCGGCGGTCTCCTGGGCCTCCGAGCGCAGCCGCTCGGCCTCCTCGGCCGCCTCCTTGCGGAGCCGCCCGGCGGCGTTCTCGGCCTCGGTACGGGTGGTGGAAGCGTCCGACGCGGCCTCGGCGCGCAGCCGCTCGGCCTCCTGCTCGGCCTGTTCCCTGAGCGTACGGATGCGCTCCGCGGCCTCGGTCCGCAGCCGCTCCGTCTCCTCGGCGGCCTCGCGCCGGATCAGCTCGCCCTCGGCACGCGCGTCGGCGAGCTCCTCCCCGGCCGCTGTGACCTTCGCCTCGGCGTCGGTGTGCAGCCGGGTCAGCTCCTCGGCGGCTTCGGCACGACGGGCCTCTGCGGCCCGCTCGGCGTCGGCGCGCAGCCCGGCCGCGGCCTCCTCGGCCGCCGCCTTGACCGCCTCGGCCTGCTCCTCGGCCTCGGCGCGCAGCCGTTCGGCCTCGGCGCGGGTCCGCTCCAGGGTCTCCTCGGCCTGCGTCCGGAGCGTCTGGGCGCGCTCCATGGCCTCGGACTTGACCCGCTCGCTCTCGGCGCCGGCCTTCGTCCGCATCTCGTCGGAGTCGGTACGGGCCTTGGTGAGGAGCTCCTCGGCGCTGCTGGCCGCCTCCTCGATCTGCTGGACGGCCTCGCGGCGGGCCTCGCCGCGGATCCGCTCGCCCTCCGCGATGGCCTCGGCGCGCAGCTGCTCGGCCTCGCCGCGCAGCCGGCGGGCCTCCTCCTGCAGCTCGACCGTCTTGGCGCGGTACTCCTTGGTGTCGTCCTTCGCCGAACCGAGCAGCTCGTCCGCCTGCTCCTCGGCCTGGGCGCGCAGCCGGTCGATCTCCGCCTCTGTCTCGCGGCGGATCCGCTCGGCCTCCTCGGAGGCCTTGCGGGTGGTCTCCCGGGCGTCGTCGGACGCCTTGGTGAGGATCTCCTCGGCGTTGCGCGCGGCCTTGGCGAGCGCGGCGGCGGAGTCCTCGGCGGCGACCGTGCGGGCCTTCTCGGAGGCCTCGGCGACGAGCTTCTCCGCCTCGGCGGTCGCCTCGCGCAGCTTCTCCGCGGCCTCGGCCTTGAGCGCCTCGGCGTCCTTGGTGGCCTCGCCGACCAGCCGGGCGATCTCCGTCTTCGCGGTGCGGGTGCGCTGCTCGTTGACCGACTCGGCGGTGGCGAGCTGCTTGGCGGCGGCGTCCTTGGCCTCGTTGAGGGCCTTCTCGGCCTCCGCGCGCGCGACGCGCAGCTTCTCCTCGGCCTCCTGCATGCGCTGCTCGGCGGCGCGGGAGAGCTCGGTGGCCTGGCGGCGGGCCTGGTCGGTCTCGGCGGCGGTGGTCGAGCGGAGCTGCTCGGCGTGGCTCGTGGCCTCCTGTGCCTGGCTGGAGGCGGCGCCGAGGAGCCGCTCGGCGTCCTTGCGGGCGCGCAGCAGAATCGCTTCGGCCTCGGCACGGGCGGCCTGGGCCTCGGAGCCGACGCGCCGGCTGGTCTCCTCGGCGAGCCGGGTGGCCTCGGCGCGGGCGGAGGCGAGCGCCTGCTCGGCCTCCGCGCGGGACTCCTCCATCAGACGGCGGGCCTGGGCCTCCGTGCGGGCGCGGAGCTGCTCGGCCCAGGCGACGTTCTCGTTGACGTGCGCCTCGACGGTCTGCCGGCGCTCGCTGAGTTCCTGGTCCAGCTGCTGTCGGCGCTGGACCGCCTCGTTGTGCAGTTCGGCCTGGAGCCGGGACTGGTGCTCGGCGTGCTCCTGGAGGATGCGCTGCGTCTGGGCGCGGGCGTCGCGGAGCTCGCGCTCGGCGTCCTGGCGGAGTTGCTCGGCCTGCGCCTGCGCGTTCCGCAGCAGCTGCTCGGCCTGGTAGCCGATGTCCGCGCTGTCGTAGGCGGGTCGGGAGGCGATGGTGCGGCGCGCCTCGTGGAGCTTGGCGCGCAAGACCTCTACCTGGTATCCGAGGTCCTCGGCGTGCTGAACGGCCTTCTCGCGCTCGGTCTTCAGCCGGTCCATCTCGGCTTCGAACCTGGCGAGATGGTCGTCTTCAGCTCGGTGGCTCTCCTGGCGTTCGTAGCCCCGCACTGCGCGGTCCATCCTTCCCCGAGCTCTTCGAGCAGGGGATACCCCAACCCTGGTCGCAACTCCAACGAGCACCGCCCCCTCACGGCTGAGGACGGACCCCCGGGGAATCGTGGCAGATCGGACGACCCTGACATCCCGACTACGGTGCCGCACGGAGCGGCCCCGACCGGCCCCGGCCCGGAGTCGCCCACTCTACCGGGCCAGGAATCCGGAGGTCAGTGCTCCGCTGAGGAGTGGTCAGCCGACGGCTCTGCCGAGGTGACCAGTTCCGTGAGGACGCCGTGGCAGTCCTTGGGGTGCAGGAAGGTGATGCGGGAGCCCATGGAGCCGATCCGCGGCTGGTCGTAGAGGACCCGGACGCCCTTGGAGCGGATGTCCTCCGCGTCGCCGTCCACGTCCGCCGTACCGAAGGCGATGTGGTGCACCCCCTCGCCGTTCTTGGCGAGCCACTTGCCCACCGCCGAGTCCTCCCGGGTCGGCTCAAGCAGCTGGAGGTAAGAGGCCCCGCCGTCCGAGGTGTCGTTGATCTTGAGCATGGCCTCGCGGACGCCCTGCTCCTCGTTGACCTCGGAGTGGAAGACCTCGAAACCGTACGTGGCACGGTAGAACTCGACAGTCTTGTCCAGGTCGAAACAGGCGATCCCGATGTGGTCGATTCGCGTCAGCATGCCTCCAGTGCAGCGCCGCGACGGTGGTTACGCAACGTGCGCGCCGTCACACCGACCGGCCGATGACCCGGCGGTCCGCCGCTCAGTACATTGGCGGTAAACCCTCGTTCACTCCTCATCCCTAGGGGCCGTGCCTCATGTCTGGAACGACCGGTACCACCTCAGTGATCGTCGCGGGCGCCCGCACGCCCATGGGTCGCCTGCTCGGCTCGCTCAAGTCCTTCTCGGGCGCCGAGCTCGGCGGCTTCGCCATCAAGGCCGCGCTCGACCGGGCCGGCATCGGCGGCGACCAGGTCCAGTACGTGATCATGGGCCAGGTGCTCCAGGCGGGCGCCGGCCAGATCCCCGCCCGCCAGGCCGCGGTCAAGGCCGGCATCCCCATGAACGTCCCCGCGCTCACCATCAACAAGGTGTGTCTGTCGGGCCTCGACGCCATCGCGCTCGCGGACCAGCTGATCCGCGCCGGTGAGTTCGACGTGGTCGTCGCCGGCGGCCAGGAGTCGATGACCAACGCGCCGCACCTGCTGCCGAAGTCCCGCGAGGGCTTCAAGTACGGCGCCATCGAGATGCTCGACGCCATGGCGTACGACGGTCTGACCGACGCCTTCGAGAACATCGCGATGGGCGAGTCCACCGAGAAGCACAACAGCCGCCTGGGTATCAAGCGCCCCGAGCAGGACGAGATCGCCGCCCTCTCGCACCAGCGCGCCGCCGCCGCCCAGAAGAACGGCATCTTCGAGGCCGAGATCACCCCGGTCGAGATCCCGCAGCGCAAGGGCGAGCCGGTCGTCTTCTCCAAGGACGAGGGCATCCGCGCGGAGACCACCGCCGAGTCCCTCGGCAAGCTCCGCCCGGCCTTCGCCAAGGACGGCACCATCACCGCCGGCACCTCCTCGCAGATCTCCGACGGCGCCGCCGCCGTCGTCGTGATGAGCAAGGCCAAGGCCGAGGAGCTGGGCCTGGAGTGGATCGCCGAGATCGGCGCCCACGGCAACGTGGCGGGCCCGGACAACTCGCTGCAGTCGCAGCCGTCCAACGCGATCCTGCACGCCCTCAAGAAGGAGGGTCTGACCGTCGACGACCTCGATCTGATCGAGATCAACGAGGCCTTCGCCGCGGTCGCCGTGCAGTCAATGAAGGACCTCGGCGT
Source organism: Streptomyces sp. NPDC088707 (assembly GCF_044752725.1). NCBI lineage: Bacteria > Bacillati > Actinomycetota > Actinomycetes > Kitasatosporales > Streptomycetaceae > Streptomyces > Streptomyces sp. NPDC088707. Next base: position 188,353 of record NZ_JBIVLV010000008.1, on the reverse strand, counting down.
TACGCCCGAGAAGGTGAACGTCAACGGTGGCGCCATCGCGCTCGGCCACCCGATCGGCATGTCCGGCGCCCGTGTGGTGCTGCACCTGGCCCTGGAGCTCAAGCGGCGCGGCGGCGGCGTCGGCGCGGCCGCCCTGTGCGGTGGTGGCGGTCAGGGCGACGCGCTGATCGTCCGCGTCGCCGGCAAGTAAGTCACCTCGGCAAGGTCAGGCAAGGAGCTCAGCGCATGGTGGACGTCCCCGCTCTGGTCGCCCAGGCACGGGAGGGCAGGCCGCGGGCCGTGGCCCGGCTGATCTCGCTCGTGGAGGGGGCGTCCCCGCAGCTGCGCGAGGTCATGGCGACGCTCGCGCCGCTCACCGGCGGCGCGTACGTGGTGGGCCTGACCGGTTCGCCCGGCGTCGGCAAGTCCACGTCGACGTCCGCGCTGGTCTCCGCCTACCGGCGGGCGGGCAAGCGGGTCGGCGTCCTGGCCGTCGACCCGTCCTCGCCGTTCAGCGGCGGGGCGCTCCTCGGCGACCGGGTCCGGATGTCGGACCACGCCTCCGACCCGGGCGTCTACATCCGCTCCATGGCGACCCGCGGTCACCTGGGCGGTCTCGCCTGGTCCGCCCCGCAGGCCATCCGCGTCCTCGACGCGGCCGGCTGCGAGGTGATCCTCGTGGAGACCGTGGGCGTCGGGCAGTCGGAGGTCGAGATCGCCTCCCAGGCCGACACCTCGGTCGTGCTGCTCGCGCCGGGCATGGGCGACGGGATCCAGGCCGCGAAGGCGGGCATCCTGGAGATCGGCGACGTGTACGTGGTGAACAAGGCCGACCGGGACGGCGCGGACGCCACCGCCCGCGAGCTCAACCACATGCTGGGCCTGGGCGAGGCACGCGGTCCCGGCGACTGGCGGCCGCCGATCGTCAAGACGGTCGCGGCGCGCGGCGAGGGCATCGACGAGGTCGTGGAGGCCCTGGAGAAGCACCGTGCCTGGATGGAGGAGCACGGGGTCCTGGCGGAGCGCCGCCGGACCCGTGCGGCGCGCGAGGTCGAGACCATCGCGGTCACGGCTCTGCGGGAGCGGATCGGCGATCTGCACGGCGACCGGCGCCTGGACGCGCTCGCGGAGCGGATCGTGGCGGGCGACCTCGACCCGTACGCGGCCTCGGACGAGCTGGTCGCGAGCCTGACGGGCAACTGAGCGGCGTCCGACGGGCAACTGAGCGGCGTCTGCCAGGCAACCGAGCGGCGTCCGGCTCCACGGGAACGAATCAGGGCCTCACCGGGACGACCGGTGGGGCCCTACTTCGTCAGGTCCGCCGGGTGCGGCCGCCGCTACGGCTTGCCGCGCCGGCCGCGCAGCTGGTCCGCGACCGGCTTCAGGGACTCGCGCAGGTCGCCGAGCGCGTCCGGGCCGATCTGGTCGATGAAGTGCTTGCGCACCGACTCGACGTGGTGCGGGGCGACCTTGTGCATGGTCTCCATGCCCGCGTCGGTCAGCACGGCGTACAGTCCGCGGCGGTCGGACTCGCAGTTCTCGCGCCGGACGAGTCCGGCGTTCTCCATGCGGGTGATCTGGTGCGAGAGCCGGCTCTTCGACTGGAGCGTGGCCGCGGCCAGATCGCTCATGCGCAGCCGCCGCTCCGCCGACTCCGAGAGGTTCACAAGGATCTCGTAGTCGTTCATCGTCAGGCCGAAGGGCTGGAGGTCCCGCTCCAGCTGGTACGTCAGCATCCTCTGGACGTCCAGGAATGTGCGCCACGCACACTGCTCGGCGTCGGTGAGCCACGGGGTGGCGGTCTCGGTCTCCATGTATGGATTCTACCTAAGAAGTTGAATACTTGACGAAGTCTGGGAGCGTGCGTTCGAAGACGTCACCCTCCGCAGACTACCGCTCACAGACCGAAGCGGCGCTGGAGGTCGCCGAGCTGGCCGGGAAGTCGCGGTACCGAGCCTTGCACAGACTGGCCGGAACCGGGCGATCCATGGCCCCCCGGCACCCCCGGCTGGGCCGGCGGTCCCCCGATCGCGCGGTCCGCCAGCAGGATCTCCGTCGACTGGAGGAGGACCGTGCCCGCGCCCACGAACTCGAACTGGTGCTCCTCGCCCGAGGTGCCGCCGATGCCCGTCAGCGCGCGGACGCCGCCCATCACACCCGTCAGGTAGCCGTGGTCGTAGTGGTGGCAGGGCGAGGGGCAGTCCGCCCAGCCGACCAGGGCCTGCGGGTCCACCCGCATCGGCGGCTCCATGAAGACCACCGGGCCGTTCGACGCGGCCACGAACTTGCCCGTGCCGATCAGCGTCACGAAGCCCGGCACGATCGACTGCTTCAGCGCCAGCGTCGGCTGGTAGGCGAGCAGATTGCCGGAACGGATCGTCAGATTGCCCTGGTCGAGGTCGAACGAGTTCACGTCGAAGGCCCGGTCCGCCAGCAGCATCTTCCCGCTGCCCTCGGCCACCACCCAGTCGCTCGCGTGCAGCGGCGAGTGGAACGACGTCCGGACCAGACGGTCCAGCCGGCCGTGCCCGATGCCGTTGAACTCGATCCGCCCGTAGTAGGCGATCATCTTCCCCTTCTGCAGGAACCACTGGGAGCCCTTGAGCTCCACGCAGAAGGTGTACGGGTTCACGTTGTCGTCCGACGGGAGGGTCGTCGGGTCGTGGATCACGGGACCGGTCACAGCTTCTCCTCCGAGGCCTGCACGTACACCGCGCCACTGCCGCTCAGCTCCAGCTGGAACGCCTCGCCCGAGCCGCGCCCCACCATGTCGCGCCAGCCCAGCGCGGTGGAGAGCTTGTTCCGTACGTCGCCGTGGTGGGCCACGTACGCCTGCGGGTCCACATGGACCGGGCGGCCCGGGGTGATCGGCAGCTCGATGACACCGCCGTGCGCCATGACGGCCACCGCGCCGTGGCCCTTCAGGGTGGTGGTGAAGAGGCCCTGGCCGGTCACCTGGCCGCGGACCATGCCCATGACCCCGCCCTGCGAGCCCATGAACATGGTGCCCTGCTCCAGGGTGCCGTCGAAGGCGAGGAGCCGGTCGGCCTCCACGTACAGGGTGTCGCCGGTCAGCCCGATCACCTGGATGTGGTGACCGCCGTGCCCGAACATCACGGTGCCGTTGCCCTCGACGGTCATCAGCGGCGTCGCCTCGCCGGCCACCCGGCGGCCGATCATCGACATCACGCCGCCCTGGCCGCCCGCCGTGTTCGGCGTGAAAGTGACGTCGCCGCGGTACGCGAGCATCGCGCCGCGCTGGCTGAACATCCGCTGCCCGGGGACGACGGTCGCCTCGACCATCTTCGAGTTGATCTCGCGGAACGGCATCAGTCCTCCTCGTTCGCTTCTCCGCCCGCGCGGCGCGGAGGTGCGGGCATCGTCGTCGTCTGCGGCCCGGAGGCCGCGCGTGCGACGCTCACACATCCCCCCCGATCGTGTTCCGCTCGCTGGGCTGGACGTACACGAGACCGTCCCCCTCGAAGCGGATCTGGAAGGCCTCGCCGCCGCCCTCGCCCATGAGGGTGCGGAAGGTCACACCCGACTGGAAGTGCTGCTGGAGGTTGCCCTGGTGGGCGATGTACGCGCCGGGGTCGACCTGGAGCGGGTACTGCGGGGTCACCCGCAGCACCACCGCCGGGCCGTCGGACATGATCGCGGCCTGACCGGTGCCCTCGACGGTGGTGGTGAAGAGGCCGTTGCCGGTGGCCCCGCCGCGCAGACCCGTGAAGGTGGTGCCGGTGCGCAGCCCCGCGTCGGCGCAGAGCAGATTGCTCGCCTCGACCCAGAGCTTGTCGCCGTGGAGCGAGACGAGGTTGATCTCGGAGGCCCGGTCGGCGAACCAGCAGGTCCCCTGGCCGCGTACCTCCATCACCTCCATCTGCTCACCCGTGAGCCGGCGGGTGACCATGCCGCGCAGGCCCTCACCGCCGCCACTCATCTTCTTGAACGCCATCTGGCCGTCGTAGGCGACCATCGAGCCGTTCTTCGCCTTGACGGCGTCGCCGGTCATGGAGACGGCGAGCACCTTGCTGCCCTGGAGTCGGAACGTTGCCACCCGCTGAAGGTACTGGGGACCCGGATAAAGAGACAGCAAAGTCGGCGTGCACAATGGACGGGCCCTTGTGCATCCGTTCACAAGATCGAACGAAGGTGACCCCCTCCGTGGACATCAAGACCGCTTCCTCCCTCCACCGGCTCCGGCTCGTCTCCGCGCCGGAGGCCGTCTCGTTCCTGCTCCTGCTGGTCTGCTCGGTGCTCAAGCGGACGACGGACTTCAACGCGGTGCCGGTCATGGGCGCGATCCACGGCGTGCTGTTCATCCTCTACGTCCTGTTCTGGCTGGACGCCTGGAACCGGACCAAGTGGAGCCTCGGGACCGCCGCCCTCTACTTCGTGCTCTCCGTGCTCCCCCTGGGCGGCTTCTACGCCGAGCGGAAGCTCAAGCGCGAGGCCCAGGACGCGGTCGTCGCCTCCCGTGCCCGCGCCGCGGCCGCCGAAGGCGCGGTGAAGGCGTGATCGTCGCGTTCTCGGTCACCCCGCTGGGCGTGGGGGAGGAGGTCGGCGCGTACGTCGCCGACGCCGTCCGGGTCGTCCGCGAGTCCGGGCTCCCCCACCGCACCGACGCGATGTTCACCTCCGTCGAGGGCGAGGACTGGGACCAGGTCATGGACGTCGTGAAGCGCGCGGTCGCCGCCGTCGAGGCGCGGGCCCCGCGCGTCTCGGTGGTCATGAAGGTCGACATCCGTCCCGGTGTCACGGACGGTCTGCACAGCAAGGTCGCCACGGTGGAGCGGCATCTGGAGGGCTGAGGCCCCAGGCGTCCGTCCTCCGTACGCCGGTCCCTACGCCGTGCGTCCTCCGTACGCCGTACGCCGTGCGTCCTCCGTACGCCGGTCCCTACGCCCTGCGTCCTCCGTGCGCCGTCCGCCGCCCGTGCGACGAGAAGCCCCCGGTTCCCCCTGCGGGACCGGGGGCTTCGTCATGCCGGGAGATGCGTCTTGAGCGACTGCTCAAAATCGGCTACCTTCAGCCGCGGGGCAGTTTTGAGCAGTCGCTCAAAACGCCGTACGAGCCGGGAGAACACCCCATGGGTCTCTACATCGAGACACAGGTCCGCGCGGACCTGGAGACGCTCTGGGAACGCACGCAGGAACCCTCCCGCCACCAGCGGTGGGACCTGCGGTTCACGGAGATCGCGTACCTTCCGCGCGCCGAGGGCGAGCCCCGGCACTTCCGGTACGCGACACGCGTCCTGCCCTTCCTGGTCGTCGCCGGCACCGGTGTCTCCGCGGGGGAGCGCCACCGGGCCGGCGGCGACCGGGTCTCCGCACTCCGGTTCGCCTCGCCGCACCCGCTCTCGCTCCTCGCCGAGGGCAGCGGGTACTGGCGCTACGTCCCCACCCCGGACGGCGTCCGCTTCCTCACCGGCTACGACTACCGGCCCCGCTGGGGCCGCCTCGGCCGCATCGCCGACCGGCTCGTGTTCCGGCCCCTCATGGGCTGGGCCACCGCCTGGTCCTTCGACCGGCTGCGGCTCTGGTGCGAGCGGGGCATCACCCCGGAGCGCTCCCGGAACCGCTGGCTGCTCGAACTCCTGGCCCGGGTGCTGCTCGTGGCCGTGCCGTGGGCGGCCAGCGCGCTGCCGCTGGGGTCGGTGTCGCTCGCCGCCGTGCCGCTCACCGTCCTCGGGCTCGGCCTCGCCCTGCTCGTGCCGCCCTCGCCGCGCACACCGGCGGCCCGCCGCTGCCTGCGCACCCCACCCGCCCGCACCCGGGAGCCCCGGCTCCTCGCCGCCCTGGAGCAGCTGTGACCGCGACCGTGTCCCCTTCCGCGCCCTCCGCCGCGCCCTCGATCTTCCGCACGGCCATGGGGGACGCGGCCTTCGAGCGCCTGCACCCCGAGCTCCGGCGGCGCTTCTCCGTCGGGCTCGCGAGCGGGGAGCTGTGCGTCGGGCGGGGCGTCATGGACCGGATCTGGCACGGCCGGGCCCTCGTGAAGCCGTTCCTCGCGGTCGGCGGGCTGCGGAACATCCTGCTGCCGCGCACCGGCCGCGACGTGCCCTTCACCATCGAGAACGTGCCGTACACGGACTCCTACGGGCGCGAGACCGTCACCTTCGTCCGGACCTTCGCCCTGCCCGGCGGCCCCCGCCGCTTCGACGCCACCATGGTCCACAGCCCCGAGCGCGACTGCGTCCTCGACTACCTCGGCACCCACCAGCACCTCGCCAGCGATCTGCACCTGTCCGCCGAGCCCGACGGCTCGCTCCTCATCCGCTCCGGCGAGCACCGCTTCCGCGAGGGACCGCTGGACGTGCGCGTCCCGGAACTGATCGGCGGCCGTGCCGAGGTGCGCGAGTCCTTCGACGAGCGCACGGGCCGCTTCCACATCGACGTCCGGGTGGAGAACAGGTACTTCGGTCCCGTCTTCGGCTACCGGGGTTCGTTCGTCGCCGAGTACATGGACCTACGATCCCGGGGGGTGCGCGCGGGGCTGCGCCCGGTGCGCGAGGAGGTACGGGCATGAGCGGGGACGTGAAGGACCGGCGGGCGGGGGAGCCCCGGGGGCAGGACGCGCGCAGCCAGGAGACCCGGGAGAAGCTGCTCGCGGGCGCCCTGCGGACCCTCGTCGAGCAGGGCATCACCAAGGCCTCCGCCCGCGCCATCGCGGCCACCGCGGGGGTGAACCAGGCCCTCGTCTTCTACCACTTCGGCTCCGTCGACGACCTGCTCGCCGAGGCCTGCCGGTACGGCGCCGAGCAGCGGGTCGCCCGGCACCGCGAGCGGCTCGCCGCGGTCGGCAGCCTCACCGAGCTGCTCGCCTTCGGGCGCGAGCTGCACGAGGAGGAGCGGGCGGCCGGCCATGTCGCCTTCCTCGGGCAGCTGCTCGCCGGCGCGCAGGCGCACCCCCGGCTGGTGCCGGCCACGGTCGCGGGTCTCGACCTGTGGATCACCGAGATCGAGCAGGTGCTCGTCCGCGTCCTCGCGGGTACCCCGTTCGCCGAGTTCACCGACCCCGCCGGGCTCGCCCGCGCGGTCGGCGCCTCCTTCGTCGGCCTCGAACTGTACGAGGGCGTCGACCCGGCGGGCGCCGAGGCGGCCTTCGCGGCCCTGGAGCAGCTGGGCGCGCTGATGGCCGCCGTGGAGGAGCTGAACCCCGTCGCCAGAAAGGCCGTCACCTACACGCTCCGGCGGCAGAGCGCCCGTACCCGCTAGACCAACCCGCTCGACCAACCCACTCGGACTACTCCAGTCGACACGCCGATCGTTTGCCCCTTTCGTTGGGATATCGATCCGTTCGAAGGCAGCTGGAGGCGCCGTGCGGCCGGGAGCCTACGACTACGACACCTACAGCCGACTCGCCGGCCCGCTCACGGAACCCGAGCCCGAGAACTACCGGGTGCGGTACCGGAGTCTGCTCTCCAGGGAGCCGCACCGCATACGCGCCGTCCTCCTGATGAGCCTCGCGCCGGTCCTCTCGGCGCTGCTCCTGGCCTATCTCGTCTGGCCCAGCCACTGGACCGTCCGCGAGGGCGGCGACCGCCGGCTCGTCCACCTCGACACCGTGATGCTCGTGTCGATCGCGCTCATCTGCCTCTTCATGCTGGTGAACGTCACGGCGATCGCCCACGCCACCATGGTCGCCCGCGACCCGATACCCGTGTACGCGGAGAAGGGCACCCGGGTCGCCTTCCTCACCACGTACGTCCCGGGCAAGGAACCGCTCACCATGGTCCGCGGCACCCTGGAGGGCGCCACGCGGCTGCGGCACGACGGCCTCCTCGACGTCTGGCTCCTCGACGAGGGCGACTCCGCCGAGGCCAGGGCGCTCTGCGCCGAGCTGGGCGTACGCCACTTCACCCGGGCCGGTGTCCCCGAGTGGAACCGCAGGAAGGGCGTCCACAAGGCGCGGACCAAGCACGGCAACTACAACGCCTGGCTCGCCGTGCACGGCGACGGTTACGACTACTTCGCCTCCGTCGACACCGACCACGTCCCGCTCCCCGACTTCCTGGAGCGGATGCTCGGCTACTTCCGCGACCCCGACATCGCCTTCGTCGTCGGGCCGCAGGTGTACGGCAACTACACGAACCTCGTCACCAAGGCCGCCGAGTCCCAGCAGTTCCTCTTCCACGCCCTCATCCAGCGCGCCGGGAACCGCTACCACGCGCCCATGTTCGTCGGCACGAACAACGCGGTCCGGATCTCCGCCCTCCAGCAGGTCGGCGGCCTGTACGACTCGGTCACCGAGGACATGGCCACCGGCTTCGAACTGCACCGCGGGAAGAACCCCGGCACCGGCCGCTACTGGCGTTCCGTCTACACCCCCGACGTCCTCGCCGTCGGCGAGGGCCCCGCCTCCTGGACGGACTTCTTCGCCCAGCAGCTCCGCTGGTCCCGGGGCACGTACGAGACGATCGTGAGGCAGTACTGGAAGGCGCCCTTCCGTACCCCGCCGGGCCGCTTCCTCAACTACACCCTGATGCTCGCCTACTACCCGATGACCGCGGTCAACTGGCTCCTCGGCATCCTCAGCAGCGTCCTCTACCTCTGGTTCGGCGCCTCCGGCACCCAGGTCTCCACCGCGGTGTGGCTGATGATCTACAGCGACGCCGTCGCCCTCCAGATCGGCCTCTACCTCTGGAACCGGCGGCACAACGTCTCGCCCCACGAACCCGAGGGCTCCGGCGGCCTCGCAGGCATGGCGATGTCCGCGTTCTCCGCCCCGATCTACCTCATGTCCCTCGGCTCGGCGGTCCTCCGCACCCGCGGCCGCTTCGTCGTCACGCCCAAGGGCGGTGAGTCGAGCCCCGACCGGATCCTGACCTTCCGTATCCACCTCTTCTGGGCGGCCGTCCTCATCGCCTCGCTCGCCGCCTCCGTCCACTTCGGGCACACCCACGCGGCCATGCGCACCTGGGCACTCCTCGCCCTGGCCATCGCGCTCGCCCCGATCACCCTCTGGGTCCTCGCCGCCCTCGGCAGACGCCGCGCGCTCCGCGTCCGCGCGCGAGCCCGGGCCCGCGTCCGGGCCCGCGGTCTCGCCGACGCCCGCGAAGGGGCCGAGGCCGTCCCCGCGGTCGCCGCCCCGCAGCCGACCGCCCCCGCCACCTCCGCCCCCACGACGACCGGAGGGAACTGAGCCATGGCCCACCGGCCGTCGAAGAAGTTCAGGAAGACCCTGTTCGGCAGCGCGGCGGTCCTGGTCCTCGCGGCGCTCAACGCCCCCGCCGCCGTCTCCTTCGCCGAGGAGAAGTACCACGCGTACAAGATCGCCCAGCCCGGCTACCAGCGGCGGTTCGGCTCCTGGACCGAGGTTCCGGTCCCCGGCCGATACCGGATCAACGCCATCCACGCGGCCCTGCTGCACACCGGCAAGGTGCTGCTGATCGCCGGCTCCGGCAACAGCCAGAAGAACTTCGACGCGGGGACCTTCGAGACCGTCCTCTGGGACCCCGTCGAGAACACCTTCAAGAAGATCCCCACCCCGGTGGACTTCTTCTGCTCCGGCCACACCCAGCTCCCCGACGGCCGGCTGCTCGTCGCCGGCGGCACCGCGCGGTACGAGATCCTCGACGGCGAGGTCAAGAAGGCCGGCGGCGGCATGCGGGTCAAGAACGAGAGCCCCGACAAGGCGGTCACCCTCAGGAAGGGCACCGTCTTCCGCTCGCCGTCCGGGGTCGAGTACGTCTCCCAGGCCGACGTCACCGTCCCCAAGGCCCGGCGCGCGTTCGAGATCTCGTACTTCGCGAGCGGCCAGATGAAGCCGTGGACGACCAAGATCACCGCCGCCGAGGCCCGGGTCTTCGTCGAGGCCCGCGAGGAGGGGCCACAGGCCCTCACCACCGAGGCCGCGCAGTACGAGGTCGTCGGCCTCGAGGGCGACGACGCCGACAACGTCTACGGCCTCGCGCAGAAGCTCACCACCGAGAAGCAGGACTTCCAGGGCATCAAGGGCGCCTACGAGTTCGACCCGAGAGCCGAGAGGTACATCCCGGTCGCCCCCATGAAGGACGCCCGCTGGTACCCCACCCTCGTCACCCTCGACGACGGCAAGGTCCTCGCCGTCTCCGGACTCAACGACGTCGGCGACGTCGTCCCCGGCGACAACGAGATCTACGACCCCGCGACCAAGAAGTGGTCCAAGGGCCCCTTCCGCTACTTCCCCACCTACCCGTCCCTCCTCCTCACCAAGGGCGGCAAGCTCCTCTACACCGGCTCCAACGCCGGCTACGGGCCCGCCGGGAAGGGCCGCGAACCGGGCCTGTGGGACCTTCGGAAGAACACCTTCACCAAGCTCGGCGGGCTCACCGACCCCGACCAGCTGGAGACCTCCGCCTCCCTGCTCCTGCCCCCGGCCCAGCACCAGAAGGTCATGGTCCTCGGCGGCGGCGGGGTCGGCGAGTCGTCCAGGTCGACCGCCCGCACCTCGATCGTCGACGTCTCCCAGGACAGCCCCGTCTTCACCGACGGGCCGGCGCTCCCGCAGGGCACCCGCTACCTCAGCAGCGTCCTGCTGCCCGACGACACCGTCCTCACCACCGGCGGCTCCGAGGACTACCGGGGCCGCGGCGGCAGCGACATCCTCAAGGCGCAGTTCTACGACCCGAGGAGCAACGCCTTCACCGCGGCCGCCGCACCCACCGTCGGCCGCAACTACCACTCCGAGGCGCTGCTGCTGCCCGACGGCCGGGTCGCCACCTTCGGCTCCGACCCGCTCTTCGACGACAAGGACAACACCAGGCTCGGCACCTTCGAGCAGCGTGTCGAGGTCTTCACCCCGCCCTATCTCCACAAGGCGGGCGCCGACCGGCCCGTCCTGGGGGAGGGCCCGCAGGAACTCGACCAGAACGGCCGCGCCACCTTCAAGACCAGGGACGCCGGCCGGATCGTCAAGGCCCGGCTCATGCGGCCCAGTGCCGTCACCCACACCACCGACGTCGAACAGCGCTCGGTGGAGCTCGGCCTGACGCAGAGCCAGAACGGGACGACGGTCACCGTCGACGTACCAAAGGACCGGACCCTCGTGCCGCCCGGCTGGTACATGCTCTTCGTCACCGACGCGAACGGCATCCCGTCCGAGGCGAAGTGGATCCAGGTGGACTGAGTCCGCCTCCGCGGCCTACGACTTCGCCCTGCGCGCCAGGCCCAGGGCGTACTCCGGCCACCAGGTGCCGGCGGCCGGGCCGCCCCGGCACTGGCCGTCCGAGTCGCCGGGGCGCTTGACCCACAGATACGCGTCGACCAGATCGTCCCCGGTCCGGTCCGTCGGCGGTACGCCGAGGGCCCGGCCCGGCGGATTGCACCAGGCCTCCGCCCGGTCGCCCGGGAGGGGGCCGTCGCCGTTGCGGCTGGTGTCCACGGTGAAGCGGGCGCCGCCCAGCAGCGCCGAAAGCGTCGCGCCGAAGCGCCGCACGGCGTCGTTCGTCTGGAAGTTGGAGACGTTCAGCGAGAAGCCGTCCGCGCGGGCCACCCCCGCCCGGCGCAGCGGTTCCACGAGCCTGCCCGGATCGTCGATCCAGGCCGGGTTGCCGGCGTCCAGGTAGACCCGGGTGCGGGGCTGCCGCTTGAGCCGCTCGACGGCCCCGGCGAGCAACCGGTACCGCTCCTCGTGGTGCTGGGCCGGGGTACAGCCGTCCACGATGTGCGGCACCGCGTCCGGCTCCAGGACGACGATCGCCGAGGACTCCCCGAGCGCGGTGGCGAAGGAGTCGATCCAGGCCCGGTAGGCCTGCGCGTCGTGCGAGCCGCCCGCCGAGTACAGGCCGCAGTCGCGGTGCGGGATGTTGTACGCGACGAACACCGCCGTACGGTTCTCCGCCGCCGCGCCCCGCGCCGCGCGGGTGATCTCCGGTACGGGATCGTCCCCGGCCGGCCAGTCCGCGACCGGCCGGTCCGCGATCCGCTTCAGGATCCTCGCGTCCTCGGCCCTGCCCTGCGCCTCGTACTGGCGCACCTGCCTGGCCGCGTCGCTCTCCGGGTCGACCCAGAACGGCGAGCCGCTCGCGGGGGTCGTCTCGGCGCGCGTGGACGGCGGACCGACGGGGCCCTTCGGGGGGCCGCCCTCACCGCACCCGGTCAGGAGCAGCGCGGAGACGAGGGTCAGGGTCACGGCGGTGACGGTGCGGCGGGACATCCGGCCCCCCAGGGTCGGGTACGGCGAGCACGGCGCTTCGTACGGACGGCGGGACGATCCGGGTCATCGTGACATGTCGGTCAGCCGCTTCCGGGCTGTGACACCGCGATCCCCAGCGGGGTCCGTTCGTACAGCACCTGGTGGCCGTACCGCCGCGAGGTCAGCAGTCCCGCGTCCCGCAGCACCGCGAGGTGCGCGGAGACGGTGGACGGGGCCCGGCCCAGGAGGTGCGAGAGCGCCGTCGTCCCCATCGGCTCGGCGAGCGCGCACAGGACGTCCGCCCGCACCGGGCCGAGGAGCCGTCCGAGGGCCTCCGGCGTACGGTCCCCGGCCTCGGACCACAGCCCGCCGATCCCGCGGGCCGGGTAGACCACCGTCGGCTGCCACGGCGGGTCGAAACCGCTCACCACGTCCGGCCAGATGAACACCGACGGCATCAGGACGAGCCCCTGCCCGTCCAGCGGACGGATGTGCTCGCCGTGGTACGCGACCTCCAGCGTGGCGGTCTCCGCGTCCCACGCGAAGGCCGGATGCAGCTCGTCCAGGAGCCGTTCGAGGCCGCCCTCCGCGAGCCGCCGCGAGTGGTACGCCACGTCCGCCTCCAGGAGCGCCCGCAGCCGGGGCCAGTCCGGGGCGATCAGCGCCTCCCACGCGGCCTGGAGCAGCTCCGCCAGCCGCAGCACCGCCCCGGCGGGATCCGCGAGCAGCCGCCGCCCCTCGGCCGTCCCGGCCGCCCCCGGGGTCTCCGCGAGCGCCCGCTCGAAGTCGTCGAGGGCCAGCGCCGGATCGGTCTCCCGCACGGCGGCCATCTCGTCCTCGAACGAGGCGGCGGGCCCCAGCGGCGGTGGATAGAGGAAGTCCGGACTGTGCCCGTGCAGCGGCATCAGCAGATGCAGCGGCCCGAGGTCGAGCTCCCGCGCGGCGGACGCGATCCGCCGCATCCACGGCAGGTGGTAGCCCTGCTTGCCGGGCCGGGCGAGGACCCGCACGGCGGAGTGGGTCTCCCAGAGCGGGGAGATCGCGAACCGGATCCGCAGCGGGTCGGCCTCGCCGAAACGCAGGTGGTACGGCACGGGCCCTCCGGAAGACGGGACGGAAGATTCGTCTGGGTCCGAAAGTCTAGGGCGGGCCCGGTCGCCGACGGCACGCTGCGTGCCATGCCGAAGCACGACGACCCCACCACCGCGCTGCCCGGTACCGGACCGGAGCCGACCGCCCCCGCGCCCCCGCCCGGTCCGGCGCCCACCGGTCAGGCACCCGTGGGCCGCACGCCCGCCGGCCCCGTCCCCGCCGGCCGCGCCCCCGTCCCCGCCGCCCCCGCCCTGGTCGGCCCCGCCCCCGTCCCCGTCTCTGCCGGCCCCGGTTACCGGGCCGTCTTCCGGGTGCGGGAGTTCCGGGTCGTGTTCGTGGCGCATCTGTTCTCGCTGCTCGGGGTCGTCGTCAGCGAGCTCGCGCTCACCGTGCTCGTCTACGACCTCACCCGCTCCCCGCTCCTCTCCTCCCTCACCTTCGCCCTCGGCTTCCTCCCCTACCTCGTCGGCGGCACCCTGCTCGCCGGGCTCACCGACCGGCTCCCGCCCCGCCGGATCCTCGTCGTCTGCGACCTCTTCTGCGCCGGCTGCGTCGCGCTCATGGTCCTCCCCGCCACCCCCGTCGCCGTCCTGCTCGCGCTCCGCTGCGCCATCGCCGTCGTCTCGCCCGTCTTCAACGGCACCCGCATGGCGACCCTCGCCGACATCCTCGGCGAGGGCGACCTCTTCGTCCTCGGCCGCTCCCTGCTGCGGATCGTCTCCCAGAGCGCCCTCCTCACCGGCTTCGCCGTCGGCGGCGTGCTGCTCACCGTCGTCCCGCCGCGCGGCGCCCTCGCCGTCACCGCCACCACCTTCCTCGTGTCGGCGCTGCTGCTCCGGCTCGGCACCGTCCGCCGCCCCGCCCGGGCGTCCGGGGCCGCGGACAGCGGGCTCTCCGGCACCTGGGCGGTGCTGCGGAACCGGCGGGTGCGGGCCCTGATGCTGATGTTCTGGGTGCCGCCGCTCTTCGCCGTCGTCCCGGAGGCGCTGGCCGCCCCGTACGCCGACGAGATCGGCGTCTCCACCGCCGCCCTCGGCCTCCTCATGTGCGCGCTGCCCGTCGGCACCATCGCGGGCGAGCTGTTCGCCGGGTCCTTCCTCGACGCGGCCACCCGCTCCCGGATCGTGCTGCCGCTCGCCGTGACCGGCGTCCTGCCCTACCTCCTGTACGCCCCCGAGCCCGGCGTGCCCCTCGCGGCCGCCGCCCTCTTCCTGGCGGGCGCCACCGGCGCGTACACCCTCGGGCTCGACGCCTGGTTCGTCGCCGCCGTCCCCGACGAGCAGCGGGGGAGGGCCATGACCCTGATGACCGCGGGCATGATGACCGTCCAGGGCATCGGCATGGCGGGGGCCGGAATCGCCGCCGAGTTCGCCCCCGTGCACGCCGTCGTCGCCGGTACGGGCGTCCTCGGCACGGTCTGCCTCCTCGCCGCCGCCGCCGAGCTGCGGGCCGCCGGGGCGACGGCGGAGACGCGGGCCGGCCGGGGCGGTCGGCGACCGAAAGGCGAGACAGGGCTGACCGGCATGTGACCAGTCGGTAAGGTCGACGCGTGCCGAAGCCGCTCAGTCTCCCCTTCGACCCCATCGCCCGCGCCGACGAACTCTGGCAGAAGCGCTGGGGCCCGGTCCCCTCGATGGCCGCGATCACCTCGATCATGCGCGCCCACCAGATCCTCCTCGCGGAGGTCGACGCCGTCGTGAAGCCGTACGGGCTGACCTTCGCGCGGTACGAGGCCCTGGTGCTGCTCACCTTCTCGAAGGCCGGCGAGCTGCCGATGTCCAAGATCGGCGAGCGGCTGATGGTCCACCCCACGTCCGTGACGAACACGGTGGACCGCCTCGTGAGGTCCGGTCTCGTCGACAAGCGGCCCAACCCGAACGACGGCCGCGGAACGCTGGCCTCCATCACGGAGAAGGGCCGCGAGGTCGTCGAGGCGGCCACCCGCGACCTGATGGAGATGGAGTTCGGGCTCGGCGCGTACGACGCGGAGGAGTGCGCCGAGATCTTCGCGATGCTGCGTCCGCTGCGGGTCGCGGCGGACGACTTCGAGGAGAAGTAGCCGCTCGCGCCGCGAGGGCAGACCCGCGCGAAGATCGCCCGGAACGTGCCGTTACGCTCGACGGCATGAAATCCAGCGTGCTGACCCGTTACCGCGTCATGGCGTACATCACCGCCGTCATGCTGCTCGTGCTGTGCACCTGCATGGTCTTCAAGTACGGGTTCGACATGGGCGAGGACGTGACCTTCGCGGTCTCCCAGGCCCACGGTGTCCTCTACATCATCTACCTCGTCTTCGCCTTCGACCTGGGCTCCAAGGCCCGCTGGCCGTTCGGGAAGCTGCTCTGGGTCCTGGTCTCGGGCACCATCCCGTTCGCGGCGTTCTTCGTCGAGCGCAAGGTCGTCGCCGAGACGCTGCCGCTGATCAGCGGCGCGCGGCCGGAGCCGGTCAAGGCCTGACGCGAACCCCCGCACGGATGTGCGGGGGTTTCCCTTCGACATCTACTAGGACGCCCTAGTAAATTCGAAGCATGGACGCTGACGCCATCGAGGAGGGCCGCCGTCGCTGGCAGGCCCGCTACGACAAGGCTCACAAGCGGGACGCCGACTTCACCACGCTCTCCGGCGACGCCGTCGAACCCGTCTACGGGCCCCGGCCCGGCGACACCTACGAAGGCTTCGAACGCATCGGCTGGCCCGGCGAGTACCCGTTCACCCGGGGGCTCCACGCGACCGGCTACCGCGGCCGGACCTGGACCATCCGCCAGTTCGCCGGCTTCGGCAACGCCGAGCAGACCAACGAGCGCTACAAGATGATCCTCGCCGCCGGCGGCGGCGGCCTCTCCGTCGCCTTCGACATGCCCACCCTCATGGGCCGGGACTCCGACGACCCCCGCGCCCTCGGCGAGGTCGGCCACTGCGGCGTCGCCATCGACTCCGCCGCCGACATGGAGGTCCTCTTCAAGGAGATCCCACTCGGCGACGTCACCACCTCGATGACGATCTCCGGCCCCGCCGTACCCGTCTTCTGCATGTACCTGGTCGCCGCCGAGCGCCAGGGCGTCGACCCGGCCCGGCTCAACGGCACGCTCCAGACCGACATCTTCAAGGAGTACATCGCGCAGAAGGAGTGGCTCTTCGAGCCCGAGCCCCATCTGCGCCTCATCGGCGACCTGATGGAGCACTGCGCGCAGGGCATCCCCGCGTACAAGCCGCTCTCCGTCTCCGGGTACCACATCCGCGAGGCCGGGGCGACGGCCGCGCAGGAGCTCGCGTACACCCTCGCCGACGGCTTCGGCTACGTCGAGCTCGGCCTCAGCCGCGGCCTCGACGTGGACGTCTTCGCCCCCGGTCTGTCCTTCTTCTTCGACGCCCACCTCGACTTCTTCGAGGAGATCGCCAAGTTCCGCGCCGCCCGCCGGATCTGGGCGCGCTGGATGAAGGAGGTGTACGGCGCCACGACCGACAAGGCCCAGTGGCTCCGCTTCCACACCCAGACCGCCGGTGTCTCCCTCACCGCCCAGCAGCCGTACAACAACGTCGTACGGACCGCAGTGGAGGCCCTCTCCGCCGTCCTCGGCGGCACCAACTCCCTCCACACCAACGCCCTCGACGAGACCCTCGCGCTCCCCAGCGAGCAGGCCGCCGAGATCGCGCTCCGCACCCAGCAGGTGCTCATGGAGGAGACCGGCGTCGCCAACGTCGCCGACCCGCTGGGCGGCTCCTGGTACGTCGAGCAGCTCACCGACCGCATCGAGGCCGACGCCGAGAAGATCTTCGACCAGATCAAGGAGCGCGGCCGCCGCGCCCACCCGGACGGGCAGCACCCGATCGGGCCGATCACCTCCGGCATCCTGCGCGGCATCGAGGACGGCTGGTTCACCGGTGAGATCGCCGAGTCCGCCTTCCAGTACCAGCGCTCCCTGGAGAAGGGCGACAAGCGGGTCGTCGGCGTCAACGTCCACCACGGCTCCGTCACCGGCGACCTGGAGATCCTCCGGGTCAGCCACGAGGTCGAGTGGGAGCAGGTCCGGGTCCTCGGCGAGCGCAGGGAGCGCCGCGACGACGCCAGGGTCCGCGCCTCGATCGACGCCATGCTCGCGGCCGCCAGGGACGGCTCGAACATGATCGCCCCGATGCTGGACGCCGTCCGCGCGGAGGCCACCCTCGGCGAGATCTGCGACGCGCTGCGGGACGAGTGGGGCGTCTACACGGAGCCCCCGGGCTTCTGAGCCCGCGCGTCACGCGCTCAGCCGACGGCCGCCGCCGCTCCCAGACCGCCCA
Organism: Streptomyces sp. NPDC088707; assembly: GCF_044752725.1. Classification (NCBI taxonomy): domain Bacteria; kingdom Bacillati; phylum Actinomycetota; class Actinomycetes; order Kitasatosporales; family Streptomycetaceae; genus Streptomyces; species Streptomyces sp. NPDC088707. Next base: position 170,884 of record NZ_JBIVLV010000008.1, on the reverse strand, counting down.
CCAGGAGCGCCGACAGCCGCGCCACCCACGGCCCGTCGACCGGCTCCGCGCTCACCAGCGCCCGGTGCACCACGGCGCCCGCGATCACGTCGAAGATCAGGTCGTCGGTGGCGTCCACCGCGACCGGGTCCCGGTCCGCCGGGAGTTCACCGCGCCGCTGCGCCCGCATCCGGCCCTCCAGGACGAGCCGCTTCTGCCGGTCGACGATCGAGGCCCGTATCCGCTCGCGCAGCGGCTCGTCGCGGGTCGACTCGGCCACCACCGCCATCAGGGCCGTCTTGGTCTCGGGGCGTTCGAGGAGAGCGGCGAACTGCAGGACGACGTTCTCGATGTCGGCCTGGAGGGAACCCAGGTCGGGCAGTTCGAGTTCGTCGAAGAGGACGGCGACGGCGTCGACCACGAGCTCGCTCTTGTTGGCCCAGCGGCGGTACAGGGTCGTCTTGGCCACCCCGGCCCGGCCGGCCACGTCCCCCATCGTGAGCTTGGACCAACCCAGCTCGACCAGGGCCGCGCGGGTCGCCTCCAGGATGGCCGTGTCGGCCTCGGTGGAGCGGGGGCGTCCCGTACGGGTGCTGGGGTTGGTGCGGCGACACATCGACGACATGGACGTCGACCATACCCGCCGGTAGGTAGTGCGCCAGAGGGGCGGCGTGTGAGGCAGTTCACCGTACGGATCCGGTCCGCGCACTCCCCCCGGGTCACCCGGGAGAGTTACGCTACGACCTGTAGCGAAAGGCATTGAGCGGCCTGAGCGACAACCACGCACCGGGTGGGGACCCGGTGCACCGCACCGGGTGGGGACCTGGTGCGAACCGAAGACGAGGAACCGTGTCGCCCCACGTCTCGCACACCGGCGGGAGACGTGCGGACGGCACGGTTCAGCCATGACTTACCGGTTACGCGCGCGGAAGGGGGAGGATGTACGTATGCAGCCCCGAAACATGTCCATGAGCGGCGTCGTCGACCTCGCCGCGGTGAAGGCGGCCGGAGAGGCCAAGGCGAAGGCGGAGCAGACGCGCGCCGCAGCCGCCCGGCAGGGTGGCCCCGCCGCCGTGCCCCCGTCCGCCCTGGTGATCGACGTCGACGAGGCGGGCTTCGAGCGCGATGTGCTCCAGCGTTCCGCCGAGGTCCCGGTCGTCCTCGACTTCTGGGCCGAGTGGTGCGAGCCCTGCAAGCAGCTGAGCCCCCTCCTGGATCGGCTCGCCGTCGAGTACAACGGCCGCTTCCTGCTCGCGAAGATCGACGTCGACGCCAACCAGATGCTGATGCAGCAGTTCGGCATCCAGGGAATTCCGGCCGTTTTCGCGGTGGTCGCCGGTCAGGCGCTGCCGCTCTTCCAGGGCGCCGTGCCCGAGGCCCAGATCCGCGAGACCCTCGACCAGCTGATCCAGATCGGCGAGGAGCGCTTCGGTCTGACCGGCATCGTCGTCGACGCGAACGGTGAGGCCCCCGACGGCGGTACGGCCGCGGCCGCGCAGCCCGTCGGCCCCTACGACGCGCTCCTCGAAGCGGCCATGTCCGCGCTCGACGCGGGTGATCTGGCCGGCGCCGTCCAGGCGTACAAGAACGTGCTCGCCGACGACCCGGCGCACCCGGAGGCCAAGCTCGGTCTGGCCCAGGCCGAACTCCTCACCCGGGTGCAGGACCTCGACCCGGCCGCGGTCCGCAAGGCCGCCGCCGACGGTCCGGCCGATGTGACCGCGCAGATCGCCGCCGCCGACCTCGATCTGGTGGGCGGTCATGTGCAGGACGCCTTCGGGCGTCTCGTCGAGACCGTGCGCCGCACGGTCGGCGAGGACCGGGACGCGGCGCGGCTGCGTCTCCTGGAGCTCTTCGAGGTGATCGGCGCCGACGACCCGCGGGTCACGGCGGCCCGGCAGGCCCTGGCGCGGGTGCTGTTCTAGTCCCGTCCGGTGTGCCGGATCGTCCGACGATTTGGCAGCAGGGTGACAAAAGGCGGCCGCGCTTTACCAAAACTTGGTAATCGCGGCCGCTGTTACTTGCAGTAAATCGAACCTGTGGTTCTGTCCGTATTCTTCCGGCAATCTGCTGACATTCCTCACCAGGCGAATGCACCCTCCGTGCCCATTCGGTCCCGTCCCGCCATGGCGTGGTTATCCACCCGTTACTAGCCAGTAACGAACCCCCTTGTGCGGGGGCCCGGAATGGACCACGATCGGCGACGCTCGGTCCGAACCGCACCACCCCGGCAACCACCCGGGACGCGGCGAGGGTCCCCACCGGGTGGACCGGTGTTCCGGCACCGGTCGTGGACAGGGGGGTTCCCGCTCTCATCGAACGGGGCCTGTCCAATCAGGTCGCGTTCCAAGACGCGGCCCATGGTTGTCGCTCGGGGGTGATCGCCGGTGATTCGGACGCGCAACGCGCCGCCTGATGCCTCGGCGCTCTCCTTCCCGAGGACGTAGCTCTTCTCCCATCCCAGGACGGGCCCCGCGCCCTTCCGGAGATGTACGTCCGAGAAGGAGGAATTCTCATGAAGTCCCAGGTTCGTGGCGGGACCAGATGGAAGCGGTTCGCCGTCGTCATGGTCCCGAGTGTGGCCGCGACGGCCGCGATCGGTGTCGGCCTGGCCCAGGGCGCGCTCGCCGCGTCCTTCAGCATCTCCGGCCAGGAATTCAAGGTTAAGGCGAACAGCCTCGTCGGCACGAACTTCGTGCAGTACGGCAGCGTCGACGCCGGCAAGGACCTCGAGGGCAAGGACTTCGCCGCCCCGGTGGCGGTGTCCGGCTTCTCCGAGGCCTGGATCACCAACATGTGCCAGTCGGTCGTGACGCCGAAGGTGCCGTTCATCGGTGACGTCACCCTCCGTCTGGAGGCCGGCACCGAGGCCGCCAAGACCGGCAGGCCCGAGGACAAGGTCTACGCGAAGGACATCTACCTCGATGTCTCCGAGCTCAAGGCCGACGCCGTCTTCACCAACATCGACATCGGCATCGCCGCCGGCGACCTGCACAAGGTCAACGGCCAGCCGGTTCCGGGCAAGCCGGGCATCCAGCCCAACACCAAGGCCAACCCGTACGGCTTCGGCCAGCGTGCCGAGCAGGCGACGCTGAACGGGGTGGAGCAGAAGGCGTGGGCCACCACGGCCGGCACCTTCAAGCTCCCCGACCTTCACCTGTCCCTGCACCGGGGCACCTCGAAGGAGTGCTACTAGGACTGACCGGTCCGTGAGGACCAGGTCGTCCTGAGGGTGGGGCCGCCCCGTGCGGTCCCACCCGCCAGGCACCCTCTCTTCAACTTCTCAGCAACACCGCTTCCAGGGAGCTGTTCCATGAGCGCCGAGATCCCCGCCTCCCGCGAAGTCCCCAAGAAGGAGAACCGGTTCAAGGTCTGGCGGCAGACCCGGCCCTTCTGGGCGGGACTGTTCACCATGATCGGCGGCGTGCCGATCGCCTACCTTCCGTACGGGGACATGCGGCTCGGCAATGTCACCCTCGCCATGCAGACGACCGCCGGAGCCGGCGCGCTGATCATCGGCGTCCTGCTCATCACGCTCGGTCTGACGATGTGGTTCCAGCCCATCGTCCGGGTGTTCGCGGGTGTCGCGACGATCGTCCTGGCGCTCGTCTCCATCCCGGTCTCGAACTTCGGTGGCCTGATCATCGGCTACCTGTTCGCGGTCATCGGCGGCGGCATGTCCGCCGCGTGGGCGCCCGCCCCGCCGGCCGAGGAGACCGAAGAGGCAGAGGCTGAGGCCGACGCAGAGCACGACGGACGGCCGGAGGCCTCCGACGAGGCCGCCCCCGCCCTCGACCCCGAGACCGAGGCCATGGTTGCGGCCGTGTTCCCGGAGCAGCGCGAGGGCGCGCAGCCGCTGACCGACACGACGATCGACGCCAAGGGCGGGAGGAACAGTGCGGGGTGACGAGACTCAGTCGGCGCTCGCGAAGGAGGGCCCGCGGCACGCGGCCCCGCGCAAGTCGCTGCTGAACAGGATCCAGGGCCCCGCGGGCAAGGCGATGGCGCTGGCCGCCATGCCGACCGCGGTGTTCGTGGGCATGGGCCTCACGCCCAGGCTCGCCCTCGCCGACGAGAAGGACATCCCCTTCGCCCCCGGTCCCTGTGTGACGCGCTCGGACGAGCCGACGCAGGAGGAGACCGAGAAGCCGGCCGAGACGACGAAGCCGACGCCCACCTCCACCCCCACCTCGACGCCGTCCACCACCGCGACGGCCACCCCCACCGCCACCGCGAGCCCCACCGCCACCGGAGACCCGACGCCGACCGCGACGGAGACCGAGCAGGCGACCACGCAGCAGTCGAAGGAAGAGGCGAAGGCCACCGCCTCGCCGACCGCGACGCCGACACCGACGGCCACCCCCACGCCGACGAAGTCGAAGAACCCGCTCGACCCGCTGGGCGTCGGCGACGCCCTCAAGGACCTGTTCGACGGCCCGGACCCGAAGCCGACGGAGACGCCCACCACCGCGGCCCCGACGACCCAGGCACCCACCCCGAGCGCCTCCGCGACGGCCCCCGCCGACGAGCCGGCGACCGCCGACGATCCGGCCGGGACCACCCCTCCGAAGTCGACCACCGCGCCGAAGCCGACCACCGATCCGGCCGCGGAGAAGACGAAGCGGGATATCGAGAAGGCCGCCGAGCAGGCGGGCGCGAAGGTCCAGGAACTGCCGGAGAGCGCCAAGGGCCTGGACGCCAAGAAGGACGAGTCCATACCCGACGGCGCCAAGCCGCACATCCCGTGCGCCGTGCCGGACCCCGAGGCGCTGGCGGCGGCCGAGCTGGAGCCCGGCATCCCACTGCTCCCGGACGAGCCGTGGCGCCTGGACAGCACGAAGCTGACCCTGCTGGGCCTCAAGTACCACGGCATCGTCGAGGTCAAGACCGGCAGCGGCAAGATCAAGAAGGCGCTGAAGTTCACCGCGTCCACGGTCAAGATCAAGGATCTGCACCAGACGACGGTCCACTCCGACGGCCTGTCGGGCCACGTCCGGTCCACCCCGGGCGAGGAGTCGACCATCACCGAGGGCACGGTGACCATGTACACGGAGTCCCTGAAGGGCAACCTCTTCGGGATCTTCCCGGTTACCTTCAGCCCCGCGACCCCGCCCCCGCTGGACGTGCCGCTCGCCATCTTCACCGATGTGACGGTGATACAGGCCGGCCAGTTCGGCGGCACCCTCCGGGTCCCCGGCCTCCGCAACACGATCGAGCCCAGCTGATCCCCGAACCATTCCGGGAGCCGCACACCGCAGTGGCCCGCGCTCATGTCGAGCGCGGGCCACGGCGGCTTCACAGAGACCTGAAAGAATCTTCACAGGATCAAACTGATGTTCTATTTTGATCGTGGTTGAAGCGGATCCGCTTCAGCGTGCGGGCGTCGGGGGGCGGCCGTCGTGCAGCGTCCCTCCTTGCGTCCGCGCAGGCAATCCCTGTGAGGACCCACCAGATCCATGCTTCGTCCACTCGACCGCCCGCTCCGCCGGGCGGCGATCTGCGTGGCCGTACTGAGCGGCCTGCTGGCCGCGCTTCTCACGGCCATGAGAGCACCCACGCCATGGGATGACCGCACCGGCAACGCGGCCGCGCAGCAGGCCCAAGTGGCTCCGGGCCCCGTCATGTTCCCGCTGTTCGCCCGAAAGTCCGGCCGGCTCTACGACTACGAGCCCAAGGGGACCGGCGGCGTCAAGCCGATGGTCGACATGGGCGGTGGATGGGCGGAGGCGGATGCCCTCGTCCAGGCCAACATCTCGGAGGGAGGGAAAGGCGACGACGTCTATCACCGTCTGGGCGCCACCCTCTTCTACACGGCCGAGCACGGCAACGACACCAAGGTCGTAGGCGGCGGCTGGCAGATCTACAACCTGCTCGTCTCCGTCGGCAACATGGGTGGGTCGGCGGAACCCGATCTCGTCGCCCGTCATACGGACGGAACCCTCTGGCTCTACCAGGGCAAGGCCGACGGCACTCTCCAGGCGCGCATGCGTATCGGCAGCGGCGGATGGAGCGGGATGACCGCGCTCGCCGGGCGCGGCGACTACACGGGGGACGGCAAGACCGACCTGGTGGCGCGGTCCGCGGACGGCACGCTCTACATCTACCCCGGCACCGGGAACCTCGTGGCGGACGGAGTGCTCGGCTCGCGCATCACCGTGGGCGGCGGATGGAACATCCACAAGCTGATCGTCTCCACGGGCGACAACGACGGCGACGGGAAGACCGACCTGATCGCCGCGGACACTGCCGGACCGCTGTGGCTCTTCAAGGGCACGGGGAATCCCAGTGCACCCTTCGCGCCACGGGTTCAGATCGGCACCGGCGGCTGGGCCGCCTTCGACCACCTCTTCTGATCGGGACGGCAGTTCACCCATGCGTAAAAGAACCCTGGCGCTCTTGCGCCGAAGAGGTGCGGGAAGAGCGCTCGTCGCCGCGACCGCCCTGACGACGGCACTGACGGTCGCGATCGCGGGGAGCGACCTCCAGCAACCGCTCCCGCTCAGACTGAGCAGCGTCGCGTCGACCCAGGAAGATCCAGCAGCTTTCGACCCTCAGCAAGCCGCCGCGGTCCGCACCGACCAGTGCCGACTGAACTACGTCCTGCGCAAGGGCGGGGCAGCGATGAAGGCGGTCGCTCGTGGCGGCCTCGCGGGGACGGACGAGGAGCTCCACGCGGCGGCCAAGGAGAGGTTGTGGGAGGACACCACCCCGCTTCACGACGCGTACCAGACGGACTGGCGGTACGCGCTCGCGAAGGGCGAGGAGCTGTCCACGGATCGTCAGAAAGCCTGGCAGAGTCAGATCGAACTCGCCGGCTTCCCGCTCGTTCCCGGATACCAGAACTGGCCGCCCGGGCATCCGGGAGATGACGAAGGCGACATCTTCAGCCAGACGGGCTTCTCCGGCTGGATCGCCGACCAGTTCTGGACCTCGGAGAGCAGCTTCTACGAGAACGTGACGCCTCGGGCAGGTCAGGAGGCGGCAGACGCGGCGACCACGGTCATCACGTCCCGGTACTCACCGAACGGGTACGAGGACGCGAAGGACTGGGACGCGTGGACGAGAATGAACTTCCCGTCGCCTGAATGGCTCTACGCCGACGACATTCGCCTGGTACTCCAGTACGGCGGATTCCCGACCAGCGCACCGGATCCGGATTCCACCGAGTTCCGGATCGACGTGGAGAACCTGAAGGCGCGTTTCGCTTCGTGCACCAGCCACAATCCGCCGGACCCGCACGGTGTCCTCGGTGCGGAGGTGGCGGTCGCGTCCGTCGAGTGGCAGGACGAACTTCGGGGGCAGCGGCTCCAGAGGGACACGATCCTCGCCGCCGAAGCGCAGGCGAACAAGGCGCTCCAGACGGCCACCCAGGCGATGGGGGAGGCTCTCGGTCAGTCCATGATCGCCAGCCGGCTCTCCGCATGGCGGGCTTACTGGACGACGCAGAACCAGCAGTCGGACAACTACCCGACCGCCGCGCAGTTCGCCGAGGTCGACAGGAACATCCAGCACGCCCAAGGCCGCGCCGGCGGACGTCTGTACGTCGCCGGCCGCGCCCTGGTCGATGCCAACGCGCAGGTCGCCAGGGTGGACAAGGCGCAGGCCGAGGCCTACGCCATCGCTGACGCGGCCGGCCTGCCGCGTGGCCGTGGCTTGATGTACGGACAGCAGGCGGCACAGATCACCAAGGCATCCGCCGCGGCGGTCACGGCCGCGACGAAGTCCACGGAAACGGCGCTTCACGCCACCCGGGCCTCGGCAGCGGACGCCAAGACGCTCTCCGCCCTGGCGATGACACAGGCGCATGCGGCGAAGGCCGACTTCCGTCGCGAAGCCGCGGAGGAAGCGGCCCGGCAGGCCAAGGCTGCGGCTGAGGGGGCTGCCGCTCAGGCTGCGAAGGCATCTGAGAATGCCGCCAAGGCCAAGGCTGCCGAGACCAAGGCGAAGGAGGCTGAGGCGAAGGCCAAGACCGCGGCCGAAGCCGCTGACGCAAAGCGGCTCAAGGCCCAGGCCGAGGCCGCGTATGCGAAGTCCCAGAAGGAACTGGCGGACGCGGAGAGAGGTAAGGCCTCTGCCGCGGAGACGAAGGCGAGGAACGAGAGGCAGACAGCGGCGGACCAGTTGGCCGCCGCGCAGTCCGCGGGATCGACGGCGGCATTCAAGAAGGACGCGGCTTTGGCCGCTGAACTCCGTGCGAGTAAGGCGCGTGACGGCGCACGTGAGGCCGAGCTTCGGCGTGACAGCCTTGTGGCCAAGGCAGAGGCGCTCGATGCCCTCCTCGCCGCTGTTGAAGGTACAGAGGCAGCGACCGAGGCACGCGAGGCTGCGACCAGAGCCCGAGCAGCCGCCAATGGTGCAACTTCTGCCGCCATTTCTGCCAGGTCGGCTGCCGGAGAGGCCACCGAAGCAGCGACCAAGGCACGTGAGGCCGCCACCAGGGCAGAGGGCGCGGCAAGAAGAGCCCAAGCCCTCGCCGACGGTGCAAAGCGTGATGTGGCCGTCACCGAGTCTGCGATGCGGACCGCACATGCCGCTGCCGCAGAGGCCATAGACGCCGCCGGAGCGGCCAAGGGGAACGCTGCAGTCGCCAAGGCCGAAGCTGAGACAGCACAGCTCAATGCCCGCAAGGCAAAGACTGATGCGGCTGTAGCCCGTTCGGAAGCGATTCTTGCGGGCAGAGAGGCTGTCCGCGCTGCGGGCTTCGCCTATGCCACGGCCCAGGCAGCGAAGGCCGCGGGCGAGTCCGCTCTCAAGGTGATCAAGCCGGCCAACGACGCCATTGAGCTGGGAGCTCCCTACCAGGACACAGACGCGTCGGCCGGCCTGGCTGTACTGACAGGGCAGGCGGCGAAGACGGCTGCCGCCCAGCAGGCGGCCTTGGCCAAGGCCAAGGCCGACCAAGCTTCTGCGGCCGCCAAACTGGCCCAGAAGGTTGCTGCGGAGGCGAGCGCCGACGCCAAGGCGGCGGCTGCGGCGGCTGCGGACGCGGCGGTTTCCAGTGCCCAGGCACTGGCTTCAGCAGCGGATGCACAGAAGTCGTCGAACGCGGCCGATGGCTCGGCCAAGGCCGCTCAGCAGTCCGAAGCAAACACGGTGAAGTATCACCAGGACGCGGTGGAGGACGCGGCTGCCGCCCAGGCGTCTGCCGATACTGCTGCGGACTATGCCGATCAGGCCGATGCCGCAGCCAGTGATGCGGAAAAGGATGCCGCTTCGGCCCGGTCGGCGGCCACTGAGGCAGAGGAGGACGCCGCTGGCGCCCGGGACACCGCCGCCCGGGCGGAATCCGATGCGTCAACGGCTGAGGAAGCCGCGGCCCGGGCCAGGGAGTCGGCGGAGGAGGCCCAGGCTTCCGCAGACCGCACGGAGACGAACGGCAGCAACGAGCAGATCTCGCAGGGCGTCACCACCGGCATCGGTGGGGTGTGGGCCGTCCTGGACCACATCGAGTACATCGGCGAGCCGCAGAACGTCGTCAAAGACAACTGCAACCCGATCATCCACGTCGGGGACTGCAGGATCACGGCGACCGTCACGTACAAGTCGCACGTCGACCTGTTCATGTGCATGGCCTCGCCGGAGACATACACGGGCAGCTGTCCGGCTGCGGACACGTTCTACCTCGGTCCGGACGTCACGGACCCGAAGACCGACCGCATGACGATTACGCTGACGATGGCCGAGTTCAACTCGGGCATCGATCCAGTGGACATCCTGCTCGGTGACTTCATCGGCTGCGCCAAGCTGATCACCCCGGGGGTTTCGGGAGGAAGCTGGGGCGATTGCGCCTGGGCGGCGAGCTGGTTCGTCGCCGGTGCGCTGTTCAAGGGCGCCAAGGCCGCCGTGACAGCGCTGGATGCCTCGGTGAAGACCGGGATCGGCTTCACCGAGGCTTGGGTGGCGTTGCGTTCCATCGGTCTGACCGAGGGCGCCATCGCCGGTATCGGCACGAAGATCATCCAGCGGCTTCAGAAGGCATGCGAAAAGGTCGAGAACGTCGCTCCGCGGGCCTTCGCCATCTCCAGCGTCCCGCACAACCCCGGGTGCTGGGTCGAGATGGGCGGTCCCGGATTCTGGAACGTTTCCAATGAGCGCGGCAAGAGCGCTCGTGCCATCGCCTACGAGTTCCAGATCACGGGAGTTCCCGAAGGATTCGGCTACCTGCTCAAGAACACGCCGAACCCCAAGGGCGAGCTGAAGCTCGACGGATACAAGGGCGGTGTTCTCCTGGAGGCCAAGGGCCCCGGCTACTCGAAGGCGATGAACAGCTACAACAAGAAGGTCGTCGAGAAGGATTTCGTCGACCAGGCGAGGATGCAGGTCCAGGCGGCGCCGAACACGCCCATCACCTGGCATATCGCAGAGGAGGACGTCTACCTGGAGGCCAAGCGGATCTTCGGTCAGACGGACGATCTCAAGCGGATCACTGTCGTCTACACTCCGCCCACCACCCCTTAGGCGGTGCGCCGGCGCCCAGCGATCTCCGGGGGCGCCGGCCCCGCGTTCCCCTAGCTGGAGAGACGTGAGTTTCGACATCTTTGTGATGCGGTTCGACGAGGGCGAGACGGCTCCGCTGGACATGGCCGTCGCCCACGAGGTCCTCGACCCCTTCGCGGTGACACAGGACTCCGAGGCGGACTTCCTGTGGCTGAGAACGCCGGACGGCGAGGAGGCAGACGTGTACCTCAGGGCCCCGGACGGCATCACCTTCAACCGGTTCGGCGGCGGCGGGGTCATGGACGTTCTCGCCGTCCTGCTGCAACGCCTCGACGCCGTGCTGGTCGTCCCCGGCGGGCCCGTCGTGGTCCAGCGGGACGAGGTCCGGCCGCATCTGCCGGAGGCTTTGACGGACGACTGCCCACTGGTTGTCGCCCAGACCGGTGCGGAGATCGACCGGGCGATCAGGGCTGCCTGAGCGGACCTGCGCGGAGAGGGCTTCCCCGGTGCGAGATGCACCGGGAGCTACCTAGGCACCGGCCTGATCATTCCGCACCGCAAGAGAGCCGCCGCCCCCTCCTGCGCGGCAGGAGGGGGACTACGCCGAGCGCCGACGTGTCAGAGCCCGTGTCGAGCACAGCGTTGCCCGGATGAAGAACTGGAAGATCCTGCGCGACTGCCAGCAGCAAGGAGAGGGTCTGCATCATGCCGTCGCCGCCATGCATAACCTCGCCATGACACGGTGAAACAGCAGCTCAAACGCCTCCGGCCTGCCCGGACGGCGACCTTCTGCAGCGCCCGATGGGGGCAGGGAGACGGCAAGGTGATGGCCGCACCATTTCTGGAGGGTGCGGCCCCCACCGGCCATTCGGCGGTTTCGCGTCAGCCCTGCTGGGCTCCGCCCAAGTGGTGGACGCGGACCATGTTCGTCGTGCCGGGGACGCCAGGGGGCGAGCCGGCGGTGATGATCATGGTGTCGCCCGCGTTGTAGCGCTGGAGCTTCAGGAGCTCGGCGTCCACCAGGTCGACCATCGCGTCCGTGTTGTCCACGTGCGGGACGACGAAGGACTCGACGCCCCAGCTCAGGGTGAGCTGGTTGCGGGTGTTCTCGTCCGTCGTGAAGGCGAGGATCGGCTGCTGCACGCGGTAGCGCGAGAGGCGGCGGGCGGTGTCGCCGGACTGGGTGAAGGCGACCAGGGCCTTGCCGCCGAGGAAGTCGGCGATCTCGCAGGCCGCGCGGGCGACGGAACCGCCCTGGGTGCGCGGCTTCTTGCCCGGCACCAGGGGCTGGAGGCCCTTGGAGAGCAGCTCCTCCTCGGCCGCGGTGACGATCTTCGACATCGTCTTCACGGTCTCGATCGGGTACGCGCCGACCGAGGACTCGGCCGACAGCATGACCGCGTCCGCGCCGTCCAGGATCGCGTTGGCGACGTCGCTCGCCTCGGCGCGGGTCGGACGGGAGTTGGTGATCATCGACTCCATCATCTGGGTCGCGACGATCACCGGCTTGGCGTTGCGGCGGCACATCTCCACGAGGCGCTTCTGCACCATCGGGACCTTCTCGAGCGGGTACTCGACGGCGAGGTCGCCACGGGCCACCATGACCGCGTCGAAGGCCGCGACGACGGCCTCCATGTTCTCGACGGCCTGCGGCTTCTCGACCTTGGCGATGACGGGGACCCGGCGGCCCTCCTCGTCCATCACCTTGTGGACGTCCTTGACGTCGTCGGCGTCACGGACGAAGGAGAGCGCGACCATGTCGCAGCCCATGCGGAGCGCGAAGCGGAGGTCGTCGACGTCCTTCTCCGACAGGGCGGGGACGTTGACCGCCGCGCCGGGCAGGTTGATGCCCTTGTGGTCGGAGATGACACCGCCCTCGACGACGATGGTCTTGACCCGGGGGCCCTCGACCTCGACGACCCGCAGTTCGACGTTGCCGTCGTTGATCAGGATCTGGTCGCCCTTGGAGACATCGCCGGGCAGGCCCTTGTAGGTGGTGCCGCAGATGGACTTGTCACCGGGGACGTCCTCGGTGGTGATGGTGAACTCGTCACCGCGCACCAGCTCGACCGGGCCCTCGGCGAAGGTCTCGAGACGGATCTTGGGGCCCTGGAGGTCGGCGAGCACGCCGACGGCACGACCGGTGTCCGCGGAGACCTGCCGGACGCGGTCGTACCGCTCCTGGTGTTCCGCCTGGGATCCGTGGCTGAAGTTGAATCGGGCCACGTTCATGCCGGCCTCGATGAGAGCCTTCAGCTGCTCATAGGAGTCGACGGCGGGGCCCAGGGTGCAGACGATTTTGGAACGGCGCATGAGGCGGATCCTATCGGTTTGTTTCACTGCGGAATATTCCGACTGGCGGAAAGTACAAATGGGCGCGGGGTCGCTCAGGCGTTCACTTCTCCGAGCGTTTCTCCGAGTGTTTCTCCTGCCCCTACCCCGGGTGCCTCCCCGCTCACCAGGGCGAAGGCCTGACGGGCGATCTCCAGCTCCTCGTCCGTCGGCACCACGGCGACCGCCACCCGCGCGTAGTCCGGCGAGATCAGCCGTGCCTCGTCCGACCGCACCGCGTTGAGGTCCGCGTCCACCGCGAGCCCCAGTTCCTCAAGGCCCGTGATCGCGGCCTCCCGCACCGGGGCCGCGTTCTCCCCGACCCCCGCCGTGAACGCCACCGCGTCCACCCGGCCCAGCACCGCGTAGTACGCCCCGATGTACTTCTTCAACCGGTGGATGTAGATGTCGAAGGCGAGCGCCGCACGCTCGTCGCCCTCGTCGATCCGGCGGCGGATCTCCCGCATGTCGTTGTCGCCGCAGAGCCCCACCAGGCCGGACCTCTTGTTCAGCAGGACGTCGATGTCGTCGGCCGACATGCCCGCCACCCGCTTGAGGTGGAAGGTGACCGCCGGGTCGATGTCGCCCGAGCGGGTGCCCATGACCAGGCCCTCCAGCGGCGTCAGACCCATCGAGGTGTCCACGCACCGGCCGCCGCGCACCGCGGAGGCGGACGCGCCGTTGCCCAGGTGCAGCACGATCACGTTCACCTCCTCCGGCGCCTTGCCGAGCAGCCTCGCCGTCTCCCGGGAGACGTACGCGTGCGAGGTGCCGTGGAAGCCGTACCGCCGGATCCGGTACGCGTCGGCCGTCTCCACGTCGATCGCGTACCGCGCCGCCGACTCCGGCATCGTCGTGTGGAAGGCCGTGTCGAAGACCGCGACCTGCGGCAGGTCCGGGCGGAGCGTCATCGCCGTACGGATGCCCGTGAGGTTCGCCGGGTTGTGCAGCGGGGCCACCGGCACGAGCCGCTCGATCTCCGCCAGCACCTCGTCGTCGACGACCGTCGGCTCGGTGAACCGCAGCCCGCCGTGCACCACCCGGTGGCCGATCGCCGCCAGCTCGGGGGAGTCGAGTCCGAGCCCGTCCGCCGCCAGCTCCTCGGCGACCGCCTTCAGGGCGGCCGCGTGGTCGGCGATCGGGCCGTTCTTCTCGCGCTTCTCGCCCCCGCCGCCCTGGAGCGGGGTGTGCACGAGCCGCGAGGTCTCCTCGCCGATGCGCTCCACGAGTCCCTGCGCGAGACGGCTGTCGTCGCGCATGTCGAGCAGCTGGTACTTCACCGACGAGGAACCGGAGTTGAGGACCAGGACGCGAGCGGGAGAGGCCGGGCCAAGCTCCTCGGACAGGGCGGTGGTGGGGGACGGGTGGGGCGTCATGCCGGGATCTCCTGGGCCTGGGACTGGATCGCCGTGATGGCGACCGTGTTGACGATGTCGCTGACGAGCGCCCCGCGCGAGAGGTCGTTCACGGGCTTGCGCAGACCCTGCAGGACCGGGCCGACGGCCACGGCGCCGGCCGAACGCTGCACGGCCTTGTAGGTGTTGTTGCCGGTGTTGAGGTCCGGGAAGATCAGCACGGTCGCCTGCCCCGCCACCTCCGACTCCGGCAGCTTCGTCGCCGCGACCGAGGGCTCGACGGCGGCGTCGTACTGGATGGGCCCCTCGATCCGCAGCTCGGGGTGCGCCTCGCGGACCAGCTTCGTCGCCTCCCGCACCTTGTCGACGTCGGCGCCGGAGCCCGACGTGCCGGTCGAGTACGAGAGCATCGCTATCCGCGGCTCGACGCCGAAGCGGGCCGCGGTGGCCGCCGACTGGACGGCGATGTCCGCGAGCTGCTCGGCGTTCGGGTCCGGGTTGACCGCGCAGTCGCCGTACACGAGGACCTTGTCGGCGAGGCACATGAAGAAGACCGACGAGACGATCGACGCGTCCGGCTTGGTCTTGATGATCTCGAAGGCCGGACGGATCGTCGCCGCCGTGGAGTGCACCGAACCGGACACCATGCCGTCGGCCAGGCCCCCCTGGACCATCAGCGTGCCGAAGTAGTTGACGTCCGAGACCACGTCGTACGCCAGCTCCACGGTGACGCCCTTGTGGGCCCGCAGCGCCGCGTACTTCTCGGCGAACGAGTCCCGCAGCTCCGAGGTCGCCGGGTCGATCAGCTGCGTGCCGGCGAGCGCGATGCCCAGATCGGCGGCCTTCTTGCGGATGACCTCGACGTCGCCGAGCAGCGTCAGATCGCACACGTCACGGCGCAGCAGCACGTCGGCGGCGCGCAGCACCCGCTCCTCGGTGCCCTCGGGGAGCACCACCCGGCGCCGGTCGGCGCGCGCCTGCTCGATGAGCTCGTGCTCGAACATCATCGGGGTGACCCGGCCGCTGCGGGCCACCGAGACCCGCTTGAGCAGGTCGGCCGTGTCCACGTGCCGCTCGAAGAGGCCGAGCGCCGTCTCCGCCTTGCGCGGCGTGGCGGCGTTCAGCTTGCCCTCCAGGGCGAAGAGTTCGGTGGCGGTCGGGAAGCTGTTGCCCGGCACGGAGATGACCGGGGTGCCCGGCGCGAGACGGGCCGCCAGGGTCAGGATCTCGTCGCTGGGCCGCTCGTTCAGGGTGAGCAGCACACCGGCGATCGGCGGGGTGCCCGCCGAGTGCGCGGCCAGCGCCCCGACGACCAGGTCGGCCCGGTCCCCGGGGGTGACGACCAGACAGCCCGGGGTCAGCGCGTGGAGGAAGTTCGGCAGCATCGCGCCGCCGAAGACGAAGTCGAGCGCGTCGCGCGCGAGGCCCGCGTCGTCGCCGAGGACCACGGATGCGCCGAGCGCCTGCTTGATCTGGGCGACGGTGGGCGCGGCGAGCGCCGGCTCGTCCGGCAGGACGTAGCAGGGCACGGGCAGCCGGGCCTTGAGGCGCTCGGCGATGACCTCCCGGTCCTCGCCCGCCACCCGGTTGACGATCATCGCGAGCACGTCGCAGCCGAGTCCGTCGTACGCCCGGAAGGCGTTGCGCGCCTCGGACCGTACGGACTCCGCCGACTGGCCCTTGCCGCCGACGACCGGGATGACGGAGGCGCCGAACTCGTTGGCGAGCCGCGCGTTGAGGGCCAGCTCGTCGGGGAGTTGGGTGGCGGCGAAGTCGGTACCGAGGACGAGGACGACCTCGTAGTCGCGGGCGACCGCGTGGAAACGGTCGACCAGCTGCGACACCAGCTCGTCGGTGCCCCGTTCGGCCTGCAGCGCGGAGGCCTGGTGGTAGTCCATGCCGTAGACCGTCGAGGCGTCCTGCGAGAGCCGGTAGCGGGTGCGCAGCAGGTCGAAGAGCCGGTCGGGACCGTCGTGCACCAGCGGCCGGAACACCCCCACCCGGTCCACCTGGCGGGTGAGGAGCTCCATGACTCCCAGCTCGACGACCTGGCGGCCGTCTCCGCGGTCGATCCCGGTCACGTACACGCTGCGCGTCACGCCGTGGTCTCCTGTCCAGTCCTGCGGAAAACGGGACTCACGGAGCCGGGGCGAGCGGTGCCCTCGCGGCACGCTCGCGGCCCGTGCGCCGCTCGACGCCGTCATCCCTCGCGTCAACCGACTGTGCTCAGAAAGCCCCGATAGGGCGGCATTACCCCCTTGACAATACCCCCGCCGATGGTTAGGTCGCCCGCCGGACGAAGGGCCCGGAACGCCGGGACGAAAGGCCCTGGCGAGTGCCCGGGGCAAGGACGCGCGGAGCGGCCGCGAGCGCGCCCCTCAGGCCGGGCGTGTGAGAATCGCTCTGGCTCATCAAGGAACGCGACCGAGCAGGAGACACAGCACGATGCGCATCGGAGTTCTCACCGCAGGCGGCGACTGCCCCGGCCTGAACGCAGTGATCCGGTCGGTCGTGCACCGGGCGCTCACCGGCCACGACGACGAGGTCATCGGCTTCGAGGACGGCTTCAAGGGCCTCCTCGACGGCCACTACCGCCCCCTCGACCTCAACGCCGTCAGCGGCATCCTGGCCCGCGGCGGCACCATCCTCGGCTCCGCGCGTCTGGAGCGGAACCGGCTGGCCGAGGCCGCCGAATCCGCCCCCGACCTGGCCCGCGAGTACGGCATCGACGTCCTCATCCCGATCGGCGGCGAAGGCACCCTGACCGCCGCCCGGATGCTCTCCGACGCCGGCATGCCCGTCGTCGGCGTCCCGAAGACGATCGACAACGACATCTCGTCCACGGACCGCACCTTCGGCTTCGACACCGCCGTCGGCGTCGCCACCGAGGCCATGGACCGTCTCAAGACCACCGCCGAGTCCCACCAGCGGGTGATGGTCGTCGAGGTGATGGGCCGCCACGCCGGCTGGATCGCCCTGGAGTCCGGCATGGCCGGCGGCGCGCACGGCATCTGCCTCCCCGAGCGGCCCTTCGAGGTCGACGACCTGGTCAAGATGGTCGAGGAGCGCTTCGCCCGCGGCAAGAAGTTCGCCGTCATCTGCGTCGCCGAAGGCGCCCATCCGGTCGAGGGCTCGATGGAGTACAAGAAGGGCGAGATCGACCAGTTCGGCCACGAGCGCTTCCAGGGCATCGGCAACCAGCTCGCCGTCGAGCTGGAGCGGCGCCTCGGCAAGGAGGCCCGCCCGGTCATCCTCGGCCACGTCCAGCGCGGCGGCACGCCGACCGCGTACGACCGGGTGCTCGCGACCCGCTTCGGCTGGCACGCGGTGGAGGCAGCGCACCGCGGCGATTTCGGCCGCATGACGGCGCTGCGCGGCACGGGCGTCGAGATGGTGCCGCTGGCCGAGGCGGTCACCCGCCTCAAGACGGTCCCGGAGGACCGCATCCGCGAGGCGGAGTCCGTCTTCTAGGGCTTCGGGGCTCCAGGGCTTCCCGGGACGCCTGTCCGTCCGGCCCTGTTCTTACGACCCTGTCCGTACGGCCCTGTTCTTACGACCCTGTTCGTACGGCCCCGTCCTTACGACCCTGTCCGTACGACCCTGCCGTCGGGACCTCCGTCCCGACCCGTCCCGGATTCCCGCCGGGACCCCGACACACCCGAGTGGCCCCGACCGTCCCCCCGTGGACGGTCGGGGCCACTCCGCTGTGCTCGGCATCACCCCTGGAAACGCCGGGTTCCACTCTTGAGCCGGAGCGTGCGATCAACAAGGCTTGGGGCTTGTCCCGGACATGTCCCAACCCCTGTCCGGCGGAGTTCGGCGGGCCCGTTCGAAGGGAAGAGGCGCGGATGACACCGGGGCGGCACACCCCTGACCCACGCGAGGCACGCACCCCCGCCGAGTTCCTCGCGCGCCTCCAGGCCCTCAAGGACTGGTCGGGCCTGACCTACCGCGAGCTCTCAGCCCGGGCGGAGGCACACGGGGACGTCCTGCCCCGGTCCACCGTGGCGAACATGCTGGCCCGCGCGACCCTGCCCCGCGAGGAACTCCTGACCGCCTTCGTCCGCGCCTGCGGAGTGACACCGGCCGAACTGGAGGAGTGGCGGACGGTACGGGGGGAGCTGGCGGGACGGGGGGCGTACGGGGACGGCGCGGCGGACGCGGACGCGGGTGCGGAACCTCCGGACGGCGACGAGAGCGCCGGGGCCGAGAGCGCCGGGGCGCCCGCCGACCCGGGGGCGGCGGGTCCGACCGCGGTCCCCGACCCGGCGGAGACGGCCGGCCCGCCGCCCGCCTGGCCCGGGCACGAGGCCGAGGCCGCAGCCGCCCCGCAGGACGGTTTCGGCACCCCGTCCGGGGCCCCTCCCGGCACCTCGTCCCGCATACGGCGCGCGCTCGTCGCCGCCGTCGCCGTGGCCGGGCTGGTCCTCGCCGGGGCCAGCGTCGTCGCCCTCCTCCGCGACGGCGGCGCCGGCCGCGCGGGTCAGCCGCCCCGCACCCCCGCCGCCGCGGCCCCCGCCGTGGGAGACGTACGCATCCGGGTGAGCGGCACCGACTTCTGCCTCGCCGAACGGCGCGGCACCCGCACCGGACAGGTCCATCAGGTGCCGTGCGCGGAGTCGGACTTCCCCCTCTACTCCCTCGCGACGGTGGGCACCGGCCGGTGGAGGATCGTCTCCGACCACCCCGACTTCGGCCCCGGCTGCTCCGGGATACCCTCCGGCGGCCGGATACCCGACTCCGCGTACGAGGACTCCGAGTGCGGGGACCCGAGCCGCGTCGAGGCCTTCGCCCTGGAGCCGTACGGCGCTCCCGGAGGGCCCGTCCGCGGCTACCGGATCGTCCCGGTCGGCTCCGCGACCCCCGGCACCTGCGTCACCGTCGTCGGCGACCGCAAAGCGGCCTGGGCGAAGCTGGCCCAGGCGCCCTGCACCCCGGACGCGGCCGGCCAGCTCTTCTCCTTCGAGCGGCGGGACTGAGCGCGAGCGCGAGCGGGGGCGGGGGAGCGGGAAAGAGAACAGTGCCCGGGACGGGGGTCAGGGCGACTCGACCAGTCGGGCCCTGAGTGCCGTCACCACCGCCGGGTCGAGCCCGACGTGGCCGGTGACGTACGCGTCCACGGAGCCGTACCGCGCGCGCAGGTCCGCGAGGAAGAGCCGGATGATGTCGGCGGGCGCCCGGCCGTAGCCAGGCCAGCGCAGTTCGCGGCCGGGGTGGGAGGCCCGCCAGTCGGCGATCAGCCGCTCCGTGGCCAGCTCGGTGAGCGCGAAGTCCGCGAGGATCTCCTCGTCCGGAACGCCCAGGAGGGCGAGGACGACGGCGGCGAGCAGCCCCGTACGGTCCTTCCCGGACGCGCAGTGGAAGACGAGCGGGCCGTCGGCGGAGGCGATCACCTCCAGGGCCGCACGGAGTTCCACCGCGCCGTCCTCGGCGACCTCGGCGAACCGGTCGGCGAGATAGCGCCAGGGGTCGAGGTCCGGGTCGATCTCCGCCTGGTCGTAGGGGCGGTGCTCGATGGAGAGGTTGTGCCAGGAGACGTCCTCGGTCTCCGGGAGGCGGCCCTTGGCGGCGATCTCCCACGGGTAGCGCAGGTCGATCACCGTGGTCACGTCGAGCGCGCGGAAGCGCTCCAGATCGGCGGGGTCGGCGTCCGCCAGTTTGGCGAGGGAGTCGGAGCGGTAGAGGGTCTCCCACCGCACGGTCCCGCCGTCGGCGGTCCGATAGCCGCCCAGGTCACGGAAGTTGTGGAGTCGTTCGAAAGGTATGTGTCGTCTCACGGCGCCAATGTACGGGCCAGGATGCGGAATTCGGTGCTCCGGCAGCGGGGTGGCCTCCGGGATCCGAAGGGGCGCCGGCTAGGCGCCGACGGCGGCCCAGAAGTGCCCGGTGATCTCGTCGAGATAGGCGCGGCCCTCGTCGCCGGTGCCGGCCGAGGCGCCCCAGCTGCTGGTCGCCGCCATCCGGGCGTGGTACTCGGTGTGCAGCCGCTGCAGGGCGTACTCCAGGGTCTTCCTGGGCAGCGGCAGCATCTTCACGGCCGGTTTCACGTATGCCTGCCAGCGGTGGGTGGTGGCGGCGTCCCGCAGCAGCTCCGCGAGGGACTCGTCGCCGCCGGTGGCGGTGATCAGGGCGCGCGGGCCGAGACCGAGCACCTCGGCGAGGGCGGCCGTCTGGCGTTCGGTGCCGCGCCAGCGGCCCTCGTCCTCCATCCGCTGGTACGCCTGGGCCGAGACGCCGACCCGCCGGGCCAGCTCCTCGGCGGCGAGGCCGCGCGTCATCCGGTGCTCGCGGAGGGTGGAGGCGGCGGCGATGAGCTCGGCGGGGGCACACCACAGGACGCCCGCGAGGGCGGTGAGCTCCTGTTCGCTGGGGAGGGCCCGGCCGCGTTCCCACGCGACGACGGCGTCGGGGGTGACGAAGAGGCCGTACTGCGCGCGCAGGCCGTACGCGACGTGACCGGGGGTCATGCCGAGACCCTCGCGGAAGCGCCGCGCGGCGAGGGCGTTGAAGGGTGGTGAGGGTTGGTGCACCCGGTCAACGTAGGTGCGGAGGGTGACGGCGGGCTACGGTGCGTTCCCCCAAACATGAGAAGTCGTAGGAACGTGGGAACCGGTCGGTAACCGCCGGTGGTGGCGGAGAAGACGATCAGTGACCGCGGGCGGGGCCGTCGAGCCAGCGGTACTGGAGCTCCGGCCGCCCGATCTGGCCGTACTGCGGGGCGCGCACGGCCCGGCCCTCGGTCACCAGGTGTTCGAGATAACGGCGCGCGGTGATCCGGGAGATCCCGACGGCCGCGCCGGCCTCGGCGGCGGTGAGCCCGGCCGGGGTGGACCGGAGGGTCCGGGTGACGGACTCCAGGGTGGGCGCGCTCAGGCCCTTCGGCAGGGTGGTGGGGTGCGGGGCCCGGAGGGTGGCGAGCGCCCGGTCGACCTCGTCCTGCCCGGAGGCCTCGCCCGCCGTCGCCCGGAACTCGGCGTACCGGGCGAGCCGGTCCCGCAGGGTCGCGAAGGCGAAGGGCTTGAGGACGTACTGGACGACGCCGAGCGAGACGCCCTCGCGGACGATCGCCAGGTCGCGGGCGGAGGTCACGGCGATGACGTCGGCGGAATGCCCGGCGGCGCGCAGCGCGCGCAGCAGCTGGAGGCCGTGGCCGTCCGGGAGGTAGAGGTCGAGCAGGATCAGATCGACGGGCGTCCGCTCGAGCAGGCGTACGGCGGCGGCCCGGGAGTGGGCGACGCCGACGACGGTGAACCCGTCGACGCGCCCGGCGTAGAGGGCATGGGCGTCGGCGGCGACGGGATCGTCCTCGACGACGAGCACCCGCAGGGGAAGCGTGCTCACGAGACCACCTCGGAGGGGCCGACGGGGGGTGTACCCGTGCCGGGGCCGGCGCCGGGCACGGGGGCCGTGTCCGGTCCGGGGGCCGTCGTGCTCGGGCGGGTGGCCGTGTCGGGGCCGGGGGCCGGGCTCGTGCCGAGGGTGGCGCTGGGCGTGCGGGCCGTGTCCGGGCCGGGGGCGGCCGTGCTCGGGCGGGTGGCCGTGTCCGGGCCGGGGGCCGTACCGGATCCCGGGCTGCCCGGCCCGGCGGCCGTGCCGGGCGCGGTCGTCGTGCCCGGCGGGCCCTCGCGTGGCACCGGCACCGGCACCGGCCCCGACGTCGGCACCGGCCCCGCCACCGGCCCCGCCACCGGCCCCGGCCCCGCCACCGCCACCGCCACCGCCACCGGCCCCGGCGTCGGCAGCGGGAGGCGGACCGTGAAGGCCGCACCGCCCTCCACCGCGTCCGTCACGTCCAGCGTGCCCGCCGCGCGGGACACCGCCTGGCCCACCAGCGCCAGGCCCAGGCCCCGGCCCGGGCCCCTGGTGCTCCAGCCCCGGCCGAGGACCGCGTCGCGGTCGGCCGGGCGGACGCCGGGGCCGTTGTCGGCGACCCGGAGGAGCAGTTCGCCGTCTCCCGCGCGTGCCGCGACCGTGACCGTCACGCGGGCGTGCGGGGTGCCGCCCGCCGCCTCCACCGCGTTGTCGATGAGGTTGCCGAGGATCGTCACCAGGTCCCGGGACGGCAGCGCCGACGGCACCAGGCCGTCGTCGATGCGGCTGTCCTCCGTCAGGACCAGCTCCACGCCCCGCTCGTTCGCCTGCGCCGCCTTGCCGAGCAGCAGCGCCGCGAGCACCGGCTCCCCGACGGCGTCCACGACCCGGTCCGTGAGCGCCTGGGCCAGTTCCAGCTCCGCCGTCGCGAACTCCACCGCCTCCGCCACCCGGCCCAGTTCGATGAGCGACACGACCGTGTGCAGCCGGTTCGCCGCCTCGTGGGCCTGCGAGCGGAGCGCCTCCGTGAACCCCCGCTCCGAGTCCAACTCTCCCGACAGGGCCTGCAGTTCCGTACGGTCCCGGAGCGTGGCGACCGTGCCGCGTCGCTCCCCGCCCACCACCGGCCGGGTGTTGACCACCAGCACCCGGTCCGCCGTCAGATGCGTCTCGTCGACCCGCGGCTCCGAGGACAGCAGCGCGCCGGTCAGCGTCGCAGGGAGGCCGAGTTCCGCCGCCGGCCGGCCGACGACCCCCTCGTCCAGGCCCAGCAGCTCCCGCGCCCCGTCGTTGATGAGCGCGATCCGCCGCCGCCCGTCGAGCATCACGAGGCCCTCGCGGACCGCGTGCAGCGCGGCCTCGTGGTAGTCGTGCATCCGGCTCAGCTCCGTCGCGTTCATGCCGTGCGTGTGCCGCCGCAGTCGCGCGTTGATCACGTACGTCCCCGCCCCGCCGAGCGCGAGCGCCGCGCCCGCCATGCCGAGCAGCGCGGTGACCTGCTCCCGTACCTGCTCACTGATCTTCTCGATCGTGATGCCCGCGCTGACCAGCGCCACGACCCGGCCGCCGCCGTCGAAGACCGGCGCCACCGTCCGTACGGAGGGGCCGAGCACCCCCAGGTGGGTCTCGGAGTGGGTCCGGCCCGCCGCCGCCTCCTCGATGTGTCCGAGGTACGTCCGGCCGATCTGCTCCGGCTCGGGGTGGGTCCAGCGCGTGCCGTCCGGCGCCATGATCACCACGAAGGCCACGCCCGCGTGGCGGCGCAGTGCCTCGGCGTACGGCTGGAGCACCGCCGTCGGGTCGGCGGACCGCGCCGCGGCGACGACGGACGGGGAGTCGGCGACGGCGGCGGCGGTCGCGGTGGCCTGGCGCCGCGCGTTCTCCTCGGCCTGGGCCCGGTCCGTGACGTATGCGAAGACCGCGCACCCGGCCACGACGACGGCCACGAGCACGACCTGCATCGCGAAGAGCTGGCCGGCCAGGCTGCGGGGGTGGGGGAGGGGGAAACGCATGCGGGTAAGTGTGCACGTGGGACGGTGCGCCGACGCATTGCGTTCCCGAATCGTTCCCTCGCCACCCTCCGCGGCCGCCCCCCCGTCCGCCGCGTCCGAACGGTTCGGTCGTGAACGAAACGTACGTAACGGTGACCCCGGTCACAGGCTGATGGATGCTCTCGGAGTCCACCGGGACGTGGACACCCATCAGCACGAGGAGGACCCCGTGGCCGCAAGACGGGACCGTACGCACTATCTGTACCTGGCCGTGATCGGAGCCGTGGTGCTCGGCATCGTGGTCGGATTCCTGGCGCCCGGCGTCGCCGTCGAGCTGAAGCCGCTGGGCACCGGCTTCGTCAATCTGATCAAGATGATGATCTCGCCGATCATCTTCTGCACGATCGTGCTCGGCGTCGGATCGGTCCGGAAGGCCGCGAAGGTCGGCGCCGTGGGCGGTCTCGCCCTCGGCTACTTCCTCCTCATGTCCACCGTCGCCCTCGCGATCGGCCTCGTCGTCGGCAACATCCTGGAGCCCGGCTCCGGGCTGCACCTCACCAAGGAACTGGCCGAGGCCGGCGCCAAGCAGGCCGAGGGCGCGAGCGAGTCCACGCCGGACTTCCTCCTCGGGATCATCCCCACGACCATCGTCTCCGCCTTCACCGAGGGCGAGGTCCTCCAGACCCTCCTCGTCGCGCTGCTCGCCGGCTTCGCGCTCCAGGCCATGGGGGCGGCGGGCGAACCGGTCCTGCGCGGCATCGGGCACATCCAGCGGCTCGTCTTCCGGATCCTCGGCATGATCATGTGGGCCGCCCCGGTCGGCGCGTTCGGCGCGATCGCGGCCGTCGTCGGCGCGACCGGCGTCGACGCGCTGAAGTCCCTCGCCGTCATCATGATCGGCTTCTATCTGACCTGCGCGATCTTCGTGTTCGTGGTCCTCGGGACGCTTCTCCGGCTGGTCGCCGGGCTCAACATCTGGACCCTCCTCACGTACCTGGGCCGCGAGTTCCTGCTGATCCTCTCCACCTCCTCGTCCGAGTCCGCGCTGCCGCGGCTCATCGCGAAGATGGAGCACCTGGGTGTCAGCAAGCCGGTCGTCGGCATCACCGTGCCGACCGGCTACTCCTTCAACCTCGACGGCACCGCGATCTACCTCACGATGGCCTCGCTCTTCGTCGCCGAGGCGATGGGCGACCCGCTCTCCGTCGGTGAGCAGATCTCCCTCCTCGTCTTCATGATCATCGCCTCGAAGGGTGCGGCGGGCGTCACCGGCGCCGGTCTCGCCACCCTCGCGGGCGGCCTCCAGTCGCACCGGCCCGAGCTGGTCGACGGGGTGGGCCTGATCGTCGGCATCGACCGCTTCATGAGCGAGGCGCGTGCGCTGACCAACTTCGCGGGCAACGCGGTCGCGACGGTGCTCGTCGGGACGTGGACGAAGGAGATCGACAAGGAGCGGGTGGCGGAGGTGCTGGCCGGGCGGCTGCCGTTCGACGAGAAGACGCTGGTCGACGACCATGCGCCGGCTCCCGCGGAGGTCCCGGACCAGCGGGCGGAGGAGGGGGAGGAGAAGGCCCGGGCGGGCGTCTGACGACGGGCCGCGGGGCGGGATCGCCGCGCGGGGTCCGGGGCGGAGCCCGGTTCGGAAACGGGCAGGGTGGGGAACAGCCCCCCACAGTCAGGTCCCGGGCCTTGAGCCGGATCCGGGGCCCGAGGGAAGGGCGCCTCCGCGCGGGGGCGCCCTTGCCGCGTTGCCCCGACCTCACCCCCCGTCCAGCTCCCCCACCTCCTCCGCCGTCAGGACCAACGCCCCCGCCGCCGCCGAGTCCCGGGCCGACTCCGGCCGGCTCGCCCCCGGGATCGGCAGGACCGTCTCCGAGCGGGCGAGCGACCACGCCAGGGCCACCCGCTGCGGGCTGACCCCCCGCGCCCGCGCCACCCGGTGGAAGGCCGCGAACTCCGGGTCCTCCTGCTGGGCGGAGGGGCCGTCCAGGGAGCTGCGCGAGATGCCGCCCAGCGGGCTCCACGGCAGGAAGGCAAGGCCCAGCTCCGCGCAGAGCCGCAACTCCGCCTCGCTCGTGCGGACCGCCGGTGAGTAGCGGTTCTGCACCGAGACCAGCCGGTCGCCCAGGATCTCGCGGGCGAGCAGGATCTGCTCGACGCCGACGTTGGAGACCCCTGCCAGCCGCACCGTTCCCGCGTCCAGCAACTCCCTTATCGCTCCCAGGGATTCGGCGTACGGGACGGCCGGGTCCGGCTTGTGGAGCTGGTAGAGGCCGATCGGCGTGGAGCCGAGCCGGCGCGCCGACGCCTCGGCCGCCCGCCTCAGGTGCTCGGGCCGGCCGTCGACGGTCCAGCCGCCGTCCGCCGTCCGGCCCCGGCCGCCCTTCGTCGCCACGAGTACGCCGTCCGCGCCGCCTCCGTACGAGGCGAGGGCCCGTGCCACGAGCAGTTCGCCCTCCCCGGGGGTGCCGGTCGGCGGGTGGTAGGAGTCGGCGGTGTCGAGCAGGGTCACGCCCGCGTCGAGGGCGGCGTGCACGGTGGCCACGGCCCGCGCCTCGTCCGGCCGGCCTTCGACGGAGAGCGGCATGGTGCCGAGGCCGACGGCCCCGACCCGTACGTCTCCCAGCATCCGGTGGCGCGTCACGTCGTCACCTCGCCGACCGTCTCGGCCACGGCGTCCGCGAGCCATGCGGAGGAGTGGGAGAAGGTATAACCGAGGCCGACTGCGCGGGAGTTGTCCATTCCGTACGAGCGGGAGAAGGAGAACGGCGAGATCTCGCCGACCTCCACCTCCCGGAAGACGGTCCGGCCGCCGACCCGGCGCTCGATCTCGGCGCAGATCTCGGCCGTGGTCAGCGGCCCGTGGGAATGGGCGTTCACCGGGCCGGTGAAGTCCGCTCCGACCGCCGCCCAGGCGAGGAAGGCGGCGATCTCCTCGACGTACACATAGGTCGCCGGACGGTTCACGACCGGTACGGCGATCGGCTCGCCCGCCCGGATGCGCCGCGCGTAGTGGTCGAGCCGGCCGGTGAAGTCGTCGGCGCCGCCCAGCACATGGGCCACCCGCACCGACGCCCACGCGAACGGCGGACCGCCGCCGTCGGCGGCCGCGCCCGCCCCGCCGCCCCCATCCGCGCCCGTACCCGGGCCCGCACCCGCACCCGCGAAGACCGCCTCCGCCTGCCGCTTCCCCTCCCCGTAGTGCGCCTCGCGGAACTCCGGGTCCTCCCAGGCCGCGCCCGTGTCGACGGTGACCGTGCCCAGGTCGAGGGCGTCCTCGGCGACGGGTGCGGCGGAGTCCTCGTACTCGTACACCTCCACCGTCGACGTCATCACATAGCGCCGGGTGCGCGCCGCGAAGACGCGTCGGGCGATCTCCGCCTGGCGCGGGGTGTAGCAGACCTGGTCCACGACGACGTCGAAGGAGCGGCCCGCGAGAACGGACTCCAGCGCGGTCTCGTCGTCGCGGTCGGCGACGAGGTGCTCGATTCCGTCCGGCGCTCCGGAAGAGCCCCGGTTGAGGATCGTGACCCGATGCCCGGATTCCCTCAGCAGGGCGATGAGCCGCTTTCCGAAATAGCGGTTCCCACCGATGACCAGTACGTCCTTCATTGCCGTCCCACCGTCCCAACTCCCTTGCTCCACCCCTCAAGTGTTACGTTCGCCGTTCGCCGTCTGAAGGGGGAGACATGGGAGTGCAGGCAGTCGCACCGAAGGAACCACGGCATTCGCGGACGGCCACCGACGAAACCTCGGTGGCCGTTTTCGACGCCGTCGACCGGCAGATCGTGGACCTCCTCCAGAGCGACGGCCGCATCAAGCTCAGCGAGCTCGGCCGCCGCGTCCGGCTCAGCCCCGCGGCCGTCACCGAGCGGGTCCGCCGCCTGGAGGCGAGGGGCGCGATCACCGGCTACGGCGCCCATGTCTCGCCGGCCCGCCTCGGTTACGGCATCCAGGCCTTCATCCGGGTGAATCCGCACGGCGGCTACACCCTGAAGCACCCCGCACCCTGGAACTGATCGCGCGCCCCGAGATCCTGGAGGTCCACCACGTGGTCGGCGAGGACTGCTGGATCCTCAAGGTCGCCGTCACCGACACCGTCCACCTCGAAGACGTCCTGGAGCAGACGTCGGCGCTCGGCCGGACCACGACCTCGATCGTGCTCTCGTCCCCGGTGGAACGGAAACCGCTGCTGCCGCCCGCCCCCGCCCCGTCCTTGCCTTGACGTGGGCGTCAAGGCCTACGGTCGTGGACATGCGCATCGGAGAGCTCGCCGAGCGGGCCGGAACGACCACGCGGACTCTGCGGTACTACGAGTCCCGTGGCCTGCTGGCCGCCCGGCGGACGGAGAACGGCTACCGCACGTACGACGAGGACGACCTGCGCCTCCTCCAGCAGATCAGGACCCTGCAGGACTTCGGGTTCGAGCTGGAGGAGACGCGGCCGTTCGTCGACTGCCTGCGCGCCGGGCATCCGGCGGGGGACTCCTGTCCCGCGTCGATCGCCGTCTACCGGCGGAAGGTCGCCGAGCTGGACGGACTGATCGCACAGCTCCAGGCGGTACGCGCCGAGGTGGGCGCGCAGCTGCTGCGGGCCGAGGCGGAGCTGCCGCACGGCCCGGAGCCCCGGTGCGAGCTCGGTGCGGAGTGGGACACGGAAGCGGCGACGACGGAGGGACGGCAAGGATGAGGACGTACGCGGAGGGCGTGGCCGAGGTCACCGACGCGGAGTTCGGTACGGAGGTGCTGGCCGCCGAGCTGCCGGTCCTGGTGAAGTTCACCGCGGAGTGGTGCGGACCGTGCCGGCAGCTGACGCCGGTGCTGGCGGCCATCGCCGCGGAGGAGGCGGAGCGGCTCCGGATCGTGGAGATCGACGTCGACCGGAACCCGGAGACGACGGTGAGGTACGGCGTCCTGGCGACGCCCACCCTCATGGTCTTCCGGGCGGGCGAGCCCGTGAAGTCGATCGTCGGCGCCCGCCCGAAGCGCCGCCTGCTGCAGGAGCTGGAGGACGTCCTCGCCTAAGGGGACCCCGACAGTTCGGCAGGGCACACAGAAATACCCCGACTACAATTGACAGTCGGGGTATTTCATCGCGTATATTGAGGGATTCTGCGCCCGGAATCACCACAGGCGCAGAGAAGTTCAATAAACGCACTGTATCGCGCCGGGAGTCGAATTGTCAACCGAGGAATTTCGGAACGAGCAGCAATTCATCACCGATCTCTACACACGACTCGACGACCTGAGGGACCAGGCCGAGGCCGCCGTCGAGCGGGCCCTGCGTACCCCTGGGGCCGGCGGCAACCAGGGCCGGCTCGAACGCGACGTCATGGTCGCCGAGCAGTCCGGGCTGCTCGCCGCGCTCAACGCGGGGGAGAGCGGGCTCTGTTTCGGCCGGCTCGTCTTCAAGGACGGGCGCGACCACCACATCGGCCGGCTCGGCATCCGCGAGGACGACCCGAACCGCACCCCGCTGGTCGTCGACTGGCGCGCCGATGTCGCCCGCCCCTTCTACCTCGCCACCGGGTACGAGCCGATGGGGCTCTCCCGCCGCCGGCACATCAGCACCCTCGGCCGGACGGTCACGGCACTCCACGACGAGGTGCTCGACCTCGGCGACGCCACCCGCACCGGGCACGAGAACCGCGACGCCGACGAGGTGCTGCTCGCCGCGCTCGACGCCGCCCGCACCGGCCGGATGCACGACATCGTGCAGACCATCCAGGCCGAGCAGGACGGCATCATCCGCTCGCCGCACCGCGGGGTCCTGGTCGTCGAGGGCGGCCCGGGCACCGGCAAGACGGCGGTCGCCCTGCACCGCGCCGCCTACCTCCTCTACGCGCACCGCGAGCAGCTCGCCAAGCGGGCCGTCCTCATCGTCGGCCCCAACCCGGCCTTCCTCGGCTACATCGGCAACGTCCTGCCCTCGCTCGGCGAGACCGGCGTCCTCCTCGCCACCCCCGCCGAGCTGTTCCCCGGCGTCCGCGCCACCGGCACCGACACCTCCCGCGCCGCCGCCGTCAAGGGCTCCGCCACCATGGCGGAAGCCCTCGCCGCGGCCGTACGGGACCGCCAGCAGGTCCCCGAGCGCGGCGAACCGCTGATCGTCCCGCACGAGGACGGCGACCTGGTCATCGACTGGGACATGGCCCTGGAGGCCCGCCACAAGGCCCGCGAGACGGCCCTCCCGCACAACCTGGCCCGCCCGTACTTCGTCTTCCGGATCCTCGACGCGCTCGCCGAACAGCTCGCCGACCGGATCGGCGCCGATCCCTACGGCGGCCCCAACTTCCTCGGCCCCGACGACATCGCCCTGCTCGCCAAGGGCATCGCGGGGAACCCCGAGGTGTACGCGGCGATCGACACCCTCTGGCCCGCGCTCACCCCGCACGACTTCCTCGCCGACTACCTGGCCGAACCCACCCACCTCGACGAGGCCGACGCCCGGGAGATCCGGCGCGAGGGCGGCCCCTGGACCCCCGCCGACGTGCCGCTGCTCGACGAGGCCGCCGAACTCCTCGGCGAGGACGACTCCGCGGTCCGCGCCGCCGAGGAGGCCGAACGGCAGAAGCAGATCCAGTACGCGCAGGGCGTCCTCGACGTCTCCTACGCCTCCCGCACCTACGAGTTCGAGGACAAGGAGGAGCACGACAAGGACGCGTCCGAGGTCCTCTCGGCCCACGACATCATCGACGCCGAGCGCTTCGCCGAGCGCCACGAGGAGGCCGACCACCGCACGGCGGCCGAGCGCGCCGCCGCCGACCGCACCTGGGCTTTCGGGCACATCATCGTCGACGAGGCGCAGGAGCTCTCCGCGATGGCCTGGCGGCTCCTCATGCGCCGCAGCCCCACCCGCTCGATGACCCTGGTCGGCGACCCCGCCCAGACCGGCGACCCGGCCGGAGTCGGCGCCTGGGAGCGGATCCTCGCCCCGTACGTGGAGGACCGCTGGGAGCTGGTGCGCCTCGGCGTCAACTACCGTACGCCCGCCGAGATCATGGCCGTCGCGGCCGAGGTGCGACGGGCCGACGACCCGGGGTTCGAGCCGCCGAGCTCGGTACGGTCCACCGGGGTGGAGCCCTGGGACCGGACGGTGGACGACCCGGTGAAGGAGGCCGCCGACGCGGTGGCGGCCGAGCTGCGCGAAGAGGGCAGGATCGCCGTGATCGCCCCGCCGGAGCTGCACCCGGGACTGATCACCGCGCTGCCCGAGGCCGCGTACGGCCCGGCTCCCGACCTCACCCGGCCGGTCGTGCTGCTCGACCCCCGGCAGGCGAAGGGCCTGGAGTTCGACACCGTGCTGGTCGTCGACCCGGAGAGCATCGTGGCCGGGGCCGTGCACGGGACGAACGACCTGTACGTGGCGCTGACCCGGGCGACCCAGCGGCTCGGGATCATCCGGTCCGCAGCTCGCAGCTGAAGAGCCGCGCACCGTCCTGGTACCCGGTGACCTCGAACGTCCCGGGCCCCTCGGACGTCCCTGCCGTCCCGGCGGACTCCGCCGTCCCCGCCGGGCCCCTGGGCTCCACGCGGAGCAGGCAGGGGCCGCCGTCGAACTCGGCGTACCGGTCGAAACGGATCCGCAGAGCGGCCGGCAGGCAGGGGCGGGGCCACACGGCGGCGGAGACGGCCTGTCGGGCGGCCTCCAGGAAGAGCATCCCCGGTATGTGATCGTTGGGCCGCGGGAAGAGGGTGGGGTGACCGGTGTCGACGACCAGTTCCCACACCCCCTCCCGGCCGGTGGGGGAGAGGAGGACGTCCTCGCGCCTCGCCCGCCCGGCGAGCGGCGCCGGGGCCCGGTGGGTCCAGGGTCCCGGGTGGGCGACGCCGGCCTCGACGTGCCCGCCGCGCAGTCTGCGGTAGGCGGCGCCGCCGGCGAACCGGGCGCGGCCACCGCCCGTCGCCACCACGCGCGCGCCCCGCCGAACGGTCCACTCCACCATCATCTCGGCCAACTGATCGCCGCGTAGGACGAGTTCGACGAACCGGATCTCGATGCCCGGCTCGTCGCCGGCGACGGCGAGGCCCGCCGGGTCACAGGTCAGGAAGATCTCGCCCAGCAGGATGTGCCGGGTCAGCGGAAGCCCGTGGACCGAGTGCAGAAGCGCCATCGTGGCCTGCCGCAGCGTCTCGACGACCAGAAGCGGGTCGTGGCACCGCTCCGCACCCCGGCGGACCGGGGTGAAGAACGGGTGGTCGGTGGGCCAGGCGGCCCGGACCGCGAAGCGGTCCCTCCCGTCGAGCGGTCGCCACTCGACGGGGAAGGTGTCCTCGCCGCGCACCCGATGGCAGAGCTGCGGCGACAGACGCCGCGCGACGGTGTCCTGCATCATTCCCCGCCCTCCGGGCCTGTCGGCCTGATCTGGAGAGCGAAGATATCCGAACAACGGGTGAGATGCCCGAACGCGTGAACCATCAACTGAACGACCGTCAATTATCGGACAGGTAGTGACCTTTTCCGCCCCGCCGGCCCGGGCCCGAAGGCTAGGCCGGGCGCAGCCAGACGGTCGCGAGCGGCGGCAGCGTCATCCGGATGCTGGCCGCACGCCCGTGGTGCGGAACCGATTCCGTCTTCACCGGATCCCGCCCCACCACGTCCCCGCCGCCGTACCGGCCGGCGTCCGTGTTCAGGACCTCCGACCAGGCCACCACCGCGTCCGGCACACCGAGCCGGTAGTCGTGCCGGACGACCGGCGAGAAGTTCGAGACCGCGAGCAGCGGCGAGCCGAAGGCGTCGAAGCGCAGGAACGCGAAGACGTTGTCCTCGGCCGCGTCCCCGACCACCCACTGGAAGCCGTCCGGCACGGTGTCCCGCTCCCACAGCGAAGGCGTCGCCTGGTACACCGTGTTCAGGTCGCGGACGAGATCCCGCACACCCCGGTGGTCCGGTTCCGCCGCGTACGCCGGATCGAGCAGCCACCAGTCCGGCCCGTGGTCCGCCGACCACTCGCCGCCCTGCGCGAACTCCTGCCCCATGTAGAGCAGTTGCTTGCCCGGGTGGGCCCACATGAAGCCGAGGTAGGCACGGTGGTTGGCGCGCTGCTGCCACCAGTCGCCCGGCATCTTCGACACCAGCGACCGCTTGCCGTGCACGACCTCGTCGTGGGAGATCGGCAGGATGTAGTTCTCGCTGTACGCGTACACCATCGAGAACGTCATCTCGTGGTGGTGGTACTTGCGGTGCACCGGCTCCTTCTGCACGTACTCCAGCGAGTCGTGCATCCAGCCCATGTTCCACTTCATGCCGAAGCCCAGACCACCGAAGCCGCCCGGCCCCACCTGGTCCGTCGCCCGCGTCACCCCGTCCCAGGCCGTGGACTCCTCCGCGAACGTCACGATCCCCGGGCAGCGCCGGTACACCGTCGCGTTCATCTCCTGGAGGAAGGCCACCGCGTCCAGGTTCTCCCGCCCGCCGTGCTCGTTCGGCAGCCACTCGCCGTGCTCCCGCGAGTAGTCCAGGTAGAGCATCGACGCCACCGCGTCCACCCGAAGGCCGTCGATGTGGAACTCCTGGCACCAGTACACGGCGTTCGCCACCAGGAAGTTCCGCACCTCCTTGCGGCCGTAGTCGAACTCCAGGGTGCCCCAGTCGGGATGGTGCGAGCGGCGCGGGTCCTCGTGCTCGTACAGCGGCCGCCCGTCGAACTCGGCCAGCGCCCAGTCGTCCTTCGGGAAGTGCGCCGGCACCCAGTCCATCAGGACCCCGATGCCCGCCCGGTGCAGCGCGTCCACCAGGAACCTGAAGTCGTCGGGGGTGCCCATGCGGGCCGTCGGCGCGTAGAAGCCCGTGACCTGGTAGCCCCACGAGCCGCCGAAGGGGTGCTCGGTGACCGGCATCAGCTCCACGTGCGTGAAGCCGAGGTCGCGGACGTACGCGGGCAGCTGCTCGGCCAGCTGCCGGTAGCTCAACCCCGGCCGCCAGGACGGCAGATGGACCTCGTAGACGGAGAGCGGCGCCTCGTGCGGCGGGCGCGCCCCGCGCCGCTCCATCCACTCCGCGTCGTCCCAGGTGTAGTGCGAGGCGGTGACGATCGACGCGGTGTTCGGCGGGCACTCGGTACGGCGGGCCATCGGGTCCGCGCGGACGGTGTGCGTACCGTCGGGCCGCGTGATGTCGTACTTGTAGAGCGCGCCCTCGCCGATCCCCGGCACGAACAGCTCCCACACACCCGTCGAACCCAGCGAGCGCATGGGCAGCCCCGTGCCGTCCCAGTGCGTGAAGTCACCGGTGACGCGGACGCCGCGGGCGTTCGGCGCCCAGACCGCGAAGCGGGTGCCGGCGACTCCGTCGTGGGTCATGGTGTGGGAGCCGAGGGCCGTCCACAGCTCCTCGTGCCGGCCCTCGCCGATCAGGTGCAGGTCGAGGTCGCCGAGCGAGGGCAGGAAGCGGTACGGGTCGTGGACGGCGAGCTCGTCGGGACCGTCGTCGTACCGGACGCGCAGCTCGTACGCGGGGACCTTGCGGAGCAGGGGCAGCAGCCCGGAGAAGATCCCGTCGCCCTCGCTCCGGAGCGGGATCCGCCTGCCCTTCGCCAGGACGGTGACCTCCTTCGCCCATGGGCGCAGCACCCGGATCACCACGCCGCCGCGCACCGGATGCGCGCCGAGCACGCCGTGCGGGTCGTGATGCTCCCCGGCGAGCAGGCGCGCCCGGTCGACCGGGTCGAGCGGGGGGGCCTGGCGGGGGGCGGGCGGCGTGGCGGCGGTCTTGTCCTTCCTGGCTGCTGTGCTGGTGCGGGCCGACTTGCCTGCGGGGCGGGCGGTCACCGGGATGCCTCCTGGGGGTACGGGGGGTATGACTGCGCAACGGCGCGGTACGGGGACGGGACACTCGGCCGAACGGGCGGTGCGTGAGGGTGGTGAGCGGAAAGGCGCTCAGGGCGGGTGCCGCCCACCGGTGGCGCGCGGCAGGCGTCTGCATCGGGCGGTGCCCACCCCGGACACCCCGTCGTGGGCAGTCGTTCCTTCCCGGGGCACTTCGTCCAGGGGGACCCCCGGGCGGGACGATCGCCCACACGGGGGGCGAGGGCGCAGCCCGTACGGCGGGGGGCCGTGCGGGCCCGCGGGGGGTGGGGCCCGGGTGGGGCGCCGGGGGGCTGCCCGCGGGCCCCGGCAGCGTGGTGGCGGTGCCCGCGGCGGGGCCGGGGGCCGCGTCACCGGGGGGCCGAGAGGCGTTCGATGGCGGACATGGGGACCGGGAGCCAGTCCGGCCGGTGCCGGGCCTCGTACACGACCTCGTACACCGCCTTGTCCGTCTCGTAGGCACGCAGCAGCGCCGGATCCGACCGGGGATCCGCCCCCGAGGCCTCCGCGTACCCCGTGCAGAACGCCGCCCGGCTCCGCGCCGCCCATTCCGCGTTCCACGGCCGGTGCGTGCGGGCCGCGTAGTCGAAGGAGCGGAGCATGCCGGCCACGTCGCGGACCGTGGGCTGCGGGCTGCGCCGTTCGTCGAGCGGCTTCGCCGGCTCGCCCTCGAAGTCGATGACGGCCCAGCCGCCGTCGGACCCCCGCAGGGTCTGCCCGAGGTGCAGGTCGCCGTGGATGCGCTGGACGAGCCCGCCGCCGGACGTGCCGCTCGCCGCCTCGAAGACGGCGCGCAGGCCGGGGACGAACGGCAGCAGCGCCGGTACCGCCTGTGCCGCCGCGTGCAGCCGGCGGTCCATCGCGGCCGCCAGCTGCTCGGTCTCGGCGCGGCCGAGCCGACGGGTCGGCAGCGCCTCCGCGAGGGCGAGGTGGACCTCGGCCGTGGCCCGGCCGAGTGCCCGCGCCTCCGCGGTGAAGTCCCGTCCGTCGGCGAGCGCGTCGAGCGCGAGCCGCCATCCGTCGCGGGAGTCCCGCAGGTACGGCTGGAGGACGCCCAGGGTCGCCGCCCCGCTCTCGAACCAGGCGACCGGTGCCGGGACCCGGGCGCAGCCCGCTCCGGCGAGGGCGAGCGGCAGTTCCAGGTCCGGGTTGGCCCCCGGGCTGACCCGGCGGAAGATCTTGAGGATGAACGAATCTCCGTACACCAGGGACGAGTTGGATTGCTCGGCGTCCAGCACGCGGGGGGCCAGGGCGGGCGGGAGCGCCGTCGTGGCGTGGAAGTGCAGGGGGCCGGTCCGGCCCGGGGTGCGCAGTCGCTCGTAGAGGAGGCCGGCGAGCCGCGGGTCGCGCAGCCCTTCGTACACGGCGCGTCCGGCGAGCGGCCCCTGCCGGATCCGCCCGATCAGGGCGGGGGCGAGGCGGGGCGGGAGCTGGGTCCGTACGCCCAGGAGCAGTTGGTAGCAGTCGGCGGGTGTCTCGGCCGGGCGGCCCGGCTGTTCGACCCGTACGAGCAGATGGAGGAGGCCGGGGCCCGCGCCGTCCAGGGGCAGCAGCTCGGTGGCCGCGTCCAGCGTGAATCCGGCGACCCGGCGGCCCTTGCCCGCGAACCAGCGCTGCCGTGGCAGCCATTCGTGGAGCAGGGGAGCGAGGGACGGAAGGAGGGCGTCCGGGGCCCGGGTGGTGGATGCGGTCTCCGGCATGGCATCGCGTCCTTTCCCCGGGGCACGCAGTTGGCTGTCGTATGCGTTCAAATGCGCAGAGTGTCCCGGATGGCGGCTGGGGCTGTCCGGATGTGCGGGACGTGTCGGAAGGGGAAGATCCGTATGGGCCCGGCAAGAAGGCCCGTATGGACCTGAATCGTGCTGCGGAACGTGTGTGGGTCACAGTGCCCAGAGTGGGACGGGAGGAAACCGTCCCACCCCGGACGAATCCGAACTGACCGGCGGTCAGCCCTTCTTGAGACGGAACCAGTAGAAGCCGTGTCCCGCAAGGGTCAGGAGGTAGGGGAGCTGGCCGATGGCCGGGAACGTCACCCCGCCGATCAGCTCCACCGGCTGGGTGCCGTCGAAGCGTCGGAGGTCGAGTTCGGTCGGCTGCGCGAACCGCGAGAAGTTGTTCACGCAGAGGACGAGATCGGCATCCATTCCCTCTTCGGGGGTGGTCTCGCGGAGGAAGGCGAGCACCGCCGGGTTGGACGCCGGGAGTTCGGTGTACGTCCCCGTCCCGAAGGCCCGGTTCTGCTTCCGGATCTCGATCATCCGCTTCGTCCAGTGCAGCAGCGAGGACGGCGAGGCCATGCCCGCCTCGACGTTGGTCACCTGGTAGCCGTGGACCGGGTCCATGATGGCCGGCAGGTAGAGCCGTCCCGGGTCGCAGGAGGAGAAGCCGGCGTTCCGGTCGGGGGTCCACTGCATCGGGGTGCGGACGCCGTCCCGGTCGCCCAGCCAGATGTTGTCGCCCATGCCGATCTCGTCGCCGTAGTAGAGCACCGGCGAACCGGGCAGCGAGAAGAGCAGCGCGGTGAACAGCTCCATCTGCTTGCGGTCGTTGTCGAGGAGCGGGGCGAGACGGCGCCGGATGCCGATGTTGGCCCGCATGCGCGGGTCCTTGGCGTACTCGGCGTACATGTAGTCGCGCTCTTCGTCCGTGACCATCTCGAGCGTGAGCTCGTCGTGGTTGCGCAGGAAGATGCCCCACTGGCAGCCGGAGGGGATCTCCGGGGTCTTCGCCAGGATCTCGGAGACCGGGTAACGGGACTCGCGCCGTACGGCCATGAAGATCCGTGGCATCACCGGGAAGTGGAACGCCATGTGGCACTCGTCGCCGCCGGAACGGAAGTCGCCGAAGTAGTCGACGACGTCCTCCGGCCACTGGTTGGCCTCGGCGAGCAGCACCGTGTCCGGGTAGTGGTCGTCGATCTCCTTGCGGACCCGCTTGAGGAAGGCGTGGGTCGCCGGGAGGTTCTCGCAGTTGGTGCCCTCCTGCTGGTACAGGTACGGCACCGCGTCGAGCCGGAAGCCGTCGATCCCCAGGTCCAGCCAGAACTTCAGCGCGGACAGGATCTCCTCCTGCACCGCCGGGTTCTCGTAGTTGAGGTCGGGCTGGTGCGAGAAGAACCGGTGCCAGTAGTACTGCTTGCGCACCGGGTCGAAGGTCCAGTTCGAGGACTCGGTGTCGACGAAGATGATCCGGGCGTCCGCGTACTGCTTGTCGTCGTCGGCCCAGACGTAGTAGTCGCCGTACGGCCCCTCCGGGTCGCGCCGCGACTCCTGGAACCACTCGTGCTGGTCGCTCGTGTGGTTCATGACGAAGTCGATGACCACCCGCATCCCGCGCTGGTGGGCCGCGTCGACGAACTCGACGAAGTCGGCCAGGTCGCCGAACTCGGGCAGCACCGACGTGTAGTCGGCGACGTCGTAGCCGCCGTCCCTCAGGGGGGACTTGAAGAACGGTGGCAGCCAGAGGCAGTCCACGCCCAGCCACTGGAGGTAGTCCAGTTTGGACGTGATGCCCTTGAGGTCGCCGACGCCGTCCCCGTTGCTGTCCTGGAAGGACCGGACGAGGACCTCGTAGAAGACGGCCCGCTTGAACCAGTCGGGATCGCGGTCCTTGGCGGGAGTGTCCTCGAAGGTGTCGGGGACGGGCTCGTTGACAGTCATGATGTGGGTGACCCTCCGGTCTGCGGGGACGGTCGCAGGACGAGGACGTGCGCGGGTGTGACACCCGGCTCTAGGCGCACGTAGCTGGTCCTGCCCCAGTGATAGGTCTCGCCGGTGAGCTCGTCGCGCACCGGCACGGTCTCGTGCCAGTCGAGGCCGAGTTCCGGCATGTCCAACGAGAGCGTCGCCTCCTGGGTGTGGTGCGGGTCGAGGTTGACGACCACCAGAACGATGTTCGAACCCGAACGCTTGCTGTACGCGATCACCTGCGGGTTGTCCGTGTCATGGAAGGTGAGATTCCGCAGCCGGCGCAGAGCCGGGTGACGGCGCCTGATCCGGTTCAGGGCGGTGATCAGCGGGGTGATCGTCGCCCCGGCACGCTCCGCCGACTCCCAGTCACGCGGCCGGAGTTGGTACTTCTCCGAGTCGAGGTACTCCTCGCTGCCGTCCCGCAGCGGGGTGCCCTCGCAGAGCTCGTACCCGGCATACATGCCCCACGAGGGCGACAGCGTCGCCGCGAGCACCGCCCGCGCCTCGAACGCCGGCCGGCCGCCCTCCTGCAGATAGGCGGGCAGGATGTCCGGGGTGTTCACGAAGAAGTTCGGCCGCATCTGCGCCGCCGTCTCGCCGGACAGCTCCGTCAGGTACTCCGTGAGCTCCTCCTTGGTGTTCCGCCAGGTGAAGTACGTGTACGACTGCTGGAAGCCGATCGCGCCGAGCGTCCGCATCATCGCCGGCCGGGTAAAGGCCTCTGCCAGGAAGATCACGTCCGGGTCGGCGGCGTTGATCTCGCCGATCACCCGCTCCCAGAACACCACCGGCTTGGTGTGCGGGTTGTCGACGCGGAAGATCCGCACCCCGTGGCCCATCCAGTGCCGGAGGATCCGCACGGTCTCCGCGACGATCCCGTCCATGTCGACGTCGAACGCGATCGGGTAGATGTCCTGGTACTTCTTCGGCGGGTTCTCGGCGTACGCGATCGAGCCGTCCGGACGGTGGTGGAACCACTCCGGGTGCTTCTCCACCCACGGGTGGTCCGGGGAGCACTGGAGCGCGAAGTCCAGGGCGATCTCGAGACGCAGCTCCCGGGCCCGCGCCACGAAGGCGTCGAAGTCCTCGAAGGTCCCCAGGTCCGGGTGGAGCGCGTCGTGCCCGCCCTCCGGCGAACCGATCGCCCACGGCACGCCGACGTCGTTCGGCGCCGCGGAGAGGGAGTTGTTGGGGCCCTTGCGGTGGGTCTCGCCGATGGGGTGCACCGGCGGCAGGTAGACCACGTCGAAGCCCATCGCCGCCACCGCCGGGAGCCGCTCGGCGGCGGTGCGGAAGTTCCCCGGGACCGTACGGCCCTTGACCTTCCGTACGCCCTCGGAGCGCGGGAAGAACTCGTACCAGGAGCCGAACAGGGCGCGCTCCCGCTCCACCTGCAGGGGCAACGCGGGCGAGGACGAGAGGAGTTCGCGCAGCGGGTGCCGGCCGAGGGACTCGACGACCCGGGGGTTCAGGGCCGCCGCGAGCCGGACCGCGGCGGGCCGGGACGCGTCGCGCAGCGCGTCCGCGGCGGCGAGCACGGCCTCCCGGGCGCCGCCCTTCTTCGGGACGCCCTTCGCCGCCCGCTCGTGCAGCTCGGCGCCCTCGGCGAGGACCAGTTCGGAGTCGATCCCGGCCGGGATCTTGATCCTCGCCGTGTGGCGCCAGGTGGCCACCGGGTCGCTCCACGCCTCGACGGTGTACGTCCACCGGCCCTCGGCGTCCGGGGTGACCTCGGCACCCCACCGGTCGGTGCCCGGCGCCAGTTCGCGCATCGGGGTCCAGGGGCCGGGGCGGCCCGAGGGGCCGTGCAGCACGACATTGGCGGCGACCGCGTCGTGGCCCTCGCGGAAGACGGTCGCCGTCACCTCGAAGGACTCTCCGGCCACCGCCTTGGCGGGGCGCCGGCCACAGTCGACCAGCGGGCGTACGTCCAGTACGGGAATGCGTCCCATGAGCGGATTCACAGCATCACCTGACGGGTTACGGGGGTGCGGGTGGTGGTTGTGCGCTCTTTCTAGCTCCGTCGACGGCCGACGGGTTGCGGGCATGGCCGCTCCTGTCCGCGTTCACTCGGATGGCGGGTCCACAGGGATGAACAGGGGTCACGGGGAGAAGGGTTCGGGGGATTACCGGTGAAGCCTTCCCACGGTTCTCGGGTGGGCAATCCCGGCGCTTTGTTAACTACTAGGGCGTAGCCGAAGCGGCAAGCACAGGACCCGGACAAAGAAAAGACCCCGCCCTTGTGGGGCGGGACCTGTTCCGCGCGTCGCGGTCAGCGCTGCGAGGGCGTGTCCGAGGACCAGACCTGCCACGGCTGGCGGGCCACCCATTCCTCCACCGGAGGAGGTCCGAGGGCCAGGACCTCCGTCGACACGCCGTCGTCGTCCGCCATCAGGAGCGGATCGGCGCCGCTCGCCATGAAGTGGTAGATCCCGGCCACCCCGGCCGCCGTCTCCGGGCCGAGCAGCCGGGCGAGGCTCCGTTCGAAAGCGGCCGGATCCAGCTCCTCGTACCGCACCGCCCGGCCGAGCCCCCGGCCGAACGCCGCCGCGAGCTCGCCGCCAGTCAGGGAGCGTTCCCCGCCGATGTCGAACGTCCGCCCCTCCAGGTCCTCCCGGGTGAGCGCCGCGAGCGCCGCCTCCGCCAGGCCCCGGTGCGACAGCCACGCGGTCCGCGCGGAGGCCGGCAGCGGATAGGCGAGCACGCCGTCGTCGACCAGGGCGGGCCCGTTCCACGGCGAGAACAGGTTGTCCAGGTACACCGGCGGACGGATCACCACCAGCGGCACCCCGCTGTCCCGCAGCACCCGCTCCGCGAGCCGCCGCGTCTCGAAGGCCGCGACGTCCGTCGGACCCAGCGGGATGCGGGTGTTGGCGTTGAAGACCAGCCGCTCCGTGCCCGCCTCCAGGGCCGCCTCCGCGACGTTCCGCGCGTACGCCTCCACCCGCTCGCTCTCGTACACCAGAGGCATCGTCATGAACGCGTGCGTCGTCCCCTCGAAGAGCTGCCGCACATCGTCCGGACGGCCCAGATCACCGGCGACGAAGGCGGCCCCCGGAAGCGGCGGCCGGTCCGCCGAGGGCCGCCGTGTCAGCGTGTGGACCCGGTGGCGCCGCTCGGCGAGCAGACGGGCCACCGCACCCCCCTGGAACCCCGTCGCGCCCACGACCGCCACCCGCATCGGTATCTCACTGGACATGTGTGTCTGAGGCCCTTCGATAGACTTTCCCGGCTGTGGTGTCGGCGTCTTTCCAGGCTCGCCGCCACGGCTTCGGCCGTTCAATTAACAAACCGGGGCGGAAGTTGAAGGATCGTCCATGGCAATCGTGGGAACCGACCGTCACGCGCAGCAGCCCGAGCTGGAAGAGCAGGACGACCTGCTGAGCGAACTGCTCAAACCCCTCCGGCTCACCGGAGTCTTCGACAGCCGCTGGCACGTCCGCGCCCCCTGGGCCATCGAGGGCGACGCCGAACGCAGCTGCGCCGTCCTCCACTACGTCGTCGAGGGCGACTGCTGGATCACCACCGAGGCCGAGGCCCCGGTCGAACTGCACGCCGGCGACCTCGTCGTCTTCCCGACCGGCACCGCGCACCGCCTCTCCGACCGGCCCGACCGCCAGGGCCTCCCGCTCAAGGCCGTCCTGCCCGAGCGGCATCCCGGCACCTCCGGCGAGATCGTCATCGAGGGCAGCGGCCCCGAGAGCCGGCTGCTCTGCGCCGGACTGCACTACGACGCCAGCGCCGCCACCGGGCTCTACACCTCGCTGCCCTGGGCACTCGTCCTCGACGGGCCCCAGGTCGCCCGCGAGCCGCTGCTCCGCGACACCCTGCGGCTGCTCGCCGCCCCGGACCGGCCCGTCGGCCCCGGCGACCGGCTCATCACCCTGCGCGCCTTCGAGATGGCCCTGGTCCTGGCGCTCCGCCCGCTGCTCCGGGAACTCGCGGGCAACCCGGCCTCGCTGCCCCTGCTCCGGCACCCCGGGATCAGCCGGGCCGTCGTCATGATGGCCACGCGGTTCGCCGAACCCTGGACCATCGACTCCCTCGCCCGGGAGGTCGGCATGTCCCGCTCCGCCTTCACCGCCTCCTTCCGCGACCTGGTCGGCGAGTCACCGGCCCGGTACCTCGCCGCCCGCCGTATGCAGGAGGCCGGCCGGCTCCTCACCGAGACCTCCCTCCCGCAGTCGGCCGTGCCCGCCCGCGTCGGATACCAGAGCGCCGTGGGCTTCCACCTCGCCTTCCGCAAATGGTTCGGGGTGACCCCGGGGGAGTACCGCTCGGGAGCCGACCGGGCCGCCTGAAGGACGGCGGACCGGCGCTCCTCGACGGCCGGCGGACGGCCGGTGGGCGGCCGTCCGGACGGTGCCCTGCGGCCGTCCGCGCCGCCCCGGATCCACCGACCTGACATCTTCGGGACTCCCTGGCCGGTTCTTAAGGACCCCTGGACGGACGCTCATTGTCCGGACGGGTCGCCCCGGACAGGCTCGGGACCGGCACAGCCGTGACACCCGAGGAGAGGCGATACACCGGTGACGAGGTCCGGGCAGGAGTATCTGGAGGGGCTGCGCGACGGGCGCGAGATCTGGCTCGACGGGGAGCGGGTCAAGGACGTCACCGCCCACCCGGCCTTCCGGTCCACCGCCGCCTCCTTCGCCGGGCTCTACGACCTCGCCGACGACCCCGTCCACCACCCCGTCCTCGTCCAGGGCGGGGTGCGCCGGGCGTACGCCGTGCCCCGCTCGTACGAGGACCTCGTCGCCCGCCGCCGCGCCTTCCGCACCACGGCCCGGGCCAGTTTCGGCTTCCTCGGCCG
Organism: Streptomyces sp. NPDC088707; assembly: GCF_044752725.1. Taxonomy (NCBI): domain Bacteria; kingdom Bacillati; phylum Actinomycetota; class Actinomycetes; order Kitasatosporales; family Streptomycetaceae; genus Streptomyces; species Streptomyces sp. NPDC088707. The sequence continues at coordinate 128,173 of NZ_JBIVLV010000008.1, read as the reverse complement.
CACCCCCGACTACATGGCCGCCGGCGCGGCCGGGTTCGCCGCAGCGCCCGCCGTCTTCACCGGCGGGACCTTCGACGGCGCCGAGCACGCCCTCGCCTTCCACCGCCGGCTCGCCGAGGGCGACCTGCACTGCGCGTTCACCCTCGGCAACCCGCCCCCGGGCCACGGCGGGGAGGACCTCACCCTGCGGGTCGTGGCGGAACGGGACGGCGGGATCGTCGTCCGCGGCGCCAAGACCGTCGGCACGGGCGCCGTCTTCGCCGACGAGATCCTCGTCGGCACCATCGAGCCGCTCCCCGCCGACGACCACGCGCACGCCCTGACCTTCGCCGTACGGCCCGACACCCCCGGCCTCGGGCTGATCTCCCGCACCTCGTACGAGGAACGCTCCCGGTCCGTCTTCGACCACCCGCTGTCCTCCCGGTACGACGAGAACGACGCGATGCTGGTCTGCGAGGACGTCTTCGTGCCCTGGGAACGGGTCCTCACCCACCGCGACCCGGCCACCACCGGCGCCGTCTGGTGGCAGACCCCCGCCTACCTCCACCTCGTCCACCAGTCCGCGACCCGCTTCTGGACCAAGCTGGAGTTCCTCACCGGCCTCGCGATCCTCATCACCCGCTCGAACGGCACCGAGAGCCTCCCGCCCGTCACCCAGGCCGTCGGCCGGCTCCTCGGCATGGTCGCCCAGGCCAAGGCCTTCGTACTCGCCGCCGAGGCCTCGTTCGAGGAGGTCGACGGCGGACGCGGCGGCGTCCGCCCCGGGCAGGACATCTCCTTCGCCCAGCGGATCATGGCCGGCGAGCTCTACCCGCGGGCCGTCCAGGACATCAGGCTCCTCGCGGGCGGCGCCCTCGTCCAGCTGCCCGCCGGCGGTCGCGACCTCCTCCACCCCGAACTCGGGCCCCTGGTCCGCCGCTACTTCGGCACCACCGGCCACCCCGCGGAGGACCGCGTCAAGCTCCTCAAGCTCGCCTGGGACGCCCTCGGTTCCGAGTTCGCCGGACGCCACGAGCAGTACGAGCGCTTCTACCACGGCGCCCCGCACGTCTACCTGACCATGCAGACCCTGGCCGGCGGCGCCGACGACTGCGAGAACCTCGCCCAGGCCTGCCTCGACGGCTACGGCCTCGGGACGAACCGGTGACGACGGCACCGGCACCACGGCGCGGGGCACTCGCCCTGCTCGCCGCCACCCAACTGCTGCTCATCATGGACACCGCGATCGTCAACGTCGCGCTGCCGTCCGTCGGCGAGGACCTCACCGCCGGCTCCGCGGACCTCTCCTGGGTCGCCAACGCCTACCTCATCACCTTCGGCGGACTCCTCCTCCTCGGCGGCCGGACCGCCGACCTCCTCGGCCACCGGCGGGTCTTCCTCGGCGGCCTCGGCCTGCTCGCCGTCGCCTCCGCCGCAGGTGGTCTCGCCCCCGGCGCCGACGCCCTCGTCGCGGCCCGCGCCGCCCAGGGCGTCGGCGCCGCGTTCGCCGCGGCCGCCGCGTTCGCCCTGCTCCTCCTGCTCTTCCCCGACGGGCCCGCCCGGCACCGGGCGCTCGGCGCGTTCGCCGCGATGGGCGGCCTCGGCGGAGTCCTCGGCACGGTCCTCGGCGGCGTCCTCACCGACCTGCTCGGCTGGCGTTCCACCTTCTGGCTGAACGTCCTGCTCGCGGCCGTCCTCGCCGGCCTCGCCCCGCTCGTCCTCGACCGCCGCACCGGACCCGTCCGGCAGGGCGGCTTCGACCTCGCCGGGGCGCTCACCGCCACCGCAGGACTCGGACTCGTCGCCTACGCGCTGGTCGGCGCGGCCGACGCCGGACGGCTGTCCGCCCGCACCCTCGGCGCCGGAGGAGCGGGCCTCGCGCTGTTGCTCGCCTTCACCGCCGTCGAGGCCAGGGCCGCCGCGCCCCTCGTCCCGCCGTCCGTCCTGAGCCGGCCCGCGCTCCGGCTGTCCAACACCCTGGCCGCACTCGCCCAGACGACCCTGTTCCCGATGTTCTTCCTGGTCAGCCTCCACCTCCAGAACGTCCTCGGGTACTCGCCCCTCGGCGGCGGCCTCGGTCTGCTGCCGCTGTCGCTCGTCGTCGTCGCGGTCGCCCCGCAGACCGGCCGGCTCATCTTCCGGATGGGCCTGCACCGGACGATGACCCTGGGATTCGTCCTGCTGTGCGCGGGGACCCTGTGGCTGGCCCTGGCCCTCACCCCCGACGGCGGCTTCGCGGCCACCGTCCTCGCCCCGAGCCTGCTCCTGGGCGCCGCCCTGCCGCTCGTCATGGTCACCACGAACGTGGCGGCCACGGCGGAGGCCCCGGCCGAGGAGACCGGACTCGCCTCCGGACTCGTCAACACCAGCCAGCAGTTCGGCTCCGTCCTCGGCCTCGCCGTCCTGGTGGCCGTCGCCACGAGCCGTACGGAGGCCGTCGACGCGGCCCGCGCGGCCGCCGAGACCTCAGGACACCGCGCCGCCCTGCTCACCGGTGCCGCCTTCGCCGCCGCGGCCGCACTCCTGTCCGTACGCCTCCACCCGCCGAGACGGGTGCCGCAACCCTCCCCCGGGCACCAGGTCCCGGACCGCCACTGACCGCCCCCACCGGAAACACCGCCCCCCGACCACCGGCGAGTGAGCCGTGCCTCTTCGGCGAACAGAGCCCCGGAAAAGAGGAACCCCCGTGCTGCTGGGCGACCCACGTCACCGCACCGAGGACATACGCGCCGCCGACCCGCTCGGCGCCGACGGCCTGCTCGCCGCCGTGCCCGCGATGAACGCCGACGCCGACGTCGCCGCGCTCACCGTCGCGCTGCGCGCCCTCGTGCCGGACATCGACCGGGCCGCCCAGTGGAGCGTCGGCCACGCCCTCGCCGCCATGCGGGACCTCGGCATCCTGCTCGGCTCGCTGAAACGCCACGGCGTACAGCCCCTCAGCGCCGTGCCCGAGGCGCTGCCCGTCCTCGAACTCCTCGGCCGCCGCACCGACATGGTGCCCAGGGACACCGTCCACCACTACACGACCTGGAACCCGCCAGGCCCCCGCCGCCGTTCCTACACCGGCCACCCGACGGAGGCACGGCTCCAGGACGCGGTACGGATGGTCTTCCCCGGCCTCGTCGCCGCGGTCGACGACTGCGCCCGCGTCGCCCGCCTCGAACCGTACGACCCGGGCTTCGCCACCGCCCTCGACCGGGTGGCCCGCCACGTGCGGGTGATGGTCGACTCCATCGACCTCACGGTGGCGCAGGTGTCCCCCGAGTACTTCGCGGCCACCCTGCGCCCCTACTTCGAGGAGATCGAGGTGGACGGCCGGGACTACCTCGGCCCGGCCGCCGCGCAGGTGCCGCTCTGGCTGGTCGACCTGACGCTGTGGCAGTGCGACCGCTCCGACCCCGCCTACGAGGCCTTCCTCGCGGAGTCCGTGCCGTACGCCCTGCCGGCCTGGCGCGCCTTCCACACCCGGCACCGGGGCGGGGTGTCGGCGGTGAGCAAGCTCTCGGCCGCCGTCAGCTGGGAGGGCGCGGACCGGCTCCCGCCCTCGCTGACCGCGTCGGCGGAGGCGCTCGGCCGGGTGCTGCGCCTCCTGAAGACCTTCCGGGCCCGGCACCTCGGCATCGCCCGCAAGGCGTACAGCGAGGAGACCCGGCTGTACGAGGAGGGCAGCGGCGGGGCCCCGGTCGCGCTGCTGCGCTCCATCCTGGATCTGACCAGGGAGAACGAGACCATGGTGCGCCGCGCGACCGTGCGGCGCCGTCCCGCAGGGGCCCCCGTCGGGCCGTCGGCCGCGTAGCGGCGCCGAAGGAGCAGTCGTCATGTCCCCCCACACCCCCTCCGCGTTCCTCCCGGTCCACCGCCGCCGTCCGGCGCCGGACTACGGGCAGAGCCCGCACGTCGTGATCGCCGGCGGCGGCATCGCCGGCCTCACCACCGCCCTCTCCCTGCACGCCGCCGGCTTCGAACGGGTGACGGTCGTGGAGACGGCGCCCGCGATCCGCCCGGTCGGCGCCGGGCTCAACCTGATGCCGAACGCCGTCCGCGAACTGGATGCGCTCGGCCTGCTCGACGCCCTGGAGGCGGGCGCCCTGCGCACCCGCGAACTGCGCTACTACCACCGCTCCGGCGGGCTGATATCCCGGGAACCGCGCGGCCTGGGCGCGGGCTACCTCTGGCCGCAGCTCTCCGTCCACCGCGGCCACCTCCAGCAGGTCCTCGCCGGCGCCGTACGGGCCCGGCTCGGCCCCGGCGCCCTGGTCACCGGGGTCCGGGTGAGCGGCGTGGAGCCGACACCGGACGGGCGGCCCCGGCTGCGGCTCGAACACCGGTCGGGCGCCGTGCACGGCCGGGCCTCCCTCGAACCGGACGTGCTCGTCGGCGCGGACGGCATCCGCTCGACGGTACGGGCGGCGCTGCACCCGGGGGAGGGCGAGCCGCCGTGGAACGGGATGCTCGTGTGGCGGGGGGTGTCCCGGATGCCGGCGAGGGCGGTGGGCTCGTTCATGCTCATCGCCGGCGACGACCGGCAGAAGGCCGTCGTCTACCCCATGGGCCGGCCGACCGGACCCGACCGGGAGGTCCTGGTGAACTGGGCGCTCGCCCGCCCGGCCGAGCGCACCTGCCGGGCCGGGACGGCCGCGGGGGAGGAGCGGCTCCTCGGCGACTGGAACCGCTCCGTCCCCGTCGGGACGTTCCTCCCGTTCTACGAGGGCTGGGAGTTCGACGGCGTCAGCGTCCCCGACATCCTGCGCGCCGCCGACTCCGCGTACGAGTACCCGATGGTCGACCGGGAGCCGCTCGACCGGTGGACCCACGGCCGCACCACCCTCATCGGCGACGCCGCCCACGCCATGTACCCGATCGGCTCCAACGGGGCGAGCCAGTCGATCGTCGACGCGCGCGCCCTCGCCCACGCCCTCGCCCGGCACGCCGACCCCGAGGACGGCCTCGCCGCCTACGAACGGGACCGCCGCCCCGTCACCACCGCGCTCCAGCGGGCCAACCGCGAACAGGGCCCCGAGGTCGTCATCGACCTCGCGCACGCGCGCGCCCCGCACGGCTTCACCGACATCCACCAGGTCATCCCCGCCGAGGAACTCGCCGCCATCGCCTGCCGGTACGCCGCGACCGGCGCCTTCGACCCGGCGACCGTGAACCAGGGCTCCCCGTACGAGGTCCCCCTCCCGGCCGTCGGCTGACACGCGCCCCACCGCTCCCCGTGCGCCGTCGCACGGCGGGAGGGGTGTGCCCTAAGGTCTGGGCGGAACGACGGACGCACAGCGTGGTGCGTCCACTCCGCTCCGTACTCGCCTGCGAAGGTGGAACGCGTGAAGGCAATCCGTCGATTCACCGTGCGTCCCGTCCTCCCCGACACCCTTCGACCCCTCGCCGACCTCGCGCACAACCTGCGCTGGTCCTGGCACGAACCCACCCGCGCCCTCTTCGAATCCCTCGCCCCCGAGGGCCTTTCCGACGGCACCGACCCCGTCCGGATCCTGGGCGCCCTCGAAGCCCCCCGGCTCGCCGCGCTCACCGCCGACCAGGACTTCCTGGCCCGGCTCCGGGCCGCCGCCGAGGACCTCGACACCTATCTGCACGCCCCCCGCTGGTACCAGCAGGCCGCCGGGCGAACAGCCGACGCGCCCGCCGCCCTCGCCTACTTCTCACCCGAGTTCGGCGTCACCGCCGCCCTGCCGCAGTACTCCGGCGGCCTCGGCATCCTCGCCGGCGACCACCTCAAGTCCGCCAGCGACCTCGGCGTCCCGCTCATCGGCGTCGGCCTGCTCTACCGGCACGGCTACTTCCGCCAGTCCCTCGGCCGGGACGGCTGGCAGCAGGAGCAGTACCCCGTCCTCGACCCCGGGGAGCTGCCGGTCACCCTGCTCCGCGAGGCCGACGGCGCCCCCGCCCGGATCACCCTCGACCTGCCCGGCGGGCGCAGTCTGCACGCCCACCTCTGGATCGCGCAGGTCGGCCGCGTCCCCCTCCTGATGCTCGACTCCGACGTCGAGGAGAACGCCCCCGGCGAACGCAGCGTCACCGACCGGCTGTACGGCGGCGGCAGCGAGCACCGGCTCCTCCAGGAGATGCTGCTCGGCATCGGCGGCGTCCGCGCCGTCCGTACGTACACCCGGCTCACCGGCACCCCCGCGCCCGAGGTCTTCCACACCAACGAGGGCCACGCCGGCTTCCTCGGCCTCGAACGCATCCGCGAACTCCAGGGCGAGGGACTCGACTTCGACAGCGCCCTGGAGACCGTCCGCGCCGGGACCGTGTTCACCACCCACACCCCCGTCCCGGCCGGCATCGACCGCTTCGACCGCACACTGGTCGCCCGCCACCTCGGCGAGGACGGCGCGCTCCCCGGCGTCGACACCGGGAAGGTCCTCGCACTCGGCGACGAGACCCCGCTGGGCGGCGAGCCCGGCGTCTTCAACATGGCGGCCATGGGCCTGCGCCTCGCCCAGCGCGCCAACGGCGTCTCCACCCTCCACGGGGCCGTCAGCCGGGCCATGTTCGCCGGGCTCTGGCCGGGCTTCGACGCCGAAGAGGTGCCGATCACCTCCATCACCAACGGCGTCCACGCCCCCACCTGGGTCGCGCCCGAGGTCGGCCTGCTCGGCCCCGACCCCGCCGACCGCGAGCTGTGGGAACTCCGCCGCACCCTGCGCGAACGACTCGTGACCGACGTACGGGAGCGGCTGCGGGCGTCCTGGCGGCAGCGCGGGGCGGCCGCCGCCGAACTCGGCTGGACCGACTCCGTCCTCGACCCCGACGTCCTCACCATCGGCTTCGCCCGCCGGGTCCCCTCGTACAAGCGGCTCACCCTCATGCTCCGCGACAAGGACCGGCTGCGGGCGCTGCTGCTGCACCCCGAGCGGCCGGTGCAGCTCGTCGTCGCGGGCAAGGCGCACCCCGCCGACGACGGCGGGAAGCGGCTCGTGCAGGAACTCGTCCGGTTCGCCGACGACCCCCGGGTCCGGCACCGGATCGTCTTCCTGCCCGACTACGGCATGGCGATGGCCCGCGGCCTCTACCCGGGCTGCGACGTCTGGCTCAACAACCCCCTCCGCCCGCTGGAGGCCTGCGGCACCAGCGGCATGAAGGCCGCGCTCAACGGCTGCCTCAACCTCTCCGTCCTCGACGGCTGGTGGGACGAGTGGTTCGAGCCGGACTTCGGCTGGGCCATCCCCACCGCCGACGGGGCCGCCGCCGCGGACGAGGACCGCCGCGACGACCTGGAGGCCGCCGCCCTCTACGAGCTGATCGAACGCCGGGTCGCCCCCCGCTTCTACGACCGGGGCCCCGACGGCGTCCCGGCCGGCTGGACGGCGATGGTCCGCCGCACCCTCACCGACCTCGGTCCGAAGGTGCTCGCCGACCGCATGGTCCGCGAGTACGTCGAGCGGTTGTACGTCCCCGCCGCGGCCGCCCGCCGGGCGCTCACCCCGGACCGGGCGCGGGACCTCGCCGCCTGGAAGGCCCGGGTCCGGGAGGCCTGGCCCAAGGTGACCGTCGACCACGTGGAGGTCGGCGACGACCTCGCGGACGACCTGGCCGATGCCGAGCTCGGCGCGACCCCGGTCGTCCGCGTCAAGGTCACCCTCGACGGGCTGCGGACCGACGACGTGGAGGTACAGGTCGTCACCGGCCGGGTCGACGCCGACGACACCCTCGCCGACACCCGCGCCGTCCCGCTGAAGCCGGCGGGCGGCCCGGACCTGGAGGGCCGGCAGCCGTACGCGGGCACCCTGGCACTCGACCGCACCGGCTCCTTCGGCTGCACGGTCCGCGTCCGCCCCTCCCACCCGCTCCTCGCCCACCCGGCGGAACTCGGCCTGGTGGCCCTGCCGGAGGAGACGACGGGGGAGGGGGCGGGGGTGCTGCTCCGGTAGGGCGCGAACCTGTCCCGTCCTAGGGCACCTCGGCCTTGTCGGCGAGGTGCCCGGCGACGAAGCACAGCCGGTACACCGGCACGGCGGCCAGCATCGTCGAGCGGTAGTACCGGCACTCGTCCATGCCGGGCGGCTCCGGCGGAGCCACCTGCGGTGCGGCGTCCAGCGGATGCTCGGGCCAGTCGTCGACGGCCGCGTCGAGCTGCGCGGGCGTCTGACCGATCCGGATCCTCGCGTAGTCGTCCGGCTCCAGGTACGACTGGGCCTGCGTCCACGCGGCGACCCCCAGCATCAGCGCGCCGAGCGCGGCGAGGAGCGCGAGCGGGATCCAGATCGCCCGCGCCAGGCCCTTGCGGACCTCGCGGCGCGCCAGGTCCAGTTCCCTGGCCGAGGTGGGGGCGGCCGGCAGCGGCGCGGGGGCCTTGCGGGGCAGCACGGCGGTCAGGGCGAAGCCGCCGTCCTCGGTGGCGCGGTGGGTGAGGGTGCCGCCGGCGAGCCGGACGCGCTCGCCGAGACCGACGAGGCCGGTGCCACCGGAGCCGGACCCGAGGGAGGGCCCGCCCGTGCCGGGACCGCTGACCACCTCGACCCGTACCGTCGCGGCCTCGTCTCCCTCCGGGGCGACGGCGATCGACACCGCCGCGCCGGGCGCGTGCTTGGCCGCGTTGGTGAGACCTTCCTGCACGACCCGGTGCAGGGCGAGCCCCGACATCCCCGGCAGCGGGGACACCGGTGCCGCGGCGAGGGTGACCGTGAGCCCCGACGCGCGGGCGCGGGCCGCCAGTTCCTCGACCGTCTCACCGGGCGGACTCGTCGGCGCCGCGTCGTCCTCCTCGCGCAGGACGCCGATGATGTCCCGCAGCCGGGCCGTCGCGTCCGCCGCCGCGCGACGCAGCTCGCCCACCGCCCGCTGCTGGTCGGGGCCGAGGGCCGGGGAGACCTCCAGGGCGCCCGCGCGGATCGCGATCAGGGCCAGGTCGTGGCCGAGCGAGTCGTGCATGTCGCCCGCGATCCGGGACCGCTCCCGCAGCCGCTCCCGGTCGGCGACCGCCGCCTGCTCGCGCTCCATCCGGTCCGCCAGCTGCCAGCCGCTCTGCACGAGGCGGTCGTACTGGCGCACGTACCGGCCGATCAGCCAGGGCGCGACGACGGCGAGGGCGAGCGCGAGCAGCAGGGTGAACCACTGGCCGAGCGAGGTACGGGTGACCCAGGTGAGGACGAGCCCCGTGGCCGCGATCGCGCCGAACAGCCAGAGCGCCGCCCGGGTGTGCTCCTGGCGCCGCCCCGCGAGGTATCCGAAGGCGACCAGGGCCAGGCTGTACGAGGGGGTGAACAGCTCCAGGCCGGCCGGCAGGCTCGCCGCGACCGTGGCCGCGAGCGACACCAGCGGCCACCTCCGGCTGACCGCGACGCAGCCCGCGAGGACCACCACGCCGACGGACACCCGGGTCCAGCTGCCGCCGTCGTTAGGGTCCGACTTCAGCAGGACGGGCACGCAGAGCAGCAGCCACAGGAGGAGGTCGAAGAGGCGCTCGCGCAGCGGCTCGCGCGGTGCCTCACGCATCGGTGACCAGGCCCGCCTCGTACGCGAGGACCGCGAGCTGGACCCGGTTGCGCAGGCCGAGCCGGCCGAGGACCGCGCTGACATGGGCCTTGACGGTGCCCTCGACGACGTACATGCGGTCCGCGATCTCCTGGTTGGAGAGCCCGGCGCCGAGCAGGGCGACGACCTCCCGCTCCCGGCCGGTGAGCCGGTCGAGGCGGGCGCGTGCGGTGGCGGCGCGGGTGAGGCGCTCGCCGCCGAGGGTGTCGATGACCCGGCGGGCGACGGTGGGGGAGAGGGCGGCGCCGCCGCCGGCGACGGCCCTGACCCCGGCGATCAGTTCGCGCGGGTCTCCTGACTTGAGCAGGAAGCCGCTGACGCCGCTGCCGAGGGCGCGGGCGATGTACGCGTCCTCGGAGAAGGTGGTGAGCATGACGACGGCCGCGTCCGGGACGGCCCCGCGCAGCTCCTCGGCGGCGCCGAGTCCGTCGAGCCGGGGCATCCGGATGTCGAGGAGGACGACGTCGGGGCGGTGTTCGCGGGCGAGCTCGACGGCCTCGTGGCCGTCGCCGGCCTCGGCGACCACCTCGATCCCGGGGTCGGTGGCGAGGATGGCCCGCACCCCGGCCCTGATCATCGTCTCGTCGTCGGCCAGCAGCACCTTGATCATGGGTCCCAGGGTACGGAGGGTCCGTGCGGCCGCCGGGACGCACGGACGCCCGGAGGGAAGGATCCCTCCGGGCGTCCGGCACTTGTGACTCGGGTCACTCACTCACCCGTGGGCCCGCTCGCGGGCTTACGGGAAGGTGAGCTTGAAGCTGTTGATGTAGCCGGTGTCGACCGAGGCCTTGTCCTGGACGCGGAGCTTCCAGGCACCGTTGGCGACCTCGGAGGAGGCGTTCACGGTGAAGGTCTGGACGATGTTGTCGGCGCTGCCGCCCGACCGGTTGGACAGGCTGTAGACCGAGCCGTCCGGGGCGACGAGGTCGACGATGAGGTCACCGCGGTAGGTGTGGACGATGTTCACGTCCACCTTGAGGGCGGAGGGCGCGTTCCCCGTGACACCCGTGACGTTGACCGTCGAGGTCACCGCGGCGCCGTTGTCCGGGATGGACACGTCGGCGGTGTTCTCGAAGACCTTGCCGGGCTGCGGCTCGCCGCCGCCCGGGCGGGTACCGACGGCGATGGCGGCCCAGGCGTGCTGGACCGCGAGCGTCTCGGGGCTGTTGGCGCCGTACAGCTCGGTGGCCACCGCGACGGTGCCCGTGCGGGCCCCGGCGTAGTTGGTGTTCGAGCTGAACTTGGTGGTGAGCGCCTTGAACCAGATCAGCGAGGCCTTGTCACGGCCGATGCCGGTGACGGGCAGGCCGTCGGAGGTCGGCGAGTCGTAGTTCACGCCGTTGACGGTCTTGGCGCCGCTGCCCTCGGAGAGCAGGTAGTACCAGTGGTTCGCCGGGCCCGAGGAGTAGTGGACGTCGATGCCGCCGAGGCCCGAGTACCACGCGTCCTTGGACGAGCCGTCCTTGCTCGGCTTGTCCATGTAGCGCAGCGGGGTGCCGTTGCCGCGGATGTCGATCTTCTCGCCGACCAGGTAGTCGCCCGGGTCGTTGGCGTTGTTCGCGTAGAACTCGACGGCCGCCGCGAAGATGTCCGAGGTGGCCTCGTTGAGGCCGCCGGACTCGCCGCTGTAGACCAGGCCGGCGGTGTTGGAGGTGACGCCGTGCGTCATCTCGTGCGCGGCCACGTCGATGGAGGTGAGCGGCTTGGTGTTGCCCGCGCCGTCGCCGTACGTCATGCAGAAGCAGGAGTCCGACCAGAAGGCGTTGACGTACGCGTTGCCGTAGTGGACCCGGGAGTACGCGCCGACGCCGTCACCGCGGATGCCGCTGCGGCCGTGCACGTTCTTGTAGTAGTCCCAGGTGAGCGCGGCGCCGTAGTGCGCGTCGGCACCCGCCGTCTCCTTGTTCTGCGGCGTGCCGTTGCCCCACACGTCGGTGGTGTTGCTGAACAGCGTGCCGGTGCCGGACGTACCGCCGTTGAGGTTGTACGTCTTGTGGTTGCCGCGGCCGGTGTCGGTCAGCGTGTACGAGGGCGCGGTGCCGAGCGTCACCTGGCCGCTGTACTGCGTGTTGCCGGTGCCGGTCTCGATGGCCTGCCACTCGAAGAGCTTCGCGCCGGTCTTCGCGTCCGTCACGACGTGCAGCTCGTTCGGGGTGCCGTCGTGCTGGAGGCCGCCGACGACGGTCTCGTACGCGAGGACGGGGCTGCCGTTGGCGGCCCAGACGACCTTGCGCGGGGCGCGGTCGGCCTTGGCCTTGTCCGAGCCGTCCGCCTGGGCGAGGCCGACGGCCTGCTTCTCGGCGGCGGCCGGGGCCACGGTGGCGGAGGTGGAGATGTTCTTGAGCTCCGCGCGGGTGGACTTGGTGACACCGGTGGTCGCGCCGGCCTTGGTCTCGGCGACGATGAGGTCGCCGCCCAGGACGGGCAGCCCGGCGTAGGTGCGCTCGTAGCGCGTGTGGGTCGTGCCGTCGCGGTCCTGCACGACGTCACGGACGACCAGCTTCTCCTGGGCGCCGAGGCCGAGTTCCTTTGCCGTGGCGGCCTTGTCGGCGTCGGCCGCCTTGATGAGCGCGGTGCGCTCGGCGGGGGTGAGGTCGGCCGGGAGCTTGCCGGGGTTCGCCGAGGTGCCCTGCTGGGCCTTCGGGGCGATGCTCCAGGGGGCGTCCGCCGCGGTGGCGGCGCCTGTCTGGACGCTCACGGCGAGCATGGCGGCGGCAGCGATCAGAGCGCCGGTCGCGGTGGCGCGACGGCTGGGCGTGGATCTCACGCAGACTCCTTCTTGCGAGGGGGGTACCGGCGGACTGGGTCGGGCCAGCCGGGCGGAGCAAGCAGAGCTGTGGAGCACGTTCGGGTGAAGCGGCGAACTCTGGTGCGAAGAGCCGGGGAGAGAGTGACAGGAATGACGAGGACCTGTCAGGAGTGCGTCGGCAAGTTGGCCGGAAATCGTTCGCTGCTCGTAAGGCCGTGTTCGTTAAGCGGACGTTTCATCGATCAAGGACGCGATGCCGTCCAGTGTTCGCCCGAGCCCGAATTCGAAGAGCGTCCGCAGATCGAGACCGAACCAGTCGCCGCTCGTCACCAAGGCCAACTCCGGGTACGCCCCACCCGATTGGATCGCGTCGAATCGTGGCTCGTTCTGTTCCATCCACTCGTCGTCGGAGATGCCCGAATCCTGTCGGGCCTGCTCCTCCAGATCGTCCGCCATCGACAGCCCCTGCACGTAGGCGAAGATCGCCAGATGCGTGTGGATCTTCTGGGCGCGGGTGAGCGGCGTGCCCCTCATGGCCCGCAGTATCCACTCCGTGTACGCCATCGCGTTCGGCGTCGCCACGGGCCGCGTGTACGAGGCCATCGCGTGCGCCAGCCACGGGTGCCGGGCGTACACGTCACGCAGCCAGCGCGCGCCGTGCTCCAGGCCCGTCCGCCAGTGCGCCGGCACCGGACCGAGCGGGACCTCGCCGCAGGCCGCGTCCGTCATCAGGCGGATCAGCTCCGGCTTGCCAGGGACGTGGCGGTACAGGGCCATCGTCGAGACGCCGAGCTTCGTCGCCACCCGGCGCATCGTCAGGGTGTGCAGCCCCTCCGCGTCGGCGAGTTCGAGGGCCGCGGTGACGATCTCCTCCCGGGCGAGGGGACGCGCCGCCCCGCCCCCGCCCCGGGCGCCCTTCGCCACCGGCGCGACCACCGTGCCCACCCCCGGCTCCGGCCGGGCCAGGCCCTCCTGGCGCAGCACCGCGAGCGCCTTCGTGGCCGTCGCCATGGCCACACCCCACTCACGGGTGATCGCCCGCGTCGACGGAAGCCGGTCCCCCGGGCCCAACTCGCCCACCTGCACCCGGCGACGGAGCTCGGCGGCGATCGCGAGGTAGGGCGGCTGCGTCGGCATGGCGGGAGTGTACTAGTGCACCTGGAGGCGTGTACACGTCCCTGAACTGCGCACTCGTACAACGGAGTCCAGGTGCACTAGGGCGGGAATGGCGCCGTACGCACACCGCTGCTTCCCTCCTCCCCATGACACTCACCGCACACCCGGAGCCCGCCACCGGGCCCGGCCCCGCTCGCGCCGGCCGCCGCGAATGGACGGCCCTCGGCGTCCTCATGCTGCCGCTGCTCCTCGTCTCCATGGACGTCTCCGTCCTCTACTTCGCCATCCCCTCCATCAGCGCCGACCTGCGGCCGGGAGCCACCGAACAACTCTGGATCCTCGACATCTACGGCTTCGTCCTCGCCGGGCTCCTCATCACCATGGGCGCGCTCGGCGACCGCGTCGGGCGCCGCAAGGTCCTGCTCGGCGGCACGGCGCTGTTCGGCCTCGCCTCCGTGGCAGCGGCGTACGCGCACACCCCCGGCGCCCTGATCGGCGCCCGGGCGCTGCTCGGCATCGGCGGCGCCTGCCTCATGCCCGCCACGCTCGCCCTGATCCGGGTGCTGTTCGCCGACCCGGCCCAGCGCGCGAAGGCCGTCACCCTGTGGACCTCGGTGATGGCGAGTGGCATCGCCCTCGGGCCCGTCGTCAGCGGCGCGCTCGTCGAGCACTTCTGGTGGGGGTCCGTGTTCCTCGTCAACCTGCCGGCCATGGCCCTGCTCCTCGTCCTGGGGCCGCTGCTGCTGCCCGAGTCCCAGGGGGCCGTCACCGGACGGTTCGACGTCCTCAGCGCCGCCCTCTCGCTCGGAGCCCTGCTGCCGCTCATCCACGGCGTCAAGGAGCTGGCCGAGGACGGCTGGGCGCCGCTACCGGCGGGCGGTGCCGCCGTGGGGCTGCTCGTCGGTCTGCTGTTCGTCCGCCGCCAGGCGCGGCTCGCCCACCCCATGGTCGACCTGTCACTGCTGCGGAACCGGGCCTACGGCGGCTCCGTCCTCGCCAACCTGCTCGCGATGACGGCGACGGTCGGCTTCGCCGTCTTCCTCACCCAGTACCTGCAGTCCGTCCTGGGCCAGAGCCCGTTCGAGGCGGCGCTCTGGAGCCTCGTGCCGACCGCGGGCGTGCTGGCCGCCGCGCCCACGACCGCGGCGCTGGCCCGGAAGACCGACCGGGCGTACGTGATGGCCGGCGGGTTCCTCGTGTCCGCCGCCGGCTTCGCCTGGCTGGCCGGCATCGACCGCGCCACGCCCCTGTGGGTGGTCATCGCGGCCAGTGCCGTCTACGCCGGCGGCCTCGTCTCCACGATGACCCTCGCCAACGAACTGGCCCTCGGCGCCGCACCGCCCGAACGGGCCGGCTCCGCCGCCGCCGTCCTGGAGTCGGGAGCCGAGCTGGGCGGCGCGCTGGGAATGGCGCTCCTGGGCGCCCTGGGCGCGGCGGTCTACACCGGCGCGATGCCCGCGGACGCGCCGACCGCGGCACGCGAGACCCTGGGCGGCGCGCTGGCCTCCGGCCCGTCGGTGCTGGACGCCGCGCGGACCGCGTTCGTCGACGCGATGGGTGCGGTAGCCGTCGGGGCGACGCTGCTGATGGCGGCCTCGGCCGCACTGTCCCTCATCCTGCTGCGGAAGGCACGCCCCTGAAACGGGAGTGGGGGACGTGGAGGGGGCCGCGTTCGGGACGTAAAGCGTGATTTGTGGCGCGAACAGCACCTTCACCCCAACTGCGGCGAAGGCGCCGTAAATCATGCAGTCCCGAATGCGGCCCCCGGAACGGCCCCCACGGCACCCCCACGGGTGAAGGCAGCCCGGAGGCAGTCCGAAGCCCCGGCCCGGAGCCCCGCCCCCGAGCCCCGCCCCGGAGCCCCGCCCCGGAGCCCCGGCCCGGAGGCTCAGCCCACCAGGCTCTCCCGCCAGGCATGGTGCAACCCCGCGTAATGCCCCTCACCGGTCACCAGGTCCGAAGGCGCACCGTCCTCGACGATCCGCCCCGCCTCCATCACCAGGACCCGGTCCGCGACCTCGACCGTGGACAGCCGGTGGGCGATGACGACGGCCGTACGACCCGCCAGGACCGTGTCCATGGCCCGCTGCACCGCCCGCTCGCCCGGGACGTCCAGCGAACTGGTGGCCTCGTCCAGGATCAGCACCGCCGGGTCCGCGAGCAGCGCCCGCGCGAAGGCGACCAGCTGGCGCTGACCTGCCGAGATGCGGCCGCCCCGCTTGCGTACGTCCGTGTCGTACCCGTCCGGCAGGCCCTTGATGAAGTCGTGGGCCCCGATCGCGCGGGCCGCGTCCTCGATCTGCTCGCGGGTCGCCTCCGGGCGGCCGATCGCGATGTTCTCGGCGACCGTACCCGAGAAGAGGAACGCCTCCTGGGTGACCATGACGACGCCCCGGCGGAGGTCCGGGGTGGTGAGGTCGCGGAGGTCCACACCGTCCAGGCGCACAGCGCCGTCCGTGGGGTCGTAGAAGCGGGCGAGGAGCTTCGCCAGGGTGGACTTGCCCGCACCCGTCGCCCCCACCACCGCGACCGTCTGGCCGGCGGGGACGGTCAGGTCGAAGGTGGGGAGGACCTCGCCGCCCGTGCGGTAGGCGAAGCGGACCTTGTCGAAGGTGACCTCGCGCCCCGGGGAGCCCGTGCGGGCGGGCAGGGTGGCGGGGGCCGTCGTCTCCGGGACTCCGGGCTCCTGGGCCAGGAGCCCCGCGATCTTGGCGAGGGACGCGGCGGCCGACTCGTACGAGTTGAGGAACATGCCGAGCCGGTCGATCGGGTCGTAGAGGCGCCGCATGTACAGGACCGCCGCCGCGAGGACGCCCAGTTCGAGGGAGCCCGAAGCCACCCGGTAGGCGCTCCAGAGGCACATGCCGGCGACCGCCGTGTTGGCGACCAGCCGCGAGCCCACGACGTAGCGGGCCATCTCGAGGAGCGCGTCGCCGTTGCTGCGCTCGTGCCGGTGGTTGAGCGCCGCGAACTCGGTCTCGTTCACCCGCTCCCGGCGGAACGCCCGTACCGGACGGATGCCGTTCATCGTCTCCGCGAACTTCACGATGACGCCGGCGATGGCCGTGGACCGCTCGGCGTACACCGCCCCGGCGCGTCGCCGGTAGACGCGCACCAGGAAGGCGAGGGGGACGAAGGACGCCACCGCCACCGCGCCGATGCCCAGGTCGAGGTAGAGGAGGATCGCCGAGATCGAGACGAAGGAGAGGACGACGCCGATCAGTTCCTGCAGGCCCTCCGAGAGGAGCTCCCGGAGGGACTCGACGTCGGTGGTGGAGCGGGAGATGAGCCGGCCCGAGGTGTACCGCTCGTGGAAGTCGACGCTCAGGATCTGCGAGTGGCGGAAGATGCGGCCGCGCAGGTCGAGGAGGACGTCCTGGTTGACGCGGGCCGCGCCGCGGACGAAGACGTACTGGAGGACGCCCGAGAGCGCCGCGCAGAGGAGGTAGCCGAGGGCCACCGCGAGGACGGGGCCGTGGTCGCCCGCGCGGAACGCGGGGACGCCCTCGTCGATGGCGTACGCGACGAGGAGGGGGCCCGCCTGGACCGCGCCCTCCTTGACGAGGAGCACCAGGGCGGCGACCGCGACCCGTACGCGGTGGGCCGAGAGGAGCGAGCGGAGCAGGGCGCCCGTGGCTCCGGGGGGTGCCGGTAGGTCGTCGCGGTCGAAAGGATCGCCGGTCTGCTGACCCGCCGGTGCCGCCTGATCCGCCTGATCCGTGCGATCCGCCTGATCCGTGCGATCCGCCTGATCCGTGTGAGCTGTTTGTGTCGTGTGTGCTGCTTGTGTCGTCTGTTCCGTCATCGGGGTCCGCCCTCGCCTTCGCCGGACATCAGCCAGGCGTACTCCTCGCTGCTCCGCAGCAGCTCGTGATGGGTGCCCACGGCCGTGATCCGGCCGCGGGACAGCAGTGCCACCCGGTCGGCCAGCATCACGGTCGACGGGCGGTGCGCCACCACGAGTGCCGTGGTGTCCCGCAGCACCTCCCGCAGCGCCGCCTCCACACGCGCCTCCGTGTGGACGTCGAGCGCGGACAGCGGGTCGTCCAGGACCAGGAAGCGGGGGCGGCCGACGACCGCCCTCGCGAGGGCGAGCCGCTGCCGCTGTCCGCCGGACAGGCTCAGGCCCTGCTCGCCGACCTGGGTCCCGGCGCCCTCGGGCAGCCGCCCGACGAAGCCGTCGGCCTGCGCCACGCCGAGCGCGCGGCGCAGTTCCGGCTCGCCCGCCGCACCGTCCGCGCCCATCAGGACGTTCTCCCCGACGCTGGCGGAGAAGAGGGTCGGTTCCTCGAAGGCCATCGACACCAGGGACCGCAGCCGGTCCCGCTCCATCAGGGCGATGTCCTCGCCGTCCAGGAGGATGCGGCCGCCCGAGGCCTCGTGCAGCCTCGGTACGAGGGCGGTGAGCGTGGTCTTGCCGGAGCCCGTGCCGCCGACCAGGGCCAGGGTCTCGCCGGGGCGGATGTGCAGGTCGATGCCGTCCAGGACGGGCGGGGCGTCCGCCGGGGCGTCGGGGTAGCGGAACGACACGCCCTCGAAGCGCACCCCGCCCGGACCGCCGGCCGGAGTGGCCCGGGCGCCCCCGGCGGCCGGGGCGGTGTCCGGCTCCTCCTCGGCGTCCATCACCTCGAAGTACCGTTCCGTCGCGGTCGCCGCCTCCTGGCTCATCGCGAGGAGGAAGCCGATCGACTCCACCGGCCAGCGCAGCGCCAGGGCCGTCGACAGGAACGCGACGAGCGTGCCCGCCGACAGGTCGCCGTCCGCCACCTGGACCGTGCCGAGGACGAGGGCCGCACCGATGGCCAGCTCCGGTACGAAGGTGATGACCGCCCAGATCATCGCGAGCAGCCGCGCCTTGAGGAGTTCGGTGCCCCGCAGCCGGCCGGAGAGCTCCCGGAAGGCCGTCGCCTGGCTGCGGTGACGGCCGAAGCCCTTGACGACGCGGATGCCGAGGACGCTCTCCTCGACGACCGTCGTCAGATCGCCCACCTGGTCCTGGGCGCGGCGCGCGACCGCCCCGTACCGGCCCTCGAAGACCGAGCAGACGATGACGAGCGGGATGACCGGAGTGAGGAGGACGAGCCCGAGGGACCAGTCCTGGGCGAGCAGCAGGACGTAACCCGCGAGGATCGTCACGGCGTTGACCAGCAGGAACGTCAGCGGGAAGGCCAGGAACATCCGGACCAGCATGAGGTCGGTCGTGCCGCGGGAGAGGAGCTGGCCCGAGGCCCACCGGTCGTGGAAGGCGATCGGGAGCCGCTGGAGCCTGCCGTACAGATCGGCCCGCATCCGCGCCTCCACGCCGGACAGGGGCCGGGCGACCAGCCACCGCCGGTATCCGAAGAGCACCGCCTCGGCGACGCCGAGCAGCAGGAGGTAGAGCGCCCCCAGCCACACGCCGCCCGGGTCCCGGTCCGCGACCGGCCCGTCGACCAGCCACTTCAGTACGAGCGGGATGACGAGCGACAGACAGGACGCGACGATCGCGACGAACGCGGCCGTGAACAGGCGCGCCCGCACGGGCCGCACGTACGGCCAGAGACGGAGCAGCGTCCGCACCGCGGAGCGGTCGTGGGCGGCGGGAGCGCCGTGGCCGTCGGGGGAGTCGGGGGCGGGGGGCTCTGGGGCGACAGGTTTCTCGGGCATCAGGCCCGACCATACGGTTCACCACTGACACGTCTCATCCTGTTTTCCGGCCAGGCGGGGCACGCCCCGGACGGCGGCGAGTCGTACCCGCCGTCAACCGGCCGGTCGACGGCCGGGACGCGCGAGCCGGCCGACGCCAGACTGCTCGTGAACGACCGCGCGTCCGCGGTCGCCGCCGGATACGGCCGGGGGATCCCCGGCCGCGGCCGACCGTCCCCTCACGCCCGCACCCGCAGCAGCACCATCGACCTGGCCCCCACCGTGATCGTCCCGCCGCCCGCGTGTTCCGTGCCGGGCGGTGCCGACTGGTCCTCGCGGCCCGTGTCCACGACCAGTTCGTACGTCTCCGCCCATGGGGGGCCCGGCAGGCGGAACTCCAGGGGGCGGGGGCCCGCGTGGAGGACGGCGAGGAAGCTGTCGTCGGTGATCTGCTCGCCGCGCTCGTCCCGGCCCGGTATGTCGCGGCCCGACAGGTAGAGGCCGAGCGTGGCCGTGGGCGCGTACCAGTCGGGTTCCGTCATCTCGGCGCCCTCCGCGGTGAACCAGGCCAGGTCGCGCAGCCCGTCCGTACCCTGGGGGCGGCCGGAGAAGAAGGCGCGGCGGCGCAGCACCGGATGGTCGTGGCGGAGGGCGAGCAGCCGGCGTGTCAGGGCGAGGAGCTGGGCCCTGCCGGGATCGTCCGGGAGGGCCCAGTCGAGCCAGCCGGTGGCGTTGTCCTGGCAGTAGGCGTTGTTGTTGCCTCCCTGGGTGCGGCCCATCTCGTCGCCGGCGACGAGCATCGGGACGCCGGTGGACAGGAGCAGGGTGGTGAGGAGGTTGCGCTGCTGGCGGAGGCGGAGGGCGTTGATGCCGGGATCGTCGGTCTCGCCCTCCACCCCGCAGTTCCAGGAGCGGTTGTCGTGGGTGCCGTCGCGGTTGCCCTCGCCGTTGGCCTCGTTGTGCTTGCGCTCGTACGTGACGAGGTCCCGCAGGGTGAAGCCGTCGTGCGCGGTGACGAAGTTGACGGAGGCGTACGGCCGGCGCCCGCCCCAGGCGTACAGGTCGCTGGAGCCGGAGAGCCGGTAGCCGAGGTCCCGGACATCGGGCAGCGCGCCGCGCCAGAAGTCCCGTACGGCGTCCCGGTAGCGGTCGTTCCACTCCGTCCAGAGCGGCGGGAAGGCACCGACCTGGTAGCCGCCGTTGCCCACGTCCCACGGTTCGGCGATGAGTTTGACCCGGCGGAGCACGGGGTCCTGGGCGATGACCGCGAGGAACGGGGAGAGCATGTCGACGTCGTGCATCGAGCGGGCCAGGGCGGCCGCCAGGTCGAAGCGGAAGCCGTCGACGCCCATCTCGGTGACCCAGTAGCGGAGGCTGTCGGTGATGAGCCGCAGCACCTGCGGCTGGACGACGTGCAGGGTGTTGCCGCAGCCGGTGTAGTCGGCGTAGCGGCGGGCGTCGGACTGGAGCCGGTAGTAGCCGCGGTTGTCGATGCCCTTCAGGGAGAGCGTGGGGCCGAGCTCGCCCGCCTCCGCCGTGTGGTTGTAGACGACGTCGAGGATGACCTCGATCCCGGCCGCGTGCAGCGCCCGCACCATCCGCTTGAACTCGCCGACCTGCTGGCCGGTCGTCCCCGAGGAGGAGTAGCCGGCGTGCGGGGCGAAGTAGCCGATGGAGTTGTAGCCCCAGTGGTTGCGCAGGCCGCGCCGGAGGAGGTGGTCCTCGTGCGCGAACTGGTGCACCGGCAGCAGCTCCACCGCCGTCACCCCGAGGCGTACGAGGTGCTCGACGGCCGCCGGGTGCGCCAGACCCGCGTACGTGCCCCGCAGATGCTCGGGGATGCCCGGGTGGAGCCGGGTGAAGCCCTTCACGTGCAGCTCGTAGATGACCGAGTCCTGCCAGGGCGTCTTGGGCCTGCGGTCGTCGGACCAGTCGTCGTCGTCCAGGACGACGACCCCCTTCGGCACGTACGGCGCCGAGTCCCGCTCGTCGCGGACGGTGTCGGCCACATGCTGCTGCGGCCAGTCACGCACGTGTCCGTACACCTCGGGTGGCAGCGTGAAGTCGCCGTCGACGGCCCGCGCGTACGGGTCGAGGAGGAGCTTCGCCGGGTTCCAGCGGGCCCCCGTCCACGGGTCCCAGCGGCCGTGCACGCGGTAGCCGTACCGCTGTCCCGCCCCGATCCCCGGCACGAACCCGTGCCAGATCTCGTGCGTCAGCTCCGTCAGCGGCAGCCGCAGCTCCGTGCCGTCCGGGTCGAAGAGGCACAGCTCCACGGCCTCCGCCCCGCCCGCCCACAGGGCGAAGTTGGTGCCGGTCACCCCGTCGGGGCCGACCCGGCAGCGCGCGCCGAGCGGCGTCGGCGCGCCCGGCCACACGGGCGGCCCGGCCCGCTCCGGGGCATGCTCAGGTACCGCCTCCTGCTCGGCTGCGCTCGTCACCGTCCCGGCCTCCAGCGGCTCGTCGGGCCCGCACCCTCGGGGGCGGCGGCGTCCCGGCCGCCGCTCCCGCGCGTGGTTCTCCCCCTGTTCTGCCCGAACGGCCCGGCTCCCAACATGACCCGCACGCACGTTTCCCCTGGAGGGTGGCCGTCGTTGGGCCGAGCGTGACACTTGTATGGAAGCGGGCGAGGTACGCCCTCGCGGTGGCGGGACTGGTGGCGGGCCTCGTGGGCTGCACGGCGCCGGACGGTGAAGGCGGGACCGGCATCGGTCTGCCGGGCAAGGCACGGGCTCCCGGCGACGTCATCCGGGTCAGCCCGGAGGACGGCAGCCGGGGGTTGCCGGCCGAGGGCCCGGTCGAGGTGAAGGTGGACAGCGGGCGACTCGAACGGGTGACCGTGGCCCAGGTGGAAGATGGCAGACGGACCCAGGTGGCGGGGGAGATCTCCGCCGACGGGCTGCGCTGGCGGCCCCGGCCGGAGACCCGTCTCGCGCTGGCCGCGAAGTACAGCGTGGACGCGGTCGCGCTCGACGCGCACGGCCGCCGGTCGGCGCGGCACACCACCTTCACCACCGTGGTGCCCGAGAGCCGCTTCATCGGCTACTTCAAGCCGGAGAACCGTTCCACTGTCGGCACCGGCATGATCGTCTCCTTCGGCTTCAACATGCCGATCGAGAACCGGGCGGAGGTCGAGCGGGCCATCCGGATCACCTCCGTGCCGCCGGTGGAGGTCGTCGGGCACTGGTTCGGCAAGGAGCGGCTCGACTTCCGTCCCGCCGCGTACTGGCGGCCGGGGACCGAGGTCACCGTCGAGATCGGCCTGCGGGACGTCGAGGGAGCCCCCGGCGTGTACGGCATCCAGCGCAAGACCGTCGGGTTCACCGTCGGCCGCTCCCAGGTGTCCGTGGTCGACGCCGCCGCCCACACCATGGAGGTCAGGCGGGACGGCGACGTCCTCGCCACCGTGCCGATCACCGCGGGGGCGCCGAAGACCACCACGTACAACGGGAGGATGGTGGTCACCGAGCTGTACGACGTGACCCGCATGAACGGGGCCACGGTCGGCTTCGGCGGCGAGTACGACATCAAGGACGTGCCGCACGCCATCCGTCTCACCGACTCGGGCACCTTCCTGCACGGCAACTACTGGGCGGATCCGAGCACCTTCGGCTCCGCCAACGTCAGCCACGGCTGCATCGGGCTCCGGGACGACAAGGGCGGCAGCGCCGAGTCACCGGCGGGCTGGTTCTTCGAGCGGACCCTCATCGGCGACGTGGTGGAAGTGGTCAACTCCCGCGACCGGAAGGTGGCTCCCGACAACGGCCTCGGAGGCTGGAACATGGAGTGGAACCGGTGGAAGGCCGGCTCCGCGCTGGGCTGACGCTCCCGTCCCCCTCGTACCGTCCGGCGCTTTCGGCCTCTTTCGTTGTCTTAGCAGGTCGATCGGGACGGAACGGTGACATTCACGAGGATCTTTCGTGTCCTGCGGTGTGATTATCTAGCGCCGTGTGCGCGAGTGGATGTGCACGGGGGTGGGGCCGGGCGGTGCCGGGCCGTGCGAGGGGAGAAGACCACAGTGAACGGGCAGCCGATATCGGGGGCATCGGTCGGAGCTACGGGGCGGCGCGGCCGACGCGGGGGCGTCAGGCTGCAGGCCCTGGCGGCGGGGGCGCTGCTTCTGGTGCTCACCGCCTGCGGCGGCGGTGAGACGGCGAACGGCGGCGGTACGGGGGGCCAGGGGCCGGCGGCCCAGGGCGGCGGTAAGCAGGAGAACGCGGCGTCCCAGGCGGTCGTGACCGTCCTTCCGAAGGACGGCGCCGACTCGGTCGCCACGAGCGGGGTCCTCAAGGTCACCGCGGCGCAGGGCAAGCTGACCACGGTCACGGTCGCCGACTCCAAGGGCACCGCGGTCGAGGGCAAGATGGCGGCGGACGGGACCAGCTGGTCGCCGACCGCGCACCTGGCCGCGGGCACGCAGTACAAGGTCCACGCGATCGCGAAGGACGCCGAGGGCCGTGAGTCGGCGAAGGACACCACCTTCACCACGCTCGTCCCGAAGAACACGTTCATCGGCCAGTACACGCCGGAGGACGGTTCGACCGTCGGCGTCGGCATGCCGGTGTCCATCAACTTCACCCGGGGCATCACCGACCCGGAGGCCGTCGAGAAGGCCATCAAGGTGACGGCCGAGCCGTCCGTGCCGATCGAGGGCCACTGGTTCGGCAACGACCGCCTCGACTTCCGCCCGGAGAACTACTGGGCCGCGGGCACCAAGGTGACCGTGCACCTCAACCTGGACGGCGTCGAGGGCCGCCCGGGCGTCTACGGCAAGCAGAAGAAGACGATCACCTTCACCATCGGCCGCCGTCAGGTCTCCACCGTCGACGCGAGCGCCAAGACGATGAAGATCGAGCGCGACGGCAAGATCATCAAGACGATCCCGATCACCGCGGGGGCGCCGTCCACGACCACGTACAACGGTCAGATGGTCATCAGCGAGAAGTACAAGGTGACCCGCATGAACGGGGCCACGGTCGGCTTCGGCGGCGAGTACGACATCAAGGACGTCCCGCACGCCATGCGCCTGTCCACCTCGGGCACCTTCGTGCACGGCAACTACTGGGCCTCGGCGGGCACGTTCGGCTCCGCCAACGTCAGCCACGGCTGCGTCGGCCTCCAGGACGCGCGGGGCGCGGGCGACAGCTCGATGCCGGCCGCCTGGTTCTACGACCGCTCGATCATCGGTGACGTGGTCGTCGTGAAGAACTCGAAGGACAAGCAGATCCAGCCGGACAACGGCCTCAACGGCTGGAACATGGACTGGGCGGAGTGGATCAGGTAATCCACCGCTCGTACGTCTGAGGGGCCCGGTGCTGTGAGCAACAGCACCGGGCCCCTTCGCGTTAACGGACACTAACCTTCCTCCCATGACTGTGAACCTCGAAGTCGCCGATGGCGTCGGCACGATCCGCCTCGACCGCCCCCCGATGAACGCGCTGGACATCGCCACCCAGGACCGGCTGCGCGAGCTCGCCCAGGAGGCGACCGACCGCGACGACGTGCGGGCCGTGATCATCTACGGCGGCGAGAAGGTGTTCGCGGCCGGCGCGGACATCAAGGAGATGCAGGTGATGGACCACGTGGCCATGGTCAAGCGCTCCCGCGCCCTGCAGGACTCCTTCACCGCCGTCGCCCGCATCCCCAAGCCGGTCGTCGCGGCCGTCACCGGCTACGCCCTCGGTGGCGGCTGCGAGCTCGCGCTCTGTGCCGACTACCGGATCGCCGCCGACAACGCCAAGCTGGGCCAGCCGGAGATCCTGCTGGGCCTGATCCCCGGCGCCGGCGGCACCCAGCGGCTGGCCCGGCTCGTCGGCCCCTCCAAGGCCAAGGACCTCATCTTCACCGGCCGGATGGTCAAGGCCGACGAGGCCCTGACGCTGGGTCTGGTCGACCGGGTCGTCCCCGCCGCCGAGGTGTACGAGCAGGCCCACGCCTGGGCCGCCAAGCTGGCGCAGGGCCCGGCCGTCGCGCTGCGGGCGGCGAAGGAGGCGATCGACCAGGGCCTGGAGGCCGACATCGACACCGGCCTCGCCATCGAGCGCACCTGGTTCGCGGGCCTGTTCGCGACGGAGGACCGCGCGAACGGGATGCGCAGCTTCGTCGAGGAGGGCCCGGGCAAGGCGAAGTTCGCCTGAGGTGACAGACCTCCCTTCGTGAGGGGCCGATTCCACCGGAACGGCCCCCGCGATCGGCTCCGTGCGGCCATGATGGGGGGCATGGCGGGCCTGGAGGGTAGGGAACAACCGTGGCAGCGCACTGGCGCCGCCGCAGCGCGGTGGTCACCGGCCGCGGAGGACGAACAGGCCGCCGAAGCAGTGGAGTTGTACGGTAATCCGGCGGATGAGGATGTCCGGCTGCCGTCCCGGCCCGAGTCCGCGTGGGTGGCCCGCAGGCTCACCCAGCACGTCGTACTGAGGCAGTGGGCGCTCGGCCCGCAGATCGCCGAGCACGCGGTGCTCCTGGTGTCGGAGCTGGTGGGGAACGCGGTCCGGCACACCGGTGCGCGGGTGTTCGCGCTGCGGTTGCAGCGGCGGCGGGGCTGGATCCGGATCGAGGTGCGGGACCCCTCGCGCGGGCTGCCCTGTCTGATGCCGGTGCACGAGCTCGACACGAGCGGCCGGGGGCTCTTCCTGGTCGACAAGCTCTCGGACCGGTGGGGTGTGGACCTGGCGCCCCGCGGCAAGACGACCTGGTTCGAGATGCGGGTCGCCGACCGCCCCTGAGGCCGGTTCGACGCGGGTCGCCGAGCGTCCGCGAGGCTCGACGACCGCTCCCGGACGCACGGAAGCCCCCGTGCGCCGTAGTGGGGCGCGTGGGGGCTTTCGTGTGGTGCGCCGCGGACGGGGGGGTGTATCCACGGCTGCTCTGTCGACCTGGCCCGGGTCAATGGGGGTCGTGCCACCGACTATGGCAGACAGGCGGCCATACCGCCAAAAGTCCCTAGTGGGGCAAACTGCACTAAAACCGGACACTTTAATAGTGAATCGTTGGTGACCTGCGGCACTCACCTTGCAAACAGTGAATGACTATGCGGTTCCCTGATTGTTCCTCGGGGTCGTCCGCATGCTGGACGCCCCTGCGGGGTCCGTAAACGTCCTGAATTGGCCTAATCGTAATAAACCGGTCGCTATCGCACTTAAATGGTCGCGTGAAGCCGATCGACCGCCGCGGAGCCCTCCGGGCCGGTGCGGCCGCCGCCCTCGCGGGAGCCCTCACCACCGCCTGCGGCACGGCCCCCCGCCCCGCCGCGCCCGCGCCCCGACGCCCCGCCGCCGCACCCGTCGCCGCCCCCGCCCCCCGCCGCCTCCCCGGGCAGCCCGCCGAGATCACCCACGGCCCCCGCGACCGGCCCGGGGTCGCGCTCACCTTCCACGGCCAGGGCGACCCCGCCCTCGCCCGGACGCTCCTCGGCCAGGCCGAGAAGGCCGGCGCCCGCGTCACCGTCCTCGCCGTCGGCAGCTGGCTCGACCAGCACCCCGACCTGGCCCGCCGCGTCCTCGACGGCGGACACGACCTCGGCAACCACACCCAGCGCCACATCGACGTCAACGCCATGACCGAGACCGAGGCCCTCGCCGAGATCGAGGCCTGCGCCACCCGGCTGCGCCGGCTCACCGGCTCCATCGGCACCTGGTTCCGGCCCTCCCGGACCCAGCACGCCGCCCCCGCCGTCCTGCGCGCCGCCCACCGCGCCGGATACCCGCACGTCCTCTCGTACGACGTCGACTCCCTCGACTTCACCTCGCCCGGCGCCACCGCCGTCGTCCGCAACGTCACCGGATCCGTCCGCGCCGGATCCGTCGTCAGCCTGCACTTCGGCTACCCGGACACCGCCGCCGCGCTGCCCCTCCTCCTCGCCGACCTCGACCGCCGCGGACTGCGCGCGGTCACCACCACGGAGCTGCTGACCTGATGGCACACCGCACGCAGAGACACCCCAGCCAGGGACCCCGACCGCAGGGGCACCGCACGCGGCGCCCCCTCGCACGGCGCCCCCTCACGCGGCGGACCAGGACCCTCCTCGCCGCCGCCCTCCTCGCCGCGCTCGCCGGCTGCGGCAGCGGGGACCCGGGGGAGGGCGCCGCCCCGGTCAAGAAGGCCGCCCCCGTCCCCAAGCCCGCCGCGGCCCCCGCCGGACTCCCCGGGATGCCCCCGCTGCTCGACCCCAAGGACGTCTACGCCGCCGACCGGCCCGACCGGCTCTCCCCGGTCGTCAAGGACTTCCCCTCCCGGGTCTACGTCCCCAACACCAACTCCAACACCGTCTCCGTCATCGACCCGGCCACCTACCAGGTCGTCGAGACCATCCCCGTCGGCAACCAGCCCCAGCACGTCGTGCCCTCCTGGGACCTGAAGACCCTCTGGGTCAACAACAACCGGGGCCACACCCTCACCCCCATCGACCCGGCCACCGGCGCCGCCGGCAAGCCCGTCGAGGTCCACGACCCGTACAACCTCTACTTCACGCCCAACGGCAAGTACGCCGTCGTGATGGCCTCCCTCGACCGCGAACTCGTCTTCCGCGACCCGCACACCATGGAACGGAGGAAGACCGTCCCGGTCAGCTGCTACGGCGTCAACCACGCCGACTTCTCCGCCGACGGGCGCTACTTCGTCGTCTCCTGCGAGTTCTCCGGCGAGCTGCTCAAGGTCGACACCGAGCGGATGGAGGTGATCGGCCAGCAGAAACTGCCCTTCGAGGGCGCCATGCCGCAGGACGTGAAGATCTCCCCCGACGGCAAGACCTTCTACATCGCCGACATGATGGCCCACGGCATGTGGGTCCTCGACGGCGAGAAGTTCACCACCCCGACCCTGATGCCCACCGGCAAGGGCGCCCACGGGCTCTACGTCGGCCGGGACTCCCGCGAGATGTACGTCCCCAACCGCGGCGAGGGCTCCATCTCCGTCTTCGACTTCGAGAAGGGCAGGCTGACGAAGAAGTGGTGGCTGCCGGACGGCGGCTCCCCCGACATGGGAGGAGTCTCCGCCGACGGCAAGGTCCTCTGGCTCTCCGGCCGCTACGACTCCGAGGTGTACGCGATCGACACCGCCACCGGGAAGCAGCTGGCCCGCATCCCCGTCGGCAGCGGACCCCACGGGCTCGCCGTGTACCCGCAGCCGGGGCGCTACTCGCTCGGCCACACGGGCGTCTTCCGGTAGAGCCGGTGCGCGGACGGTCAGCCCGCCACCAGGAGTGCCTCCGAGGCCACCGGGCGGTAGCCCGCCGCCTGGAAGGCGCGGACGCTGCGGGCGTTGCCCGGGGACTGCTGGGCCCAGACCACGGCGTCCGGGGTGAGGTGCCGCGCCGCCGTGGCGAGGGCGCGGCCCAGACCCCGGTGGCGCACCTCCTCGTCGACCTCGACCGCCGCCTCCCAGCGGCCCGCCACGCCCCGGCCCAGGACCACGAGACCGCCGTCCGCCGCCCACACCCGGACCTCGTCGCGGAACTTCAGCGCCCGCGCGACCCGGGGATGGTCCGGCTCCACGATCTCCCGGAGCTCCAGCGGGGGAGGACCCGGCAGGGCGTCGGCGGCGGTCAGCAGGTCGATCGTGTTCATGCGGCGGCCGGTGCGGGTCATCAGAGCCATCAGGAAGCCCGGGTTCATGCTGGCCGCCAGCGGGTCGCTCGACGTGGCCGCGAGCGCGGCCCGCACCCACTCCGGGTCGGCGTCCGTGAAGACCACCGAGTGGGCGGTGAAGGCCAGCACCCCGGCGTCCCGGGGGCCCGGCTGGGGCACGACCGTCGTCGACCCGTCCGGGGGAGGGAACTGTCCGCGCGCCGCCGCCGCCAGGATGCGTGCCACCTCGTCGCTCATACCCCCATCATCCGGCAGGCCCGGGCCAGCTAATCTGACCCCCGTCAGACAAGCACCAAGAAGGGGCGGAAGCAGTGGCGGACATCGACGCGGCACGCACGGCATTCAACACGTTCGACGCCGACGGGGACGGTTTCATCACCGCCGCGGAGTACAAGAGCCTCATGGCCCGGCACGGCGACTTCCACGTCACCGAGTCGGTCGCCGAGGTGCTGATCAAGCAGCGCGACGACAACGGTGACGGCGTGCTCTCCTGGGACGAGTTCTGGGCCCACTACAGCAAGGCGTGACCCGCCCGCCCCGACGGGCGGCGCAACGCTGAGTCGCCGCCCGTCCGGGGCACGGTGACGACCGTCCGGTGACGTGACCCGGACCCGTCGAGCACCGGCTCCGCGAGGGACCGCGTGGACCGGCTCCTAGAGGGCCCGTCTCGTCCTCGCCGTGTACCGGCTCCGCGAGGGTTCGCCTGGTCCGTGGCCG
The DNA here is from genome assembly GCF_044752725.1 of Streptomyces sp. NPDC088707. Taxonomy (NCBI): domain Bacteria; kingdom Bacillati; phylum Actinomycetota; class Actinomycetes; order Kitasatosporales; family Streptomycetaceae; genus Streptomyces; species Streptomyces sp. NPDC088707. The sequence goes on along the minus strand of NZ_JBIVLV010000008.1, from coordinate 98,905 downwards.
ACGCCTTCGTTCCCGCGGCCTCCGTGCCGCCTCCCCGCGCACCTCCCCCCGGGCCGGCCGTCCGGCCGCTCGCCGTCGCCGCCCAGGCGCTGCGCGCCCGCCCGGAGACGCTCCGGACCCGCACGGAACCGTTTCCCTGACGTTCCCCCGTCGCCTTCCCCGCGTCCCCCCGCCGTTCGCCGCCGGCCGACCGGAGGGGCGGAGTCCGTCGCCGGGCCGCTCCGTGCCCGTGGCAACTCGCTGCACCACATGCCCGTGGCCGAATCCCGGCCCGCCGTGCGATCGCCCCCGCTTGCGCCTCCCACCTGGCCTTTTGGCCGGAACCAAGGGGCCCGCCCCGAGCCCGCCCCCCTGCTTTCCCACAGGTGGTGAGGCAGCTCATTGCCAGGCAGCTTCCTGGCCTGTCCGGAAGCGGACAGCCAGGGCCCCGCGGTGATTTCCTCTAGGTGTGCGGCCGGGACGGCTGAAAAGCCACCGGCCGCCAAGGACCTCCTGACACGCACGTACGCCGCACTCGTACCGCATCCGCACCAGGAAACGGAGACCCACATGTCCTGTCGCTCCCGCCGCGCAAGCAGTGTCCTCGCCGCCGTCGCCGCCGCCGTCCTCGGCGGACTGGTGATCGCCTCCCCGGCCGAGGCCGCCCCCACCGCCCCGAACACGGTCGCCCAGCGCGGTGACGACTTCGTCTGGCCGACGCCGCCGCACCCGCAGATGCCGGACTTCCCCTGCGTCCCGACGCTCCCCGGCCTGCCCTGCGTCATCGACATCCCGGACGACTTCGTCTGGCCGACCGCCCCCAGGGACTGACCACCATGCTCATCACGACCGCCGCCACGGCCGCCGCGCCGCTCCGGCTCCGCTCCGGGCCTCAGATCCACTCCCGGCGGGTCGCCTGCACCCCCGCCTCGAACCGGCTCGACGCACCCAGCCGCTCCATCAGGTCGGCCACGATCCGCCGCTCCGTCCGCACCCCGATGCCCAGTGCCCGCGCCACGGCCTCGTCGGTGAGACCGCTCGCCAGAAGCTGGAGCAGCTTGCGCTCCTGCGGGGTGAGTCCGCCCGGCAGGGCGTCCCCCGGGCCGTTCAGCGGGGAGGCGTGCTCCCAGTAGGCCTCGAACAGGGCGCGCATGGCCAGGACCACCGGCTGGCTGCTGAAGAGCAGCGCGGACGGCTGGGCCTGACCGGGCAGACCGGCGACCACCGCCGCCGCCGTGTCCACGATGAGCAGCCGCATGGGCAGCGTCGGCGAGGTACGGATCTCGCTGCCGTGCTCCGCCATCCACTGGGCGTGCGCCCGGGTGACCCGGTCGCCCGCGACGCTGTCCAGATAGATGGTCCGGAAGCGGACGCCCCGCTCCATCGCCCGCTCGTTCAGCGGCCGGCCGGCCTCGACGGACTCCTCCGTGAGGGCCCTGCCGGGATGGAAGGCGAGCGACTCCCGCGTACAGGACTCGGCGAGCGCCTCCAGGCGGGTACGGATGTCGTCGACGTTGTCGAGGTGCTCCGCCCCGTCGAGACCGCCCGAGCGGCCCGAGGCCGTGTACTCGGCCGCGAGGGCGGCGAGGGCGGCACGGTTCTGCTCGATCCGCTGCTGGCGCGAGGCGAGTTCGCGCTCCTCCCGCTGGAGCAGCACCTTCAGACCGAGCGACGGGTTCACCGCGCGCATCCGGCCCGGACTGTCCCGGGACGGCGCGAGCAGGGAGAGCCGCGTCAGCAGGTCGAGCGCCTCGTCCACCTGTTCCGTCGTGCAGCTCAGCAGTTTCGCCAGGCGCTCGGGATCGTGCTCCTTGTGGAACAGGATCGCGCGGTACACGCCCAGCGTGTGTTGGTCGAGCGACGAGACCTCGTCCACGGTGTCCCCCAATGGTCGTACCGCCCCGGGGGCGTTCGGGACGGAGATCTGAACCGGATTCCGCGCTCCATCGCCCGAGCGACCCGATTCACCCCATTCACACGATCATCACGCTACCCGTTCGACGATCTCCTCGAAAGGGACGTCACGTGCTCCAGACCGGTTCCTCCCCGCCGCGGCTCGACGGTCTCGTCGTCCTCGTCGTCGACGCCACCACGGGCGTCGGCCGGGAGCTCGCGACCCGGCTGAGCGCCGCGGGGGCGATCGTCGCCGTCGTCGGCGCCGGTCACCCGGACCGCGGCGACGACGCCGCCACCAACGCGGCCTTCCTCTGCAAGGCGCTCAACGACGCGGGTCTGCTGGCCCTGCCGTACCGCATCGACATCCGCGATCCGGGCGAGGCGGGCCGGCTGCCCGGCCAGATCGCCGCCGACGCGGGCCCGGTGAACGCCGCCGTCGTCGTGCTGCCGGCGCCGGACGCTCCTGGTGAACTGCCGCGCGCCTTCCGCGCCGTGTCGGCCGCCCTCGCGGCCGCGCTGCCGCCCGGCGCCCGGCACATCGAGCACACCCCGGGCGACGCCGCCGGCCCGGCCACGACGACGGCCGGCGACCGCAGCTGGCTCCGCTCCGTCGTCGACGGCCTGGCCGCGGACGCGGCTGGGGCGACCAGCCGCTGAGACACACCGCACCGCACTTACCACCGCACACACCACACAGAAGGCACCACAGAAGTCACCACGGGGAGAGAGATGTCCATTCGCGTCGTCGTGGCCGGTGACCACCAACTGGTCCTGGAGGCCTTCGCCGAGACCCTGAACGGCACCAACGGCCTGGACGTCGTGGGGCTCGCCACGACCTTCGAGGCGGTGCTCCCGGCCGTCCAGCGGCACCGGCCCACGGTGCTCCTGCTCGGCGAGAGCACCATGGGAGGCAAGGCCCTGCACGCCGCCACGGAGGTGCGTTCGCACCATCCGAGCTGCGGAGTGGCGTTGATGGTCGGTTCCGCCACCCCGTCCGTGGTGGACCGGGCGGTGGCCGCCGGAGCACTCGGAGTCGTCCCGAAGACGGCCCGGCTGCCGCAGCTGATCACCACCCTCGTGGGAGTCGCCGGGGGCTGTCTCACCGTCGACCCGGGACTGCTGCGGACGCCGACGGCGGGGGAGACGGTGCTCAGCGTCCGGGAGACCGACGTCCTGCGGCTGACCGCGGGCGGGGCGACCGTCAAGGAGATCGCGGGCGAGCTCTACCTCGCGGCGGGGACGGTACGGAACCTCACCTCGGCGGCGATCAAGAAGCTCGGCGGGCGCAACCGGTTCGACGCGGCGCGCATCGCGGCGGAGTGCGGGCTGCTGTGAGGACGGCGGAGGAGTCCGGACGTGCGCCGGCCCCGGCACGAGGCGTGCCGGGGCGGGGCTTCACGACATGGTGGAGCAGGGCGCTCCGTGCGCTCCTACTTCTCCAGGCAGAACTCGTTGATCGGGTAGCCGACATGGCGGTCGGCCGTCGGAAGGTGACCCAGGATGCGGTCGCCCGGCTTGAGTTCGGTGCTGTTGAGTACCGAGGCGCCGGGACCGAGGACCCGCACGTGCCAGTCGTCCTGGAGGATCAGGTTGACCGTCTGACCGCTGGGCGCGACCGCGTCGATGGAGATGAGCGGACGGGTCTCGATCTTCACCCGGCCGACGCTGACGGGCCGCGTACGGCCGTCGACGTCGACCGCCAGGACGGAACTGCCGGCGTGCAGCTCGCTCAGGTAGTGGGTGCGGCCGTTCTGCCCCACGGTGTACGAGTGCAGGGCACCCGCGTTGACGCGGAACGGACGGGTCGGCATGTACGGCAGCGGGTGGGTCTCGCTGACGCACAGGACCATGCCCTTGGAGTGGGAGCCCACCAGGATGCCCTCGTCCTTGCGGAAGTGGGTCGTGGTGTCGACGCAGGCACGCTCGCCCATGCCGATGTGCGTGGTGGCCGTGACCTCCAGCTCGACCAGGGAGATCTCCCCGCCGTGCGCGGTCGCCGCGGTCCGCAGGGCCGTCGCGTCGCCGACCGTACGGCCCCGCATCAGGACACCGTCCGAGCCGTGCTCCAGGACGCCGTAGAGGATCTCGGCCTCCTCGGTGTCGGCGGCCGTCGTCACGATGGAACCGGGCGCGCCCGAGGCGGCCGCGATGACGATCTCCAGCGGGATCTTCGTCGGGTCGCGGAAGTCGAGGACGCTCCACGCCTCGAGCCGCGCCGCCAGGCAGGCGTCCTCCAGGGTGTCGGCGTCGACGATCTCCACGTACCGCCCGAACTGGACGCCCGGGTGGGCCGCTTCGAGCTCGGCCCGGCCGTCCTTCGGGCCGGGGACGATCACGACGTCGGCCTCGCCCAGGTCGGCGGGCACGGTGGCGCCGCCGTCCTCGAAGAGCAGGACCTTGCGGACGGTGGGCGGCAGACCGGCGAAGACGGCCGGGTCGGCGGCGACGATGCCGTCGATCTTCTGGTGCACGGCCTCCTCGAGGACGGCGGCGGTGGCGGCGCCGGCCTCACGGATGTCAAGCCAGCACAGTTTGGCGTCCGTCATGATGCGGACCTCCTGTCAGATGGTCGAGAGACGAGCCGTCGAGCGACGGGCCGTCGAGGTGGGTGTCGTCGTGGTGCGGGTCGTCGAGCGGTGTGCCGTCGAGGTGGTCGGGGGTGAGGCGTTCGCTGTGAAGCCGCTCCCGGCCGCCCGACTCGCTGAACGGGCCGGTGGTGAAGTGCTGTTCGGGGAAGTGGTGCACGATCCTGGCGACCTTGGCCGCCAGCGCGCGCGGGTCCTTGGCCTGGAAGATGTTGCGGCCCATGGCCACCCCGCCCGCCCCTCCGGCGATGGCGTCCCTGACGTACGCCAGGACGTCCTCCTCCTTCTCCAGGGCGGGTCCGCCGGCGACGAGCACCGGCACCGGGCAGGCCGCGGTCAGGTCGAGCATCTCCGCCGTGGATCCGAGGAAGACGGTCTTGACCAGGTCCGCGCCCAGGTCCGCGGCGATCGTCACGGCGTGCGCGACGACCGCCGGGTCCCGGGGGTCGCTGATCCGCGGCCCGCGCGGGTACACCATCGCGAGCAGCGGCAGGTTCCAGCGGTCGCAGGCGTCGGCGATCCTGCCGAGGTCGCCGATCTGCTGCCGCTCGTCGTCGGAGCCGAGGTTGACGTGGACGCTGACGGCGTCCGCGCCGAGGCGCAGGGCCTCCTCGACGCCGGCGACGACGTACTTGGCGTTGGGGTCGAGCGCCTGGCTGGTGCTCGCGTTGAGGTGGATGATCAGCGACATCGCGGCGAACCGCTCCGGGCTGATGTGCCGGACGCTGCCCTTGTGCACGACGACGGCGTCGGCGCCGCCGGCCGCGATCCGGGCGGCGAGCTGGTCGAGCGTGGTGCCCTTCGGCACCACGGGACCGTCGTGGATCGAGTGGTCGAGAGGGGTGATCATCAGGCCGGCCGTGCTGTGGCGGTAGAGCCGCCGTAGCCGCAGCGACCGGGCGAAGTGGCCGAAACCGGTCATGGGACGCCCTTTCTGGTTCGCGAGGAGGCGTGATCGGGCTGGTGACCCGCGCCGCTCACGCGGACGGGGTCGTCCCGCGCGGTGGCTCCGCGCGGGGAGCTGAGGGCCGGCCCGCCGGCGCGCGGGGCGGGGTCCGGTGGCGAGACGGAGCGCAGATAGGCGCGGTCCGGTTTGCCCGAGGGCGTGAGCGGCAGCTGCGGCCAGACCGAGACGCGTACCGGAGTGTGCTCCGGAGTCAGCGCCGCGGCCACGTATCCCCGCAGGTCGCAGGAGGTCTGCCCGGCGCCCGAGTACAGCTCGACGGCCGCGTGCACCTGCTCCACCCAGTCGCGGTCCCGCACTCCGAACACCGTGGCCTGGCGCACCTGCGGATGGCGCATCAGCGCCTCCTCGATGGCCGCCGGGTCCAGCTTGAGCCCGCCGTGCTTGATCACGTCGCCCACCCGGCCGTCGAGCCGGAGGTAGCCGTACCGGTCCCAGTGCCCCAGGTCGCCGGTGCACAGCCAGCCGTCGCGGAAGACGGTCCCGGTGCGTTCCTCGTCGCCGAGGTAGCCGGCCGTGACCGTCGGCGAGCTGATCCAGATCTCGCCCGACACCCCCCGCTCCACCTGGGGGCCGCCGCTGGGGCCGCGGATCTCCACCCGCACCCAGGGGAAGGGGCGGCCCGCCGAGCCGAGCAGCTCCGGCTCGCGGTGGTCCAGCGGGTTGAGGCTGCTGATGCCGCCCGCCTCCGTCGTCCCGTACACCTGGATGAGCACGTCGCCGAAGAGCTCGACGGCCCGCGCCACCCGCGCCGGCGCGGCCGGGGTGCCGCTGTAGGTGATGCGGCGCAGCGACGACAGGTCGGTGCGCGGGGCGGCCGGATGGTCCAGGAGCCGGTAGAGGTGGGGGACGGCGAGGTAGACGTCGGTGACCCCGTGCCGCTCGAAGGCGTCCAGGACGTGGCCCGCGTCGAACTCGTCGTGCAGCACGACCCGTCCGCCGCTCGCGAGCACCGCGTCGGCCATCGGCGCGGTCGTGTGGCTGATCGGCGTGACGGACAGCAGCGTCGCGGGTCCCCGGGGATCGAGGCCATGGGCGAGACGGCTGACGAGCTCCTCACGTGTGTCGTACCGCTGGGCGACCATCTTCGGCCGGCCGGTGCTCCCGCTGGTGAACTCGACGGTCGCGAGGTCGTCCGGGCGCGGCTCGGGGAGTCGCGCCGGCAGCGGTTCGGTGGATCCGGCCGCCGCCCCCCAGGGGATGGTCAGCGCGGTCACGGCCGGGACGCGGCGGGTGAGCCAGTCGCCGCGTTCGGCGCTCTCGTCGTCGACGAGCAGCACCGACACCCCCAGGTCCTCCAGGAGTCGGGCCTGGGTGGCGACCGAGAAGGTCTCCGTGTCGGTACGCGGGTTCATCGACCGTACGTACACGGAGGTGGCGCCCAGGAGATGGACGGCGTACCGCGCGCCGAGCATCACCGGCCGGTTGGGGCCGGTCAGCACGGCGACGGTGTCACCGGGGCGGACGCCGCGGGAGTGCAGCAGGGCCGTGGTGGCCCGCACCGAGCCGGCGAGCCGGCCCGCGGTGACGGCCTCGTCGGGGCGGTGGATCACCACGCGCCCCGGGTCCTTTCCGAGTGCGTCGAGAATGCGGCGTACGTACATGGTTCCTCCTTTCCGGAACGAGGAGTTCAGTGGTGCGGAAGAATTCAGGAGATGCGCATCTGCGCCATCATTCCCATGGCGCTGTGGTCGATCATGTGGCAGTGATAGGGAAAGACCCCGCGGTGTGTGTCGAAGGTCAGCTGGAGTTTCGCGGTCTGCCCCGGGAAGAGGAGGACGGTGTCCTTGAGTCCCGCCTCCGCCGGATAGACCGGCATTCCGTCCCGTTCGAGGATCCGGAACTGCACCAGGTGGGTGTGGAAGTTGTGCGGGACGGTCGTGCTGGTGTTCTTGACCGTCCACACCTCGGTGGAGCCCCAGGCGATCTCGGTGTCGATCCTGCCGTGCTCGAAGGTCTTCTCGTTGATGTACGCGAGGTGGCCCGTGCCCGGCTCGTCCATCCGCAGCTCGAAGCTGCGCTCCACGGTCGGCGTGGGCAGCGGCGGGAGGGTGGTCAGGACGTCCGGGACCCGGCTGGTGTCGGTCACCTTCTCCTCGACGTCGAAGCGCATGATCTGCCCGACGAGCTCGGTCGGCCCGGGGCCCAGCATGTTCGCCAGGGTGACCTGGGTGCCGGGCGCGTACCGCGAGAAGTCGACGACGAAGTCGGCGCGCTCGCCGGGGGAGAGGACGATCACCGGCGAGGGCGCCGGCGCCGGCAGCAGCCCGCCGTCGGAGCCGACGTGGATGATGGGGCTGCCGTCGGAGAGCGCCATCACGAAGATGCGCAGGTTGCAGGAGTTGACCATCCGGAAGCGGTACTTGCGGGCCTTCACCTTCATGTACGGCCACGGGGCCCCGTTGACCAGGATGGTCGTGCGGTTGAGCGCGTCGTCCATCGTGTAGAGCATCTGCCCCGCCGCGTCGAAGTGCGCGTCCCGGAGGATCAGCGGCACCTCGTAGGGCCCCGAGGGCAGTCCGAGCGCGTCCTCGGCCTCGTCGCCGAGGAGGTAGAGCCCGGAGAGGCCCCGGTAGACGTGCTCGGACTCCATGTGGTGGGCGTGGTCGTGGGTCCACAGCGTGGCGCCCACCTGACGGTTGGCGTAGACGTAGGTCTTCGACCGGCCCGGCTGGATCAGGTCCATCATCCCGCCGTCCTGGTCCTGCGGGTTGTTCCCGCCGTGCAGATGGACCGAGGTCGGCGCGGAGAGGGCGTTGATCTGCTTCACGACGGCCGTGCGCCCGCTGCGGGCCCGGATGGTGGGGCCGGGGAAGGTGCCGTTGTACGTCAGGACCTCGGTCCGCAGCCCGGGCAGGATCTCGACCCGCGCCCTGCGCATGGTGACCGCGTAGTAGTCGGCCGACCGGGTGCGCCGGTACGGGGCGAGGACGCGGGGCCGGGGCAGCGGCACGGTGAACGGGGTGACCGCGGGCGGGCCGGCGGGCGGCTCGGCGGCCACCGCCTGCGTACCGGAGGTGAGGCTCTGGAACACCCCGCCGGCCGCGCCGACAGCGCCGACGGCACCGGCGGTGAGTCCGAGTCGTATCGCGTTGCGGCGAGAGAACACAGCGGATTCCTAACGTGACGGTTTTCCGGAACGGTGGTTCGGAAGGGCGATTCGTGCGGTGCTTTCGGGTGGTGCTTCGAGCGGGGCTTCGGGCGGTGCTTTCGGGCGGGTCTTCGGCGGTCCTTTCGGGCGGTGCTCCGAGCGGTGCTTCGAGCGGGGCTTCGGGCCGTGCTTCGAGCGGTGCTTCGGAACGGTGGTGAATTCGCTCTCCGAGCATGGGCGCGAACGGCCGGAACTCCGAGCGTGTTCGCGCCGGTTCTTGCATGTGTCACGCGATCGATGACCTCGGTCATTTCCGCCGGTGGTCACGGGAATCAGGCACTCCGGGATGACGGGAGTCACGGCGCGGAATGCCCTCCGTCACGGCCTGCCCGGGAAATGTCACCGATCCCGGCGGGCGCCGATCGGGGTCCGGTTCCCCGCGCGAGAGTGGTGCCCGGCGTCTGCCCTGCGTACGGCGCCTTCCCGTCCGCCGGCCTCCGGGGCCGCACGGCCCCGGCGCCGGACCGTCATCCTCGCGCCCACGGAGGCACCGTGCAGACCACGCAGACACCAGCGGACACCGGCCCGCGCCCCCTCGAACCCGCCCTCGCCGTCCCGGCGTTCACCGGAGGGGTGCGCGTCTTCTTCGCCTCGGGCGACGGCGACGTCGCCACCCTCGCCGGGCCCGCCACCTCGCTCGCCCTCCGGCCCGTCCGGGACGGCGTCCGGACCGCCCTGGAGCGGCTCGCCGAAGGACCCCTGCCCGCCGAGGAGTTGTACGAGGGACTCCGCCCCGCCGAACGCGTCCAGTTCGAGCGGGTCCTCGACCGCGCCCGGCACCTGGTGGCCCACGCCGTCCTGGCCCGGGGCGGGAGCCGCGAGCTGCTCCGGCTGGAGCCGGTGGCGCGTGACGCCGCCCATGCGCCGGTCCTCGTCCCCGCCGACGCGACCGTACGGCTCTCCCGCTTCGCCTTCTGCCGCAGCCGCGAGGGCGCGCTCGTCCTGGAGTCGCCGCTGGTCAAGTTCCGGGCGGTGCTCACCGACCCCGCCGCCCGGACCCTGGCCGCCGCGCTCGGTGAGCCGGGCACCCCCGCCCGCCTCGGCGCGGACGCAGGTCTCGACGAGGCCGGCACCGCCGATGTCCTCGGCCACCTCGTCGGTGCCGGATTCGCCGAACTCGCAGACGGAGAAGGGGTCTTCGCCTCGGACGGCGAACCCGTCCTGCGCCAGTGGGACTTCCACGACCTGCTCTTCCACTCGCGCATCCGCTCCGGCCGGTACGACGACGTGTTCGGCGCCGTCTACCCCCACCGGGGCGCCATCGAGCCCCGGCCGGCCGTACGCCCCGTCCCCGAGGGCCCCTCCGTGCCCCTCCACCGGCCGACCCGGGAGGAGATCGCCGCGCACGACCCGTCCCTCACCACGGCGATCGAGACCCGGCGGTCCATCCGCGGTTACGGCGACCAGGAGATGACCGCGCGCCAGCTCGGCGAGTTCCTCTACCGCGTCGCCCGCGTGCGCGCCCACTACACGCCGGAGCCCGGCAGCGACCGCGACGAGGTCGTGTCCCGCCCCTACCCGAGCGGCGGCCAGGGATACGAGCTGGAGCTCTACGTCACCGTGCGGCGCTGCGAGGGCCTGGCACCCGGCATCTACTACTACGACCCCGTCGGCCACCGGCTCGTGCTGCGGAACGAGGAGGAGGCCGACCGCGAGTCCCTCTTCCACGTGGCCTCCCGGGCCACCGGCATGGAGGCGCGCCCCGACGTCCTCGTCACCGTCACGGCCCGCTTCCAGCGCATGTCGTGGAAGTACCGGGCCATCGCCTACGCGACCACGCTCCGGCACACGGGCGTGCTCTACCAGACGATGTACCTGGTCGCGACGGCCCTCGGTCTCGCCCCGTGCGCGCTGGGCAACGGGGACGCCGACATGTCCGCGCGGGTGCTCGGCCTGGACTACCTCCAGGAGTCCTCGGTGGGCGACTTCCTGCTCGGCAGCCGGCGTCCGGACGACTCCGTCGCAGGTGAGCCGGGGGAAGGGTGGCGGATGCTCAACAGCCCCGAGTGGTCCCTTCCCGAGAACCCCTGAGCCCTTGCGGCGTGACGCCGGTTATTCCGGGCGTGATAAACGTCAGGCGGAGCTCGGAAAGGCTGGTGCAGGGGATGGTCGGTCAGCATTATTGGTGTTGCAGCCGAACGGTTGCCGAGAAGAATTCGGAAAGGAATTCAGAATGAGCATCGACGACATCAAGCAGGGCCAGGACGCGGACAAGGCGTTCGAGAACTTCGACGTCGACGAGCTGGAGACCCTCGAGGTCGCCCAGGGCGTGGCCCTCCCGGAGATGGGTGCCTCCAGCGGCTCGATCGGCACCTCGTCCTCCAGCTCCTCCACCTGCTCCGCCTGCTGAACATCCCCCAACCGAAACGCTGAAAGGAAACACACCATGAGCATCGACGACATCAAGAACGGCGACGACGCGGCCTTCGACAACTTCGACGTCGCGGAGCTGGAGACCCTTGAGGTCGCCCAGGGCGTGGCCCTCCCGGAGATGGGTGCCTCCAGCGGCTCGATCGGCACCTCGTCGTCGTCCTCCTCCACCTGCTCGGCCTGCTGACCGGGTAACCGAGGCTGAACGCACGACGCACGAAGGATGCGACCGCCCGGCCCCGGCCGGGTGGCGCATCCTCGCGTGCGTTTCGGTGTCGGTGAGGAGACGGGCCGTCAGCCGCGCAGGGCCACGTGGAAGGACGAGGCCCAGAGCACGGTCGCCGCGCCCAGGCCCACCACCGTGCGGATCGTTTCCGCAGTGGTGCCGGCCGCCAGGACGACGAGCCCCACCAGGGCGACCGCGGTCAGGAAGATCGCGGTCCACTTGTACTGCCCCTGGTCGAAGAGGCGGGCGAGCGGGAAGAAGTGCAGGCCCACGACCAGGCAGATCCCGACCGGGATGAACTCGGGGTGGCCCGAGGCGTTCGACGCCGCGATCACCGCGAAGATCGCCACCAGCTCGGCCATGTTGACCAGGCCGACCCCCCGGTTCCACTTCTCCGGCAGGCGGACCAGGCGGGTCACCGGACCCGCGGTGCCCCGGAAGGCGAACACCACCGCGCCGGCGGTCACGACGGCGGCGACGACGCCGACCGCGACGGACACGGGCACCGCCGCTATTCCCGAACCGCCCGCGAAGGCCCATACGAGGGCGAAGACGGCGAGGACGATCGCGCCGCGACGGCGCAGATTACGCGTGAGTGCCAGGCACTCGGCGTCGGTGGTTTCCGTAGTCATGGCGCGGACCTTACAACGGCGCTCCGCGATGATCCGACCGCGTTGTCTATTTTCAGCCAGTCCGACTCGGACCCGTCTCGAACGAACCCATGGCCCGAGCGTCACGGAAAGGGTGACACATGTCAGTCCGGATCCCTTTCCCCTATCGCCGCTCAATTCCCCGGCACATGATTGCGGTCGGAAGCGAAAGAAAGTCCAGGACGTTGTTCTCGAATTCTCGGAAGGTGCGAAAGCATGGGGGTTGATGCGCTGGAGCGCACTGCCGTGAAGCCGGATTCCGACGGCCTGACGGGAGTGCGGCTGCACACACGGATGCCGGTCACACCGGCCTGGCTCGCCCGGTACGTCGTACCGGTCGCCCGCGCGCTGAACGAGGCGGGCGCTCCCGCCGTCCAGCTGCGCCGCGGGTGGCTCCACGGGCCGCACGTCGACATCCTCGCCCGCGACGCCTCCGGCGTCCCGGGCGGCGGGCCCGACTGGGAGGGCGTCGCCCGGGCCCTGGACGCCGGCCCGCTCGACCCGCCCCGGGCCCTCACCGAGGAGACCTACCTCGACCAGGCCCGCGAGTTCGGCCGCCTGGAGGCCGTCCAGCCGCCCTACCTGCCGCTGCGCGAGCACGGCGCCGTCGAGCGGATCGAGCCCGGCGGCCGGGACGGCGGGCAGGACGGCGGACCCTCCGCAGCCGCCGCCCGCGACCCGCGCCTCGACCGCTTCCGCACCGTGGTGCACGGGGCCCTGACCCCCGCGCTCCTGCGGACCATCGACGACCTCGCCGGCGAGCCCGGCTCCGGCACGCTCCGGCTCGCCGAGGCCTTCGTCGCGCTCGCCGACACCCACACCCTCGGCCTCGGATACGGCGTCTTCTCGCCCCGCTCCCACGTCGAGGCCTTCCTCGCCTGGGCCGCGCCCACCAAGGACGTGCGCCCCGTCTTCCAGCAGCGCCTCGCCAAGGACGCGCCCGTGCTCCGCCGGGTCGTCGAGCAGCGGCTGAGCGGCGAGGTCTCCGCCACCGCCGCCGCCTGGCGCACCGGACTCGCCTACGGCGCCGGGGCGCTGGAGAGCGCGGTCGCCGCCGGCACCCTCACGCTCGACCTGCTCGACGGCGCCACCGCCGGGCTCGACCGCTCCGAGATGGGGCCGCCCGGGGCCACCACCGTCGTCCCGCAGGGCGAGCAGCCCGACAGCGACTTCCACCGGACCGTCGGCGAGGCCGGCGTGACTTCGGCCCCGTCCCCGTGGTTCGCCTCCTTCCGCCTCCTCACGAACCTCTTCTACGAGCAGCTGCCGCTGCTCACCGTCTCCCCGATGCAGCGCTACTACACCTGCTTCGCCGTCGCCGAGACGGTCGACGAGGTCCTCGGCGTCTCCTGGCGCGCGCGCCTCGCCGCGAACACCCCTGCCGGGAACACGAGTTCCGCCGCCCCCGCCCCGAGCGCCGCTCCGGGCACCGCCCCCGAGGGAGCCCTCCGATGACCGCCCCCGTGATCGGCATCCCCACGGACCCGCGCGGGGACACGCCGCCCGGGCCGGTGACCGCACCGGCTCCCGACCGGACCACCGCGCCGACGGCCGCGCCCGTGCTCGCCCCGGCGGCCGCGCACCCGGCGCCCGCCCCCGAGCCCCTCTGGTTCCTGCGGGTCAACCCGCTGCGCCGGGCCCGGCTCGCCGACGCCGGACTGCGCCGGCAGCTCGTCCTCGTCACCGCCGCCGAGCAGACCCTCGCCGAGGCCTCCGCCGCCGCCTCCGCCGAGCTGTACGAGCGGATCGGCGCCGCGACGGACGACGCCGAACGGCGCGAACTGATCGCCCTGCGCCGCGCCGTGAACAGCGGCAAGGCCCCGAAGAGGGCGCCGGAGCCCGCCACCCCCGCGATCGGCGCGTGGCTCGAAGCCCGCGAGGAGCGCGAACGGATCCGCGCGGAGCTCGTCGCCGGCTACCCCGACGCCGCCGAGCGGGAACGCGGAGTCCTCGCCGAACTCCTCGGCGACGCCGACCTGCTGCGCTCGCTCGCCCTCGTCGCACCCGAGGTCCACCAGGAGGCCGAGCGCTACCGCGCCGCCGTCCGGGCCCCCGGCAGGGTGCCGTCGAAGTCCCGCAAGTCCGAGCGCGGCCTCATCCAGTACGTCACCCGCGCCATGGTCCGTACGAGCCCGCTCGCCCGGTTCACGGCCGTCGGCATCGCCGAGCCCGACCCGGCCGGCCCCGGACCCGACGAGGCGGGCTTCGGCGGCGCGACCGCCTTCCCCGGACTCGACCGCGTGATGCTCAACTACGTGCTCGGCGGACTGCCCGACCCCGCCGACCGGGCGATCGAGGACCTGTGGATCGGCCTTCCGCCGACCTCCGCGCCCGACCCGGCGGCCGGGAAGCTGTTCTTCCTCAAGCCGGCCCCCGAGGGGATGCGCCGCGCCGCCGTCTCCCTCGACGGCCCCGCCGGAGACCTCCTCGACGCGGTCTCCATGGGCCCCCGCCCCTTCCCGTCCGTCGTCGCCCATGTCGCCGAACGCTCCGGCATCGCCGCCGAGGACGCCGACCAGAAGGTCCGCGGCGCCGTCGCACAGGGCCTCCTCTGCACCTTCCACGAGGCCGAGGACGGCTCCACCGACTACGACGTCCTGCTCACCCCGGAAGACCCCCGCCCGGTGACCAAGCGGCTCACCGACCGTGTGAAAGCCGGCATGCCCGCCTTCACCGCCGCGCCGGCCGCCGAACGCGGCGACGCGCTCGCAGAGCTGCGCGGCGCCCTCGGCGAACTCAGCCACGCTGCGGGCCGCCCCGCCCACGTCACGGTCGAGGAGGACTACGTGATGCCGCCGCTCAAGGTGGCCACGGAACCCTGGAAGGAGTCGCTGAAGGACCTCGGCCCGGCCGTCGAACTCCTCACCGTCTTCGACTGGCTGCACGACGTGCGCGTCCTCATGACCGCCGCGTTCGTCGAGCGCTTCGGCCCCGGGGCCAACGTCCCCCTCGCCGCCAACGCCCCCTTCGTCGTCGGCGAGGTCTCGAGCCGCGCCGCCGCCATGGCCGCCGTGTACGGCCCCGACGGCCCCGGCGACCCGACCGCGCTCAAGGGCATCGGCCCCGCCGACGGCTCCCTCGAACGCATCTACGAGCTGCGCCGCGAGGTCACCGAGGCGCTCCACGCCCTCATCGGCCAGGCCGTCGAGCGCGGCGACGACACCCTCCGCATCAGCCCGGAGCAGGTCGCCGGCCTCACCGGCGACCTGCCGGAACGCTTCCGCCGCGACCCGCTGATCTACGGCATCCTGCTCCAGCGCGGCGACGGCCACCTCGTCCTCAACGACGGCCTGCCCGGCCACGGCATGCTCTACGCCCGCTTCCTGGAGGCCGACCGGCGCCTCGGCGGCCGCGCGCTGCCCCGCCTCGCCGACCACGTGCGCCGGGTGTACGGCTACGACGGCGCCCGGGTCACCGAGGACCTGGGCCTGCACCGACTCAACGTCAACGCCCACACGCCGATCCTGCCCGGCGGCCTCACCCCCGACGACTGGTTCGGACTGCGGCTCGCCCACGACCCCGAGACCGACTCCCTGCGCGTCGAGGACGCCGAGGGCGCCCCGCTGCGGGTCCTGCCGCTCGGCACCGGCCACCCCGGCCTCTTCCCGCCGCCGCTCTCCGTCGCCTCCGGCCTCGCCATCAGCGGCCGCCTCTTCAACGCCCTCCCCAACAGCTGGCACGCGGCCACCCCCTGGGACCGGGCCACCACCCGCGTCGCGCCCCGGATGGCCGTCGGCGACGTCCTCATCGGACGCCGCCGCTGGTACGGGGGAGAGGAGCTGGGCACCGCCCTGGCCGCCGGGCCCGAGGAGCACGAGCGGCTCCTCGCCCTCAACGCCTGGCGCGCCAAGTACGGCGTGCCCGAGGAGGTCGTCATCAAGACCGTCCCCGAGGACGAGGGCCCGCTCTCCGTCGGCGCCCCCGACATCCAGTCCAAGCGCCTCCAGCAGAAGCCCCAGTACGTGGACCTGAGCAGCGCG
Organism: Streptomyces sp. NPDC088707; assembly: GCF_044752725.1. Lineage (NCBI taxonomy): Bacteria > Bacillati > Actinomycetota > Actinomycetes > Kitasatosporales > Streptomycetaceae > Streptomyces > Streptomyces sp. NPDC088707. Next base: position 83,104 of record NZ_JBIVLV010000008.1, on the reverse strand, counting down.
CTCGGCGCCCGCGTCCTGCCCCGGATGCTGGAGCGCCGCGGCGCCGACACCGGCGGCAGCTACCTGGAGGAGGCGCTGCCCGGCGTCGTCGACGGCACCCACGCCACCGAGTGGGTCGTCGAGGTCGGCCGGACCGCCGGCGGCCGCTTCACCTACCACCCGACGACCGAGGGGGAGGAGCGATGACGAAGCCCGCAGCGGCGCTCAGGACGCGCCCCGACCTGCACTACGCACCCGTCCCCGGCGGGGTCTACTTCAGCGGCGCCCGCGCCCGGTTCGTGCTGCGCGGCTCCGAGGTCCTGCACGCCGTCGCCCAGGGCTGCGTCCCGCTCCTGGAGGACGGCACCGACGAGGACGCCCTCGTCGCCGAGATCGGCACCGAACGCGCCCGCCCCGCCGTCCGCCTCCTCGTCGACAAGCTCCGCGAGAACGGACTGCTGCTCGACCCGGCCGCGCACACCGCGCCCGAACCGCCCGCCGACGTACGGCAGCGGCACGCCGAGTCCCTCGCCCGCCTCGAAGGCCTCCTCGACGACCCGTACGGGGCCTTCGCCCGGCTCCGTACGGCGACGGTCCTGGTCACCGGCCCGGCGACCGCGACAGGACCGGCCGTCCGCGGTCTGCGCAGGGCGGGGGTCGGCACCGTCCTCACCGGGGCGGAGGAGACGGCCGCCACCCCGGACGCGGTCCTCGACGTCCGCGAGGACGACGGGAGCCCGGCACCGTCCTTCGACGCGCCGCTCGTCGTCCCCGTCCTCCTCGGCGGCACCGGCGTCACCCTCGTCGGACCCGCCCTCACCGGCCCCGGACACCCGGCCGTCCGGGCCGCGTTCCACGACCGGGCCCGCGCCTGGGCCGCCGCCGAGTCCACCGCGCCCGCGCCCCGCCCCATGGCGGACGCGCTCGCCGGCGCCCTCGGGGCGCAGCTCCTCATCGACACCCTCACCGGTACGGCGGACCCGGGCGAGGCCCATGTCGTGCACGGGACGGACCTGGTCTCCGACCGGGTCACCGTCGAGGGAGCCCACCAGGCGGCCGCGACCGGCCGACCGGGCTCCCTCCCCGAGGGAACGTTCACCCTCGGCGCCGCCCCCGCCGACCCCCGGCCCGAACCGGACGAGGCACGCGAGACGGCGACCCCGCTCACCGCGCGCTGGACCGGACCGCTCGCCCTCACCGAGGGCGCCGACCTGCCCCAGATGCCGCTCGCCCTGCGCGCCGCCGAGCTCCGCGCCGCCGGCCGCCCCACGACCACGGTCCTCGCCTGGGCCGCCCATCAGGAGACCGCCACCGTGGCGGCCACCCTGCAGGCCCTGCGGGCCCTCATCCCCGGGGCTCCCACCCCGGCGGCCGGGCTCACGAGGGAACACTGGCTCCTCGACGGCGCGCTGCGCCTGCTCGCCGAGGAGACGGCACCCCTGCCGGCGAAGACCGCCACCCCGCACGTGCCGCCCGCGGCCCTCCCGGCGGGCGCTCCCGCCGCGGCCGCGGGCGGCGTGGCGTGCGAGGGTCTCGACCCGGAGGGCCTGCGGATCCTCGCCGGACTCCGCGCCCTCCTGCCGCACGAACCCGCGCTCCGGCTGCACGGCGTGCCCGGCCTCGACTGGCGGCTCGCCGAGGTGACCGCCGACGGCGTCACCCTCGGCCGCGCCTGGGGCGCCGACGCGGCGGAAGCCGCCCGGAACGCCCTCTGCACCGCGCTCGCCCGCACCCAGACCGCGGACGGCCCCGGCACCGTCGACCCGCTCTCCACCGACGCCCTGCTCCTCGCCGACCGGGCCGCCCTGGACGCCCTCCGCATCCAACTGGCCGCCCGCACCGGCACCACGTACCGGGGCGAGGCCCTCCGCCACGACCCCGTGCTCGGCGAGCTTCCCCTCTGGTACGGCCCCGTGGAGGCCCACGATGCCCACTGACACGCTCACCCCCGTCCCCGCCCCGGCCCTCACCCGGGGCCCCGGGCTCGACGCCCACCCCGCCGACGAGGCCTGGCGCTCCGCGCTCGACGTCCTCGCGGACCTCCTCCCCGAGGGAACGGTCGCGGTCGACCGCGGCTGGCACCTCGACTGGGAGCGGGCACGGTTCGACGAGGCCGTCGCCGCCGGCCGGGCCCACCTCTCCGTACGCCTCCTGGGCGACGAGGTCCTCGTGGGGCCGCTCTGGCGGCCCGGCACCGACGCCGGCTGCGCCGGCTGCGCCGAGGTCCGCGACCGCACCGTCCCCGACCACCCCCTCGTCGGCGACCTGCGGCACGCGACCACCGCCCCCGGGCCGGGCGCGCCGCTCCTCCCCGAACTGCTCCGGGCGACCCTGGAGCACCTGGTGAGGCGGCCGCTCGGGCCCGGCGAACTCTTCTCCGTCTCGCCGCGCGGCCTGCGCCGGCACCGGATCGCCCGCAGCTTCCACTGCCCGCTCTGCGGACCGGCGTACGAGCGGCTCGACGGCACGGAGACCCCGCCGCCGCTCACCCCGACCGACCGGCCCGCGTTCCCGGACGACTGCACCCGCACCGCCGCCAGCCGGCTCGTCGAGCGCGGGGTGCTGCAGGACCGCCTGGTCGACGACCGCTTCGGTCCCGTCCGCGCGCTCCTGCGCGAGTCCCGCGCCCCGTTCGCGATGAGCATGGCCGTGGTCCCGGACGCCCCGGCGATGGGCCACGGCCGCGCCCGGACCTTCGCCGAGACCGGACCCGTGGCGATCCTGGAGGCGTACGAGCGCCTCGCGGGCTTCCCGTACGACATCCCCGTCCTCACCCACCGCTCGTACGCCGAGGTCGCCGAGCACGCCGTCGACCCGGCCGGTCTCGGGCAGTACACGGCCGAGCAGCTCGCCCACCCGACCAGCAGGGCCACGCCGTTCGACGCGGACACCCCGATGGACTGGGTGTGGGGCCACGACCTCGACGACGGGCGCGCCCTGCTCGTCCCCGCCGACCACGCCTTCTACCAGTACGAGTACAACCACCGCCGCGACCGCAGGGCCGCCCGCGCCGCCGGGACACCCGGCCGCAAGCACTACTTCTACGAGTCGTCCAGCGGCTGCGCCGTCGGCGCCAACCTCGAAGAGGCCGCCCTGCACTCGCTGTTCGAGCTGGCCGAGCGGGACGCGTTCCTGCTCTCCTGGCACCGGGCGGCCCCCCTGCCGACCATCCCGAACTCCTCCCTCACCGACCCCACCAGCCGCGCCATGATCGAGCTGATGGAGTCGCGCGGCTTCGACGTGCACCTGCTCGTCGCCACCCAGGACATCGGCCTGCCGGTCGTCTGGGTGCTCGCGGTGAACCGGCTCGACCCCTTCCCCGCCACCTTCTCCTCGGCCGGCTCCGGCGCCGACCCGCAGTCCGCGATCCGAGGCGCCCTGCGCGAGGTCGCCCAGCTCGTCACCAACCCGGTCGACTGGACCCGCGAGACCGTCGAGCCGATGGTCGAGGACCCGTGGCTGGTCCAGGAGCTGGAGGACCACGTCCGGTTCTCCTCGCTGCCCGAGACCGCCGCCCGCGCCACCGCGGCGCTCGGCGGCCCCCGGGTGACGCTCGACGAGGCCTTCCCCGACTGGCCGGCCCGGATGGAGCGCGGCTCCGGCGGGGACGTGCGCGGCGCCCTGGACTTCGTCCGCGGACTGTTCGCCGGGGCCGGGCTCGACCGGATCGTGCTCGTCGACCAGACCAGCCGCGAGCACGCCGACGCGGGCATCCACGTGGCCCGCGCGGTCGTCCCCGGCATCGTCCCGATGTGCTTCGGCCACGCCCAGCAGCGGCTGGCCGGACTGCCCCGGCTCACCGCCGCCCTGCGCGGCACCGGGCAGGAGCACCGGGCGTTCCCCCTCGACCCCCACCCGTTCCCGTGACGGCCCCGACGGCCCCGCGCGCGACGGACACCGGCGCCGGGGTTCCGCCCCGGCGCGGCCCGGTCGACCTGCCCGGCCCCGAGGGCGACAACAGCATCGCCCGCGAGCCCCTCTGGTACGCGTACGGGGTCGGCGACGACGCGCCGGAGGCGCCCCCGTGGACCTGGGTGCCGCAACCGCCGCCCGACACGCACGTACCGCCCCCGCCGCCGCGCGGGGGCGGCCCGCGCCGGGCCCTGCCGCTCGGCACCCACGACCGGCTCGCGGCGCTGCCCTACCCCGCGCCGCCACCCGGCGGCGCCCGGGGCCGGGGCGCGGCCGAACCGGTCGGGGACCGGCTCGGCCGCGCTCTCGTCACCGCCTTCGGGCCGCAGCGAAGAGAGCCCGAGAACCCCTACAACGACCACCGGCCGTACGCCTCGCCGCGCTGCCTCTTCCCCGTCCACGCCTTCGTGGACGGGGGCGCGGGCATGCCGTGGCGCCTGCTCGAACCCGACCGGCACGCCCTCACCGGCGCTCCGGCGGCCCCCGCCGGGAACGTCGTGCTCACCGGCCGGTACACGAGCGTGCCGCCCGCCTACCAGTGGTTCCGCGGCTCGCTCATCGCCATCGAACTCGGCTTCGTGCTGAGGGCGTTGAGCCTCGGGCTCGAACTCTTCGAGGTGCCCGCGCGGCTCCGGCTTCCGGGCCCGGACGCCCACGCGCTGCTGCCCGCCCTGGGCCTGGACGACGCCTGGGCGTGGTCTCTGCCGTTCGTCGTGGAGCTGGACGACGGCGGGGGAACGCCGGCCCGGGAGGCCGACTCCGTTCCCGCGCCGCCAGCCCACCTCGCCCGCACCGACCCCGCCCTCGCCGAGCTGATCCGCGTCAACCGGGAGCAGACATACGGCGGCGCCCCCGCCCCGCTCACCACCGCCGTCCCGGCCGGCCTCGGCCCATCCGCGACCGTGCCGGACTGGGCGGAACTGCTCTGGCGGCGCCACTCCGGACGCATGCCGCGCGCCCTGCACGGGATGAGCGGCCGACGCCGGAGCGTGCCCGCCGAGGCACTCGACAGCGCGGCCCGCTGGCTCTCCGTACCGCCGCCCGGAGCCGAACTCGCCGCCGCCTTCCAGGCGTTGACCGTCACCGCCGTCGTCCAGGGCGTCGAAGGACACGCCGACGGCGTCCACCGGCTCCGGGACGGCGCCACGCGTCTCCTGCGCGCCGATCCGACCGCGCCCGAGCGCCTCGAGGAGCAGTACGGCTACGGCGTCTCGCCCGTCAACGGCTGCGGCATCCGCGACGCGCCGCTCACCGTGTTCCTCTCCGTACGGACCCGGGAGCTCTTCGAACGCCTCGGGACCGCCGGCTGGGGTGCCGTCCAGCACGCCGCCGGCTGGGCCGCGCACGGGCTCTGCCTGTCCGCCGCCGCCTCCGGCCTCTTCGCCCGCCCCGTGCGGGCCTTCAAGGAGATTCCCACCCAGCGCGTCCTCGGCCTGGACCCCGACGAGATGATCGTCCTGTCCGTGGTCGTGGGAGTACCGCAGGACACCGGCGGCGCGCTGCTCGACCTCAGACTCTGAAGGAGCGTCCCCCGTGACCCCGACCCCGACCCCGATCCCCACGGCGGCCACGGCCCCGCCCACGCCACCCGCGGCGCGGGCGGCCGACTGGACCGCCTGGCACCTCCACCTCGGTACGACGGCCCGGTCGGCACACGACCGGGTCGTCACCGATGTCATCGGCCCCACGATCCGCGAACTAGAGCCCGGCACCCCGTGGTTCTTCATCCGCTACTGGCAGTCCGGCCCGCACCTCCGGCTCCGCGTGGGCGACCTCGACACCGCCGCACGCGCGCGCGTGGAGGCCGCCCTCACCGAGCGCCTGGCCGTCGCCGGCGCGCCCGCCCCGGGCGAGGAGCCGCTCGACCCCGCCGCCTACCGCAGCGGGGCCGAGCGGCTCGCCGCCGCGGGCGAGACCGGCGAGAACACCTCCGTGAAGGCCCTGCTGCCCCCCGGCGTCCATCCGGCCGTCTACGAGCCGGAGTACGACCGCTACGGCGGCCGATCCCTCATGCCCGCGGCAGAGTCCCTCTTCACCCTGTCCAGCAGCCTCGTCCTCGCCGCCCTGCCCAAGGTGGGCAACGAGCGGCAGCGGGCCGCCCTCGCCCTGCGCGGTACCGTCGCGGTCGCCGCCGCCCTCGGCGACCCGGCGGAACGCGCGTACTACTACGCCCACGGGCTCGGCGCCTGGCGCGCCTGGGCAGCCGAGGCCGGCCACCCGGCCGCACTGCTCGACACGATCTCCCGGGTCGAGGGGGCGGTGACCCTCGACCCGGGCTCCCACGGCCCCTTCGCCGGCTGGCACGCCAGGATCGCCGCCCACGCGGACGAGATCCGGGAGCAGTCGCCGGCCCACCCGGGCATGGTCCTCTTCTCGCACGCGCACATGCTCCACAACCGGCTCGGCCTGAGCCTCCTGGAGGAACTGCGCACCTACGCGGTCCTGGCCCACGCCTTCCCCGTACCGGAGAACACCCCCGTACCGGAGACGACCCCGGCACCGGAGAACACCCCCGTACCGCGGAACGTCTGACCGACACAGCCCCCCCACGGGGATCACGAAAGGCCCGGCCGGTCTCCCGGTCGGGCCTTTTCGTGGTGCGCGCCCGGTCCCTACTCGGGGCGCGGGTCCCAGCGGAAGCTGCGGACGGCGATCAGCGCGCCGATGACACCCCAGGCGGCGAGGACCGCCAGGTCGCGCCACTGGAAGCCGGCGTCCTGGGTGAAGAGCGCCAGCATGGCGTCGTTGAACGGCTTCACGGGCAGCAGACCCGCGATGGTGTTGAGGAGCTCCGCGTGGATCGGGAAGTAGCTGCCCGAGATGAAGACCAGCGGGAACTGGATGAACTGCACGACGGCCGGGGCCGCCTCCGAGTTCTTGATCAGCGAGGCCACGCCGACCCCGAGCGCGCAGAAGCTCGCCGCGCCGAGGACGAGCGTCAGCAGGACCGCGCCCCAGTGGGTGGGCAGGTCGACGCCGTAGAGCGCGCCGATGCCGAAGACGAGCGCGACGTCGACGATGCTGACGACGACGCAGTGCACGAGCAGACCGGCGAAGTAGACCCAGGCGGGCAGCGGCGTGGCGTGCAGCCGCTTCAGGACCCCGGTCTGCCGGCGCATCGCCAGCACGATCGCCAACTGGCCGTAGCAGGCGCCGAGTACGGACACGGCCGCGATCACCGGTGTGTAGTACTGCATGCCGGTCAGACCGAAGAAGAAGTCCTGGCCCTCGCTGCCGCTGAACACGGCGCCGAAGATGCCGATGATGACGATCGGCAGCACGAAGGTGAAGACCATCGACTGCGGGTTGCGCCAGAACGACAGCTGCTCGTAACGGATCTGATGGCCGAGCAGGGCCAGCGGGTTCCGCTCGCGCGGGGCGTCCGCGCGGGGCGCCGGGACCGCCGGGGCGGTGGTCTCGGCGGTCGGGGGGATCAGGGTGGTCATGAGCGGCTCCGTCCGGGTCGGCGGCCTCGTCCGGCGGGCGCCTTGCGTTCCCGCCCGGACGACGGCGAGGAGGCTTCCTGCTGCACGTACTCGCTGGTCAGGCTCAGGTAGACGTCTTCAAGCGTGGGCTGCTCCACGGTCAGCCGGTCGAGCGGCGTGCCCCGGTCGAGCGCCCAGCCGGTCAGCCGGTGCAGCGCGGCCGTCGGCTCGGTCGTCTCGGCCGTCACGAGGCCGTCCTCGACATCGCTCACCGGCAGGGGTACGTCGGCGAGCGCGGCGCCCGTCGGGAGCGCGAAGCGGATCCGGGTCTGGGCGCTGTCGCGGCCGCCGAGGGTGTCCGGGGTGCCCGAGGCGACGATCCGGCCCTCGGCGATGACCACGACGGAGTCGGCCAGCGCCTGCGCCTCGTCCATGTAGTGGGTGGTGAGGACGATGGTGGTGCCGTCGTCGCGCAGATTGCGCACGACGTCCCAGGCGCCGCGGCGCGCGTTCGGGTCGAAGCCGGTGGTCGGCTCGTCCAGGAACAGCAGCCTGGGCCGGCCGACGACACCGAGCGCCAGGTCGAGCCGGCGCTTCTGGCCGCCCGACAGGTCCTTGACCTTGGCGCTCTTCTTCTCGTTCAGGCCGACGAGGTCGAGCAGTTCGTCGACGTCGCGCGGGTCCGGGTAGTAGCCGGCGTTGCGGGCCACGGTCTCCCGTACCGACAGATAGGGCTCGACGGCGATGTCCTGGAGGACGAGGCCGACCTGGCCGCGCAGCCAGTGGCCGTCGGCCTTGACGCCGGGGTCGCGGCCGAGGACCTCGACCCGCCCGCCGTCGCGCTCCCGGAAGCCCTCCAGGATCTCCAGCGTGGTGGTCTTGCCCGCGCCGTTCGGCCCGAGCAGGGCGAAGATCTCGCCCTCGGCGACGCTGAAGTCGACGCCGCGCACGGCCTCGTGGTCGCCGTACCGCTTCTGCAGGCCTTCGACGGCCACCGCGGCGGTCACCGCGGTCCCTCGGCTCGTGTCACTGTGTGCCTCCCGGCGTGGTGGTGGGACGTCGTGGGGTCGTCGCCCGCAGACGGACTCCGGGGCGCAGCCTCGACGTTAGGCGCGGGCCGGTGGGCAGGACCGGGCCCGCGGGGGCGGCGGTGACGGACGTCATGGAAGCCGCGACAGTTGTCAGAGGGGGGCGTGACCCGCGTTGCCGGGGGCCGGTGGGCGACCCATGCTCGGGGTGCGGCGGACGGCCGGGCTGCGGGAGACCGCGGCCGGTGACGCCGACGGTGCCGACACAGCAGCGACGCGGAAGGCGGTCTCAAAGGTGCGGTTCGGGGATCTGGACGAGTGGGGAGCGGAGGAGCGGCCGCACGTCTCGGTGGTCGGTGCCGGCATCGGCGGACTGACGCTGGCCGGCGCGCTCTCCTCCATGGGTGTTCCGTACACGGTGTACGAACAGACGCGGCGGCTCGCGGAGGTGGGGGCGGGAGTCCAGCTCTCGCCCAACGCGGTCAGGCCGCTGCTGCGGCTCGGCCTCGGCCCGGCCCTGCGCGAGCGGGCGGTGGCGATCGAGGCCATGGAGGTACGGGGGTGGAGCGGGCGGCCGATCGCCCGGACGCCCCTCGGCGCGGAGTGCGAGCGGATGTTCGGGGCCCCGTACTTCACGGTGCACCGGGCGCATCTCCACGACGCGCTCCTCACCCTCGTCGACGAGGGCAGCCTCAAGCTGGGCGAGCGCCTCAGCGAGGCGCGGGAGACGGACGCGTCGGGTGACGGCGTCCGGCTGGCGTTCGAGGACGGGACCGTCCGCGGGGCGGAGCTGGTGGTGGGCGCCGACGGCATCCACTCCACGGTCCGCGAGGCGTTCCGGCGCGACGAGCCGGAGTTCTCGGGGCTCGGCATCTACCGGGGCCTGGTGCCCATGGACCGGCTCCCGGACGCGGCCCGCGCGCCTCTGGTGCGCCTCTGGCTCGGCCCGGGCGGGCACTTCGTGTGCTACCCGGTCGCGGCGGGGGAGTACCTGAGCTTCGCGGCGACGGTGCCGATGGCGCAGTCCCCGGGCGAGTCCTGGTCGGTCCCGGGTGATCCGGAGGCGCTGCGCGGGGTGTTCGGCGGCTGGACCGGTCTGGTCGCGGACGTCGTGGGCGCCGTGGAGACGACCCTCCAGTGGGCGCTGCACGACCGGCCGCCGCTGGACGTCTGGTCCTCGCGCCGGCTGACCCTGCTCGGCGACGCGGCCCACCCGATGCTGCCGTTCATGGCGCAGGGCGCGAACCAGGCGGTCGAGGACGCGATGGACCTGGCGGCCTGTCTGGCCGATCCGGCGCCGTCGACGACCGCGGCCCGGCTCGACCGCTACCAGGCGCTCCGGATCCCCCGCACGGCGGAGATCCAGCGCGGTTCGCGCGGCAACGCCGGCATCCTGCACCTGCCCGACGGCCCGGCCCAGCGCCGCCGCGACGCCCGCATGGCCGTCCACGCGGCCCTCCGCGACCGGGCGATGCTGTACGCCCACGAGACGGGCAGGAGCGTGGTGCCGACCCCGGCGTGACGAGGGCCGGGGCCACCGGCCATGTACCGCCGCATCGCATCGCAGCCGCACTCGCACCGCGGCCACGGATCCGGCCCCGGCCCGGGCGGCGGCGGCCGTCCGGCCCGGGGACCGTCACGTGAACAATCGATTCAGCACTCGATGATGTTCACCGCGAGACCGCCGCGCGCGGTCTCCTTGTACTTGACGCTCATGTCCGCGCCGGTCTCCTTCATGGTCTTGATGACCTTGTCGAGGGAGACCAGGTGGCTGCCGTCGCCGCGCATGGACATCTTCGCCGCCGTGACGGCCTTGACCGCCGCCATGCCGTTGCGCTCGATGCACGGGATCTGGACCAGGCCGCCGACCGGGTCGCAGGTCAGGCCCAGGTTGTGCTCCATGCCGATCTCGGCCGCGTTCTCCACCTGCTCCGGGGTGCCGCCGAGGACCTCGGCGAGCGCGCCCGCCGCCATCGAGCAGGCCGAGCCGACCTCGCCCTGGCAGCCGACCTCGGCGCCGGAGATCGAGGCGTTCTCCTTGAAGAGCATGCCGACCGCGCCCGCCGCCAGCATGAAGCGGACGATGCCGTCGTCGTCGGCGCCGGGCACGAAGTTCGTGTAGTAGTGCAGGACGGCGGGGATGATGCCCGCGGCGCCGTTCGTCGGGGCGGTGACCACCCGGCCGCCCGCCGCGTTCTCCTCGTTCACGGCCATCGCGTAGAGGGTGATCCACTCCATGGCGTGCATCTTCGGGTCGCCCTCGGAGCGCAGCTTGCGGGCCAGGTTCGCGGCCCGCCGGCGGACCTTCAGGCCGCCGGGCAGGATGCCCTCGCGGGACATGCCGCGCGAGACGCAGGCCTGCATGACCCGCCAGATCTCCAGGAGGCCGGCGCGGATCTCGTCCTCGGTGCGCCAGGCCTTCTCGTTCTCCAGCATCAGCGCGGAGATCGACAGGCCGGTCTCCTTCGCGAGGCGGAGCAGCTCGTCGCCGGTGCGGAAGGGGTACTTCAGGACGGTGTCGTCGGGGACGATCGGGTTCTCGCCCTGGCCCCCCTCCTGAGAAAGGACGGTCTCGTCGACGACGAAGCCGCCGCCGACCGAGTAGTACGTCTTCTCCAGGACCAGGCCGCCCTCCGCGTCGTACGCGAAGATCGTCATCCCGTTGGCGTGGTACGGCAGCGCCTTGCGCCGGTGCAGGATCAGGTCGGCGTCGAAGTCGAAGGGGATCTCGTGCGCGCCGAGCAGGTTGATCCGGCCGCTCGACTTGATCCGCTCGACCTCGGCGTCCGCGGTCTCGACGTTCACCGTGCGCGGCGAGCTGCCCTCCAGGCCCAGCAGGACCGCCTTCGGGGTGCCGTGGCCGTGGCCGGTCGCGCCGAGCGAGCCGTACAGCTCCGCCCGGACGCGCGCGGTGTGGGCGAGCAGGCCCTCGTTCTTCAGGCGGCGGGCGAACATCCGGGCCGCGCGCATCGGTCCCACCGTGTGGGAGCTCGACGGGCCGATGCCGATCGAGAACAGGTCGAAGACCGAGATGGCCACGGAGGACTCCTTGTGGGGGCTAGACGCCGTTGTCTGCCGGGGTGGAGCAGAAAAGCGCGGAGAAGAAGGACGTGCGGTACGGCGCGAGGACATGGGGTGGGGCACCGCGCTCACCGTCCAGTGTGCGCGGTGCCCCGAAGGTCCGTACGAACAAAAGCGTACGAAATTACTTCAGGCCGGGGTACAGCGGGTGCTTGTCGGCGAGCGCCGTCACCCGGGCCTTCAGCGACGCGGCCTTGTCGGCGTCGAAGCCGGGCTTCAGGGTCTCCGCGATGATGTCGCCGACCTCGGCGAAGTCCTCGGCCTGGAAACCGCGGGTCGCGAGCGCCGGCGTACCGATGCGCAGACCCGAGGTGACCATCGGCGGGCGGGGGTCGTTCGGAACGGCGTTCCGGTTGACCGTGATGCCGACCTCGTGGAGACGGTCCTCGGCCTGCTGGCCGTCCAGCTCGCTGTCGCGCAGGTCGACGAGGAGCAGATGGACGTCCGTACCGCCGGACAGGACGGAGACACCGTGGGCGGTGACGTCGTCCTGGACCAGGCGCTCGGCGATGACGCGGGCGCCGTCCAGGGTGCGCTGCTGGCGCTCCTTGAACTCCTCCGAGGCCGCGACCTTGAAGGAGACGGCCTTGGCCGCGATCACGTGCTCCAGCGGGCCGCCCTGGAAGCCGGGGAAGACCGAGGAGTTCAGCTTCTTCGCGAACTCCTTCTTCGCCAGGATGATGCCGCCGCGGGGGCCGCCGAGCGTCTTGTGCGTGGTGGAGGTCACCACGTCCGCGTACTCGACCGGGTTCGGGTGCAGACCGGCCGCGACCAGACCCGCGAAGTGGGCCATGTCGACCCACAGGTAGGCCTCGACCTCGTCCGCGATCCGGCGGAACTCGGCGAAGTCCAGCTGGCGCGGGTAGGCGGACCAGCCCGCGATGATCACCTTGGGGCGGTGCTCCTTGGCGAGGCGCTCGACCTCGGCCATGTCGACCAGACCGGCCTCGTCCACGTGGTACGCGACCACGTTGAACTGCTTGCCCGAGAAGTTCAGGCGCATGCCGTGGGTCAGGTGACCGCCGTGCGCCAGGTCCAGACCCAGGATCGTGTCGCCGGGCTGGGCGATCGCGAAGAGGGCGGCCTGGTTCGCGGAGGCACCGGAGTGCGGCTGGACGTTGGCGTACTCGGCGCCGAACAGGTCCTTGATCCGGTCGATCGCGATCTGCTCGGCGACGTCGACGTGCTCGCAGCCACCGTAGTAGCGGCGGCCCGGGTAGCCCTCGGCGTACTTGTTGGTGAGGACGGAGCCCTGCGCCTCCATGACGGCGACCGGAGCGAAGTTCTCCGAGGCGATCATCTCGAGCGTGGACTGCTGACGGCGGAGCTCGGCGTCGACGGCGGCGGCGACGTCCGGGTCCAGCTCGTGGAGGGGAGTGTTCAGAAGCGACATGAATCGATCCCTAGGGGTCTCGGTTTAGCCGGCGGTGAAGGCGGCGTACTCGTCGGCGGTGAGCAGGTCCTCCGGCTCGCCCGTGAGCCGTACCTTGAACAGCCAGCCACCCTCGAACGGAGCGGTGTTCACGAGGGACGGGTCGTCCACGACGTCCTGGTTGGCCTCGACGATCTCACCCGTCACCGGGGCGTACAGGTCGCTGACCGACTTGGTGGACTCCAGCTCGCCGCAGGACTCGCCCGCGGTCACCGTGTCGCCGACCGCCGGGAGCTGGGCGTAGACGACGTCACCGAGCGCGTTGGCCGCGAACTCCGTGATGCCGACCGTCGCGACGCCGTCCTCAACGGCCGACAGCCACTCGTGCTCCTTGGTGTAGCGCAGCTGCTGGGGGTTGCTCATGACCTGATTCTCCTGGATCGAGGGAGTGCTGATGAACGTGGGTCTTGCGGGGTGAGACGCGAAGTGAGACGGATACGTCACTTCTGGCGCTTGTAGAACGGCAGCGCGACGACCTCGTAGGGCTCGTGGGTACCGCGGATGTCCACACCTACACCCTGGGTGCCGGGCTCGGCGTGCGCCGCGTCCACGTACGCCATCGCGATCGGCTTTCCGAGGGTCGGCGACGGGGCTCCGGAGGTGACCTCGCCGATCACCACGCCGTCCTTGACGACGGAGAAGCCGGCGCGCGGGACCCGGCGGCCCTCGGCGACCAGACCGACGAGCTTGCGCGGCGGGGCGGACTCGGCGCGCTCGGCGGCCTTCTCCAGGGCCTCACGGCCGACGAAACGGCCGTCGTTGGTCGTCTTCTCGAACTTCACGACCCGGCCGAGGCCCGCGTCGAAGGGGGTCAGCGCGGTGGTCAGCTCGTGGCCGTACAGCGGCATGCCCGCCTCCAGGCGGAGCGTGTCCCGGCAGGACAGGCCGCAGGGGATCAGACCGACCGGCGCGCCGGCCTCGGTCAGCGCCTTCCAGACGCCCTCGGCGTGCTCGGGCTTCAGGAACAGCTCGAAGCCGTCCTCGCCGGTGTAGCCGGTACGGGCGATCAGCGCGGGCACACCGGCGACCGTGCCGGGCAGGCCGGCGTAGTACTTCAGACCGTCCAGGTCGGCGTCGGTGAGCGACTTCAGGATGCCGGGGGACTCCGGGCCCTGGACCGCGATCAGGGCGTACGCGTCGCGGTCGTCCCGCACCTCGGCGTCGAAGCCCGCCGCTCGCTCGGTCAGCGCGTCCAGGACGGTCTGCGCGTTCGAGGCGTTGGCGACGACCATGTACTCCGTCTCGCCGAGGCGGTAGACGATCAGGTCGTCGAGGATGCCGCCGTCCTCCTGGCAGATCATCGTGTAGCGGGCGCGGCCGACGCCCACCGTGGAGATGTTGCCGACCAGGGCGTGGTCGAGGAGCTCCACGGCCTGCGGCCCCGTGACGGTGATCTCCCCCATGTGGGAGAGGTCGAAGAGACCCGCCTTGGTGCGGACGGCGAGGTGCTCGTCCCGCTCGCTGGCGTAGCGGAGCGGCATGTCCCAGCCCGCGAAGTCGGTCATGGTCGCGCCCAGCGAACGATGCAGCGCATCGAGGGCGGTCAGACGGGGGGCAGTGCTCATGGGGTGGCTCCCGGGTCCCAAGGGCGGTTCGGTGACGAAACACATGACGGGCGAGGACGTCCTCCCCATCTGTCATGGAACCTGAGAGGTTCACCGAGAGCATCTCGTCGCCGGGAGACCGGCACCGAGAGTTCGGCTTGCACCTTGGGTGGGGACACGGCAGGGTGTCCCGCTTTTCAGATCTGCCTCATCCACGCGGTACGGGGCCTGAGAGATTCAAGGGAGGGTCTTGCTCCTTCGGCGTCCGGACACGTACGGCGTCCGGAACTCTCCCGCGCGGATTCGAGCGGCCGGTATGCGATTGTGTGGCGACTGTGCGCGCCTGGCGCGCACATCATTGCACGCGAGGTCGGCGCGGCACATCGCTTGTGTCCCATTACCGCTTCTTTACACTTTGTGGGCAAGGGTCTTCCCAGGCCCGGCAGGGGGAGAAGCGATGAGGTTCCAGCACACCGGCGCGTACGCGCCGAGTACCGGCATACCGTCCCAGCGAGCCCGTGCCAGGACCCGCGGCCGCGGGCGGCTCCTGCGCGACCTGCGCGAGCGCGGCGGCCGAGGCCCCCGCGCCCTCACCTTCGCCGCCGGCGACCTGGTGGTGGTCTCCGGGCTGCCCGGCAGCGGCAAGTCCACCCTCATGCGGCGCGCCGCCGAGGGCGCCGGCATCGACTCCCAGGACACCCGGGAGCGCTGGGAGGCCCGGATGCCCCGCCTGCTGCCGTACGCCGTCTACCGCCCGCTGGTCCGGATCGCGCACTACGCGGGGCTGCGCCGCGCCCTGCGGTCCGGCGCCGGAGTGATCGTCCACGACTGCGGCACCCAGTCCTGGGTGCGGGGCTGGCTCGCCCGGGAGGCCCGCCGCCGCGGTCGCTCCCTCCATCTGGTCCTGCTCGACGTCGACCCGGACACCGCCCGTGCGGGCCAGCAGGCCCGCGGCCGGGGCGTCTCGTCGTACGCCTTCGCCCGGCACCGGCGGGCCGTCGGCCGGCTCGTCGCGGCGGCGGAGTCCGGCCGGCTGCCGCACGGCTGCGCCTCCGCCACCCTGCTCGACCGGGACGCGGCGGACACCCTGCGGAAGATCGGCTTCCGCGGGGCGGCCTGAGACGGGCTCCCGCCCCGTCCGCAGGTAGGGGACGAGGTGGGGCGCCGCGATGTGCGCCGGGGCGCCCGACACGCGGCCGCGTCCCCCGCCGGGGGGCCCGGCGCCGGCCGCTGTGACGTACGCCGCTGTCCAGGTGTGCCCGTACCCCTCCTTTTGGCCACGGCGGCGCCGGGGCGGCGTTAGGGTGCTGCCGGGGCGGCCGGTACGGCAGGCCGTGCGAGAAGGGGAAACGGGACCGTGGACGTGACGTGGCCGGGCAACGAGCTCGAAGAGGTCCTTGCCGCCTCCCTCGGCAACCCCGCGGCGGGCGCCCGCCTGGTCGAGGTCCTCGGCCGCAGCCCGGTCTGGGTGCCCCTGCCCAACGGCGGCGGACCCGACAGCCCGAACCTGGACCTCGCCACCATGGAGATCGACGGCGCGGCGTACGTCCCCGTCTTCAGCTCCGAGGAGCAGTTCCTCGCCTGCGTCGGCAGCCACATGTCGTTCACCGTCGCCCCGGCCCGTGACTTCGCCCGCGGTCTGCCCCCGCAGCTCGGCATCGCCGTGAACCCCGGCGGCGTCGTCGGCGTCCCGCTGCCCCCGCCGGCCGTCGCCGAGCTCTGCCGCGTCGGCCGCACCCCGCTGGACGGGCCCGCCACCGGCGGCCGCGTCCGGCTCTTCGAGCCCGACTGGCAGGACGACCCGGTCGACTTCCTCGCCGCCGCGTCCGCCGAGTTCGAGGCCACCGGCGTCGTCACCACCGCCCGCCGGGCGCTCGCCAGCGTCGAGGGCACCGAACCCGCCCTCTTCGTCGGCGTGCAGCTCGCCGCCTGGGACGGCGTCGACCGCAACGCGCCGCTGGACGCCCTCGGCCGCGCCCTCGGCCGCGTCGAATGCGCCTGGCCGGTCAACCTCATCCTGCTCGACATGGCACAGGACCCGGTCGGCGACTGGATGCTGGAGCGGGTGCGCCCCTTCTACCAGCGCGCCGCCGTGTGACGGACGGCCTGTTTAAGCTGAACTTCTCGACAGCAGGACGGACGTCGTCAGGACGGACGCCAGGGACGGACGTCGGAACAGACGTGGTGACGGAAGAGGGGCGGGACCCAGGGTGAGCGCGTCAGGCACCGCGGCGACCGGACAGGTCGAGCACATGCTGCGCCAGGTGGCACCCGGACGCTACGACGCGTACGAGCAGTTGCTGCACGCCCTCGCCGACGGCGAGCTCTGGATGCTGCTCTGGCACGGCTCGCCCGGCTCGTCCGACGCCCAGTACGGGAACATGGAGGTCGACGGCTTCGGCTACGCGCCCTGCGTCACCTCCGCCCAGGAACTCGCCGCCTCGGGCTGGCACCGCGCCCACGAGCTCGTCACCGGCCGGGAGATCGCCCGCGCCCTCTACCCCGACCGCTGGGGCGTCTGGCTGAATCCGCACGCCCCCGGCGGTGGCGTCGGCATCCCCTGGGCCGACCTGCGCCGGATCGCCACCGGCCTCGACCGGATGCCCGCCGGGCCGCTCCGGGTCACCGAGCCCACCCTGGAGATCCCGCAGTTCTACGCCCTGCTCACGCAGAACGCGCACCGCACCCCGGCCGTCCGGGCACTGCGCCGCGGCTGGGTGCAGCCCGCCCTCGGCTCCCCGTACCTCGTCATCGGTCTCGACCTGTACGACACCTCGCAGGCGGCCGTCGACACGGTCCGCGCGATGATGCGCCAGTCCATCGGATCCGTACCCGAGGGGCTGCCCGTCTCGACGGTCGCCCTCTCCGACGCGTACGACCCGGTGGCGCTCTGGCTGCGGGCGAACGGCCGCCCGTTCTACGACCGCGAGGCGCACGCCGGACGCGGATCGGCGCCCGTTCCGGGGTACGGATACCCGCCCCCGGCGCCGTCCGGATACTGAGACGTACCCCTGATCGCCCTCGCCCCACCAGCCTCCGGAGCTCGCTCCGGAGGCTTTCGTTCGCCCCAATTGAGGAGCCCGAACGCCTAGTTGAGGGGACATGTCCGATTGGGGGGAAGAGGACCCGAGATGGTCCGCTCACGTGATCGCGACGTCCGGATAACGGAAGTCGCAGCACCGCATCACGTTTGAGCAAACATTCCTCGTCAGGGCTGGCGGGTGATCACAAGCGCATTGAAGACTCCCCGGAACACCGGGCGTCGGCTCCTTTCGAGCAGGTGCCCAGCAGGTTGTTCCACCGAGCCGCTACCCGCGGCGGGCAAGGGCCGGCTACCGGCGGCCGAGAGGGGTCCTCACCACGATGACGGCACCACTGCACGAGAAGAGTGCGGGCGAGGCGACCGCCACCGTCGATGGCGCGCCCGACGCCCCCGGCACTCCCGACGGCGCCCCCGCCAAGGCGATCGAGGGCCGCTCGCCCTGGCAGATCGCCTGGACCCGCCTCAAGCGCGACAAACTGGCCCTCGCGGGCGCCTTCATCGTCGTCTTCCTCGTCCTCGTCGCGATCTTCGCGCCGGTCATCGTGGGCCTCCTCGGCCACCCGCCGGACGAGTTCCACGAGGACCAGATCGACCCGCTGTTCGGCACCCCGATCGGTTCCTGGGGCGGCGTCAGCTCCGACTTCCTCTTCGGAGTCGAGCCCGTCAACGGCCGCGACGTCTTCAGCCGCATCGTCTACGGTGCCCGGATCTCCCTGCTCGTCGCCTTCCTCGCGGCGGTCTTCGCCGTCGTCCTCGGCACGATCCTCGGCATCATCGCCGGCTACTTCGGCGGCTGGATCGACGCGGCCCTCAGCCGCGTCATGGACGTGATGCTCGCCTTCCCGCAGCTGCTCTTCACGATCGCCCTGGTCTCCGTCCTGCCGAACCAGCTCCTCGGCCTCGACGGCTCAGGCGTCCGCATCGCCGCCCTGGTGCTCGTCATCGGCTTCTTCGGCTGGCCGTACGTGGGCCGCATCGTCCGCGGCCAGACCCTCTCGCTGCGCAACCGCGAGTACGTCGAGGCCGCCCAGAGCCTCGGAGCCGGCCGCCTCTACATCCTGCGCCGCGAGCTGCTGCCGAACCTGATCGCCCCGATCACGGTCTACGCGACCCTCATGATCCCCACCAACATCCTCACCGAAGCGGCGCTCAGCTTCCTCGGTGCCGGTGTGAAGCCGCCCACGGCCTCCTGGGGACAGATGCTGTCGACGGCCATCACCACCTACGAGTCGGATCCGCTGTTCATGGTGATCCCCGGCTTCGCGATCTTCATCACCGTTCTGGCGTTCAACCTCTTCGGCGACGGCGTGCGTGACGCGCTCGACCCGAAGGGCTCCCGCTGACCGTTCGCCGACGACCCGCACGACCCGCCCCTGCCGCTGGCGACAGGAGGCTGAACCCCAATCGGCGGACCGCCGTACGGCCGCCACTATCCCGGAGGTTGCTGGACCCATGCTGAAGAGCTCTCAGCGCAGAATCGCCGCGGGCGCGCTGCTCGCGGCGGCCACGATGGTCGTCACCACCGCATGCGGTGGCGGCACCGGCGACAGCGGCGACAAGGGCAAGGGCGGTGCGCCCGGCTTCAACGCCGGTGTGAACAAGGTCGCCAACGCCTCCGACAAGAAGGGCGGCGAGCTGAAGTTCATCGGCTCGCAGGAGGCCGACTCGTGGGACCCGCAGCGCGGCTACTACGGCTTCGTGTGGGACTTCGCGCGCTACTACACGCGTCAGCTGGTCACCTTCAAGGCCGAGCCGGGCGCCGCCTCCACCGAGCTCGTCCCGGACCTCGCCACCGACGCCGGCAAGGTCTCGGCCGACGGCCTCACCTACACCTTCACGCTGAAGGACGGGGTGACCTGGGAGGACGGCAAGCCGATCACCTCCAAGGACATCAAGTACGGCATCGAGCGCATCTGGGCCCAGGACGTCATCTCCGGCGGCCCGATCTACCTCCAGCAGGTCCTCGACCCCAAGGGCGAGTACAAGGGTCCCTACAAGGACACCTCCGCGGACAAGCTCGGCCTCAAGGCGATCGAGACCCCGGACGACAAGACCATCATCTTCAAGCTGCCGGTCGCCAACGGTGACTTCCTGCAGATGCTGGCCATGCCCGCCGCCTCCCCGGTCCGCCAGGACAAGGACACCAAGGCCAAGTACGGCCTGAAGCCCTTCTCCTCCGGCCCGTACAAGTGGCAGTCGTACACCCCGAACAAGTCCATCAAGCTCGTCCGCAACGACAAGTGGGACGCCAAGACGGACACCGTCCGCAAGGCCCTCCCGGACAGCGTCAGCGTCACGTTCACCACGAACGCCGACGACATGGACAACCGCCTCGTCGAGGGCGAGTACGACCTCGACATCAACGCCACGGGCGTCGGCGCCTCCGCCCGCCAGAAGGTGCTCCAGCAGCACAAGGGCAACGTCGACAACCCGCAGACGGGCTTCATCCGCTACGCGGTCTTCCCGCAGACGGTGATCCCCAACATCGACTGCCGCAAGGCCATCATCTACGCGGCCGACTCCAAGTCCCTCCAGACCGCCCGTGGCGGCCCGCAGGCCGGTGGCGACATCGCCTCCAACATGCTGCCGCCGGCGATCAAGGGTGCCGACCCGAAGGCCGACCCGTACGGCAAGCTCGGTGGCGCCCCGGACCTGGCCAAGGCCAAGGACGCGCTCAAGAAGTGCGGCAAGCCGAACGGCTTCAAGACCACGATCGCGGTCCGCAACAACAAGAAGATCGAGATCGCGACCGCCGAGTCCCTCCAGCAGTCGCTGAAGGCCGTCGGCATCGAGGCCGAGATCGACCAGTTCGACGGCGCCCAGACGTCCGGCATCATCGGTTCGCCGAAGGTCGTCAAGGACAAGGGCTACGGCATCATCATCATGGGCTGGGGCGCCGACTTCCCGTCGGGCCAGGGCTTCCTCCAGCCGCTGGTCGACGGCCGCTTCATCCTGCAGAGCGGCAACAACAACTTCTCCGAGCTGAACGACAAGGCCGTCAACGGCCTCTTCGACCAGGCCCTGAAGGAGACCGACCCGGTCAAGGCCGGCGAGCTCTACAAGCAGATCAACACGAAGGTGTCGGAGGCCGCGGTCTACCTGCCCTTCACCCACGAGAAGAACATCATCTGGCGCAGCTCCCGGCTGACCAACGTCTACACGGCGGACGCCTACAACGGCCGCTACGACTACGCGTCGCTCGGCGTCGTCAAGTAATCCGACCCGTTCCACCGGCGCACCACCCGCCGCCAGGTCCGAAGGGCAGGTGATGGCCGAGGGCGGCGGCCGGGGGACCCGATCGGGTCCCCCGGCCGCCGACCGGCCGACCGCATGCTTGCATACATAGTCCGGCGACTCTTCGCGGTCGTCGTGATGCTGCTCGTCGTCACACTCGTGACGCTCAGCATCTTCTTCCTCATACCCAAGCTGACCGGCAGCGACCCTGCCGCGATGTTCGTCGGCAAGCAGGCGGATCCGGCATCCATCGAGGCCGTCCGGCAGAAACTGGGCCTGGACGAGCCGATCCTGGTGCAGTTCTGGCACTTCGTCTCCGGCATCTTCGTCGGTCGCGACTACACCGGTGGCGGCGACACCATCCACTGCGCGGCGCCCTGCTTCGGCTACTCGTTCCGCACCGAGCAGGACGTCTCGTCGATGCTGGTCGACGCCTTCCCCGTCACCCTCTCCATGGTCATCGGCGCCGCCGTGCTGTGGCTGATCCTGGGTGTCTCCACGGGCGTCGTCTCCGCGCTCAAGCGGGGCACGATCATCGACCGCGCGGCCATGATCACCGCGCTCGCCGGTGTCTCGCTGCCCATCTTCTTCACCGCCATGCTGGCGATGCTGATCTTCCGCACCCAACTGGGCTGGCTCAACGCCTCGTACACGCCGATCACCGAGTCCGTCGGCGGCTGGTTCGGCGGCCTGCTGCTGCCCTGGGTGACCCTCGCCTTCCTGTACGCGGCGATGTACGCGCGGCTCACCCGCGCCACCATGCTGGAGGTCCTCGGCGAGGACTACATCCGCACCGCGCGGGCGAAGGGCCTTCCGGAGTCCGTCGTGCTCGGCAAGCACGCCATGCGCTCCACCATGACCCCCATCCTGACCATCTTCGGCATGGACCTCGGCGCCCTCGTCGGCGGCGCGATCCTGACCGAGACCGCGTTCAGCCTCCACGGCCTCGGCGGCCTCGCCATCAAGGGCGTCAGCGAGCGCGACCTGCCGCTGATCCTGGCCGTCACGCTCATCACCGCGGCGTGCGTCGTCATCGCCAACCTCGTCGTGGACCTGCTGTACGCCGTGATCGACCCCCGAGTGAGGCTCGCATGACGGACAAGCTGACGAAGACCGGCGCGGCGGTGGGAGAACCCGTCGCCACCGGGTCCGCCCCCTCCGACGCCTTCCTCGACGTGCGCGACCTGAAGATCCACTTCCCGACCGACGACGGTCTGGTCAAGTCGGTCGACGGTCTCAGCTTCCAGCTGGAGAAGGGCAAGACCCTCGGCATCGTGGGCGAGTCCGGCTCCGGCAAGTCGGTCACCTCGCTCGGCATCATGGGCCTGCACACCGTCGGCCAGTACGGCCGGCAGAAGGCGAAGATCTCGGGCGAGATCTGGCTCGACGGCCGGGAGCTGCTCTCGGCCGACCCGGACGAGGTCCGCAGGATGCGCGGCCGCGACATGGCGATGATCTTCCAGGACCCGCTGTCCGCGATGCACCCGTACTACACGGTCGGCAACCAGATCGTGGAGGCGTACCGCGTCCACCACGACGTCGACAAGAAGACGGCGCGCAAGCGGGCCGTCGAACTCCTCGACCGGGTCGGCATCCCCGAGCCGGCCAAGCGGTTCGACAACTACCCGCACGAGTTCTCCGGCGGCATGCGCCAGCGCGCGATGATCGCCATGGCGCTCGTCAACAACCCCGCGCTGCTCATCGCCGACGAGCCGACCACCGCGCTCGACGTGACCGTGCAGGCCCAGATCCTGGACCTGATGCGGGACCTCCAGAAGGAGTTCGGCTCCGCGGTCGTCATCATCACCCACGACCTCGGCGTCGTCGCCGAGCTCGCCGACGACATCCTCGTGATGTACGGCGGGCGCTGCGTCGAGCGCGGACCGGCCGAGTCCGTCTTCTACGAGCCGCAGCACCCCTACACCTGGGGCCTGCTCGGCTCGATGCCGAGGATCGACCGCGAGCAGACCGAGCGGCTCATCCCGGTGAAGGGCAACCCGCCCAGCCTCATCAACATCCCGAGCGGCTGCGCCTTCAACCCCCGCTGCCCGTACGCGGACGTCCCCAAGGGCGGCATCACGCGCACCCGGCGACCGGAGCTCGCGCCGGCCGGGGACCGCCACTTCTCGGCCTGTCACATGCCGCAGGAGGAGCGGACCCGTATCTGGACCGAAGAGATTGCGCCGAAACTGTGAGCGAGACCATGGAACCCCTCCTCAAGGTCACCGGCCTGAAGAAGCACTTCCCCATCAAGAAGGGGCTTCTCCAGCGGCAGACCGGCGCGGTCAAGGCGGTCGACGGGATCGACTTCGAGGTCCTGCCCGGTGAGACCCTCGGCGTCGTCGGCGAGTCCGGCTGCGGCAAGTCCACGATGGGCCGCTTGATCACCCGGCTCCTCGAACCGACCGGCGGCACGGTCGAGTTCCAGGGCAAGGACATCTCGCATCTCGGCGTCTCGGGCATGCGTCCGTTCCGCCGGGACATCCAGATGATCTTCCAGGACCCGTACGGCTCGCTGAACCCGCGCCACACGGTCGGCACGATCGTCTCGGCCCCCTTCAAGCTCCAGGGCGTGGAGCCCGAGGGCGGCGTGAAGAAGGAGGTCCAGCGCCTGCTCGGCCTCGTCGGCCTCAACCCGGAGCACTACAACCGCTACCCGCACGAGTTCTCCGGCGGTCAGCGCCAGCGCATCGGCATCGCCCGCGCGCTGGCCCTGAAGCCGAAGCTCGTGGTGGCGGACGAGCCGGTCTCGGCCCTGGACGTCTCCATCCAGGCCCAGGTGGTCAACCTCCTGGACGACCTCCAGCAGGAGCTCGGCCTCACGTACGTGATCATCGCGCACGACCTGTCGGTCATCCGGCACGTCTCGGACCGCATCGCGGTGATGTACCTGGGCAAGATCGTGGAACTCGCGGACCGCAAGTCCCTCTACGAGAACCCGATGCACCCGTACACCCGCGCCCTCATGTCGGCGGTCCCGATCCCGGACCCCCGCCGGCGGGGCGCGAAGAGCGACCGCATCCTCCTGACGGGCGACGTCCCGTCCCCGATCGCCCCGCCGCCGGGCTGCCGCTTCAACACCCGCTGCTGGAAGGCCACGGACGTCTGCCGCACGGCGGAACCCCCGCTGGTCGAACTCCGCCCGGGCCAGCGAGTGGCCTGCCACCACCCGGAGAACGCGGAGTCCCTGACGATCCCGGGGGCAAGGGAGTCGGTGGAGATCACGAAGCCGAAGGCGGAGACACAGCCCGCTCCGAACCCGGAGACGCCGTCCGAGCCGAAGACGCCGGAGTCGCCGGCGGACCCGGCCGCCGCCGAGGACGACGCACCGAAGGCGTGACCAAGGGGAAGCCCCCGGCACCGAAAGGCACCGGGGGCTTCCGCGCGCCCGGCTGCAAGAGAGGCCCGGGGCCCGGGCCTCGGGTCCCGCCTCAGGCCCGGACGCGGCCTCCGACCGGGCCTCAGGCCCGGCATGGTCCTGGCCAGGCCCGGGGCCGGGGCTGACGTCGACCCCGGCCCCGGCCCTGACGTCGACCCCAGCCCCGGCCCGGGCTGGCCCTGGCCCCTGCCCCGGCCTGGCCCAGGGCGTGGCCCTGGCCTCGACCCCGGGCGTGGCCCTGGCCCCTGGCTGGCCCCGGCCCTGACCTCGACCCCGGCCCTGACGTCGACCCCAGCCTCGGCCCCGGGCTGGCCCTGGCCTCGGCCCCGGCCCCTGCCCCTGCCTCGCCCCGGCCCTGGCCCCCTGCCCCGCCCTGGCCACGGGCGTGGCCCTGGCCCTGGCCTCGACCCCGGGCGTGGCCCTGGCCCCTGGCTGGCCCCGGCCCCGGCCCCGGCCCTGACCTCGACCCCGGCTCCGGGCCTTGCCTCGGCCCCGGGCTGGCCCCGGCCCTGGCCCCGGCCCCGGCCCTGGCCCTGGCCCTGGCCCTGGCCCTGGCCCCGGCCCCGGCCACGGGCTGGCCCAGGGGCACCTGCCCCGCCCGGGCCCCTGCCCCGCCTCGCCCGGGCCCCTGCCCCGCCTCGCCCGGGCCCCTGCCCCGCCCCGCCCGGGCCCCTGCCCCGCCCCGGCCCGGGGCCCCTGCCCCGGCCCTGGCCCCGGCCCCGGGCGTGGCCAGGGCTCGCCCCCGGCCCCCCGGCCTCCCCCGACCCCCCGGTCCCGGCGGGCTCCCCGCCCGCCTTGCCGGGCGTGCCCGCCCGGCCGGGCCGTGGCGCACGGGGGGTCGGGGGCGGAGCCCCCGGTCCCGTCAGGGTTTCGGGAAGGGGTGGGGTGGGGGAGTCTCCGCCCCGCGCAGCGCCACCCGCCCCGCGCCCCACCCCGCCCGCCGCGCCGCCCGCCGCGCCCCACCCCACCCGCCGCGCGCAGCGCCACCCGCCGCGCCACCCGCCGCGCCACCCGCGGGAGCCGGGGGCTCCGGGGGCCCAGCCCCCGGGCGGGGAGCCCCCGCGGCCCCCGCGGGAACTACCGGCACAATTGGCCGGTGCTCCACAACCTGTTCACCCCCTCCGTCCAGCACGCCCTCGACCTCGTCGGCATCTTCGTCTTCGCCATCTCCGGCGCCCTCCTCGCCGTCCGCAAGAACTTCGACGTCTTCGGCATCGCCGTCCTCGCCGAGGTCACCGCCCTCGGCGGCGGGCTCTTCCGCGACCTGATCATCGGCGCCGTACCGCCCGCCGCCTTCACCGATCTCGGCTACTTCCTCATGCCCCTGGTCGCCGCGGGCCTCGTCTTCTTCCTCCACCCGGAGGTCGAGCGCACCCAGAACGCCGTCAACGTCTTCGACGCCGCCGGCCTGGGCCTCTTCTGCGTGACGGGTACGACGAAGGCGTACGAGTACGGGCTCGGCCTCACCTCCTCCGCCGTGCTGGGTCTCGCGACGGCCGTCGGCGGCGGCGTCCTGCGCGACGTGCTCGCCAACGAGGTGCCGTCGCTGCTGCGCTGGGACCGGGACCTGTACGCCGTCCCCGCGATCGTCGGGGCCGCGATGGTCGTGCTCTGCATCCGTTTCGACCTGCTCAACGCCTGGACCAGCGGCACTGCCGTCCTCACCGCCTTCCTGCTCCGCCTGCTCGCGATGCGCTACCACTGGCGCGCGCCCCGCGCCTGGAACCGGCGGTCCTCCGCGCGTGAGGAAACAGAAAAAGCTACCGCTCAGTAGCTTCCTGGGGTACCGTCGGAAACATGAGCACGAGCATCGAGACCCCCGTCGCGGCGAGCGAGCGCGGACGCGAGGGCGAGCGCGACGACGAGCGCGCGTACGAGTTCGACCGCGACACCGCCGTCACCCTCCGGGAGCCCGGTGTCTACGACACCGACCTCTCCGCGGGCTGGACGATCATCCACGCGGTCAACGGCGGCTACCTCCTCGCTCTGCTCGGCCGCGCCCTCGGCGACCACCTCCCGCACCCCGACCCGTTCACGATCTCGGCGCACTACCTCACGCCGTCCGTGCCGGGCCCCGCGGTGATCAGGACGGAGACCGTCCGCACCGGCCGCACGCTCTCCACCGGCCAGGCCTCCCTCTTCCAGTACGCGGAGGACGGCACCGAGGTCGAGCGCATCCGGGTGCTCGCCTCGTACGGCGACCTCGACACGCTCTCCGACGACGTCCGCACCACCGCGACGCCCCCGGCGATGGCCGCCATCGAGAACTGCTTCTCCGCCTCCGACGGCCCGACCCCGGCGATCCCCGGCTCCTCGGCGATCGCCGACCGGCTCGACCTGCGCCTCGACCCGGCCTGCGTCGGCTGGGCGGTCGGCGCGCCGTCCGGCAAGGGCGAGATGCGCGCGTGGTTCGGCCTCGCGGACGGCCGTGAGCCGGACGCGCTGTCGCTGCTCCTGACGGTCGACGCACTGCCGCCGACCTCCTTCGAGCTGGGCCTGAAGGGCTGGACCCCGACCGTCGAGCTCACCACCCACGTCCGCTGCCGCCCGGCCCCGGGCCCGCTGCGGGTCTCCATCACCACCCGCAACCTCGCCGGCGGCTTCCTGGAGGAGGACGCGGAGGTCTGGGACAGCGCCGACCGTCTGGTGGCGCAGTCCCGGCAGCTGGCCCGCGCGCCGCGCGCCTGACGCGGTTCCGGCTCAGACCCCGAGCCGGAACGCGCCGTCGGCGACGACAGGGTCCTTACGCCCCGGGGCCGCACACCCCGGAGCGCGTACGGCCCGGAGCGCGTACGGCCCGGTCCCGATCCCGGTCCCGAAGGGGACCGATCGGCTCCGGGGCGGTCCCGGACGTGACCCGTCGGGCCACGTCCGGGACCCGAGGACGCCCCGCGCCGCAGGGGTTCCGTGCCCGGGTTCCGGTCCCCGGCCCCGCCCGCCCGGCCAGTGCCCGGCCAGTGCCCGGCCAGGGTGTGGCCAGAGCCCGGCCGGGGCACAGCGAGGCCCCGGCCGGGGCCCGGCCCCTGCCCCCGGCCCCCGCCGCGCCCGGGGGCGTAAACCGGCCACCCGCCAGGGCCGGGGGAACGGGCTCGTAGAATCGACCCACCATGGCTTACCTCGACCACGCCGCGACCACGCCCATGCTGCCCGAGGCGATCGAGGCGATGACCGCCCAGCTCGCCGTCACGGGCAACGCCTCCTCCCTGCACGCCGCCGGACGGCGGGCCCGGCGGACCGTCGAGGAGGGCCGCGAGACGCTCGCCGCCGCGCTCGGCGCGCGGCCGAGCGAGGTCGTCTTCACCTCCGGCGGCACCGAGGCGGACAACCTCGCCGTGAAGGGCCTCTACTGGGCCCGCCGCGACGCCGACCCCCGCCGCACCCGCGTCCTCGCCAGCCCGGTGGAGCACCACGCCGTGCTCGACGCCGTCGACTGGCTCGCCACCCACGAGGGTGCCGACGTCGAGTACCTGCCGGTCGACCGGTACGGCCGCGTGCACCCCGAGGCCCTGCGCGAGGCCGTCGCCCGCGACCCCGACTCCGTCGCCCTGGCCACCGTCATGTGGGCCAACAACGAGATCGGCACCGTCATGCCGGTCCGCGAACTGGCCGACGTCGCGGCCGAGTTCGGCGTACCGCTGCATGCCGACGCCGTCCAGGCCGTCGGTCAGATCGAGGTCGACTTCGCCGCCTCGGGACTCGCCGCGATGACCGTCTCCGGTCACAAGATCGGCGGCCCCTACGGCATCGGCGCCCTGCTCCTGGGCCGCGAGCACACCCCCGTACCCGTCCTGCACGGCGGCGGTCAGGAGCGGCACGTCCGCTCCGGCACCCTCGACGTGCCGGCCGTCGCCGCCTTCGCGGTCGCCGCCCGGCTCGCCACCGAGCGGCGCGAGGAGTTCGCCCGGGAGGTGGGCGCGCTGCGCGACGAGCTCGTGGCCGAGGTCCGGGCACTCGTCCCCGACGTGATCCTCGGCGGGGACCCCGTCGAGCGGCTCCCCGCCAACGCCCACTTCACCTTCCCCGGCTGCGAGGGCGACTCCCTGCTCCTGCTGCTCGACGCGGCCGGGATCGCCTGCTCCACCGGCTCCGCCTGCACCGCGGGCATCGCGCAGCCGAGCCATGTCCTCCTCGCCACCGGCACCGATCCGGACCTGGCCCGGGGCACCCTGCGCTTCTCGCTCGGCCACACCTCCTCCAAGGAGGACGTCGCGGCGGTCGCGGACGCGATCGGCCCCGCCGTGGAACGGGCCAGGACCGCAGGCCTCAGCTGACCCGCGCCGGATGCCCGCGCGACCCGCGCCCGAGGCGCGGCAAGCCGGCCCGCGCGAGGCACCGGTAAGCGAGCCCGCCCGAGGCACCGGTAAGCGAGGCACGTACGCGAGCCCGCGCGCGACCGCTTCGAAGACGCTCAGGCGCGGGTCTTCGACGCCTCCCGCACCAGCTTGAGATAGCGGTCCCAGTCCCAGTGCGGACCGGGGTCGGTGTGGTCGGTGCCCTCGACCTCGACGTGTCCGATGACGTGCTCCCGGTCCACGGGTATCCCGTACCGGGCGCATATGTCGGCCGTCAGCCGCGCCGACCCCGCGTACATCGCCGCCGTGAAGTCCTGCGGCCGGTCGACGAAGCCCTCGTGCTCGATGCCGATGCTCCGCTCGTTCATGTCGCGGCTCCCGGCGTGGAACGCGACGTCGAGCTCCCGGATCATCTGCGCCACATGCCCGTCCTTGCGGACCACGTAGTGCGCGGCGGCCCCGTGCCCGGGGTCCTTGAAGACCTTCAGGGCGGTCGCGTAACTGCCCTGGACGACATGGATCACGACCCGGTCGATCCGGTAGTCGTCCGGCCGGTCGGCCCGCCGCCAGTTCGCCCGCGACGCCGAGGTCCACTCCGCGGCACGGTGGTCGAGCTCGCCCTCGACCCTCTTCTTCTCCATCCCCGGCAGCCGCCACCAGGCACGCGCCAGCTCCTCCCTGGCCAGTGCCGCCGTCCCCAGGACGGCGACGCCCCCGCCGAGCAGCACCGCGCGCCGCCCCACCCGTCTGCCGGACCCGCCGGCCCTTCCCGAACCGCCGGACCCGCCCGTGCCCCTCGCCTTGCTCCCCATGCCACCGAGAACGCTTACTACCGCGACGGTGGTTCCCGGCGCCCCGTACCCTGGTAGGGCTATGACTCAGACTCCGCCCCCGCGCCCCCAGAGCCGTCCCCTCCGGGTCCTTGCCGCCATGTCCGGCGGAGTGGACTCCGCCGTCGCCGCAGCCCGCGCCGCAGAGGCCGGCCACGACGTCACCGGCGTGCACCTCGCCCTCTCCGCGAACCCGCAGTCCTTCCGCACGGGAGCGCGCGGCTGCTGCACGATCGAGGACTCCCGCGACGCCCGCCGGGCGGCCGACGTCATCGGCATCCCGTTCTACGTCTGGGACCTCGCCGAGCGCTTCCGCGAGGACGTCGTGGACGACTTCGTCGCGGAGTACGAGGCCGGCCGTACGCCCAACCCGTGCCTGCGCTGCAACGAGAAGATCAAGTTCGCCGCGCTGCTCGACAAGGCGCTCGCCCTCGGCTTCGACGCGGTCTGCACCGGTCACTACGCGACGGTCGTCCTGAACGAGGACGGCACCCGCGAGCTGCACCGCGCCTCCGACATGGCGAAGGACCAGTCGTACGTGCTCGGTGTGCTCGACGAGAAGCAGCTCGCGCACGCGATGTTCCCGCTGGGCGACACGCTCACCACCAAGGACGAGATCAGGGCGGAGGCGGAGCGGCGCGGGCTCGCGGTCGCGAAGAAGCCCGACAGCCACGACATCTGCTTCATCGCCGACGGCGACACCCAGGGCTTCCTCGCCTCCCGCCTGGGCAAGGCGGAGGGCGACATCGTCGACGAGGCCGGTGCGAAGGTCGGCAGCCACGAGGGCGCGTACGGCTTCACCATCGGCCAGCGCAAGGGCCTGCGGATCGGACACCCGGCCGCCGACGGCAAGCCCCGCTACGTCCTGGACATCTCGCCGGTGAACAACACGGTGACGGTGGGCCCCGTCGAGGCGCTCGACGTCACCGCCCTGACCGCGATCAAGCCGCGCTGGTGCGGCACCGCCCCGGAGGGCGAGGGCCGTTACACGGCCCAGCTCCGCGCCCACGGCGGCGAGACGGCGGTGACGACCTCCCTGACGGACGGCGAACTGACGGTCGCCTTCGACGAGCCGGTCCGCGGGGTGGCCCCGGGCCAGGCGATCGTGCTGTACGACGGCACGCGCGTGGTCGGCTCGGCCACGATCGCGACGACGACCCGCCGCACGACGACGCCGGAACCGGCGACCACGGCCACACCTGCGACGACGGCCGCCCCGGCGACGGCGTAGCCCCACCCCGCCAGGGCCTCACCCCGCCCGCCCCGGGACCCGACCCACCCGTCCGGCCCGGCTCGGTCCGGGCCCCGGACGCCCCTTCCGGCCGATCACGGCCGGTCAGCTCATGGCCATGATCCGACAGGTCCGATCAGGATCGGTCGCGGGGCGTCCCGGCCGCGGCGGCGACGCCGTCGGTTCGCCGGACTGTCCTAGGCCGCCTCCGCGGGCTCCCGCTCGTCCGTGAGGAACTCCTCCAGGACCGGGGCGAGGACATGCGGGGCCACGTCGTGCGTCTGGCCCGTCAACGTGCGGTGCCGGCCCCGGGGGAGGGCCTCCGTCAGGGCGCGGGCCGCCTGCCGGACGTCCCCCGGGCTCACACCCCCGTCGACCACCAGCACGCGCGCGTGGACCCCGGCCAGGAGCCGCTCCGGCACCGTCCCGTCGCCGAGGACGGCGGCGTCGTACGCCAGGGTGTGCGCCAGCTCCACGACCCCGGGCCGCAGCCCCGCGGGCACCGTCGACTCCGCCAGGAACAGGTCGAGCGCCTCCGCCCGCCGCCCCCTGTCGAGCAGCACGGCCACCCGCCGCCCCCGCTCGGCGGCCGCCGCCGAGAACGGCGGCTCGAACACCGACACCGCCCCGGCCGGCAGCCCGGCGGCCACCGCGGCGAGGACCAGCGCGCCCCCGGTGCCCATCCCGTGCAGCGCCGCACCGGGCCCCGCCTCCCCGACGACCGCGGCCAGGTCCTCGATCTCCCGCTCCACCGCGTACGGCCCCGTGTCGCCGCTCCCACCGCGGCCCCTGCGGTCGTACGCCACGACCGAGAAGCGCCGGGCCAGTAACCCGCCCAGCGCACGCTCGCCCGCGGCCGTCCCCAGCGCGCCGCTCACCAGGACGAGCGGCGGCCCGTCCCCGTACCGCTCGTACGCGATCGGCGTCCCGTCCCGCGACACGACCCGTCCCCGAACCCCGCCCGGTGTGGTGCTCACCTCGTCCATGGCAGGTGAGACCCGACCGCTCACCGGAACTCATCGCCGTACGACGGGATTTCTCGGAGAAAGATGGAAGCCGCTGGTCAGGGCCTACCGTGGGGCCATGAACATCTGCGTCTTCCTCTCCGCGGCCGACCTGGACGAGCGCTACACGGCCCCGGCCCGCGACTTCGCGCGGCTCCTCGGCAAGGCCGGCCACACCCTGGTCTGGGGCGGCTCCGACACCGGCCTGATGAAGGTGGTCGCCGACGGCGTCCAGGAGGCCGGCGGGCGGCTCGTGGGCGTCTCCGTCGACTTCCTCGCCCACAAGGCCCGCCCGAACGCCGACGAGATGGTCGTCGCCAAGGACCTGGCCGAGCGCAAGGCGCTCCTCCTCGCCAAGTCCGACGCGGTCGTGGTCATGGTCGGCGGCACCGGCACCCTCGACGAGGCCACCGAGATCCTGGAGCTGAAGAAGCACGGCAAGCACAGCAAGCCGGTCGTCCTGCTCAACACGGCCGGCTTCTACGACGGGCTGCAGGCCCAGTTCCGCCGGATGGAGGAGGAGGGCTTCCTGCCGCTCCCCCTCGCCGGCCTCGTCCTCTTCGCCGACGACGCCCCGACGGCCCTCACCCACCTGGAGGAGAACATCGCCGCCCGCTGATGCGAGCATGGGGCCCATGGCTACACATGTGATCACCGGAGCCGGTTCCGGCATCGGCGCGGCCGTCGCGCGCCGCCTCCACGCGCGCGGGGACGACCTCGTGCTCCACGCGCGCGACGCGGGGCGGGCCAAGGAGCTCGCCGCGCAGTTCCCCGGCGCCCGGACGCTCGTCGGGGACCTCGCCGACCCGGACCGGCTCTCCTGGGCGTTCTCGCACCAGACCATGCCGGAGCGGGTGGACAGCCTGCTGCACATCGCGGGCGTCGTCGACCTCGGGCCGATCGGGGACCTCACCCCCAAGACCTGGCACCACCAGCTCAACGTCAACCTCGTCGCCCCGGCCGAGCTGACCCGGCACCTGCTGCCCCAGCTGCGCGTCTCCCAGGGCCACGTCGTCTTCGTGAACTCGGGCGCAGGGCTCGCCGCGCACGCCGAGTGGGGCGCGTACGCCGCCTCCAAGCACGGCCTCAAGGCCCTCGCCGACTCCCTGCGCCACGAGGAGCACGGCAACGGCGTACGGGTGACCTCGGTCTACCCGGGCCGTACCGCGAGCCCGATGCAGGCCAAGGTCCACTCCCAGGAGGGCAAGGAGTACGACCCGTCGCGGTGGATCGACCCCGAGTCGGTCGCGACGGCGATCCTCACCGCCGTCGACCTCCCGCGCGACGCGGAGATCAACGACCTCACCGTTCGTCCGGGACGCTAGACATGAGCGAGACGCAGGCCGAGGACGACCGTGTGCTCTGGGGGCCCGCCACCGGCGTCGGCTCCATGCCGGGCGGCGACGCCCGGGAGACGGCGAAGACCGTCACCGGGTCCTTCGAGGACTTCCCGTTCCTCGCGGAGCTGCCCGCCCGGGGTCCCGGCGCCGACATGATCGGCCGGACCATCGGGATGCTCGTCGACTTCTACGCGCACGTGGAGCCGAGCGGCTGGCGGATCAGCGACCGGCCCGGCCGCGACACCAAGCGCGCCCGGTCCTGGATGGGCGAGGACCTGGACGCCCTGGAGGAGTTCACCCAGGGGTACGAGGGACCGCTCAAGGTGCAGGCCGTGGGCCCCTGGACCCTCGCCGCGGCCCTGGAGCTGCGCGGCGGCGAGGCCGCCCTCGGCGACGCCGGTGCCTGCCGCGACCTGGTCGGCTCGCTCGCCGAGGGCCTCCACGAGCACCTCGCGGACCTGCGCAAGCGGATCCCCGGCGCCCGGGTCGTCCTCCAGCTCGACGAGCCCTCGCTGACCGCCGTCCTGCGCGGCCACGTCCGCACCGCCAGTGGCTACCGCACCTACCGGGCCGTCGACCGGCAGGTCGTGGAGAGCGCCCTGCGCGAGGTGGTCGCCGTCCACGACGGGCCGGTGGTCGTCCATTCCTGCGCCCCCGACGTGCCGTTCGCGCTGCTCCGGCGGGCCGGCGCCGCGGGTGTCTCGTTCGACTTCTCCCTGCTCACCGAGCGTGACGAGGACACGATCGGCGAGGCCGTGGAGGCCGGCACCAAGCTCTTCGCCGGTGTGGTGGCGTCCACCGACGGCCCATTGTCCGACCCGGGCGGTAGCGTCATGGGTGTCAGGACGCTGTGGCGCAGGCTGGGGCTGAATCCGGGGACTCTCGCCGAGTCCGTGGTCATCACTCCCACGTGCGGGCTCGCGGGCGCTTCGCCCGCCTACGCCCGTGCGGCGCTCGCCCACTGCGCCCGGGCGGCGAGATCGCTCGCGGACAACCCAGAGTGACCGGGTTTCGAGGCACGGGAGGACGGACGAAGGTGGCAGTCGAACAGGGGGCCCTGCCCGCCGAGGCACGGGAGAAGCACGCCGATCTGGCCGAGCAGGTCGAGGAGCACCGCTTCCGGTACTACGTGAAGGACCAGCCGGTCATCAGCGACGGCGACTTCGACAGGCTCCTGCGCGCCCTGGAGGCGCTGGAGGAGGAGTACCCGGAGCTGCGGACGCCGGACTCGCCGACCCAGAAGGTCGCGGGGCAGTACGAGACCGAGTTCACCTCCGTCGAGCACCGCGAGCGGATGCTCTCCCTCGACAACGCCTTCGACGACGAGGAGCTGGCCACCTGGGCCGAGCGGGTCGCGCGGGACGTCGGCACCCCCGACTTCCACTACCTGTGCGAGCTCAAGGTCGACGGCCTCGCGGTCAACCTCACGTACGAGCACGGGCGGCTCACCCGGGCCGCCACCCGCGGCGACGGACGCGCCGGCGAGGACATCACGCCCAACGTGCGCACGATCGCCGACATCCCGGAGCGGCTCCACGGGGACCGGATCCCGGACCTCGTGGAGATCCGCGGCGAGGTCTACTTCCCGATGGAGGCCTTCGAGGGGCTCAACGCCCGCCTGGTGGAGGCCGGTGACAAGCCCTTCGCCAACCCGAGGAACGCGGCGGCGGGTTCGCTCCGCCAGAAGGACCCCAAGGTCACCGCCTCCCGGCCGCTGCACATGGTCGTCCACGGCATCGGCGCCCGCGAGGGCTTCGACATCGACTGCCTCTCCCACGCGTACGAGCTGCTGCGCGAGTGGGGCCTGCCCACCGCCCGGCACAACAAGGTGGTCGGCTCCCTCGACGAGGTGCGGGAGTTCATCGCGTACTTCGGGGAGAACCGTCACTCCGTGGAGCACGAGATCGACGGCGTCGTCGTCAAGCTGGACGAGATCCCGCTCCAGGGCCGGCTCGGCTCCACCGCGCGCGCCCCGCGCTGGGCCATCGCCTGGAAGTACGCGCCTGAGGAGGTCAACACCAAGCTGATCGACATCAAGGTCGGCGTCGGCAGGACCGGCCGCGTCACCCCGTACGCGCAG
Source organism: Streptomyces sp. NPDC088707 (assembly GCF_044752725.1). Classification (NCBI taxonomy): domain Bacteria; kingdom Bacillati; phylum Actinomycetota; class Actinomycetes; order Kitasatosporales; family Streptomycetaceae; genus Streptomyces; species Streptomyces sp. NPDC088707. The sequence continues at coordinate 48,270 of NZ_JBIVLV010000008.1, read as the reverse complement.
GTGGAGCCGGTGACCGTGGCCGGCTCCGAGGTCGAGTTCGCCACCCTGCACAACCAGGAGGTCGTGAAGGCCAAGGGCGTCCTGATCGGCGACACCGTCGTGCTGCGCAAGGCCGGCGACGTCATCCCGGAGATCCTCGGGCCGGTCGCCGACCTGCGGGACGGCAGCGAGCGGGAGTTCGTGATGCCCGCCGAGTGCCCTGAGTGCGGGACGCCGCTGAAGGCGATGAAGGAGGGCGACATCGACCTCCGCTGCCCGAACGCCCGGACCTGCCCGGCGCAGCTGCGCGAGCGTCTCTTCTTCCTCGCCGGGCGCCAGTGCCTGGACATCGAGAGCTTCGGCAAGGTGGCCGCGGCGGCGCTCACCCGCCCCCTGGAGCCCGCCGAGCCGCCGCTCGCGGACGAGGGCGACCTCTTCGACCTGACGATCGAGCAGCTGCTGCCGATCAAGGCGTACGTCCTCGACCCGGACAGCGGACTGCCCCGGCGGGACCCGAAGACCGGCGAGGAGAAGATCGTCACGGTCTTCGCCAACCAGAAGGGCGAGCCGAAGAAGAACGCCCTGGCGATGCTGGAGAACATCGCGGCCGCCAAGACCCGCCCGCTGGCCCGCTTCATCAACGGCCTCTCCATCCGGCACGTGGGTCCGGTCGCGGCCGAGGCGCTGGCCCGCGAGTTCCGCTCGCTGGAGCGGATCGAGCAGGCGAGCGAGGAGGAGCTGGCGGCCGTCGACGGGGTCGGCGGGATCATCGCGACCGCGGTGAAGCAGTGGTTCTCCGAGGAGTGGCACCGCGAGATCGTGCGCAAGTGGCGCGCGGCCGGGGTCACTCTGGAGGACGAGGGCGCCGGGGAGGACGTCGGCCCGCGTCCGCTGGAGGGCCTCACGGTCGTGGTGACCGGGACCCTGGAGAAGTTCACCAGGGATGGCGCAAAAGAGTCCCTCCAGAGCCTCGGAGCGAAGGTGACCGGTTCCGTTTCGAAGAAGACAGCGTTCGTCGTCGTCGGTGAAAACCCTGGTTCGAAGTACGACAAGGCGATGCAGCTGAAGGTTCCGGTTCTGGACGAGGACGGCTTCGCGATCCTGCTCGAACAAGGGCCCGACGCCGCTCGGGAGGCCGCGGTCCCCGCCGCGCAGTAGCCACCCGCGGCCCGCCCGCACCCCTTCCTCCCCCTCCCGACGACCGTGCGACGGTCACCCGTTCGGCGCATACCAGATCGTTACGGGTGGCCTGGTCGCATTCGGGCAAGACAGGGAGAGCGCTGCCCGTCGACGCCCTCGGCGGCCTACTGTGGTGACCGTGCGCCCAGTCCTGCCACGACCGCGCGAGGGCTCTGCCGGTCGTGGCGTCAGGACAACGGCCCCGTGGCACGACGTACGACCGGCAGTGCCCTCGGTCGTCCGACGCACGACGGACGGCCGGACGACGGACGGCCGCCTGACCGCGGCCCATCGCACACCGACGGCACCGCCGCCTGTGAGAGGGACGGGAATGGAACCGACCGAGAGCGCCGCCCCGGTCCCACGGCCGCACGGCCGTGTGGTGTCCCCGGGTTTCACCTCCCGGCTGCCCGCAGCCGTGGTGGGCATCGCCGCCGTCGTGCTCGTCGTCGGGCTCCAGCAGGGCCTGAGCGCCGGCAGCGGCCTCTTCCCCGGCGGGGTCACCGGCTGGTCCCTCGCGGTCCTCACCGGCCTCATCGTCGGACACCTGGTCGCCCTCGGCCGAGACCGCTGGTGGGGCGGCACCGGTTCGGGCGCCGCCCTCACCCTCGCCGTCCTCCTGCTCTACGGCTGGGTGCCCGCCGGACTCGTCTCGATGACCGTCGTCACCCTGGTCGGCGCCGCCCGCCGGCACCGCTGGCGACAGGGCCTGCTGCACGGCGCCGCCGACGTCCTCGGGGTCGCCGCCGCCGCCCTCGTCCTCGCCCTCTTCGACGACGTCCCCACCGTCGAACAGCCCTGGCAGCCCCTCGACTGGACGATCGGGGACCTCCCGGAAGTCGTCCTCGCCGCCGCCACCTACCTGGTGGTGACCCGGCTCCTCCTGTGGTACACGCTCGCCCCGCCGACCCGCGGACTGCCCACCGTCGCCCGCACCGCGCTCCTGAGACAGGGCCTCGTCGCCGTCGCCCTGCTCGGCATCGCCCCGCTGATCTGCGTCGTCGCCGCCACCCGGCCCGTCCTGCTGCCGCTCTTCGCCGTCCCTCTCATCGCCCTCGACTCCACCCTGTGGATCGCCCGCGCCCGTGCCGAGGAACAGCTGCGGGACCCGCTGACCGGACTCCCCAACCGCCAGTGGCTCCTCGAACGGGCCTGGACCGCCCTGGAGGAGGCCGAAGGCGAAGGGGCCCGCGCCGCCCTCGTCCTGATCGACCTCGACCGTTTCCGATCGGTCAACGACACCCTCGGTCACCTCGCGGGCGACCGGCTGCTCCTCCAGATCGCCGACCGGCTCCGCCTCGCCCTGCCCCGCGGCGCCGAGGCGGCCCGGCTCGGCGGCGACGAGTTCGCCGTCCTGCTGCCCACCGCCGACTCCACCACCAGCGCCCAGCGGGTCGCCCGCCACCTCGTCGCCGAACTCTCCTCCCCGCTCGACCTCGACGGACTCACCCTCGTCCTGGAGGCCAGCGCGGGCGTCGCCGTCTTCCCCGACCACGCCCTCGACGCCGAAGGCCTGCTGCGCCGCGCCGACGTCGCCATGTACCAGGCCAAGCGCGACCGCACCGGCGTCGAGGTCTACGAGTCCAAGCGCGACTCCAACACCCCCGACCGGCTCGGCCTCCTCGGCGACCTGCGCCGCGCGCTCGACGCCGGCGAGGTCGAACTCCACTACCAGCCCAAGGTCCGCTTCGACGGCCAGGTCGCCGGACTCGAAGCCCTCGTCCGCTGGGTCCACCCCGAGCGCGGCAAGGTCCCGCCGGACGAGTTCATCGCCATCGCCGAGTCCTCCGGCCTGATGCCGCACCTCACCGAGTACGTCCTGGAGACCGCCCTCGCCCAGGTCGCCCGCTGGCGCGCCCAGGGCCTCAACGTCCCGGTCGCCGTCAACGTCTCGCCCCGCGACGTGCACACCCCCGGCTTCGCCGGCGCCGTCGCCGCCCGGCTCGCCCGCCACGGCGTCCCGGCCGGCGCGCTCCAGCTGGAGATAACGGAGCACGTCCTCCTGGAGGACCCCCAGCGCGCCGCCGACACCCTCAACGGCCTCACCGGCCACGGCGTCAAGATGTCCCTCGACGACTTCGGCACCGGCTACTCCTCCCTCGTCCATCTGCGCCGGCTCCCCGTCAGCGAACTGAAGATCGACCGCTCCTTCGTCGCCCGGCTCGCCGTGGACACCGAGGACGCCGAGATCGTCCGCTGCACCGTCGACCTCGCCCACTCCCTCGGCCTGCTCGTCGTCGCCGAGGGCGTCGAGGACGACGAGACCTGGGAGCGCCTGCGCGACCTGGGCTGCGACGCCGTCCAGGGCTGGCTCGTCGCCGCCGCGATGCCGCCGGGCGAGGCCACCGCCTGGCTGCTCGCCCGGGGCGAGCACGGCTGGCGCCGACCCGCCGACATCGCCGCCGAACTGGACGTGGACCACCCCTCGGGCCAGGTCGTTCCGTAGGCCGTGTGACCCCGGGGAGACGACCCCGGGCAAACCGTTTCACGGGCAGCGGCACCGGCCCCATAGGATGGGCCCACACCATCAAGCTCACCCCGTGAGGATCCGCATGCCTGGCATCACGCGCGAGGAGGTCGCCCACCTCGCACGGCTGGCGCGTCTGGAGCTGAAGGGCGAAGAACTCGATCACTTCGCCGGCCAGCTCGACGACATCATCGGCGCGGTCGCCCGCGTCTCCGAGGTCGCCGACCAAGACGTACCGCCGACCTCCCACCCGCTGCCGCTGACCAATGTCATGCGCGCGGACGAGGTCCGTCCGTCGCTCACCCCCGAGCAGGCGCTCTCCGGCGCCCCGGCCCAGGAGCAGCAGCGTTTCAAGGTGCCGCAGATCCTGGGGGAGGACTAACAGTCATGACGGACAACATCATCAAGCTCACCGCGGCCGAGATCGCCGGGAAGATCGCCGCCGGCGAGCTGACCGCCGTCGAGGTCACCGAGGCGCACCTCGCCCGCATCGAGGCCGTCGACGAGAAGGTCCACGCCTTCCTGCACGTCGACCGTGAGGGCGCGCTCGCCCAGGCCCGTGCCGTCGACGAGAAGCGCGCCCGCGGCGAGAAGCTCGGCCCGCTCGCCGGTGTGCCGCTCGCGCTCAAGGACATCTTCACCACCGCCGGCATGCCGACGACCGTGGGCTCGAAGATGCTCGAGGGCTGGATCCCGCCGTACGACGCGACCCTGGTGAAGAACCTGAAGGCCGCCGACGTCGTCATCCTCGGCAAGACCAACATGGACGAGTTCGCCATGGGGTCCTCCACCGAGAACAGCGCGTACGGTCCGACCGGCAACCCCTGGGACCTGACCCGGATCCCCGGCGGCTCCGGCGGTGGCTCGTCCGCCGCCCTCGCCGCGTACGAGGCGCCCCTCGCCATCGGCACGGACACCGGCGGCTCGATCCGCCAGCCCGCCGCCGTCACCGGCACCGTCGGCGTCAAGCCGACCTACGGCGGCGTCTCCCGCTACGGCATGGTGGCCTTCTCGTCCTCCCTCGACCAGGGCGGCCCCTGCGCCCGTACGGTCCTGGACGCGGCCCTCCTGCACGAGGCGATCGCCGGGCACGACCCGCTCGACTCGACCTCCATCGACGCCCCGGTCCCGCCGGTCGTCGAGGCCGCGCGCAACGGCTCGGTCGCCGGCATGCGCGTCGGTGTCGTCAAGCAGTTCCGCGGCGAGGGCTACCAGGCCGGTGTCGTGCAGCGCTTCGACGAGTCCGTCGAGCTGCTCAAGTCGCTGGGCGCCGAGATCGTCGAGCTGGACTGCCCGACCTTCGACCTCGCCCTTTCGGCGTACTACCTGATCGCGCCGTCGGAGTGCTCCTCCAACCTGGCCCGCTTCGACGCCATGCGCTACGGCCTCCGGGTCGGCGACGACGGCACGCGGTCCGCCGAGGACGTCACCGCCCTCACCCGTGAGGCCGGCTTCGGCGACGAGGTCAAGCGCCGCATCATCCTCGGTACGTACGCGCTGAGCTCCGGCTACTACGACGCGTACTACGGCTCGGCCCAGAAGGTCCGGACCCTGATCACCCGCGAGTTCGAGAAGGCCTTCGAGGAGGTGGACGTGATCGTCTCCCCGACGACCCCCACCACCGCCTTCCCGATCGGCGAGCGCGCCGACGACCCGATGGCGATGTACCTCGCGGACCTGTGCACCATCCCGACCAACCTGGCCGGCAACGCCGCCATGTCGCTGCCCTGCGGCCTGGCGCCCGAGGACGGTCTGCCGGTCGGCCTGCAGATCATCGCCCCCGCCATGAAGGACGACCGGCTGTACAAGGTCGGCGCCGCCGTCGAGGCCGCCTTCGTGGAAAAGTGGGGGCACCCGCTGCTTGAGGAGGCTCCGTCGCTGTGAGTGCCATGGCAAAGAAGGCCAAGAACTTCAAGAAGTCCAAGACCGGCGTCTACGTCTCGCTCGCGACCACCGCGTTCGGTGCCGTCAGCGTCGCGAAGCAGGCCAAGCTGGCCCGCAGCGACAACGACATGCTGCGGCTGATCGACTCCGCCGTGTCCGCCGCCGCCATCGTTACCGGCCTGGCGATCCTCTACCGGGAGCTCAAGCGCCTGGGCGACGACGACGTCCTGCTGGGCTGAGAGGGAAAGTCTCACCGTGACTGTCACTGAACTGCTGTCGTACGAAGCGGCGCTCGCCGAGTACGACCCCGTCATGGGCCTTGAGGTCCATGTCGAGCTCGGCACCAAGACGAAGATGTTCTGCGGCTGCTCGACCGAGCTGGGCGCCGAGCCGAACTCGCAGACCTGCCCGACCTGCCTCGGTCTGCCGGGCTCGCTGCCCGTCGTCAACGCCATCGGCGTCGAGTCCGCCATCAAGATCGGCCTCGCGCTGCACTGCGAGATCGCCGAGTGGTGCCGCTTCGCCCGGAAGAACTACTTCTATCCGGACATGCCGAAGAACTTCCAGACCTCCCAGTACGACGAACCGATCGCCTTCAACGGCTACCTGGACGTCCAGCTGGAGGACGGCGAGGTCTTCCGCGTGGAGATCGAGCGCGCCCACATGGAGGAGGACACCGGCAAGTCGCTGCACGTCGGCGGCGCCACCGGCCGTATCCACGGCGCGTCCCACTCGCTGCTCGACTACAACCGGGCCGGCATCCCGCTCATCGAGATCGTCACCAAGCCGATCGAGGGCGCGGGCGAGCGGGCCCCCGAGGTCGCCAAGGCGTACGTCGCCGAGCTGCGTGAGCTGATCCGCGCGCTCGACGTGTCCGAAGCGCGCATGGACAAGGGCCAGATGCGCTGCGACGTGAACCTGTCGCTGCGCCCCCACGGCACCAAGACCTTCGGCACCCGCTCGGAGACGAAGAACGTCAACTCGCTCCGTTCGGTGGAGCGCGCTGCCCGTTTCGAGATCCAGCGGCACGCCGCGGTGCTGTCCTCCGGCGGCACGATCGTGCAGGAGACCCGTCACTTCCACGAGGAGGACGGCTCCACCACCTCCGGCCGCATCAAGGACAACGCCGAGGACTACCGGTACTTCCCGGAGCCCGACCTCGTCCCCGTCGCCCCGGCCCGTGCCTGGGCGGAGGAGCTGCGGGGCACGCTGCCCGAGCTGCCCCGGGTACGCCGCAACCGGCTGCGCGAGGAATGGGGTGTGTCGGAGCACGACATGCAGTCCATCCTCAACGCCGGTGCGGTCGACCCGATCGTCGCGACGATCGAGGCGGGCGCGGAGGCGGCCTCGGCCCGCAAGTGGTGGATGGGCGAGCTCGCCCGCAGCGCCAACGAGCAGGGCGTGTCCCTCGACGAGCTGGCGATCACCCCGGCGGACGTGGCCCGGGTCTCGGCCCTGGTCGCCGCCGGCGATCTGAACGACAAGCTGGCCCGTCAGGTCATCGAGGGCGTTCTCGCGGGCGAGGGCACCCCTGACGAGGTCGTCGAGAAGCGCGGTCTGAAGGTCGTCTCCGACGAGGGCGCGCTCGGCACGGCGGTCGAGGAGGCCATCGCGGCCAACGCGGCCATCGCCGACAAGATCCGCGGCGGCAAGGTGGCCGCGGTCGGCGCGCTGGTCGGCGCGGTCATGAAGGCCACCCGCGGCCAGGCGGACGCGGCGCGTGTGAAGGACCTGATCCTGGAGAAGCTGGGCGTCAGCGAGGGCTGATCCCCTTCTCGTACGGACATGTGAACGGCCCCGCACCGGAGTTCCGGTGCGGGGCCGTTCCGCGTGCGGCTACCGCTTGAGGAGCGGGGCGGCGATGATCACGTACGCGTCCTGGTCGTAGCTGCACGTGTCCTCGACGCGGATGCGCAGCCGCAGGGCTCCGGTGACCGTGATGCTCTTGACGACCGGCTTGCCGAGCTGGACCGTCTGGGAGAAGGAGGCGGTCCGGTCGTCCACGGAGATGGTGATCCGTCCCTCCTCGGTCGGGGAGTCGTCGTCGATGCCCGCGGTGAACTCCAGGGTCTTCCACTTCCGTCCGAGGTTGAACTCCATGTACGACTCGTTGGAGCACCCGGCCGTGAAGGCCGAGCCGTAGTCCCGGGTGTTGAGCGTGGCGGCGGAGCTCACCGAGAACCCGCCGAGCCCGTCGATCGGTGCGAGGCCGGTCAGGTCGGCCTCCTTGCTGTCCGGTACGGAGCCGGGGTCGCCCGTCGGGCTCTCCGACGCGGCGGGGCCGGTGGTCTCGTCGCCGGGGGTCCCGGTCGCGGGCTCCTCGGAGGGCGTCGCCTCCTCGGTCGGCTCGTCCGTGGGGGCATCGGTCGTGGGATCGGACGAAGGGGAGGCGCTCGTCGTGCCGGGGCTGCCGCCCTTGCCTTCGGTGCCCTTGTCCTCCTTGTCGCCGAGCAGTTGGACGCCGATCACCGCGAGGACGGCGACCACCAGGACCCCGGCCACGGCCCCGATGAGCGGGCCCTTGCGGCGGCGGCGGGGTTCGGGTGCCCGGGGCGGGGCCGTCTCCGCCGCTCCGGACGCCGGGGGAGGAATCGGCGGCCCGAAGCCGGGCGTGGCGACGGTGGGCGGTTCGGCGGAGGGCTGCGGTTGCTGCGGTACGGCGGGCTGCGCGGCCGCCAGGGGCTGCGGGGCGACCGGCTGCGGCGCCGCCGCCGGCGGGGCGACCACCGGCGGCGGTACGGCGGGCCGCGCGGCCGCCACGGGAGCGGCGGCGGGCGGCGGGGGTGCCATCGGCAGGGGCGGCGCCGACGGCTTCCGCGGGGGCGCGGCCGGGACCGCGTCCGCGACCGTCGCCGGGCGGGAGGTCGTCGTCGACACCACCCCGTGCCGGACGTCCTTCACCCACGCCGACAGGGACAGCGGCCGCCGGCCCGGGTCGGCCGAGGCGATGCTCAGCACCCGGTCCCGCTGCTCGGCCGGGAGTCCCGCGACCTGCGGCAGCGCGCCGAGCGCGGCCACCAGCTGCTCGGGGGCGGTCGGCGGGGACTGGCCGCAGAGGAGGAAGTACGCGATGGCGCCGAAGGCGTAGCGGTCCGTGCTCGGGGTGCGCTTGCCCTCGAAGATCTCGGGCGCCGCGTAGCCGGGGGTGAACCACACCTCGGCCGTCTGGTGGTCGGCGGTCAGCTTGCTCAGGCCGAAGTCGACGAGGGTCGCCTGGCCGTGCTCGTCGACCATGACGTTGCCCGGGGACAGGTCGCCGTGGACGACGGTCCGCCCGGACGGCGTGGCCTTGCCGGAGTGCAGCCAGTCGAGGACGTCGGCGAGCTGTTCGAGCGTCCGCATCACCTCGCGCCGCTCGGCGGCGGTGGCCAGCGTCCGTTCGGCCCGCCAGTCGCGCAGGTCGAGGCCCTCGACATGGTTCATGACCAGGGCCAGCGCCCGGCCGCTGATCGTCCCGGACTCGCCGGGCCGGTGGATCGGAGGCCCCTGGAAGTGCTCCCGTACGCCGACGACACCGGGCCGGTGGACGAAGCGCAGCAGTTCCGCCTGCTCGTTCCACTTCTGGCTGATGCGCTCGAAGATCTCGGGCGTGAGGGTGGTCTTCGCGTCGAGGATCTTGACGACGACGGGCTCGGTGCTGCCGGCCAGCTCGATCTCGGCGAGATAGAGCACGGCCTCGCCGCCCCGCCCGATGGACCGCAGCAACCGGTACCGGTCAGGTGCGGAGTCGGGCCCGATGTGGTGTGCCGTGCTGCTCAAATTTCCCCCAGGGCACAGTGATTGACAGAGAGTCAGCTTGCCGCTCCGATGGGTCCGCGGTCAACGCGGAGGAGGCCGGAGCGGTGGGGGAGGCCACTTGGACTCCCGTCACGTGCTCTTGGACGTTCACCACCGCGCCCCCGCCGGGTCTTCTCTCCGTCATCCCGTCTCACTACCGTCCCCGGCGTACCACCCAATGGCTCGATGGCGAACCATTGGTCGTCGACTGGAGGTCGGTCTTGTCATCCGAGATGTCCCGCAGAAGGCTCCTCGCACTGGGCGGAGGCGCCCTCGGTGTCGCCGCAGCCGGCTCGTTGCTGCCGCCGTCGTTGCAGGCCGCGATGGCCGCGGAGCCGCCGGCCGGCGGGCTGTCGGCGGTTCGGCACGTGGTGATCCTGATGCAGGAGAACCGTTCCTTCGATCACTACTTCGGCACCCTCCGCGGCGTCCGCGGCTTCTCCGACCGCAACGCCGTCGAGCTGCCCTCCGGCAGGCCCGTCTTCGAGCAGCCCGCCGCACCCGGCCGGACCGTGCTGCCCTTCCCCATCCGCGGCGCCGCCGAGACGCAGCGGAAGGACCTCCAGTACATCGGGGACCTCGACCACTCCTGGGGCGGCGGCGGCAAGGCCTGGCACGACGGCTGGATGGACGGCTGGGTCTCGGCCAAGACCGCCGCGACCATGGCGTACTACGACCGGCGGGACATCCCCCTGCACTACGAGCTCGCCGACACCTTCACCATCTGCGACGCCTACCACTCGTCCATCCACACCTCGACGAGCCCCAACCGCAACCACCTCTGGTCCGGCTGGACCGGCTTCGAGGCCGACGGCAGCCGCGCCGTCACCAACGCCGCGTACGCCGAGGGCACCCACCCCGGCTACGGCTGGCCCACCTACGCCGAGCGGCTCGAAGCCGCCGGGCGCAGCTGGAAGACGTACACCGAGTGGGAGAACTTCACCGACAACAACATCGAGTTCTTCACCAGCTTCAAGAAGATCGCCCGCAAGGCGCTCGCCGCAACCGGCGGGCACACCTTCATGGAGTCCTTCTACGCCGCCGTCCGCGACACCGACGACACCGCCGAGCGCGCCCGCCTCCTCGGTCTCCTGGAGGAGGGCGTGGCGACCCTCACCGAGGCCGAGCGCTCCCTCTTCGAGCGCGGACTGCGCCGCGTCGAGAGCGGCACCCTCGCCGACGCCTTCCGCGCCGACGTCGCCGCCGGCACCCTCCCCGAGGTCTCCTACCTCGTGCCGTCCGCGATCGACTCCGAGCACCCCGGCTCCTCCTCGCCGATCGCCTCCGCGACCCTCGTCTACAAGGTGCTCGACGCCCTCGGCGCGCACCCCGACGTCTGGCGCCACACCGTCGTCCTGATCAACTACGACGAGAACGACGGCTTCTTCGACCACGTGCCGCCGCCGGTCCCGCCGGCCGACAACACGGACGAGCGCTGGAAGGGCCAGCCCACCGGCCTCGGCATCCGCGTCCCGCTGCTCGTCGTCTCCCCCTGGTCGGTCGGCGGCTACGTCTGCTCCGAGACCTTCGACCACACCTCGGTGATCCGCTTCCTGGAGCGGCTGACGGGCATCAGGGAGCCCAACATCACCCCCTGGCGCCGGGCCGTCACCGGCGACCTCACCTCCGCCTTCGACTTCCAGCGGGGCCGCCGGCAGCCCGACGTCGACCAGCCGGGCCCGATCCCGCCCTTCAGCGGCCGATGGCGGCCGCAGCCCCCGGCCGTACAGCGGATGCCCGTCCAGGAGCCCGGCGTCCGCCGCGCCCGCCCGCTGCCGTACCAGCCGGACGCCGAGGCGACCCTCCGCGCCGGCACCGTGCGGGTCGCCCTCGGCAACCGGGGGAAGGCGAGCGCGCACTTCGCCCTCTACCCGTACGCGGGCGAGTTCGCCGTCCCGCAGCACAAGGACGTCACGAGGGCGGGCGAGTGGAACGTCCCCGTTCCGGGTGATCGCTACCGCTTCACGATCACCGGCCCCAACGGCTTCCGCCGCGAGTTCGAGGGACCCGCGACCGGCGGCGCCGAGCTCGCCTCCCGGATCGACCACCATGACCGTGACCTGCACCTCACCGTACGGAACACGGGCTCGGCGCCCGTCTCCTTCACGGTGCGGCCGCTGGGATACGTGGACCCCGAGGACTCTGCCGACCTCGGGGACTGGACCCGCACCGTCACCGTGAAGCCCGGGAAGACCCGTACCGTCGTGCACTCGGCCGCCGACGCGCACGGCTGGTACGACATCGAGGTGACCGCGCCCGGCGGCTTCCGCCGTCGGCTCATGGGCCACATCGAGAACGGCCGCGCCAGCGTCTCCGGCTGAACACCCGCGGTGAGCCGTTCTGCCCGGAGGGCCGGGACCGAGGTCCGGGACCTCCGCCCCGACCCTCCGGGCAGGCCTGTGAGCATCACCACGAAACGGGCAAACGATCACGTTTGCCTGCCACAGTGGGCGCACGTAGGTCAAGCGTTCTTTTTCGGGCTGTTCCCGCTGAAGATCCTCGAACCACCCAGGGAGCACGTCCTTTGGCAGCCATCGCACGGTGGTGCATCAAGCACCGCCTCGTCGCCGTCCTGCTGTGGCTCGTCGCTCTCGGCGGGGTCGGCACCGCGGCGGTCGCCGCCGGCAGCGCGTACTCCAACGACTACGAGGTCCCCGGCACCGAGTCCGGCCGTGCCACCGCCCTCCTGGAGCGCGGCTTCCACGGCCTCGGCGGTGACAGCGACACCATCGTCTGGCACACCGACAAGGGCAGCGTCCGCGCCGACGCCGTCGAGCGCCGCATGACCGCGATGCTCGACCAGGTCGCCGAGCTCCCCGGCATCGCCACCGTGACCTCCCCCTACGGCGACACCCGGGGCCAGGTCAGCGAGGACGGACACACCGCCTACGCCACCGTCACCTTCCACGAGCAGGCCGACGACATCCCGGAGGCGCAGGCACGCGCCCTCGTCGACACCGCGAAGGCCGCCGCGGACGACAGCCTCTCGGTCGAACTCGGCGGCAGCGCCGTCGCCCTCACCGAGGCCCCCGGCGGCCACATCGCCGAAGTCGTCGGCGTCGCCGTCGCGGCCGTCGTCCTCTTCCTCGCCTTCGGCTCCCTCGCCGCCTCCGCGCTCCCCATCGCGACCGCCCTCGTCAGCGTCGGCATCGCCTACTCCGGGATCGTGCTCCTCGGCCATCTGATGACGGTCGCCGACTTCGCCCCCATGCTCGGCATGCTCGTCGGGCTCGGCGTCGGCATCGACTACGCCCTCTTCATCGTCACCCGGCACCGCAGAGGCCTGAAACGCGGGCTCTCCGTAGCCGAGGCCGCCGAGACCGCCGTCGCCACCACCGGCCGAGCCGTCGTCTTCGCCGGCGCCACCGTCTGCATCGCCCTGCTCGGCATGCTGATCCTGCGGCTCAGCTTCCTCAACGGCGTCGCCATCGCCGCCTCCCTCACCGTCGTCCTCACGGTGGCGGCCTCCGTCACCCTCCTGCCGGCGCTGCTCTCCCTCATCGGCATGCGGGCGCTGTCCCGGCGCGAACGCCGGACGCTCGCCGAGCACGGCCCGCAACCCGAGCTGCCCACCGGCTTCGCCGCCCGCTGGTCCGCCTTCGTCGAGCGGCACCCCAAGCTCCTCGGGATCGTCGCCGCCGTCGTCATGGGCGTCCTCGCGCTGCCCACCCTCTCGCTCCACCTGGGCACCTCCGACCAGGGCAACGGCCCGGCCACCGCGACCACGCGGCAGGCGTACGACCTGATCGCCGACGGCTTCGGCCCCGGTGTGAACGGCCCCCTCACCCTGGTCGCCGGGCTCGACGGCGCCGACGACCGGATCGCCCTCGACCAGCTGCCGGCCGCCCTGTCCGCCACCAAGGGCGTCGCGTCCGTCTCCCCGGTCACGTACAACAGCTCCGGCGACACCGCCGTCCTCACCGTCGTCCCCGACTCCTCGCCCCAGTCCAAGGCCACCAGCGAGCTCGTCGACCGGCTGCGCACGGACGTCCTCCCCGCGGCCGAGAGCGGCACCTCGCTCGACGTGCACGTGGGCGGCGTCACCGCCTCGTACGACGACTTCGCCGAGATCATCATCGGCAAGCTGCCGCTCTTCGTCGGCGTCGTCATCGCGCTCGGCTGTCTGCTGCTCCTGATCGCCTTCCGCTCCCTCGGCATCCCGATCAAGGCCGCCGCAATGAACGTCGCCGCCGTCGCCGGTGCCTTCGGCGTCGTCGTGGCGATCTTCCAGTGGGGCTGGGGGAGCGAGCTCCTCGGCCTCGGCAGCGCCGGACCGATCGAGCCGTTCCTGCCGGTGATCATGGTCTCGGTCCTCTTCGGACTGTCCATGGACTACCAGGTCTTCCTGGTCAGCCGGATGTACGAGGAGTGGCTGGAGACCGGCGACAACCGGCGGGCGGTCCGGGTCGGCCTCGCCGAGACCAGCCGCGTCATCAACTCCGCCGCCGTGATCATGATCGCGGTCTTCCTCGCCTTCGTCCTCTCCGGCGACCGGGTCATCGCGATGTTCGGCATCGCGCTCGCGGCGGCCGTCGCCCTCGACGCCTTCGTGCTGCGGACGCTTCTCGTCCCCGCCCTGATGCACATGCTCGGCGGGGCGAACTGGTGGCTGCCCAAGTGGCTGGACCGCCTCCTGCCCCGGATCAGCATCGAGACGCCCGAGTGCCGCGAGGCCGCCGACGCGCGTGGGAAAATACCGGCTCAGCGTGTGACGGCAGTGACGGCGCCCGCGGCTCCGGCCGCGGAGGAGAGGAACCACGATGTTCGCGATACCGCTGGGTGACGACGGCGCCGAGCTGAGGCCCCTGGAGCCGTCGAACGCCGAGGAGTTCCTCGCCCACATGGACCGCGGACGCGAGTTCGTCGGCGAGCACATCGTCCTCGCCGACGTCGTGGCGGACCTCGACTCCGCCCGCTCCTTCCTCGTCTCGTACGCAGAGAAGGCCGCGCACGACACCGGACGCATCTACGGCATCTGGACCGGCGGCACGCTCGTCGGCGGCGTCCTCTTCCGGACCTTCGACGCCACCTACGGCACCGCCGAGGCGGGCTGCTGGCTGGAGCCCTCCGCCGCGGGGAAGGGCCTGATCACCCGTGCCTGCCGGGTCATCATCGACTGGGCGTTCGAGGAGCGCGGCATCCACCGCGTCGAGTGGCACGCCTCCGCGAAGAACGGGCCGAGCATCGCCGTCGCCCGCCGCCTGGGCATGACCCTCGAGGGCGTGCTGCGGGAGAACTACCCGCACCGCGGCGTCCGCGCCGACACCGAGGTCTGGGCCGTCCTCGCGCCGGAGTGGCGCGCGGCGAAGGCCTCGTAGCCCGCTTTCCTCATACAGTTCTCATACGGGGCGCCTAGCGTGCCGCGCATGGACACGAAGACGACGACAGAGAAGACCGGCGAGAGCGCGGACGCCGCCGGGACCGCCGAGGCGACCGCGCCCGCCGAGGAGAAGGCCGCGACCGCGCTCGACAAGCAGGCCACCGAGCCGGCCACCGCGCCGACCGACGCGGACGAGCACGCCGACGCGAACGCCGACGGGAACCAGGCCGAGAACGAGGCCGAGGACGGCGACGAGGACGACGAGCTGTTCGCCGAGGCGGCGGCCCCCTCGTCCGCCGGCATCGGCGGCGCCGCCGCGGCCGTGGTCTCCGCCGCTCTCGGCGCCGTCGCGCTGACCGGCACCTGGACCGGCAAGGTCGTCTCCGAGCGCGAGACCCTCCTCGGGCAGATCAAGACCTCCGGGTCCGGCACCCCGGCCCAGCAGATCTCCGAGATCTACGGCGACGCCTGGCACAGCACCGCCCTGGTCAACGGCGTCTTCGCGCTGATCGCCCTGCTCGTCGCCGTCCTCGTGCTCGTCCTCCCCGGGCGCCCCGCCTGGGTCCGCTCGGTCGCCGTCGCCGGCGCCGTGCTCGGCGGCCTGGGGCTGCTCCTCTCGGTCGGTACCTACTTCGACCTGTTCCTGAGCCTGCCGACCGCCGGATCCTGACCCCTGCCTAAGGCGGCCCGGGGCGACACCTAAGTACCCCCCCGACCCGCCTAAGGACCCCCGTACCCCGAACATGCGGCACACGCCCGATGTGGCCGCACCCCCTGGGAAACGACAGTGGAGGCATCGCAAGGAGCGATACCGAAACCGAGAAGAACCAGGGAGCACCCGATGTTCGAGTACGAACTCCACCGCATGAACCACGCCCAGCTCGTCCGCGAGGCCGCCGCCCAGCGCCTGTCCCACGAGGCCGCCGAGACGGTCGGCGCCGCGCGGGGCCTGCGCCGCCTCGGCCGCCGGAGCGGCGACAAGGACGCGGAGGGGCGGGTGAGCGACGGCGGACGCGGTCGCTTCGTCCGGGCCGCGTGACCCCCGTATGGGCGATGGCATGGACGGCTGTGCGATGCTCGGCGCCGTGGAGACCAGGTCAGTCAGTCCCGTGTTCGTCGGCCGCGCCGGCGAACTCACCGCCCTCACCGAGGCGCTCTCCCGCGCGACCGCGGGGGAGCCCCAGGCCCTGCTCATCGGCGGCGAGGCGGGGGTCGGCAAGACCCGGCTCATCGAGGAGTTCCTCGACACGGCCTGCGCACAGGGCGCCGTCGTCGCCCTCGGCGGCTGCGTCGAGCTCGGCGCCGACGGCCTGCCCTTCGCCCCCTTCGCCACCGCCCTGCGCTCGCTCCGCCGGCGCCTCCCCGAGGAACTCGCCGCGGCGGCCGACGGCCAGCAGGCGGAACTCGCCCGGCTGCTCCCCGAACTGGGCGACCCCGGCAGCCACGAGTCCTCGGACGAGGACTCCACCGCCCGCCTCTTCGAACTGACCGTACGGCTTCTGGAGCGGCTCGCCGCCGACCGCACGATCGTGCTCGTCCTGGAGGACCTGCACTGGGCCGACGCCTCCACCCGGCACCTCCTCACCTACCTCCTCCGCACCCTGCGCCGCGGCCGCATCGTGGTCGTCGCCAGCTACCGCGCCGACGACATCCACCGCCGCCACCCGCTGCGCCCCCTCCTCGCCGAACTCGACCGGCTCCGCACCATCCGCCGCATCGAACTCGCCCGCTTCACCCGCACCGAGGTGCACCGCCAGCTCACCGGCATCCTCGCCGCCGAACCCGACCCCGGCCTCGTCGAGGAGGTCTTCGAACGCTCCGACGGCAACGCCTTCTTCGTCGAGGAACTCATCGTCTCCCACGAGGCCGGCTGCGCCGCGGGACAACTCAGCGACTCCCTGCGCGACCTCCTGCTCGTCCGGGTCGAGACGCTCCCCGAGGACGCCCAGCGGATCGCCAGGATCGTCGCCGAGGGCGGCTCCACCGTCGAGTACGGACTGCTCGCCGCCGTCGCCCGGCTCACCGAGGACGAACTCATCGAGGCCCTGCGGGCCGCCGTCGGCGCCAACCTCCTGCTCGCCGTCCCCGACGGCGACGGCTACCGCTTCCGCCACTCCCTGGTCCGCGAGGCCGTCAGCGACGACCTGCTCCCCGGCGAACGCTCCCGCCTCAACCGGCGCTACGCCGAAGCCCTGGAGGCCGACCCCGGCCTCGTCCGGGCCGACGAGCGCGCCAACCGGCTGGCCACCTACTGGTACCACGCGCACGACCCGGCCAAGGCCCTGCCCGCCGTCCTCAGCGCCTCCGTCGCGACCCGCAAGCGCCACGCCTACGCCGAACAACTCCGCCTCCTCGAACGGGCCATGGAGCTCTGGGACGAGGCCCCCGCCGAGATCCGCGGCTCGCTCCGGCCCATGGACTACGCCGAGGCCTACCCGGCCTGCGGCTGCGACCCCGACAGCGCCGCCCTCGGCTACCTCGACCTGCTCGCCGAGGCCGCGGTCGCCGCCCGGCTCAGCGGCGACCGCGAACGCGCCCTGAAGATCGGCAGGACGGCGCTGCGCCTCCTCGACGACGCGGAGCCCGGCGACCCGCTGCGCGCCGCCTGGTTCTGGACCGAGCGCGCCCGCCTCCAGTCCAACCTCGGCCGGGGCGACGGCTGGGAGGAGATCGCCCGCGCCCAGGAACTCGTCAAGGGCCTCCCGCCGTCCGCCGTCCACGCCGTGGTCCTCGTCGGCGCCGCCGGCTGGGGCATGCTCCGCAACCCCGGACCCGACGCCCTCGCCGCCGCCGAACGCGCCGTCGAGTACGCCCGGCTCGTCAAGGCCGAGTCGATCGAACTCAACGCCCGGCTCACCCTCGGCACCCTCATGACCGCGGCCGGCGACGTCGAGGCCGGCCTCAAGGAGATGCACGCGGTACGGGAACGCACCGCGGCCCTCGGCCAGTTCACCGAGACCGCCCGCGCCCACATCAACATCTCCTCCGCCCTGGAGTCCCTCGGCCGCTCGGCGGAGGCCGTCGAAGTGGCCGACGCCGGCATCCGCGTCGCCCGCTCCTACGGCCTCGTCGACAGCGTCGGCTGGGTCGAGGCCAACCGGGCCGAGTCCCTCTTCTCCCTCGGCAGCTGGGGCGAGATCGGGGAGATCGCCACCCGGCTGCTCCGCTCGGCCACCAGCAGCAAGCCCCGCGGCTCGGCGTCCCTCCGCCTCGCCCAGCTCGCCGTCGCCCGCGGCGAACTCGACGCGGCGCGCCGCCACCTGGCCGAGGCCCGCGCCGCCTACGGCAGCCGCGACACGATCCCGCAGTACGTCCTGCCCATGGCCCAGGTCGAGATCGCCGTGGCCGCCGCCGAGGGGCGCATCGACGACGTCCGGACCCAGCTGGCCGCCGCCGAACAGGCCGGCTTCCCGCCCAGCACCCACCGCTACGGCTGGCCCCTCCTCCTCACCGCCGTCACCGCCGAGGCCGACAGCCGGGGACTGCCCGCCGCCGACGAGGGCCGCGCCGAGGCGCTCGCCGTCGTCCGCCGCAGCGTCCGCGGCCTCGCCACCCCGGCCCCGATCTGGGAGGCATACTCCCGCCAGGTCGCCGAGGAGATCGCCCGCGCCGAGGGCCGCGAGACCGCCGCCCGCTGGGCCGAGGTCGCCGCCTCCTACGAACCGCTCGAACGCCCGTACCAGCTGGCCCGAGCCCGCCACCGTCTCGCCGACGCCCTGCTGGTCGAGGGCGGCCGCCGCGAGGAGGCCACGGCACTGCTCCGGCAGGCCCACGCCACGGCCGTCCGCCTCGGCGCCCGCCCGCTCCGCGAGGACGTGGAGCTCCTCGCCGCCCGCGCCCGCCTCTCCCTGACCGAGGAGAAGCAGGTCCCGGCCCCCGCGGAGCCGGGGGACGACACCTTCGGTCTCACCCCCCGCGAGCAGGACGTCCTGCGCCTCGTCGCGGCCGGCCGCACCAACCGCCAGATCGCCGAGGAACTCTTCATCTCACCCAAGACGGCCAGCGTCCACGTCTCCAACATCCTCGCCAAGCTCGGCGTCGCCGGCCGGGGCGAGGCCGCCGCCCTGGCCCACCGCCTCCACCTCCTCGACACGCCCCTCTGACCCGCCGGGCCCGCCGCCCACCGCCGTGCCCCCGGCCGCCGTGTCCCCGGCCGCCGTGCCTCCGGCCGTCGAGGTGTCCCCGGCCGTCGTGTCGGCCGTGTCCTCGCCCGCCGTGCCCGCCGTGTCCCCCGCGGCCGGACGGCGGGGGACACGTATCGTCACGCGGCCCGATGTGAGGTCCACGGGCCCCCGCGACGGGTCGGCGTCGCCCGGGTCCTCCCTGGTCAGCGCCTGCCTGCGGAGCTCCTCCTCGGTGTGCCTGCGGCCGGGCGCGAACAGCTCCGCGAACGGGTCGAACACGGTCACCAGCTCCTTCAGCTCACCTCCAGCCGGAGAATCCTGTCGTCCCCGGGCCCAGGCGTACCCCGGCCGTCGGTTTCGCTGGTCACCAGCCAGAGCCGCCCGCCGCCCCCCGCGAGGACCGTGCGCAGGCGTCCGTACTCCTCCGAGAGGAACGCCTGGGGGTCCCCCGAGCGTTCCGCCCCGGCGAGCGGGACCCGCCACAGCCGCTCGCCTCTGAGTCCGGCCATCCAGATCGCGCCCCGCGCGTAGGCGATCCCGCTGGGGGAGGCCTCCGAGGTCGGCCACTGGGCCACCGGGTCCACGAACCCGGCCTTCCCGGCCCGCCCCTCGGCCTCCGGCCAGCCGTAGTTCTTCCCGGGCTCCACCAGATTCAGCTCGTCCCAGGTGTTCTGCCCGAACTCGGCCGCCCACAGGCGACCCTCGTCGTCCCAGGCGATGCCCTGCACATTGCGGTGCCCGTACGAATAGACCACCGACCCGGGGAAGGGATTGCCGGGCGCAGGCCTGCCCTCCGGTGTCATCCGGAGGATCTTCCCGCCGAGCGACTCGCGGTCCTGGGCCAGACCGGTCCTGCCTGTCTCGCCCGTCCCCGCGTACAGCATCCGGTCCGGCCCGAACGCGATCCGCCCGCCGTTGTGCACGACCCCCTTCGGGATGCCGGTCAGCACCGGCTGCGGCACGCCGAGCCGGTCGCCCTCCGCGCCGCCGTACCGCATGCGCACGATGCGGTTGTCCGACTCGGCGGTCAGATACGCGTACACCCAGCCGTCCCGCACGGCGAGGCCCATCAGCCCGCCCTCACCGCCCGGCACCACCCCCGGCACCTCGCCGAGCGAGGTCTTCGCCCCGGTCCGCCCGTCGACCTTGGTGATCGTCCGCTCGTCCCGCGAGGAGACCAGCAGGTCCCCGCCGGGCAGCTCGGCCAGCCCCCAGGGCGACTTCAGTCCCTCGGTGAGCGTGCCCGTCAACGCCACCCGCCCGCCGGCGGGAGCGGTGGCGGCGGACCCGGACGGGCTCGCCGTGGCCGACGCCGAGGCCGACGTCGGCGGAGCCGTACCCGGCCGATCCTCCGTACCTCCCGAGGAGCAGCCCGCCACCAGGGCCAGCACGGCGGCGCCCCACAGGGCCTTCACAACTGCAGGACGGCTCATGGCGCGGTCCCCTTCGACGAGTCGAGCGGCATCCCTTCACCCTTGATACACCGCCCGGCGCGATCAGGTTCCCGACCGCCGCGACAACCCGTGTCCAGCGCTCCCGCGAGGCCCTCAGTCCCAGGACCCGCGGGCCGCCGGGAGGGCCGCGATCTCCGCCAGGTCCGCCGCCGTCAGCCGCAGCCCGGCCGCACCGGCGTTCTCCACGGCCCAGCACTCCCGCTTCGCCCCCGGCACCGGCACGACGTGCCGCCCCCGGCCGAGCACCCAGGCGAGCGCCACCTGCGCCGGGGTGACCTCCGCCCCGTGCCGTGCGGCCACCCGCCGCAGGCCGGCCACCAGCGGCTGGTTCGCCGCCATCATCTCCGCCGTGAACCGGGGGTGCCGGGCCCTCGGGTCGTCCGGCTCGAAGCCGCCGCCCGGGGTCAGCGTCCCGGTCAGGAAGCCGTTCCCCAGCGGCATCGCCGCCAGGAAGCCGACACCCCGCGCCGCGCACCAGGGCAGCAGCCGCACCAGCGCCTCCTGGGACCACACCGACAGCTCGGCCTCCACCGCCGCCACCGGGAACACCTGCTGGATCCGCTCCAGTTGGCGGATCGTTCCCTCATAGCCGTCACGGCTGACACCCGTCGCGCCACGACGGGCCGAGCGGCTGCCGACGGCGCAGAGCCCGAGCGCCCGCACCTTGCCCGCCGAGACCAGTTCGGCCATCGCCCCCCAGGTCTCCTCGACCGGCACCTCGGGGTCCGCCCGGTGCAGCTGGTACAGGTCGATCACATCGGTCTGGAGCCGTCGCAGCGAGGCGTCGCAGGCTCGACGGACGTACCCCGGCCTGCCGTTGGCGACCACGTGGCGGCGCTCGCCGCCGTCGCCCACGAGCAGTCCGCACTTCGTCGAGACGAAGGCGTCCGCCCGTCGCTCCTTCAACGCCCGCCCCACCAGCAGCTCGTTGGTGAACGGGCCGTACATGTCGGCGGTGTCGAGCAGGCTCACCCCGGCGTCGAGCGCCGCGTGCACGGTCCGCAGCGAGCGGTCACCCCGCTGTTCCGAACGGCTGTACCCCCAGCTCATCGGCATGCACCCCAGGCCGATCGCACCCACGTCGAGCGCCGTCGCCCCGATAGTCCTGCGCTCCACCTGCCGGTACCCCTCCCTGTGCCGTCCCCCAAAGTAACCAATGGCGAGCGGGGTTCTTCGCATAGCCTCCCGCTCATGAGATTCGCGAACACGACCGCTGACGTGTGGCTTCCGATTCCCGCGGACGAGATCGAAGATCTCCCCGAACCGGGCGCGTCGGGCCTGAACTACCGCTTCTGGGACGGCGGGCCGGAGTTCCCGGCCGACCCGGCGCACTGCGCCTTCTACGTCGTCCCGTACATGAAGGGCTCCGAGATCGCCGTACGGCCGCTGGCCGCGATGACCTCGCTGAGGGTCGTGCAGACCCTGTCCGCGGGCATCGACCACGTCACGCCCGGCATCGGCTCGCTGCGTCCGGGCGTCGCCGTCTGCAACGCGAAGGGCGTCCACGAGGCCAGCACCGCCGAGCTCACGCTCGCGCTGATCCTGGCCTCGCTGCGCGGCATCCCCGGATTCGTGCGCGGCCAGGACGCCGAGGAGTGGCGGGCCGGCTTCTACCCGGCCCTCGCCGACAAGTCCGTGCTCATCGTCGGGTACGGGTCGATCGGTACCGCCATCGAGGACCGGCTCGCGCCCTTCGAGTGCGCGCGGGTGTCGCGCGTCGCGCGCTCCGCGCGCACCACAGCGCGCGGCGAGGTCCACCCCCTGACGGAGCTGCCCGGGTTGCTTCCGGACGCCGATGTCGTCGTGCTCTCCACCCCGCTCACGCCCGCGACCAGGCATCTCGCGGACGCCGGGTTCCTCGGCCGGATGAAGGACGGGGCGCTCCTCGTGAACGTCGCCCGCGGGCCGGTCGTCGACACCGCGGCCCTGCTCAAGGAGGTGGAGAGCGGCAGGATCACGGCGGCACTCGATGTCACCGACCCCGAACCGCTGCCGGCCGGGCATCCGTTGTGGCACGCTCCCGGTGTCCTGATCAGCCCCCACGTCGGAGGTTCCACTTCGGCCTTCATGCCGCGGGCGAAGCGGCTGATCGCGGGGCAGCTGCGGCGGTTCGCGGCGGGCGAGGAGCAGGCCAACGTCCTGCTCACCACCGGCTGAGCGGCCGAGCTGGGCCGGTCGGGTGGCACGCGCCCCCGACACGCGCTGCCTGCAAGCCGCTGGACCGTCACGGAGAGTACTGCGCCCCTGTCCCTGAGTGACCGTCCTGGTGTATCGTCCCGGAGCGGGGGGACTGCGTCGAGTACGGGCTGACGCTGGGGAGCGAAGTGACGGGTCATCAGATTCCGAGGGGGGCGACGGGTGAAGCACGGCCGGAGGACCGACGATCCGACGCGGCGACGCCGCCGCCGGCGAGCCTTCCGCGCCTCGCCACCGGCCTCGCGCGTTCCGTGCCGGACCAGGCCGTGCCGCACCACGTGCCCCGAGCCGCCGAGCCGGCGGCCACCGGACCGGAGGCCGAGCCGGACACCGGCCCGGCTCCCGGACCGGGCGCAGGACCGGCAACCGGACCGGACCGCCGGGCCGAGGCTCGCGGTGCCGAACCACCGGGCACGGCCGCTCCCCCCGGCGACGCCCCGGTCCCGGCCGCCCGCGCCGCCGCGCCGCGCGGCGGACCCCCGGCGCACGGCGCCCCCGCGCCTCATGGCGACTTCACGCCACACAGCGCCTGCGAAACCTGTGGAGCCCCCGCGCCGGAGCCGGCCGCCCCGGTGGGACGGAAGCCGGGCGCCGCACCGGAGCGGGCCGTCCAGGCCGTACGGGACCACGGCGGCCCGAACGACTGCGACGGGCACGCTCCCGGCGGCGCCGACGAGCCGCCGGCGCGCCCGCACGACGCGGCCGGGTGCGGTGGCGCGGCGCCGGAGGGACCGGTGAGCGCGCCCGGAGCGGTCCTCGCGCGGCGCCCCGTCGGCGGAGGAGGCGACTCCGGACATCCGGACCCCGGGCGCCCCGGCTTCGGCTCGCTCCTCGCCCAGGTCGCCCTGGTGGTGATCTGCGCGGGCTACACGACCGGCGCCTCGCTCGGCTGGGGCTCACCGCAACTCGCACTCTTCATGGGCGACTTCGGACTCAGCGCCGCCGCCCTCACCGCCGCGGTCTCCTGCTTCCTCTACGGGCGCGCGCACCGCGGCAGTGCCCGCCCCGCCTGGCTGCTCTTCGCCTTCTCCTCGTTCATGGCCTCCGCGGGCAACGCCGTGTGGGGCTGGTACGAGGTCGTGCTCCGCACCGAGGTGCCCGACTCCTCCATCGCCGACCTCTTCTTCTTACTCTTCGCACCGCCGGCCATCGTGGGCCTGCTCGTCCTGGCCAAGAAACCCGTCACCCGGGCCGGCTGGGTCTGCCTGGCGCTCGACGCCTGGCTCATCGGGGGCTCGCTCCTCACGCTCTCCTGGAGCCTCGCCCTCGCCCGTACCGCACACTTCCAGAACGAGCCGGTGGCCCAGGCGGCACTGTCCCTCGCGTACCCGTTGCTCGACATCGTCCTCGTGAGCATGGTCCTGGTGCTGCACTTCCGGCGCTCGCAGGCGAACCGGTCGGCGACCAACACCGCGATCGCCGCCCTCGCCCTGACCGTGCTGTGCGACGCCCTGTTCACCTCGCCGCTGCTGCGCGAGAACTACGCCTCGGGCCAGCTGCTCGACGCCGGCTGGTTCGCCGGCTCCCTGCTGCTGGCCTACGCGCCCTGGGGTGTGCGCCGCATCCCGGACAGCGCCGTCACCCCGCGCGGGCAGTGGCTGCACAGCCGGCCGGTGGCCGGCTCGCTCGCCGCCCTCACGCCGTACCTCGCCGCCGCGGTCTGCACCCTCGGCATCCTGTACAACGTCGTGGAAGGGCGCAGGGTCGACCGCGTCGTCGTCCTCACCGGCTGCACGGTGGTCCTCGCCCTCGTCGTACGGCAGGGCATCATGCTTCTCGACAACATCGCCCTGACCCATGAACTGGCCCAGAAGGAGAACCACTTCAGGTCGCTCGTGCAGGGCTCAAGCGACGTCATCATGATCGCCGCGCCGAGCGGGATCCTCCGCTACGTCAGTCCGGCCGCCTCCGGGGTGTACGGGCGGGACGCCGAGGAGCTGATCGGCTCCGAGCTCGCCTCGCTCATCCATCCCGAGGACCTCGGCGCCGTCGTCCACGAGGTACGGCGCTTCCTGGCCGTCTCGCCCGCCGACGAGCCCACGACCCGGATCGAGTGCCGCTTCCGCTCGGGCCGCGGCGACTGGCTGAACGTCGAGTCCACCGTCAACCGGCACCAGGGCGGACTGATCTTCAACAGCCGGGACGTCACCGAACGCGTCCGGCTCCAGGCCCAGTTGCAGCACAACGCCGAGCACGACCCGCTCACCGACCTGCCCAACCGGGCGCTCTTCACCCGCCGGGTCCGGCAGGCCCTCAGCGGCCGCCGTGCCTCCGACGCAGGCACCGCCGTGCTCTTCATCGACCTCGACGGCTTCAAGGGCGTCAACGACCGCCTCGGCCACCAGGCGGGCGACGACCTCCTCGTCCAGGCCGCCCGCCGCCTCCACGACTCGGTGCGCGCCGGGGACACCGCCGCCCGGCTCGGCGGCGACGAGTTCGCCGCCCTCATCCTCGGCGACGGCGGCCGCGACCAGGGGGCCCGCCAGAAACAGGTCCAGGAGATCGCCGACCGGCTCCGCCTCACCCTCTCCCGGCCCTACCGGGTCGACGGGGGCAACGAGGTGCGGGTCGCCGCCTCCATCGGCGTCGCCTTCGCCGAGCCCGGCATCGGGGCCGGCGACCTCCTGCGCAACGCCGACCTCGCCATGTACCGGGCCAAGGCGGCCGGCAAGGACCGCGTCGAGCTCTACGCGCCCCAGATGCAGGCCGAGGTGGTCCGCCGGACGGAGCTGGCCGCCCGGCTGCGCACGGCCCTCCACGACGGTGAGTTCGCCCTGCTCCACCAGCCGGTCGTCGACCTGGCCACCGGCCGGATCTCGGCCGTCAGCGCCCAGGCGCGCTGGCGGTCGGCCCAGGGCATCCTCTTCACCCCCGCCGAGTACCTCCGCGTCACCGACGACAGCGAGCGCACCGCCGATCTCGGCCGCTGGCTGCTCGAAGAGGCCGTCGAGCAGGCCGCCGAGCGTGCGGGAACCGGCCATCGCACCCCCGTCTCCATCAGGCTCTCCGCCCGCCGCCTCCTGGACCGCTCGCTGCCGCTCGGCTCGATCGAGTCCCTGCTCACCCGGCACGGGCTGCCGTCCGGTTCGCTGATCGTCGAGCTCGCCGACAGCGACCCCCGGATCCCGCTCGACGAGCTGGAGCAGCGCCTGGTCACCCTGCGCCGTCTCGGGGTGCGGATCGCGCTCGACGGATTCGGCAGCGGACATGTGGCGATCAACGCCCTCCGCAGGCTTCCCGTCGACATACTGAAGCTGGACCGGGGACTCGTCGAGGGCGTCGTCGAGTCGGCCCGGCTCCGGAAGATCACCCGCGGGGTGCTCCGCATCGCCGACGAGCTCGGGATGCAGACCGTCGCCGAGGGTGTGGACGTACCGGAGCAGGTCGTCGCCCTGCGGGCGATGGGCTGCACCCACGCCCAGGGCATGGCCTTCTCGGGTCCGCTCGACGAGTACCGGCTGCGCAGGGCGCTCGTACGGGACGAGTTTCCGCTGCCCGGAGCCGTCCCCGCCCGGGTCGGAAACCGTCCCCCGTTCCGCTCACATACTGAGACGCCCGTCCCACCCACTTGACAGTGGCGAGGGCTGAGAGGGAGGGTCATTGCCATGCGCACCCGAATTCTCGTACTTGGAAAGCGCGTCGGCTGAAGCAGGGCCACGGTAGGCCCCGCTTGAAACGCACCCGACGCGCTCCCCTCGCTTGCCTCACGGCACGAGGGGTTTTTTGTTGCACTGGCTCACCCCAAAGCCGTCCCAAACCCTCGTAAAACCCTCTGCTTCGAGAAGAGATGCTGATGACCGACCAGGCCACCGGGCACCATCCGCAGCCGCGGCCCCGTAGCGGCGCTCAGGCCGCCACCGCCGTCGAGCACGTCACGGGCGCGCAGTCCCTCATCCGCTCTCTCGAAGAGGTGGGCGCGGACACCATCTTCGGTCTCCCCGGTGGCTGCATCCTCCCGGCCTACGACCCGCTGATGGACTCGAAGAAGGTGCGCCACATCCTGGTCCGCCACGAGCAGGGCGCGGGCCACGCGGCCACCGGCTACGCCCAGGCGACCGGCAAGGTCGGCGTCTGTATGGCGACCTCGGGGCCCGGTGCGACCAACCTCGTCACCCCGATCGCCGACGCGCACATGGACTCGGTGCCGCTCGTCGCGATCACCGGCCAGGTCGCCTCGAAGGCGATCGGCACGGACGCCTTCCAGGAGGCGGACATCTGCGGCATCACGATGCCGATCACCAAGCACAACTTCCTGGTCACCAAGGCCGACGACATCCCGCGGACGATCGCCGAGGCCTTCCACATCGCCTCCACCGGCCGCCCCGGCCCGGTCCTGGTCGACATCGCCAAGGACGCCCTGCAGGCGAAGACCACCTTCAGCTGGCCGCCGCAGACCGACCTGCCCGGCTACCGCCCCGTGACCAAGCCGCACGCCAAGCAGATCCGCGAGGCCGCGAAGCTGATCAGCGCGGCCAAGCGCCCCGTCCTGTACGTCGGCGGCGGCGTCATCAAGGCCGGCGCCACCGCCGAGCTGAAGATCCTTGCCGAGCTCACCGGCGCACCGGTCACCACCACCCTGATGGCGCTCGGCGCCTTCCCCGACAGCCACCCGCTGCACGTGGGCATGCCGGGCATGCACGGCGCGGTCACGGCCGTCACCGCGCTGCAGAAGTCGGACCTGATCATCGCCCTCGGCGCCCGCTTCGACGACCGCGTCACCGGCAAGCTCGACAGCTTCGCCCCGTACGCCAAGATCGTCCACGCGGACATCGACCCGGCCGAGATCGGCAAGAACCGCACCGCCGACGTCCCGATCGTCGGTGACGCCCGCGAGGTCATCGCCGACCTGGTCCAGGCCGTCCAGGCCGAGCACAGCGAGGGCAACAAGGGCGACTACACCGCCTGGTGGAGCGACCTGAACCGCTGGCGCGAGACCTATCCGCTCGGCTACGACCTGCCGGACGACGGCAGCCTCTCGCCGCAGCAGGTCATCCAGCGCATCGGCGAGCTCACCCCCGACGACACGATCTTCGCCGCGGGCGTCGGCCAGCACCAGATGTGGGCCGCCCACTTCATCGAGTACGAGCGTCCGGCCACCTGGCTGAACTCCGGCGGCCTCGGGACGATGGGGTACGCGGTCCCCGCCGCGATGGGCGCCAAGGCCGGCATGCCCGACCGCCCGGTCTGGGCGATCGACGGCGACGGCTGCTTCCAGATGACCAACCAGGAGCTCACCACCTGCGCCCTGAACAACATCCCGATCAAGGTCGCCATCATCAACAACGGCGCCCTCGGGATGGTCCGCCAGTGGCAGACCCTCTTCTACAACCAGCGCTACTCGAACACCGTCCTGCACTCCGGTCCGGACGACGTCCAGGCGAACAAGGGCACCCGCGTCCCCGACTTCGTCAAGCTGTCCGAGGCCATGGGCTGTGTCGCCCTGCGCTGTGAGGACCCGGCCGACCTGGACAAGGTCATCGCCGAGGCCAACGCCATCAACGACCGTCCCGTCGTCATCGACTTCATCGTCCACGAGGACGCCCAGGTCTGGCCGATGGTCGCCGCCGGCACCTCGAACGACGAGGTCATGGCCGCCCGGGGCGTCCGCCCCGACTTCGGCGACGGCGAAGACGACTGAAGCGCGGAACGAAGCAGAGCGAAAAGGAAGAGACCCAGACCATGTCCACCAAGCACACGCTCTCCGTTCTCGTCGAGAACACGCCCGGCATCCTCGCCCGGATCGCCGCCCTGTTCTCGCGCCGCGGCTTCAACATCGACTCCCTCGCCGTGGGCATCACCGAGCACCCCGACATCTCCCGCATCACCATCGTGGTCAGTGTCGAGGACCTGCCCCTGGAGCAGGTGACCAAGCAGCTCAACAAGCTGGTCAACGTCCTGAAGATCGTCGAACTCGAGCCCAGCGCTGCGATCCAGCGCGAGCTCGTCCTGGTGAAGGTCCGCGCCGACAACGAGACCCGCTCCCAGATCGTCGAGATCGTCCAGCTGTTCCGCGCCAAGACCGTGGACGTCTCGCCCGAGGCGGTCACCATCGAGGCCACCGGTTCGAGTGACAAGCTGGACGCGATGCTCAAGATGCTGGAGCAGTTCGGCGTCAAGGAGCTCGTGCAGTCCGGCACGATCGCCATAGGGCGTGGTTCCCGGTCCATTACGGACCGGTCCCTCCGGGCCCTCGACCGCAGCGCCTGAGAATCATCGCCTCAGAGTCATCGGAGGTCGACCGGCGGTCCATGCGCCGGTCCGACTGACGAGACCCGAAAACCTTCCTCCCGCTCCCCGCCGTACGGTGGGACGCAACACCAGCACCTCAAGGAGATACCCAGTGGCCGAGCTGTTCTACGACGACGACGCCGACCTGTCCATCATCCAGGGCCGGAAGGTCGCGGTGATCGGATACGGCAGCCAGGGCCACGCCCACGCGCTGTCGCTCCGTGACTCCGGTGTCGACGTCCGCGTCGGTCTGCAGGAGGGCTCGAAGTCCAAGGCCAAGGCCGAGGAGCAGGGCCTGCGCGTGGTCTCCGTCGCCGAGGCCGCCGCCGAGGCCGACCTCATCATGATCCTGACCCCGGACCCGATCCAGGCCCAGGTCTACGAGGAGTCCATCAAGGACAACCTCAAGGAGGGCGACGCGCTCTTCTTCGGCCACGGTCTGAACGTCCGCTACGGCTTCATCAAGGTGCCCGAGGGCGTTGACGTCGCCCTGGTCGCCCCGAAGGGCCCGGGCCACCTGGTCCGTCGTCAGTACGAGGAGGGCCGCGGCGTTCCGTGCATCGCGGCCGTCGAGCAGGACGCGACCGGCAACGCCTTCGCGCTGGCGCTCTCGTACGCCAAGGGCATCGGCGGCACCCGCGCCGGCGTCATCAAGACGACCTTCACCGAGGAGACCGAGACCGACCTCTTCGGCGAGCAGGCCGTCCTCTGCGGTGGCACCGCGGCGCTGGTCAAGGCGGGCTTCGAGACCCTGACCGAGGCCGGCTACCAGCCGGAGATCGCGTACTTCGAGTGCCTCCACGAGCTGAAGCTCATCGTCGACCTCATGTACGAGGGCGGCCTGGAGAAGATGCGCTGGTCGGTCTCCGAGACCGCCGAGTGGGGCGACTACGTGACCGGCCCGCGGATCATCACGGACGCCACCAAGGCCGAGATGAAGAAGGTCCTCGCGGAGATCCAGGACGGCACCTTCGCCAAGGAGTGGATGGCCGAGTACCACGGCGGTCTGAAGAAGTACAACGAGTACAAGACCCAGGACGAGAACCACCTCCTGGAGACCACCGGCAAGGAGCTGCGCAAGCTCATGAGCTGGGTGAACGACGAGGAGGCGTAAGCCTTCGGGACCGGGGCCGGACGGTGTGTCCGGCCCCTGTCCACATCGTTGGACACCCCGTCCAACCACGGACGGGTGATCCTTCCAACGAGGCGCATGATCGGCGCCGACGCACCACTACACTGCTCAACAACATTCGCGTTCAGGCCCACAGCGTCGTGCGCTTTCACGCGGCAAGCCCCCTCCACCGCCTGCGGCCGTCGGGACGGCCGTCCGCACTGGATCTGTGAGGACTCACGTGAGCTCGAAACCCGTCGTACTCATCGCTGAAGAGCTGTCGCCCGCCACCGTCGACGCCCTGGGCCCGGACTTCGAGATCCGGCACTGCAACGGCGCGGACCGCGCCGAACTGCTGCCCGCCATCGCCGACGTGGACGCGATCCTGGTCCGTTCCGCGACCAAGGTCGACGCCGAGGCCATCGCCGCCGCCACCAAGCTGCGGGTCGTCGCCCGCGCCGGCGTCGGTCTGGACAACGTGGACGTCTCCGCCGCCACCAAGGCCGGCGTCATGGTCGTCAACGCCCCGACGTCGAACATCGTCACCGCCGCCGAGCTCGCGTGCGGTCTGCTGGTCGCCACCGCGCGCAACATCCCGCAGGCCAACACCGCGCTGAAGAACGGCGAGTGGAAGCGCTCCAAGTACACGGGCGTCGAGCTGAGCGAGAAGACCCTCGGCGTCGTCGGCCTCGGCCGCATCGGTGTCCTGGTCGCCCAGCGCATGTCGGCCTTCGGCATGAAGATCGTCGCGTACGACCCCTACGTGCAGCCCGCCCGCGCCGCCCAGATGGGGGTGAAGCTGCTGGCCCTGGACGAGCTCCTGGAGGTCGCCGACTTCATCACCGTCCACCTGCCGAAGACCCCCGAGACCCTCGGTCTCATCGGCGACGAGGCGCTGCACAAGGTCAAGCCCTCCGTCCGGATCGTCAACGCCGCGCGCGGCGGGATCGTGGACGAGGCGGCGCTGTACTCGGCGCTCAAGGAGGGCCGGGTCGCCGGCGCCGGCCTCGACGTGTACGCGAAGGAGCCCTGCACGGACTCCCCGCTCTTCGAGCTCGACCAGGTCGTCTGCACCCCGCACCTCGGAGCGTCCACGGACGAGGCCCAGGAGAAGGCCGGCATCGCCGTCGCCCGCTCGGTGCGCCTGGCGCTCGCCGGTGAGCTCGTGCCGGACGCGGTCAACGTCCAGGGCGGTGTCATCGCCGAGGACGTCAAGCCGGGTCTGCCGCTCGCCGAGAAGCTCGGCCGCATCTTCACCGCCCTCGCGGGCGAGGTCGCGGCCCGTCTCGACGTCGAGGTGTACGGCGAGATCACCCAGCACGATGTGAAGGTGCTCGAACTCTCGGCGCTCAAGGGCGTGTTCGAGGACGTGGTCGACGAGACCGTGTCGTACGTCAACGCCCCGCTGTTCGCGCAGGAGCGCGGTGTCGAGGTGCGTCTGACGACGAGCTCCGAGTCGCCCGACCACCGCAACGTGGTCACCGTGCGCGGCACCCTGTCGAGCGGTGAGGAGGTCGCGGTCTCCGGCACGCTCGCCGGCCCCAAGCACCTCCAGAAGATCGTCGCCGTCGGTGACTACGACGTGGACGTGGCGCTCGCCGACCACATGGTCGTGCTGCGCTACGAGGACCGTCCGGGTGTCGTCGGCACCGTCGGCCGGATCCTCGGCGAGGCCGGTCTCAACATCGCGGGCATGCAGGTGGCGCGCGCGGAGGAGGGCGGCGAGGCGCTCGTCGTCCTCACCGTGGACGACACCGTCCCGGCCGCGGTGCTCGCGGAGATCTCGGCCGAGATCGGCGCCGCCTCGGCCCGCTCGGTCAACCTGATCTGACGCCCCACCCCGAACGACCTCGTACCCGGTCGGTAGACGCTCGTCTTACACAAGCGTCTACCGGCCGGGTACAGTGCTGTCATGGGACACAAGGAAGACCTGCTCGAAGGCGCCAAGCGCTGCCTCCTGGAGAAGGGGTACGGGCGGACCACGGCCCGCGACATCGTCGCCGCCTCCGGTACCAACCTCGCCTCCATCGGCTACCACTACGGCTCCAAGGAGGCCCTGCTCCAGCAGGCCTTCCTCGCCGTCACCGAGGAGTGGGGCGAGGCGGTCGGCCCCGCGGGCAGTGGCGAGGAGAAGCGGGAGCTGCCGGCCGACCCGTACCAGCGCTTCCACACCGTCTGGGAACAGGTCATCGCCGCGGCCGGGCCCAGCCGGCCCGTCTGGAAGCTCCAGACCGAGATCGTCACCCGGCTCGACGACGACGAGAAGCTGCGCGAGGCGATCAAGGAGCCGCAGCGCGAGGGGCGGCTCGGCATGGCCGAGGGCTTCCTCGGCATCGACCCGGAGGCGGAGCCGGAGAAGGCCAGGGTGGCCGGACTGCTCTGCCAGGCCCTGGTGGCCGGCGTGATGATCCAGTGGATGGTCGACCCGGACACCGCGCCGACGGCGGACGACCTCACGGAGGGCCTCAAGGTGCTCATGGGGGAGGAGAACTGACGTCACGTCAGGGATGGTGGGAGCCCGGGAAGGCTCCGGGCGGACGCCGTCCATCATGCGGGCCGTCGATTGACCGTCTTGCGACACTCGGGCTATGTTGCGCGCCATGCACCGTTCCGCGCTTCTCACGACACGAGGTCATGTCGACCTGAAGCGTGTGTGCTCCGCCGCGTGTCCGTAGCTCCGCGAGCGTACGGCGGAGACCGCGCGGCCCCCTGACCCCCTGAGAGCGCCTTCCGGGGGGAGCGGACCCGCGGCCCGCCGGCGCCCGCCGAGAACGGCTCCCGCCCGGGAGCTTCGCGCGTCCGCCCGCCCCCGGAACGGCCCCCGCCCGCCCGGCCCCTCCGGTCCGCCGTCCCTCCCCGCCGCCGCACCCGGCGGAACGGGCGGCCGCACCCCGCGCGGCGGCGGTACGCACCACCGCAACGGACCCGAAGAAGGCCCCCGTGGACAGAACGCGCATGTCCTCCTCCCGCCCCGTCCCCCTGCGCCGCGCCGACATCCCCTCCGCGGCCGCCCCTCCGCGCCGCGCCGCCAGCACCGGAGCCGTCCTGGGGGCGATCCTCGACCACGGACCGGTCGCCCGCAGCACGATCGCCCGCCTCACCGGTCTCTCGCCCGCCTCGGTCACCGGCCACTGCGGCGCCCTGATCGGCCGGGGGCTCGTCAAGGAGGGCCCGGAGACGGCAGGCCCGCGAGGCCTAGGCCGCCCCCACATCCCCGTCGAGATCGACACCGCGCGCTATCTCCTCGCCGGTGCGCACGTCGCCGTCACCCACACGACGCTCGCCCTCATGGACCTCCGGGGGCGCCTCGTCGCCGAGGAGCGCCTCCCGCACACCAGTACCGAACCCGCCGAGGTGCTCGACCGGGTGGCCGAGGGGCTGCCCCGGATGCTCGCCGCCCAGGGCTCCGCCCGGACCGCGCTCGCGCTCGGCGTCGCCACCGGCCACTGGGTCGACCCGGCCGCCGGGGTCGTCGTCCACCATCCGCAGCTGGGCTGGCGGGACGTCCCGGTGCGGGAGGTGCTCGCGGAGGCCACCGGGCTCCCCGTCCACGTGGACAGTCACGCCCGCGCCCTCGCCCGCGCCGAACAGCTCGTCGGCGTCGCCTCGACCCGGGCCAGCGCGGTGGTGCTCTTCGTCGGCAACGTGGTCGACGCGGCCTTCGTCTCCTCCGGCGCGGTGCACCAGGGGCCGAGGTTCGGGGCGGGCAACATCGCCCACCTGCCGGTGGGGACGGGCGACGCCGGCACGACCTGCGAGTGCGGCGTCCCCGGCTGCCTCCAGTCCGAGGTGTCGGAGCCCGCGATGCTGCGCCGGGCCGCCCGGCGCGGTCTGTACGCCGGGACGTTCCCCGAGCTGTTGGGGCGGGCGGTGGACGGGGACGAGGTGGCGGTCTCGCTGTTCCGTCGGCGGGCCCGGTTCGTCGGCCGGGCCGCGGCCGTCCTCCTCGACATGTTCGACCCCGAGGTGCTCGTCGTGGTCGAACCGGGCGCCGGCCGACTGGCGCCCTGCCTGGCCGAGTTGCGCGCCACCACCGCCGAACGGTCGCTGGTCTGCGACGACCCCGAGCGCTCCGTCGTGCCGAGCAGCTTCACCGGCCGGGTCCTGGCCGTGGCGGGAACGGCCGTCGCCCTCGGCGCCCTGCACGACGATCCGCTCGGCCCCTGGCCGGCGCTGCCCGCGGTGTCCTGACGGCGGCGGCACCCAGCCCGTACGCCGGGCGCGCCGCGGTGTCCTGACGGCGGCGGCACCCAGCCCGTACGCCGGGCGTCCCGCGGTGTCCTGACGCCGGGGGACGCCCGTCCGTACCCCCGGCGAATACCGACTTAATTCAGAGAGTTGCATTGTTGACCCGCTCGGATCGCGAACGGGAAGATGTATTCATGAGCAGCCCGCAGAGGACCCGACGCCACGTGCCGCATTCGGCACGCGTCCGTCGTTCCTGTCGTCCCTGCCGCTGCTGTTGATCCGAGCGGTTTTCCCGACTCCCGGTCCCGCTTTCCTTTTCCACGCGTGCCCTTTTCCCTGCGCGTGACGCTCCGGCCCTTCCGTCGCCGTGCCCGCACACCGCCCCGCCCGGCTTCGGCGTGCCGTCCTCCGCCCTGTCCGTCCTTCTCCGTCGCCCGGGGGAAACATGTCCGTCTCCTTGTCCTCGCATCCCGCGGCCGGTCTCGAACCCGGCCTCTTCAAGCAGGCGTTCCGCGCCTATCCGGCCGGCGTCGTGGTCGTCACCGCGGACGCCGGATCCGGCCCCGTCGGCTTCACCGCCACCTCGCTCACCTCGCTCTCCCTCGAACCGCCGCTCCTCTCCTTCGGCATCGCGACCGGCTCCTCCTCCTGGCCGCACGTCCGGCGCGCCACGTCCGCGGTCGTCAACTTCCTCGGCGCCGAACAGGAGGACCTGGCCAGGCGCTTCGCCACCAGCGGGATCGACAGGTTCGCCCGGCCCACCGGCTGGCGGCGGCTCGACCAGGGCGACCCGGTCCTCGACGGCGTCACCGGCTGGCTGCGCGTCGACATCGAGCAGCTCGTCCCCGCGGGCGACCACCGCATCGTCATCGGCCGCGTGGTGGACGCCTGGCAGGACGCGGACCGGCGCCCGCTGCTCTTCCACGACGGCGGCTACCACTCCCTCTGACCCCTCGCCCGCGCACCGCACCCCGACAGGAACTCCCCTGATGCCCTCCTTCCCGCACCCGC
This sequence comes from Streptomyces sp. NPDC088707, assembly GCF_044752725.1. Taxonomy (NCBI): domain Bacteria; kingdom Bacillati; phylum Actinomycetota; class Actinomycetes; order Kitasatosporales; family Streptomycetaceae; genus Streptomyces; species Streptomyces sp. NPDC088707. The sequence goes on along the minus strand of NZ_JBIVLV010000008.1, from coordinate 13,352 downwards.
CACCGTCCCCCGCCCTCGGGCGGAGAGGCTTCCTCGCCCTCGCGTCCGGCGCCGTCCTCGCCGCCGCCGGATGCGCGCCCCAGGCCAGCAACGCCGCCCATTCCGCACCGCTGAAGGAACTCCCCACCGGGCCGCCGCCTGCCGGTACCTCGCTGACCGTCGCCGTCCGCAGTTCGCGTATTCAATTCGCCGAATCAGGCATCGGAAAGAAACTCCCCTTCACCGTCTCCGAGTGGCCCAACCTGAGCGCGGGACCCGACATCATCCAGGGATTCAGGGCGCGCTCCATCGACCTGGCGAGCAATGCCGGAATTCCGCCGATCCAGGCCGAGGCCATCGGCGTGGAGTCCCGCATCGTCGCCGTACAGGTGCGCAGACAGCCCTCGTACGTCTTCGCCACCGCGCCCGGCTCGGCCGTCCGGAGCGTCGCCGACTTCCGGGGCAAGAAGATCGCCTTCTCGCAGGGGCAGGCGCAGGGCGTGGTCGTCCTGCGGGCCCTGAAGCAGGCCGGGATAGCCAACGGCGACGTCGATCTCGTCGAACTGCCGAGCACCCAGTTCCTCACCGCGCTGCAGTCCAGGCAGGTCGACGCGGCGCCGCTCGGCGAGCCGACGCTCACCAAGTACCTGAGCCAGTACGCCGGGGACGGCGCCCGCCGGGTGCCCACCGACGTCATCGACCTGCTGACCGTCCTCTGGGCCCCGATCGAGGTGCTGAACGACCCGGCGAAGGCCGCCGCCGTCCGTGCCTTCGTCCCGCTGTGGGCGCAGGGCGTGGTGTGGGCGTGGGAGAACACCGACCGCTGGATCGACGCCTACTACGTCAAGGACCAGGGCGTGAAGGAGGCCGACGGCCGCCGCATCGTCGCCTCCCTCGCCACACCGCAGTTCCCCGTCTCCTGGGACAAGGCCATCGCCTGGGAGCAGGAGACCGCCGACCTGCTGGCCGAAGGCGGGTTCGTGCCGAAGGTGGACGCCGCCTCGCTGTTCGACCGGCGCTTCGAGGGCCTCGCCTCGGGGGCCGTGCCCGCCCGGTACCGGGAGGGATCGTGAGCGACTCCCTGACCGATGTCCGCACCCGCGTCCCGGCGGGCGTACCGGCCCCGCCGCGGGAGCCGGACGGCACGAAGCACCCCGAGGCCCGGAAGCAGGCCACCGCGCCCCCGGCCGGCGTCCCGGTGTCCCGCTCCGGCATCCAGCGGCGGCGGCGCCTCGGTCCCGGCCGGAGCGTACCCTTCGGGCGGCTCCTCGGCCCCGTGCTCGTGGTCGCCCTCTGGTGGGCCGCCTCGGCGGCCGGCTATCTCGACCCGCGCATCCTCTCCGGCCCCGGCGCCGTCGTCTCCACGGCCGTCGAGCTGATCGCCGACGGGCGGCTCCAGGGCAATGTGCTCGTCTCCCTGCAGCGCGCCGGGCTCGGTCTGCTGCTCGGGGTCGCCTCGGGTGTGCTGCTCGCCGTGGTCGCCGGGCTCAGCCGCACCGGCGAGTACCTCGTCGACGGGCCGCTCCAGATCAAGCGGGCCATTCCGTCCCTCGCGATGCTGCCGCTGCTGATCCTCTGGCTCGGCATCGGCGAGCAGATGAAGATCACCGTCATCGCCCTCGGTGTCGCCGTGATCGTCTACATCAACACGTACGCCTCGCTGACCGGCATCGACAGCCGTCATGTGGAGCTCGCCGAGGTGCTGGAGCTGCGCCGCCGGCAGTTCCTGACCAAGGTCGTCCTGCCCGGCTCGCTGCCCGGCTTCTTCGTGGGGCTCCGGCTCGGCGTCACCTCGTCCTGGCTGGGGCTGATCGTGGTCGAGCAGGTCAACGCGACCAGCGGCATCGGCTACATGATGTTCCAGGCCCAGCAGTACGCCCAGTCGGACGTGATCATCGTCGGCCTGGTGGCCTACGGCACCTTCGGGTTCGCCTCCGACGCCCTTGTCCGCGCCGTCGAGAGGAGGGCCCTGTCATGGCGACGCACGCTGGCGGGCTGACCAAGGAGCACACCCCGAGCCCCGGGGAACCGCAGGACGCCCCGCGCCCGGGGGAGCCCGAGAAGCACACGCCGAGCCCCGGGGAACCGCAGGAGCACGCACCGCGCCCGGGGGAGCCGGAGGCCGCGCCGGACGGGCAGCCCTTCAGCGCCGGCGCCCCCGACGCGCCGCCCGCCGTACGGGCCGGGCGCCTGGTCCGCCGCTTCGGCGACCGGGTCGTCCTCAAGGAGATCGATCTCGCGCTGGCGGCGGGGGAGTTCACCGCCCTCCTCGGCCGCAGCGGCTCCGGCAAGTCCACGCTCCTGCGCGCCGTGGCAGGCCTCGACCACGACGTCGAGGGCTCGGGAGAACTGCTCGTCCCCGAGCGGGTCTCGCTCTCCTTCCAGGACTCCCGGCTGCTGCCGTGGCTGCGGGTCCTCGACAACGTGACCCTGGGGCTGCGCGGGCCCGGCGCCCGCGCACGTGGTCTGACCGCGCTCGCCGAGGTGGGTCTCGCCGGCCGCGAGCGGTCCTGGCCGCACGAGCTGTCCGGCGGCGAACAGCAGCGGGCCGCGCTCGCCCGCGCCCTCGTCCGCGATCCCGAACTGCTGCTCGCCGACGAGCCGTTCGGCGCGCTCGACGCCCTGACCCGGATCAAGATGCACGACCTGCTCCGCGAACTGTACGAACGCCACCGCCCCGCGGTCCTCCTCGTCACCCACGACGTCGACGAGGCCGTCGAACTCGCCGACCGCGTCCTCGTCCTGGACGAGGGGGAGATCTCCGTCGACCTCGCCATCGACCTCCCCACCCCCCGCGACCGGCGCGACCCGCGCTTCCAGCAGTACCGCGACGCCCTGCTCGCCGCGCTCGGCGTGCACTCCGCACCGCTCGCCCCCGCACCCCGTCCGGAGGACCATCCCCATGCCGCACACGTCTGACCGCCCCGCCCGCAAGCCCCTCCACCTCAACGCCTTCCTCATGTCGGTCGGCCACCACGAGGCGGCCTGGCGCCTCCCCGAGAGCCCCGCCGACGGCGGCACCGGCATCGCGCACTACCAGAACCTCGCCCGCATCGCCGAACGCGGCCTGCTCGACTCGGTCTTCCTCGCCGACAGTCCCGTCCAGCAGGGCGACCCGGGGCGCCGGCCCGTCAGCAAGCTGGAGCCGACCGTGCTCCTCACCGCCCTGGCCGCCGTCACCTCGCACATCGGGCTGATCGCGACCGCCTCCACCAGCTACAACGAGCCCTTCAACCTGGCCCGCCGCTTCAACTCGCTCGACCACGTGTCGAACGGGAGGGCCGGCTGGAACATCGTCACCACCGCCGGAGCGGACGCGGCCCGCAACTTCGGCCTCGACGACACCCCGCTCCACCACGAGCGCTACCGGCGTGCGGCCGAGTTCGTCGACGTGGCCACCAAGCTGTGGGACAGCTGGGCCGACGACGCGGTGGTCGCGGACAAGGAGGGCGGGATCCACGCCCGCGCCGACCGGGTCCGGCCCATCGGCCACCGCGGCGAGTTCTTCCGGGTGGAGGGGCCGCTGAACGTCGAGCGCTCCCCGCAGGGCTACCCGCTCCTGGTGCAGGCCGGGTCGAGCGAGGACGGCAAGGACTTCGCCGCCCGCTACGCGGAGGCGGTGTTCACGGCCCAGCAGACCCTGGAGGAGGGCATCGCCTTCTACAAGGACGTCAAGCAGCGGGCGCTCGCGCTCGGCCGCGACCCCGACGGCATCAAGATCCTCCCCGGCATCGTCCCCGTCATCGGCGACACCGAGGCCGAGGCCCGCGAGCTGGACGCCGAACTCGACCGGCTCATCGTGCCGGAGTACGCCAAGCGCCAGCTGGCCCTGCGGCTGAAGATCGCGCCCGAGGACCTCGACCTGGACGCCGAACTGCCCGAGGACATCCCGACCGAGGACGACATCGAGGGCGCGAAGAGCCGCTACACGCTGATCGTGGAACTGGCCCGTCGCGAACGGCTCACCGTGCGCCAGCTGATCGGACGCCTCGGGGGCGGCCGCGGACACCGGACGTTCGCCGGGACGCCCGAGCAGATCGCCGACACCATCGAGCACTGGTACGTGAGCGGCGCGGCCGACGGCTTCAACATCATGCCGGCCGTCCTGCCCTCGGGCCTCGAAGCCTTCGTCGACCGGGTGGTGCCGCTGCTCCAGGAGCGCGGCCTGTTCCGCACCGAGTACACCGGCACCACCCTGCGGGACCACTACGGCCTTCCGCGGCCCGCCAACCGGCTGTTCGACGGCGCCGGGAGCGACGGCGCCGGGAGCGAGGCCGCCGGAAGCGAGGCCGCCGAGGCGCCCGGCGGTCACCTGGGCATCGGTCTGGTCGAATCCCGGTGAGCGACTGTCCCCCGCACGAGGGCGCCCCGGCCGCCGCACCGTCCGCACCCACCGGGGCGGGCGGGACGGGGCACCCGGAGGCGGCGCGGCCCGGCTGGGCGCGCCGCCTCGGCGGGTACGCGCTCCGCCGCCGCACCGACCTCCTGCTCGCCTTCGGCGCCGCGGCCGTTGCCGCCGTCGCCACCGCCTCGCTGCCCCTCGTCCTGCGGCACGTCGTCGACGGCGTCGCCGGCTCCACCACCACCTCCCTCGTCCCCTGGATCCTGCTGCTCACCGGCATCGGCGCGGTGCGCTTCGGCGGGAGCTTCGTCCGCCGCTACTGCTCCGGCCGGCTCTCCCTCGGGGTCCAGTACGACCTGCGCAACGACGCCTTCGCCGCGCTCCTGCGGCTCGACGGCGCGCAACAGGACGACCTGCGCACCGGACAGGTGGTGAGCCGCTCCATCTCCGACATCACCCTGATCCAGACGCTGCTGCAGTTCCTGCCCAACATGACCGGCAACGCCCTGATGTTCTGCGTCTCGCTGGTCTTCATGGCCTGGCTCTCGCCGCTGCTCACCGTCGTCGCCCTGGTCGTCGGCCCGCTCCTGTGGCTGATCGCGCTGCGCGGCCGGCGCACCCTCTTCCCCGCCAACTGGCACGCCCAGCAGGAGGCGGCCGAGGTCGCCTCCGCCGTCGAGTCCACGGTCACCGGTGTCCGCGTCGTCAAGGGCTTCGGCCAGGAGCGGCGCGAACTGGAGGGCCTCGAACGCCGCGTCCGGGGGCTGTTCTCCTCGCGGCTGCGCGTCGTCGCCTTCACCAGCCGCTACAACCCGGCCCTCCAGGCCGTGCCCGCGCTCGGGCAGGTGGCGGTCCTCGTCCTCGGCGGCTGGCTGGCGCTCGACGGCCAGGTCTCGCTGGGCACCTTCCTGGCCTTCACCGCGTACCTCGGCTCGTTCGTCACCCCGGTCCGCCAGGTCGCGACCCTGCTCACCGTCTGGCAGCAGGCGAGGGCGGGCGCGGAACGAGTCTTCGAGGTGATCGACGAGGAGCCGGCGATCACCGACCCGCCGACCGCCCGGGACCTGCCCGCCGCGTCCACGACCGGCCCGGGCGCCCCCGGCACGGCCACCGGACTCCCCGCGCTCGCCTGGGACGACGTGACGTTCGCCCACGGGGCCGGCGAGCCCCTGCTGCGCGGCTTCAGCCTGGACGTGCGCCCGGGGGAGACCCTCGCGCTCATCGGCCCCGCGGGCTGCGGCAAGTCCACCGCCGTCGCCCTGCTGCCCCGCTTCTACGACACGGCGGCGGGCACGGTCCGGGTCGGCGGGCACGACGTCCGCGACCTCACCCTGGCCGCTCTGCGCTCCCGTATCGGCTTCGTCTTCGAGGAGAGCCTGCTGCTGTCCGACACCGTGCGGGCCAACATCGCGTACGGCCGTCCGGACGCCGGTGACGAGGAGATCCGCGCGGCGGCCCGTCTCGCGTGCGCCGACGAGTTCGTCGAGCGGCTGCCCGACGGCTACGACACCCTCGTCGGGGAGCAGGGGCTGACGCTCTCCGGCGGCCAGCGTCAGCGGATCGCCCTCGCCCGGGCCCTGCTCGGTGAGCCCGCGGTCCTGGTGCTCGACGACGCCACCTCCGCGATCGACGCCCGCGTCGAGGCCGACATCCACGCGTCCCTGCGCGAGGCCGGGCTCCGGTGCACCACCGTGCTCGTCGCCCACCGCGAGTCGACGCTGGAACTGGCGGACCGGATCGCGCTCATGGACGGCGGCCGGATCGTGGACACCGGCACCCTGGACGAACTCCGCTCCCGCTCGGCCCTGTTCCGCACGCTGCTCGCCGCCGACGGCGAGGAGGGACGGCAGGAGGAGGCCCCGGCCCCGGCGCGGGGCGTCACCGCGGAGCTGTGGCGGCGCCCCACGGGGTCCGGGCGCGTCCACGACGAGGCCACGGCCGTACGGGCCGCGAACGCGCTCGCCGAGGCCGCGGCCACCGCCGGGCCGGGCCGCGGCGGACCGGGCGGCGGGGTCCTCGGCTCCGCACCGCCGACCCCCGAACTCCTCGCCGCCCTCGAACGCCTCCCGCTGCCCGAGGACGACCCCCGGGTGCCGCTGGAGCAGGCGGTCTCCGCCGACCCCCGGTTCCACCTCGGCACCCTCCTGAAGCCGTTCCGGCTGTCGCTCCTCGCCGGACTGCTCCTGGTCGCCGTGGACGCCCTCGCGCAGATCGCCGTGCCCGTCCTCGTACGCCACGGGGTGGACGGCGGCGTCGTCCACCAGGCCCGGGGGGTCCTCCTCGCGGCCTCGGCCACGGCCGCCCTCGTCGTCGGGCTGAACTGGCTCGTCGGCGTCGCCCAGGTCCGCACCACCGGACGCACCGGCGAGCGGCTCCTCTACACCCTGCGGATCAAGACCTACGCCCAGTTGCAGCGGCTCGGCCTCGACTACTACGAGGGGGAGCTCGGCGGCCGCATCATGACCCGGATGACCACGGACGTGGACGCCCTGTCCACCTTCCTCCAGACCGGGCTGATCACCGCGGTCGTCAGCCTCCTCACCGTCCTCGGCGTCCTGGCCGCGCTCCTCGCCATCGACGCCGGCCTCGCGCTCGTCCTGCTCGCCGCGCTGCCGCTGCTCATCGGCGCGACCGCCGTGTTCCGGCACTACTCGGTCCCCGCCTACCTGGAGGCCCGGGAACGGATCAGCACGGTCAACGCCTGCCTCCAGGAGAACGTGGGCATGCTGCGCGTCACCCAGGCGTTCCGGCGCGAGGGGCACAACGCCGCGCACTTCGCCGCCCTCGCCTGGTCGTTCCGCGACTCGCGGCTGCGCGCCCAGCGCTACATGGGCACCTTCTTCCCCTTCGTGGAGTTCCTCGGCACGCTCTCCACCGCCGCGGTCCTCGCCGTCGGCGTGGGCCAGGTGCGCTCCGGCGAACTGACGGCGGGGACGCTGATCGCCTTCCTGCTGTACGTCGAACTCTTCTTCTCGCCCATCCAGCAGCTCTCCCAGGTCTTCGACGGCTATCAGCAGGCGGTCGTCGGAATGAGCCGGCTGCGCGCCCTGATGCGCACCCCCGTCGCCACGCCCCTGGCGGCGGCACCGCGCCGGGTGACCTCGCTGCGGGGCGAGATCGAGTTCGACGACGTGTCGTTCCACTACGCGGGCGGCCGGGAACGCGACGTGCTCCACGGCGTCCGGCTGCGGGTCGCGCCCGGCGAGACCGTCGCGCTCGTGGGCACCACCGGCGCGGGCAAGTCCACCGTCGTCAAGCTCCTCGCCCGGTTCTACGACCCGGTGGCCGGAGCCGTCCGGGTGGACGGGCACGACCTGCGCGAGCTCGACCTGACCGGGTACCGCCGCAGGCTCGGCATCGTTCCGCAGGAACCGCACCTGTTCGGCGTCACCGTCCGCGACGCCATCGCCTACGGCCGCCCGGACGCCACCGACGCCGAGGTGGAGGCCGCCGCCCGGGCGGTCGGCGCCCACGACACGGTGGCCGCCCTGCCGGCCGGCTATCTGACCCCCGTGGGGGAGCGGGGCCACGGCCTCTCGGCCGGGCAGCGCCAGCTGCTCGCCCTCGCCAGGGCCGAACTCGTCGACCCCGACGTCCTGCTCCTCGACGAGGCGACCGCCTCGCTGGACCTCGCCACCGAGCGGCGGGTGGCCGCCGCCGTCGAGGCGCTCAGCCGCCGGCGTACGACGCTCGTCGTCGCGCACCGGCTCACCACGGCCGCCCGGGCCGACCGGGTCGTCGTCCTGGAGGCCGGCACCGTCGTGGAGAGCGGCACGCACGCCCAGCTCCTCGCGGGCCAGGGGCCGTACCGCCGCCTCTGGGACGCCTACCGGCAGGGCACCACCACCCGTACCACCCCGCCCGCCCCCGCGGCGGCGGAGCACCACGACCGACTCGTACAAGGGAGTGCACGATGACCACCGAACACCGCCTGCTGGGCCGCACCGGCGTCCGAGTGAGCCCGCTGTGCCTGGGCACGATGATGTTCGGCGCCCGCGGCAACACCGACCACGCCGACAGCGTCCGCATCATCCACAGGGCCCTGGACTCCGGCATCAACTTCGTCGACACCGCCGACGTGTACTCGGCGGGGGAGTCGGAGACGATCGTCGGCAAGGCCCTCGCGGGCGGCCGCCGGGACGACGTCGTCCTGGCCACCAAGTTCCACGGCAGCCTCGGCGAGGACACCAACGAGCGCGGCAACAGCCGGCGCTGGATCGTCCGCGAGGTCGAGAACAGCCTGCGCCGCCTCGGCACCGACTGGATCGACCTCTACCAGGTGCACCGGCCCGAGCCGGAGACCGACTTCGACGAGACGCTCGGCGCCCTGACCGACCTCGTCCGCCAGGGCAAGATCCGCTACATCGGCACGTCCACCTTCGAGCCCTCCGCCATCGTCGAGGGCCAGTGGATCGCCGAGCGCCGGGGCCGCGAGCGGGTCGTCGCCGAACAGCCGCCGTACTCCCTGCTCGCCCGGGGCATCGAGCGCGAGGTGCTGCCCGTCGCCCAGCGCTACGGCCTCGGTGTCCTCACCTGGAGCCCGCTGGCGGGCGGCTGGCTCTCGGGCCGCTACCGCAAGGGCGCGGAGCAGCCGCAGTCCAGCCGGATCGACCGCCAGGCCGCCCGCTTCGACATCGCCGACCCGGAGAACGCGGCCAAGCTCGACGCCGCCGAGGCGCTGGCCCAGCTCGCCGACGAGGCCGGACTGAGCCTCGTCCAGCTCGCGCTCGCCTTCGTCCTCGAACACCCCGCCGTCACCTCGGCGATCATCGGGCCGCGGACCTTCGAGCAGCTGGAGGCGCAGCTCGGCGCCGACCGGATCCGGCTGAGCAGGGACGTCCTCGACCGGATCGACAAGATCGTGCCGCCGGGCACGAACCTGTCGGCCCGGGACGGCGGATACGTGCCGCCCGCGCTGGGGGAGCCGGAGCTGCGCCGCCGCGCGCGTCCCTGACGGATCCGTTCAGAGCCGCGCCGACTTCAAAGACATGTGGAGCAGTAGGCGGTCCTCGCCGTCGTCCAGGTCGAGGCCGGTGAGCTGCTCGACCCGCGACAGGCGGTAGTAGAGGGTCTGGCGGTGGATGCCCAGGGCCGCCGCCGTGCGGCCCGCCTGGCCCGCGTTGTCGAGGAACACCTCGGCGGTGCGGGCCAGTTCGGCGTGGGCGGGGGCGACGAGCGGGGCGACGACGGGGTCGACCTCGGGGTGGTAGAGCGCCGCGAGCAGGCGGTACGGGCCGATCCCGGCCCACTCCGCGACCGGGCCGAGGGTCGGCTGGGCGGTGGCGGCGCGGGCCGCCGTGTTGGCCTCGCGCCAGGCCGCCGGGAGGTCGGCGAGGCCCCGGCGGGGGGTGGCGATGCCGGCCGGGGCGGCGGCGCGCAGCCGGTCGGCGGCCGCGCGGGCGGGGGCGAGGTCCTCGGGCGTGCGCAGCCGTACGAGGACGGCCAGGGACTCGCCGGACTCGCCGGACTCGCCCTCGGGGAGGACGGCGACCGCGGCCGCGGCGGCGACCGAACGGATCGAGGGGGCGTCGCCCTGCCAGGGGGTCACGCAGACGACGGTGTGCAGACCGTCCGCGCTGGGGCCGAGCGCCACCCGGAGGGCCGCGACGGACATGTCGCTCTGCCAGCCGCGCCCGGCGGTCAGGGCCGCGGCGAACTCGCGCGAGAGGTCGGCGTCCGCCCGCTCCTCGTCGGCGAGGAGGTCGCCGATCCGGGTGGCGACCTCCATCGCGGCCGTGAGCCGGGCGGGCGTGGGGCCGGGCTCGGCGTCGAGCAGCCAGACGTACCCGAGGACGACCCCCCGGTGGCGTACGGGCAGGCAGAGGCGGTCCCGGAACACACCGGCGTCCGGGGCGGCCGGGATGCGGACCGGGCCGGTCGCCCGGGTGATGCCGAAGCCCTCGAACCAGGCGCGGACCGCCGGGGTCGACTTCCGGGTCAGGATCGAACGCGTCCGGACGGGGTCCATGGCGGTGTCGTCGTCGCTGTCGTGGGCGCCGAAGGCGATCAGACCGAAATCGCGGTTCTCCAGCGTCGCCGGTGCGCCGAGCAGCGCGGAGATCTCGTCCACCAGTTCTTGGTAATCGCCCTTCACAGCGCCATTCTCGCACCCTCTCAGACATATGTATGAGATGCCGTGCACGGATGCGTGACAGCTGTAGATGGCGGACGATCGGAGCGATCCATAGGTTTCACGGTGGTTCTTCGTGCTGTTCCCGTTTTCTTACGGAAGATCGGGTACGGCACCCTTCGTCACCCTGTCCTTCTGGAGGTCCCCGTGCTGGGTCCCGTGATCCTCGCCGCGTCGCGCAGCGACAAGATGCGCCGTCTCGTGTCGGCCGCCCCCGGGACCAAGCAGGTCGTCGCCCGCTTCATCGCTGGTGAGTCGGTCGGCGACGTCGTCCCGATCGTCCAGGACCTGAGCGACCGCGGCCTGGAGGTCACCCTCGACGTCGTCGGTGAGGACATCACCACCGTCGAGCAGTCGTACGCCGCCCGGGACGCCTACCTGGAGCTCATCGGCCGTCTCAAGGAGCTGGGCCTCGGCGAGCGCGCCGAGATGTCCGTCAAGCTGTCGATGTTCGGGCAGTCGCTGGAGAACGGCCACGAGCTGGCCCTCGCGAACGTCCGGCCGGTCGTCGAGGCCGCCGCCGAGATCGGCACCACGGTCACCCTGGACGCCGAGGACCACACCACCCTCGACTCGATGTTCGCCATCCACGAGGAGCTGCGGAAGACCCACCCGCAGACCGGCTGCGTCATCCAGGCCTACCTCTTCCGCACCGAGGACGACGCCCGCCGCCTCGCCGCGAACGGCTCCCGCGTCCGGATCGTGAAGGGCGCCTACAAGGAGCCCGCGTCCGTCGCCATCCAGGACAAGCCCGAGATCGACAAGGCGTACGTCCGGATCATGAAGATCCTGATGGACGGCGAGGGCTACCCGATGATCGGCTCCCACGACCCGCGCCTGATCTCCATCGGCCAGGAGCTCGCCCGCCGTGCGGGGCGCAAGCTGGACGAGTACGAGTTCCAGATGCTGTACGGCATCCGCAGCGAGGAGCAGCACCGGCTGGCCGCCGAGGGACACCGCATGCGCGTGTACACCGCCTACGGCACCGACTGGTACGGCTACTTCATGCGCCGCCTCGCGGAGAAGCCGGCCAACCTCCTCTTCTTCGTCCGCTCCATCCTCACCAAGGGCTGAGCCCACCTCTCACAAGGAGTATCGAGACTTATGGACGCTGTCACCCAGGTCCCCGCTCCGGTCAACGAGCCGGTGCACAGCTACGCCCCCGGTTCCCCCGAGCGCCTCCGTCTGGAGACCAAGCTCAAGGAGCTGGCCGAGAACCCGCGCGAGCTTCCGATGACCATCGGCGGCGTGAAGCGCCTCGGCGGCGGCGAGGAGTTCAAGGTCGTCCAGCCGCACAACCACAAGGCCGTCATCGGCACCTTCCGCGGCGCCACCACGCAGGACGCCCAGGACGCCGTCGACGCGGCCCTGGCCGCGGCCCCCGCCTGGCGCGCGATGGCCTTCGACGACCGTGCCGCGATCATCCTGCGCGCCGCCGAGCTGCTCGCCGGCCCGTGGCGCGAGACGCTGGCCGCGTCCACCATGCTCGGCCAGTCGAAGACCGCCCAGCAGGCCGAGATCGACACCCCGTGCGAGCTCGTCGACTTCTGGCGCTTCAACGTGGCGTACGCCCGCCAGATCCTGGCCGAGCAGCCGCCGGCGAACTCCCCGGGTGTGTGGAACCGTCTGGACCACCGCCCGCTCGAGGGCTTCGTCTACGCGATCACGCCGTTCAACTTCACCGCCATCGCGGGCAACCTGCCCACCGCCCCCGCCCTCATGGGCAACGTGGTGGTCTGGAAGCCGTCCCCGACGCAGACCCACTCCGCCGTGCTCCTCATGGAGCTCCTGGAGGAGGCCGGCCTGCCGAAGGGCGTCATCAACCTGGTGACCGGCGACGGCATCGCCGTCTCCGAGGTGGCCCTGAACCACCCCGACCTGGCCGGCATCCACTTCACGGGTTCGACCAAGACCTTCCAGCACCTGTGGAAGACGGTCGGCACGAACATCGAGAAGTACCGCTCGTACCCGCGGATCGTCGGCGAGACCGGCGGCAAGGACTTCGTCGTCGCGCACCCCAGCGCCGACCGCGCCATCCTGAAGACCGCGCTGACCCGTGGCTCCTTCGAGTTCCAGGGCCAGAAGTGCTCCGCGTCCTCGCGCGCCTACATTCCGGCCTCCATCTGGAACGACGGCTTCAAGGAGGAGTTCGCGGCCGAGGTCGACGGCATCACCATGGGTGACGTCACCGACCTGTCGAACTTCATCGGCGCCGTCATCGACGAGCGCTCGTTCGCCAAGAACAAGGCCGCGATCGACCGTGCCGCGGCCGACCCGACCTGCACGATCATCGCCGGTGGCACGTACGACGACTCGGTGGGCTACTTCGTCCGCCCGACCGTCATCGCCTGCACCGACCCGGAGAACGAGGTCTTCAAGGCCGAGTACTTCGGCCCGATCCTGGCGATCCACGTGTACGACGACAGCGCTGCCGACGGGTACGACGCGATGCTGACCCAGATGGAGTCGGTCTCGGACTACGCCCTCACCGGCTCGGTCATCTCCGGTGACCGCGCGGCGGCCGCGTACACGATGGAGAAGCTCCGCTTCGCCGCGGGCAACTTCTACATCAACGACAAGTCGACCGGCGCCGTCGTCGGCCAGCAGCCCTTCGGCGGCGGCCGTGCCTCGGGCACGAACGACAAGGCCGGCGCCCCGCAGAACCTGATGCGCTGGACGCTGACCCGCGCCATCAAGGAGACGCTGGTCCCGCCGACCGAGTACGGCTACCCCCACATGGTCTGACGCCCCCGCCTCCCCGGAGGCCCGCCGCGTGAGCGGCCCCTGATCACCGCCCCCCTCCCCGGTCCCCCAACAGTGGATCCAAAGGGGGCGGTAACGGGTTGGTCTTCTGACCAGCGCAAACGACGGCCCCGGCTCTCTCCCCCAAGAGAGCCGGGG
>NZ_JBIVLV010000007.1:485195-491204 GCF_044752725.1 Streptomyces sp. NPDC088707 | reverse complement strand
CGCCCGGTTACATTCCGAACCCGGAAGCTAAGCCTTTCAGCGCCGATGGTACTGCAGGGGGGACCCTGTGGGAGAGTAGGACGCCGCCGAACAATTCTTCAGGACCCCTGGTCCCAGCGTTCACGCTGGGACCAGGGGTCCTTTTGTTTTTTGCTTGACTTTTCCGATGCGCGGCCGAGTGCCGGCTGCGCGAGAATGACTGCAGTACCCGAAGACAGGAGTCACGTCGATGTCCACCAACTCTCCCGACGACCGTCCGGAGCGCGAGCCGCGTCGCAGGGACGGTGCCGGCGCCGGCGGTGACCGGGGCGGCTTCCGTGGCCCGCGCCGTGACGACAACCGCCGTGACGACAACCGCGGTGGCGACAACCGCGGCGGTGGCTTCCGTCGCGACGACAACCGCGGCGGGGACAACCGCGGCGGTGGCGGCGGTTTCCGCCGTGACGATCGTGGTGGCGACAACCGTGGTGGCGGCGGTGGCTTCCGTCGTGATGACCGTGGTGGGGACAACCGTGGTGGCGGGGGCGGTGGCTTCCGTCGCGACGACAACCGTGGCGGGGACAACCGCGGCGGTGGGGGCGGTGGCTTCCGTCGTGATGACCGTGGTGGCGACAACCGTGGTGGCGGCGGCGGTTTCCGTCGTGACGATCGTGGCGGGGACAACCGTGGTGGTGGCGGTTTCCGTCGCGACGACCGGCCCTCCTTCCCGCGTGACGACCGTCGTGACGACAACCGTGGTGGCGGCGGTGGCTTCCGCCGTGACGACCGTGGCGGCGACAACCGCGGAGGCGGCTTCCGTCGTGACGACCGTGGCGGGGACAACCGTGGCGGAGGCGGCGGCGGTTTCCGTCGTGATGACCGTGGTGGCGACAACCGTGGCGGTGGTGGCGGTTTCCGTCGTGACGACCGGCGCGATGAGCGTCCCTCGTCGTTCCGTCGGGACGACCGGCCCTCGTACCCCTCGCGTGACGACCGCGGTGGCGACAACCGCGGCGGCGGCTTCCGCCGTGACGACCGTGGCGGGGACAACCGTGGCGGTGGTGGCGGTTTCCGTCGTGACGATCGTGGTGGCGACAACCGTGGCGGCGGCTTCCGTCGTGACGACCGGCCCTCCTTCCCGCGTGACGACCGTCGTGACGACAACCGTGGTGGCGGCGGCGGCTTCCGCCGTGACGACCGTGGTGGCGACAGCCGTGGTGGCGGCTTCCGTCGCGACGACAACCGTGGCGGAGACAATCGCGGCGGTGGCGGTGGTTTCCGTCGTGACGACCGGCGTGATGAGCGTCCTTCGTCGTTCCGTCGGGACGACCGGCCCTCGTACCCCTCGCGTGACGACCGCGGTGGCGACAACCGCGGCGGTGGATTCCGTCGTGACGACCGCCGCGACGAGCGTCCGTCCTCGTTCCGCCGGGACGACAACCGCGGTGGGGACAGCCGCGGCGGTTTCCGTCGTGACGACCGTGGTGGCGACAACCGTGGCGGTGGCTTCCGCCGTGACGACCGCGGGGGCGACAGCCGTGGTGGGTTCCGCGGGCGGGACGACCGGGGTGGCTTCGGGCGGCGCGACGACCGCGACCGCGACCGTGGCGACCGCGCGCCCATCAAGCGTCTGCCGATCCCGCCGGAGGTCACCGGTGAGGAGATCGACCCGGATGTGCGCCAGGAGCTCATGAGCCTGCCCAAGGGGCTCGCCGAGGACGTCTCGCGCAACCTCGTCATGGTCGCCCAGCTGATCGACGAGGACCCGGAGAAGGCCTACGAGTACTCCAGGGTCGCCCTGCGGCTCGCCTCCCGTGTCGCCGCCGTGCGCGAGGCCGCCGGCTTCGCCGCGTACGCGACGCAGAAGTACTCCGAGGCGCTCGCCGAGTTCCGTGCCGCCCGCCGGATGAGCGGTGGCGTCGAGCTGTGGCCCGTGATGGCCGACTGCGAGCGCGGTCTCAACCGCCCCGAGCGTGCGCTGGCGATGGCCGGTGAGCCCGAGGTGCAGAAGCTGGACAAGGCCGGTCAGGTCGAGATGCGGCTCGTGGCCGCCGGCGCCCGCCGGGACCTGGGTCAGCTCGACGCCGCCATCGTGACGCTGCAGAGCCCCGAGCTCGCCTCCAGCGCCGTGCACCCGTGGACCGCGCGCCTGCGCTACGCCTACGCCGACGCGCTGCTCGCCGCCGGCCGTGAGCGCGAAGCCCGGGAGTGGTTCGCCAAGGCTCTCGAGGCCGACAAGGACGGGGCCACGGACGCCTCGGACCGGCTGGCCGAGATGGACGGTGTCGAGTTCGTCGACGCGTTCGACGAGGACGAGGCCGACGAGGCGTCGGACCGTGGCGACGTCGTCGATGTCGACGTCGAAGGTGACGACGACGAGGACGACGACTTCGACGAGGACGACAGCGACGACAGCGTCGGCGACAAGAGCTGACACGGTCGGCATCTGAGAAGGGCGGCACCCGCAGGGGTGCCGCCCTTCTTCGTTCTCCTGGGTGTCAGTCCAGCGCCAGGCTTCTCAGGACCAGGCCCGTCGCCGGCTTCGGGCCGAAGGAGGTGGACTTGCGGGGCATCGTGACGCCCTGGCGGGCCAGGTCCCGGACGACCTCCTCGCGTACCGGGTGCATGAGGACCGCCGTACCGCCGCGGCGTTCCGCCTGCTCCACCGCGGCCTCCGTGTCGTGGATGTAGGAGATGTCCTCGGGGGCGTCCGGGATGTGCCAGACGTGCTCCAGGAGCGTGGAGTGCAGGACCGTGGCGTCCAGGGTCCGCCAGGCGTCCGGGCGGTCCGTCCGGATCGTGCGGTCGAGGAGGGCCGGGTCCGGGCGGTCGACGAGGTGGAAGCCGCCGTCTCCGGCCAGGAGGAAGGCGTTGCCCTCGGTCGTGGCCTCGGCGAGGGTCTCCATGGCCTCCGGCAGGGGCCGCTCGACGCGGCGTACCCGGAAGGCGCCGTCGAGGGCCGCGAGGGCGCCGGCGACCGGCAGGCGGTTGAGGAGCCGATGGATCGCGCGGACCCGGAGCGGGTAGCGGGCCGTGTCGATGAGGAGGACCAGGCCGTAGTTCCAGGGGCCGGGCGCCGGGTGCTCCTCGCGGAGGCGCAGATAGGTCGCCCAGCGGTGGTGGCCGTCGGCGATGAGGGCCTGGTGGTGGGCGAGCCCGGCGGAGACGGCGGCCTGCTCGGCCGGGTCGGTCACCGCCCAGAGACGGTGGTGGAAGCCGTCCTCCGTCGTCGTGGCGAGCAGCGGAGGGCGCTGGACGGTGCGCTCGACGACCTCGCCCGCGCCGTCGCCCTCGCCGACGTACGTGAGGAGCAGCGGTTCCAGGTTGGCCGCGGTGGTCCGCATCAGGGCGGCGCGGTCCTCGACGACGTGCGGCATGACGTCCTCGTGCGGGAGGACGACTCCCTCGGCCGGGGTGGAGAGTTCGAGGGCGCCGATGATGCCGCGCTGGAGGATGCCGTCGCCGTGCTGCTCGTACACGTAGAGCGCGGGCTCCGGGTCCGGGGCGAGGACGCCGTCCGCGAGCCAGCGGTCGAGGGTGACGGCGGCCTTGCGGTGGCGGGTGCCGGCGGTGATCGCCTGGGGCAGGATCAGCCGGACGATGTTGTGGGGGTCCGCGGACTCCAGGTGCAGAAGTCCGTCAGGTCGTACGACCACGTCGTAGGGCGGGGACGTGACGGCGGCCAGGCTGCCGACCCGCTCGGGGACGTATCGGAGCCCGCGGAACGGCGCCAGGTGCAGTCCGGCTGCGTCGTCGCGGACGTCGTCGGCCGCGTGACCTGAGGTGTTCATCTCGTCATCGTATGTGGCCGGTGCGATGAGCGATGATCGGGGGAGCGGGGAACCCACCCGGTGAGGCGAGGAGTGTGCGGTGACGGTGCGGAACGGCCAGGAGCGGCAGGGTGTGGGCAGGCGGCGGCCGGGTGGCAGCGCGGTGCCGCTGAGCGAGGCGTACGACACGGCGCTGCTGGACCTGGACGGGGTCGTGTACGCGGGCGGGGAGGCCGTTCCGCACGCCGTGGAGGCCCTCGGGGCCGCCCGGGGCGGCGGGATGCAGCTGGCGTACGTCACGAACAACGCGCTGCGGACGCCCGACGCGGTGGCCGAGCACCTTACCGAGCTCGGGGTGCCCGCCGACGCCGGGGACGTGATCACCTCGGCGCAGGCCGTGGCCCGGCTGATCGCCGACGACGTGCCGGCCGGCTCGCGGGTGCTCGTCATCGGTGGCGAGGGGCTGCGGGTGGCGCTGCGCGAGCGGGGTCTGGTGCCGGTGGACTCGGCGGAGGACGAGCCGGTGGCCGTGGTGCAGGGGTACGGCGGGCCGGAGATGCCGTGGGGGAGGTTCGCGGAGGCGAGCTACGCGGTGGCGCGCGGGCTGCCCTGGTACGCGTCGAACACGGACCTGACGATTCCCGGCGCACGGGGGATCGGGCCCGGGAACGGGGCCGCGGTGGAGGTCGTGCGGATCGCCACGGGCGGCCGGGTGGAGCCCAGGGTCGCGGGGAAGCCGCTGCCGCCGATGCACCGGGAGACGGTGCTGCGGACGGGCGCGCGGCGGCCGCTGGTGGTCGGGGACCGGCTGGACACGGACATCGAGGGTGCGTTCAACGGCGGGGTGGACTCGCTGCTCGTGTTCACCGGGGTGACGGACGCGGCGCAGCTGCTGCGGGCCGTGCCGGAGCACCGGCCGACCTATGTCGCGGCCGATCTGCGGGGGCTGCTCGTGGGCCAGCCGGAGGTCGTGGCGGAGGAGGACGGGAGCTTCGTGTGCGGGGGCTGGCGGGCCTCGGTGACCGCGCCGGGCGGGGGCGAGCTGGTCCTGGAGGGGCCGGCGGACGCGGCGGCCGGTGCGGGGGATCCCATGGACGCCGTGCGGGCTCTGTGCGGGGCCGCCTGGTCGGCGGCGGACGCGGCGGGCGGCGGGGTGCCGGACGCGGGGAAGGTGCTCGCGCGGCTCGGGCTGTGACACCGGCGACCTCAAAGAAATTGGGTAGGCTAACCTAACTTCATTTGGGCGGCGGGCACGGGAGCACGGGCATGGATGGTCGGCAGCAGCGGCTGAGCGCGGAATCGGTCACCCTGGCGTACGAGCAGCGGGTCATCGCCCGCGATCTGTCCGTCGAGATCCCCGACAACTCGTTCACCGTGATCGTCGGGCCGAACGCCTGCGGCAAGTCCACCCTGCTCCGCGCCCTCTCCCGGATGCTGAAGCCCAGCCAGGGGCGCGTCCTGCTCGACGGGCAGTCGATCCAGGCCATGCCGGCCAGGAAGGTCGCCAAGACCCTCGGGCTGCTGCCCCAGACCTCCGTGGCGCCCGACGGCATCACCGTCGCCGACCTCGTCGCCCGTGGCCGCTACCCGCACCAGGGGCTGCTGCGCCAGTGGTCGCCGGAGGACGAGCGCGTCACCCGGGAGTCGATGGAGGCGACCGGCGTCGCCGAGCTGGCCGAGCGGTACGTCGACGAGCTCTCCGGCGGTCAGCGCCAGCGCGTCTGGATCGCCATGGCGCTCGCCCAGCAGACGCCGCTGCTGCTGCTCGACGAGCCGACGACGTATCTCGACATCCAGCACCAGATCGACGTCCTCGACCTGTGCGCCGAGCTGCACGAGACCCAGGGCCGGACGCTCGTCGCCGTGCTGCACGACCTCAACCACGCGGCCCGGTACGCGACCCACCTCATCGCCGTCCGCGAAGGGGAGGTGGTCGCCGAGGGACCGCCGGCCGAGGTGGTGACCGCCGAGCTCGTCGAGCGGGTCTTCGGGCTGCGGTGCCAGGTCATCGAGGACCCCGAGACGGGGACGCCGCTGGTCATACCGGCCGGGCGGAAGGCCCGTGTCCCGCGGCCCGCCGCGTCGCCGGAGCCCGCCCTCGGCACGTGAGCCCGACGCGCCCCTACGCGGGCGGGCCCGCCCGCCCGCCTCGCCGTGCTGGGCCAGGCCCTGTCGTGGGACAACCCGCGGGCGGGGGACGACGGGGGGTGGGAGACACGGGCGAGAGCCGGGTGCCGGGGGGGGGCAGGTCGCGGGAGCC
>NZ_JBIVLV010000007.1:0-485185 GCF_044752725.1 Streptomyces sp. NPDC088707 | reverse complement strand
CGCCCCAGTCGGGCGCCGCCCCCCCCCGCCGCCCCCCCCGTCGGGGCCCTCACCATGAGTCCCCACCCCGGGCGCGGGGGCGCCGCGGGGTGTCCCACGACAGGGCCTAGAGCAGGGAGCGGAGGCGGAGCAGGTCGCGGAAGCCCGCTTCCAGCCTGACCCGGCCCGAGGCCCAGGCCTTCGCGAAGTTCAGGTCCCCGCCCACCATCGCCACCAGGTCGTCGCCGGTCATCGCGAGCCGGATCTGCGCCTTGGCCGGCGGCGGGCCCGCCACCGTGGACTCGACCTTGATCCGGCCGTCCGCGAGACGGCCCGTGAACGTGGTGTCCAGGTCGGTGATGTGGCAGCTCAGGGTGCGGTCGAGCGCGGCCGCGCCGCGTACGTCGCCGTCCGCCCGCGCGAGGTTGTCGGAGAGTGTGTCGAGTGCGTCGCGGCACTCCGTGATCGTCGCCATCGCCGTCGACCGTACCCCAGGGGTTCGCGGTAGCGTCGGGAGCATGAACGACGCGATGGCCGAGCCCGAGCCCGTGGACGAGACGTCCGAACCCGCGGCGTCGGACACCGGGGCCCCGCGCGGCGCGGCCCCCGAGCCCGCCGCGGCCGCGCCCCTGGAGGTCGTACGGGAACGCACCGGGCACCCCGGGGTCGACGCCCGCCTGGCGCGTCTCGCCGAGGTGGACGACCTCCCGGCGGACGGACACCTGGAGGTGTACGAGGATGTACACCGTGGACTGCGTGCCGAGCTGACCTCGCTCGACGCGCACCCCGCCCCTCGTCCGTACGAAAACAGGAGCTGAACCGAACGTGGCAGGAGTGGCACGCCGCCGTCTCGACGCCGAGCTGGTCCGGCGCAAGCTCGCGCGCTCGCGGGAGCACGCCAGCCAGCTGATCGCCGCGGGCCGGGTGACCGTCGGCAAGACCGTCGCCACCAAGCCCGCCACCCAGGTCGAGACCGCCGCGGCCATCGTCGTCGTCCAGGACGACTCCGATCCCGACTACGTCTCGCGCGGCGGTCACAAGCTCGCCGGGGCCTTCGAGGCCTTCGTCCCGCTCGGGCTGAAGGTCGAGGGCAGGCGCGCCCTGGACGCCGGGGCCTCCACCGGCGGCTTCACCGATGTGCTGCTGCGGGCCGGCGCCGCCCATGTCGTCGCGGTCGACGTCGGCTACGGGCAGCTCGCCTGGTCGCTGCAGAGCGACGAGCGGGTCACCGTGAAGGACCGGACGAACGTACGCGAGTTGACGCTCGACGCGATCGACGGCGTGCCCGTCGACCTGGTCGTCGGCGACCTCTCGTTCATCCCGCTCGGCCTCGTCCTGCCGGCCCTCGCGGCCTGCACGGCGCCCGACGCGGACCTCGTCCTGATGGTGAAGCCGCAGTTCGAGGTGGGCAAGGAACGGCTCGGCACGGGCGGAGTCGTCCGGAGCACCGAGCTCCGCGCCGACGCCGTGAGGAACGTCGCCCGGCGTGCCGCCGAGCTCGGTCTCGGCGTCCTGGGCGTCACCGCGAGCCCGCTGCCCGGCCCCTCCGGCAACGTCGAGTACTTTCTGTGGCTGCGGGCAGGCGCGCCCGCGCTGGATCCGGCGGATGTCGACCGCGCCGTGGCGGAAGGACCTCGTTGAGCTCAACGGCAGCAGCATCAGAGACCGCACCACGTACCGTCTTCCTGCTCGCGCACACCGGCAGGCCCGCCGCCGTGCGCAGCGCCGAACTGGTCGTCCTCGGACTGCTGCGCTGCGGCATCGGCGTCCGGGTCCTGGAGGCGGAGGCGGCAGACATGCCGCTTCCGCCGTCCGTCGAGCGGGTGAAGGAGGCCTGCTCCGACGCCCTCGACGGCTGTGAACTCCTCGTCGTCCTCGGCGGCGACGGCACCCTGCTGCGCGGCGCCGAGTTCTCCCGCGCCTCGGGCGTCCCGATGCTCGGCGTCAACCTCGGCCGCGTCGGCTTCCTCGCGGAGGCCGAGCGGGACGACCTCGACAAGGTCGTCGACCGGGTCGTGACGAAGGCGTACGAGGTGGAGGAGCGGATGACCCTCGACGTCGTCGTGTACGAGAACGGCGACGTCCTGCACCGCGACTGGGCGCTCAACGAGGCGGCCGTGCAGAAGGTGTCCCCGGAACGGATGCTGGAGGTCGTCCTCGCGATCGACGGGCGCCCGGTGACCGGCTTCGGCTGCGACGGAGTGATCTGCGCGACACCGACCGGGTCCACCGCGTACGCCTTCTCGGCGGGCGGCCCGGTCGTCTGGCCCGAGGTCGAGGCGCTGCTGATGGTCCCGATCGGGGCGCACGCCCTGTTCGCCAAGCCGCTCATCACCACCCCCGAGTCGGTGCTCGCCGTCGAGGTCGAGCCGCACACCCCGCACGGGGTGCTGTGGTGCGACGGGCGGCGGACGGTGGAACTCCCGGCGGGGGCGCGGGTCGAGGTGCGGCGGGGTGCCGTGCCGGTCCGGCTCGCCCGGCTCCACCACGCGTCCTTCACGGACCGGCTCGTCGCGAAGTTCGCCCTGCCCGTGTCCGGGTGGCGGGGCGGGGCCCGCTGACGTACGGGCCCGCCCGCCGGCTCCGGCGGGCGGGCGTTCGCTCGTGTGCGCCCCCGGTCGGCCGGGTCCGGCGGGGGCGAACGATCGGCGCGCCGGAGAGTTACGCCCGGGGGTGATGTCGCATCGCACCAGGGAAACCTCGTATGGTCTGGGGCGTGCTGGAGGAGATGCGGATACGGTCGCTCGGGGTCATCGACGACGCGGTGGTCGAGCTGTCGCCCGGCTTCACCGCGGTG
The DNA here is from genome assembly GCF_044752725.1 of Streptomyces sp. NPDC088707. Classification (NCBI taxonomy): domain Bacteria; kingdom Bacillati; phylum Actinomycetota; class Actinomycetes; order Kitasatosporales; family Streptomycetaceae; genus Streptomyces; species Streptomyces sp. NPDC088707. The sequence goes on along the minus strand of NZ_JBIVLV010000007.1, from coordinate 482,409 downwards.
ACCGGTGAGACCGGTGCGGGCAAGACCATGGTGGTGACCAGCCTGGGCCTGCTGCTCGGCGGCAGGGCCGACCCGGCCCTGGTGCGGATCGGCGCGGCCTCGGCCGTCGTCGAGGGGCGGATCAGCGTGCCCGCGGGCGCGCCCGCCGCCGTACGCGCCGAGGAGGCCGGGGCGGAGCTGGAGGACGGGGTGCTGCTCGTCAGCCGTACCGTCTCGGCCGAGGGACGCTCACGCGCCCACCTGGGCGGGCGCTCGGTGCCCGTCGGGCTGCTCGCCGAGCTGGCCGACGAACTCGTCGCCGTCCACGGCCAGACCGACCAGCAGGGCCTGCTCAAGCCGGCCCGGCAGCGGGGGGCGCTCGACCGGTACGCGGGCGGGGCGGTCTCCGGCCCGCTCGCCGCCTACACGGAGGCGTACCGGCGGCTGCGTGCCGTCACGGGCGAACTGGACGAGATCACCACACGGGCGCGGGAGCGGGCCCAGGAGGCCGATCTGCTGCGGTTCGGGCTCGGTGAGATCGAGGCCGTCGCCCCGCGCGCGGGGGAGGACGCCGAACTCGCCGCCGAGGCGGAGCGGCTCGGGCACGCCGAGGCCCTCGCCTCCGCCGCCGCGCTCGCGCACGCCGCGCTCGCGGGCGTTCCCGAGGACCCCGAGTCCGTCGACGCCACGACCCTGGTCGCGGGCGCCGGGCGCGCCTTGGAGGCCGTACGGTCGCACGACCCGGCGCTCGCCGCCCTCGCCGACCGGATGGGGGAGATCTCCATCCTCCTCGGCGACGTGGCCACCGAGCTCGCCGGATACGCCGACAACCTGGACGCCGACCCGCTGCGGCTCGCGGCCGTGGAGGAGCGGCGCGCGGTGCTCACGCAGCTGACCCGGAAGTACGGGGAGGACATCGCCGCCGTCCTCGCCTGGGCGGAGGAGGGCGCCGGCCGGCTCGGTGAGCTGGACGGCGACGACGACCGCATCGAGGAACTCACCGCCGAGCGCGACCGGCTGCGCGACGACCTGTCGGTGCTCGCCCAGCGGCTCACGGACGCCCGTGCGGAGGCGGCCGACCGGTTCGCCGACGCGGTCACCGCCGAACTCGCCTCGCTCGCCATGCCCCACGCGCGGGTGTCCTTCGACATCCGGCAGACCGAGGACCCCGACGGCGTCGAGGTCGGCGGCCGCCGGGTCGCCTACGGCCCGTCCGGAGCCGACGAGGTCGAGCTGCTGCTCGCCCCGCACCCCGGGGCCCCGCCGCGGCCGATCGCCAAGGGCGCGTCCGGCGGTGAGCTGTCCCGGGTGATGCTCGCGGTGGAGGTCGTGTTCGCCGGGGTCGACCCGGTGCCGACGTACCTGTTCGACGAGGTCGACGCGGGTGTCGGCGGCAAGGCGGCGGTCGAGATCGGCCGCCGGCTCGCCAAGCTCGCCAGGACCGCGCAGGTCGTGGTCGTCACCCACCTGCCGCAGGTCGCGGCCTTCGCCGACCGGCAGCTGCTCGTCGAGAAGACCAACGACGGCTCGGTGACCCGGTCCGGCGTCACGGTCCTGGAGGGCGAGGAACGCGTACGGGAGCTGTCCCGGATGCTCGCGGGCCAGGAGGACTCCGAGACGGCACGGGCCCACGCGGAGGAGCTGCTGGCGACGGCCCGGGCGGACGGCTGACGCCGGGCGGACCGGCCGGGTGATCGGGGCCGGGTGACCGGTCGGGTCGGGTCGGGCCGGTGACCGGTCGGGTGGGGGCGGTGACCGGTCGGGTGGGGGCGGCGGGTGTGCCGCCGCCGCTGACCGGCCGACGGCCCCCGGGGGCGTGCGAGTTCGTCTCGCGCGCTCACCCGAGTGGGTGAACCCGTGGAGGGGGTCCCGGAGCCGTACTCCTTCCGTACAGGGGAACGACGCCGTTTCGGTGTCGGAACGTGCGTACGGTCGGCGGTACGGGCTGGCATCCTTGGGCGCGTGACACAGCTCCGTACGGTCCAAGTGCTGGGCGGCGGCAGCGCGGGCAGCAGCGCCCACGTCCGATCACTCGCCTCGGGGCTGGTGGCGAGGGGCGTGCGGGTGACCGTGTGCGCCCCGGCCGAACTCGACCGCGTCTACGACTACCTGGGCGCCGGTGCGCACTTCGTGCCGCTGCCGCGCCTCGGCGACCCCGCGACGGTCGCCGCGCTCCGCAACGCCTGCATCGGTGCCGACGTGGTCCACGCGCACGGCCTGGAGGCCTCCGTGCGGGCCGCGCTCGCGCTCGCCGGGAGCGGGGGCGGCGACCGCGCTCCGCTCGTGACGACCTGGGACACCAGGAACCAGGCCCACGGGGCTGCCCGGGGCGGGGTGCTGCGGCTCCTGGAGCGAAGGACCGTGCGGGCCGCGACCGTCGTCCTCGCCACCTCCTCCGAGCTCGTCGACCGGGCCCGTCGCCGCGGGGCCAGGGACGCCCGGCTCGCGCCCGTCACCGTGCCGCCCGCGCGGGGGCCCGTCTGCCTCCACGACGGCAAGGCCCGCGCCGAACTGGGCGCGGTCGACCGGCCGTTGCTGATGGCGGTCGGAGCGCTGGAGCGGGGCCGGGGATACCGGACGCTGCTCGACGCGGCCCGCTCCTGGCGGGAGCTCGACCCGCAGCCGCTGCTCGTCATCGCGGGGGAGGGGTGCGAACGGGCCGCCCTCCAGCGGCGGATCGTGGCCGAGGGGCTGCCCGTGCGGTTGATCGGGCGCCGGGAGGACGTCGCCGAACTGCTCGCGGCAGCCGACGTGGCGGTGCTGCCCTCGCGCTGGGAGGCGCGGTCCCTGCTCGCACAGGAGGCGCTGCGGCTCGGCGTGCCGCTGGTCGCCACGGCGGTGGGCGGCGTACCGGAACTCGTCGGCGACGCGGCGGAGCTGGTGCCGTACGGGGACGCCGAGGCGCTCGCCGGTGCGGTGCGCGGACTGCTCGACGACGTCGAGCGGCGGATGGACCTCGCGGCGGCCGGGCGGGTGCAGGCACGGACCTGGCCCACGGAGGACGAGACGGTGGCGCACGTGCTGAGCGTCTACGACGAGCTGGTGGGGCGGTAGTCGCCGGGACGAGCCCCAGCCGGGGTCCGGCGCGGGGGTTCCCCGCGGGGGTCCGGCGCAGGGGTTCGGCGCGGGGGTTCGGCGCCACCGCCCCGCGGGCCGCTACGGCGTGTGGCGGCGGGCCCTCAGGGCCAGGGAGAGGGCCAGGACGGTCTGGGGGTCGTCCAGGTCGGTGCCCAGGAGTTCGGAGATGCGGGCCAGGCGGTTGTAGAGCGTCTGGCGGTTGAGGTGGAGTTCCCGGGCCGTCTCCGCCTTGCGGCCCGCGTGCGCCAGATACGTCTCCAGGGTCGGCAGGAGCGGCGGGCGGGACGTGCGGTCGTGGTCCCTGAGAGGGCCGATCGCGCGGTCCACGAACGCCGCGAGGACCGTGTCCCCGTGGAAGTGCAGCCGCCACAGCAGCAGGTCGATGTCGAGGCGCCGGGCGTCGTACCAGGGGAGGTCCGAGAGGCCCTGCGCGGCCGTCGCCGTCTCCGCCGCGTGCCGCAGCCCCGCCGAGGCCGCCGCCCAGCTGCCGGCGACGCCCACCACGACGACCGGCGGATGCACCCCGGCGCGTTCGAGTCCGGCGCGCTCCACGCCCGCGCGCAGCGCCGCCGCGACCCGGTCCGCGACCGCCGTGCGCTCCGATTCCGAGCGCAGGCCGAGCAGCAGCGGCACCCGGCCCTCGACCGGGCGGACACCCAGGAGGACCGGGACTCCCACGGAGGCCAGCTCCTCGAGGACCGCGCGCGCCAGGAGAGCCCAGTTGCCCGAGGGGGAGAGTTCCGACGCCAGGCGCATCACCACCGGCAGGAGCGGGCCGTCGCCCGGCTTGAAGCCGAGGACCCGCGCCTGCGCCGGCGCGTCCTCGGCCGTGATCCTGCCCTCCGCCAGGTCCGTCAGGAAGTCGCCCCGGCCGCGCGCCGCCAGCTCCTCCTCCTGACGCGCCTGCATGAGGACGACCGCGAGGAGGCCCGCCGCGCGCTCCGCCGCCATCCGGTGGACGGGCGAGAGGGCGCCGGAGACCGAGAGCAGGACGAGACGGGCCCGTACCGAGGCCGTGCCGGGACCCCCGCCGGGCACGTCGACCAGCACCGTGCCGGTCGGCGGGCCCGATTCGCGGGCCGCCCGCCCGCCGCGCAGCCCGTCCCAGACCTGCAGCGGGTCGGCGGGCGCGGACTCGGTGCCCGCCGCGTACAGCAGCTGTCCGTCGGCGGTCTCCAGGAAGACGGGGTTGGCCGCGAAGTCCGAGAGGATGCGCAGCACCTGGGGGACCCCGCCGCCGCCGAGCAGTGCCTCGGTGCACTGCCGGTGGACCTCGTCGGCCTGCCGCAGGAGCGCGTAGTGGCCGTTGACGATCTCGGTGTGGATCTCCTCCGTCACCGCCACGAAGGGGACCTCGCGGTGCAGCTGCACCAGGGGCAGACCGGCGGCCCGCGCGGCCTCCACTATCGTCGACGGGAGACGGGCGAAGCGCGGCCCCAGTTCCACCACGAGCGCCGCGATGCCCCGGTCGGCGAGCCGCCGGACGAAGGCACGCTGCTCGGCCGGCCGGGTGCCGAGCCCGAGGCCCGTGGTCAGCAGCAGCTCGCCGCCCTTGAGCAGCGACGCGATGTTCGGCACCTCGCCCGCGTGCACCCAGCGCACCGTGCGGTGCAGCCGGTCCGCTCCGGCGACGACCTCCGGGAGCCCGCTGCGCAGGCCCGGGAGTTCGAGCGCCCGCTGCACGGTGATCCCGCCCTGATTGTCCATGGGCCCGGACGCTACCGCGCGTCCATGTTCCGGCGACATCACCCCACGGTCACGGGATCGGACAGTTCGTACATGGGGGCGACAACTCGTCGCCCCCGGGCGGGAATTGCGCGACCGCATGTCGATTGTGGCCTACGTCACCCGGGAGGATGCTCTCGCGCCATGGCAGAGAACCCCACTCCAGAGGTCCACCGGCTCAAGGCGAACTCCGTCGGCCTCGTCGGCGTCGTCTTCATGGCCGTCGCCACCGCGGCCCCGATCACCGCGATGACCGGCAACCTCCCCATCGCCGTCGGCTTCGGCAACGGAACCGGCGCCCCCGCCGGATACCTCTTCGCGACGCTCGTCCTGACCGTCTTCTCGGTCGGCTATGTCGCCATGGCCAAGCGGATCACGGCCGCAGGCGCCTTCTACGGCTACATCTCGCACGGCCTCGGCCGGATCGCCGGCATGGCGTCCGGGATGCTCGCCGTCCTCGCGTACATCGTCTTCGAGGCCTCGATCGTCGGCGTCTTCGCGTACTTCGCCCGGACCACGGTCGCCGACCAGCTCGGCGTCGACCTTCCGTGGATCCTCTACGCGGCGGTCATGCTGGCCGTGACGGCCGTCCTCTCGTACTTCGACATCAACCTGACCGCCAAGGCGCTCGGCGTGATGCTCATCGCGGAGATCGCGGTCCTCTTCGCGGTCGCCACCGCCGTCCTGATCGCCGGCGGCGGCCCCGACGGCATCCCCGTCGAGCCGATCAACCCCGCGAACGCCTTCACCGGCACCTCCGCCGGCCTCGGCCTCTTCTTCGCCTTCTGGTCCTGGGTCGGCTTCGAGTCGACCGCGATGTACGGGGAGGAGTCCCGCGACCCCAAGCGGGTCATCCCGCGCGCCACCCTGATCTCCGTCATCGGCGTCGGCGTCTTCTACATCTACGTGTCCTGGATGACGATCGCCGGGAACGGACTCGCCGGATCGGTGAGGCTGTCCTCCTCCGCCTCGCCGCTCGACCTGTTCTTCGCGCCCACCCAGAGCTTCATCGGCGCCTGGGCCGTCGACGCCTTCCAGTGGCTGCTGCTCACCGGCTCCTTCGCCTGCGGCATGGCCTTCCACCAGTGCGCCTCTCGCTATCTGTACGCCATCGGGCGCGAGGGCTTCCTCCACCCGGCGCTCGGCCGGACACACGCGACACACGGCTCGCCGTACATCGCCTCGTACGTGCAGAGCGCGATCGCCGTCCTCCTCGTCTGCGCCTTCTGGCTCACCGGCAAGGACCCCTACATCCACCTCTACACGCTGCTCGCGATCCTCGGCACGATGGCGATCCTCATCGTCCAGACGCTGTGCTCCTTCGCCGTCATCGGCTACTTCCGGAAGAACCACCCCGAGGACCGTCACTGGTTCAGGACGCTCACGGCACCGCTCCTCGGCGGTGTCGGCATGATCGCCGTCGTCGTGCTGCTGATCATGAACATGGAGACCGCGGCCGGCCTCGCCGCCGACTCGCTCTTCTTCAAGGGGATCCCCTGGATCGTCGGCGCGGTCTTCTTCGGCGGCCTCGGCCTCGGCTGCTACCTCAAGGCCAAGCGGCCCGAGCGCTACGAGGTCATCGGCCGGATCGTGCTGGAGGACGCCGCCGAGCGCCCCGCCGAAGAGGCTCCCGCCCCCGCTCCCGTACCCCAGAGCTGACCCCCGCCCCCGGCCCGAGGGCCCGGAGCCGCGTTCCCCCGTCCCAGGCCCGGAGCCGCGCTCCCCGTCCGCCGCCCCCCCCCGCACCTCAGAGACGAGTTCCCTTCCAGCCACAGGAGAGCCCCATGGCACGCACCAACCCGATGCACCTCCTGAAGACCCTCGCCGCCGAGCACGCCGACGCCCGACGGCTGAGACTCCCCGTCGACGAGCTGAGAGGTATGAGAGCCGACGCCCTCGGGCGTCGCTCGCTCCTCAGGTACGCCGCCGCTGCCGGTCTCACCGCCGGTCTCACCGCCGGGACGGGCCTCGGCGGGGCCGTTCCCGCCCGCGCCGCCACCCCCGACCGGCCCATCAGAACCACCGCCCGGGTCGCCGTCGTCGGCGCCGGGATCTCCGGCCTCACCGCCGCCCTCACCCTCCAGGACGCCGGCCTGAGCCCCGTGCTCTACGAGGCGAACCCCTCGCGGGTCGGCGGCCGCATGTGGACCCAGCGCGCCCACTGGGCGTACGGGCAGACCTCCGAGATCGGCGGCGAGCTGATCGACACCAGCCACAAGAAGATCCTGGAACTCTGCCGCCGCTTCGACCTCGACACCGAGGACTTCCTCGGGGGCGGGCCCAACGGCGCGGAGGAGGTCCTCTGGTTCAACGGCGCCTACTACCCCCGCCACCAGGCCGACGAGGACTTCAACGCCGTCTACCAGTCCCTGCGCCGGGACCTCTCCGAGGCGGGGGAGGTGACCTGGAACCAGACCACGCCCACCGGCACCGCACTCGACACCATGTCGGTGTACGAGTGGATCGAGACCCGGGTCCCCGGCGGGCACTCCTCGCCGCTCGGCCGGTTCCTCGACGTCGCCTACAACGTCGAGTACGGCGCCGACACCAGCGAACAGTCCGCCCTCGCCCTGGTGCTGCTCATGGGCTACCAGACCAATCCGGGCAACTTCAACGTCTGGGGCCTGTCCAACGAGCGGTATCACATCGTCGGCGGCAACGACCGGCTCCCGAACGCCGTCGCCGGGGCACTCGCCCCCGGCACCCTGCGCCACGGCTGGTCCCTGACCGCCGTACGCGCCAACGCCGACGGCACCCAGACACTGACCTTCACCGAGGCCGGTGCCACCCGGACCGTCACCGCCGACCACACGGTCCTCTGCCTCCCCCTGCCGATCCTCAAGCAGCTCGACCTCTCCCGGGCCGGATTCGACCCGCTGATGAGGAACCTGCTGCGGGACGCGCGGATGGGCCACTGCACCAAGCTCAACATGCAGTTCGGGACCCGCCCCTGGCGCGGCACCGGCGCCTGGCCGGGCGTCTCGGCCGGCGACTGCTTCACCGACACCGAGGTCCAGCAGACCTGGGACACCACCAAGATCCAGGGCGGGACCGGCGGCATCCTCCTCCAGTACGGCGGCGGCAGCCTGGCCGGTTCGCTCACGCCCGCGGGACCGTTCTCCACCGAGTCCGACCCTTACGTACGGAGCCTCGTGAGCCGTCATCTGGCCGGCATCGACGCCTTCTTCCCCGGCACCTCACGGGCGTACACGGGGCGCGCCCAGCTCTCCGCCTGGCACCGGAACCCGTACTCGCTGGGCGCGTACTCCTGTTGGCCCGTCGGCTATCTGCACCGCTACGCCGGATACGAGGGAACCGCCCAGGGGAACGTCCACATCGGCGGCGAGCACTGCAGCTACGACTTCCAGGGCTTCATGGAAGGCGGAGCGACCGAGGGCGAGCGGGCCGCCGAGGAGGTGATCGCCGCCCTGCGATGAGCCGGCTCAGCCGGCCGGGGCGATGTTCTGGTTGTAGCGGAACACGTTGTCGGGGTCGTACGCGGCCTTCACGGCGGCGAGTCGGCGGTAGTTCTCCTCGCCGAAGGAGGAGACCACGCGCTGCTCGCCCTCGGCACCGACGAAGTTCAGGTACACGGAGTCGATCGCCCACGGCCGCACGTCGGCCCGTACGTCCCGCACCCACTGGATCTCGGCCTCGTCCATCGTCGGGTCCTCCCAGGTCGCGAACGGGTGCACGGCCCAGGGCGCGGCGCGCCACGGCTGCGGGTAGGGCGCGGCCCCGGCCGCCACCGCGCCGCCCTGTACGAACAGCACGTGCTGGGTCGCGGCGGGCAGCGGGATGCCCGCCCCGCGCTCGCAGAACACCTCCACGGCCTCGTCGGGGAAGGCGGTCAGGTACTCGGCCGACCAGTAGTTCCGCAGTCCGGGCGGGTCGTCGAGCATGGACTGCAGCTCCGCGTACGGGATGTCCGTGACGATCTCGATCGCGGGCTTCAGGGCGAACAGCGGCGCCGCCAGCTCCCGCAGCTCCTCGACCGGCCCGGCGTACGTGAACAGCGTCCCGCAGAGCAGCCTGCCGACCAGCTCCGGCGGCACGAACGGCTCGGGCGGCGCCGGCATGTAGATCGCCCCGCCGCCCACCTCGTCCGGGGCGGCGTCGGCGATGTCCCGGAAGGTGCGGACCACCTCGGGCGCGTCGTCGGGCAGGAAGAACAGCATCACGACGCTCATCCGCGGCAGCTCGTGCAGCCGCAGCGTCAGCGAGGTCGCCACCCCGAAGTTGCCGCCGCCGCCGTGCAGCGCCCAGAACAGGTCGGGGTGCTCCTCGGCGTCCGTGTGGACGTGCTTCCCCTCGGCCGTGATCAGGTCGGCGGCCAGCAGGTTGTCGCTGGCGAGGCCGAACTTCCGCTCCAGCCAGCCGGATCCGCCGCCCAGTGTGAAGCCGCCGACCCCGGTGGTGGACACCCGACCGCCGGTGGTCGCGACGTGGAACGGCTGGCAGGCGTGGTCCATCTGCCCCATCGTCGTCCCGCCGCCGACGCGGACCGTCATGTCCTCCGGGTCCACGACGACCGTGTGCATGCGGCGCAGGTCGACCACGAGCGAGCCGTCGATCACAGAGGTCCCGGCGACGCTGTGGCCGCCGCCGCGCACGGCGACGGGGAGGTCGCAGGCCCGGCCGAAGAGGATCGCGTTGGACACGTCCGCCTGACTCGCGCACTGGGCGATCACCGACGGACGGTGGTCGATCATGCCGTTGTGGAGGGCGCGGGCCTCGTCGTAGCGCGGATCGCCAGGGATGATCACCTCGCCCGCGAGGTCCTCGACCAGCCCTGACAGGGCGCTTTCGGAGATGTGGGGACCCATGGGAGCCCCCTTTCGTACGGGGGACGGGACCTTCTCATCGTAGGTCCGGGCACCGTCCCCCGCGCGGGACCGGCTCAGCCCCCGTACGCCCCGCTCGCCGTCAGGCGCAGGGCCGTGTCGATCAGGGGCACGTGGCTGAAGGCCTGCGGGAAGTTGCCGACCTGCCGCTGGAGCCTCGGGTCCCACTCCTCGGCGAGCAGCCCCAGATCGTTGCGGAGCGCGAGCAGCCGCTCGAAGAGCGAGCGTGCCTCGTCCACCCGGCCGATCATCGCCAGGTCGTCGGCCAGCCAGAACGAGCAGGCGAGGAACGCGCCCTCGTCGCCCTCCAGGCCGTCGACGCCGGCCTCCTCGCCGGAGGTCGGGTAGCGGAGCACGAAACCGTCCTCCGTGGACAGCTCGCGCTGGATCGCCTCGATCGTGCCGATGACCCGCTTGTCGTCCGGCGGCAGGAAGCCCATCTGCGGGATGAGCAGCAGCGAGGCGTCCAGCTCCTTGGAGCCGTACGACTGCGTGAAGGTGTTCCGCTCGGGGTCGTATCCCTTCTCGCAGACGTCCCGGTGGATCTCGTCGCGCAGCTCGTGCCAGCGCTCCAGCGGGCCGTCCGCGTCCCCGGACTCGATGAGCTTGATCGTGCGGTCCACGGCCACCCAGGCCATCACCTTGGAGTGGACGAAGTGCCGGCGCGGGCCGCGGACCTCCCAGATGCCCTCGTCGGGCTGGTCCCAGTGCTTCTCCAGGTAGTTGATCAGCTTGATCTGGAGGAGCGAGGCGTAGTCGTTGCGGGACAGGCCCGTCATGTGCGCGAGGTGGAGGGCCTCGGTGACCTCGCCGTAGACGTCCAGCTGGAGCTGGTTGGCGGCGCCGTTGCCGACCCGGACCGGGCCGGAGTTCTCGTACCCCGGGAGCCAGTCGAGCTCCGCCTCGCCGAGCTCCCGCTCGCCGGCGATGCCGTACATGATCTGCAGGTTCTCCGGGTCGCCCGCGACCGCGCGGAGCAGCCAGTCCCGCCAGGCGCGGGCCTCCTCGCGGTAGCCGGTGCGCAGCATGGAGGAGAGGGTGATCGCCGCGTCGCGCAGCCAGGTGTAGCGGTAGTCCCAGTTGCGGACGCCGCCGATCTCCTCGGGCAGTGAGGTGGTCGGCGCGGCGACGATGCCGCCTGTCGGCGCGTACGTCAGCGCCTTCAGGGTGATCAGGGAACGGATCACGGCCTCCCGGTAGGGGCCGTGGTACGTGCAGTGCTCGACCCATTCGCGCCAGAAGTCGACGGTCGCCTCCAGGGAGCCCTCGGGGTCCGGAAGCGCCGGCGGCTCCTTGTGGGAGGGCTGCCAGGAGAGCGTGAACGCGATCCGGTCACCGGGGTTCACGGTGAAGTCGGAGTACGTCGTGAGGTCCTTGCCGTGGGTCTCGGCCTCGGTGTCCAGCCATACCGAGTCGGGCCCCGCGACGGCGACCGTGCGGTCCCCGACCTTGTGGACCCACGGCACGATCCGGCCGTAGCTGAACCGCATCCGCAGCGAGGAGCGCATCCGGACCCGGCCGGAGACGCCCTCCACGATCCGGATCAGCTGCGGGGCGCCGTCGCGCGGCGGCATGAAGTCGGTCACCCGGACCGTGCCGCGCGGCGTGTCCCACTCGGACTCCAGGATCAGCGAGTCGCCGCGGTAGCGGCGCCGGTCGGCCGGGGCCGGCTCGGCGTCGTCGGGGGTGGCGGGGCCCACCCGCCAGAAGCCGTGTTCCTCGGTGCCGAGCAGCCCGGCGAAGATCGCGTGGGAGTCGAATCGGGGGAGACACAGCCAGTCGACGCTGCCGTCGCGGCAGACCAGTGCGGCGGTCTGCATGTCTCCGATGAGTGCGTAATCCTCGATGCGCCCGGCCACGTGCTTCACTCCAGTCGAACGGCCACGTCCGCCCCGAGGGGCGCTTGCTCAGATGCGCCGGCTGTGTGTCAGCCGGGTCTGCGTGTGTCAGCGGTCAAGGGATCTTCGACGAGCTCTCGGGCCGGGTGGGGCCCCCAGGTGTCCGGCTCTGGGGGAGGGCGGGGTGGTGCTGCCGCTGGCCGGCCGACTCGGCGGGATGTCCGAGCAGGATACGTCGCACCCTAGTGACACGGTGATCACGTCGGTAACGGCGTTGCTCCGATCAGGTGAACGAGTCCGGTTCGCCGGCGGAAGGTCCGCCTGTCGTGTGGGCACGCGCCGCCGGAACGTCTGCCGGAAGATCCGGCGGACACCCTGTGCGTCGCAGGTGAGAGACAGTGAGAGCCGCAGTTGAGCTCCTCCCTTCTGCCCGGTGAGAGGCCGGTGAGAGGCCGGGCCCCCACCGGTGGGGCACTTCCCCGTCCGTCGGGAGACCCTTCCCCCGATCTGTCGGGAGACGCTTCCCCCGATCCGTCGGGAGACTCCGTCCGCCCTGGCGTCGCCGTCCGTGAACACCCGACTGCCGCGTGTGGCCGGAAGCGGCCTCCCGATGTCGCTGATACCCTGGTACCCCGTGGACCGGTGGGAAACGGCGACAGCCGAGAACCCCGAAACCGCAGCGACGGCACCCCCCGATTCTTCCGGAGGGGACGCCGGTACGCACCTCCAGAACGCGACCACGGGAGCCCCCTCTTGGCGATGCCGCCCAAAACCACGACGACCAAGCACATCTTCGTCACCGGGGGTGTCGCCTCCAGCCTCGGCAAGGGCCTGACCGCCTCCAGCCTGGGGGCGCTCCTCAAGGCCAGGGGCCTGCGGGTCACGATGCAGAAGCTCGACCCGTACCTGAACGTCGACCCGGGCACGATGAACCCCTTCCAGCACGGTGAGGTGTTCGTCACCAACGACGGCGCCGAGACCGACCTGGACATCGGCCACTACGAGCGCTTCCTCGACGTCGACCTCGACGGCTCGGCCAACGTCACCACCGGCCAGGTCTACTCGCAGGTCATCGCCAAGGAGCGGCGCGGCGAGTACCTCGGTGACACCGTGCAGGTCATCCCGCACATCACCAATGAGATCAAGTCCCGGATCCGCCGCATGGCGACCGACGACGTCGACGTGGTCATCACCGAGGTCGGCGGCACGGTCGGCGACATCGAGTCGCTGCCGTTCCTGGAGACCGTCCGCCAGGTCCGCCACGAGGTCGGCCGCGACAACGTCTTCGTCGTGCACATCTCGCTGCTGCCCTACATCGGCCCCTCGGGCGAGCTGAAGACCAAGCCGACCCAGCACTCCGTCGCCGCGCTCCGCAACATCGGCATCCAGCCCGACGCGATCGTGCTCCGCGCCGACCGCGAGGTCCCGACCTCCATCAAGCGCAAGATCTCGCTGATGTGCGACGTCGACGAGGCCGCGGTCGTCGCCGCGATCGACGCCAAGTCGATCTACGACATCCCCAAGGTGCTCCACACCGAGGGCCTGGACGCCTACGTCGTCCGCAAGCTCGACCTGCCCTTCCGCGACGTGGACTGGTCGACCTGGGACGACCTGCTCGACCGCGTCCACAACCCCGACCACGAGGTCACCGTCGCGCTCGTCGGCAAGTACATCGACCTGCCCGACGCGTACCTCTCGGTCACCGAGGCCATGCGGGCCGGCGGCTTCGCGAACAAGGCCCGCGTCAAGGTCAAGTGGGTCACCTCCGACGACTGCAAGACCCCGGCCGACGCCGAGAAGCAGCTCGGCGACGTCGACGCGATCCTCATCCCCGGCGGCTTCGGCGACCGCGGCGTGAGCGGCAAGGTCGGCGCGATCCAGTACGCCCGCGAGAACAAGGTGCCGCTGCTCGGCATCTGCCTCGGTCTGCAGTGCATCGTCATCGAGGCGGCCCGGAACCTGGCCGACATCCCCGAGGCCAACTCCACCGAGTTCGACCCGGCGACCGCGCACCCCGTCGTCTCGACGATGGAGGAGCAGCTCGCGTACGTCGAGGGCGCAGGCGACCTGGGCGGAACGATGCGCCTCGGCCTGTACCCGGCGAAGCTCGCCGAGGGCTCGATCGTCCGTGAGGTCTACGACGACCAGCCGTACGTCGACGAGCGCCACCGGCACCGCTACGAGGTCAACAACGCCTACCGCGCGGAGCTGGAGAAGAAGGCCGGTCTCGTCTTCTCCGGCACCTCCCCGGACAACAAGCTCGTCGAGTACGTCGAGTACCCGCGCGAGATCCACCCCTACCTGGTCGCCACGCAGGCGCACCCGGAGCTGCGCTCGCGTCCGACGCGTCCGCACCCGCTCTTCGCCGGTCTGGTGAAGGCGGCCGTGGAGCGCAAGACGGGCAAGCCCGCCACGTAGTCGTCGCGCGTTAACGTTGCCGGGGTACGGGTCCTGACGGATCCGTACCCCGGTTTTCGTGTGTGGGAGGACGCAGATGGAGTTGCAGGACACCCCGGAGGAGTGGCGGGTCGTCGCGACGACGACCCCGTTCCAGGGAAACAAGACCAGTGTCCGCACGGACGACGTGGTCATGCCGGACGGCACGGTCGCGCGCCGCGACTACCAGGTCCATCCCGGCTCGGTGGCCGTCCTGGCCCTCGACGACCAGGACCGGGTCCTGCTGCTCAAGCAGTACCGGCACCCGGTGCGGCAGAAGCTCTGGGAGATCCCGGCGGGACTCCTCGACGTGCCCCGCGAGAACCCGCTGCACGCCGCGCAGCGCGAGCTGTACGAGGAGGCGCACGTCAAGGCCGAGGACTGGCGGGTCCTGACCGACGTCTACACGACTCCGGGCGGCTGCGACGAGGCCGTACGGATCTTCCTCGCGCGGGGGCTCTCCGAGGCGGAGGGGGAGCGGTTCGAGGTCTCCGAGGAGGAGGCGGACATGGAGCTGGCGCGGGTACCGCTGGAGGACCTGGTGCGGGGGGTCCTGGCGGGGGAGCTGCACAACAACTGCCTGGTGGTGGGCGTGCTGTCGCTGGCGGCGGCGCGGGCGGGCGGGGGTGTGGGGGAGCTTCGGCCGGCGGACGCGGAGTGGCCGGCGCGACCGTTCGAGGCGTAGGGGGAGGCGGCGGAGGCCTGTGCCGGCGGGCCCGCCGGCGCAGGCGCAGGCCCCCTGTGCCGGCGGGCCCACCGGCCGTGCGCGGCCTCCACCTCGCCGTGAGCCTGCGCCCACCGGGCCGGCGGGCCCTCGCCCCGCACCGCGGTGCGGTGTCGCGTGTGGCGTGCTTCCCCGTTTGGGCTTGCGGTGTGACGATCCGCTGATCCGATCGGGGGACGTGTTCGTCGTGCTCCGCCAGGTCCGGTGTGCGCCCTGAACTACGCTCGGGATCGCCCGTGCGGAGCCCCCCGCGGGATCGGCTCGTGCGCAGGTGGACGGGAGCGTGGCCCGTGACGGATCAGGCGGTGGCGGCGGCCGGCAGCCGGCAGTTCTTCGGCCGGCAGCGGGAGTTGAAGGCCCTGCGCGCCGACATCGAGCGGACCGGCCTCGACACCCTGACCGGCCGCAAGGCACCCCGCGCCCGCGTCCTCCTCGTCGCCGGCAAGCCCGGCTCCGGCCGTACCGCGCTCGCCGAGGAACTCGCCGCCGGCCTCTCCGACCAGTACCCCGACGGGATCTTCCGGGCCCGGCTCACCGAGCCCGGCGGCGACCCCGTCCCTACCGCCCGCGCCGCCCAGGAACTCCTCGCCGCGCTCGGGGTCCCCGAGCCCCCCGGAGCCGCCGAGGACGAGCTGACCGAGCTGGTGCGCACCGCGCTCGGCGAGCGCCGTGCCGTCCTCGTCCTCGACGACGCCGTCGACGCCGAGCACGCCGATCCCCTCATCCCGGACAACCCCGACTCCCTGGTGATCGGTGTCGCCCGCGGACCGCTCACCGGCATCCCGGACGTACGGCCCTGCACCCTCGGCGGGCTCGACCCGAAGTCGGCCATCGAACTGCTCACCGCCTTCACCGGCTCCGTACGGATCACCGTCGATCCGCAGGCCGCCGAGACGCTCGTCGAGGAGTGCGGCGGGCTGCCCGCCGCGGTCGTCCTCGCCGGCGGCTGGCTCTCCACCCGGCCCAAGGCCTCCGTCGCCGACCTCGCCAAGCGCCTGCGCGCGCTCAGCGGCGACCCGCTGACCCGTGCCTTCTCGCTCGCCCACGAGGCGCTGCCCGCGACCGCCGCGCGGATACTGCGCTACCTCACCCTCGCCCCCCTCGGCCGGGCCGACGCCCACACGGCCTCCGCCCTGGCCGGCTGCTCCGTCTCGGCCGCCGCGACCACCCTCGCCGACTTCGCCGCCCTGGGGCTCCTCGCGGGCGGCGAGGACGGGCAGTACGAGGTCCCCGGCCATCTCGTCCCCCTCCTTCGCGCCCAGCTGGAGGAGCGCGACCGGCCCGCCGAGGTGCAGCTCGCCCGGGCCCGGATGCTGGAGCGGACCGTACGGCTCCTCCAGTCCTGCCGTGCGGTCACCGAACCCGAGGGCTCACCGGCCCGCCGGAAGCTGGCCGGTCTGCCGCGCGCCCTGCGCTTCCCCAGCGCCGCCGCCGCGGCCGACTGGCTGCGCTCCCGGCAGTCCTTCCTGCTGGCCTCCGCCCGGCTGGCCGTCGCCGACGGGGAGCTCGACACCCTCGCCCGCAGGCTGGTCGCCTCCCTGGTCAGGGCACTCGCCGCGCACCGGGGCGCCGAGGCGGCCGCGCCCCAGCTGTACGGGCTCCACCAGCTGGTCCTGGACGTGGCCGAGCGGCGCGGGCTGCACCGGGAGCGGGCCGCCGCCCTGCTGAACCTGGCCGACCTCGATGCCCGCACCGGCAGGACGAAGGAGGCTCTGCTGCGATATCGGTCGGCTTTGGATGCCGGGCGCGCAGCAAATGACCCGTACGCGACCGGCCGCGCAATGGAATCCGTAGGTGGCTCGTATCAGGAGCTGGGGGACTGGCAGCGGGCCGGCGACTGGTACGGGCGGGCGCTCGCCCAGCGCCTCGCCCGGGACGAGCGAGCGGATCAGGCCAGGCTGTACGCCCGCCTCGGGGCCGTGCAGACCTATGCGGGCCGTTACGGCGAGGCCCTGCGGAACTGGCGGGCCGCCGCGGCGGGCTACCGCCGGCTCGACGATCTCCCCGGCTACGCACGGGCGTTGAGCGAGGCCGCCCGGGTCCAGGAGTACGCGGGACGGCCCGAGGAGTCGCTCCGGACCTGCGAGGAGGCCGTCGAGTGGGCCCGGCGCGCTCAGGACACCCGGCTCCAGGCCGCGCTCCAGCTGCGGCTCGCCGACACCCTCGACCGGCTCGGCGACCCGGCTGCGGCCCGGCTGCACCGGTCCGCGGCCGAGAGACTGCTGGAAACGGAATCATCTGCCTACGAAATCCGCAGTGGGTTGATCGAAGATTAGTACTTTGAAAGGCTAGACAGCGGGAACTCCTTCATTAGACTGGGTGCGCCGCGTTCGAACGTGGTCTGCCCCGGTGCGCCGCAGTGCATCCGGGTATGTATCGCAGTGCCCCATGTATCCCCCCTGATTCAAGGACCGTGATCGACGATGAAGGTCGGCATCCCCCGCGAGGTCAAGAACAACGAGTTCCGCGTGGCCATCACCCCCGCCGGTGTCCACGAGCTCGTCCGCCACGGCCACCAGGTCTTCGTCGAGCAGAACGCCGGTGTCGGCTCCTCGATCACGGACGAGGAGTACGTCGCCGCCGGCGCCGAGATCCTCCCCACCGCCGACGAGGTCTGGGCCACCGCCGACCTGCTGCTCAAGGTCAAGGAGCCCATCGCGGAGGAGTACCACCGCCTCCGCAAGGACCAGACGCTCTTCACCTACCTGCACCTCGCCGCCTCCAAGGAGTGCACGGACGCGCTCCTGGCGTCCGGCACCACCGCCATCGCGTACGAGACCGTCGAGACCGCCAACCGCGCGCTCCCGCTGCTCGCCCCGATGTCCGAGGTCGCGGGCCGCCTGGCCCCGCAGGTCGGCGCCTACCACCTGATGCGCTCGGTCGGCGGCCGCGGCGTGCTCCCCGGCGGCGTCCCCGGCACCCACGCCGGTGAGGCGGTCGTCATCGGCGGCGGCGTCTCCGGCTGGAACGCCACCCAGATCGCCGTCGGCATGGGCTTCCACGTGACCCTGCTCGACCGCGACATCAACAAGCTCCGCGAGGCCGACAAGATCTTCGGCACCAAGGTGAAGACGATCGTCTCCAACGCCTACGAGCTGGAGAAGGCCGTCGTCGAGGCCGACCTCGTCATCGGCGCCGTCCTCATCCCGGGCGCCAAGGCTCCGAAGCTGGTCACCAACGAGCTCGTCGCCAAGATGAAGCCCGGAAGTGTCCTTGTCGACATTGCGATCGACCAGGGCGGCTGCTTCGAGGACTCGCACCCGACCACCCACGCCGAGCCGACCTTCCAGGTCCACAACTCGGTCTTCTACTGCGTCGCCAACATGCCGGGCGCGGTTCCGAACACCTCCACCTACGCCCTCACCAACGCCACGCTGCCCTACATCGTGTCGCTGGCGAACAACGGCTGGGCCGAGGCGCTGCGCCGCGACGCCTCGCTCGCCCTGGGCCTCAACACCCATGACGGCAAGGTGGTTTACAAGGAGGTCGCCGAGGCGCACGGTCTCGAGCACGTCGAGCTGAGCACCCTCCTGGGCTGACCCTCGCGGCACCGCCGTCAACGCGTGCCGTCAATGCCACACACCCGGCCGGACCTTGTTCGACAAGGTCCGGCCGGATGCGTGTCCGGACCCGGCGGAACGTTCGGCCAACTCGCCTCGAACGTAACCCTTTAACCGTTTCGCACACCCCTGAAACGTGTGGATGCATGCCTGCGCACCCTTGACAGAGAGGTGTTCGGTTGCCGACACATCGGGCCGGGTCCGGCGGATTGTGTTGCTGCGGAGCGGTGACACGCCATAGAGTCGCCAACCGTCGGCATGGTGCCACGCTGACCTATCGATAAATGTTCCTGGTGACATCCAAGGAGGTAAGACGACTTGTGAATGAGTCGACAATTACTCCCGGGAGCGGTGCGCCAGGTGCTCCGATCGGCTCCGTCGCGGTGCGGACCTTCGCGACGCACCAGCCCATGACGACAGCCCACACGATGAAGACGATGGACGGCCTACACGTGAACGCCACGGCCGGCAACGAGATGGGCCGAGAGTCCACCCACTTCGCCGCCTTTGACGAGGTGCCCGAGGGGCACTTCTACGACCCCGACGCCGAGTACGAGCCCGACCCCGAGTACGCGGCCACCCTCGCACCCGACGCTGCCCGTCAGCGCCGCGAGCGGATCGGCCCGACGGGACGGCCCCTGCCGTACTTCCCGATCCCCGGTCCGCTGACGGACCACGGACCCGCGAAGATCATCGCGATGTGCAACCAGAAGGGCGGCGTCGGCAAGACCACGTCGACCATCAACCTGGGTGCCGCGCTCGCGGAGTACGGACGACGGGTGCTGCTCGTCGACTTCGACCCGCAGGGAGCCCTGTCGGTCGGCCTCGGCGTGAACCCGATGGAGCTCGACCTCACCGTCTACAACCTGCTCATGGAGCGGGGCATGTCGGCGGACGAGGTCCTGCTCAAGACCGCCGTACCCAACATGGACCTGCTGCCGAGCAACATCGACCTCTCGGCCGCCGAAGTCCAGCTCGTCAGCGAGGTCGCGCGCGAGTCGACGCTCCAGCGCGCCCTGAAGCCGCTGATGAACGACTACGACTACATCGTGATCGACTGTCAGCCCTCGCTCGGCCTGCTGACCGTGAACGCCCTGACGGCGGCTCACAAGGTCATCGTGCCGCTGGAATGCGAGTTCTTCGCGCTCCGCGGAGTGGCCCTGCTGACCGAGACCATCGAGAAGGTCCAGGAGCGGCTCAACCCCGAGCTGGAGCTCGACGGCATCCTCGCCACGATGTACGACTCCCGTACCGTGCACAGCCGTGAGGTCCTCGCGCGCGTCGTCGAGGCCTTCGACGACCACGTGTACCACACGGTCATCGGGCGGACGGTTCGCTTCCCGGAGACCACGGTCGCCGGCGAGCCCATCACCACGTACGCCTCCAACTCCGTGGGCGCCGCCGCCTATCGCCAGCTCGCCAGGGAGGTGCTCGCCCGGTGTCACGCCGAGTGAGTCTGCCCGGCGCCGACGAACTCTTCCGTACGACCGGGGGGACGGCGCTCCAGGCGTCCGCCCCCCGCCGGGCCGTCCCGGCACCCGCGGGCGAGAGCGACACGACGGCGGCCGAGGGCTCCGCGGAGCACACGGCGGCGGACTCCGAGGCGTCGGAGCCGCGCGCCCGGACGGCGGAGCCCGAGGGCGCCGCCGCGCCGAAGCCCGCGACGCCCACCGCCGCGGTGCCCGCCCCGGCGGCGGCGCGGCGGCGCGGCGGCCGGGCCCCGAACCGGCGGCCGAGCGGCCGTGAGCGCCACGACGAGAAGATCACGGTCTACGTCTCCGCGGAGGAGCTGATGGACCTGGAGCACGCCCGGCTCGTCCTCCGGGGCGAGCACGGTCTCGCCGTGGACCGGGGCCGGATCGTCCGGGAGGCCGTCGCGGTCGTCCTTGCGGACCTGGAGTCCCGCGGCGACGCGAGCATCCTCGTGCGCCGCCTGCGCGGCCGCTGACGATAGCCTGCGGGCTGCCGCCGCTCCCCGTTCTTCTGGACCTCCATGCACCACGCCTCTGACGAAACGTCCCGTCCACCCCGCCGCCGCGCCCTGGGTCGCGGCCCGGACGCCCCGGCGGGGGCGGGGCGGGACGGCCACGGGGAGGCGGTGGACGCGGCCGCGACTGGGCCTGTGGCCGTACCCGAGGCCGGCCCGGAGGCCGAGGCGCAGCCCGGGCCCGAGGTCGAGGCACCGCCCGGGCCCGAGGCGCAGGCCGGGCCCGAGGCGCAGGCCGGGCCCGAGGCCGAGAGCGGGCCCGAGGCCGGGCTTGGGGACGGACGCGCTGCTGGGCCTGGGGCCGGACGCGCTGCCGAAGCAGAGGCCGTGCCTCAGCCCGAGGCGCGGCCCGGTGCCGGGCCTGAGACCGGGCGTGTGGCCGGTCCCGCTCCTGAGCCGGACACCGGACCCGCGGCCGAGGCCGAGCCTTCGGCCGGGTCCGACGGTGGGGACGGGCGGTTCACCGTGCGGCTGGCCAATTTCGAGGGGCCCTTCGACCTGCTGCTTCAGCTGATCACCAAGCACAAGCTCGACGTCACCGAGGTCGCCCTCTCCCAGGTCACCGATGAGTTCATGGCGCATCTGCGGGCCCTCGGGCCCGACGGGGACCTCGACCAGACCACCGAGTTCCTCGTCGTCGCCGCCACGCTGCTCGACCTCAAGGCCGCCCGGCTGCTGCCCGCCGCCGAGGTCGAGGACGAGGCCGACCTCGCGCTCCTGGAGGCCCGGGACCTGCTCTTCGCCCGGCTCCTCCAGTACCGCGCGTACAAGCGCATCGCGGCGATCTTCGAGGAGCGCTGGGAGGCCGAGGGCCGACGCCACCCCCGTACCGTCGGACTCGAACCGCACCACGCCGAGCTGCTCCCCGAGGTCGTCATCTCCATCGGCGCCGAGGGCTTCGCCAGGCTGGCCGTCAAGGCCATGCAGCCCAAGGCCGAACCGCAGGTGTACGTCGACCACATCCACGCCCCGCTCGTCAGCGTCCGCGAGCAGGCCGCCGTGGTCGTCTCGCTGCTGCGGGAACGCGGGACCGCGCTCTTCCGGGAGCTCATCGAGGACGTCGGCGACGACACCCTCACCGTCGTCGCCCGCTTCCTCGCCCTCCTGGAGCTCTACCGGGAGAAGGCCGTCGCCCTCGACCAGGAGACCGCCCTGGGGGACCTCACGGTCTCCTGGACCGGCGGGGAGACCGATCCCACGGCGGCCGTGACCGACGAGTTCGACCAGGAGACCACCGCATGAGCGACCTCAAGCCCTCCCTCGAAGCCGTCCTCATGGTCGTCGACGAGCCCGCCACCGAGGCCCATCTCGCCAAGGTCCTGGAACGCACCCCCCGCGAGGTGGCCGACGCCCTGCGCGAGCTGGCCGACGAGTACACCGTCCAGGGCCGCGGATTCGAGCTGCGGCGGGTGGCCGGGGGCTGGCGCTACTACACCCGCGCCGCCCACGCCGCGGCCGTCGAGGCCTTCGTCCTGGAGGGCCAGCAGGCCCGGCTCACCCAGGCGGCCCTGGAGACCCTCGCGGTCGTCGCGTACCGCCAGCCGGTCAGCCGTTCCCGGGTCTCCGCGGTCCGCGGAGTGAACTGCGACGGGGTGATGAGGACCCTCCTGCAGAGGGGTCTGGTGGAGGAGGCGGGCGCGGAACCCGAAACAGGTGCGATCCTGTACAGGACGACGAACTACTTCCTGGAGCGGATGGGCCTGCGCGGCCTGGACGAGCTCCCCGAGCTCGCGCCCTTCCTCCCCGAGGCGGAGGCGGTCGAGCCGGACTCTCTGGAAGGGGTCCCGTCGTTCGATCCGGATGCACCGGATCGTGAGGACGACGACGACAAGACGGAAGTTTGATGCGAAGCAGCAGCGGCAGGAACAGCAGCGGAAACAACGGCGGGAGCCGTGGTGGCAACAGCGGCGGCCGCGGCGGCAGCAGCGGTGGCGGCCGTGGTGGCAGCGGCGCCGGCGGTGGCGGCTACCGGGGCTCCGGTGGCGGCAGTGGCAGCGGTGGCGGCCGCGGTGGCAGCTCCGGTGGCAGCGGTGGCGGCCGTGGTGGCAGCTCCGGTGGCGGTGGCGGTTACCGGGGCGGCAGCTCCAGCGGCGGTGGCGGTGGCTACCGCGGCGGCAGCGGCTCCGGTGGCGGTGGCTACCAGGGCGGCGGCGGTGGCTACCAGGGCGGCGGCCGTGACGGCCAGAAGAGCCCGAGCAACCCGCGCCGGCCTCGCCCCGAGGAGCGCTCCTACGACGTGAGCCCTCCCGCCGAGGCCCCGAAGAAGGGTCGCGGCTCCGCGGCCCGCGGCGGCGCCAAGGGCGGCCCCAAGGCCCCTCAGGGCGGTATGCCGCCCCGTCGTGGCCCGCACGGCCAGCGTCAGGCCCCGGCCCGCTCGCGCGAGCTCGACGCCAAGATCGAGCAGCGCAACCGGGAGCGGTACGAGAACCGGCCGGAGATCAAGACCCCGAAGACCTTCCCCGGCGCCGAGGAGGAGGGCGAGCGGCTGCAGAAGGTCCTCGCCCGCGCCGGCATGGGTTCGCGGCGTGCCTGTGAGGAGCTCATCGAGCAGGCCCGCGTCGAGGTCAACGGCGAGATCGTCCTGGAGCAGGGCAAGCGCGTCGACCCGGAGAAGGACGAGATCAAGGTGGACGGCCTGACCGTCGCCACCCAGTCGTACCTGTTCTTCGCGCTGAACAAGCCGGCCGGTGTCGTCTCCACCATGGAGGACCCGGACGGCCGCCAGTGCCTCGGCGACTACGTCAACAACCGTGAGACGCGTCTCTTCCACGTCGGCCGCCTCGACACGGAGACCGAGGGCATCATCCTGCTCACCAACCACGGTGAGCTGGCCCACCGCCTCACGCACCCGAAGTACGGCGTGAAGAAGACCTACCTGGCCGCCATCACCGGCCCGCTGCCCCGTGAGGTCGGCAAGCGGCTGAAGGACGGCATCCAGCTGGAGGACGGCTACGCCCGCGCCGACCACTTCCGCGTGGTCGAGCAGACCGGCAAGAACTACCTGGTCGAGGTCACGCTGCACGAGGGCCGCAAGCACATCGTGCGCCGCATGCTCGCCGAGGCGGGCTTCCCGGTCGAGAAGCTGGTCCGTACGGCCTTCGGCCCGATCGGCCTGGGCGACCAGAAGTCGGGCTGGCTGCGCCGGCTCACCAACACCGAGGTCGGCATGCTGATGAAGGAAGTCGGCATGTAAGGCTCCGAGGCCCACAGGCCCCCGGCCTGCCCCACGGCGAGAAGCCCGTACGCGAGAAGCCCGCGACCGTCCGTCGGTCGCGGGCTTCCGTGTTCCCGCGCCCCCGACAGCGCCCCGGAGACTCGGGATCCGCCGGCCCCCGCCGCTCCCGGCCGACCCCAACGATTTCGGGCTTGTGGCCGAAGGCCGTCCCGCTTTATAGTCAACATGACTCTTAAGGAGGCGGGCGTGAGCCTCGCAAGCATGCTCGAACCGTTGCAGCAGCCGCTCTTCACGATCCTGGACACCCCGGTCAGCTGGACCGAGGTCCTGGGATTCGGCAGCGGGGCGCTCTGTGTCTGGCTCGTCGCCCGTCAGCACCTCGCGAACTGGCCCATCGGCATCGCCAACAACCTGTTCTTCGTCCTGCTCTTCACACAGGCCGGGTTGTACGCGGACGCGGGCCTCCAGATCGTCTTCATCACCCTCGCCGTGTACGGCTGGTGGACCTGGACCCACGGGGGTGGACCAGGCTCCGACGTCCTCCCGGTGCGCCGCACCACGCGCACCGAATGGACGTGGCTGCTCACGGCGGGGGTGGTGGGGACCCTCGCGCTCACCCTGCTGCTCGACCGCGCCACCGACTCGACCGTCCCCTTCTGGGACGCCCTGACGACCGCGCTCTCCCTGATGGCGACCTACGGCCAGTGCCGGAAGCGTCTGGAGTCCTGGTGGCTGTGGATCGCCGCCGACGTGGTCTACGTACCGCTGTACGCGTACAAGGAGCTGTACCTGACCTCCCTGCTCTACGTCGGCTTCATGACGCTCTGCGTCCTCGGCCTGCGCGGCTGGACCAAGGACCTCGCCGCCCGCCGCGCCCTCCAGGTGGAGGCGGCGGCATGAGGCGCTACGGCCACGGCCTGGTCCTCGGCAAGTTCTATCCGCCGCACGCCGGCCACCACCACCTCGTCACCACCGCCCTCGACCGCTGCGAGCGCCTCACCGTCCTCGTCTGCGCCTCCTCCGTGGAGAGCATCTCCCTGGAGGACCGGGTCGCCTGGATGCGTGAGGTCCACCCCGACGCCCTCGTCGTCGGAGCCGTCGACGACATCCCCGTCGACCTCCAGGACCCCGACGTCTGGGACGCCCACATGGCCGTCTTCCGGGCCGCCGTGCCCGAGCGCGTCGACGCCGTCTTCACCTCGGAGCCGTACGGGGAGGAGCTCGCCCGCCGCTTCGGGGCAGAGTCCGTCTGCGTCGACCCCGGGCGCGACCGCTTCCCCGTCTCCGGCACCGCCGTCCGCGCGGACCCCGCCGGCTGCTGGGACTTCCTGGAGCCGCCCGTGCGCTCCGCGCTCACCCGGCGGGTCGTCGTCCTCGGCGCCGAGTCCACCGGCACCACCACCATGGCCCTCGCCCTCGCCGACCACTACCGGCGGCGCGGCGGGGTCTGGGCCAGGACCCGGTACGTACCGGAGTACGGGCGCGAGTACAGCGAGCTCAAACTCGCCGAACTCCGCGCCGAGCGCCCCGACGCCGCGTGGGCCGACGTCGCCTTCCACTCCTCCGACTTCCCCGTCATCGCCCAGCGCCAGGCCGAACTGGAGGAGGAGGCGGCCCGCGACGGCTCACCCGTCCTCTTCTGCGACACCGACGCCTTCGCCACGACCATCTGGCACGAGCGCTACATGGGCACCACCAGCCCCGCCACCGGCGAGGTCGCCGCTCGCGGGCGACAGCACCTCTGGCTGCTCACCGACCACCGGGGCGTCGACTTCGAGGACGACGGACTCCGTGACGGCGAGCACCTGCGGCCGTGGATGACCGCCCGCTTCCTCACCCAGCTCGCCCACAGCGGACGCCGCACGGCCGTCCTCACGGGCCCGCACGAGGAGCGCCTCGCGGCCGCGGTCGCGGCCGTCGACGAGCTGCTCGCCGAGGGCTGGGACCTCGCCGACCCCCTGCCGGAGCGCCGATGAGCGCCGACCGGGTGCCTGAGGGTGCCGACCGGGTGCCGGAGGGCGCCGACCGAGCGCCGGTGAGCGTCGACCGAGCGCCTGAGGGTGCCGACCGGGTGCCTGAGGGCGCCGACCGAGTGCCGGACGAAGCGCCGGAGAGTACGCCGGGGACGGCGCCGGCCGGCGTGCCCGAGGGCTACGACCCGTACGCCTTCGAGCCGTTCGCCGTCACCGTCGACCTCGCCGTCCTCACCCTCCGCGAGGACCGCCTCCACGTCCTGCTCGTCGAGCGCGGCCAGGAGCCGTACGCCGGCCACTGGGCCCTCCCCGGCGGCTTCGTCCTGCCCCGCGAGTCCGCCGAGCGGGCCGCCCGCCGCGAACTCGCCGAGGAGACCGGGCTCTCCGACACCACCGTCGCCGGACTCCACCTCGAACAGCTCCGCACCTACAGCGAACCGGACCGCGACCCGAGGATGCGGGTCGTCTCCGTCGCCTTCGCCGCGCTCGTGCCCGACGCACCCGAACCGCGCGGCGGCGGAGACGCGGCGCAGGCCCGGTGGATGCCGTACGGGACGCACGGGCCGCTCGCCTTCGACCACGACCGGATCCTCGCCGACGCCCACGAACGGGTCGGCGCCAAGCTGGAGTACACCTGCCTCGCGACCGCCTTCTGCCCGCCCGAGTTCACCCTCGGCGAGCTGCGGCAGGTCTACGAGACGGTCTGGGGCGTCGAGCTCGACCGCCCCAACTTCCGGCGCAAGGTCCTCGCCACGCCCGGCTTCGTCCAGGCCGTGGAAGGACCGCCGCGCCTCACCGGCGGACGGGGGAAACCGGCCGCTCTCTACCGGGCCGGCGAGGCCACCGCCCTCCACCCGCCCCTCCTGCGACCGGAAGGACGATCCACGTGAACCTGACCCGCACCGCCACCAAGCAGGCCGCGACCGGCTCCCTGATCGGACTGGCGCTCGGCGACGCGCTGGGCTTCCCGACCGAGTTCAAGGACGTGCCGTCGATCCTGGCCTCGTTCGGGCCCTGGCGGGAGATGCCGCTGCCCGTCCGGAACGGCAAGGCGTACGTCACCGACGACACCCAGATGGCCCTCGCCTTCGCCCGGGGCATCCGCACCGCGACGGACCGCGGTGTGCTCGCCCCGCTGCGCCTCGCCAGGCCCGTACGGGACGAGTTCGTCGACTGGTACCACTCGCCCGAGAACAACCGCGCCCCCGGCAACACCTGCCTGCGGGCCTGCGCGCTCCTCGACGGCGACCGCCTCTGGCAGGACGCCAGCCAGCTCGGCTCCAAGGGCTGCGGCGCCAACATGCGGGTCACCCCCATCGGGCTCGTCCCCGGGCTCAGCGAGGAGCAGCGGGCCGGCGCCGCCCAGCTCCAGGCGGCCCTGACCCACGGTCACCCCACCGCACTCGCCGCCTCCGACCTCACCGCCCGGGCCGTGTACCTCCTCGCCCAGGGCGTCGACCCGGCCGGACTCGTCGGACAGCTCCGCTCGTACGCGTACGAGAACCGCTCCCGCTACCACGAGCACTGGCTCGGCGACCTCTGGACCCGCTCCCAGGACCCCTCCGCCCGGCACTTCGCCGAGCGCGGCTGGGACGAGTGCCTGGCGATACTGGAGCGCCTCGACGCCGTCCAGCGCGCGGCCGACCCCGAGCTCGACCCCTGTACGTACACGGGAGACGGGTGGATCGCCGAGGAGGCCCTCGCGACCGGGCTCCTCAGCTTCCTCCTCTTCCCCGAAGAGCCCCTCACCGTGCTGCGCCGGGCCGCCTGCACCCGGGGCGACTCCGACTCGATCGCCGCCCTCGCGGGCGCCTTCGCCGGGGCCCACCTCGGCGCGGACGCCTGGCCCAAGGAGTGGGAGGAGCGCGTCGAGTACCGGAGCGACCTCCTGACCTTCGGCGCGCTCTGGGACGCTTGACCGATGACGCTCTCCCTCGAGTCCGCCCTGGACGCCGACCTCGCCGCCGTCGTGGCCGAACAGCCCGACCCCCTGCTCTTCGCGACCGTCTCCGGCGCGCACCTGTACGGGTTCCCGTCCCGCGACTCGGACGTGGACCTGCGCGGTGCGCACCTGCTGCCGGTGGACGCGCTGGTCGGGCTGCGCGAGCCCGAGGAGACCCGCAGCCGGATGTGGGACCGGGACGGCGTCGAGATGGACCTGGTCACCCACGACCTGCGGAAGTTCGCCCGGCTGATGCTGCGCCGCAACGGCTACGTCCTGGAGCAGCTCACCTCCCCGCTCGTCGCGCACACCACGGAGACCCACGCGGAGCTGGTCTCGCTCGTGCCCGAGGTGCTCACCTCCCACCACGCCCACCACTACCGGGGGTTCGCCGGCACGCAGTGGCGGCTCTTCGAGCGCAGCGGCGAGCTCAAGCCGCTGCTCTACACCTACCGGGCCCTGCTCACCGGCATCCATCTGATGCGGGCGGGCGAGGTGCAGGCACATCTGCCGACCCTGGTCGAGCAGGTCGCCGAGGCGCCCGCCCGGCTGCCCGACCTCGTCGCGGCGAAGGCGGCGGCGGAGCACGGGCTCGCGGGGGTGGCGGTCGAGGACGTACGGGCGGAGACGGAGGCCCTGCACGGGGTCCTCGACGAGGCGCAGGCCGCGTCCGGGCTGCGGGAGGCGTCGGTACGGGCCCACGACCTGCTGCACGATCTGGTGGTACGGGCGCGGTCGACGGCCCCGTAGGGCGCGGGGCCCGGGCGGGCCGGACCGGGCTCTACGGAGCGTCCGGCACCGAGGCGCGGCGCGCGCGGATCAGGAAGTCCTGCACGCGCGCGTGGTCCGGCGTCGCCGGGAGCGGGGTCGCGTCCAGGGCCCGGTCGGCCTCCTCCTGGAGCCGGTTCATCCAGGACTCGACCTCGGGCCAGGTCACCTCGCCGCGCTTGACCGCGAGGAGACGCTCGCGCTCCTCGCCGACGTCGATCCGCAGCTCGCCCGAGCGCAGCAGGTCACGGCAGCTGGTCAGCAGCCGCAGCAGGTGCATGGCGTGCTTCCAGCGCGGGTGGCCGTACTGGCGCACGTCCGCGTCGAGCTTGCGGCGCTGCCCGCCCGCGTACCGGACGAAGGTCTGGTGGGCCTGCCGGGAGAGGAAGGCGCCGCGCAGCGACAGCAGTTCGCGGCCGAGGTCGTCGACGTACTCGACCACGGGGGAGTGGAGGCACTCCAGGACGTTCGGGTTGTTGCGCAGGGCCAGCTCGCAGAAGCGTTCCAGCTCCCAGCTGAACTGCTCCTCGCCCGGCCCCTCCACATGCGCGGGGGGCTTGTCGAAGTGCCAGAACAACGGCGTCGGGGCGAGGTACACGCCCCGGACGTCCGTGTCACTGCCCTCGGTCGCGAGACCGAAGGCGCGCGAGCCCATCACACAGGAGTAGATCGTGTGGTCGCGCACCAGCTCGTCCGGAGTCATGCCGGTCAGGCTACGTCAGGGCTGTGACAGGGCTATGTCAGGGTGATCGAGTCCCCGGAGACGGTGATCTGCTCGGCCGGCAGCGGGCGCGGAGCCGGTCCCGCCACCACCGCGGCGTCGGTGACGCGGAACTTGGAGCCGTGGCAGGGACAGTCGATGGTGCCGTCCGCGACCTTGTTCACCAGACAGCCCTGATGGGTGCAGACCGCGGAGAACGCCTTGAACTCACCCGCCGTGGGCTGGGTGACGACCACCTTCTCCGCCTTGAAGACCGTGCCGCCGCCGACCGGGATGTCCGCGGTCCTGGCCAGGGCCTTGCCGCTGGGCGCGCCGGCGGAGGCGCTCGTCTCGGCGGGGGCGCTCGGGGTGGCCGGCGCGCTCGTGCCGGGGGTGGGGGACGCGCTCGTCCCCGCGGTGCCGCCGGGGGTGGCCGGTGCGCCGGTCGTCGTACCGGCGTCGCCTCCGTCGTCCGAGCCGCAGCCCGCCGTCAGGGCAGCGGCGGCGACCAGGACGGTACGGCGGCTCGCGGCGCGTGAGGTCAGGTTCGTGACGCGTGAAGTCATACGGCCACCTTGGCGCCGCCGGGCCGCCGGGTCCCGCAACACGCCTACACCCGGGGTGTCAGCTCCCTCGCACGGCCGTCCGCGTCCCGCCGCACCTCCAGGACCGAGACCACCGCGTCCCGCTCGACCGGCCCGTACACATGCGGGAACAGCGTCCCTCCCGAGCCCTCCCAGCGGACCTCCCCGGCCAGCCGCTCCTCGTCGATCACCAGCACCAGGAGCAGGCCCGGCACGTCCCGGTAGCGGGCGTCGGCGACCACGAGCGCCGCGGCCTCGTCCGGCGAGCAGTGGACGAAGCCCTCGGCGGCGAGGGACGCCGGGGCGTACGGGGCATCGGGGGCGGCGGACCAGTCTTCCTGCGGAACGACGTGCAGCAACATGTCGACAGTTCTACCCTGCCGGTCCTCCGGGCCCGGCTGTACCCCGAGTGGCGGAGCACCCCGGTCCGGGTGACATTGGGCGTGTTCCGAACCGGACGAAAGGCAGGGCCATGGCGGGAAACGACCTCGGCAGTCTCCTCGGGAGCCTTCTCGGAGGCGCCGGCGGACAGAGCGGCGGCAGCGGTGCGGGCGGCATCCTCGGCTCCCTGATCGGCGCGCTCGCGGGCGGCCAGGGCGGAGGCGCATCGGGCGGCGCGGGCGGTGCGGGAGGCGCGTCGAACCCGCTCGGCGGACTCCTCGACATGCTCACCAGGTCGGGCCTGACCGACCAGACCCGGTCCTGGGTCGGCACCGGTGACAACCAGCTCGTCAGCGGCGCCCAGATCGCCGAGGCCCTCCCGGACGAGACCCTGCAGAAGGTCGCCCAGGACGCCGGCGTCAGCCCGCAGGAGGCCGCCGACCAGATCGCGCAGTCGCTGCCGCAGGCCGTCGACAGGCTGACGCCGACCGGATCGATGCCCCAGGGCTCCCTGGAGGACATCATCCGCGAGCAGAAGCTCTGACCGGACGCGCCGCGAGCGGTGGCGCCGCGACCGGACGCGCTGGGACCGGCATCCCGCTGACCGGACTCCAAACCCTCCGGTGCGCCGAAGGCTCGCGCGGATGCCCTCCCTCCGTCTCGGAGGGCGGGCGCCCCGGCACGCCCTCCCGCCCCTGACTAGGCTGAACGGAGCACTGACGCAGGCGAAGGAGCACGACGTGGCGGTACGAGCGGTCCGAGGAGCCGTCCAGCTGGAGCGGGACGAGGCCGGGCACATGAGCGAGCAGGTCGAAGAGCTGCTCACCGCAGTCCTCGAACGCAACGGACTCGACGCCGACGACCTCATCAGCATCTGGTTCACCGCCACCCCCGACCTCCACAGCGACTTCCCCGCCGCAGCGGCCCGCCGCATCGGCATCGTCGACGTACCCCTGATCTGCGCGCAGGAACTCGACATCGAGGGCGCGATGCCGAGGGTCGTCCGGCTCCTCGCCCACGTCGAGACCGAACTTCCCAAGTCCCGGATCGCGCACGTCTACCTCGGCGCCGCGGCCGCTCTGCGCAAGGACATCGCCCAGTGAGAACAGCGCTCGTCATCGGCACCGGACTGATCGGCACCTCCGCCGCGATCGCCCTCGCGGGCCGGGGCGTCACCGTCCACCTCCGCGACCACGACCCGGCGCGCGCCGGCACGGCCGCCGCGCTCGGCGCCGGCACCGACGAGGCGCCCGACGGGCCCGTCGACCTCGTGATCGTCGCCGTACCCCCGGCGCACGTGGCCGCCACCCTCGCCGAGGCCATGACCGACGGGCTCGGGCGCGGCTACCTCGACGTGGCGAGCGTCAAGGGCGGCCCCAAGCGGGAGCTGGAGGCCCTGGGCCTCGACCTCACCTCGTACATCGGTACGCACCCCATGTCCGGCAAGGAACGCTCGGGCCCGCTCGCCGCGACCGCCGACCTCTTCGAGGGACGTCCCTGGGTGCTCACCCCGACCCGGGACACCGACACCGAGGTCCTCAACCTCGCCCTGGAACTCGTCGCGCTGTGCCGGGCCGTCCCCGTCGTCATGGACGCCGACGCCCACGACCGCGCGGTCGCCCTCGTCTCCCACACCCCGCAGCTGGTGTCGTCGATGGTCGCCGCGCGCCTCGAAGAGGCCGACGAGTCCGCCGTACGCCTCTGCGGGCAGGGCATCCGCGACGTCACCAGGATCGCGGCATCGGATCCGCGCATGTGGGTCGAGATCCTCTCCGCGAACCCCGGCCCCGTGGCCGACGTCCTCTCCGGCGTCGCCGCCGACCTCGACGAGACCGTCCGCGCGCTGCGCTCCCTGCAATCCGCCGACGAGGACAAGCGCCGGGACGGCGCCTCGGGCGTCGAGGACGTGCTGCGCCGCGGCAACGCCGGCCGCTCCCGCGTCCCCGGCAAGCACGGCGCCGCGCCCACGACGTACGAGACGGTCGCCGTCCTCATCAGCGACCAGCCGGGCGAGCTGGCCCGGATCTTCGCCGACGCGGGTCGGGCGGGGGTCAACATCGAGGACGTCCGCATCGAGCACGCGACGGGACAGCAGGCGGGTCTGGTCCAGCTGATGGTGGAACCTTCGGCGGCGCCGGGGCTGGCGGCGGCGCTCCAGGAACGAGGCTGGTCCCTCCGAACCGGCTGACGCGCTGGGGGCGCGCCCTCGCCCCCACCCGTTCCGCGTGGGCGATCGCCTCCCGCCCTCCCGCATCGCGGACTGAGCCCTCGCCACCGCCGTGTGCGCAATCGTCCCGCTCGGGGGTCTCCCCTGGACGAAGTCCTCGGGGGGAGGAACGACTGCCCACGGGGAGGGGGCGGCGGGCGTGGGGGGCGGGCACAGCCCCAGCGGCGGGAGTGCCCGCGACGAGGGGGCGGCAGGGGCCCGTGCGGGTGGGGCCGGATGGGGGTTCGGGACTCGGTAACCTTGTGGAGGTCCCCCGCATCTCCGCCGGGTCCAGACACTCACCCCAGGAAGGTGTTCCCACCGTGGAATCCGTGATCGTCGCCATCGACGGGCCCTCCGGCACGGGCAAGTCCAGCACCTCGAAGGCGGTCGCCGCCAAGCTGGGTCTGAGCTACCTCGACACCGGCGCCCAGTACCGGGCGATCACCTGGTGGATGATCAGCAACGGTGTGGACGTCCACGACGCCGAGGCCGTCGCCAACGCCGCCGCCAAGCCGGTCATCGTCTCCGGCACCGACCCGGCGCGTCCCACCATCACCGTCGACGGCGCCGACGCCGCCGGTCCCATCCGTACCGAAGAGGTCACCTCCAAGGTCAGCGCCGTCAGCGCCGTCCCCGAGGTGCGGAGCCTGATCACGGAGCTCCAGCGGTCCATCGCCCGCGGCGCCGAGCACGGCATCGTCGTCGAGGGCCGGGACATCGGCACCACCGTCCTGCCCGACGCCGACCTCAAGATCTTCCTCACCGCCTCGCCCGAGGCCCGCGCCGCCCGCCGTTCCGGCGAGCTCAAGGGCGTCGACGTACAGGCGACGAAGGAAGCCCTGGTCAAGCGGGACGCGGCCGACTCCAGCCGTAAGACCTCGCCGCTCGCCAAGGCCGACGACGCCGTCGAGGTCGACACCACCGAGCTCACCCTCGACCAGGTCATCGAGTGCGTCGTCACCCTGGTGGACGAGAAGAGGACGGCCGCCAAGTGACCGTGCCCTCCGAGAAGGGCGCCGCCGTCGGCCGACGCATCGGCATCGGACTGATGTACGGCTTCTGGAAGCCGCGCGTCCTCGGCGCCTGGAAGGTGCCGGCCTCCGGCCCCGCCATCCTCGCCGTCAACCACGCGCACAACATCGACGGCCCCATGCTCATGGGCACCGCACCGCGCCCCGTGCACTTCCTCATCAAGAAGGAGGCGTTCGTCGGCCCGCTCGGCAGCTTCCTCGAGGGCATCGGGCAGCTCAAGGTGGACCGCGACGGCACCGACCGCACGGCGATAGGCAACGCCCTGGGCGTCCTGGAGCAGGGCGGCGTCCTCGGGATCTTCCCCGAGGGCACCAGGGGCGACGGCGACTTCGCCTCGCTCCGCTCGGGCCTGGCGTACTTCGCCGTCCGCAGCGGCGCGCCGATCGTCCCGGTGGCCGTGCTGGGAAGCACCGAGCGCCGCGGACGGTTGGTCAAGGCACTGCCTCCGCTGCGCGGCCCCGTCGACGTCGTCTTCGGTGACGCCTTCGCGGCGGATGACGGCTCCGGCCGCCGCACGCGCAAGGCGCTCGACGAGGCCACCGTACGGATCCAGGGGAAGCTCACCGACCACCTGGAAAACGCCAGGCGCCTCACCGGGCGCTGAGCGAGACTTTCAGTAGTGGGCCCCGCGGCCCGGGGACCCACCGACCACGAATGATCAAGGAACGGACTTCATGAACGACCAGCACGACCACGGGGCACTTGGCGACGCCGAGTACGCGGAGTTCATGGAGCTCGCCTCCGAAGAAGGCTTCGACGTCGAAGACGTCGAGGGTGCGATCGAGGAGGCGGGCCACGGCCCCCTCCCCGTCCTCGCCGTCGTCGGCCGGCCGAACGTCGGCAAGTCGACCCTGGTGAACCGCATCATCGGCCGCCGTGAGGCCGTCGTCGAGGACAAGCCGGGCGTCACCCGCGACCGCGTCACCTACGAGGCCGAATGGGCCGGGCGCCGCTTCAAGGTCGTCGACACCGGCGGCTGGGAGCAGGACGTCCTCGGCATCGACGCCTCCGTCGCCGCCCAGGCCGAGTTCGCCATCGAGGCCGCCGACGCCTGTCTCTTCGTCGTGGACGCCACCGTCGGTGCCACCGACACCGACGAGGCCGTCGTGAAGCTGCTGCGCCGCGCCGGGAAGCCGGTCGTCCTCGCCGCCAACAAGGTCGACGGACAGTCCGGCGAGGCCGACGCGGCCATGCTGTGGTCCCTGGGCCTCGGCGAGCCGTTCCCCGTCTCCTCGCTGCACGGCCGCGGCACCGGCGACCTCCTCGACGAGGTCCTGAGGAAGCTGCCCGAGGCCCCCGAGCAGCGCTTCGGCAACGCCGTCGGCGGACCGCGCCGCATCGCCCTCATCGGCCGCCCGAACGTCGGCAAGTCCTCGCTCCTCAACAAGGTGGCGAACGAGGACCGCGTGGTCGTCAACGAGCTGGCCGGCACCACCCGCGACCCGGTCGACGAGCTGATCGAGCTCGGCGGCGTGACGTGGAAGTTCGTCGACACCGCGGGTATCCGCAAGAAGGTCCACCTCCAGGAGGGCGCGGACTACTACGCCTCCCTGCGGACGGCCGCCGCCGTCGAGAAGGCCGAGGTGGCCGTCATCCTGATCGACACCACCGACAACATCTCGGTCCAGGACCAGCGCATCATCACGATGGCGGTCGAGTCGGGCCGCGCCATCGTCATCGCCTACAACAAGTGGGACGAGCTCGACGAGGAGCGCCGCTACTACCTCGAGCGCGAGATCGAGACCGAGATGCAGCAGGTCTCCTGGGCGCCCCGCGTCAACGTCTCCGCCAAGACCGGCCGCCACATGGAGAAGCTGGTCCCGGCCATCGAGACCGCCCTCGCCGGCTGGGAGACCCGTGTCCCCACCGGTCGGCTCAACGCCTTCCTCGGTGAGATCGTCGCGGCCCACCCGCACCCGATCCGCGGCGGCAAGCAGCCCCGCATCCTCTTCGGCACGCAGGCGGGCACCAAGCCGCCCCGCTTCGTGCTCTTCGCCTCCGGCTTCCTCGAGGCCGGCTACCGCCGCTTCATCGAGCGCCGCCTCCGCGAGGAGTTCGGTTTCGAGGGCACCCCGATCCACATCTCGGTGCGCGTGCGCGAGAAGCGGGGCCGCAAGAAGTAGTCCGGCCGGACCGGCGACGGACCGAGGACACGGCGGAGGGCCGGGGCGATCGCGCCCCGGCCCTCCGCCGTTCCCCCGGTGTGCCGTGTTGCCCTAGAGGCCCCTGCGGGGCCCCGGTGGCAGGGCCGCCTGGGTGTGGGTGGGTGCCGGCGGGTACGGGTTCGACCACGCCGTCGGATACGCCGACGTGTACCGGTGGCCCTGCCCGTTCCCGTACACGCCCGTGCTCGCCGCCGTACCGAACGCCCGGAACGTCAGCTCCTCCTCGCCGCTGCGGTCACCCGGCAGCGTGCGGAACGACCTGCGGTACTCCGAGTACAGGGCGTCGTAGATCGGCGTGGGCGATGCCCCCGCCGAGACGTCCTGCGCGGGGCGCATCGAAGGGATCTGACTCGGATACGGCTGGAGGAAGGGGTCGTATGCGTGCACGTAGGTGCCAACGACCCCGCCGCCCGTCGGATGCGGGCGGCTCTCCGAATGGGGCGCACGCCGGGGACGCGGCACGGTGGGGGCCGCCGGACCGGCGGAGCCGGTCGGCCCCGTCGGTACGCCGTGGACCCGCGCCCACCCTATGCCGGGCCGGCCGTCCTCCATCAGGTACCGGCCAGCGGCATCGCGGCGGCGACCAGGCGCCCGTTCGCCGCGGCCTTCTCCAGTGCGTCGCGCAGCAGGTCTTCGCGCGGCTGCTGCCCGATCGAGCCGACCGGGGCGGCGAAGACCAGCACCGTGTGCGACTTGTTGGCCGCCGCACGCCAGCCCTCGGTGACCTGGAGCGGCTGGTGCGCCTGCCACCAGGCGGCCTGCCCGGCGCCGCCGGGGCCCGGCTGGAGGACGGAGTGCAGCTGCCCCATGGCGACCAGGACCGACCAGCCCGGCAGCGCCGCCGGCTTCTCGTCGAGGTTCATGACCTGGTGGAAGCCCTGGTCGGCCAGGAGCGGCAGGAACTCGTCGGTGAGGCCGTCCGAACCCGGACGGGCCACCGGCGCGGTCGGCTCCACGACGAGGGCCGGGTGCAGCTCGCCCTGGATCAGGACGAGACCGCTGGTGACGCCGAGCACGGCCTGCTCGGGGTGTGCGGCGGACAGCGCGTCGGCGGTGTCCGAGGCCGTGATGGAGGCGACGGCGCCCTGGAGCTGCTCCTCGGCGACCCGGACGACCTGCGACGGAATGCAGCTGGCGTGGGCGAACGCGAGGACCGCGGTCTCGTCGCCGACGAACAGCACCGTGCTGGTGCGCTCCTGCTCGGAGTCCCCCGGCGTGCGGCAGGAGGTGCAGTCGTAGCTGCCCGGGGCGTTGTCGCCGGCGAGCAGCCGGTCCGCTTCTTCGTCGCCGATCTCGGCGCGTACGTCCTCGCTGACGTCGAGCATGCGCGGCACGGGGGGCTCCCTGGGCTCGGTACGGGGGGACGCCGGGCCGTTCCCGGTCGTCTCATGCCGAGTTCAACGGGTCAGGCTCGGCCGGGGTCACGCGTGGAAGCGAGGCAACTTGCCGCCGGCTCGTGCGGAAGCGGGTGAGCGGGGCCCCGAGGGGCCCGGAACACGGGGTGACTCCGACCGGGTGGGGTGTGAACAGTGTTCCGCGCGGCACGGGCCGCGGGCGGCGGGGTGCTGCCTAGCCTGCCCCGATGTCGAAGATCCGATTTTGGACGACGGGTGCGCTCGTGGCGGCGTCCGCCGCCGCGCTGCTCGCCCTGGCCCCGGCACCCGCCCTGGCCCGGGACGTGCCGGCCGGGCCCCGGAACGCTTCCGCCGTGCTCCGGGACGTGGCCGACGGGCTTCGGGCGGCCGCCGCCGTGCCCGCCTACCCCTGCGCCAAAGACCAGTGGCCGTGGGGCTGCGTCGCCGAGTGCGAGAGCAGCGGGAACTGGCACATCAACAGCGGGAACGGCTTCTACGGCGGCCTCCAGTTCTGGCACCCGACCTGGGTCGAGCACGGCGGGCTGCGGTACGCGCCCCGTGCCGACCTGGCGACCCGCCCCCAGCAGATCGCCGTGGCGGAGGAGGTGCTCCGCACCCAGGGCTGGGCGGCCTGGCCGGTCTGCTCCAAGCGGTACGGGCTGAGCGGGCGCGCGCACGTCGTCCAGCCCGGCGACACCCTCAGCTCCATCGCCCGCCGCTTCGCGATCAAGGGCGGCTGGAAGGCGCTGTACGCGGCGAACCGGAGCCTCGTCGGGCCCGATCCGAACCGGGTCGTCGTCGGGACGATGCTGCGGATCGCCCCGATCTGACGGGTCGGGGGGCCGTCACGCCAGCTCGGCCGGCTCCCCGCTGAACGCGAGCGAGCCGCGCCGCAGCTCGTGCACGAGCGTCCCGGGCGGCAGCCCGTCCGGGACCCGCTGCTCCGCCAGGACCACGGCGGCCCCGCCCTCCACGGCGAGTGCGACCAGCGCGCGGTACGTACGGGCGGCGACCGGCGGGGCCAGGCCGAGCGACGGCTCGTCGACCAGCACCACGCGCGCGTGGCGGGGGAGCAGAAGGGCTCGGGAGAGGGCCAGCATGCGGCGCTCGCCGCCGGAGAGGCTCCCGGCGGTCCGGTCGAGGAGGGGGACGAGCTCGGGGTACGGGGGCGGGGCACCGGGACGGGTGAGCGCGAGGTTCTCGGCGACGGTGAGGCCCGCGTACACCGCCTGCAGGTCCGGTACGAGACACAGCCCGCGGCGGGCCCGTTCGTGCGCCGGGAGGCGGGTCGCGTCGGCGCCCCGCCACAGGACCCGGCCGGCGGAGAGCCGGACCGTGCCGGCGAGGGCGCGCAGGGCCGTCGTCCGTCCCGAGCCGTTGCGGCCCAGGAGGACGGTGACCGTGCCGGCCGGGACGGGCAGGTCCAGGCCGTGCAGGGCCTCCAGGGGGCCGTAGCGGACCCGGGCGGCACGCAGGGCGATCTCGACGCTCATGACACGATCCGGCCGCCTTCCATGGTGTGCACGGTGTGCGCGATGCCCGCGACGAGATCCGGGTCGTGTTCGACGACCAGGACGGTGAGGCCGTCGGCGGCCAGCGCGGCGAGGACCCGGGCGAGCGCGGCCGTCTCGGCGGCGTCGAGACCGGCGGCGGGCTCGTCGAGGAGCAGGGTGTGCGGCTGCCCCGCGAGCGCACGCGCCAGCTCGACCCGGCGCAGGGTCCCGGTGGGCAGGTCCGCCGCCGTGGCGTGCCGTACGGCTCCGGCGAGGCCGAGGAGGCGGAGGCTCCGCTCGACCGCGGCGGGGTCCTCGCGGACGCGGCCCCGCTCCCCGCCGAGGCGGACGTTCTCCTCGACGGTGAGGGACGGGAAGACGGCGAGGCGCTGGAAGGTCCGGGCGATGCCGAGGCGGGTACGGGCGTGGGCCGAGCGGTGGGTGATGTCGGCGCCGTCGAGGGTGATCCGGCCCTCGCGGGGGCGGAGGGTGCCGGCGAGGCAGTCGAAGAGGGTGCTCTTGCCGGCGCCGTTGGGGCCGACGAGGGCGGTGATGCGGGAGGGGGCGAGGTCCAGGGTGACGCGGTCGAGGGCGGTGACCCCGCCGGGGTGGGTGAGGGTGACGTCGTGGGCGCGGAGGCGGGGGACGGGCCCGGGAACGGGTACGGGTGCGCGGCTGTGGGCGGTGGCGAGCCGGTGGAGGCGCGTCCGGCCTCCGGGGCCCTCTGCCGGACCGGGGTGCCCGCGCGTGGCGTGTGCGGTGGCGTCGGCGGCCGCGGGTGCGCGGTTCCTCTGCGGGAGCAGGTCCGTCAGCGGCGGGATTCTGCCCGTCAGAGTGGCGAGGAGGCCCAGGGCCAGTGCGGCCGTGCCCGCGTACGCGCCCGCGTCCAGGGTGGTCAGGAGGGCCGCGGCGGCCAGCGGGGTCAGCAGGCTGTCCGCGCCCAGGACCAGGACCGCGGCGAACCACAGCAGGCCGCGGACGGGGTCGTACGCCACCGGGTCGAACGCGCGCAGGCCCATGCCGAGCAGGCCGCCGCCCAGGGCCGCCAGGGCCGCGCCCAGGACGAACGCGAGGAGCTTCAGGCCGGGGACCGCGACGCCCGCCGCCTCCGCGCCCGGCTCGTGGTCCCGCAGCGCCGCGAGCGCCCGGCCGGTACGGCCCCGGCGGAGCGCAGCGACCAGGGCGAGGCAGCACGCGAGGACGAGCAGTTCGAGGGCGTAGAAGGCGCGGTCGTCGGAGAAGCCCGCCGGGCGGCCGAGGGACAGGCCGGCCGTCGCGTACGGCTGGGTGAGGACGAAGCGGCTCACCGCCACTCCCGTCGCCAGTGTCACGAGCGCCAGCGCCAGGCCGTGCCGGCGGATCGCCGGCCAGCCCGTGAGCAGGCCCGCGGCCGCCACCAGCGGCACCGCCAGGCCGAGAGCGAGGAGGCCCGGGGTCCCGCGTGCCGTGAGCAGCGCCGTGAACAGGGCGCCCAGGCCCGCGTACGCCGCCTGCCCGAGAGCGATCTGGCCGCCCCGCCCCGCCACCACGACCAGGGACAGCAGGATCACCGCGAGTGCCGGGACCTGGATCGCCGTGTGCAGGTCCGAGCCCGCGAAGCCGAGCGGGAGCAGGAACAGCACACCCACGACGAGCCACCAGGCCACCGGCACCCGCCCCGGGCGCACCGGCGGCGGCAGTGCGTCCCGGCCCCTGCCGCCGATGCCCGGCAGGACGAGCGCGGCGACCAGGAGCGCCACCACGAAGAGGTTCGCCCCGACCGCCTGGACCAGGGGCCCCGCCCATCCCTCCGGGTGCAGCCGGGTGAGCTGGGCCTGGGCGACGCCGATGGCGAGCGCGGCGAGCACGGCGACCGGCAGGGACCGCATCCGGGCGATGACGGCGACCGCGATCACCTCGACGACGAGCAGCGGCATCCCGTACGGGTCGAGCCGTACGTACGGGGCGAGGAGCACCCCCGTGAGCCCGGCGGTGAACGAGCCGAAGGCCCACCCGGCCGCCGCCACCCGGTTCGCGTCGATGCCGGAGAGCACGGCGAGCGGCCGGTTGTCGATCACGGCCCGCAGCTCCCGTCCGAACCGGGTCCACCGGGTGACCGCCCCCACCAGGCAGGCGAGCGCCACCACCGCGCCGAGCTGGGCCCAGGGATCGTCACCGAGGAGGACGGGCGCGTCGTCGCGTCCCCCCGGGCCCCACACCAGCACCGCCGCGCCGACGAGCAGCACGAAGACGCCGATGGAGGCCACCAGGGACTGCGCCGGATTCGCCTCCCGCCGGGCGAGCGGCCGGAACACCCCGGCGTCCAGGGCGAGTCCGATGCCGGGGGCGACGACGAGAAGGGTGACGAGGGCGCCCGCCGGCAGCGGCCAGCCCCAGCCGACCACCAGCTGGCGGAGCACGTACGCACAGATCATGGCCACCGCGCCGTGCGCCAGGTTCAGGACGCCGGTCGCCCGGTAGGTGACGATCAGTCCGATCCCGGTGAGTGCGGCGGCGCTGCCCACCGCGAGGCCGGCGAGCGTCAACTCGTACGTCAGGGAGGCCATCAGGGCGGCCAGGGCTCGCACACCGGGCAGGGGGCCAGGGCCGCGTCCCCCGCCTCCGTGGCCTCCGGCCTGCCCGCGACCAGCGGGCAGTCGGGGCGGTGGGCGAGCGTTCCGCCCGGGACGCGGAGCGGCGGGCCGTCGGAGGAGGGCGGGCCCTCCGCAGCGGGGCCGTCCACCGCCATGGGGCCGCCCGCCGCCGTGGAGCCGTTCGCCGCTGTGGAGCCGTTCGCCCCCTCCGCCCCAGGGCCTCGCGGCTCCGGAGGGCGTAGGGGAAGCGCGTACGCCGCCACCAGGAGGATCGCGCCCGCGACGATCAGGGCCGCGCCCGGCACCGTGCACGAGGCCAGGTAGGGCAGCTGCCGCTCCGCGAACCGCTCGCCGGAGATCCCGTACCAGCCGAGCACGCACAGCACCGCGCCCCCGGCGGCCGCCACGAGACCGCTCCACCACAGGATCCGGGATGCCGGCACGGCGACCTCCCTCATCTCTTCCTCACGCTATGCCCTGATCTTGCACTATGCCCCGATACGTACCACCCTGGAGGCGTCGGACCGTACGGCCCGCAGGGACACCCGGTGGTGAGCCAGATGGTTGTCGCACGACTCGGCCGGCGCCCCCGGCTCGCCGCCCTCGCGGCCGCCGCCGTCCTGGCGCTCACCCCCGTCGTCGCGGGCTGCTCCGACGACGGTGCCGGCGGCGGAGAGGGCCGCGCCGACGGCACCGAGACCGCCACCGCGACCGACCCGCCCGCCGGGGCCGACGAACCCGACGACCCCGCCGCGGCCAAGGCGGAGATCACCAGGAACTGGACGGCGTTCTTCGCCCCCGGGACCCCGGCCGCCGAGCGGGTGAAGCTCCTGGAGAACGGGGAGCAGATGCGGGAGGTGCTCGGCGCCTTCGGCGGCGACAAGAACGCCGCCATGACCTCGGCGAAGGTCACCGGCGTCGAGTTCACCTCCGCCACCGAGGCCAACGTGACGTACGACCTGCTCGTCGGCGGAACCCCCGCGCTGACCGGCTCGCAGGGCACGTCCGTCCTCCAGAACGACACCTGGAAGGTCACCGTGAAGACGCTGTGCGGCCTGGTCCAGCTGAGCGGTGTCACCGTTCCGGGCTGCTGAGGCGGGAGCGGCGCTGCTCCTGGGCCTGCTGCTGCTCCTCCTCACGGCCTGCGGCAGCCGGCTCCCGGAGCGCGCCTTCGAGACGCGGCCCACCGCCTACCCCTCCGGCGGTGAGCCGCTCCGCGTCGGGATCATCACCAGCGTCACCAGCCCCGTCGGCGGACAGGCCTTCACGGGCACGCGCGACGGAGCCCGTGCCTACTTCGACGCCCTCAACGCGCGCGGTGGCCTGGACGGGCGCCGGATCGAGGTCGAGACCTGCGACGACGGCGGCAGCGGTGTCGGCAACAACGCGTGCGTGCACCGGCTGATCGACGAGCGCGGGGTCTTCGCCCTGGTCGCCACCACCGCCCTCGACTACGCGGGCGCCCCTCTCGTCTCCCGTGCCGGGGTGCCCGACATCGGCGGCCAGCCGCTCACCCCCGCGTACGACACCTATCCGCATCTGTACGGGATCTACGGCAGCTCCGCCCCGCGCACCGGGAAGGAGCCCGGCTGGGGCGGGGTCCTGTACGGCGGGACCGAGGTCTACCGCTGGTTCAGGCAGGAGAAGGGGGCGCGGACCGCCGCCGTCGTCTCCTACAACCAGAGCGCGTCCGCCGCGTACGCCCGCCTTGTCACCCGGGGACTGCGCGCCGAGGGCTACCGGGTCGTCGAGGAGCAGGTGGACTTCGCCCTGCCCAACTTCCGCGCGGTCGCCGCCGATCTGCGGGCCCAGCACGTCGACGTCCTCTTCGACGCCATGGACACCCACGGCAACGTGCGCCTGTGCGAGGCGATGGAGACCCTGGGCGTACGGGTCGACGCCAAGGTCACCAACGTGCAGAACTGGTCCTCGTCCGTCGCCCGCGACTACGCCCGCGCGCCCGGCTGCCGGGACGCACTCCAGGTGACCGGCGCGAGCCGCAACCACCAGGACACCGGGCATCCGGCGGTGCGGGAGTTCCGGGCGGCGATGGGGGACCGGCCGCTGTCGCAGTGGCAGCTGGAGGGATGGGCGGCGGCGATGTGGTTCACCGACGCGGCCCGCTCCTGCCTCACCGGGCGCGGGGGCGACAGCGCGGAGAGCGGTGGCGCGGGCGGTGTCGCCGACAGCGGGGCGGGCGGTGGCGGCGCAGGTGGTGGGCTCACCCGCGCGTGCGTGGAGGCGTACATGAACCGCCCGGAGGGGTACACCGCGCGGGGGCTGCTGCTCCCCGTCCGCTACGAGCATCTCGCGCGACCGCCGGCGACCCGGAACACCTGCCTGTCCGTGGCCCGTTGGCAGGACGGCCGGGGCTGGGTGAGCCAGGGGGAGATGACGCAGAACTGCGCGACCGTACCCCAGCTCGGCTACCGCCCCTGACCCTCCCCCGCTACAGGGCGTGAACGGCCCCCCTCCACCGGCAGTACAGTCGGGCGACCGATCAACTGACCGGGGGGAACCGGCAGCGCGATGCGTATCTCCTTTCTGCTCCACAACGGCTACCACTACGGCGGCACGATCCGGACGACGTTCACCCTCGCCGAGGAGCTGGCGAAGCGTCATGAGGTCGAGATCGTCTCGGTGTTCCGCCACCGCGACCGCCCACTCCTCGGCCTGCCCTCCGGGGTGGCCCTGCGCCATCTCGTCGACCTGCGCAAGGACAGCCCCGGATACGACGGCGACCACCCCGACTTCCACCGGCCCGCCGAGGTCTTCCCGCGCGGCGACGGACGCTGGAAGCAGTACAGCGCGCTCACCGACGCCCGGATCGGGGAGCACCTGGCCGGCGTCGAGGCGGACGTCC
This sequence comes from Streptomyces sp. NPDC088707, assembly GCF_044752725.1. Lineage (NCBI taxonomy): Bacteria > Bacillati > Actinomycetota > Actinomycetes > Kitasatosporales > Streptomycetaceae > Streptomyces > Streptomyces sp. NPDC088707. The sequence continues at coordinate 439,025 of NZ_JBIVLV010000007.1, read as the reverse complement.
TCGTCGGCACCCGTCCCGGACTCAACGTGCAGCTCGTCCGGCAGGCCCGGCGGGGGCCGGTCCTCGTCGGTCAGGAGCACCTGATCCTCGACGGCCACCCGTTCCGGCTGCGCCGGGACATCGGCCACGAGTACGCGCTCCTCGACGCCGTCACCACCGTCACGGAGGCGGACGCCCGCGCCTACCGGAAGCTCGGGCTGCCCGGCGTGCACGTCGAGTCCGTGCCCAACAGCGTGCCCGCACCCCCGGGGCCGCCCGCCGACCCCGCGGCGAAGACCGTCGTCGCGGCGGGCCGGCTCACCCGCGTCAAGCGGTACGACCTGCTGATCGACGCGTTCGCCGAGGTGGCCGCCGACCACCCCGGGTGGAAGCTGCGGATCTACGGCAGCGGGGACGCCGTCCAGAACCTCAAGGGGCCGCTGTCCCGGCAGATCAAGGACCGGGGCCTCGACGGACAGGTCTTCCTGATGGGTTCGGCGACCCCGCTGGAACCGGAGCTGGCCAAGGGCTCGATCGCCGCGGTGACCTCGCAGCGCGAGTCCTTCGGCATGACCATCGTCGAGGCGATGCGCTGCGGACTCCCGGTGGTCTCCACCGACTGCCCGCACGGGCCGGGCGAGATCATCGAGGACGGGGTCGACGGATTCCTGGTGCCGGTCGACGACGCGGCGGCGTTCGCACGGGCGCTGCGCCGGCTCGTCGAGGACGACGAGCTACGGGCCAAGACGGCACGGGCGGCGCTCGACGCGTCCGAGCGGTTCGACCCGGTCCGGATCGCCGCCCGGCACGAGGCGCTGTGGACGGAGCTCGTCGAGCGGGGCGCGGGCCTGCGCACCCACGCGCGGGGCCGGGTGACGTGGCACGCCGGGACCGGTCGGGCGATCGACGCGGTCTACGCCCTGAAGGCGCGGGTCGGCCGGCTCGTCCGCCGCTTCCGCTGACCGACGGGAACCTCTCGGACCGCCCGTTCATCGAGGACAGAAGTCGTCCGCGAGGGCTGGCAGACTCGGGTCCATGTTGGAGACCTCAGCACGGCTCTTGCGTCTGCTCTCGTTGCTCCAGGCCCACCGCGAGTGGTCCGGTGCCGACCTCGCCGACCGGCTCGGGGTCACGCCCCGCACCGTACGGCGGGACGTGGACCGGCTCCGCGAACTCGGCTACCCGGTCAACGCGAGCCCCGGCACCGGCGGCGGGTACCAGCTGGGTGCCGGGGCCGAGCTGCCGCCGCTGCTCCTCGACGACGAGGAGGCCGTGGCGGTCGCCGTCGGCCTGCGCGCCGCCGCCGGGCAGGGCGTCGAGGGCATCGGCGAGAGTTCCGTACGCGCCCTGGCCAAGCTGGAGCAGGTGCTTCCGGGGCGGCTGCGGCGCCGCGTGAGCGCCCTGAACGCCTTCACCGTCCCCATGCTGCGCACTCCGCGCGAGCGGATCGACCCGGCCGTCCTCACCGAACTCGCCAACGCCTGCCGGGACACCGAGCGGCTGCGCTTCGAGTACCGGGACCACGGCGGGGCCACCACCCGCAGGAACGTCGAGCCGCACCGCCTGGTCTGCAGCGAGCGCCGCTGGTACCTCGTCGCCTGGGACGTGGACCGGTCCGACTGGCGCACCTTCCGCGCCGACCGGATCGTGCCGACGCCGCCGCACGGGCCCCGATTCCCGCCCCGCGAGCCGCCCGCCGAGGATCTGGCCGCCTATGTGGCGAAGGGGGTGTCCACGGCGGCGTACGCGACCGAGGCGACGATCCGGCTGCATGTGCCGCTCGCCGAGGCGGCCGCGGCGGTCGGCGCGGCCGACGGGGTCCTGTCGGCGGACGGGGACGATGCCTGCCTGCTCAGGACCGGGGCGCACAGCCTCGACGTGATGGTGATCCACGTGTCGCTGATCGGCTTCGAGTTCGAGGTGCTCGACCCGCCGGAGCTGGTCGACCGGGTGCGGGCGCTCAGGGACCTGCTGTCCCGGTCCCTCGACCGGTCGGCCTCCGCTCCGGCGGAGGGCTCGTGAGCCGCATCCGCTCGTAGGCCGCGAATTCGGGGTGGTGCAGGTCGAAGGCCGGCGCCTCGGAGCGGATCCGGGGGACGGCGTCGAAGTTGTGCCGGGGCGGCGGGCACGAGGTGGCCCACTCGAGGGAGCGGCCGAAGCCCCACGGGTCGTCGACCTCGACCTTCGGCGCGTACAGCGTGGTCCGCCACACGTTGTAGAGGAACGGCAGGGTGGACGCGCCGAGCAGGAAGGCGCCGATGGTGGAGACGGTGTTGAGGGCGGTGAAGCCGTCCGCCTCCAGGTAGTCGGCGTACCGCCGGGGCATGCCCTCCGCGCCGAGCCAGTGCTGCACCAGGAAGGTCAGGTGGAAGCCGGTGAAGAGGGTCCAGAAGTGGATCTTCCCGAGCCGCTCGTCGAGCATCCGGCCGGTGAACTTGGGCCACCAGAAGGTGAAGCCGGCGAAGGTCGCGAAGACGACCGTGCCGAAGACCGTGTAGTGGAAGTGGGCGACCACGAAGTACGAGTCGGTGACCTGGAAGTCCATCGGCGGCGAGGCGAGGATGACCCCGGTGAGGCCGCCGAAGAGGAACGACACCAGGAAGCCGACGCACCACAGCATCGGGGTCTCGAAGGAGAGCGAGCCCCGCAGCATGGTCCCGGTCCAGTTGAAGAACTTCACCCCGGTGGGCACCGCGATGAGGAACGACAGCAGCGAGAAGAACGGCAGCAGCACCGCGCCGGTCGCGAACATGTGGTGGGCCCAGACGACCACCGAGAGGCCGGTGATCGTCATGGTGGCGGCGATCAGCGTGGTGTAGCCGAAGATCGGCTTGCGGGCGAAGACGGGGATGATCTCGCTGACGATCCCGAAGAACGGCAGCGCGATGATGTAGACCTCGGGGTGGCCGAAGAACCAGAAGAGGTGCTGCCAGAGCAGCGCGCCGCCGTTCTCGGGCTGGAAGACCACCGAGCCGAGGCGCCGGTCCGCCTCCAGGACGAGCAGGGCCGCGGCGAGCACGGGGAAGGCGACGATCACCAGGACCGCGGTGAACAGCACGTTCCAGGTGAAGATCGGCATCCGGAACATGGTCATGCCGGGCGCCCGCATCCCGACGACGGTCGCGAGGAAGTTCACCGAGGTCAGGATGGTGCCGAAGCCGGAGAGCGCGAGCCCCACGATCCACAGGTCGACGCCGATGCCGGGGGACCGCTCCAGGCTGTTGAGCGGCGCGTAGGCGGTCCAGCCGAAGGCGGCCGGGCCGGTCGGGGTGAGCAGCGAGCCGACCACCATCAGGCTGCCGAAGAGGAACAGCCAGTACGAGAACATGTTGAGCCGCGGGAAGGCGACGTCGGGCGAGCCGATCTGCAGCGGCACCAGCTCGTTGGCGAAGCCGGCGAAGGTCGGTGTGGCGAAGAGCAGCAGCATGATCGTGCCGTGCAGGGTGAAGGCCTGGTTGAACTCCTGGTTCGTGACCAGCTGGAGTCCCGGGCGCGCCAGCTCGGCCCGCATGAGCATGGCCATCAGCCCGGCGATGAGGAACAAGACGAACGCGGTCACCAGATAGAGGTGGCCGATCTTCTTGTGGTCGGTGGTGGTGAGCCAGTCGATCAGGATCCGGCCGTGCCGCTCGCGGCTCGATTCGACGGTCGCGATCGCTGTCCCGTTGCCCATCCGCTGCCTCCGCTTCGCGGTCGCCCCCGGCTCCGCGTCTCCGGGCGTTCGGACAGCGTAAGCATTGTGTAAGGGAAGAGTGAGCGCCTCGCGTGCGCGTCGCCGAGGCAATTCGGGACGGACGGAGCGGGAAGAGCTGAATTACCGGCGTCCTATCGGTACTTCAGGGCTCTTGGTGCGAACTGCCTGATGCCCTTCGGAATTACTGGAGAAACGGCCGGAATCCGTGTCGCGGAGTGACCTGGATCGTGCCGAACATATGTCGAGAACTTGTGACACAAGCGTGACCGCCAAGGGACTAACGTGAGGGCCATGGCACCCACATCGCGCACTCCCGAACCGCCCCGCGACGCCCCCGAGTCCTATGTGGGCCTCGACGCGGACGGCGCCGCACGGCTCGCCAGGACGCGGGGCTGGAGCACCGTGAGGTCGCTCCCGCCCGGCTCGATCATCACGATGGAGTACCTCGCAGGACGCATCAACTTCGAGGTCGAGGGCGGCAAGGTCACCCGCTGCTGGCTCGGCTGAGAGACCGGCGCACGGTAGGGCCCCGGCACGCGGAAGGGCCCCGGCCGATCCGTCGGCCGGGGCCCTTCCGTCTGCGTGGGGCGGTTGCCCGCGGTCAGCCGCGGGTCGCAGGGGCGCGGCCGCCGGCTACTCCCGCGCGGGTCGCCGGGGCGCGGCCGCCGGCCACTCCGGCCGGCCCGCGGGCCGGTTCCTCGGACCCGGGCGGACGCTGCGGGAAGTACCCCGGGCGGGGACCTCCCGAGGCCACGGGGAGCGAGGGGACCAGGCGGCGACGGTCCCGAAGCCGGTCCCGTACCCGGTCGCGCAGGGCGAGGATCCACGACTCCGCCACGGCGAGCACCGGCTCGCACCAGGGCAGGGCGAGCAGGATCAGCAGTCCGGCGGCCCAGCCGAGGAGGACGTCGCTCAGCCAGTGCGTACCCAGGTAGACCGTGGTGAGTCCGACGCCGAGCGCGACCACGGCGGAGAGCGCCGAGAGATAGCGCCTGGCCCTCGGGGTGGTCGCCAGATAGGCGAGGATGCCCCAGGTCACGACCGCGTTGGCGGTGTGCCCCGAGGGAAATATGTCGCCGCCCGCGAAGAGCTCGGCGGAGCCGACCTCGGTCGCGTAGTGGGGTCCGAGACGGCCGAGCCCGAGCTTGACCGCGCCGACCGTGACGTTGAGCAGCAGGAGGGCGGCGCCGAGGCAGAGCAGGGGCCGCAGGGTGTGCTGGCGCCAGGAGCGCCAGCCCAGCCAGGCGGCCACCATGACGGCCGTGGGGCCGCGCTGGCCGAGGACGACGTAGTAGTCGAGGAAGCCGTGGATCTCCGGCCACTGCTGGTAGGGCCGGAAGAGCATGATCTTCCAGTCGAGGGTCACCAGCCACGTCGAGAGCAGCACGGCGACGACCATGGCGAGATAGAACGCCGACGTCCCGCCGAAGAGGGCGAGACGCGTGCGGGTCATCCGCGGGACCTCTATCTTCGGCGGTTCCGGCTCCCGGTCCAGCCGGGCAAAGATGTCGGTACGCACCCAATCGACGTTACAGGGAGTGAGAAGCAGACCCGGTCGTTCCGGTCTGTTCGTGATGTTGATGTGATGTGGAGTGGGTCTCAGTCGGTGACCTATTCCCGGCGTCCGTCGGGAAATCCGATGACCTTCCGCCCTATTGTCACCGAGCCGTTTCCGGAAGAGTGTTTGAACGCCGGGAAATTGCTTCAAACACGTGTCCGTACGGAATTCCATGCGACGCGCGAGGCGCCCCGAGTGGCGTACGCCACACCGCGCGGCCCGCCGGGGTGAGAGCTGCACCACGCGCTCGGGCCTTGAACTCGCGTACGCTGACGGCTCACTCGCCCGTCGATGCCGGGCCGCCCCAGGGGCATAAGCCCTGGTCGGGGCCCGCCGAGCGCGAGAGCTTCACTGGGAGGTACGTACATGTCGCAGACGAACACGGCCCCAGCACGACCCCGCGCCGCCGCAGCCGGCGGCGGAGCCAACCGCTGGGTCGTCCTCGTCGTCCTCTGCGTCAGCCTTCTCGTGGTCGCCCTCGACGCGACCATCCTCCATGTCGCGATCCCCTCGCTCACCGAGGAGCTGCGCCCCAGCTCCACCTCGCTGCTCTGGATCGTCGACGCCTACCCGCTGATCTGCGCCTCGCTCCTGATCCTCTTCGGCACTCTCGGGGACCGGGTCGGCCGGCGCAGAATCCTGCTCCTCGGATACGCGCTGTTCGGTATCGCCTCGGCGGTCGCCGCGCTCGCCACCGAACCCTCGGTCCTCATCGGGGCCCGGGTGCTCCTCGGCGTCGGCGGCGCCATGATCATGCCCGCCACGCTCTCCATCCTCCGGGCGGTCTTCCCCGACCGGCGGGAGCGCGCCACCGCCATCGGGATCTGGACGGCGGTCGCCGCGATAGGTGCCGCCACCGGGCCGGTGCTCGGCGGCTTCCTCGTCGAGCACTACTGGTGGGGCTCCGTCTTCCTCATCAACATTCCGCTGATGGCGCTCATCCTGCCGCTCGGCCGCCGCCTGCTCCCCGAGTCCCGGGGAGCCGCCGACGGACCCTGGGACGTCCTCGGGGCGCTGATGGCCGCCGCCGGTGTGCTCGGCTGCGTCCTCGGGGTCAAGCGCGCCGGTGCCGGCGAACCCCTCCTCGCACTCCCGACCGCCGGGCCGCTGCTGCTCGGCGCCGCGCTCCTCGTGCTCTTCGTACGGCGCCAGAGGCGACGGCCCCACCCGCTGATCGACATGCGGCTCTTCTCCCGGGCCGCCTTCACCACCTCGGTCGGCTGCATCGTGCTCGCGATGCTGGCCCTGGTCGGCCTGCAGCTCATCGCCGTGCAGTACCTCCAGCTGGTCCTCGGCCTCAGCCCGCTGGAGACCGGGCTGCGGCTGCTGCCGCTCACCTTCGCCGCCATGGCCGCCGGCGCCACCGGCTCGTACACCCTGCGCAGGATCGGACCGCGCCGGATGGTCGGCTGGGGCTTCGTCCTCACCGCCGCCGCCGTGCTGCTGCTCACCTTCATGGGGCAGCACGACCGGCCGCTGCTGCTCACGGTGGGCTTCGTGCTGCTCGGCTTCGGCCTGCAGACCACGCTCTTCTCGGCGTACGAGTCGATGCTCAGCGAGGCCCCGCAGCGGAGCGCGGGCGCCGCTGCCTCGATCGGCGAGACCTCGTACCAGCTCGGCGCGGGCATGGGCACGGCCCTGCTCGGCAGCGTGATGAACGCGGCGTACGCCCCCGGGCTCGCCGCCGTGCCCGGGGTGCCCGCGGAGGCGAGCCGGGCCGCCGCGAACTCGCTCGGCGAGGCCTACCAGGTCGCCCACCAGCTCGGCGGCGCGGCCGGCGGCGCACTGCACCAGGCCGCCCGGCACGCCTTCGTGGACGGGCTGCACATCACGCTCTTCGTGAGCGCGGGACTGCTGCTGATCGGCGCGGCGATGGCCCGGCGCCTGCCCCGGGTGATGGAGTGCCCGGTGGATCCGGAGGAGACGATGTCCGACGGTGTCCCGGAGGCGGAGCGGCCGGTCCTGCCGAAGCCGGCTCCTTCGGAGACGGCCGGGTCCGAGCCCGTCCGGTCCGCGCCGGCGCCGTCGAGGCCCACGGGGGCCGCGCGGTCCCCGGAGTCGTCCGAGGCACGGGAGCTCGCCGAAGCGTCCGAGCCGCGGGTGCCCGCGACCCGGGAAGCGATCGAGCCCGCCGGCTCGGGGCGTCCGGCGCACTGACCCGATCCCTCGGGGGGTGCCCGGCCGGCCGGCGGACTCGCTCAGCTCTGGTTGAAGAAACCGTCCTGCCGGCGCCGGCCCGTCTCGCCGGTGACGATCTGGGTGTCGGCGGGGGTCAGCAGGAAGACCCGCGTCGCCACGCGCTCGATCGAACCGCGCAGACCGAAGGCGAGACCGGCGGCGAAGTCGACCACGCGCTTGGCGTCGTTCGGCTCCATCGCGGTCAGGTTCACGATGACCGGAACACCGTCCCGGAAGAGCTCGCCGATGCCCCTGGCGTCCCGGAAGCCGTCGGGGGAGACGGTGGCGATGCGTCGGCCCCGGTCCTCGGCGGTGTCCGTGGCCACCCGGACCCGGGGGTCCGTCACCCAGGCGTCGCCGCCCTCGGCACCGTCGGCGTACTCGTCGTCGTAGTAACGCTCGTCGTTGTCCTCGACGAGTCCCAGCCAGGCACTCGCCTTGCGCACCGATCCCATGGACGCCTCCTTTCACGCGGTCACTTGTGGTTCCGCATTTCCCTATCGTCCTTCATGATGCGGATCGCGCGCCAAGTGGATAGTCGGCGCGCAGGGGATTCGTGACGGTACTGGTGCAGAACGTGAGCACCGTTTCCTGGCGATACGTCAGGAAACGTGCGGTATGCGGGGCCTGAGGGAGGGCCATGTAGCTGAAAATATGAAAGTCGGGCCACAAGGGTGACGATGGGCGCGTACGGGTGAACGGACCCGCTCGCTACGATGCCGCGAGGCCGTCCGGCGGTCCATAGCCCGGCCCAGATTCACGACTCACGGGGGAGTCCATGTTCGGAATCGTCAGACCCTGCACCCATCGGCTCACCGACGGGCTCAAGACCGAGTGGATGGCCCATCTCTGCGGCCTCTGCCTGGCACTTCGCGCCGACCACGGCCAGTTCGCCCGGGTCGTCACCAACTACGACGGGCTCATCGTCTCGGTCCTGACGGAGGCTCAGACCGGCGTCACGGAGGCGGGCCGTCGCACGGCAGGACCCTGCGCGCTGCGCGCCATGCGGACCGCGCCCGTGGCCAGGGGCGAGGGCGCCCGGCTCGCCGCCGCCGTCTCGCTGGTCCTCGCCTCGGCGAAGGTGCGGGACCACGTCGCCGACCGGGACGGGCTGTTGGCCCGTCGGCCCGCCGCCGCCGCGGCCCGCCGCGTCGCCCGCTCCTGGGACAAGGCGGGAGCCAGGACGGGCCGCGCCCTCGGCTTCGACACCGCCGTCCTCGTCGACGCCGTCGACCGCCAGACCGGGATCGAGGCCCTCGCCGGACCCGGCACCTCCCTGCTCACCGTCACCGAACCGACCGAGACCGCCACCGCGGCCGCCTTCGCGCACACCGCCGTCCTCGCCGGACGGCCCGGGAACGCGGAGCCGCTCGCCGAGGCGGGCCGGCTCTTCGGGCGCCTCGCGCACCTCCTCGACGCCGTCGAGGACCAGACCGCCGACGCGGAGAAGGGCGCCTGGAACCCGCTCACCGCGACCGGCACCTCCCGCGAGGAGGCCCGCCGGCTCGCCGACGACGCCCTGCACGGCATCCGCCTCGCGCTGAAGGACGCCGAGTTCGCCGACGACAAGCTGGCGCACGTCCTGCTCGCCCACGAGCTCCGCACCTCGGTGGACCGCGCCTTCGGCACGACGACCTGCGCGCACGGGGCGTCGGGGGCGGGGCAGGGGTCGGCCTACGGGCAGGGGCCGGTGCCGGGCAATCCGTACGCGGGCGGGGCGCCGGGACCGTACCAGCCCCACGGCGGCGGTGGCGGGAACCCGTACGGCGGCGGCCCGGGTGGATCCGGCGGATCCGGCGGATCTGGTGGATCCGGTGGATTTGGTGGGCTGCCGCCGCAGTTCGGCGGCGGCGCCCCGCAGGCACCCAAGCCGCGCGGCTTCCTCGCCGGGTGCGCCATGTTCACCTGGCTCTTCTGCACCTGCCAGATCTGCTGCGCCAAGGAGTACGAGGGCCCCTGGTCCCGCAAGAAGCGCGAGGGCTGCTGCCGGGACTGCGACTGCGACCCCGGCTGCGGCAACTGCGACTGCTGCTGCCCCTGCGACGGCTGCTGACGGACCGTCGGCCCACCGGGGCTCCGCGTCCCCTACTTCTTCGGCGCCGGGATCTCCGGCGGGGAGATCTGCGACGTGGCGATGCCCGACCCCGTCACGCCCCACTTCCGCAGGATCCTGTCGTACGTCCCGTCCGCCTTCAGGCCGTTCACCGCGGCCTGGAAGGCGGGCGCGAGCGGCGTGCCCTTCCTGAAGGCGAAGCCGACGTCGAGCCGCCGGTACTCGTTGAGGAACTTCACGTTCTTCTGCTGCGTCACCGCGTACCGCACCCCGTTGATCGTGTTCATCACGACATCGCTGCGGCCCTGCTGGAGCGACATCCAGATCGCCCCGGTCTCGCTGTAGACGTTCACCTCGTACGGCTCCTTGCCCGCCTCCGCGCACCGGCCCTTGTTCTGCTCCAGGGTCCGCTCGAAGGTGGTGCCCGCGTTCACGGCCACCTTCAGGCCGCACAGCTGCGTGAGGTCGGTGACCGCCTTCAGCGGGCTGTCCGCGCGGCTCGCGAAGCCCTGGCCGTCGTTGATGTAGGTCACGAAGTCGATGGCCTTGCGCCGCTCCTCGGTCACGCCGAAGTTCCCGGTGCCGACGTCGTACTTGCCGCTGCCGAGCGCCGGCAGGATCGCCTCGAACCCGACCACCTCGCGCTTGAGCTCCAGGCCGAGGGCCTTCGCCACCGCCGCGGCGAAGTCGGCGTCGACCCCCACGACCGTCTTCCCGTCGGGCAGGTACGCCGAGCTGGGCGGGGTGGCGACGGACGAGGCGATCGTGAAGCTGCCCCGCTGCCGTACGTCGGCGGGCAGCAGCTTCGCCGCGGCCTCGTTCTTCTTCACCGCCGAGACCACGTCCTCCGTCGGGAGCGCGCCCTTCGCGACCCCCGGTGCCCCCGAGGCACCGGCCGGGGCCGTCGCGGGATCGCCGCCCGCGCAGGCGGTCAGGGTGAGGGCGGCGCCGGTGATCAGGGCGAAGACGAGGGCGGTGCGTGCGGTGCCGGGACGCGTGCGCGTGGTCATGGCTTCGGGTTCTCCAGGAGTTTCTCGAACGGCAGCGGGCCGATCGACTCGGGATCGGCGGACACGTCGAAGAGCGGGCGGTAGCCGCTCGCCAGATAGAGGCCCCTGGCCTCCGGCTGGCGCGGTCCGGTCGTGAGATAGAGGCGGGAGTAGCCGCGGGCGGCGGCCTCCCGTTCGAGCACGGTCAGGACCTGGCGGGCGAGTCCGCGCCTGCGGTGCGCCGAGTGGGTCCAGATCCGCTTCAGTTCGGCGGTGTCGTCGTCGTAGCGGCGGTAGGCGCCGCCCGCCACGGGCCGGCCCTGCTCGAGGAGGAGCAGGAAGGCGCCGTGGGGCGGGGCGAACTCCTCCGCCGGGTAGCGGCTCAGGTCGTGCGCGGAGCCGTACCGGGTCGTGTACTCGTAGGCCAGCTCGTCGAGGAGCGGGCGCGCCAGAGGGTCGGTGGTCGTGGTCCGGTGCACGGACAACGCGAAGGTCATGAAGGTCCTTCAGGACGAAGGAGAGCAGCCCTTCAGAACGAAGGAGGGCGGCGCGGCAGAGCGAGGGGAGGGGAGAGCTCAGGCACCACGAGGGGCCTGGATGTGAAGGCGCCGCGGAGAACAGCACGCGGACGGGGCGGAGCCGGAGGCCGGCTCACCGAGCAGAGGGTCGGCTCAACAGGAAGAGGACCACACGCGACCGAAGTCGATGTGGGAGCGCGTGACCAGCTGCTGCGAATGCATGGCCACAGTGGAACAGGCATCCGTTCCCGCGTCAACTGCGATGAGACGTACAGCTCACAGTGCGGACACCCTTGACAACGGGGCCTGTTGACCGCATAGCCTCGAAGGGCGGATCGGGGCTGAGGGGCCCGGTTCCGTGCTCATCGCGTGTGAAGGCGCACCCCGTGTTCGATCCGCCTCTGGCATCCACGGAGTCTTCGTATGTCCGCGACCCTGGTCAAAACCCCCTCCACGGCCCCGCCGGCCGAACCACCGCCCCGCATCGTCCCCGCCCGCCGCGCCGGGCAGTGGACCGCCGCGGCCCTCGTCCTCGTCCTGCTCGCCCTCGGCCTGGTCTCGGTCGTCCGCAACAAGGCCTTCCAGTGGGACGTGGTCGCCGAGTACTTCACCTCCGCGTCCGTCCTGCGCGGACTCGGCCTCACCCTGTGGCTGACCGCCCTCGTCATGGCGCTCGGCTTCGTCCTCGGCACCCTGCTCGCGGTGCTCAGGCTCTCCGCCAACCCCGTTCTGCGCGCGGTGAGCTGGGGATACGTGTGGTTCTTCCGGTCCACCCCGATCCTGGTCCAGCTGCTCTTCTGGTTCAACATCGGCGCGCTCTACCCGCAGATCCTCGGCGTCAGCACCGTCAACCTCCTCGGCCCCGTGTCCGTCGCCGTCATCGGCCTCACCCTGCACGAGGCCGCCTACGCCGCCGAGGTCGTGCGCGGCGGCATCCTCTCCGTCGACCCCGGCCAGCTCGAGGCCGCCCAGTCCCTCGGCCTCGGCCGGTGGCGCCGGCTCTCCCGGATCGTGCTGCCGCAGGCCATGCGGGCGATCGTCCCGCCGGCCGGGAACATGCTCATCGGCACCCTCAAGGGCACCTCGATCGTCTCCGTGATCGCCGTCCAGGACCTGCTCTACTCGACCCAGCTCATCTACCACCGCACGTACGAGGTCATCCCGCTGCTGCTCGTGGCCACGCTCTGGTACGTCGCCGTCACCTCCGTCCTCAGCCTCGGCCAGCACTACGTCGAGCGCCACTACGCCCGCGGTACGGCGGGTGCGCGATGAGCGCGAACGCCTCGATCGTGATCGTGGGAGCCGGGCCGCGGGGGACCGGCTTCCTCGAACGGCTCGCCGCCAACCTGCCCGAGCTGTACGGCGACCGCCCCCTCGACCTCCACCTCGTCGACCCGCACCCGCCGGGCCCCGGCCGCATCTGGCGCACCGCGCAGTCCCCGCTGCTCTGGATGAACTCCCGGGCCGAGGACGTCACCATGTTCACCGACGAGACCGTGGATCTGGTGGGCCCCGTCCGCCCCGGCCCCACCGTCGCCGAGTGGGCCGGCATCGAGGGCCGGAGCTTCCCCACCCGCCCCCAGCAGGGCGCCTACCTGCGCTGGGTGTTCGAGCGGGCCCGGGCCGCGCTGCCCGCCTCCGTCTCCGTCCACGAGCACCGCACCAGCGCCCTGCGGATCGCCGGCCCGCGCGAGGGGCGCCAGCGCGTCTGGCTGGAAGGCTCCGCCGCGCCCCTCCTGGCCGACCTCGTCGTCCTCACCGTCGGCCACCTGGACGCCGAACCCGACCCGGAGCAGCGGGCCCTCGCCGGCTTCGCCGCCCGCCACGACCTCGTCCACCTGCCGCCCGACTTCACCGCCGACACCGACCTGACCGCCCTGCCCGCCGGCGAGACCGTCCTCGTCCGCGGCTTCGGGCTCGCCTTCGTCGACCTGATGGTGCTGCTCACCGAGGGCCGCGGCGGACGGTACGAGGGCGAGGGAGACGCGCTGGTCTACGTGCCCTCCGGCAAGGAACCGGTGCTGCACGTCGGATCGCGCCGGGGCGTCCCGTACCACTCGAAGATCGGTTACGCCCTCGAAGGCGAACGGCCCCCGCTGCCCCGCTTCTTCGGCCCCGAGCAGACCGACGCCCTGCTGCGGAGGACCGGGCCGATCGACTTCCGGCGCGACGTGTGGCCGCTGGTCGACAAGGAACTCGGCTGGGCCCACTACCACCGGCTCTTCTCCACCCACCCCGAGCGGACCGTGCTCGGCTGGGACGACTTCGAGCGGGCCTACGCGGCGGCGCCGCCGCGCGGCGCCGAACTCGCCGCCGTCGTCGCCGCGGCCGTCCCCGACCCGGCCGACCGGCTCGACCTGGACGCCCTCGACCACCCCCTGGAGGGCATCCGCTTCGCCTCGAAGGAAGCCCTCCAGCACGGTCTGCGCGCCTACATCACCGACGACCTGACCCGCCGTCACGACCCGGCCCACAGCTCCGACGCCGCCGTCTTCGCCGGCCTGCTCTCCGTCTACGGGCAACTCCTCCGGCTCGGAAACCGCATCGACACCGGCGACTGGTGGCACGGCTTCTTCAGCTACCTCGCCTCCGGGCCGCCCGGCCCCCGGCTGCGCCAGCTCCTCGCCCTCTCCCGCGCCGGCGTCGTCCGCTTCCTCGGCCCGCAGGTCACCGTCGAGGCCGACGAGGAGCGCGGCGTCTTCCGGGCCGCGTCCGCCGCCGTGCCGGGGGAGTGGACCGAGGCACGCGCCCTGGTCGAGGCCCGGCTCCCCGACCCCTCGCTCGAACTCACCAGCAGCCCGCTCCTGCGCGCCCTGCACGAGGAGGGCGCCCGGGCCACCGCCAGCGGCCTCCTCGTCGTCGACCCCGTCGACGGCCGGGTCCTCGACTTCGACGGACGTCCGCACCCGCGCCGCTTCGCGCTCGGTCCGCACACCACCGCGCGGACCGACAGCGCCTTCACCCGGCCCCGTACCGGCGGGGTCGCCTTCCGGCAGAACGACGTCACCGCGCGGGCGGCCCTGACGTTCCTGCGCGACCGGGCGTGTCGGCTCCCGGCCCCGCTGAGCGCCTGAACCCTCCCCGCTCCCTCCCGCCGCCCGACCCCTTTCCGAGGAACCGCCATGTCTCTCACCAGCGATCCGCCCGCCACCAGAGCCGTCGAGAAGGAACCCGCGGTGGGCCCCGAGCTCGTGGTCGTCCCCGTGCGGCACCCCTGGCGCTGGGTGGCCGTCGTCGTCACCGCCGTCCTGCTCGTCCAGTTCGTCCACGGGCTCGTCACCAACCCCGGCTGGGAGTGGGACGTCTTCGCCGCGTTCTTCACCACCGAGACGGTCCTCCGGGCCGTCTGGGTCACCCTCCAGCTCACCTTCTACGGCACCGCCCTCGGCTTCGCGATCGGCATCGTGCTCGCCTTCATGCGCCTGTCGGCCAGCCCGTTCCTGCGGTCCGTCGCCTTCGGCTACATCTGGGCCTTCCGCTCGATCCCGCTCATCGTGCAGCTGCTCTTCTGGTTCAACCTCGCTTATCTGTACAAGGAGCTGAGCATCGGCATCCCGTTCGGGCCGAGCTTCCTCTCCTTCGACACGATGGGCCTGGTCGGCGAGATGAGCGCCGCCGTCCTCGGGCTTGCCCTGCACCAGGCGGCCTACGCGGCGGAGATCGTCCGCGGCGGTGTACTCGCCGTGGACGAGGGCCAGTTGCAGGCCGCGGCCTCCCTCGGCATCCCGCGGCTGCGGCAGGTGCGGCGGATCGTCCTGCCGCAGGCGATGCGCTCGATCCTGCCCAACGCCGCCAACGAGATCATCTCGCTCTTCAAGGGCACCTCGATCGTCTCCGTCATGGCGATCGGCGAGCTCTTCTACCAGGTCCAGGTCGTCTACGGCCGCAACGGACGGGTCGTCCCGCTCCTGATGGTCGCCACCGCCTGGTACGTCCTGCTCACCACCGCGCTCTCCGTCGTCCAGCACTACGTCGAACGCCACTACGCGAAGGGGAGCGTCCGATGAGCTCCGTCACCGTCGACCCGGCCTCCGAGGCCCGGGCCGCCACCACCGCCAAGGTCGAGATCCGGGCCGTCCACAAGAACTTCGGCCCCCTCCACGTCCTGCGCGGCATCGACCTCGACGTCCGCGCCGGCGAGGTCACCGTCGTCCTCGGTCCCTCGGGCTCCGGCAAGTCCACCCTCCTGCGGACCATCAACCACCTGGAGAAGGTCGACAGCGGCACCGTCAGCGTCGACGGCACCCTCGTCGGCTACCGCCGTTCCGGCAACAAGCTCTACGAGCTGCGCGAGCGGGACATCCTCAAGCAGCGCACCAGGATCGGCTTCGTCTTCCAGAACTTCCACCTCTTCCCGCACCTCACCGTCCTAGAGAACATCGTCGAGGCCCCCGTCTCGGCCCTGAAGCGCCCCCGCAGGGAGGCCGAGGCCGCGGCCCGGACGCTGCTCGAACGCGTGGGACTCGCCGACAAGGCGGAGGCGTACCCCAAGCAGCTCTCCGGCGGACAGCAGCAGCGGGTCGCCATCGCCCGCGCGCTCGCCCTCGAACCCGGCCTGCTCCTCTTCGACGAGCCGACCTCCGCGCTCGACCCCGAGCTGGTCGGCGAGGTCCTCGACGTCATCAAGGACCTGGCCGCCTCCGGCACCACCATGATCGTCGTCACCCATGAGATCGGCTTCGCCCGCGAGGTCGCCGACACCGTGGTCTTCATGGACGAGGGCCGGATCGTCGAGCAGGGTCCGCCGGCCGAGGTGCTCGACAGCCCCCGCCATGAACGCACCCGCGCCTTCCTCTCCAAGGTCCTCTGACCACCCACCCACCCACCCCTTCCTGTTCAGGAGTACTGCCATGAAGACCCGCCGCACCGTCCTCGCCGCCCTCGCCTCGCTCACCGCCCTCGGCGTCCTCACCGCCTGCGGCTCGGGTGACGCCGCCCTCGACGCGGCCAAGCCCGAGGCGAAGAAGGCCGCCGACGGCATCAACCTCAGCCCCGAGCAGAACCGCGTCCACACCCCCAAGGTCGACGCACTGGCCGCGAAGCTGCCCGAGGCCGTCCGCAAGAGAGGCACCCTGGTCCTCGGCGTCTCCGCGACGAGCAATCCGCCGCTCGCCTTCCACGCCACCGACGACAAGACGCTGATCGGCGTCGAGGTCGACCTCGCGACCCTGGTCGCCGACGCCCTCGGTCTGAAGCCCGAGTTCAACCCGGTCTCCTGGGAGAACCTCTTCGTGGGCCTCGACAGCGGCAAGTACGACGCCGTCTTCTCCAACGTCACCGTCACCGAGGAGCGCAAGGACAAGTACGACTTCGCCACCTACCGCCTGGACGACCTCGCCTTCGAGGCGAAGAAGGGCTCCGGCTGGACGGTCAAGGGCCCCGAGGACGTGGCGGGCAAGGCGATCGCCGTCGGCTCCGGCACCAACCAGGAGAAGATCCTCGTCGACTGGTCCGCGCAGAACGAGAAGGCCGGCCGCAAGCCGGTCGACATCAAGTACTACCAGAACACCTCGGACTACTACCTGGCGCTCCAGTCCGGCCGGATCGACGGCTACCTCGGGCCCAACCCCGTCGCCGCCTACCACGTGCTCTCCGCCGGACAGACCGAGATCGTCGGCAAGTTCTCCGGCGCGGGCGCCGGACTCCAGGGCAAGATCGCGGCCACCACGAAGAAGGACAGCGGACTCGTCGCCGCCTACGCCGCCGCGATCGACCACATCGTCGAGAACGGCACCTACGCCCAGGTCCTCAAGCGCTGGGGCCTCGACAGCGAGGCCGTGACGAAGTCGGAGATCAACCCGCCCGGGCTGCCCCGCACCAAGAACTGACCGCGCTCCGTCCGCTCCACGCCTCGAGAGAGACCGCATGACCAGCAGCCGAACGCTCCACCTCGCCGCCGAACTCGCCCCGGGCGCCCACGACTCCCCGGGCGCCCTCGCCTCCGCCGCCGCCCGTGCCGCCGCATCCACCGTCGCCGGGACCGGCGGACGTACCGTCGCGCTCGCCCGGCTCGCCGAGGCCGCCGGGCTCGACTTCCTCACCCACGACGACTCCTTCACCCGGCCCGGCCTGGACGCGCTCGCCGTCCTGGCCCGGGTCGCCCCCGAGACCCGCTCCATCGGTCTCGTGCCGACCGTGACCACCACCCACACCGAGCCCTTCCACGTCCAGGCCGCCGTCGCCACCCTCGACTGGGTGAGCCGGGGGCGGGCCGGCTGGCGGATCGCGGTCTCCCCGACCGGGGCCGAGGCCAGGCTCTTCGGCCGGCGGCCGGCCCCGCCCACCGCCGAGCTCTGGCAGGAGGCGGGCGAGGTCGCCGAGGTCTCCCGCAAACTGTGGGACAGCTGGGAGGACGACGCCGAGATACGGGACGTGGTGACCGGGCGGTTCGTCGACCGCCGCAAGCTGCACCACGTCGACTTCCAGGGCGCGACCTTCTCGGTCACGGGCCCCTCGATCGTCCCCCGGCCCCCGCAGGGCAACCCGGTGACCGTCGTGGACGCCACCCGCCCCGCCGCCCGCGACACCGCCGCCCACCATGCCGACGTCGCCCTGATCAGGGCCTCCTCCGCCGAGGAGGCCGCCGCCCTCCGCGCCGAACTGCGGCAGGGGGCCCGCGCCCACGGCCGGGACCCCGGACAGCTGCGCGTCCTGCTCTCGGCGACCGTCGACCTCGACGCGTACGAGGGCGGGCCCGGGGCGCTCGCCGAACTGATCGCGGGCTGGCACGGCGGCGGCGCCGTCGACGGCTTCCACCTCGTACCGGCCGTGCCCGAGCGGGACCTGGAGCGGTTCACCGCCGGCACCGTCGCCCGGCTGCGCGACCGGGGGCTCTTCCGTACGGCCTACGAGGGCACCACCCTCCGCGACCACCTGGGGCTCGCCCGCCCCGTCAGCCAGTACGCCACCGAGGCACGGGTGACGACGGGAGCACCCGCATGAGCACGCCTCCGGACCGGAAGCAGATCCACCTCGCCGCGCACTTCCCCGGCGTCAACTCCACCACCGTCTGGGCCGATCCGCGCTCCGGTTCGCAGATCGACTTCTCCTCCTTCGAGCATCTCGCCAGGACCGCGGAGCGCGGGCTCTTCGACTTCTTCTTCCTGGCCGAGGGGCTGCGGCTGCGCGAGCACAACGGCCGGATCCACGACCTCGACGTCGTCGGCCGGCCCGAGTCGATCACCGTCCTGAACGCGCTCGCCGCCGTCACCGACCGGCTCGGCCTGGCGGGTACGGTCAACGCCACCTTCAACGAGCCGTACGAACTGGCCCGCCGGCTCGCCTCGCTCGACCACCTCAGCGCCGGCCGGGCCGCCTGGAACGTCGTCACCTCGTCGGACGCCTTCACCGGCGAGAACTTCCGGCGCGGCGGCTACCTGGACCGGGCCGACCGGTACACCCGGGCCGCCGAGTTCCTCGCCACGGCCCGGGAGCTGTGGGACTCCTGGACCCCGGAGGGCCGGCAGCGGCCCTTCGTCCACAACGGGCCGCAGTTCGGGATCGAGGGCGAGTTCACCGTCCCGCGCTCCCCGCAGGGGCACCCGGTCGTCATCCAGGCCGGCGACTCCGCCGACGGCAGGGAGTTCGCGGCCTCCGCCGCCGACGTGATCTTCACCCGGCACTCGACCCTGGAGGCGGGCCGGGAGTTCTACGCCGACGTCAAGGGGCGGCTCGCCCGGTACGGGAGGGAGCCCGGCGATCTGAAGATCATGCCCGGGGTGACGTACGTCCTCGGCGACACCGACGGCGAGGCGCAGGAGCGCGCCGGTGAGATCCGCCGCCAGCAGGTCTCCCCGCAGAACGCGATCCTCGCCCTGGAGCAGATCTGGGGCCGCGACCTGTCCGGTTACGACCCGGACGGACCGCTTCCGGACGTCGATCCCGATCCCGACTCGACCCTGGTCCAGGGGCGGGTGCGGGTCGCCGACCCGGTCGGGGTGGCCAGGAAGTGGCGGGCGCTCTCCGAGGCCAAGGGCCTGTCGATCCGTCAGACGGTCGTCGAGTCCACCGGCCGGCAGTCCTTCGTCGGCAGCCCGGGGACGGTCGCGGCGGCCCTGGAGGAGTTCGTCGCCACGGACGCCGCCGACGGCTTCATCCTCGTCCCCCACCTCACCCCCGGCGGCCTCGACGACTTCGTCGACCGGGTCGTCCCGCTGCTCCAGGAGCGGGGCGTCTTCCGTACGGAGTACTCCGGCACGACGCTCCGGTCGCACCTCGGGCTTCCCGAGCCCGTATGGAAAGGTTGAGCATCATGAGCACGGACAACGACAGCGGCACGGGTAGGGACGCGGGGGCCGACGCCCGGCAGGAGTGGCAGCACTGGCACGAGCAGCGGGAGGCCGCCGTCTCCTCCTCGTACGGTCCGCTCTCCCTCACGGGCACCCACTGGCTCTCGGACTTCCCGGAGGGGCGAATTCCGGCCGTTCCGGGGGAGTGGCGGGAGGACGGCGACGAGGTGCTCCTCAGCGCCCGCGCCGAGGACGGGATCAGCGTCGACGACAAGCCCTTCACCGGCACGGTCCGGCTCACCGCCGACCACGGTCCGATCCACGAGTCCCGCGTCGGGTCGGCGGGCCGGCGGCTCGTGGTGCTGCGGCGCGAAGGGCTCTGGGCCGTCAGGGACTTCGACCCCGGCTCCGAGGCCCGTACCGCCTTCCGGGGCATCGAGGCCACCCCGTACGACGAGCGCTGGGTGGTGCCCGGAGTCTTCCGGCCGTACGAGCGGACGCGCAGCGTACGGGTGGAGAACGCCGACGGCCGCGAGCGCGGCCTCGGGCTCTCCGGGGAGCTGGTCTTCGAACTGCACGGCGGCGAGCACACCCTCCAGGTGGCCGTCGAGGACGACGGCTCCCTCTGGGCGGTCTTCGCCGACGCCACCAGCGGCCGGGACAGCTACCGCTTCCGCTTCCTGCGCCCGGCGGCGCCGGCGGCGGACGGCTCGGTGACGGTGGACCTCAACCGCGCGCTGCTGCCGCCGTGCGCCTTCGCCGACCACTTCATCTGCCCGTTCCCGCCGCCGGGGAACACGCTCGACACCGCCGTCGCGGCGGGGGAGCGGCGACTGAACGAGGTCTGACTTCTCAACGCGGGTGAATCTGCGGGAAGTTGAGGGCCGTACGGCCGAATCGCGCCCTTGCGGCGTGAAGTCGTACGGCCCGAGACTCCCCCACAGCGCCGGCCCCGGGCCGCGCCTCACGGGCCCGGCACCCCACGGCGGGCCCCCGATTCCCCTCGGGAGGAACAGAAGTGAGGACCATGCGCACCACCCCCACGAGAACCGTCCGGCTCCTCGCCGTCGCGGCAGGCCTCGCCGCCGCGGCCGCGCTCGCCGTCCCCACCGCGAACGCGGGCACCGCCGACACCGCACAGAGCACCCGCACCTTCGACGCCGCCGCCCTCTCGGCGACCGGCGACGCCGTCCGGGCCGCCGACGTGGCCGGTACCGCCTGGTACGCCGACACCGCCACCGGCAAGCTCGTCGTCACCGCCGACTCCACCGTCAGCCAGGCCGGGCTCGCGAAGATCAAGCGCCAGGCCGGCGCCCACGCGGACGCCATCCGGATCGAACGCACCCCCGGAAAGTTCAGCAAGCTGATATCCGGCGGCGACGCGATCTACGCCACCAGCTGGCGCTGCTCGCTGGGCTTCAACG
This sequence comes from Streptomyces sp. NPDC088707, assembly GCF_044752725.1. Classification (NCBI taxonomy): domain Bacteria; kingdom Bacillati; phylum Actinomycetota; class Actinomycetes; order Kitasatosporales; family Streptomycetaceae; genus Streptomyces; species Streptomyces sp. NPDC088707. The sequence continues at coordinate 418,404 of NZ_JBIVLV010000007.1, read as the reverse complement.
TCCGGGACGGCGCGGGCAACTACTACTTCCTGACCGCCGGACACTGCACCGACGGCGCGGGCACCTGGTACTCCAACTCCTCCCGGACCACCGTCCTCGGTACCACCGCGGGGTCCAGCTTCCCGGGCAACGACTACGGGCTGGTGCGCTACACCAACGCCTCCGTCACCAAGTCCGGCACGGTCGGCAACGTGGACATCACGAGCGCCGTCAACGCCACCGTCGGCATGTCCGTCACCCGCCGCGGCTCCACCACCGGCATCCACAGCGGCTCCGTGACGGGCCTCAACGCCACCGTGAACTACGGCGGCGGCGACATCGTCTCCGGCCTGATCCGCACGAACGTCTGCGCCGAGCCCGGCGACTCCGGCGGCCCGCTCTACTCGGGCGGCCGAGCCGTCGGCCTCACCTCGGGCGGCAGCGGCAACTGCTCCACGGGCGGGACGACCTTCTTCCAGCCCGTGACGGAGGCGCTGAGCGCGTACGGGGTCAGCGTCTTCTAGCCGGCCCGGGACGAAGACACCGGAGTACGACGGCGCCGCCCCGTGCGAGGAGGCACGGGGCGGCGCGCTGTCACCCTGACCGCGTCAGAGGGCGCGGGTGAACTCCAGCCGGTCGGCGAAGTTCACGTACCCGGCGCGCTCGAAGGCCTTGGCCATCGCCACGTTCGCGGCGTCGCAGTCCCCGCGGATCTCGGTGGCCCCGGCACCGACCAGGACGCGCGTGCCCCGGACCACGACCGAGGTGGCGTACCCCTTGCCCCGGTGGGCGGGGGCGACGCCGACGAAACCGATGACCGGAACGCTGGGGTTCTCGGCGGGCAGGCTGATCACGGCGACGGTGCCGTCCGCGTCGTAGCCGAGCTCCCACCACGTGGGCTCGTGCTTCAGCTCGGCCGTCTCCTCGAAGAGCAGCTCGGCCGCGCGCCGGGCGCCGTGCTGCCGTACGTCGGCCGCGAGGCGGGCGTCGGCGGTGTCGGCGAGCAGCTCGGCGAGGACCGCGACGAAGGGCTCGGAGCCGAGTTCGGCGAGCGAGCGGAAGGTCAGCCGGGGGTCGTCGGCGGGCAGCCCGTCCGGCGCGCCGGACGGCTCAGGTCCGGCGCCACCCGTTCCGGTCGCGGTGGGGATCCGGAGGCTGAACCTGCGGCCGTCGCGGATCACTGCGTACCCGGACGCCCGCAGCAGCTCGCCCCGCTGCTCCGGGTTCCGCTGGAACTGCGGGGCCTGTGCCGGGGAGTCGACGACGTGCTCCAGCTCCGCCGCGCCCAGCTCCCGGGCCTTGACGGCGGCCGCGTCGAGCAGCGCGGCGGCGGTCTCCGGGGCGTCCTCAGGCGCCTCGAACAGCACCAGCGCGAGGGGGACCTCGTGCCCCGGGATGGTCCACAGCACGACGCTGCCGGTGAGCCGGCCGTCGCCGTCCTCGGCGACCAGGCACCACTCGGGCCGGGTGCACCCGCTGTCGAGGAGCTGGGTGAGGTACGCGCGGGTGGCGGCGTTGCGCTCGGCGTCGCCGGGGTGCTCGACCAGGGCGGGGAGTTCGTCGGGACGGGCGGGGCGAACAGAAGTCACGGAGGGCCTTGTCGGTTCGGGGAAAGGTCGGTGCTGCACCGCGAACGTAACGGCCGATGAGCCGGCGGGCCAGGGGTTTTGGGCGTCAGTGGATCCGCGCGCCGCTCGCGGGGTCGACCTCGTCCGCGATCGGCTCCGACTCGGGCTCGCGCTTCAGGGAGGACATCGCCAGGGTGACGACCACGCCGACGACCGCCCAGGCCGAGAGGACCAGCATCGAGCTCGTCATGTCGTTGCCCTTGAAGTACGCGATCGAGCGCGCCGCCCAGGTGCCGGCGCCCGGTGGCAGGGCGGGGCCGATCGCGTTCCAGAACGGCGGCAGCATCGGCAGCGGGAAGGCGCCGCCCGCGCTGGGGTTGCCCGCGACCACGATGAGCAGGATCGCCAGGCCGATGCCGACGATCCCGAAGACCGACTGCAGGGCGAGGGTGGCGGCGCCGACGGCGAAGACGACCAGCGTCCCGAGCCCCCACAGGGCGGCGACGCTGCCGGGCAGGGCGCCCAGGATCGGACCGACGATGACCGCGCCGCCGAGCCCGCCGAGGACCGAGTAGACCGCGAGGACCCCGAGGCGGATGATGGCGCGTTCCCGGTTCGCGGGCCGGGAGCCCGCGCTGATGGCCAGGATCGCGGCGCAGATGTAGCCGCCGACGCACCAGCCGACGACGAGGTAGAAGGCCGAGAGCCCGTCGAAGTCCTCCGATGAGGCGGGGGCCACGTCGACGGTCCGTACGGTGCGCTGCTGGGTCGCCTCCACCCGGGTGAGGATCGTCTCCAGGGCCGAGGAGAGCACGGTGCCGCCGCCGGAGGCCACGAGCAGGGTGTCGGTGCGGCCGGTGGGATCGACGATCAGGGCGCCGTCGATGTCCCGGTTCAGGATCTGGTTCCGCGCGGTGGCCTCGTCGGCGACCGTACGGGGGGCGAGCGGGGCGCCGGGGAGCCGGTCCAGCTGTCCGACGAGCTGTGTGGAGACCTGGTCCGGTGCGACGACGCCGAAGGGGACGTCCCTCGGCTTGGGGTGGTGCAGGGCGCCGACGTACGAGGTGATGAACAGCAGCTGGAGGGCGAAGACGCCGATGACGAGGAGGGCGGCTCGGGGGGTGACGGCGCTTTTCAGTTCGTCGACGAGGCTCATGCCCCCACGCTCCGGGGCAGGGGGTGTTTCCGCAGGTGGGATGCGCCCGAATGGTTGACCGGAGGACGACCCGGCACGCTTATCGTACGGACGTTCGAAATGGGCTAAGGTGAGGAACGAGGGGGTGGGAACGTACGTACGATTTCGATGCGGGAGCCGGGAGGTGCGCCATGCCGGGGTTCACGCATCTGCACACCGCATCGGGCTACTCCCTGCGCTACGGCGCCTCCCACCCCGAACGACTGGCCGCGCGTGCCGCCGAGCGCGGCATGGACGCGCTCGCCCTGACCGACCGCGACACCCTCGCGGGCACGATCCGCTTCGCGAAGGCCTGCGCGAAGGAGGGGGTCCGCCCCCTGTTCGGCGTCGACCTCGCCTACGAGGCGACGGCGCCCGGGCCGGGACCGGGACAGCCCGGAGCAGGCGCGGGGCACGCGCCGTCGTCCGCGGCCGGCGGCGGCCCCCGGGGCGCCGGACGGGCGCCCGGCCGCGGCCCGCAGGACATCCGGCGGGTCCCCGTCCGCGGCGGCGCCTTCGTCGACGAGTCCGCGCCCCGCGCCCTCTTCCTCGCCCGCTCCCGTGCCGGCTGGGCCTCGCTCTGCGCGATGATCAGCGCCGCCCACGCCGGAGGAGGGGAGCGGCCCCTGCTGCCCTGGTCCGCCCTGCGCGACGACGACGTCTTCGTCCTCCTCGGCCCCGGCTCCGACGTCGGACGGGCCCTCGCCGCCGGCCGCCCCGACCGGGCCGTCCGGCTGCTCGCGCCCTGGCGCGACCGGTACGGCGACGCGCTGCGCCTCGCGGCCGTCGACCACGGGCGCTCCGGCACCGGGCCCGGCTCCCTGCGGCTCGCCGCCCGTACCGTCGGCTTCGCCGCGGAGCAGGGCGTCCGGCCGGTCCTCAGCAACGCCGTCCGGTACGCCGACCCCGGCCAGGGCCCGGTGGCCGACGTCCTCGACTCCGCCCGCCGCCTCGTCCCCGTCGACCCCCGCAAGGAACTCGACAGCGGCGCCGCCTGGCTCAAGGGAGCCGGCGACATGCTGGCCGCCGCCGAGCGGATCGTCGAGGCCGCCGGCTTCCGCCGGGACACCGCCCACCGGCTCCTCGAACAGACCGCGACGGTCGCCGCCGCCTGCCTGGTCGACCCCGAGGACGACCTCGGCATCGGCTCCGCGCACTTCCCCGAACCCCACCTCGTCGGCGCCGAGCACCGCACCGCCCAGCGCGTCCTCGCCTCCCGCGCCGCCGCCGGCATGATCCTCAAGGGGTACGAGAGACGGGGCGCCTACTGGGACCGGATGCACCGCGAGCTGGACGTCATCGCCCACCACCGCTTCGCCCCCTACTTCCTGACGGTCGCCCAGGTCGTCGACGACGTACGGGAGATGGGTATCCGGGTCGCCGCCCGCGGCTCCGGTGCCGGCTCCCTCGTCAACCACCTCCTCGGCATCGCCCACGCCGACCCGGTCGAGCACGGCCTCCTCATGGAGCGCTTCCTCTCCAAGCGCCGCACCGTCCTGCCCGACATCGACATCGACGTGGAGTCCGCCCGCCGGCTCGAGGTCTACCGGGCGATCATCGACCGCTTTGGCACCGCACGCGTCGCCGCCGTCTCCATGCCCGAGACCTACCGGGTCCGCCACGCGGTACGGGACGTGGGCGCGGCCCTCTCCATGGATCCCGCCGAGATCGACCGGGTCGCGAAGGCCTTCCCGCACATCCGCGCCCGCGACGCCCTCGCCGCCCTCGACGAACTGCCCGAGCTGCGCGAACTCGCCGGCGAACGGCAGAGGTTCGGAAAGCTCTGGGAGCTGGTCGAGGCCCTCGACGCGCTGCCGCGCGGCACCGCCATGCACCCCTGCGGGGTCCTGCTCTCGGACGCCTCGCTGCTCGCCCGCACCCCCGTGGTGCCCACCAGCGGCGAGATCCCCCTGGGTCCTGGGGGCCCGGGAGGCGCCCCCTTCCCCATGTCCCAGTTCGACAAGGAGGACGTGGAGGACCTCGGGCTGCTCAAGCTCGACGTCCTCGGGGTCCGCATGCAGTCCGCGATGGCCCACGCCGTCGCCGAGGTCGAGCGGGCCACCGGCACCCGCCCGGACATCGACGCGGTCCCGGAGGGCGACCCCGAGACCTACCGGCTCATCCGCTCCACCGAGACCCTCGGCTGCTTCCAGATCGAGTCGCCGGGCCAGCGCGACCTGGTCGGCCGGCTCCAGCCCGCCACCTTCCACGACCTCGTCGTCGACATCTCGCTCTTCCGGCCGGGCCCGGTCGCCGCCGACATGGTCCGCCCCTTCATCGAGGCCCGGCACGGCCGCGCGCCCGTCCGCTACCCGCACCCCGACCTGGAGGAGACGCTGCGGGAGACGTACGGCGTGGTCGTCTTCCACGAGCAGATCATCGAGATCGTACGGATCATGACCGGCTGCGGCCGCGACGAGGCCGACCAGGTGCGGCGCGGGCTCTCGGACCCGGAGTCGCAGGGCCGGATCAGACTCTGGTTCGCCCGGGAGGCCTCGGCGCGCGGATACGCGGACGAGGTCGTGGCCCGTACCTGGGAGATCGTGGCGGCCTTCGGCTCGTACGGCTTCTGCAAGGCGCACGCGGTGGCCTTCGCCGTACCGACGTACCAGTCCGCCTGGCTCAAGGCACACCACCCGGCCGCCTTCTACGCCGGGCTGCTCACCCACGACCCCGGTATGTACCCCAAGCGGCTGCTGCTCGCGGACGCGCGGCGGCGGGGTGTGCCGGTGCTGCCGCTGGACGTGAACCGGTCGGCGGTCGCCCACCGTATCGAACTGGTGTCTGAATCCACGGTGCGGTGGGGGCTCCGGCTGGGCCTCACCGACGTCCACGGCATCAGCGAGGCCGAGGGCGCGCGGATCGAGGCCGGGCAGCCGTACGCCTCCCTCCTCGACTTCTGGGAGCGGGCCCGCCCCCGCACCCCCGTCGCCGAACGGCTCGCCCAGGTCGGCGCGTTGGACGCCTTCGGCGCCAACCGCCGCGACCTCCTCCTGCACCTCACCGAGCTCCGGCGCATCCAGCGGGGAGCCGCCTCGCACGGCGGTCAACTCCCGCTCGCCCAGGGCGGGAAGACCGCCCCCGTCGGCCTGCCCGACCTCGACGAGACGGAACGCCTCAGCGCCGAGCTCGGCATCCTCGGCATGGACGCCTCCCGCCACCTCATGGGCGACCACCACGCCTTCCTCCGCGAACTCGGCGTCGTCTCCGCCCAGCGGCTCCGTGAGACCCCGCACGGCAGGACCGTCCTCGTCGCGGGCGCCAAGGCCGCCACCCAGACCCCGCCGATCCGCTCCGGCAAGCGCGTCATCTTCACCACCCTCGACGACGGCACCGGCCTGGTCGACCTCGCCTTCTTCGACGACGCCCACGAGCGCTGCGCCCACACCGTCTTCCACTCCTGGCTGCTGCTGGTCAGGGGAGTGGTGCAGCGGCGCGGCCCGCGCAGCGTCAGCGTGGTCGGCGCCGCCGCCTGGAACCTCGCCGAACTCGTCGAACTCCGGGCGTCCGGCGGCCTGGACGCGGTGGGGGAGCGCCTCGCCGAACCCGCCGAGCCGACGACCGCGCCCGCCACGGCCGGCGGGAACGGCGCCGCCGCCCCCGCCGGCGGGCGCGGCGACTCCGGCCGGCGCATCACGATGCCCACGGGGTACGAGATGAACCCCTGGGCCGACCTCAAGCCGGCGGGTGAAGGGACTCCGAGTGGACGGAAGCTGTGGCACAGCAGCCCGGGTTCGGCGGGCTGAGCCGCTCCACGGGACGGACCGCCGCGGATCAGGCGGTCGCCGTCCCCGATCAGGCGGTCGCCGCTCCGGAGACCGCCGTGTCGACGGACGCGTAGGTCACCCCGTGGTCGGCCAGGACCTCCGCGACGACCCCGCCGGTCGTGGTGAGCGCGAGCAGGATGTGCTCGTCGCCGATCTCCCGGTCCTTGCGGGCCAGCGTCACGCGGAGGGACTTCTCCAGGACGGTCTTGGCCTCCCGCGAGAAGGACCGGCGACCCGACCACCACCCGGAGCCCTTGCGGTCGCCCGCCAGCGCGCCCTCGCCGTGGGTCTCCTCCACCCGCGCCACGATCGCGCCGACATCGATGCCGAGGTCCGCCAAGGCCTCCTCGTCCGCGCGGGAGAGTCCCGCCCGGCGCCGGGCGTCGGTCAGCGCGGCCACCAGGGACGGCCGGCGGTCCGGCGGGCACAGCGTGCGCAGCGCGCCCGCCGCCCGGGTGCCCTCCCCGTCGAGCAGGGCGAGGAGCAGGTGCTCCGGGGTGACGACCGCCGCGCCGCCCCTCTCCGCGTGCTCGGCCGCGCCCTTCACCACGGTGCGCGCGGCCTTCGTGAACCGTTCGAACATCACTGCCTCCCGTACTTCTTGTGGACGGCCTGTCGGCTGACACCCAGTTCGGTCGCGATCTCCTGCCACGACCACCCCTGGTTGCGCGCACTGCGCACCTGGACGGCTTCCAGCTGTTCGAGCAGTCGCCGCAGGGCGGAGACGGCCCGCAGTCCGACCCGTGGGTCGCGGTCGCCGGCCCGTGCGGCGAGATCGGTCGCATCGGTCATGACGTCAACTTACGTTGACAAACCCTCTTGCGTCAACCACGGTTGACACTCAAACGACTCGCACAAACATTCGAACATGCTCTAGGCTGGGAGAACGGGAAGGGATGTTCACGGACAAACCCCCCAGGGTTGAACAGGGACACGAGACGGAGGAGCGCGACATGATCCTCTGTGTACGGTTCCGGCTGGAGACCCCTGATTCCGGAGCCGCCCCCGCTTCCGGCGCTTCCGGAAGGGGAGGGGCCGAGACCCTGCTCCCCCCGCTGATCGACCTGCTCACCGAGTTCACCCCCGTCGTCGAGGCCGCCCCGCCCTACGAGGCGCTCGCCGACGTACGGGGTGCGCTGCGCTACTTCGACCGGAGCCCGGCCGAGCTCGCCTCGGTGATCCGGGTCAGGGCCCTCGCCCTGTACGGCGTCGACTGCGTCATCGGCGCCGGCCCCAACCCGATGCTGGCCCGGATGGCCGCGAGCGAGGCACGGCCCGGCGCCACCCTGGTCGTCGACGACCCCACCGCCTTCCTGCGGGACCGGCCGGTCGTCGCGCTCGACGGCGTCGGCCGCGCCACCGCCCGTACCCTCTGCGGCTACGGACTCGACTCCGCCGGCCGCGTCGCGGACGCGCCGCTCGCCGTGCTCCAGCGGCTCGTCGGCGCGAAGGCCGGCCGTGAGCTGTGGGAACGGGCCCGGGGCATCGACCGCACCCCCGTCGTCCCGAACGCGGCCTCCCGGTCGGTCGCGGCCGAACGCTTCTTCCCGCGCGACGAGACCGACCGGACGCAGCAGCGCCGGGCCCTCCTCTCGCTCGCCGAAGAACTGGGCGCCCGGCTGCGCACGGAGGGGCAGGTGTGCCGCGCGCTCGCCGTCACCGTGCGGTACGCGGACCGGACCACGACCACCCGGAGCCGTACGCTGCCCGAACCCACCGCCCACTCGGCGGCGCTCACCACCCTCGCGTACGCCGTCCACGGCTCCTTCGGCCTCCAGCGGGCCCGGGTGCGGGGCATCGCCCTGCGCGCCGAGGGGCTCGCGGGGGCGGAGGGCGCGGCACACCAGCTGTCCCTGGACCCGGCGGACGAGAAGGCCCGGCGGATCGAGGCGGTGGCGGACAAGGCACGGGCGAAATTCGGTCCGCGGGCGGTACTGCCGGGATCGCTGGCGGCCTGAAGGCCCTTCTCTCACGCTCCTGTGACGACACATCACTTTTTACCGACGCGTAACTTCCCAGCCATGGCTACCCGTGCGTAGCTTGGCTGAAGCGCATCCCCACCGCGCATCCCCACTTGTGGTCCGGACCGCAGGGCGTAGCACCCCCACCATCCCCTTGAGCCGCAAGGAGATCGCCCGATGCTGCCCTGGAAACACGCCCTCAGAGCACTGTCCGTCCTACTGCTGGCCGCCGCCGCCACCCTCGCACCCACCACCGCCGCCTCGGCCCGAGCCGAGACCGCCACCACCAGTCGGGGCTGGAACGACTACTCCTGCAAGCCCTCCGCCGCGCACCCGCGACCCGTCGTCCTGGTCCACGGAACCCTCGGGAACTCCGTCGACAACTGGCTCGTCCTCGCGCCCTACCTGGTCAACCGCGGTTACTGCGTCTTCTCGCTCGACTACGGCCAGCTGCCGAACGTGCCGTTCTTCCACGGCCTCGGCCCCATCGAGGCCTCCGCCGGACAGCTCGACACCTACGTCGACCGCGTCCTCGCCGCCACCGGCGCCCCCGAGGTGGACATCGTCGGACACTCGCAGGGCGGCATGATGCCGCGCTGGTACCTCAAGTTCCTCGGCGGGGCCGCGAAGGTGAACGCGCTCGTCGGGATCGCCCCCGACAACCACGGCACCACCCTGCTCGGCCTCACCAGGCTCCTGCCGTACTTCCCCGGCGCCGAGGACCTGATCAAGGCCAACACCCCGGGGCTCGCCGACCAGATCGCCGGCTCGCCGTTCATCACCAAGCTCAACCAGGGCGGCGACACCGTGCCCGGGGTCCGCTACCACGTCATCGCGACCCAGTACGACGAGGTGGTCACCCCCTACCGCTCGCAGTTCCTGAGCGGCCCGAACGTCACCAACGTCCTGATCCAGGACAAGTGCGCACTCGACCTGTCGGAGCACGTAGCGATCGGCACGGTGGACCGGGTCACCTTCCACGAGGTGGAGAACGCACTCGACCCGGCCCACGCCACCCCGACCACCTGCCTCTCGGTGATCGGCTAGTCCCGCTAGCCCTGTCGTCAGACTCCCGTCTGCCCCGCGACGCCACGCACGCGCTCTCGCCGCACCGGGCACAAGCCCGAGTACGTCCAGTACGAGGACTTGCGCCCGGCACGCCGAGAGCACGCACCTGACGCCGCGGGGCCGCCCTTCGGGCGACGACGGGAGTCTGACGACAGGGCCTAGCCCTGGGTACGCCGCCGGCGCGCCGAACCGAAGAGCACGGCCGCGCCGATCGCGAGCACGGCGGCGCCACCGACCGCGAGATACGGGGTGGTGGCGTCGCCACCGGTCTCGGCGAGCACCTCACCGGAGCCGGAGCCCGAACCGGCGGCGGGAGCAGGCGCGTTGGGCGCGGCGGAGGAGGCCTCGTCCGCCGGAGCGGTCGGCGTCTCGTGCCCCGCCCCGTGGCTCGGCTCCTGGCTCGGCTCCTGGCTCGGCTCGGGGGCGGCCGCGGTCTCCTCCGGACCCGTGGAGGCGTCACCGTCCCCGTGCCCGCCGTGCTCGACCGAGGACTCGTCCTGACCGTCCTCGATCTGCTCGTCGCTCGGCGCGGAGGCGGTCGGCGCCGGCGCCGTGCCGCCGCCGCTGTCCTTCCCGAACACCACGTCCGAGCAGGTGTAGAAGGCCTCGGGGGAGTCGGAGCGCTGCCAGACCGAGTAGATCAGGTGGCGGCCGGACTTCTGCGGCACCGTGCCCTGGAACACGTAGTCGCCGCTCTCCATCCGCGGGTCGGTCACCGTGGCGAACGGCTTGGCCTCCAGGTCCGACCACTTCAGCGGCTTCGACGGGTCGTACCCGTCCTTCGTCACGTACAGCTCGAACGAACCCCGGTGCGGCGCGGTCCCCTTGTAACGGAAGGTGTGCGCCCCGGAGTCCATCGGACTCGCCGGCCAGTCGGCCCGAGCGAGGTCGAGCCCCCGGTACTTGTCGTTCCCCGCGCTGCACAGCTTGCCGTCCGGGATCAGCTCACGGTGCTTCCCGGCGGCGTTGGCGATGTTCACCGCGTTCCAGTCGTAGAACGCCTGCGTCCCACTCGCCGCCACGGCCGCCTTGCAGGCCGCCGACTTCGGCGACTCGGGCCCCTCCGCATAACAGGCCGAGACCCGGCTCACCGGATCGGTCATCGACCCATGCGCGAACGCGGGCGCGGAGGCGAGCCCGGAGAGAGCCAGCACCGCGGTGGCGGTGACGGCGGCGGTACGGCGAGAAGTCATGGGGGGACAGCTCCTTCACGAGGGTGAGGTGGGGGGACGCCCAGAAAACTAGCCGCCCCGAACAGCGAAGAAGCCGCTGGAGACCGGGAAGTGGCGATCCTTAGGACCCCTTTAAGGCAGAGGAAAGAAGCGCCTGAGGAACGTTGTTCTCGGGAGCCTGTCAGTGCCTTGTGATGGGATGAGCGATGGGGCACACGATGCTGAGGAGGCAGATGTGACAGAGGCAGAAGCGGATCTGGTCCGCCGTGTGCGGAACCTTGCACCGGCGCAGCGCGCGGGGGGTCCCAGCCTCCATCGGCCGCTGCTGTTGCTGTGGGCGTTGGGTCAAGCGGTGGACGGAAAGCCGCGCCACCAGTCGTGGACGCAGATACGTGATTCCGTGATGCCTTTGCTGGCCACCTATGCGGACGGGAAGGGGAGCCAAGCCGTCATCTACCCCTTCTGGGCCCTTCGGAACAACGGCCTCTGGGAGGTGGAAGAGGGAGAGGGCCTCCCGCTCACCAGCGGAGGGAGGCGCCCGACGCTGACGGCCTTGAACGAAGCAAACCCCACGGCCGGGTTGCCGAAGGTCGACCATGACCTGCTGACGCAGGACTGGGCCCTGACGGCACGGGTCGCCGGCAGCCTGTTGCTGCGCTTCTTCCCGCAGGCCATGGAAGAAGTGGCACAGGCCGCGGGCCTGGAGAAGCTCCTGGCCGGTGGCATTGATGGTGCTCTGCGCCCCAGAGTGGGCGAGCTGTACAAGAACAGAACGGCCATCGCGGCGGTCTACGGGGGCAACAAGGTGGCTGGCATCACGCCTCTTGAGGACAGGCTTCTGAGTGTCTTCTCGGACGACAAGGGCCCGTACGACGACAGCCGCATTCCCGGCATGGACTGGATCGCCTACACCGGGGACGGCTTGAGTGGCGATCAGAGCATGACCGCAGGCAATAAGTCGATGGCCGCGTACCAGGCCGAGCAGCGAGCCTTGCGGTACTGGCACAAGCCGCACGGCGGTGACTTCACGTTTGAGACCTGGGCCGTCATCGTCCAGTGCCGTAGGCGCTGGGGCATCGGCGTGGACGGCCGGCGCAGGCGAGAGTACGTCTGGATCCTCGCTCCCGTTGCGTCTCCGCTGCGCGAGACGTGGCCTGCCGAGGTGGTGGACGCCCTGCATGCTGACGACCTCACGGTGCGGGACGACCTCGACCTCGAACCCTCTGATGTCGAGACCGATGAATCCACCGGAGCCCCGAGCAAGATGGAGCGCTACCGGAAGCTTTCAGCAGCGGCACGACGTACGGCTGCGACGCGGGTGGAACGAACGAAGCTGACCACGGTGGAACGTCACTTGCGATCGGTGCACGCCCGAGATGCAGTGATACTGCGGAGCGACGGGCACTGCGAGAACCCGGAGTGCCTGGGACATCCGCTGGAACGGACCGACAAGGGAGCCCCCCTGCTGGAAGTCGATCACGTCACCCAGCTCAGCGACGGTGGCGCTGACACGCCTGACATCATGATTGCTCTCTGCCCCAACTGCCATGCGCTCAAGACTCGCGGCAGTGGGAGACGCGAGCTCAGCCGAAAGCTCCTTCGCCGCGCGCGCGAGCTGCATGACGCTCTCTCCGGGGGAGAGGCGCGGCGCTAGCAACTGCGGCCATGAGCGCCGCCGTCCCCTGGCGTCCGTCGGCGGTCTCGTGACGCATCTGAACGGGCTTCGGCTCGCTCAGCGCCAGAGCCGAGGGCGTCAGCCCAGGCGGCGGTAGCGGCGTTCCGGGCGGCCCGTGCCGCCGTAGCGCAGGGTGATCTCCGCTCGGCCCGTTTCCGCGAAGTACTCCAGGTAGCGGCGGGCGCTCACGCGGGACAGGGAGCCGGCTTCCGCGCATTCCGTGGCCGAGAGGCCTTCCGGGTGGGCGCGGAGGACGGAGTCGACCAGGTCGGCCGTGTGGGCGGCCAGGCCCTTGGGGAGTTCCCGGGAGCCGCGGGGGCGGGTGCCGAAGATCTGGTCGACGTCCTCCTGGCGGGCCTCGTCGAGTTCGTCGAGGCGGCTGCGCAGCGAGGCCACGTGGCGGAGCTGCTCGTGCAGCGCCGCCTGGCTGAACGGCTTGATCAGATAGTGCAGCGCCCCCGCCCGCAGCGCCTCGCGGATCGTGCCCACGTCCCGGGCCGCCGTGATGAACAGCGCGTCCATGCCCAGGCCCGCCGCGCGCAGCTCCCGCAGTACCTGGATGCCGTCCATGTCCGGCAGGAACACGTCGAGGAGCACCAGGTCGGGCCTGAGCCGCTCGGCCGCGCGCAGGGCGTCGGCGCCGTTGTGCGCGACCCCGGACACCGTGAAGCCCGCCACCGCCGACACATAGCGGCAGTGCAGCTTGGCGACCATGAAGTCGTCGTCCACCACCAGCACGTTCGTCACGACGACCCACGCTAGGTCCCGACCACAACGACCACAACGTCCGTTGGTTGCGGAAGAGAGACAGCTTCTTAACGCGAGGGCAACATGTGGGCCACCTCACATCCCCTTTTCCCCTACAGCTGAGAGGCGGCACACGTGCGGTTGCGCACCCCCTTCGCCCTCCTCGGGGCCGCGCTCCTGGTGCTGGTGGGTCCGCCGCTGCTCAGTCCCGGCAGCGGTTCCGACACCGGCACCCGGATACCCGGCCTGCGTTTCATGGTCCCCAACACTCCCGGCGGCGGTTACGACATCACCGCCCGCACCGCCGCCAAGAACGCCGAGGAGGCGGACCTCACCGGCGACATCGAGGTCTTCAACCTGCCCGGCGCGGGCGGCACCGTCGGCCTCACCCGCCTCGTCGGCGAACGCGGCAACGGCCGCCTCGCCATGTCCATGGGGCTCGGCGTCGTCGGCGCCGTCCACACCAACGAGACCCCCAGGACCCTCGCCGACACCACCCCGATCGCCCGGCTCACCGAGGAGCAGGACATCGTCGTGGTCGGCAAGGACTCCCCGTACAAGACCATCGACGAGCTGCTCACGGCCTGGAAGAACAACCCCGGCAAGCTCCCCGTCGGCGGCGGCTCCTCGCCCGGCGGCCCCGACCACCTCGCCCCGATGCTGATGGCCCAGGCCGCCGGCATCGCCCCCAGGGACGTCAACTACGTCCCCTTCGACGGCGGCGGCGAGCTCCTCGCGTCCATCCTCGGCGACAAGGTCGCCTTCGGCGTCTCGGGCGTCGGCGAGTACCTCGACCAGATCAAGGCCGGGGAGCTGCGGCTCCTCGCCGTGACCGGCCCGAAGCGCGTCCCCGGCCTCGACGCCCCCACCCTCCGCGAGGCCGGTCTCGACACCGAGTTCACCAACTGGCGCGGCATCGTCGCCCCGCCCGGCCTCTCCGACGCCGAGCGCGAGAAGCTCGTCACCCTGGTGACCGAGCTGCACGACTCCCCGCAGTGGCGCGAGTCGCTGAAGACCCACGGCTGGAACGACGCCTTCCTGCCCGGCGACGAGTTCGGCACCTTCCTCGCCGAGCAGGACCGCCGCGTCGGCTCCGTACTGAAGGAGCTCGGACTGTGAGCACCGAATCCGAGACCACCCCGACGGTGAACGGCAAGAGCGGCAACCTCGCCTCCTGGTGGCGCGAGCGGTCCGAACTCGGCGTCGGCGTCCTGCTGTTCATCCTGGGCGTCCTCGTCCTCACCGACGCCCTCACCCTCGACGCCGATCTCGCCGGCCGCGGCCCCGTCGGCCCCGCCACGGTCCCCCTCGTCGTCGGCTGCGGACTGCTCGTCGTCGCCGTCCTCCTCTCCGTCGACGTCCTGCGCGGCGGCCGCGGCGAGGCCGAGGCCGGTGAGGACGTCGACCTGACGGAGCCCGCCGACTGGCGCACGGTCCTGCTCCTCGCCGGTGTCTTCCTCGCCTTCGCCGTCCTCATCGGCCCCGTCGGCTTCCCCGTCGCCGGAGCGCTCCTCTTCTGGGGCGCGGCGTACGCCCTCGGCAGCCGCCACTTCCACCGCGACCCGCTGATCGCGGCCGCCCTCTCGCTCCTGACCTACGCCGTCTTCGACAAGCTGCTCGGCGTCCCGCTGCCCGGCGGTCCGCTGATGGGAGTGATCTGACCCATGGATTCCCTGAACTCCCTCATCGACGGCTTCGGCACCGCCCTCACCCCGATGAACCTGCTGTGGGCCGCCATCGGCGTGCTCCTCGGCACCGCCATCGGCGTCCTGCCCGGCATCGGCCCCGCCATGGCCGTGGCCCTGCTGCTCCCGGTGACGTACGGCCTCGAACCGACCGGCGCGTTCATCATGTTCGCCGGCATCTACTACGGCGCGATGTTCGGCGGCTCCACCACCTCGATCCTCCTCAACACCCCCGGGGAGAGCGCGGCCGTCGTCGCCGCCATCGAGGGCAATCCGATGGCCAAGGCGGGCCGGGGCGCGCAGGCGCTCGCCGCGGCCGCCATCGGCCACTTCGCCGGCGGCATGATCGGCACGATCCTGCTCGTCGTCCTCGCCCCGACGGTCGCCGCGCTCGCCGTCGACATCGGCGCCCCCGACTACCTCGCCCTGATGGTCCTCGCCTTCATCGCGGTGACCTCGGTCCTCGGGTCCTCCCGCATCCGCGGTCTCGCCTCCCTCCTCATCGGCCTCACGATCGGTCTGGTCGGCCTGGACCAGATGACCGGGCAGCAGCGCCTCACCTTCGGTTCGCTCCAGCTCGCCGACGGCGTCGACGTCGTCATCGTGGCGGTCGGGCTCTTCGCGATCGGCGAGGCCCTGTGGGTCGCGGCGCACCTGCGCCGCACGGCGGGGGAGGCCATCCCGGTCGGCCGTCCCTGGCTGGGTGGGGACGATGTGAAGCGCACCTGGAAGTCCTGGCTGCGCGGCCCGTTCATCGGTTTCCCGTTCGGCGCGATCCCGGCCGGCGGCGCGGAGATCCCGACCTTCCTGTCGTACGTGACGGAGAAGCGTCTCTCGAAGCACAGGGATCAGTTCGGCAAGGGGGCGATCGAGGGCGTCGCGGGACCCGAGTCGGCGGCCTCGGCCTCGGCGGCCGGGACGCTCGTCTCGATGCTGACCCTCGGGCTGCCGACGACGGCCGTCGCCGCCGTGATGCTGGCCGCGTTCCAGCAGTACGGCATCCAGCCCGGCCCGCTGCTCTTCGAGCGGGAGCCCGAGCTGGTGTGGGGGCTCATCGCCTCGCTGTTCGTCGGCATGGTGCTGCTGCTGGCGCTCAACCTGCCGCTCGCCCCCGTCTGGGCCAAGCTGCTGCGCATCCCCCGCCCGTACCTCTACGCCGGCATCCTCTTCTTCGCCGCCGTCGGTGCGTACGCGGTCGGCGGCGAGGCCCTCGACCTGGTCATCCTGCTGGTCATCGGCCTGATCGGACTCGGCATGCGGAGGTACGGACTCCCGGTCCTGCCGGCCGTCATCGGGGTCATCCTCGGCCCGGCCGCCGAACAGCAGCTGCGCCGCGCCCTGCAGATCAGCGACGGTTCGGTGACCGGTCTGGTGAACACGCCGTTCTCGATCACCGTGTACGCGGTCGTCGTCCTCCTGCTCACCTGGCCGCTGCTGAGGAAGGTGGTGGTCCGGCGCCGTAACGTGGCGGCATGACAGAGGACACGCGTCTCGCGACGAGCACCGACGTGCCGAGGGTGAAGGCCGTGACCGACGCCGCCTATCACCACTACATCGACCGCATCGGTCTCGTACCGGCCCCGATGGAGGCGGACCACGCGGCGGACGTGGCCGCCGGGAGGGTGTTCGTCGCCGGTGACCCGGTGGTCGGCCTGGTGGTCCTCAGGACCGAGACCGACCACCTCTACCTCGACAACATCGCCGTCCACCCCGACGCCCAGGGCACCGGACTGGGGAGGCGGCTGCTGGCATTCGTGGAGTCCCGGGCGCGTGAGCTCGGGCTTCCCGAGGTCAGGCTGCTGACCAACGCGATGATGTGGGAGAACCAGAAGCTCTACGAGCGGTACGGCTATGAGGTCGTCGAGCGGCGCGTGGACGGACCATACGACCGTATTCACTACCGAAAGCTGCTCAACGCGCCCCCAGTTGGGTGAGTTTCAGCCGCATGGAGGCCTGATCCGGTATGCCTGGCGGGCAGTACCTTCCCCCCACCTCGAAGGGACCCCGCTCATGCGCGTCCGACTCGTCCTCGCCGCAGGCGTCCTGCTGGCCGCCGCCGCCGTCGCCCCTCTCGCCCACGCGGGAGGGGCCGACGGCCTCTCCGCCGGGCCCGCCCTCGACGGCCCCCTCCTGAACGGCCCGGTCCTCAACGGCCCCGTCCTCAACGGCTCCGTCCCCAACGCCCAGGGCCTCGGCAGCCGCGGGGCCGACGACCTCTCCGTCTACGGATACGGAACCGTCGGCGCCGACAGCACGGTGACGCTCTCCGGCATGTACCGCTGCCTCGACGACAGCGCAGGCCCCGTCTTCGTCAGCTCCACCCTCGTCCAGGGGAACCGTTCCGCCGGGATCGGCGGCACCCAGGCCGTCTGCGACGGACACCTCCACGAGTGGGTCAACACCTCCGTCGTGAAGGACCCCGCCTACCGGCCGGGCGCCGCCAGGGTGCGCGCCACCCTCATGCAGCTCACGGCCGGCGAGACGGGCCTGCCGGCGCCCGGCTTCCTCGCCGCCGAGGACGCGGCCGTCGAACTCCGCTGACGACACCCGGGCGTACGGCCGGCGGATTCGCCGTCGACGGCGGCCGGACTCCGGCCGCCGGGCCGCGCCGCCGCGCTAGCGCAGCAGCTCGATCAGGCCCTCGCGCCCCAGGACCTCCAGCTCGTCGAGGGCGACCACGGCGCACGCCGCCGCCTCCGGATCGGAGGCGGTGAGCCCGCTCGCCGCGAACTCGTCCTCGTCGAGCCGCAGCACCTCGCTGCCGTCCGCCGACACCCACAGGTCCAGGTCCAGGTCCTCGATCACCACACCGGAGCCGTCGATCACGGCCGGCCGGGTGATGTCGCAGTACCACCCCTTGAGGGCGCCCTCGGCGGACCACACCTCCTTGACCGTGAACCAGCGGTCGCTCCAGTAGTGCTCCACGAAGACGTCGCCCGGCTCGAACCGCACGAAGCCGAAGTCCCGCACCCCCTCGGCCGCCCACGGGGCACGCACCGAGAGCCGGGCGCCGTCCTCCGTGAGCACCTCCGCCGGGTAGCGGATCTTCGTCCGGCCCGCCTTCGTCAGGGTGACCTCAACCGATCGTCCGGACATGCCGTACCTCCCGCGCTCCGACCTCGTAACCGAACCACTTGTTGATCGCCAGCATCGGCTCGTTCCCGGTGTCGTTCCCGGTGAACGCCTCCGTGCAGCCCGCAGCCCGGGCCCGGTGCAGCGACGTGTTCTTGGCGAGCTTCGCGAGCCCGCGTCCCCGGAACGCCGGCGCGGTGCCGGTCATCCCCGAGTTGTACCGGCCGAGACCGTCCGTCTGCGCCGCGCTGAACGCCGCCGGTACGCCGTCCACCACCGCGACCGTCGTCAGCGCCCGGTCGAGGAGCGGGTGCTCCCAGGTGGTCGCCAGCCAGTGCGCGTAGTCGTCGAGCTCCGCGCCCACGTCGCCCGGCTCGTCGGCCGTCGTCAGCGCGTCCAGCTCGAAGAGCGGCCGGGGATCGGCCGCGAAGTCCTCGCCCGTGAGCAGTTCGACACCGGCCGGCGGCGCCTGCAGCGGCGGCAGCTCGGCGGTGGTGAGGTCGAGCCGGAGGAAGTAGGCGGAACGACGGGGGGAGTACCCCCGCCGCGCGGCCCAGGCGAGGTTCTCCGGCGCGTCCAGGACCCAGCTGTACAGGGTCCGCGCTCCCCGCTCGGCGAGGTGCTCCTCGGCGGCGCGCAGCAGCAGCGTCCCCGCGCCCTGTCCGAGGTGGGCGGGGTCCACGTACACGTTGGCGTAGCCGATCCCGGGCTCCGCCGCGTCGTGCGCGATGCCGACCTGGGCCGTCGCGACGATCCCGCCGGACTCGGTCACGGCGACGAGCGGGCGGTAGTGGCTGTCGGGGTGGGCGTGCGCCCAGTCGAAGACGAGCTGCTCGGCGGTGGACAGCATGTAGGGCAGGGCCGCCCGGCGCACCCGGGCGAAACCCTCGGCGTCCTCGGCGTGCACATCACGGACGATCACAGTCATGGGGTCGCACGCTACGGCCAGGGGACGCACCGCCGCCTCCCATTTTCCGGTGGGGTGGGGGCAGAATCGGCGGGTGACACTCACCATCGCCGTGGACCACGAATCCACCACCGCTCCGTACGAACAACTCCGTGCCCAGATCTCGGAGCGGGCCCGGTCGGGCAGACTGCCGGTCGGATACAAGCTGCCGACGGTACGAGGACTCGCGGAACAGCTGGGCCTCGCCGCGAACACGGTCGCCAAGGCGTACAAGGCGCTGGAGGCGGACGGGGTGATCGAGACGCGCGGCCGTCACGGCACCTTCGTCGCCGCCGCAGGCGACGCGGCCACCCGCCGGGCCGCGACCGCCGCCGCTCAGTACGCGGAGGAGGCCCGCCGTCTCGGTCTCAGCCGCGAGGCCGCGGAGGCCGCGATGAACGAGGCCCTGCGCGCGGCCTACGACAGCTGACACCGACGCACAGGACCTACAGGTACAGGCCCGCCCCCGCCGTGCGGGGTTCCGGGAGTTCCGCCGGGGGCGTGCCGCGCCGCAGGGCGAACAGCTCCGCCAGCGTCGCGCCCTCGCGCGGTACGTCCTCCGCGCGCCCGAGCCACTCCACGGACTCGGCCCGGGTCAGCGGTCCCACCTCGATCCGGGCCAGGCAGCGGCCCGGCCGGACCACGGCCGGGTGGAGCCGCTCCAGGTCCTCGTTGGTGGTGACGCCGACGAGGACGTTGCGCCCCTGGCCGAGCAGACCGTCCGTCAGGTTGAGCAGCCGGGAAAGCGCCTGACCCGCCGTGTGCTTCGCCTCGCCCCGGATCAGCTCGTCGCAGTCCTCCAGGAGCAGCAGGCGCCAGCGCCCCTTCGCCGTGCCCTCGTCCTCCCCGATGGCGATGTCCATCAGATAGCCGACGTCGTTGAAGAGCCGCTCCGGATCGAGGACGCAGTCCACCTGGCACCAGTCCCGCCAGGACCGGGCCAGGGTGCGCAGCGCGGACGTCTTGCCCGTGCCGGGCGGGCCGTGCAGCAGCAGGAGGCGGCCGGAGATCGACTCGGGCGTCACCTGCATCAGCCGGTCCATCGACTCGGCCACCGGCGCCGAGTAGTTGGGCCGGACCTCGTCCCAGGTCCCGGCGCTGATCTGCCGGGTCGTCCGGTGCGGGCCGCGCCGGGGGGACACGTACCAGAACCCCATCGTCACGTTCTCCGGCTGGGGTTCCGGGTCGTCCTTGGCCCCGTCGGTCGCCTCCTTCAGGATCCGCTCGGCGAGGTCGGAGTCGGCGGCCGTGACGGTGACGTCGGCGCCCCGGTTCCAGCGGGAGATCAGCAGCGTCCACCCCTCGCCCTCGGCGAGCACGGCGCTGCGGTCGTCGTCCTTCGCGGCCCGCAGCACGGTGGCGCCGGCGGGAAGGAGGGTCGCCTCGGGCCTGACCCGGTCCACGGTGGTGCTGTGCGAGTGCGGCTGCTCCCCGGTCGCGAAGCGGCCGAGGAACAGTGCGTCCACGACGTCCGCGGGCGAGTCGCTGTCGTCGAGGGTGAGCCGGATCGGCAGCGACCGCTGCGGCTCGGACGGTACCGGTGGGGTGTCAGCCATGGGCCCATGATCGGGCAACCGGGCATTCCGTGCACCGGGTTTTGAACGGGACGATTCCGCGGACGCCCGGCTCCCGGAGCCGGACCTGGGGCTCAGATCCAGTGACCCCGCGCCGCGCCCCGGGCGCGCCGCGCGAGCGCGTACCCCTTCGTCATGGCGCGGTCCACCGCGAAGGTACGGGCGACCGCCCGCCCCTCCACGAGCCGGGTGAACTCCTCCACGCCGGTGGACCGGCGCACGGTCACCCGCTCCAGGGCGTACGGCCCCTGGCGGCGTCTGGCCAGCGCGTTGCCCACGGCGAGCGCCTGGGTGAATCCGGCCTCCCGGACCGTACGGCGGACCCGGCGGCTGGAGTATCCGTACGGGTATGCGAAGGAGACCGGCGCCGTCCCGAGCTCCTCGCCGACGATCTCCCGGCAGCGCACCGTCTCGAACCGGAGCCGTCCCGGGTCGAGTTGGTCGAGCTGCGGGTGGGTGTGGCTGTGCCCGCCGATCTCCGTGCCCGCGTCGGCGAGTTCCCGCACCTGCGCCCAGTCGAGCATGGTGTCGAGCGCGCCACCCGTGTCGTGCCTGCCGCGCAGCCAGCCGGTGGAGACGAAGACGGTGCTCGCGAAGGAGTGCTCGGCGAGCACGGGGAGGGCGTGCCGGTGGACGCCCTCGTAGCCGTCGTCGAAGGTGACGAGGAGCGGCCGCGCGGGCAGCGGGCCGCCGGTGCGCCAGGCGGCGGCGAGCGCGGCGGTGGTCAGCGGGGTGAATCCCCGCTCGGCGACCACGTCCATCTGCGCGGCGAAGGCCTCGGGGGTGACGGAGAGGCCGAGGGTCGCGGGGGCGGGGTCGGGGTCGACGGCGTGGTACATGAGGATGGGGACGGGAGCGGCGGTCCTGTCGGTGTTCTCCGCGTTCTCGGGGCCGGCGCTGCCGTCGGTGCCGGCGGTGCTTTCGGTCACCTGGGCCCTCCCTCGGCGGCCAGGGCCTCGGCCTCGGGCGCCGCGGCGTCGTGACGTTCGATCGGACCCCAGGAGAACGTCGTTCCGTTCCTCCGGGCCCGCAGTGTCCCCAGCGCGTAGCCGCCGGCCGCGACCGTCACGCCGGTGACGATGGCGCCGGCGCGGCCCGCCCCGCCGGGGCGTCCGCGCAGTGCGTCGCGCATTCCGCGCAGGACTCCTGCGGGCAACACCCGTGTCGTGTAGCGCCGTTCCGACTCCAGACCCTTCTGCGCGCCGACGCTGCGGGCGACGAGCGCCTTCGACAGCCCCTCGGCGTAGACCCGGGTGCGGAAGTAGCCGAAGCGCTCGCGCGCGGCTGGCACCTTGTGGTGGATGACGGCCCGGTCGTCGATGAGCAGGATCGCCTCGGGCAGTGCCTTGGAGAGCCGGATGCAGAGCTCGGTCTCCTCGCCGCCGAGGGGCCGCCGGTCACCGTCCCGGCCGATTCCGGTGGCGAATCCGCCGGCCGCGTCGAAGGCCGTACGGCGGAAGGAGGCGTTGCCGCCGAGCACGTTGCGCACCGGGACGCGGCCCGGGGGCAGCCCCAGGTACGTACAGCCGACGACCCAGTCGAACTCCTCGGGGAACCAGGCCGGGCGGCGGCCGGAGGCCCAGGAGGGCAGCGTCCGGCCGCCGACGGCCATGACGCGCGGATCGTCGTAGGCCGCCGAGAAGTGGTGGAGCCAGTCCCGCTCGGCGACGGCGTCGTCGTCGAGGAAGGCCACGAACTCGCCGCGGGCGGCGACGATTCCGGTGTTGCGGCCGGCGGAGAGGCCGCGGGGGCCCGCGTTCGCGAGCACCCGCACCTCCTCGGTGAGCCGCTGTTCCGCGTACTCCTCGGTCAGCCGGGAGAGGAGCCGCTCGTTGTGGTCGACCACGAGCAGTGTCTCCAGGGCGGGCAGGGACTGCTTCCGTACGGAGTCGACGGCGGCGAGGATGTCCTCCCACCGCTCCTCCGTGTAGACGCAGATCACCACCGAGAAGCCGTGCGGGGTCGTGCGGTCGTTCAAGACGCCTCTCCCCGGGGGACGTTCACCGAGAACGGGGCCGGCCGGCGACGGGCGGCCTTGCTGACGGCCTTCTCCTTGAGGATGACCTTCAGGACCCGGATGCCGTCGCGCACGGCGTTGAGGTTGCTGACACCGTGGATGCGGTTGTATTCGTGGCTCGGAACCTCCTGCACCTTGAGGCCCGCCGTGACGACCCTGATGTTGATGAGGGTCTCGATCTCGAAGCCGGTGCAGTCGAGGGTGATCTTGTCGAGGCAGTGCCGCCAGAAGGCGTTGTAGCCGTAGCAGAGATCGGTGTACCGGGCGCCGAACTTGCGGTTGACGAGCGAGCAGAGAGCCCAGTTGCCCAGTCTGCGAATGGTCGTCATGTCGTCCGTGCCGCCGCCGTTGGCGAAACGGGAGCCCTTGGCGAAATCGGCACCGCCGACGAGGGCGGAGACGTACGAGACGATCTCCTGGCCGTCGGCCGAACCGTCCGCGTCGACCATGACGATGATGTCGCCGGTGCAGGCCGCGAATCCGCTGATCAGCGCGTCGCCCTTGCCCTTGCCGACCTGCTTGACCACCTTGACGTCCGGCCGGAGTTCGCGGGCGACGTCCACCGTGTTGTCCGTGGAATTTCCGTCGACGAGGACGACTTCGTGAATCCATTCCGGCAGTGTCTTGAACACGTACGGAAGATTTTCGGCTTCGTTCATCGCGGGAATGACAACACTCACCGGCGGAGTGATCGCCAGATGTGAGGTGATCGCCCGGTATTGGGCGGCTATTCGACTCGGCTCGGTCATTTCTTGGCCCGAGACGGATGGGCGCAGGAACGAGCTCATGGGTCTGGTTTCCCTCTCGTCCGGTGGGCCGCCCACCCCTTGGGCGGTCCGATGGTGTGTCCGGTTCGAAAGGGGGGTTCTCGCCATCCCGCACAGAACGATCACCTTGCGGGATCGGCGAGTTGGCATGTCTGGCCGCGCGGTACCCGCGACTCGGCGCACGTTCGAACACCGAGCACGGCACCCCCCTACCGCGCCCCGCCCCGGGACCATCAGCGACGCTAGAGCCCTCCCCTGAGCCGCTTTGCGTGATGGATCGGTGCGGGTGAGATGTACGACGGTATTGATGAATGGGACTGTATGGCAAGTCCCGGATCTGTGGCCCGCTTTTCCGTAGTTTGGCGAAGCTTCGACGGTCAGATGTGCAACCGTCCCGGTCGGATCCGGTCAATCCGTTTGCATGCAGAGAACAGTGATGCGGGATCAGGCCTCTGTGCTTTGTTGTGTGAATGTGTCGCGTTCTCGTTCGATCATTCAGCGGTACCGGAGCCTCCGCTTCCTGTCCTGTTCCGATCGCCTGTCGGCGGCCCGTCGCTCATGGCTGGAACTCGACGGTCGTTGACGGAGGGTCGGGTGACGTTCGGCCCCAGTTTTGACATGAACACTTCCGGCGCGGCGGATCCGATGCTACTACCTGGTAGCGCAGAGATCCTGCTAAAGGGAGGTTCCATGAGACTGTCCCGTTTTGCCGCCGTTTCGTCCTCGCTCCTGCTCGGTGCCGTCCTCGCCCTCACCGGGGCGGGCGCCGCCCAGGCCGCCGAGACCGCCGCAGTCGACTATGTGGCCCTTGGCGACTCGTACTCCTCCGGTGTCGGCTCGGGGAGCTACGACAGCGCCAGCGGCGACTGCAAGCGCTCCACGAAGGCGTACCCGGTGCTGTGGAAGAACGCGAACGCCCCCTCCTCCTTCGCGTTCACCGCCTGCTCGGGCGCCCGAACGGGTGATGTGACCGCCAATCAGCTCGGTCCGCTCTCGTCCGCCACCGACCTGGTCTCGATCACGATCGGGGGAAATGACGCCGGTTTCGCCGACGTCATGACGACCTGTGTGCTGCAGTCCGAAGCCACCTGTATCGGCCGAGTGAATCAGGCCAAGAGCTACGTCGACACGACGCTGCCCGGCAAGCTCGACTCCGTCTACACGGCGATCAGGAACAAGGCGCCCGCCGCCCGCGTCGTCGTCCTCGGCTACCCGCGCTTCTACCAGCTGGGCGGCAACTGCGTCGCGGGCCTGAGCGAGAACGAACGCCGCGCCATCAACGGAGCCTCCGACTACCTCAACGCCGCCGTGGCCAAGCGCGCGGCCGACCACGGCTACACCTTCTCCAGCGTCGTCCCGGCGTTCACCGGACACGAGATCTGCTCCGGCTCCGCCTGGCTGCACAGCGTCAACTGGCTCAACATCGGGGAGTCGTACCACCCGACGGCCGCCGGTCAGTCCGGCGGTTACCTGCCCAGCTTCAGGAACGCGGTGTAACCGGACCGCCGTCCGTGGCGCCGGGGCCGGCCGGAGCGGTGCTCGTGACACCGCCCGGCCCGGGCCCGGCGCCACCCTCGTCGTCCCGGACCAGGTGATACGCCAGGGCTCCCGCGATGAGCAGCGCGCCGATCAGTCCGGCGAGCAGGACGCGGGTGCGACGGGGCGACGTCGACCGGGGGGTTCCCGGGGCCGAACCCGGGCCTTCCGCAGGGGTGTTGACGCGAGTGGTCCCGATCCGCCCGCCCGGCTCGCCTCCCTCCCGAGTGCCGGACGCTCCGGCCGACGGTTCCGCCGGGACCTCGCTCGGCCCCGGCCGGTTCGGCCCCGGCCGTGCGGGGCGCGCCCCGCCCGTCGCCACCCGCCGCAGCTCCCGCTCGACCTGGTCCGCCGTCAGGGGGTGCTCCGGGTCCTCCTCCGACAGCCCTCCGACGAGGGCGCGGAGCTCCCCGGCCCGGTCGTCCTTCGCGGGCAGCGGCGACGGCCGTGCCGACACCGTCGCGTCGAGGAGCCTCCCCAGGGCGCGCAGCTCCGCCGCGGGACCGGGATCGTCCTCCGGGGCCGTACCGAAGCCGGTCACGACGATCCGCCCGTCGTTGGCGAGGAGGACGTGCTCCGGATCCACCTCGCGGTGCGGGACGCCGGCCTCCCGGGCCGCACGCAGCCCGGCCAGCACCTCCGCCCCGACACGGGCGGCCTCGCGCGGCGGCAGCGGCCCGGCCGCCTCCAGGGTCTCGGCCAGGCTGAGGCCCCGGACGAGCTCCATCACGGCCCAGGGCCGGCCGTCCTCCGTGGCGACGCCGAGGACCCGTACGACAGCGGGGTGGGAGATCCGGGCGGCGGCCCGGGCCTCGCGCTCGCGCCGCGCGTACAGAAGGGGCACCTCTTCCGCCGGAAGCCCCTCCGGGGCCCCGAGCTCCTTGAGGGCCACCTCGTGGCGGTCCGTCTCGTCGAGGGCGCGCCAGACGGTGCCCGTCGCCCCTTCGGCGAGCACGTCCAGAAGCCGGTAACGACCCGCGATCACCGTCATGGATCCACGGTAGCCGAGGGGCGTCCGCCCGGCCCCGGTCCGTCGGCGGTGCGGTGCTCCGCCCGCGCGCCCCCCCCTGCGACGATCTTGGTGGTGGAGATCACACCGGTCCGGGTGCGCTGGTACGCGGGTCCGGAGGGCAGGATGGTTCGTGACGGTTCGGCAGGTGTTCGAATCCTGTCCAACTCGCCCTGGAATCAGATGGATTCGGACGGTGACCGTCAACCCCCGTACGAGTGCCGTGCATCCCGTCGCCGGGATACACGGGTGTCACCGCGGGGCGATAGGGTTAACCTGCCCTGGGTCGGGTGCCCTTGTACGGGTGGGGAGTGACATGGAACAGATAGCAATGCGCAGCAGGCCGCGAGTGCCTGCCATCACCTGCGGGAGCAGCGCGACGAGTTCGCGGCTCGACCGTCATCTCGCGGTGCTCGGCGGTCCCGCCGTGCCCCAGCGTGAGGTGGCCGAGGCGACGCTGCTGATGCGTGAACTGACGTCGCGCACGCCCGAGGTTCCGGTGCACGGTCACCGCAGCCGCAGCGCGCGGGTCTCGCTCTTCGCCCCGCTCCGTCGCCTGCGCCGCTCCCTCTTCGGAACGCGCCACTAGGAGCCGGGCGCACCGGGCCGAGCAACCCCGAGGTTCCCGCCCGCTTCCGCCCGGTCGCCCTTACGACTCCGACTGCACGACTGCCTGACCGCACGACTGCGACGTCGCCGGACGTGTCCCCGCCCGTCCGGCGCTCAGTCGTACCCGGCCGCGGGCCCGACCCCGCGTGCGGCGCCTGGCCTCGCAAGGCGCCTCGGTCCCGCGAGAGACGCCCGACGCCGCCAGAGGGGGGCCGGAGCCGAGCCCCCGCGTGGCCTCAGGCCAGCCGGGTCCCCCGCGTGGCCTCAGGCGATCACCCCCGCACGCCTCAGCTCCTTCACCTCCGCCTCCGGCAGCCCGAGCTCCCCGAGGACCTCGTCCGTGTCCTGCCCGAGGGCCGGGATCCGGTCCATGCGCGGTTCCGGCGCGTCCGGGAACACGATCGGCGGCAGCAGCGAACGCAGCGGCCCGACCTGAGACCCGACCTCCCGCCAGCGGTCACGGGCCGTCAGCTGCGGGTGGTCCGCGAGTTCGGCGACCGAGTTGAGCCGGGCGCAGGCGATGCCCGCCGCGTCGAGCCGGGCCAGCGCCTCGGGCGCCGTCAGCGGGGCCAGGGCCGCCGCGACCACCGCGTCCGTCGCCGCCCGGCCCGCCACCCGCGCCGTGTTCGTCGAGAACTCCGGGGCGTCGGCGAGGTCGGGCCGGCCGAGGACCTGCTCGGCGAGCCGCCGCCACTCCCGGTCGTTCTGCACGGAGAGCAGCACCAGACCGCCGTCCGCCGTCGGATAGGCGTCGTACGGAGCGATCACCGCGTGCGCGAGCCCCGTTCGCGCCGGGGGCGTACCTCCATGCATGCCGTAATGCAACGGGTGCCCCATCCACTCGGCGAGCGAGTCGAGCAGGGAGACCTCCACCGGGCCGCCCCGGCCGGTCGTGCCGCGCCGTACGAGCGCGGCGAGGACGCCGGAGAAGGCGTACATCCCGGCGGCGATGTCCGCCGCCGGGATGCCGGACTTGACCGGCTGCTCCGGCGTCCCGGTCACCGACACCAGACCCGCCTCGCACTGGACGAGCATGTCGTACGCCCGCTTGTGCGCGTACGGTCCCGCCGCCCCGTACCCGGAGACGTCCACCGCGATCAGCCGCGGGTGCGCGGCGCACAGCGTG
This sequence comes from Streptomyces sp. NPDC088707, assembly GCF_044752725.1. NCBI lineage: Bacteria > Bacillati > Actinomycetota > Actinomycetes > Kitasatosporales > Streptomycetaceae > Streptomyces > Streptomyces sp. NPDC088707. Next base: position 390,952 of record NZ_JBIVLV010000007.1, on the reverse strand, counting down.
GCGGCGTCGAGACCGAGCCGGGCCGCCGCCCCCTGCGCGAGGTTCTGCACGAAGACGTCCGCGCCGGCCACCAGCCGCTCGACGAGGGCGAGACCGCGCGGGTCCTTGAGGTCGACGGCCACGGACTCCTTGCCCCGGTTGCACCACACGAAGTGGGAGGCGAGGCCCCGCGCGGCCGTGTCGTACCCCCGGGCGAAGTCCCCGCCGTCGGGGCGCTCGATCTTGACCACACGGGCGCCGAGGTCGGCGAGCTGCCGGGTGGCGAAGGGGGCCGCGACGGCCTGCTCGACGGCGACGACCGTGGTGCCTTCGAGGGGGAGTGGCTGAGTGCTCATGAAAGCCCTGCCTACCCTGCGGGGCCGGTCCTTGTCACCAGGGGGCATGTCACTCCCCGGGGTGTGGCGGGAACCGTCAGCCCCGGGTGTAGCGGCGCACCGCGAGCGGGGCGAAGAGGGCGATCAGGCCGAGCGACCAGAGCAACGCACCGGCGACCGGGTGGGCCACCGGCCAGGCCGCGTCCGCCGGGACGGGCGCGTTGCCGAAGAGGACCCGTACCGCCGTCGTGACCGCCGAGATCGGGTTCCACTCGGCGACCGTGCGCAGCCGGCCGGGCAGGTCGTCGGTGGGGATGTACGCGTTCGAGAGCAGCGGCAGCATGAAGGTGGCGCTGCCGAGCTGACCGGCCGCCTCCTCGCTCTTCGAGGCGAGGCCGAGCAGGATGCCCACCCAGGTCGCCGCGAAGCGGAAGAGCAGCAGCACACCGAAGGCGCCCAGGGCCTCCGGCGCGCTCCCCTCGATCCGCCAGCCCATGGCGAGCCCGACCAGGACGAGCGGCACGGTGCCGACGGCGCCGGCCACGAGGTCGGCGAGGGCCTGGCCGAGCGGGACGGCGGACCGGCTCACCGGCATGGTCCGGAAGCGGTCCATGACACCCCGGTGGGAGTCCTGGGCGGCCTGGAACATGCCGGTCATCAGGCCGCCGGCCGCCGTCGCCACGAGCAGGCCCGGCACCAGGTGGGACCGGTACTCGGCGCCCGGCACGGCGAGCGCGCTGCCGAACACGTACCCGAAGAACAGCAGGAACGCGATCGGCATCGTCTGGGTCATCACGGTGATCGCGGGCGCGTGCCGGACGCGCAGGAGATGACGGCCGAGGACGGCCGTTCCGTCGTGGACGAGAGCGGTGCTCACCGGACGCGTTCCCTGCTCCTGGACGAGAGCGGTGCTCATGCGACGAGTTCCTTCCGGTCGGTGAGGCGCAGGAACACCTCGTCGAGGGTGGGCGGGCGCAGCGAGGCGTCGACGACGAGGACCCCCGCGGCGTCGACCTCGCGGACGATCCGGGGGAGGGTGAGCGTGCCGTCCGTGGTCACCGCGCCGACCGTGCGGCGCTCGGCGTCCAGGGCCGGGGCCGAGCCGGTCAGCCGGTCGAGGACGGCCGCGGCCGCTTCGAGCGCCGAGGGGTCGGCGACGACCACCTCGGCGTAGCTGCCGACGAGCGCCTTGAGTTCGGCCGGGGTGCCGCGCTGGGCCACGCGGCCCTCGTCGATCAGGACGATGTCGTCGGCGAGCTGGTCGGCCTCCTCCAGGTACTGCGTGGTCAGCAGCACCGTCGTGCCCTGGGACGCCAACCCCCGTACGGCGTCCCGGATCCCGTTGCGGCTCTGCGGGTCGAGCCCGGTCGTCGGTTCGTCGAGGAAGAGGACCCGCGGCGGTACGAGCAGGCTCGCGGCCAGGTCGAGGCGGCGGCGCAGGCCACCGGAGTAGGTGCGGGCGGGGCGTCCGGCGGCCGCTGTGAGGCCGAACTGATCCAGGAGTTCGTCGGCGCGGCTGCGCGGGGCGCGCAGCAGCCGCGCGAAGAGCCGCAGGTTCTCGGCGCCGGTCAGGTCCCCGTCGACGGAGGCGTACTGCCCGGTGACCGCGATCCGCCGGCGTACCCCCGCCGGATCGCGCACCACGTCGTGGCCGGCCACCCGCGCGCTGCCCGCGTCGGGTTTCACCAGGGTCGTCAGGACGCGGACGGCGGTGGTCTTGCCGGCGCCGTTAGGGCCGAGGACGCCGCAGACCGAGCCCTCGGGGACGGCGAGATCGAGGCCGCGCAGGGCGTGGACATCGCCGTATCGCTTCTGCAGACCCTCACTAAGTACAGCGTACGTAGTCGTCATGGCGGGACCATATCGCACTACGTACGGTGTACGTAACTACGATGGGAGCGAGGTGATGATCCATGGCGGGCCGAGCGGCCGAACCGGAAGTGATCTGGGCGCGGCCCGAACGCGCGGGCCGCGGCCCGAAACCGGCGTACAGCCGGCGGGACATCGTGGACGCCGCCGTGCGCGTCGCCGACACGGACGGCATCGACGCGGTCTCCATGCGGCGGATCGCCGCCGAGATCGGCTGCGGCACCATGTCGCTCTACAACTACGTCCCCCGCAAGGAGGACCTGTACGAGCTGATGGTGGACGCCGTCAGCGGCGAGTACGCGCTCCCCGAGGAACCCAGCGGCGACTGGCGCGCGGACATGACCGGGATCGCGTACCAGAGCCGCGCGATCATGTACCGGCACCCCTGGCTGGCCCGGGTGATGACCACCGCCTACGGATTCAGCCCCAACGCCCTGCGCTTCCTGGAGTGGTGCCTCGGCTGCCTCGTCCCGCTCGACATCCCCCCGGGGCTCAAGATGCAGCTGATCGCCATGGTCAACGGCACGGTGATGGCGACCGTCGCCAACGAACAGGCCATCGCCGAACGCGCCCGCGGACTCCCCTGGTCCGAAGAGGAGGAGCAGGCGGTGCGCGGCGCCTACCTCATGGGACAGATCGCGAGCGGACGGTACCCGCACCTCGCCGGGCTGCTCGCCGAGGCCCCCGCCGCCCCCGTCGACCCGGACGAGATCTTCGCCCTGACCATCAGCCGCCTCCTCGACTCGTTCGCGCCGCCGGAGGGCCCCGTCACAGCAGCATGAACTGGCCCTCCGGGCCCTCCTCCTGATGGTCGAGCACGGAGGCGGGACGGCGGGACCCGGCCGGCGGAGGCAGGACGCCCGCCGCCCGCAGCTCCTCCCGGCCCGCGGACCCGGCCGCCTCCGAGGCGAGGGCATCCGACGCGAGGGCCGCCCGCTCCGGCTCCCGCGCGCCGGTCAGCGCCAGCACCGTGACCAGGTCGAGCAGCTCCGAGGTCCACTCCTGCGGCCAGACCGCCGGTCCGATCGCGTCGAGCGACCCGGGCTCCGCCGGGGCGGTCCGGTGCGCGAACCACTGCTCGAGGACCCGCGCCCCGCCGACGCTGAACTCCCAGGCCTCCGCCGGTACGGGCGAGATGCGGCCCTCGTCGAGACACAGGGCCTCGTCGGCCGCGTCGTACGTCAACGCCCCGGGGCGCGGTGGGACCGCCGCGCGCACGTACGGACGGCGCCCGCCGGGCAGCCGCGGCTTCGCCCCGCTCAGCGCACCCCGCACCTGGATGTCGACGAGGTCCCGGCCGAGCGCCACGCCCGCCGCCCAGACCTCCGGGTCCCGGGGGAGCGGCACCCGGCATCCGGCGGGGGAGGGGCGGGCCGCCGCCACCGTCCACGCGAGCCACTCCAGGGCGCCGACCTCGTGCCCGTACCGCTCGCCGAGGAAGCCGAGGAGGCCGGGGGCCAGATTCGGCTCCAGGCCCCCGGGGCGCCGGAACAGCGGACGGATCCGGCCCGGTCGGCCCGCGGGGGAGCGGCCCTCGGGCAGCGCCGCCGTCACCAGAAGTGCGGGGCCGGCCGCCCCGGGCACGTACCCCTGCTCGACCACGAAGAGCTGCGGCTCGCCGGCGACCCGCCACAGCTCCGGCCGCGCGGTGTCGATCAGCCGGTGGTCGGGCAGCAGCAGCTGCTCGTCGAACGGCCCGCGCGCGACCCGTACCGGCTCCGGGCACGGCCCCGGTTCACGGGCCCAGCGCACGGTCCCGGTCCGCTGGCCCGGCAGCGCGGCGACCGCACTCGACGGGGTCCGCGCCCGGCTGGGGCGGAACAAGGCCTCGCGCTCGGCCCCTTCGGCGGCCGCCAGGCGGTCCCAGCGGGACCGCAGGGTCCGGGCGTCCGGCGCCACGATCCACGAGCGGCCGAACCGCAGCGGCGCGACGGACCACGGCATGAGGTCGTCGAGGAGGGGAAGGTCGGCGACGGGCGGCGCGTCGGCGAGGGGCGGCAGATCGGCGTTGTTCGCTCCGGGGGCTTCCGTCACGCCCCGCATGCTAACGACCGCCGTCCGCGGGTCTCCACTGCCCGAAGACCCCGGCCTCCGGCTGGCGGGATCCGGCGGTGACGGTCACCGAGCGCTGCCGGTACCGGTCACCGGACGCTGGCAGGGACGACCATCGGGCTTCGGCGGTGACGTCACCGGGCTCTGGCCGCGCCGGTCATCGGGCTTCGGCAGTGCTGGTCTGGTCACCGGGCTCCGGCCGCGCCGGTCGTCGGGCTCCGGCCGCGACCGTCAAAGGGCTTCGGCCGTCACCGTCACTGAGCCTCGACCGTGACCGTGAAGGAGAAGCGGTCGCCCCGGTACCGGATGCGCGCCACGTCGACGACCCTGCCCTCCTCGTCGTAGGTCACGCCCGTGTAGTGGAGGATCGGCGACAGGAGCGGGACCTCCAGGAGCGCCGCCGTCTCAGGGTCGGCGAGACGGGCCTCGACCGTGTCCGTGATGCGGCTGATCCGCACCCCGACGACGTCCCGCAGCACCTTCGTCATCGGCCAGCGCTCCAGATCCGCCGGGTCGATCGCGGCGGCGAGCTCGGGACGCACCGCGTTCTCCGCCCAGTTGGTCGGCTCACCGCTCTCCAGGTCGCGGCGCAGCCGCCGGTACGCCACGATCTCGGCCAGGTCGGGGAAGTGTTCGGAGAGCTCACCCGGCACCGCCTCGCTGCCGTGCCCGAGGACCGTCGTCCGCTCGCCCGACTGCTGGGCCACGATCGCGTCGATCGAGCCGAGCAGCCGGCGCGGGGTGGAGCGCCGGGCGCCCGGCTCGATGAAGGTCCCGCGCCGCCGGTGCCGGCTGATCAGGCCCTCCTCCTCCAGCTCCTTGAGGGCCTGGCGCATCGTGAGCACACTGACGCCGTAGTGCGCCGCGAGCTGCTCCTCGGTGGGCAGCCGCAGCGAGGCGTCGGGCGTGCGGCCCAGTATCGAGGCGCGCAGCGACTGCGAGACCTGATACCAGAGCGGCAGCTTGCGGTTCAGGACCAGCGAGTCGGGTGCGAAGGCGGTCACGGGTTCTCCGTACGAAGGCTACGGGCTTACGGCCGAGACACTACGGCCGAAAGTGGCGCTCCAGACCCTGCCATACGTCGTCGTAGCCCTTCTGCAGGTGGTCGGCGCCCGCGGCCTGCGGGGTCGCGGTCACCGGCCAGCGGGTCTCGAACATGAAGGCAAGGCCGTCGTCGATCTTCTGCGGCTTCAGCTCGGCGGCGCTCGCCCGGTCGAAGGTCTCACGGTCGGGGCCGTGCGCGGACATCATGTTGTGCAGCGAGCCGCCGCCCGGTACGAAGCCCTCCGCCTTCGCGTCGTACGCGCCCTCGATGAGGCCCATGTACTCGCTCATCACGTTGCGGTGGAAGTACGGCGGCCGGAAGGTGTCCTCGCCGACCAGCCAGCGCGGGGCGAAGACGACGAAGTCGACGCTCGCGAGCCCGGGGGTGTCGGAGGGAGAGGTGAGGACCGTGAAGATCGACGGGTCGGGGTGGTCGTACGAGATCGTCCCGATGACATTGAAACGGTGCAGGTCATAGACGTAGGGGGTGTGGTTGCCGTGCCAGGCGACGACATCGAGCGGTGAGTGGCCGTAGGTCGCCGACCAGAGGTTGCCGCAGTACTTGTTGACCACCTCGACCGGACCCTCGACGTCCTCGTAGGCGGCGACCGGGGCCCGGAAGTCACGGGCGTTGGCGAGGCCGTTGGCGCCGATCGGGCCGAGGTCGGGGAGTTGGAACGGAGCCCCGTAGTTCTCGCAGACGTAGCCGCGGGCGGTCTCCTCCAGCAGGTCCACACGGAAGCGGACCCCGCGCGGGATCAGCGCCGTCTCGCCGGGGTGGACGGCGAGCAGGCCCAGCTCGGTGCGGAGGAGGAGGCCGCCGCGCTCCGGGACGATCAGCAGCTCGCCGTCCGCGTTGCCGAAGACCCGCTCCATGGAGGCGTTCGCGTGGTACAGGTGCACGGCCATGCCGGACCGCTGCGTCGCGTCGCCGTTGCCGCCGAGGGTCCACAGGCCGGCCAGCCAGTCGGTGCCGGGGGCCGGGTCGGGCAGCGGGTTCCAGCGCAGCCGGTTGGGGTCGGGCACCGTCTGGTCGAAGGGCGCGGAGCGGACGTCACCGTTGTCGATCCGGGTGAACGGCGGGTGCGCGGCGGAGGGGCGGATCCGGTAGAGCCAGGAGCGGCGGTTGTGCGCCCGCGGCTCGGTGAACGCACTGCCGCTGAGCTGCTCGGCGTAGAGACCGAGGGGTGCCCGCTGCGGTGAGTTGCGGCCGTGCGGCAGTGCGCCGGGGATCGCCTCCGAGCTGTGCTCGTTGCCGAAACCGGTGCTGTAGCCGAGCGCCTCGGCCGTCTTCCTGGCCTGCTCGCGCTTCTCGGCCTGCTCCGTGGTCATCGCCCGCTCCTGTCCTGAGGCCACAAGGGAAGCCCACAAGGGAATCCTATGCATGACCGTAGGATTCCGCGCGGCTCACGTCAACGGGGCGTCGGGGGCCGGTGGCCGAAACGGGGCGGCGGCTCGGCTTCCGGCATCGGGGGCCGCGGAAATCAGGTGCTGCGCGAGGGGGTCGAAAAGATGAACAATCCTCTACTCTCACGCGCATGTCCTGGACCCGAAGGTTCGTCCTCGCGCTCTCGGTCGTGCTCGCGGCTCTCGCCGCGGCCCTGCTCACCGCCCCCGGGGCCCAGGCCCACGAGGAGCGGCCCGTCACCTTCCCCGACGGCTCCGGCACCGTGCCGAAGCTCCGCACCGGGGAACCCGACCTCCTCGTCTGCAAGACCGACCGGACCGCGTTCGAAAGCCGGATCTCCCGGTTCCCGGCCCCCCTCAAGGCCCGCAACCGCACCCTCTACGAGCGCTGCGCCCGCGAGGGCTACCGCCATCTCCAGCAGGCCGTCGACGCCGTCGACCGGCCCGGCCTGACCATCGCGATCCTCCCCGGCCTGTACGAGGAGGAGCCCTCGCTGCCCCCGCCCACCGGAGCCTGCGCCACGCTCGACGCGCCCAAGTCCTCGCTCGGCTACGAGATCCTCAGTTACGAGCAGCAGCGGCAGTGCCCGCACAACCAGAACCTCGTCGCCGTCCTCGGCAAGAAGAACCTCCAGATCGAGGGCACCGGAGCCTCCCGCCTCGACGTCGTCATCGACGCCAAGTACCGGAAGCTCAACGCACTGCGGGCCGACGGAGCCGACGGCGTCTACTTCCGCAACTTCACCGCCCAGCGCACCACGTTCAACTCGTTGTACGTCCTCGCCGCCGACGGCTTCGTCATCGACGACGTCCTCACCCGCTGGAACGACGAGTACGGCTTCCTCACCTTCGCCTCCGACCACGGCCTCTACAAGAACTGCGAGTCCTACGGCAACGGCGACTCCGGCATCTACCCCGGCTCGGCCTCCGACATCAACGACGGCCGCGGCTACGACGTCCCCCGCTACTCCATCGAGATCACCGGCTGCCGCAGCCACCACAACATGGTGGGCTACTCCGGCACCGCCGGAGACTCGGTCTGGGTCCACGACAACGAGTTCGACCACAACATGGGCGGCGCCTCCATGGACTCCGCCTTCCCCGGCCACCCCGGACTGCCGCAGAACCACGCCCGCTTCGAACGCAACCTGATCCACGACAACAACCAGAACTACTACCCGTACGTCGCCGACGGCACCTGCGCCAAACCGCCCGTCGAGCGCGGCTACGAACAGGGCGTCGTCTGCCCCCAGATCTCCATGCCCCCCGGCACCGGCATCATCACCGCCGGCGGCAACTGGAACCTCTACGAGGGCAACTGGGTCTACGGTCACCAGCGCACCGCCTTCTACCTCAACGCCGTCCCCGCCTTCATCCGCGGCGAGTCCGCCTGGGGCAAGCAGACCGACACCTCCCACCACAACCGCTACGCCGGCAACCACCTCGGCATCGACAAGTCCGGCACCGCCCGCCCCAATCGCACCGACGTCTGGTGGGACGGCCAGGGCGGCGGCAACTGCTGGCAGCCCGACACCGGCGCCTCCAGCCCCGGTGCCCTGCCCGACTGCGGGGCGCGCCGCGGTGACGTCTCCGGCGGCACCGACCGGCTCATCGGCGAACCCGTCAAGCTCGCCCAACTCCTCGTCTGCGCCGACTACAACGTCCAGGCACGCCGCCTCCCGGCAGGCTGCGACTGGTACGGCGCCCGCGGCCTCCAGCGCGTCGAGACCCAACTCGCCCTCGGCAGCTCCCTCGTCCTCGCCCTGGCCGGCTTCGCCCTCTGGTGGCGCCGCCTGCGCGGCAACCGCCTCGCGTTCGCCGCCACCCTCATCGGCCTGGCGGGTCTCGCCCTCGACGTCGCCGGCTCGACCCTCGCCCTCACCCCGACCGCCGTCCCGGCCCTCGCGCTGCTCCTCACCGGCGTCTGGTGGACCCTCCTCGGCCTCGCCCTGCGTCCCGCCCGCCCCGTCCTCGCCTGGATCACCGTGGTCCTCGGCGCCCTCACCCTCCTCGACGCCTTCGACAAGGCGATCCTGATGGTCCCCGGCATCCCCCTGAGCCCCGCCTGGCTCCGCCTTCTGCTGGGCGTGATCTGGCTGCTGTGGGCGGTCGCGGCCGCCGGAGCCCGCGCCCCCGCCCCGACGGAGGCGACCCCGGACCCCGTCCCGGCGGACAGGACCCCGGGCCCCGACCCGGCGGAGGCGACCCCGGACCCCCACCCGGTGGACTCGACCCCGGGCCCCGACTCCGAGGCGGGCTCGCGGGCGGGCACGGCCCCGGGCGCCGGCCCCGGCACAGCCTCCGATGCGGCCCCTGGTGCGGCACCCGGCACGGCCCTTGGGACGGGCGCCGCCCCGGCCGAGGCCCGGCCGCACGGTGAGGCCACGGCATGAGGCGGCCCCGCGCCGGCGTCACCCGCCCGCCCCGCGTCGGCGTCACCCGCCCGTCCCTCGTCGCGGCCCTGGCCGCGCTCCTGGCCGCCGCCCTGCTCCTCACCGGCTGCGGCGGCCGGGCCACCACCCACCACAAGCCCGGCACCAGCCATGAGGAGGCCACCGGCGGCACCGGCACCCTGCTCACCGCGCGGGACGAGAGCGGGCACCGGCTCCGAGAACTCCCCGCGGCGGAAGCGCCCACCGTCCGTGTCGAGTCCCGCCCCGACACCGAGGGCGGCTGGAACGTCCACCTCACGGTGGAGAGGTTCCGCTTCACCCCCGACAGCACCGGCGGCGCGGCCCTCCCGGGCCGCGGCCACGCCCGCCTCCTGATCGACGGCCGCGAGGCCGGCCGCCTCTACAGCCCGTGGGGACACGTACCGGCCGGCACCCGAACCCTCACCGTCCGTCTCCACGCCGACGACCACACCGCCTGGGCCGTCGCCGGCGCCCCCGTCCAGGCCACCGTCCGACTGGACGGCGCCGCGCCCCCGAGCCCGGCGCCGAAACCCCGGCCGACCGCCACCGGACGCACCGTCGACATCACCGTCTCCGGATCGACCGTCCAGCCACCTCCCTCCCGCGTCGAGTTGAAGAAGGGCGAACGCCTCACCCTCCGTGTCACCAGCGACCGCGCCGACACCCTCCATGTGCACGGCTACGACCGCGAACTCCCCCTCTCTCCCGGCACGCCCGCCACCCTCACCCTCACCGCGGACCTCACCGGCCTCTTCGAGGTCGAGACCCACGAGTCCGGACTCCTGCTGACCCAACTCGTCGTCCGATGACCGGCACGCTCACCCTGACCGCCCCACTCGCCCAGGCCCACGCCCTCACCTCCGAGCCCGGCCGCGGTCTCGGCCTTCCGCTCGCCCACGGCGTGGGCTCCCGGCACGACCTCCCCCTCTCGCCCTTCTACGCCTACGCGGGCGCCTTCGCCGCGCTCCTCGTCTCCTTCCTCGCGCTCGGGCTGCTCTGGTCCTCCTCCCGCTTCCGCGGCGACCTGGCGGGACACCCGCTCCCCGCGGCGCTCCAACGGGTCGCCGACGCCTCCGCCACCCGCACCGCCCTCCGGCTCCTCGGCGCCGTCGCCGCCCTCGTCTTGCTCCTCCACCTCCTTCTCGGACCGGACGACCCCGACCGCAACCCCGCGCCCGGCGCCCTCTACGTCCTGCTCTGGGTCGGACTCGTCCCCGCCTCCCTCCTCCTCGGCCCCGTCTGGCGCCTCCTCAACCCCCTGCGCGCCGTCCACTCCCTCCACCCGCCGCGGAACCCCCGTCCGCTGCCCGCCGCCGTCGGCATCCGCCCGGCCGCCCTCGGGCTCCTCCTCTTCACCTGGCTCGAACTCGTCGCCCCCGACAACACCTCCTCCGCCACCCTGCTGACCGCCCTCGCCCTCCACACCGGCTTCCAGCTCATCGGCGCCGCCCGCTACGGCGACCGATGGTTCGCCCACGCCGACCTCTTCGAGGTGTACTCCTCCCTTCTCGCCCGGCTCTCCCCGCTCGGCCGCCGCGTCGACGGCCGGCTCGTCCTCCGCTCCCCCTTCCACGGCCTCGACGCCACCCCGCAGATCCCCGGTCTCGTCGCCACCGTCTGCGTCCTCCTCGGCTCCACCGCCTACGACGGTCTCTCCGACAACCCCCGCTGGATCACCACCCTCCAGACCTCACCCCTCGGCCCCGTCCCCACCGCCACGCTCGGCCTGCTCGCCGCCGTCGCCCTCGTCGCCTCCTGCTACGGACTCTGCGCGGGCGCCCTCCGCCTGATGAACCGCAGCCTCACCACCCCGCTCACCTCCTTCGCCCACTCGCTCCTGCCCATCGCCCTCGGCTATCTCGTCGCCCACTACTTCTCGCTCCTCGTCACCGAAGGGCCACGTACAGTGATGATGACAGGGGGGACTGACAACGCCCTCGCACCCGCCCCGTTCCTGGGTCCCGGCGGCCTCGCGACCCTTCAGGTCACCGCGATCGTCACCGGCCACGTCCTGGGTGTCGTCGCCGCCCACGACCGGTCGGTGCGCCACTTCCCGCCCGACCGCGCGGTCGCCGGCCAACTCCCGCTGTTCGCGCTGATGATCGCGTACACCCTCGGCGGCATCGGCCTGCTGATCGCCTGACCAGGGGCCCGCGTCGCCCCCACCGGCCCCCGCCCGAACAGGCCCGCGTCGCCCCCGCCGCCCCACCTCCCGAACCCGCCCGCGTAGACCCCGGCCGGTCCCGGGTGGAGCAGGCCCGCGTCACCCCGGCCGTAATCGCTCCAAGATTTCCCTTGATCAAGGGGGTTGGGCTGTGGCTATGGTGATCCCCGCGCGCCGAGCGGGGTCCGACCAGCCCCCACGACGGCGCGCACATCACCGGCGGCCGGGGGAACAGTGCCGCCACGGGGAGGGATGGACCGACCATGCCGCGACAGCGATCCGCGCTGCCCTGAACGAGGCCCCAGTGGCCCTGTTCGGCTTCGGCGGGCCTGTTCGGCTCCAGGATCGCCGCGTCCGGCCGGCGCGTATCCGGAGCTCCTTCTCCCGACGGGCGCCCCCACCGTCCTCGTTCCGTACGAAGGATGCAGTTTTGCGTTCCAGACCAAGGATGTTCGCATCCGGATCGCGGTTCTCCGCGGTCCTCAGCCCCCTGACCACCTCCGTGGTCGGCCTGGCGCTGCTCGGCGGCCTGGCCGTCCAGCCGGGCCTCCCCACCTCCCCGCGCATGGACGCGGTGGGCAACGACTACGACTGGTACACGGACACCGCCGCGGAGCAACTGCGGCAGGACCAGTGCCTCATGGCCGAAGTGCTGCGCATGGGCGGGCCCGCGATGGCCGCCGTCGCCCAGGGCGGCCTCGACCTGTCGCCCGAGGCCCTCCGCACGGCCGCCGACCGCAAGTACTGGGAGAACACTCCCCTCGCCGCGGCCTTCGACAAGGACCGGGCCGCCGCCGACAAGGAACTGGCGGACATCTACGCCCTCCGCGAGAGCTGGAAGAAGCCGGTCTACGGGCTGACGACCGTGGCCGGCATCAACGACGCGACCTTCCACTGGCCCCCCGGGGTCGGCGGCGGCGAGGACTTCCACACCCAGACCGGCCTGACCAAGTGGATCGCGGACCGGTTCTGGAAGGACGAGGGCGACTTCTACGTCGACCCCACCCCGAAGGCCGACGAGAAGACCCGCAAGGCCGTCACCGATCTCGGCACCCCGCTCTACGGCAAGGCCCCCGACCCCCAGACGAGCACGGACTGGTACCGGGACGGCGCCGAGCACGCCGGCTTCGAGTGGCTGAAGGAAGCCACCTTCGAGCCCACCGGCGCGGACAACGCCCGCCTCTTCCTCGCCCAGGGCGGCTTCCCCCGTACGGGCCCCACGCCGGGCAGCCCCGAGTACCGCATCGCCGTCGAGGACCTGAAGACGCGCTTCTCGACCTGCGCCTGGCGCGACCCGATCGACCCGAACAGCGTCACCGGCCCCGCGGCCGCCGAGGCCGCCGCCGAGTGGCAGCGGGAGATCGCCTCCCAGGCCACCCAGCGCAACCGCGTCGTGGACGCGAGCGAGGACGCCACCAAGGCGCTCGCCACCGGCTCCCGGGCGCTCGGTCAGATGCTCGGCCATTCATGGGTCGCCAACCACCTCACCCGCTGGCAGGACTACTGGTCGGCGGGCGGCGTCGGCTGGATCGGCGACGCCGATTCCACGATCCAGCTGAAGGGCGCGGCGGGCAAGTGCCTTGAGGCACAGGGCGGGGCGACGGCCAACGGCACTCCCGTCCAGGTCCACACGTGCAACGGCTCGGCCGCGCAGCAATGGCGGATGGAAGGTGACGACCACGGTCTCCACCTGCGCAACGCCAAGTCCATGTCCTGCCTCGACGTCGCCAACAACAGCTCGGCCGTCGGCGCGAAGATCCAGATCTACACCTGCAACAGCTCCGCCGCGCAGACCTGGGAGTACACCCCCCGCGCCACCACGCAGCTCAAGGGCGTCGGCTCCGGCAAGTGCCTGAACTTCCCGACGTACGACCTCGGCAAGGACGCGCTGCTCGCCACCTGCGCCGTCGCCGGTTCCCAGCAGGTCACCATCAAGCCGTCCGGCCAGAAGGGCGAGGTGCAGCCCAAGGCCCACCACGACCAGGCGGCCAAGGGCATCGCCGACGCCCGCGCGGGCGCCAAGGCGCAGCTCGCCGTCATCAAGCAGCAGGCCGCTGCGGCCAAGACGGCCGTGGCCGCCTCCGACGCCGCCGAGCAGGCCGCGTACGCCATCGCCGACACCAACGGCGCCCCGCGCGGCCGCGGACTGCTGGTGGGTCTGCAGAAGGCCCAGGTCACCAGGGGCGCCGCTGCCGCGCTCGACGCCATGGTGAAGGCGGGCGAGACCGCCGAGGCCGCCACCCGGGCGGCCGCGGCGGACAGCGAGACGATCACGCAGCGCGCGCTGGCCCAGGCCTCCCTGTCGAAGGCCGAGTTCCGCAAGGAGGCGGCCCGCGCCGCCGAGTGGCAGGCCAAGTCCGCGGCGGAGGGCGCCAGGTTCCAGCGCGACACCGCCAAGAAGGAGAAGGAGACCGCCGAGGCCAAGCTCGCCGTCGCCGTGCAGGCGGAGGCGGACGCCAAGGCGGCCGCCGCCGTCGCCCACGCCCGCAGGCTGTCGGCGGAGGCGGAGGAGAAGACCGCCGAGAAGGAGAAGCTGACCGCCGTCGCCAAGCAGGGCGAGGCGGCACAGCACCGCAGGAACGCCGAGGCCGAGGCGGTGAAGGCGGAGGACGCGAGGAAGCTCGCCGAGTCCGCCGAATCCACCGCGGTCCAGAAGAAGAACGACGCGGTGAAGGCCAAGGACAAGGCCCGCGAACTGCGGGACGACGCCTGGGCCGCCGAACAGCGGGCGGACGCCGCCCGTGCCAAGGCCGACGCGAAGGAGGCCTTCGCCCAGGCCCACGAGTCCGACGCCGCCGCCCAGGAGTCCCGGACGGCCGCGGACGCCGCCGACACGCACGCGGACAACGCGGAGGCCGCCGCGGGCCGGGCCCGGGGCGAGGCGGACGCCGCGACGGCGGCCGCCGCCGAGGCCGACGCCGCCGCCACGCGCGCGGAGGCCGCCGCGAGCCGGGCCCGTGCCGACTCGGACGCGGCCCAGGCCGCCAAGCTCAAGTCCGAGGCGGCGGTGAAGACCGCGACCAGCGCCGTGGCCGACGCCCTCACGGCATCGCGGCGCGCCGCCGACGCGGCGAAGGCCGCGGTGAAGCTCGCCGACGAGGCGGAGGCCAGGGCCAGGGAGGCCAGGACCCACGCGGACGAGGCGAACAAGGAGGCGGCGAAGGCCCTGGCCGCCGCCGCCAAGGCCTCGGGGTTCGCCCACGTCACGGCCCAGGCGGCCGTGGACGCGGGGAACTCGGCCGCACAGGTCGCCCAGCCCGCCAACGACGCGATCCAGCTCGGCTCCCCGTACGTCACGACGGACTCCGCCGCCGGCCTGGTCGTGCTGACCGGCCAGGCGTCGAAGACCATCGCCGAGCAGCAGAAGGCCGTCGCCGACGCCCACGCCAAGAACGCGAAGGACGAGGCGGCCGCCGCCAAGGCCATCGCGGACGCCGCCACCGGCGAGGCCAAGCAGGCGTACGTGCACGCCGCCAACGCCGCCGGATACGCGGCCGAGGCGCGCGGCTACGCCAAGGAGGCCCTCGGCTACGCGGGCGACGCCGCCCGCGCCGCTGCCAAGGCGGCCGAGTCCCTGGCCCGTACGGTCGAGTGGGACCGTCAGGCCGGCGAGGACGCCGCCGCCGCCGACAAGGCGGCCGGACGCGCGGAGGGGCACGCCAAGGCCGCCCGCGACTCCGCCGACCAGGCGGCGCTGGACGCCGAGGGCGCCCGATCCGCCGCTGCCGCCGCCGAGCAGTCCGCCAAGGACGCCCGCGCCGCGGCCGACCGCGCCGACGCCGCCGCGACGGCGGCGGAGGAAGCGGCCAAGGACGCGCTGAAGTACGCCAAGGAGGCGCAGGAGGCGGCCGATTCCGCCGCCCGGAAGCAGGCCAACCAGCAGATCAAGGACGGCGCGGGCACGGGCGGGATCGGCGGCACGTTCTTCGTCGTCGACGAGGACACCCTCAAGATCACCGACTCCAAGCAGCAGAAGCCGTGCCTCCTCGAACCGGGCTGGACGGGGTGCACCGTCACGTTCGACGTCACGTTCGACGTCGAGGTCGACTTCTTCCTGTGCACCGACCCCGACGTGCCGGCGACGGAGACCGGCTGCCCGTCCGAGGCCACCCTGCTGCTCGAACGGCAGCCGTTCAAGGGCCTGAAGAAGGAGGTCACCCGCTACTTCAGCAAGTGGGACCTCATCGAGGAGACCGTCGCCTACAAGCTCCTCAAGGCCATCCTCCTGCAGGACTTCATCGACTGCTGGAAGGGCAGCGCCGGCGGCTGCGCCTGGGCCGCGAGCAACTTCATCCCGGGCAAGGCGTTCACCAAGGTCGGCGATGCGATCACCGCCCTCCACGCCGCGCTCAACACCGGGATCGGCGTCCGTGACGCGTTCAACACGCTCAAGAAGCTGGACGGGCTGGACCCGGCCACGCTGGCG
This sequence comes from Streptomyces sp. NPDC088707, assembly GCF_044752725.1. Classification (NCBI taxonomy): domain Bacteria; kingdom Bacillati; phylum Actinomycetota; class Actinomycetes; order Kitasatosporales; family Streptomycetaceae; genus Streptomyces; species Streptomyces sp. NPDC088707. The sequence goes on along the minus strand of NZ_JBIVLV010000007.1, from coordinate 375,262 downwards.
CGGCTCGAGAACACGGTCAACCTGTACGAGGACCTGCTGACCTCCTGCAGGGTCAACAGTTTCCCGGGCACCACCCGGGTGCTGATGGCGGACGGCAGCCACAAGGCGATCGGTGACATCCGCCGCGGGGACCGGGTCCTCGCCGCCGATCCGGAGACCGGGGAGCGCCGCTCCCAGAAGGTTTCCGCGACCTACGCGCACGACACCGAGCGGCTCGTCGACATCACCCTCGTCGACGGATCCGTCCTGACGAGCACCGCCGGACACCGGGTGTACGTCGACGGGCGGGGCTGGAGGTTCGTCTCCGAGCTGCGCACGGGCGACGCGCTGCTCACCCCCGAGGGCACGTCGGTCGCCGTCGGCGGGCTCAGGGACCGCTCGGGGCTCGCCCCGAGCACGGTGTACGACGTGACCGTCGACGGCCTGCACACGTTCTACGTGCGCCCCGAGGGCACGCGCGCGCGGGACCTCCTCGTGCACAACTGCATGAACCTCGCCGACGAGGTGGCCTTCCCGGGCACCGGGGCCCACACGCTGAGCCGGCACGTCGACGTGACGCCCCAGCAGGCCGCCGACTTCGCGGCGGACAACCTGCGCCGGGGCCGGCCCGGGATCAGCAGTGTCTGGACGAACCAGGACATCGCCCAGCAGGCGATCGACCGTGTCGTCTCGGACTACTTCTTCCCCGGTGGCAAGCGCCGGCAGGCCAGCTTCGACGCCCTGGACAACTGGCTCAACAAGCGGGGCCAGTGGGCGAACAAGGAGGAGTTCCCGATCTCCGGTTCATGGGGAGCGCAGTCGTCCCTGGGCAAGGTGTACCGGCCGGACGGGTCGTGGACGGCAGCGGGGAACGAGGTCAAGGTCGTTCTCAAGCGGATGAAGAAGAAGGGTCACATGGGATACATCATCTACACGGCGTATCCCGTCTGATCGGACGAAGGTCCGTCGGTCGTCGGTGGCCGGGTCCACGATCCGGCCACCGGCGACCCGTTGACGAAGGGCCCGTCCCGGTTCCGGGGCGGGCCCGCTCCACGGCCCGGTGGATCCCGCCGGGCCCGACGACGAGGAAGTGAACATGCCGCGGCAGCGCGAGAGGTACGGGGAGTTCTACGAGGGGGACTTCGGTCTCGGCGAACTCACCGCGCGGGTGTCCGCCGCCACGGGGCCGCCGCCGGACCTCCCGGCCGTGCTCCGGCTCGCCGCGGACGTGGCGGGCGTGTGCGAGGGGGAAGGGGCCGTCGAGCTCGGGAACGACGTCCGCCTCCTGTTGGACTCCGAGGTCCCCGACGCCGCCTTGCGCGAGGTGTGGCTGGCGGCGGTGGGCGGGCGCTTCGACCCGGCCGACCACGGTCTGGACATGAGGGGCTGGCTGGGGAGGCTCGCGGGGCTGTATCCGGCCCGCGTCCGCGCGGACACCGGCCGGAACACCGCCGGGTTCGCACGGCCCGAGGCCGACGAGACGCTGCTGCGGGAGGACGTCGTCGCGGAGATCCGGGCATCGGCCGCCGAGGCGAACGGACCCCGGACGCCCGGCGCCCGCGCGTCGGAGGAGGACCCGGTGGCGGACTCCCGGCCCGCATCGGACTTCCCGCCGGTGGCGGACTCCCGGCCGGTGGCGGACCCCTTGCCGGCGTCGGACCCTCGGCCGGTGGCGGACCCGGGGCCGGCGCCGGGCTCCCCGCGTATGCCGGACTCCCTGCCGGTGGCGGACCCCCTGTCCTCCGCTGCTCCCGCCGGGGCTTCGCGGATCGCGTTTCCCCGGGCGGCGCTGGAGTCGATCGCGGCGCAGTGCGACGCCGACCTGGCCCTCCGTCTCTGCCTCCGGGTCCTGAAGGCCCGGCACATCGCCGTGGGCAAGGCGCAGTACGACCGCCTGGCGGCGCTCGGCGAGCGTCTCGCGTACCCCGGTCCGCTCGTCCACGACGACCTCGTCGTACGGTGGCCGCCCGTCGACCCGGCCCGCCGTGACGCGGAAGGGGACTTCGGACTCACCGCGCTCGCGTCCCGGTTCGCCGGGCCCTGGTACGCGCACACGCCCGGCGAGGTCCTGGAGCGGGCCGTGGCCGACGACGAGGCGGGCCAGACCCCGGGCTCCGCGGCGGCCGCGCTGCTCCAGGACGCCCTCCGCCTCCTGGAATCCCCGGTGCCCACCGACACGATCACCACCGCGTGGGGTGCCGCCTCGGATCGGGGGTACGACATCGAGGCGGCGGGCGCGGACGGCAGGGACTGGCTCCGGACGGTCGTCGCCGCCTGCCGTGACCACCTCGCCGAGGTCGCCCCCGGCCACCGGCCCGGCGCGCTCCCGGTCCGGTCCGATCTCACCGACGACGTCCAGGACCTCCTGACGGAACTGTCACCGGAGCTCGCGCGCCGTACGGTGAGTCCGCACGCGCGCCCCCTGCCGGGCGCGGCCGCGGCCGAGGCCGTGGCGCGCGTCGTCGCCGAGGTCGATCCGGACCTCGGCCTCCGGTTGCTCGTCCGCCTCCTCGCGGTCCTCGCCGTCCCCCTCACCGAGGAGCGGTACGTCCGCTGCCGCACGCTCGGCGAGCGCTTCGGCTACGGCGCGTGGCACGTGTCCGAGGCCCTGGAACTGCTCGTCCGGCACGACTGAGCGCCGTCACACCGGACGGTTCCGCGCCCTGAGAGGCCCTGCCACGCCCCGCCGGGTCCGGCAGGACGGCCGGAACGGCATCATGGACCCCGTGCCCCAGTCCCACGCCCAGACCCCGTCCACGCTGCGCCGGGCCCCCGTGCAGCAGCGGAGCGCCGAGCGGCTCGCCCGGATCCTCGACACCTGCGCCGAACTGCTCGACGAGACCGGCTACGAGCAGCTGAGCACCCGTGCCGTCGCCGCCCGCGCGGGAGTCCCCATCGGTTCCGTCTACCGCTTCTTCGACAACAAGCGGGCCATGGTCTCCGCGCTCGCCCACCGGAACCTCGACCGGTACGCCGAACGGATCGCCGCCCACCTCGACGCCGCGGCCGATCCCGACCCCCACGCGGCCATCGACGGCGTCCTCGACGAGTTCATCGCCATGAAGCGGACCGTTCCCGGCTTCGCCCTCGTCGACTTCGGCGTGCCCGCCGCCGAGGAGGCGGGCGAGGACCCCAACGGCCTGGTCGCCGAGCGGATCTGCGAGCTGCTCGCCGCCCACCTCGGCCGCCCCGCGGACGAGACGCTGCGACGCAAGGTCCGGGTCGGCGTCGAGACCGCCGACACTCTCGTGCGGCTCGCCTTCCGGGCCGCTCCCGAGGGCGACCCGGCCGTCATCGACGAGACCCGGCAGCTCCTTCACGCCTATCTCTCGCCCTCCCTGTCGTAACCCTCCCGGGCGTGCCTACCGGTCGGTATGCTCGCGGCGGGCCGACGCCCCGGCCCCGACCCGACGCTGCCCCCGGGAGACGCCATGTCCACCGCCCTGCGTATCTGCCCCCTCTGCGAAGCGACCTGCGGACTGACCCTGACGATCGAGGGGGCCCGGGTCACCGGGGCGCGCGGAAACCGCGAGGACGTGTTCAGCCAGGGGTTCGTCTGCCCCAAGGGGGCCGCCTTCCCCGGGATCGACGCCGACCCCGACCGGCTCCGCACCCCGCTGGTCAGGAAGGACGGACGGCTCCAGGAGGCGACCTGGGAGGAGGCGTTCGACACGATCGCGGCGAGAATCCGTCCACTGATCGAGGAGTACGGGCCGGATGCCGTGGGTATCGTCCTGGGCAACCCCAATGTGCACACGATCGCCGGCGCCCTCTACCCGCCCCTGCTGATCGGCGCGTTGCGCACGCGGAACCTCTTCACGGCGTCGACGATCGACCAGATGCCCAAGCACGTCTCCAGCGGCCTGCTGTTCGGAGACCCCTTCGCGATCCCCGTGCCGGACCTGGACCGCACCGACCACCTGCTGATCCTCGGAGCCAACCCCCTGGACTCCAACGGAAGCCTGTGCACCGCCCCCGACTTCCCCGGCAGGCTCAAGGCACTGCGCCGGCGCGGCGGAACCCTCACCGTCGTCGACCCCCGGCGCACCCGCACCGCACGGATCGCCGACCGGCACGTCGCCATCCGCCCCGGCGCCGACGCGTTCCTCCTCGCCGCACTCGTCCACACCCTCTTCGAGGAGGGGCTCACCGACCTCGGACCGCTCGCCGCCCAGGTGGAGGGGGTCGAGGAGGTGAGGGCCGCGGTACGGGAGTTCAGCCCCGAGGCGGTCGCCGACGCCTGCGACGTGGGCGCGGACACCATCCGCGCCCTCGCCCGGGAGCTCGCCGCCGCGCCCACCGCCGCCGTCTACGGGCGGATGGGCAGCTCCACCGTGGCGTACGGCACCCTCGCCAACTGGCTCGTCGACGTCCTCAACATCCTCACCGGCAACCTCGACCGCCCCGGCGGCGCCCTCTTCCCGCTCTCCGCCACCGCGCCCGCCCCGCGCCCCGCGGGACCCGGCAGGGGCTTCGCCCTCGGCCGCCGCCACAGCCGGGTCTCGCACCATCCCGAGGTCAAGGGGGAGTTGCCGATGGTGGCGCTCGCCGAGGAGATCGAGACCCCGGGGGAGGGACGCATCCGGGCGCTGATCACCGTCGCCTCCAACCCCGTCCTGTCCGCGCCCGACGGGGACCGCCTCGACGCGGCACTCGGCTCCCTCGACCTGATGGTCGCCGTCGACCCGTACCTCAACGAGACCACCCGCCACGCCGACGTCCTGCTGCCGCCGCCCCCGCCCTCCAGGAGCGCCCACTTCGACTTCGCCTTCAACGCCCTCGCCGTCCGCGACCAGGCCCGCTACACCCCGGCGGCCGTCCCGCTGGAGGCGGACCGGATGGACGAGTGCGAGATCCACGCCCGGCTGATCCTCGCCGTCTCCGGGATGCACGGGGCCCCGCCGTCCGCCGTCGACCAGCTCGCGATCGACACCACCCTCGCCAAGGCGGTCACCCAGGAGCACTCGCCGGCGTACGGGGCGGACCCCAAGGAGTTCGCGGCGGGGCTCACCGGGGACACCGGGCCCGAGCGCCGGCTCGACATGATGCTGCGCCTCGGCCCGTACGGGCTCACCCTCGACGAACTGCGGGCCCACCCGAACGGCATCGACCTCGGCCCGCTCAAGCCGCGCCTCCCGCAGGTCCTCAAGACGCGCAGCGGACGGATCGAGTTGTTCGCCGAGCCGCTCGCCGCCGACCTCCCCCGGCTGCGGGCCGCGCTCGACGCCGTACCCGACGCCGGCAGCCTCCAGCTCGTCGGCCGCCGCCACCTGCGCTCGAACAACAGCTGGCTGCACAACACCCCGGCGCTCGGCGGCGGTACGAACCGGTGCACCCTCCAGGTGCACCCCGACGACGCGGCCCGGCTGCGGCTCGCCGACGGCGGCCTCGCGCGGGTCAAGGGCGAGGGCGGCGAGCTGGAGGTTCCGGTCGAGGTGACCGACGGAGTGCGTCCGGGGGTGGTGAGCCTGCCGCACGGCTGGGGTCACGACCGGCCTGGCACCCGGCTGGCCGTCGCGTCCGCGCGCCCCGGAGTCAACGTCAACCAGCTGCTCGACGGCTCCCGGCTCGATCCCCTGTCGGGCACGGCCGTCCTGAACGGCTTCCCCGTCCAGGTGTCGCCCCTGCCGTGACGCCCCCGTCGTGACCTGGGGTTTTGCTCGTATTGCTCACGCGTCAACGTCTTGTTAACGGCAGAAGGGGGTACCTATTGTCATCCGGACCGCCGCTCGGCGGGGTTCAAGGGTGAACGTGAGGTGTCCTCCATGCTGACCGTCCTCGGCTTCGCCATGATCGCGACCTTTCTGGTCCTGATCATGATGAAAAAGATGTCGCCGATCGCGGCGCTCGTGCTGATCCCCGCGCTGTTCTGCGTGGCGGTCGGGCAGGGGGCCCAGCTCGGCGACTACGTCATCGAAGGCGTCGGCAAGCTGGCACCGACGGCGGCGATGCTGATGTTCGCCATCGTCTACTTCGGCGTGATGATCGACGTCGGTCTCTTCGACCCGATCGTCCGGGGCATCCTCCGCTTCTGCAAGGCCGACCCCGTACGGATCGTGGTGGGTACGGCGGTGCTGGCCGCGATCGTGTCGCTGGACGGCGACGGCTCGACCACGTTCATGATCACCGTCTCGGCGATGTACCCGCTCTACAAGCGGCTGGGCATGAGCCTGGTGGTGATGACGGGTGTCGCCGCCACCGCGAACGGCGTCATGAACACCCTGCCCTGGGGCGGCCCCACGGCGCGCGCCGCGACCGCGCTGAAGCTGGACGCCGGTGATGTCTTCGTACCGATGATCCCGGCGCTCGGCACGGGCCTGCTCTTCGTGTTCGTCCTCGCGTACGTCCTCGGGCGCCGCGAGCGGAAGCGCATCGGCTACCTCACGCTCGACGAGGTCCTGGTGCCCGAGACCGGCACGGTCCTCGTCGCGACGGGCACCGGTGGCGGCCGCAGCGGTGCCGGTGGTGCCGTGGATCTGACCAAGAAGTCCGCCGGCGGTTCCGGTGACGCGCCGGGCGCGGTCTCCGGTTCCGGTTCCAGCTCCGGCTCCGGTTCGGGCTCGGACGAGGACGAGGGGTTCCAGGGGCTCGACCCGAACCGCGCGACCCTGCGCCCCGGGCTGTACTGGTTCAACGCCGGACTGACGGTCGCGCTGCTCGCCGCGATGATCCTCGAACTGATGCCGATCCCGGTGCTCTTCCTGATCGGCGCCGCGCTCGCGCTCACGGTCAACTATCCGAAGATGGCCGAGCAGAAGGCGCGTATCGCCGCCCACGCGGACAACGTCCTCAACGTCTCGGGGATGGTCTTCGCCGCCGCCGTCTTCACCGGTGTGCTCACCGGCACGGGCATGGTGAAGCACATGGCCGACTGGCTCGTCGGTGCCATCCCCGACGGCATGGGCCCGCACATGGGCCTGGTCACCGGTGTGCTCAGCATTCCGCTCACCTACTTCATGTCGAACGACGGCTTCTACTTCGGCGTCGTGCCGGTCCTCGCCGAGGCGGGTGCCGCCCACGGCGTCTCGCCCCTGGAGATCGCGCGTGCCTCCCTGGTCGGCCAGGCGCTGCACATGTCGAGCCCGCTGGTCCCCGCCGTGTACGTCCTCGTCGGCATGGCGAAGGTGGAGTTCGGCGACCACACCAGGTTCACGGTGAAGTGGGCCGCGCTGACCTCGCTCGTCGTCCTCGCGGCGGGGATCCTCTTCGGCATCATCTGAGCCTCGGGGCCGCGCCTGGGCCGGACGGGCGACATCGGAGGGTGGCGTGCGCATGTCGCCACCCTCTGTAGCCAAGCCGTGACAGATAGTCCGATTATCGGTTGTACTGTCCGGCAAGGCTCCCTCCGGAGGAACCCCGCATGTCCGCTCGTACCGTCCGCCCTCTCGCCACGACCGCGGCCGCCGTTCTCACGTTCGGCGGCCTCGCCCTCGCGGGCGCGCCCTCGGCCTTCGCCGCTCCCGGCGACAGCGGGGACATCAAGGTCCACAGCGTCGGCACGCCCTCCGCGTCCCAGCGGGACGAACCGAGGGTCTGCAGGTTCTACCTGGCCGCCTCGGACTTCGAGACGCTCCAGCAGGTCAACTGGGCGATCTCACGCCAGCCGTCCGCCAACGGGCCCGCCCTCTCCGGGCAGCTCAGCCTCGCGTCCGGCGCGGGGCGGACGGATCCGCTCTCGCTGCCGAGCGGGCAGTACCGGCTCTCGTGGACCTTCCAGGGCCAGACCGTCGTGGTCAGGCCGAAGGCCTTCCAGGTCACGTGCCCCGGTGACGCCATCGCCAGCCCACCACCCACGGGCGGGAACGGTGGCGGCGGTAACGGCACGGGCGGGAACGGCCTCGGCCCGAACGCCGACGCCGACACCGACGGCGGCAACGGCGCGAACGGTACGAACGGTACGAACGGAACCGGCGGCAACGGCACGAACGCCACCGGCTCGAACACCACCGGCGGCAACGGCGACAGCTGGAACGGCGGCGGCAGCGAGAGCGGCGACAGCTGGAACAGCGGAAGCGGGAACAACAGCGGAAACGGCTGGAGCGGCCGGCCTCCGCAGGGCGCGGTCGGCGCGGGTGGCGGCGGAACCGCGCGGGTCGCCGCCGACGACTCCTCCGGCTTCGGCATCGGGGCGGCCGTCGCCGCCGGCCTCGCCGGCACCGCCGGTCTGGTCCTTATCCGCCGCTCGCGCCGCCGCGACAATGGCGCCGCGTAGGTTCTCGCGCCTCACGCGTCGTCAACGGCGCCTGTTCCGGCTCGCCAGGACCGTCACGGTCACCGTGGTCCTGGTGACCGGCGGCGTCTGGTGGGCCGGAGACGGGGAACCGGACGGTCCGGCCCTCGCCGCCGCCGCGGCCGCTCCCGCCCGGGCGGGAGCGGCGGTCGGAGCTCCGGCGGCCCTCGACCACAAGGCGACGACCGAGGCGAAGGCCGAGACGAAGCCCGAGGCGAAGACCGAGGCGAAGGCCGAGAGGAAGCCCGTGGCGAAGCCTGTGGCGAAGACCGAGACGAAGCCCGTGGCGAAGCCGCAGGCGAGGTCCACGGTGAAACCGGAGGCGAAGCGCAAGGCGGCGCCCCGTGCGACGCCGAAGGCCGTACCGTCGCCCCGGCCGTCGTCCCCGCCCGCGCCGCTGGCCCGTTCGCGTCCCGTCACCGTCGCCGTACCGGCCATCACCATCGAGGCCCCCGTGCTGGATCTCGGTCTCGACGGCGAAGGGCGGCTCGCCACGCCGCCGATCGACAACCCCCAGGTCGTCGGCTGGTACGCGAAGGGGGTCACCCCCGGTGAGCGCGGGACCGCCGTCGTCGTCGGCCACCGTGACACCCGCACCGGACCCGCCGTCTTCGTCAGCCTCGACGCGCTCAGCGCCGGCAACACCGTCCGGGTCGCCCGCGCCGACGGCAAGGTCGCCGTCTTCACGGTCGACCGCGTCGTCACCTATTCCAAGAGCGACTTCCCCGACAAGGAGGTGTACGGCTCCACGGGGCGGCCCGAACTGCGGCTGCTCACCTGCGGCGGAGCCTTCGAACCCGGAAAAGGCTACGAGGCGAACATCGTCGTGTTCGCTCACCTCACCGACATCGCCCAGCAGATCTGAACCACGGGTCCGACGGATCCCAGCCGCTCCGTCGGCCCCCTCCCCGCCGCGTCCGGCGGGCCGCACCGCCCGGTGCGCGCCCGCCGGACGCGGCGCTGTGCCGGGACGTGCCCGGCGGCTGTCCGGTCCTGCCGTGGACAGGGAGTGCGAGGGGGCGGCACGATCGGCTCGGGACTGAGACCGGGGGCACGTCCGGAGGCCCTGGCGCCCAAAAACTAACAGCGCTAGTTTGGGTGTCGAACCCGTCGGTAGTGTGAGGAGACATCGGATGAAGGCGCACGACGCGATGTACATCGGCGGGGAGTGGCGGCCCGCCGCCGGTCCCGACACGATCGCCGTCCTCAACCCCGCGGACGAGCAGGTCATCGCCCACGTCCCGGCAGGCACCGCCGAGGACGTCGACGCGGCGGTACGCGCCGCCCGCGCCGCTCTGCCCGGCTGGGCCGCGACGCCGCCGGCCGAGCGCGGCGCCCGGATCGCCGCCCTGCGCGACGCGCTCGCCGCCCGCGCGGAGGAGATCGCCGCCACCGTCACCGCCGAACTCGGCGCTCCGCCGCAGCTCGCCGCCGCCGTGCACGCCGGACTGCCGATCGCCGTGGCGGGGACGTACGCGGACCTGGCCGCCACCCACTCCTTCGAGGAGAAGGTCGGCAACTCCACCGTCTACGCGGAGCCCGTCGGCGTCGTCGCCGCGATCACGCCCTGGAACTTCCCGCTCCACCAGGTCGTCGCCAAGGTCGCCCCGGCCCTCGCCGCCGGCTGCACGACCGTCCTCAAGCCCGCCGAGGACACCCCGCTGACCGCCCAGCTCTTCGCCGAGGCCGTGCACGAGGCGGGCCTGCCGGCCGGCGTCTTCAACCTGGTCACCGGCCTCGGCCCGGTCGCGGGGCAGGCCCTCGCCGAGCACCCCGACGTGGACCTCGTCTCCTTCACCGGCTCCACCGCCGTCGGCCGCCGCATCGGCGCCCTCGCGGGCGGCGCCGTCAAGCGGGTCGCCCTCGAACTCGGCGGCAAGTCCGCCAACGTCATCCTGCCGAGTGCCGACCTCGCCCAGGCGGTCTCCGTCGGCGTTGCCAACGTGATGTCCAACTCCGGTCAGAAGTGCAGCGCCTGGACCCGCATGCTGATCCCCGCGGACCGGTACGAGGAGGCGGTGGCGCTCGCCGCGGAGGCCGTCGCCAAGTACGTCCCGGGTGAGCGCCTCGGCCCCCTGGTCAACGCCAAGCAGCAGGAGCGCGTCCGCGGCTACATCGAGAAGGGCGTCGAGGAGGGCGCCCGGCTCGTCGCCGGAGGGCCCGACGCCCCGCTGGAGACCGGCTACTACGTCTCCCCGACCGTCTTCGCCGACGTCACCCCGGAGATGACCATCGCGCAGGAGGAGATCTTCGGACCGGTCGTCTCGCTCCTCCGGTACGAGGACGAGGAGGAGGCCCTCGCCATCGCCAACGGCACCGTGTACGGCCTCGCCGGGGCGGTCTGGGGCGACCCCGAGGAGGCCGTCGCCTTCGCCCGCCGCATGGAGGCCGGCCAGGTCGACATCAACGGCGGCCGGTTCAACCCGCTGGCCCCCTTCGGCGGGTACAAGCAGTCCGGCGTGGGCCGGGAGCTCGGCGCGCACGGCCTCACCGAGTACCTCCAGACCAAGTCCCTGCAGTTCTGAGACGCCCATCGGCCCATCGGCCCATCGGCCCAGTGACCCACCGGCCCATGGCCCCATCGGCCCACGGGTGGCCATGGGCGCCACGGGCCGCACCGACGCCACCGGCCCCGCCGTTCCGCCCCGTCCACGCGACCCCCGAGGAGCACCGCACGTGAGCCTGATCCGCGCCGCCGTCCTGCCCGCCGTCGGCTCCCCGCTGGAGGTCACCGGCATCGAACTCCCCGAGCCGGGCCCCGGCCAGGTCCGGATCCGGCTCGCGGCCGCCGGTGTCTGCCACTCCGACCTGTCCCTCACCAACGGCACCATGCGGGTGCCGGTGCCCGCCGTCCTCGGCCACGAGGGCGCGGGGACCGTCGTCTCCGTCGGCGAAGGCGTCACCCATGTCGCCCCCGGCGACGGCGTCGTCCTCAACTGGGCGCCGTCCTGCGGCGGCTGCCACCCCTGCTCGCTGGGCGAGGTCTGGCTCTGCGCGAACGCCCTGGCCGGCACCGCGAACGTGCACGCCCGCACCGAGGACGGCACCGAGCTCCACCCAGGACTCAACGTCGCCGCCTTCGCCGAGGAGACGGTCGTCGCCGCGAACTGCGTCCTGCCCGTCCCCGACGGGGTGCCGCTCACCGACGCCGCCCTCCTCGGCTGCGCCGTCCTCACCGGCTGGGGCGCGGTCCACCACTCCGCCCGGGTCGGTGTGGGCGAGACGGTGGCGGTGTTCGGTGTCGGCGGGGTGGGGCTCGCCACGCTGCAGGCGGCCCGGATCGCGGGCGCCTCGACGATCGTCGCCGTGGACGTCTCCCCGGAGAAGGAGGCGCTCGCGCGCGCGGCCGGTGCGACCGAGTACGTCGTCGCCTCGGAGACCACGGCGAAGGAGATCCGGAAGCTGACGGGGGGCCAGGGCGTCGACGTGGCCGTCGAGTGCGTCGGCCGCGCCGTCACCATCCGTACCGCCTGGGACTCCACGCGGCGCGGCGGCCGCACCACGGTCGTCGGCATCGGCGGCAAGGACCAGCAGGTCACCTTCCATGCCCTGGAGATCTTCCACTGGGGCCGCACCCTCGCGGGCTGCGTCTACGGCAACTCGAACCCCGCCGTCGACCTGCCGGTCCTCGCCGAGCACATCCGCGCCGGGCGCCTCGACCTGAGCGCGCTCGTCACCGAGCGGATCAGCCTGGACGGCATCCCGGGCGCCTTCGAGAACATGCTCGCGGGCAAGGGCGGCCGGGCCCTGGTGGTCTTCCCCTGACACCGGGCGGCCAGGCCCACGCGGAAGCCCGTACCGACGTATCGGTACGGGCTTCCACGCGTCGCGACCCACTTCGCGTCGCGACCCACTTCGCGTCACGGATCGACGTCGCGTCGCGGCCCACTTCGCGCTTCGGACCGACGTCGCGTCACGGTCCACTTCGCTCCACGGGCCGGCGCCGCGTCACAGGTCCAGCACGAGCCGGGCGCCGCGCGAGCGCCCCACGCAGATCATCATGGTCGTCCCCGAGGCCTTCTCGTCCTCGCCGAGGACGGAGTCGTGGTGCTCGGGCGTCCCGGAGATCACCTTCGTCTCACAGGTGCCGCAGAAGCCCTCCTCGCAGGAGTACGCGACACCGGGGACCACCTCGCGCACGGCGTCGAGCAGGGTGCGGCCGGGCGGGACGTGCACGGTCCGGCCGCTCCGCCGCAGCTCCACCTCGAAGCCGTCATCGGCCCCGGAGACCTCTCCGGACCCCTCTCCCGGGTTCGCCCCCGGGTTCACCCCGGGCTCCCGCGCCGGCGCCGCCCCGAACCGCTCCGTGTGCAGGGGACCCGACCAGCGTTCCTCCACCGCCCGCAGCAGCCCCTCGGGCCCGCAGCAGTACACGGCGGTCTCCGCCGGAAGCCCCGCCAGGACGCCGTCCAGGTCGGGCAGCCCCGCCGTGTCCTGCGGGACGAGTGTGACCCCGGGGAGCGCGGCGAGCTCCTCGCGGTACGCCATGGCCGGCAGGCTCCGGCCCCCGTACAGCAAGGACCACGACCCCGGCGGAAGCGAGCGGACCATCGGAAGCAGCGGGGTGATGCCGATGCCGCCCGCGATGAACAGATACCGTTCGGCGGGCACCAGCGGGAAGCGGTTGAACGGGCCCCGCACCCCGAGGACCGTGCCCGCGCCGACGGAGGTGTGGACCTCCTCCGATCCGCCCCGGCCGGCGCGCTCCCGCAGCACCCCGAGCCGGTACGTGGTCAAGTCCGCCGGGTCCCCGCAGAGCGAGTAGTGCCGGACCGCCCCGGACGGCAGCGTCACCTCCAGATGGGCGCCGGGCTCCCACGGGGCCAGCTCGGCGCCCGTGGGATCGGCGAGCACGAGCCCCAGGACGCCCTCGGCCTCGGGGAGGACCGCCCGGACCGTGAGCCGGGCGGTGAGCGGGACTGTGGTGGACATCGTCACCTCGAGACTCGTGTCGGCGGCAGCAGCGGCTCCGGCCACACCCGGCACAGCACCCCGTACAGCACGGCGGCGACCGCGAAGGAGGCCGGCAGGCTCAGGTCGACCCCTCCCGTGAGGTCGGTCAACGGGCCGGTGTACAGCGGGTTGTTGACCCAGAGGACCCCGACGACCGAGCCGAGCGCGAAGGCCGTGGCCGCGCGCGGGTTGACCCCGCCGGTGTACCAGTACCGGCCGCCTCCGCCGGTGGTGAAGGTGCGCAGCGCCTCCGCGTCGTACCTGCCCCGGTGGAGCACGTACCCGACGAAGAGCACCGCCGCCCACGGGGCGACGACGGTGAGCAGCAGCGTCACGAACGCCGACATCGCGTCCATGGCGTCGTACACGACCGCACCGAGGTACAGCACGGCCGCCGCGAGCACCGCGACCACCGTGGTGACGGCGGCCCGTGAGGAGCGCCAGAACACGGAGTTGGCGGAGAGCCCGGCCGCGTACAGGCAGAGCCCGGCCTGCGGCAGGGTGCCCGCGAAGCCGAAGACGACCACCGCGACCGCGAACCAGCCGGGCACCGCGTCGGTCAGGCCCTGGAGCCACGGCTCGTCGGGGACGGGGAAGAGGGTCGTCACGTACGCGCCGGTGAGCAGCGCGGCGAGACTGCTGAGGAACATCGAGACCCCGCTGGCCCGCACGACCCTGCCGGTGGGTGTGGAGGCGGGCATGAAGCGGGTGTAGTCGCCCTGGAAGGTGGCGTACGACAGGGGCACGGTGGCGGAGGCGGTCGCCGCGAGCAGCCAGGTGTGCAGGGTGCTGTCGAGCGCGAGCGTCCCGCCGGCGTAGCCCGCGTCGAAGTCCGGGGCGAGGACGAGCACGGTACCGAGGAGGACCGCGCCGCCGGTGACGGCGGTGACCTTGTACGTACGGACGAGGGTCTCGTGGCCGCGTACGGCGACCAGCGCGACCGCGGCCGCCGTCACGAACATCGCCGCGGTCAGGGCGCCGGGGCCGGTGGGGGTGGAGAACAGCCGGTGGCCGGCGACCATCACGGCGGTGCCGCCCGTCCAGACGGCGATGGCGAAGAAGCCGAGCGCGGTCACCACCGTGAGGACGTTGCCGACGACCCTGCCCCGCACGCCGAAGTGCGCGCCGCTCGACACGGGATCGTTGGTGCCGGTACGGACGCCGAAGCGGGCGAGCGGGGCGAGCAGCGCCGTGCCGACGGCCACGCCGACGGCGATGGCGCTCGCCGAGGCCCACCAGCCGAGGCCGAAGACGACGGGCAGCGCGCCGAGCACGACCGTGCCGAAGGAGAACTGTGCGGAGGGCCAGATCCAGCCGAAGTCGCCCGGGGTCGAGGTGCGTTCGGCCTCGGGCACCGGTGCGATGCCGTCGTGGTCGACCGCCGCACGGGGCGGCGTCGCGGTGGACGCCGCCCCGGTCGGTGTGGTGGTCATGAGGCGCCCCCGGACGGGGCGGAACCCGGGACGGCCGCTTCGGTGGCGGCCGCCGCCCGGCTGTCGTGGGTGGGGTCGCGCTGCTCGGGAACGCTCAGGTCCCCGGGCAGGACGTCCACCACGCGGATGCCCGCGCACGCCGCTCCCGCCAGGCGCTCCCCGCTGGTCAGGTCGAAGGTCGTGTGGTGCAGGGGGCAGGTGATGCGCAGCCTGTCCCCGTCGACCCTGCCGTACTTGAGCCGGCCCCCGCGGTGGGGGCAGACGGCGGCCGCGAGGACCTTGCGGCCGCCGACCTCGACGAGGACCAGGTCCTCGGTCACCTGGCGGACGGTGGGTTCGTCGGAGCCCCGCCGCCGCCCCGCGGGCACGGCCGTCATGCGACGGTCTCCCTGGCTCGTGCGACGGCCGCCTCCGTGGCCGTGCCGACGATGTCGGAGGCCAGTCGCACGCCCGCCCAGATCTTCGCCAGGTCCGGCTCCTCGAGCGCGCGGATCGCCGTGCGCATATGACTGCTGTGGTACGAGTCGATGTAGAGGTGCTCGGTGTAGTAGGCGTCGTGGGTGATCCCGAGCCGCCGCGCCGCCCGGGCGAAGCTCTGGAAGGCGTACAGCACACTGGTCTCGAAGTAGGCGTACGCGCCGAGGAAGTACTGGGGCGAGGGGGCCCGGCTCGCCAGCCAGTGGAACATGTTGACGTAGGCGAAGCACTCCGGGACCGTCTCGTCGAGGTAGTCGTCGAGCCGGAGGCTCAGGCCGAGTTCGGTGAGCAGGTCGCGGTAGAGCTGGGAGTGCGCCTTCTCCTCGTTGCCGCAGCCGAGTTCGTCGATGAGGACGCGGAAGACCGCCATCGCCGAGCGGTAGGGCAGCCGGGGCACGACCGGGAGCAGCGACTCCGACTCGGTGAGACCGTCGAGCGCGAACTGCCGCACCACGAACTTGAACTGATCGAGCGTGGCGTGCTCGGCGAGGAAGGTGGCGCTCTCCGGGAGCGACGCCTCCTCCTCGGCGAGGAACTCCTTGAGGGCCTGCAGGAGTTCGCCGGGTGAGCCGAACCGCGGCGCGGAGGCCTCGTACGCCCGCGCCTTGGGCAGGATCCAGCGCTCCTCGATCGCGGTCATCGACCCGTAGTCGCCGAGGTTGGGGACCCGCCGGTAGAGGCTGTGCAGCTCGCGCTGGGAGGTCGCGGCCGGTGCGGTGATCGAGTGCGCGGCCACCGGGACGGAGGAAGGGGCGGACGCGGAGGGAGCGGCGGGGGTGGTGCTCATGCCGCCTTCGCCTCCTCGTGGACGGTCGGCGAGGCGATCACGCCGCGCCGGTGCAGTTCCTTCTTGACCCAGCGGTACCAGTCGTCCTTGAAGACGCCGTACCGCTCGCAGACGGTGTTGATCTCCGTCTGCCGGTCGGGGGTCGGGTCGACCAGCATGGCGTTGCACAGCGAGGGTTCGAGGTTGGCCAGCGGGCCGATGAAGCCGTCGATGCCGCGGGCGTCGACGAGGAGGTTCTCCCAGCCCTCGAAGACCGGGATGCCGGTGCCGGCCTCCGCCATGTTCCGGGTGAAGGCGGCGTCGCCGCTGGACTCCTTGATGCCGACGATCCCCGGGATCTCCTTGCAGATCCGGATCAGGGTGTCGAACTCGATGCGATTGCCCGAGAGCGCCTCCTCGTTGTAGAGGAAGATCGGGATGTCGAGGGCCGCGCGGATCGCCTTGTAGTGCTCGACGATGTCGTCCTGCGTCACCTCGGCGCCGAACGGCGTGGTGACGACGACGGCGTCGGCGCCGATCGCGGCCGCCGTACGGGCCCGGTCGATCACCGCGTCGGTGTCGGGGAGCTGGATGCCGGCGAGGACGGGCAGACCGCCCGCGTGCCGGACGGTGTACGTGACGACGTCCTGCCACTGCCGCGCGTCGAGCTTCCAGCCCTCGCCGGAGGTCAGGGCCGGCATGAAGCCGTTGACCTCGGCGCGGATGTGGTCCAGGAGACGGACGACGCTCGGCTCGTCGACGACGCCGTGCTCGTCGAACGGGGTGATCAGCGGGACGACGGTCCCGGAGTAGGTGCCAGGCATGAGTGGGGTGCCCTTCGGAACGACTTCAGAGGGTTTCGGAGACGACCTTCAGGACCAGCGACCGCCGGTAGAGGTCCTCCAGGTACGCCGGGAACGACGGCTCCTCGCCGAGGGCGGGAGCACCGGCCGGGACGAGCGGGGCCAGCGGTACGACGGGCAGGCCGGCCGCCGCCCGGACGAGCCGGGGGCTGGCGGTGTGGAGCACGCCCCCGCGGCCGATGACCTGGGCGAGCAGCAGGCGTTCATGGGCGGGCAGACCGTCGAGCGCGGGCTCGGCGAAGGCCCGGCGGACGTCGTCCTCGGAGTAGGCGATCCGGTCCATGGCCAGGTCCGTGTGGAGGACGTCCATGAACGGGTAGTACTCGTCCTGCAGTTCCCGCTCGTAGCCCCACACGAGGTCGTCGCAGCGGCCGACCTGCTCCCAGCTCATGACGACCCCGCCCGCTTCCCCCGCGGCCAGCCGGCCGGCGAAGAAGGCCTTGGCGGCCACGCGGACCGCGTCGTCCTTGCTGTGCATGCCCATGAACGTGGTGGCGTCGATGAACACCACCGGGTCGGTGTCAGCCGGCATAGCGCTCGAGCACCTTCCGCATCCGCTCCATCGCGCCGGCGAACAGCTCCGGCTCGCGGGCCAGGGCCAGGCGCACGAAGCGCTCGCCCTTCTCCTTGGTGTTCCAGTAGAAGAACGTGCCCGGCAGGACGTACACCTCCTCGTCGAAGAGGACGGCCTGGAGCTGGGTGGCGGTCAGGTGCTCGGGCTTGATGCGGAACCAGGCGACGCTGGTGCCGACGACCGGCTCCTGGAACTCCAGGATGGTGCCGCTGAGGGCGTTGCGGGCGGCCTCGCCGTTGGTGCGGATGATGTCGCGGACGGAGGCGAAACCGTCGGTGATGGAGTCCTCGACGTACTGCGTGACCATGTTGAGGACGAACGGCGAGACGTTCAGGAGGACGCTGGTGTGGAGGTTGTAGACCTCCTCCTGGATGTTCTGGCTGGCCGTGATCATGGCGCACTTGGCGTCCTGGATCGGCCAGGTCTTGCCGGTGTCCTCCATGACCATGTACGTGACGCCGGACTCCTCCAGGAGCCGGTAGATGTCCACCCGCCCGATGCCCTCGTCACAGAGTGCGAAGGACGCGAAGCAGAAGTCCATCACCAGGACCTTGTCGTGGTCCACGCAGTAGCGGACGACCTCGCGGAAGCCTTCCAGCTTCTCGGCGAGCAGGGTGAACCCGGTGGGGTTGTTGGGGTCGACGAGGTAGATCGCGTCCGCGGTGATCTCCTCGACGAGGCGCTCGTAGATGGAGTCCTTGTCGTGCAGCGCCGACTCGGCGAACGGGGCGATCGGCACCTGCATGTTGCGCAGCAGGTCGACCAGGTTGTCGAAGCAGGGCTCGACCAGCTGCACCGACATCCCGCGCTGCTTGAGGAACATGCCGGCGACCATGGTCGACACGCTCGCGGAGTACGAAAGGAGCGTGCGGCCCATCGCGCGGGCGGTGGGCTGCTGGTGCAGCCTGAAGAAGGCGTCCAGGAACTGGCGCTCGAAGTGCGCCTGCTGCTTCGACTCGGACTCGTGCCACAGCTCCGGAAGCCGCGAGACGATCCGCTCCTGGGAGGTGGACTGACGCTGGTGGGTGTGTGCGTCGGCCAGGTTGAACCGGGTCTTCAGGGCTTCGATCTCGTGCTGGGTGAGGTCGACGAACGTGCTGACGTCTGCCTTGTCGGTCAACGACATGAAGAACTCCCGCTGTCGATACGAATCTCCGTCCGGAATTCCGGCGGCGTGAATGACTGTAGGAGCTTCGAGCGGCCTTGCGAATAACGGCCGGGTCACGCAATTAATAATCACCGCGATGTTCTGCCGGCGAAAAAAAGGAACGACGGCCAGGCATTCCTCGTAAAGGAATGCCTGGCCGTCGTTCCGGTGGTGCGGCCGCTTTCGGCGGCGTATTCAACTATTCAGTGGCGGCCTTCAGCAGGATGTCCTCGAACACCTTCGGGTCGTCCGAGCCGATCACCGGCCAGCCGATGCCGTAGGCGCCCTCCCAGTCCACCTCGATGCCGGGGTTGGCGTGGTCGGAGCCGTCGGGCAGGAACAGGTGGGGGCTGCAGTCCACCCGGTCGCTCGCCGCGAGCGCCGCCTGGTCCGCGAGCGACCGGCGCGCGCGCCCGTCGTCCAGGGCCTCGGCGAGGGCGTCGACGTCGACGGCGCCGGTCTCGGCGGCCACGTCCAGGATCACCTTGCGGTGGCTGATGCAGCGCGATTCGGCCCAGAACGCCCGGCGCAGCCCGAGGTCGAGCTGCTCCGAGGCGCGCAGGCTCTGCTCCTTGGCGGCGAGTACCGCCTCCAGGGCGGGCAGGGTCGTCGACGGGTAGAGCCAGTCCTTGGCCTGCCACAGCTGCCAGCCGGCGGCCGGCTCCAGGCTGGCCATCCGGGCGACCTCGCTGTCCGTGCCGGGGCGCGGGCTCGGGGCGTCGTTGAGCAGTTCGAGGGGGAAGGCGCGCAGGTCGAAGGCGACCTGCTCCTCCAGGCCGAGACGGGCCCGGGTGGTGTGCAGCCGGTGGATCGCGATGTGCGCGAAGGAACACCAGATGTCGGAGAAGACGGTGACGACTCCGCGCGGCGGCGTCAGGTCGGCGGTGGTCGGGTCGGACATGGTTCTCCTCGGTTCGTGCGGGGGTCTCAGGCGGCGGGGGGCTCGACTGCGTCGAGCGCGGCCTCGAGGTCGAGGTCCGCGCCGGGCAGCCAGGCGGGCAGGGAGGGGATGCGGGCCATCGCCTCGAAGAGCCGCGGTACGGCGGCCTCGCGGACGGTCGGCCCGTGGGCGCTCAGCAGCTTCGCGGGGCGCAGGGCGGCCAGTTCGTGCACCGGCCGGAGGAATTTCGCCTCGTCGACCAGCGCGGTCCACGGGGCTATCGCCCGGTTCAGGACCTCGAAGCCGTGGAAGAATTCTTCCTCGGAAAGGTCGGCGAACTCGTTGCTGATTTCCTCGACGACGGTTCCGAAACTGTCGGAGCTGTAGAGCGTTCCATCGGAATGGTCGAACACGGCGAGAGTTCCGGGTGAATCGAAAGTGGGCGGCCGGTGAAAACTGAGCTCACGGTCGCCGACTTTCACACGGCTTCCCGGGTTGGCGGTGACGACCCGGTCCTGCGGAATGCTGAACTCTTCGGATATTCGCGTCAGCGATATGGCGTTGGCGAGGACCTTCGCGTTCGGCGCCGCCTCCAGGATCCGGGCGAGGGCGCCGGTGTGGTCGCGGTCGTCGTGGGTGACGACGACCCAGCGCAGATCGGCCGGCTCGATCAGCGACCAGAGGGAGTCCAGGAAGCCCTCCCGGTCGACGGGCATGCCGGTGTCCACGAGGATCGGCTGGCCCGACCGGAGGAGGAAGGCGTTCACCGGCTGGTCGCCGAGGCCGGGGATGGGCAGTGCCGAGGGGAGGACGTGGAGGTCCGGCCCGGCGGTGTAGGACGCTTTCATGGCACACCTTTCATGACGCACCGTGCGGGCCGTGGCCCCCGGGCGGCCCCGGGGGCCACGGGGAGTGCCGGCCTCGGTCAGACGAGCTGGATGGTCAGGGAGCCGGCGATCAGCAGGGCGAGGCCCAGGGCGCGCGGCTTCGTGAGGGAGCGCTGGGGGAGCTTGAAGAGGCCCTTGTGGTCGATCAGGGCCGAGGTGAGCTGCTGCCCGGTCACGGTGAGCGCGATGGTCACCGCGGCCCCGATCTCGGGGATGAGCAGGAAGGTCCCGGTGACGTAGGCGGCGGCGCAGGCGCCACCGAGCCAGCCCCACCAGGGCATCTTCTTCAGCGGGGCGATCTTGGGCTTCGGCGTCTTCCGGGTCGCGTACAGCACGAGCAGGACGACGGCGATGGTGAAGGTCGCCACCGCGAAGCTGATCACGGCGACGGTGACGGGCTGCTTGAGCTGGGCGCGCAGCTGGGCGTTGACCGCGCCCTGTACGGGCAGCACGGCTCCGGCGACGATGCCGAGGGCGAGCCAGCCGGCGCGGCCGGCGCTCGACATCTTGGGGGCGCCGGGAGGGGCCGCCGCCTTCATGCCCCGGATGATCACGACGATGCCGGCGAGCACGGCCACGGCGCCGATGACGATCCCGGCGCTCAGGTCCTGCTTCTCGAGGCCGAGGAGGCCGAAGAGGTCGAGGGCGAGCGAGGCGAACATCTGGCCGGTGACGAAGAGTCCGACGGCGGCGAGGGCGCCGAGCCGTGGGAAGAGCAGGATGCCGCTGGTGATGTAGAGCGGACTGGCGAGTCCGCCGAGCAGCTGCCAGGGCTCGACGTCGGGCAGTTTGCCGAGCGCGCCGAGCGCTCCGGCCGCCACCGCGAGCACGGTCAGCAGACCGGTCGCGACGCCGAGCTGGATGGTCGAGGCGCCGTACGGGGTGCCGACGGCCGAGTTGAGCTGGAGGTTCACCGAGGCCTGGACGGCCAGGAGGCAGCCGACCAGCAGGGCCGCGGCGAGGAGCGCGGTGTGCATCTGGATCTCCCTGGGGCGGGATGGCGAGCGGATAAGTGGACACTGAGTCCGTTTAGCATGCCACGGGACATGGCAAACGGACAAGGTGTCCACTTAGCTCCAGGGGAAGTAAGGTCTGGTCCATGAGCGACGAAGAGCAGCGGGGTCGTGGAGCCGCCTCCGTCCACCGGGTCGGCGGGCTCCTCGGCGATCTTCAGGCCGCGGACGACCAGCCGGTCGCCCCGCGCAGACGCGCGGACGCGGAACGCAACCGTGCCCAGATCCTGGCCGCGGCCGAGCAGCTCTTCGCCCAGCAGGATCCGCGGACGGTCACCATGGACCGGATCGCCAAGGCCGCCGGGGTGGGCCGGGCCACGCTCTACCGGAGCTTCCCCGATCCCTCGTCGGTCGCCGTCGCGCTGCTCGACGAGCACGAGCGCCGGCTCCAGGGCCAGCTCATCTACGGCCCGCCGCCGCTCGGCCCCGGCGCACCCGCGGGGGAGCGACTGGCGGCGTTCTACCTGGCGATGCTCGATCTCCTGGAGCGGCACCTGCCACTGGCCCTCGGCGCGGAGACCGGTCCCGCGCGCTTCCGGACGGGCGCGTACGGCTTCTGGCGCGTGCACGTCCGCACGCTGCTCGTCGACCACGGGATCCAGGACCCGGACCCGCTGATCGACATCGCGCTCAGCCCGCTGTCACCCGAGCTCTACCAGTTCCAGCGGCACGAACTCGGCCTGTCGACCGAACGCATCGGCCGCTCCCTCGCCGACTTCGCGCGTCAGCTGCTGCGTTCGGGGGAGTGAGACGGGGCGGCGCGCGGCGCCGGCGGCCCGCCGGACACCGCCCGCCGGGACGCCCGCGCGGCTAGGCGCCGTGCCGTCTACCGGCCGGGTGGACCAGGCCCGGGAGGATCAACTTCCAGATGCGGTCGAGCCGTTGCTCGGCGGGACCGTGCAGGGCGCCGCTGTCGGCGCTCCGCGGGTCCTCGGCGGGCCAGCACTCGTCGGACGGGCCGTTCGGACAGCGCATCTCCAGCTCGACCCCGGTGATCACATAGCCGATCAGCGCGGCGACCGCCGTCGCGTCCACGCCGGGACGCAGGGCCTTCTCGGCCTCCGCGTAGCGCGCCAGGCGCGCCACCTCGCGCCGCCAGGGGCAGTCCCGGGAGAACCCCGGGTCGGCTAATTGGAGCTCCCGTGCGAGGCGTTCACCGGCGCGCGCCGTCGGATCGGTCTCGAAGAGCCGTATCAGCGCGTGCGTGGCGATCACCAGCTTGTCGATCGCGGTGCCGCCGACGCCCTCCGTGGACAGGCATGCCGACTCGACCGTGATCCGGGTGGCCGCGTGGGCCCGCCCGTGGACCGCCGTCGCGAGCTCCGCCTTGGTCGCGAAGTGGAAGACGAGCGCGCCGGTCGTCACCCGGGCCTCGCCGGCGATCCTGGCGAGTGAGGCCCGCTCGTACCCGTGTCTGTCGAACACCCTCGCGGCTGCCGACAGGATTTCCTGTCTTGTACGTTCCGCCCGCTGCTGAATCGCCATGACTCCCCCGTCGGCTTGCGAGAAGGTGCCGGAGCGTGATGTTCCGGCCCCGCGCCTGTGACCGACTCGAAACTATCCGGCCGAGGGGCCACGAAACGTGTCCTCTCGCCCCACCGGCCGAAACTGGGGCTTGACGGGCATCTCCCCTCCAGGTCGCGGGCGCACACCCGGCGTCGGAGGCGCGTGAAGTGTCCGGAACCGGAGCCATGCCCTGTCAGGTGGATTCAGCCGTTCCGGCGCCGGCGGAGGTCCGCGCCCGTGAACGGGATACAGCCACACCCGCCAGGCACAGCGCGCCCCCGGCGAGCGTGAGCAGCCCCGGCAGCTCGCCGAGGAACAGCCACGCCATCAGCACCACCAAGGCGGGCACGGCGTACGTCGTCGCGCCCATCCGCCCCGCGGTCGTACGGGCCAGGGCGTAGGCCCAGGTCGTGAACGCGAGCGCGGTCGGGAACACCCCCAGATAGACCATGTTCAGAGTCGCCGGCAGCGGGGCCCGGCCCGCCTCGTCGACCAGCTGCCCCGCGAACGGCAGACAGGCCACCGCCCCCACCAGGCACCCGAACGTCGTCACCTGGAGCGCGCTGCCGTGGGCGAGCGCCGGCTTCTGCGCCACGACCCCGCCCGCGTACGCGATCGCCGCCAGGACGCAGAGGAGGACGCCGAGCAGCGAGGCGTGCGCGCCGGAGGAGGCGCGGGACATCGAGAGGCCCACGACCACCGCGCCCGCGAAGGAGACCGCCATGCCCGCGAGCAGCCGCGGCGGCAGGGACTCCTTCAGGAAGCGGGCGCCGAGCAGCGCGATCAGGACCGGCCCGATGTTCACCACCATCGCCGCCGTGCCCGCGTCGACCTCCTGCTCGCCCCAGTTGAGCACCACCATGTAGACCCCGAACCACAGGAGGCCGGAGACCAGGATTCCCGGCCAGGCCGCCCGGGGCGGCAGCCCCTCCCGCCGGATCAGCAGGACGGCTCCGAGGACCAGGGTGCCGGCGAGCAGCCGCCCGAGCGCGAGTGCGCCGGGGGAGTAGGCCTCTCCCGCGCTGCGGATGGAGACGAAGGCGGAGGCCCACAGGACGACGGTGACACCGGCGGCGGCGAGGGCGAGCCGTGAGGATTGCTTCTGCATGGGTCGACCGTAGGGCGCGGACCCTTCGGCGCTCACCGCAATATCCCCGGGGCCGGGGCCGGGGTCGGGACCGAGGTCGGGGCCGGGGCCGGGGTCGGGGCCGAGGTCGGGGCCGGGGCCGGGACCGGGGTCGGACCCGCTCGTGGGCCCAGGTCCGCTCCCGCTCCCGCTCCCCGTCCGGGGGACGCCCTGCGGCAGCGGCCTCATCGCAGCTCCTCCGGCGCGATCCCCAGGTTCGCGTACAGCGCGCTCTCGCCGCGCCCGGTCACCTTCACGGCCCGCTCGGATCCGATCCGCACGCACCACGCCTCGTCCAGCGCGTGCCGGCACAGCGCGGCGCCCGCGAGCCCCGCGAGGTGCGGCCGGCGCTCGGTCCAGTCGAGGCAGCCGCGCGCGACGGGCCGCCGCCCCCGGCGTACGAGCGGGATGCCCAGCTCGTCGAACCAGGCAAGGCCCCGGTCCGTGAGCGCGAACCCGGTGTCCTGGCGCAGCAGTCCGCGGACCGTCATCGCCTCGGTGATCGCGATGCCGAGTCGCCCGGCGAGATGGTCGTAGCAGGTCCGGCCCCGGGCCATCGCCCGGCCGGCGCTCGCGGCGCCCAGCGAGCGGGGCGGCGGGGGCACCGCCGGTTCGGACCGGGCGGCCAGGTCCTCGACCAGATGCGCGATCCCGGGGTCGGCGAGGCGCACGTACCGGTGGCGGCCCTGCCGTTCCTCCGCGAGCACCCCGCCGGTGACGAGCTTTCCGAGGTGCTCGCTTGCGGTGGACGGGGCCACGCCCGCGTGCCGGGCGAGTTCCCCGGAGGTCCAGGCCCGCCCGTCGAGCAGGGCGAGCAGGAACGCGGCGCGGGTCTCGTCCGCGAAGAGCGCCGCGAGCGCGGCGAGGTCAGAGGCTGCCATGCCTCCACCCTCCCGCACTCACCCTTCGGCGGTGGCCGAACTGTTCCACGGGGCGGAGGGGCGGGCCGCGGGCCGCGCCGCGGACTGGCGCACCTGGGCCTCGTACTGGAGCCGCAGCCCGTCGAGCAGTGCCCGCAGGCCCGTGGCGAACGCGCCCTCGTCGACCTTCTGACGGTGCTCGGCGAGGCGGTGCGCCTGCCCGAGGTGAGGGTAGTCGGCCGGGTCGTAGGCCGCCTCGTCGTCGACGAAGCCGCGCGCGAAGGAGCCGAGGGCCGAGCCGGTGATGAAGTACCGCATCAGCGCGCCGATGGAGGTGGCCTGGGCCGGTGGCCAGCCCGCGCGGACCATCGCGCCGAAGACCGCGTCCGCGACGCGCAGGCCCGCCGGGCGGCGGCCGGGGCCCTGGGCGAGGACCGGGACGATGTGCGGGTGGTCGGCGAGGGCGGCGCGGTAGGAGACGGCCCAGTCGTGCAGCGCCGTCTGCCAGTCGCGGCCGTCGTCCTCCGCGAACATCGACAGGTCGATCTTCGCGCTCACCGCGTCGGCGACGGCGTCGAGGATCTCGTCCTTGGTGCGGAAGTGGTTGTAGAGCGAGGGACCGCTGACCCCGAGTTCGGCCGCGAGCCGCCGGGTCGAGAGCGCGTCGAGGCCCTCCGCGTCCACGAGCGCGCCCGCCGTCTCGACGATGCGGTCTCGGCTGAGCAGGGGCTTGCGCGGTCGGGCCATGGCGCACATAGTAGGCCTGCACCATGAAAACTAGCAGTGGTAATTAAACGGTCGGGTGAGGTGGGCGCCGCATGAATCTGGAACTCAGCGAGGAGCAGGAAGCCGTACGGCGGCTCGCCGAGGACTTCGTCGCCCGCGAGGTCGCCCCGCACGCCGTGGCGTGGGACCGCGCCGAGGAGGTGGACCGGGCGATCGTGAAGAAGCTCGGCGCCGTCGGCTTCCTCGGACTCACGATCCCGGAGCAGTACGGCGGCTCCGGCGGCGACCACCTCGCGTACTGCCTCGTCACCGAGGAACTCGGCCGCGGCGACTCCTCCGTGCGCGGCATCGTCTCCGTCTCGCTCGGTCTGGTCGCCAAGACCGTGGCCGCCTGGGGCAGCGAGGAGCAGAAGCGGGAGTGGCTGCCCCGGCTCGCCTCCGGCGAGGCGCTCGGCTGCTTCGGCCTCACCGAGCCCGGCACCGGATCCGACGCGGGGAACCTCGCCACCCGGGCCGTGCGCGACGGCGACGACTACCGCATCAACGGCACCAAGATGTTCATCACCAACGGCACCTGGGCCGAGGTGGTGCTGCTCTTCGCCCGCACCCGCGACACCCCCGGCCACAAGGGCGTCTCCGCCTTCCTCGTCCCCACCGACACCCCGGGCCTCACCCGTCGCGCCATCCACGGCAAACTCGGCTTGCGCGGCCAGGCCACCGCCGAACTCGTCCTCGAGGACGTCCGCGTCCCCGCCGCCGCGATGCTCGGCCCCGAGGGCAAGGGCTTCACCGTCGCCATGTCCGCCCTCGCCAAGGGCCGGATGTCCGTCGCCGCCGGCTGCGTCGGCATCGCCCAGGCCGCGCTCGACGCGGCCGTCCGGTACGCCGGGGAGCGCGAGCAGTTCGGCAAGCCCATCGCCTCGTACCAGCTCGTGCAGGAGCTGATCAGCGACATCGCCGTCGACGTGGACGCCGCCCGGCTGCTCACCTGGCGGGTCGCCGACCTGATCGACCGCGGCCAGGACTTCGCGACCGCCGCCTCCAAGGCGAAGCTGTACGCCTCCGAGGCCGCCGTCCGCGCCGCGAACAACGCCCTCCAGGTCTTCGGCGGCTACGGCTACATCGACGAGTACCCGGTCGGGAAGCTCCTCAGGGACGCCCGCGTCATGACCCTGTACGAGGGCACCAGCCAGATCCAGAAGCTCATCATCGGCCGGGCGCTGACGGGGGTCTCCGCGTTCTGACCCCGTCCGGGTCCACCGGCCCGCCCTTCTGAGTACCCGGCTGAGTA
The DNA here is from genome assembly GCF_044752725.1 of Streptomyces sp. NPDC088707. NCBI lineage: Bacteria > Bacillati > Actinomycetota > Actinomycetes > Kitasatosporales > Streptomycetaceae > Streptomyces > Streptomyces sp. NPDC088707. The sequence goes on along the minus strand of NZ_JBIVLV010000007.1, from coordinate 348,551 downwards.
CGAGGACGGATGTGGCACCGGCCACATCCGCCCGATGCTGTGCCCATGAGTGACACACCGGTCAAGCAGCAGAACACCGCCGCCTACTACGCCCAGGCCGTCGCCTCCTTCTCGCTCGCCCTCGGGGCCGTGGCCATCGGCATCTACCAGCTGGAGGCCAGCGCCTGGGTCCGCGCCTTCCTCGCCGTCGCGGTCCTCTACCTCACCACCTCGTCCTTCACGCTCGCCAAGGTCGTCCGCGACCGCCAGGAGGCCGGGCAGATCGTCAGCCGGGTCGACCAGGCCCGTCTCGAGAAGCTGCTCGCCGAGCACGACCCCTTCCAGAAGCTCTGACCGCCCGGCGGGTCCTGAGCTGCCACGCCCGGTCTCTAAGCGCTTGCTCACCCTCGTTGGTATGGTGAGCGTCCTGACGGGGTCCGAGAGGGAGTGTGGGATGAGCGCGGCGGAGGAGACGCCCGGGGGCGAGGACATGCCCTGGGGCGAGGTCACGCCCGAGGCGGCCCGGCGACTGCTGGTGGCCGCCGTCGAGGCGTTCGCCGAGCGCGGTTACCACGCCACCACCACCCGGGACATCGCCGGCCGCGCGGGGATGAGCCCGGCCGCGCTCTACATCCACTACAAGACCAAGGAAGAGCTGCTCCACCGGATCAGCCGCATCGGTCACGACAAGGCCCTGGAGATCCTCCGGGCCGCGGCCGCCGGCGAGGGCACGGCCGCCGAGCGCCTCGCGGACGCCGTGCGCTCCTTCGTCCGCTGGCACGCCGAGCGCCACACCACCGCGCGGGTCGTCCAGTACGAGCTCGACGCCCTCGGCCCCGAGCACCGGGCCGAGATCGTGGAGCTGCGCCGCCGGTCCGACGCGGCGGTGCGCGGCATCATCGACGAGGGCGTGGCGGCGGGGGAGTTCGACGTGCCGGACGTCGCGGGCACCACGGTCGCCGTGCTCTCGCTCTGCATCGACGTCTCGCGCTGGTTCAACGCCCAGGGACGCCGGTCGCCCGACGAGGTCGGCGCGCTCTACGCCGACCTCGTCCTCAGGATGGTCGGCGCTCAGAAGTAGTAGCGGGAGACCGACTCGGCGACACAGACCGGCTTCTCGGAGCCCTCGCGCTCCACCGTCACGGCCGCCGTCACCTGCACGCCGCCGCCGGCCTCCTCGACCTTCGTCAGGACGGCCGTGGCGCGCAGTCGCGAGCCGACCGGCACGGGAGCGGGGAAACGCACCTTCTCCGTGCCGTAGTTGAGGCCCATCTTCATGCCCTCGACCCGCAGCACCTGCGGAACGAACAGCGGGAGCAGCGACAGGGTCAGATAGCCGTGCGCGATGGTCGTGCCGAACGGACCGGTGGCCGCGCGCTCCGGGTCCACGTGGATCCACTGGTGGTCCCCGGTCGCCTCGGCGAAGAGGTCGATCCGCTTCTGGTCGATCTCCACCCAGTCGCTGTGCCCCAGCTGTTCGCCGACCCCCGCGCGCAGCTCCTCGGCGGAGGTGAAGATCCTCGGCTCGGCCATGTTCCTGGTCCCTTCTGGTCCGGCATACCCCACCTGGTACGGCATACCCAACGGTCGGTATCTAAGCGCTTGCTCAGCATGTGGGGTGAGCGGTCCGCTGTCAACGGACCAGTAGGGTCACGGGGTGCCGCAGATTCCAGAGAAGATCCACGAGCTCACCGTCGGCCAGCTCTCCGCCCGGAGCGGGGCCGCCGTCTCCGCCCTCCACTTCTACGAGGCGAAGGGACTCATCAGCAGCCGCCGCACCACCGGCAACCAGCGCCGCTACGGCCGCGACACGCTCCGCCGGGTCGCCTTCGTCCGCGCCGCGCAGCGCGTGGGGATCCCGCTGGCGACGATCCGCCAGGCCCTCGCCCAGCTCCCGGAGGAGCGCACGCCCACGAACGAGGACTGGGCCCGGCTCTCGGCGGCCTGGCGCACCGAGCTGGACGAGCGCATCAAGCAGCTCGGCCGGCTCCGCGACCACCTGACGGACTGCATCGGCTGCGGCTGTCTCTCCCTGGAGACCTGCGTGCTGTCCAACCCCGACGACGCCTTCGGCGAGCGGATGGCGGGCTCCCGCCTGCTGCCGGTGCGCAACCCCGCCCCGGGCGGCGACGCCGCCTAGGCCCTGTCGGGTGCCGTGCCGCGCAGGCCGGCTCCGGCGCGATCGACAGGACCCTAGCCCGCGAGGGCCGCGGCGACCAGCTCCGCGTTGGAGCGCGCCCGGGTGCCGTCCGGCAGCAGCACGGTGTCCTCGAGACCGATCCTGGCGACGAGGCCCAGCCGCCGGGCGAACCGCAGCACCGGCCAGGCACCGGCGTCCTCACCGTGCAGCAACACGGGGACGCCCGGCGGCGGTTCGAGCCCCGCCAGGACGGAGCGGGAGGCCTCCTCGGCCCCGTTCACGGCCGGCGGGTACGGGACCTTCACGAGGACCCGTCGTACGCGGGGTGCGAGCGGCGAGCGGGCGAAGCGTTCCTGTCCGTCGGTACGGGCCCACAGCCCGGCCTCGACCCCGATCCCGCGCTCCAGGAGCACCGCCGCCACCTCCTCCGCCCCGGGCTCGTGCCAGTCGACCGACACCAGGTCGGGCAGTGCCTCCCAGGACCGGATCCGCTCCACCCGGCGCCCCGCGTCGGGTTCGGCGGCCGCGGCGGTCGCGACCCGCACGCCCCTGCCCACCGCCGCCCGGACCGAGGCCAGGACGGGTCCGAGCACCCGGGGCGAGAGCGACGTACCTCCGCACGGCGTCCGGGGATGCACCCGCACCTCCCCGGCGCCCGCCGCCACCGCCCGCGCGGCGGACTCCGCGAGCGACGCGGGCGACATCGGCACCGCCGCCGAATCCCCGGGCCCCCGCGTCCCGTTGAGACAGACCTGCAGCGGCGGCACCCCCGGTGGGACCCGCGGCACGTCGGGTTCCCGCGGACTCACGCCGCCGACGCCAGCGAGCGGTTCCGCTCGTCGCGGGCGCGGGCCAGCGCCCCAGAGGTGAGGACCGCTCGCGGCACGCCCACCCCGCAGTCCCCGCAGACCGGGCCGAGCCAGGGCTCGTACGTGTCGCCGGGACCGGCCCATTCGATGCGCGGCCCCGCGCACACCGGGCACCGCTCGCCCGGGTCGCCCTCCAGGGCCGTGATCAGCCGCCGCAGCACCTCGGGCAGCGGGTCCGACGGGTGCACGGCCGGATCGCCGCACCGCACCACGCCGTTGCCGCCCCAGACCCGCCGGTGCCAGTCGTCGAGGGAGCCGAGCCGGCGCAGCCCCTCGTGCTTCTCGCGCCGCCGCCGGGCGGCGAACTCCTCCTCGTACGCGAGCCACACGGCCCGCGCCTCCTCCAGCTCGTCGAGCGCGGCGATCAGCCGCCCGGGGTCGAGCTCCCGGTCCTCGGGTCCGAACCTGTGCCTGCGGCACAAGTGGTCCCACGTAGCCCGGTGCCCGTACGGCGCGAACCGCTCCAGACACTTGCGCAGCGAGTACCTGCGCAGGGCCGTGTCGCACCCCGGATCGCGCACCTGTCTCGCGAGACTCCGGAAACCGGCCATCTCCCGCCACCTCCGTCGCTGGTCGTTCCGCGATATCAGAGGGACGAACGAGCGCCCCGCCGTGTTCCATCGAAATTCGGATGGCAGCCATCAGCGGGGGCCGAGGGGCCTCCGAGGGAGGGCGGAACGAAGGAGTCCGGTGAGGTGCCCAGCGGCCGCGGGCGACGGGACGGTGAGGTCCCGAGGAGGTTCGGGAGGGCGTCCGTACCCCCTCCTACCTGCCTGTCCGCGCCGCCGACACCACCACCCGGGCCAGCTCCGCGCGGCAGACGTCGCTGTGGGAGCGGACGACGTCCGCCGTGTCGACGCTCACACACCCCGAGGCGGGCACTCCCTCGCGCAGCACCCTCGCCAGCGGCCGTACGACCGTCCCGGGCACCGCCTGGACGCCGTCGTGCCCGACCGCCGTCCAGCGCGGGTCGTCCGAACCGAGCAGACGGGCGGCCCGGGTCAGCGAAGCCGAGTCGCCCGCGAGCCGGGACGCCAGCGGGTAGAACACACCGAGCGCCGTGTCGTGCCGCGAGTAGCAGGCGACCACGGGCCCCTGGACCCGGTGCTGCAGGTCCCGCAGCGAGCCCGAGCGCCCGGGATCGTGTGGCAGCCGGGCCGCGAACGCGTAGTGCGAGAAGGCGCCCTGGAGGAGGGTGACGGAGGCGACCGGGCGCGCCCCCGACGGCAGCCCCTTCAGCGCGTACGCCACGAGCCGGGCGCCCATGCTGTGGCCGACCAGGTGGACGCGGACGCGGGGGGCGGCGCGGGCGACCTCGCCGAGCAGCGGCCCGAGGCCGAACTCGCCGACCCGACCGGCCCGTTTCTTCATCACGTAGTACGTGGCCTGCCGCAGGACCTCCCGGGCCCCCTTCCAGTACCGCCTGAGCCCTTCCCCGAAGCCCTCCGCGGTACCGGAGCCCTCCGCGGTACCGGAGCCCTCCGCAGGATCGAAGCCCTCCGCAGGGCCGGCGTCCGTCTCCAGGGCCTCGGTGAACAGGGCGCACACCTCCAGCGGGTCACCGACCAGGAACTGCGGCACCGGCTCCCGGGGCGCGGCGGCGCCCGCCCGCTCGGCCCCGTCGACGGCCACGCCCGCCAGCTCCCGCAGCAGCGCGCCGAACTCGGCGAACGCCGCCTCGTCCGCCGGGGCCGTCACGAGGAGTTCGGTGAGCCGGTCGAGGACCGGCTCCTTCTCCGGAAGGACCGTCACGAGGGCCCGGTAGTCGGGCACCGGCTCGCCGGTGAACATCATCGACGGCCAGATCACGCCCGCGTACCCGGCCTCGACACCGGGGGCGAGCAGACCGGGGAAGGGCTCGAAGAAGTCGGAGCACAGCCGGGTGGCGCCGGCCGGGGAGCTGTTCCACCCGTGCGCGAACACCACCAGGTCGGTGAGGCCCTGCCGGGCCAGTGCGGCGAGGGCCGCGGGCTGCCCCGCGGGCCCGTCACCCTCCTTGTCGAAGGTGATCTCCCGGTACGGCTCCACACTCATCCCGGTCACGGCCCGGCCCGTCCCTCTCCGTCGAGGTGGCCGTCGCACCCGGACGCGCCAAGCGCGGGCGGCGGCTCAAGGGCCAGCATGCCCGCGCGTGGCCCCGGCCAGACCTCGACCGGGAGGCGTACCTTTTCGGACGGACCGTGGCCGACTCCCGTACCGTCACAGTCGGCCCGTCCGTGTCTCCCGCCTCAGCGGATGCGTGCCGCCGTGATCCGGGGGAAGTGGATCAGCAGGTCGTACCCGGTGGAGAGACGTGCCTGGTGCACGGCGCCCGGCCAGGGGTACGCCGTCCCGATGCCCCTGGTCGGCCGGGGGGTGGCGAGCCAGTCCCGTGCGGCCGGCGTCGCGCGCCGCATGTCCAGGTAGAAGGCGGTCGGCGAGACCCGGTCCAGGGTGTGGGCGTTGCTGTCCGGACCGAGGGGGCCGACGGTGAACGGGCGGAGCGGCTCACCGGGCGCCCCGGTGTCGTGCGCGTTGAACGACCCCTGCCCGAAGGAGGCGCCGACGCTCACGTAGTCCCGGCCCAGCGCGTCCCGCAGGAAGGCGCCCTGGATCCGCGGGTAGTGGTCGGGCTTCGGGGTCTCGTAGCCGACATGGCCGTTGTGCGCGGAGAGCACGATCCGGTCGCCGGTCTGACGCTGCCACCAGACGGTGTTCTCGGCCATGACCCGGTCGCGGTAGAGCATCGCCGCAGCGACCCCCGCCTCCGTCTCCATGTCGTGGGCGTACTCGGTGCCGACCTGGGCGATGGCGCGCGCGTGCTGCACCGCCCACCGGGCCGCCTCACGCGCGCGGGGGTCCTTCGCGGGCCGCTGCCGCTCCAGGAGGGCGAGCGCCGCGTTCACGTCGGAGGCCATCCGCTGCCGCTCGGGGCGCGGCTTGGCCATGTACCCCTTCATCCATTCCTCGACCTCGCCCGTGGGGCGCGAGCTCCGGTACAGCTCCTCGAAGCGGGGGAGGAGCGCGGGACGGGTGCGGGCCACGTAGGAGGTCACGCGGTCGAAGAGGTTCGCACCCGCGTAGCCGAGGTCGTTGCCCATGAAGCGGACCTGGTGGCCGGGGTGGAGCTCGTTGTGCCGCCGCATCCAGCGGAAGAGGTCGAGGTACTCCTCGGTGTTCCAGAGGCGGTACGACTCCTGGAACTCGTCCCGCATGATCGCCCGGATGTCGCCGCGGCCCGTGCGCACCCACTCGTCGACGAGCAGCCCGGTGGACCAGGTGGCCTCCAGGGAGAAGGTGGTGAAGCCCTTGCGCTCCACGAGGTGTTCGAAGATCCGGTGCTTGGCGGTGAAGAACTCCGCCGAGCTGTGGGTGGCCTCGCCGATGCCGACGACCTTGGCGGAGCCGATCATCCGGTCGAGCGGCCGGAGATCGGTGAACGGCTGTGCGGTGCGGGCGAGTTCGCGCGCGGGATCGGGCGCGGCCGGGGGCCCGGCGGCCCCGGCGGCGGGCGCCAGGGAGCCGAGGCAGGCAGCGAGCAGGAGCCCCACGAGGGGCAGTCGACGTCGCAGGGAGGTGCCGGAGAGGTTCATGGGGTCAAGCCTGGTCGGCGGGGCATTCCACGGACATACCCTCTGCACCCCTGTCGATCATGGGGAAAACCCCACCCCCGCCCTGCCCGCCGCCCGTTCGGCCTCGCGGCGACGGCCCTCAGCGGTACAGCAGATACTCCCTCCGTACCGCCCGGAACGCCGTCAGGTCGGCCTGCCACGCCCCCACGACCTCGTCCACTCCGGCGCCGGCGTCGATCAGGGTCCGTACCCGCGTCGAACCCGTCAGCTTGTCGATCCAGTGGTCCGCCCGCCAGGCGAAGCCGGACCACGAGCTCCGGGCGGTGACCAGGAGCCCGATCCCGGCCCGTACCGGATCGAAGGACTCCCGGTCGTGGACGTGCAGCTGCACCCCGCCCACGGTCTTCCCCTGGAACTTGGAGAAGGTCGGCGCGAAGTACGCCTCGCGGAACCGGACGCCGGGCAGGCCGAGCGCGTTCGCCGCCTCCGCCCACCGGCGGTCGATCCCCTCCGCGCCGAGGAGTTCGAAGGGGCGGGTGGTGCCCCGGCCCTCGGAGAGGTTCGTCCCCTCGAAGAGGCAGGTGCCGGAGTAGACGAGTGCGGTCTCCGGCGTCGGCATGTTGGGGCTGGGCGGGACCCAGGGCAGCCCGGTCGCGTCGAAGAAGTCCGTCCGCCGCCAGCCCGTCATCCGCACGGTCTCCAGGGCGACGGGGGTCGCGAGGAACTCGCCGTTGAAGAGGCGGGCCAGCTCGGCCACCGTCATGCCGTGCGCCTGCGCGATCGGCTCGCGGCCGACGAAGGTGGCGAACGCCCGGTCCAGGACGGGCCCCAGCGCAGCCCGCCCGGTCACCGGGTTCGGCCGGTCGAGGACCACGAACCGCTTCCCGGCGAGCGCGGCGGCCACCATGCAGTCGTACAGCGTCCAGATGTACGTGTAGAAGCGGGCGCCGGCGTCCTGGATGTCGAAGACGACGGTGTCCACACCGGAGGCGGTGAAGACGTCCGCGAGCGGCTGCCCGCTCTTCAGGTAGGTGTCGTAGACGGGCAGTCCGGTCGCCGGGTCGTCGTACCGTCCCTCGGAGCCGCCCGCCTGCGCGGTGCCCCGGAAACCGTGCTCCGGGCCGAAGACGGCCACGAGGTCCACCCGCTCGTCGGCGTGCATCACGTCGACGATGTGCCGGGCGTCCCGCGTGATGCCGGTCGGGTTGGTGACGACGCCGACGCGCTCCCCGGAGAGCAGCGCGTACCCGTCGCCGGAGAGGCGCTCGAAACCGGTCCGTACGCGCGCGTGTCCGTGCTGCCGCTCCTCCGCCGAAGCGGTGGGCGAGCCCGTCGAAGCGCTGGACGCGCCGGCTGAGGCGGTGGGCGCGGTGGCCGCCACCGCCCCGAGCGCGCCCCCGGCGGCCAGCAGACTCCGTCGCGACAGGCCCATGCGAAACCTCCTCGATCGCCGTCCCCGGCCGGGGCGGGTGACATGGGCACGCACGCTAGCGGTCCTGGTCGCCCACGGGAACGAGGCAAGCGGCCGACACTCTTCCGTCTTTCCATACCGACTGGTTAGTCTGTCCGCGTCCCCCAGGTCGTCACAGGTCATCACAGCGGTCGTCACAGGCCGTCGAGCGGAGAGGTGGGTCCATGAGCGAGGGCACGAACCAGGTCCAGGGCGCCGGAGTCGTCGTCACGGGAGCGGGCGGCGGCATCGGCGCCGCCCTCGCACGCCGGTTCGCGGCCGAGGGGGCCCGGGTCGTGGTCAACGACCTCGACCCCGTCCGCACCAAGGCGGTCGCCGAGGAGATCGGCGCCCTCGCCGTCCCCGGTGACGCCTCCGCCGTCGTCGACGAGGCCCGCGAGGACCTCGGCGGCACCGTCGACATCTGGTGCGCCAACGCCGGCCTCTCCTCGCCCGGCGACGCCTTCGCCGACGAGGACGTCTGGGCCGCCGCCTGGGACGTCAACGTCATGGCCCACGTCCGCGCGGCCCGCGCCCTGCTCCCCGACTGGCTGGAGCGCGGCAGCGGCCGCTTCGTCTCCACGGTCTCCGCCGCCGGACTGCTCACCATGATCGGCGCCGCGCCGTACAGCGTCTCCAAGCACGGCGCGTACGCCTTCGCCGAATGGCTCTCCCTCACCTACCGGCACCGCGGCCTCGCCGTCCACGCCATCTGCCCGCAGGGCGTCCGTACGGACATGCTCACGGCCGCCGGAACGGCCGGCGAACTCGTCCTCGCCCCCACCGCCATCGAGCCCGAGGACGTCGCCGACGCCCTCCTCGACGCGATCTCCGCCGACCGCTTCCTCGTCCTGCCGCACCCCGAGGTGGCCGGCTACTACCGCAACCGGGCCACCGACCCGGAGCGCTGGCTCGGCACCATGAACCACGTCCAGCAGACCTGGGAGACGGGTACGCGATAGCCGGACCCGATCGGATGCGAAGATCTACCGGCGGGAACGCGTTCCCCTGACCGAAAACCATCATCGAGAACGACCACCGAGAACGACCACCAAGGAAGGCGGCGGAGCATGGCCAGGACGACGGAAGGGAGCGGCGCACCCGTCCCCCAGAGGCTCCTCGCCGCCGCCACCCGGCTCTTCGCGGAGCGGGGGTACGACCGCACCTCCGTCCAGGAGATCGTCGAGGCCGCAGGGGTCACCAAGGGCGCGCTCTACCACTACTTCGGCTCCAAGGAGGACCTCCTCCAGGAGGTCTACTCCCGCGTCCTGCGCCTCCAGCAGGAGCGCCTCGACGCCTTCGCGGACGCCGACGCGCCCATCGAGGACCGGCTGCGCGACGCCGCCGCCGACGTCGTCGTCACCACCATCGAGAACCTCGACGACGCCGCCATCTTCTTCCGCTCCATGCACCACCTCAGCCCGGAGAAGAACAAGCAGGTCAGGTCGGAGAGGCGCCGCTACCACGAGCGGTTCCGCGCCCTGATCGAGGAGGGGCAGCGGGCCGGGGTGTTCTCCTCTGCGACCCCCGCCGACCTGGTCGTCGACTACCACTTCGGCTCGGTGCACCACCTCTCCACCTGGTACCGCCCGGACGGCCCGCTCACCCCCGAGCAGGTCGCCGGCCACCTCGCCGACCTCCTGCTCAGGGCCCTGCGGCCCTGAGGGCCCCTTCGGGGACAACCGGCCCGCCCGTGGGCGGGGCGGAAGAGACGGACGAGCGGGCGGCGGCCGTCGACCGCCGCTTCTCGTCGTGGGTGCGCCTGGGCTGAGGCCCGGGCCGGCTACAGGTACTTCTTCAGCTCCCGGCGCGCCAGCGACCGCTGGTGCACCTCGTCCGGGCCGTCGGCGAGCTTCAGCGTCCGCGCCGCCGCCCACAGTTCGGCCAGCGGGAAGTCCTGCGAGACCCCGCCCGCCCCGTGCGCCTGCACGGCCTTGTCGATGATGTCGACCACCGCGCGCGGGGTCGCGATCTTGATGGCCTGGATCTCGGTGTGCGCGCCCCGGTTGCCGACGGTGTCCATGAGCCAGGCCGTCTTGAGGACGAGAAGCCGCAACTGCTCGATCTGCACCCGCGCGTCCGCGATCCAGTTCTGCACGACGCCCTGCTGGGCGAGGGTCTTGCCGAAGGCGGTACGGGAGACCGCCCGGCGGCACATCAGCTCGACGGCCCGCTCGGCCATGCCGATGAGCCGCATGCAGTGGTGGATGCGGCCGGGGCCGAGCCGGGCCTGCGCGATGGCGAAGCCGCCGCCCTCCTCGCCGATGAGGTGCGAGGCGGGGACGCGGACGTCGTCGAAGACCACCTCGGCGTGCCCGCCGTGGTAGTGGTCCTCGTACCCGTAGACCTGCATCGCGCGCCGCACCTCCACTCCGGGGGTGTCGCGCGGCACCAGGATCATCGACTGCTGACGGCGGAGGTCGGCCCCGTCGGGGTCGGTCTTGCCCATCACGATGAAGATCCTGCAGTCGGGGTTCATGGCTCCGGAGATATACCACTTGCGGCCGTCGACGACGTACGAGTCGCCGTCCCGCCGGATCCGGGTCTCGATGTTCGTCGCGTCGGAGGAGGCGACCTCCGGCTCCGTCATCGCGAACGCCGAGCGGATCTCGCCCGTGAGGAGCGGCTCCAGCCACTGCTTCCGCTGCGCCTCGTCGCCGAACTGGGCGAGCAGCTCCATGTTCCCGGTGTCCGGGGCGGCGCAGTTGAGGGCGGTCGGGGCCAGCTGCGGGCTGCGGCCGGTGATCTCGGCGAGCGGCGCGTACTGGAGGTTCGTCAGCCCGGCACCGTACTCCGCGTCCGGCAGGAAGAGGTTCCAGAGGCCCTGCCGCTTGGCCTCGGCCTTCAGCTCCTCGACGACCGGCGGGGTGTCCCACGGCGAGGTGAGCAGGGCGCGCTGCTCCTCGGCCGTCCGCTCGGCCGGATACACGTGCTCGTCCATGAAGGCGAGGAGCTTCTCGCGGAGTTCCTCGGTGCGCGCGTCGTAGGCGAAGTCCATGGCGGTTCAGCCCTCCTGAAGGGTGGTCAGGCCGTGCTCGATGAAGACGGGGACGAGTTCGCCGATGCGGTCGAAGCCCGCGCCGACGGTCTGCCCGAGGGTCCAGCGGTAGTGGATGCCCTCCAGGATCACGGCGAGCTTGAACCAGGCGAAGGCGGTGTACCAGGCGAGGGCGGAGGTGTCGCGGCCCGAGCGGGCGGCGTAGCGCTCGGCCAGTTCGGCGGCGGTCGGGTGCCCGGGGGCCGTGGCGGTGGTGGAGATGGGGGAGTCGGGCAGGTCGAGCGGCGTGCTGTACATGACGAGCAGTCCGAGGTCGGTCAGCGGGTCGCCGAGGGTCGACATCTCCCAGTCGAGGACGGCCCGGATGCGGTCGTCCCCGTCGACGAGGACGTTGTCGAGCCGGTAGTCGCCGTGGATCACGGTGGGCGCAGGCGAGACGGGCAGCGCGCGGCCGAGGGCGGCGTGCAGCTCGTCGATCCCGGGGAGCTCGCGGCCGCGCGAGGCGTCGAGCTGCTTGCCCCAGCGGCGCAGCTGCCGGTCGAGGAAGCCCTCGGGTCGCCCGAAGTCGGCGAGTCCGACGGCGGCCGGGTCCACGGCGTGCAGATCGACGAGGGTGTCGACCAGGCCGAGGGCGGCGGCGCGGGTGCGCTCGGGGCCGAGCGGGGCGAGTTCCGCCGCCGAGCGGTAAGGCGTCCCTTCGACGAACTCCATGACGTAGAAGGGCGCCCCGAGCACGGAGTCGTCCTCGCAGAGGAGCAGCGTCTCCGGCACGGGCACGTCCGTGGTGTGCAGGGCGCTGATGACCCGGTGCTCGCGGCGCATGTCGTGGGCGGTGGCGAGGACGTGGCCGAGCGGCGGCCGCCGGACGACCCAGCGACCCGTGCCGTCGGTCACGACGTACGTCAGGTTCGACCGGCCGCCTTCGATCAGCCGGGCTTCGAGGGGGCCGGACACCAGGCCGGGGCGCTCGCGGTCGAGGAAGCGGCGCAGCTGCTCGGGGTCGAGGCCTGGCGGCGGGGCGGAACTCATTCGTGCGTACCTCCGGATCGGCTTCGGTCGGCGTTCATGATGACCGACCAGTCGGTATGTCGTCCAGGGGGAGTCGTGAAACCGTCTGACGCCCCCTGGTCAGCGATCCCATCCCTGAATAGGGTTCACATATGGATGCGAAGCTGATCGTCGACGAAGTCCGGCTGACCCCGATCCTCATCTCCGACCCGCCTCTCCTCAATGTCCAGGGGGTTCACCAGCCGTACACGCCCCGCCTCGTGGTCGAGGTGATCACCCGGGGCGGTGTGAGCGGTCTGGGGGAGACGTACGGCGACGGTGTCTACCTGGACCTGGCCCGCCCGCTGGCCGAGGCGCTGCCAGGGCGGTCGGTCACGGATGTGAACGCCTTGTTCGCGCTTGCGGAGACCCTGGATCCGGGCCGGGTCTCCCGCTCCGGCGCGGGCTCCGCTGCGGGTCCCGGCGCGGGTCCCGGCGCGGGCTCCGGCTCCGCAGCCGGATCGGGATCGGGCACCGGCGACGAAGCCGCTCACCAAGCCGTTCACAAAGCCGCCCTCGAAGCCGGAGTCGGAGCCGCCCTCGACGCCCGCGTCGACGCCGGCGTCGACGCGGGCGGTCTGCGCGGCGTCCGTACCGCCGAGAAGCTCCGCCTCTCCGTCGTCTCCGCCTTCGAGACCGCGTGCCTCGACGCCCTCGGCAAGACCCTCGGCCTGCCCGTGCACGCCCTCCTCGGCGGCAAGGTCCGCGACTCCGTCGAGTACAGCGCCTACCTCTTCCACCGCTGGGCCACCCACCCCGGCGGCGGCCCCGTCGACGACTGGGGCGCGGCCCTCGACCCCGCCGGCGTCGTCGCGCAGGCCCGCCGTTTCGACCGCGCGTACGGCTTCCGGTCCTTCAAGCTCAAGGGCGGGGTGTTCGCACCGGAGCAGGAGATCGCCGCGATCCGCGCGCTCGCCGAGGAGTTCCCCGGCCGCCCGCTCCGCCTCGACCCCAACGGCGCCCGGTCCGTGGAGACCTCCCTCGCCGTCGCGCGCGAACTCAAGGACGTGCTGGAGTATTTGGAGGACCCGGCGAGCGGCACCGACGCGATGGCCGAGATCGCCGCGGGCACCGAGGTACCGCTCGCGACCAACATGTGCGTGACCACCTTCGAGGAGGTCCCGGAGGCCTTCGCGAAGGGGGCGGTGCAGATCGTCCTCTGCGACCACCACTACTGGGGCGGCCTCGGGCGCACCCGCGAACTCGCGGCGCTCTGCCGGACGTACGGCGTCGGGCTCTCCATGCACTCCAACACCCACCTGGGCGTCAGCCTCGCCGCCATGACCCAGGTCGCCGCCACCCTGCCCGGACTCCACCACGCCTGCGACACCCACTACCCGTGGCAGACCGAGGACGTCGTCACCACCCGCCCCGTCTTCCGTGACGGCCGCCTCACGGTCTCCGACACCCCCGGCCTGGGTGTCGAACTGGACCGCGAGGCGCTCGCCGCCCTGCACCGCCGCTGGCGGGAGGACGACGGGGGGTACCGGGACCGCGACGACGCCGCGGCCATGCGAGCGGCGAACCCGGACTGGACCCCCCGCACCTGGTGACCGCCACCCGCCGCGCCCTCCCCACCCGCCGCGCGGGCTGCGCCCGCGACCCTCGCCACCTGCCGTGCGGGCATTCGTCCCGCTGGAGGTCCCCCCTGGACGGGAGCCCTCGGGGGAGGGACGACTGCCCACGACGCGGGGGCGCCCTAGGCGTGGCAGGCCACCGGCACGCCCCCGTTCATCGCCGCCATGTCCCCGAACACCGTCACCGGATCCAGCGGCGACGCCTCCGGCAGGCCCGCCAGCTCCGCGTACGCCCGGTGCAGGTTGGCCACCAGGCGCTCGCTCTCCCGCCACGCGGCGAACTCGCCGAGCTCCGCCCGCCGCGCCGTCTCCAGCGGCGTCGCCCCCTTCGCGTACCCCTCCGCCGCGATCTCCCGCACCCGGAGCAGGTACCGCTCGGTCGCGTCGTACACCGAGGGGTCGGTCACCCGGCCGTGCCCCGGGACGACCGTCGGCGCGTCGAGCGAGCGCAGCAGGTCGAGTGCCCGCAGCGACCCGGCCAGCGAACCCATCGGCAGGAACGGCGTCCCGCCGTGGAAGACCAGGTCGCCGGTGAAGACGATGCCGTGCTCGGGGAGGTGCACGATCGAGTCGCCCGTCGTGTGCGCGGGCCCCGGGTGGATCACCCGCACCTCGGTCCCACCGACGTACAGGGTCATGCGCTCGCGGTACGTGACGGACGGCGCCACGATGTCGATCTTCCCGAAGTCGGTCCGGGGCCACAGCAGATGGAGCTGGTGCCCGGCCGCGAGCTGCTCGCTCCGGCAGTTCTCGTGGCCGACGATCCGCGCCTCCGGCAGGAACACCCCGTTGCCGTAGGTGTGGTCGCCGTGGTGGTGGGTGGAGACGATCGTCCCCGGCAGCGGAAGGCCCGCCGCGAGGACCGCCTCCCGCAGCAGCCGCGCCCGGCGTTCGGTGGCGGCGGTGTCGACGAGCAGCGCTTCGCGCGCGTCGCCGAGGAAGCCGGCGTTGTTCAGGCACCAGCCGCCGTCGGGCTGGAGGAAGGCGTGGACGTTCGGCGCGAGCGTGACCACGTGGGGAGCGTAGGCGTCGTGGGACTCGGTGACAGACATTGGGGTTCCCCCGGTTGAGAGGCGTGAGCGCCCGATCGGACAGGGAAGAGTCTCCCCGGCTTGCGGGCCGACGGCGCTGCATCGAGGGTCAGAGCATGAAGGCGATCAGCTACCGCCGGTACGGCGGACCCGAGGTCCTGGAGTACGGCGAGCGGCCCGACCCCAAGATCGGCCCCGACGCGGTGCTGGTCAGGGTGCGGGCCGCCGCGGTCAACCCGGTCGACTGGAAGTGCCAGGCCGGGTACCTCGACGGGATGATGGACGCGGTCTTCCCCGTGATCCCCGGCTGGGACGTCGCCGGTGTCGTCGTCCGCCCCGGGGTCTCCGTCACCGAGTTCGCCGAGGGCGAGGAGGTCATGGGGTACGTCCGGGAGGACTTCCTCTCCCGGGGCACCTTCGCGGAGTACGTCGCCGCCCCCGTCCGCACCCTCGCCCGCAAGCCGCGCTCGGTCGGCTTCGAGGAGTCCGCGGCCCTTCCGCTCGCCGGCCTCACCGCCTACCAGGCGCTCCACCAGCCGCTCGCGGTCGGCCCCGGCGACACCGTCCTCGTGCACGCGGCGGCCGGCGGGGTCGGATCCATGGGCGTGCAGATCGCCCGCCATCTCGGCTGCCGGGTCATCGGCGCGGCGAGGGAGGCCGGCCTCGAACGCGTCGCGGAGCTCGGCGCCGAACCGGTCGTCTACGACGAGGCGACCTTCGCCGACCAGGTCCGCACCCTCGCCCCGCAGGGAGTGGACGCCGTCCTCGACACCATCGGCGGACCGTTCCTGCGGATCTCCGCCGGGCTGCTCGCGGCCGGCGGCCGGCTCGCCTCCATCGCCGACGGCGAGGTCCTGGCCCTCGGCGGCCGCTACTTCTGGGTCCGCCCCGACCCGGTCGACCTCGCGGCACTCGCGGACCTGGTCGACGAAGGCGTGCTCTCCGTACGGGTGGCCAGGACGTTCCCCCTGGAACAGGCGGCGGACGCGCAGCGCGCCAACGCCGCGGGCGGCCTGAACGGCAAGGTCGTCGTCACCGTCCCCTGATCCGGCGGCTCACCAGATCATCGCCGCCCCGAAGACGGCGAGCGCGATCGTGCAGCAGGCCGCGAGCAGCGCGCCCCGGCGGGAGAGGGCCTGCGGTCTGGCCGGGCCGAGGGAGCGGATCCGGCGGTGGGCGACGGCCAGGAACCCGATCCACACGAGCGCCGACAGCGCCAGCCCGGTGATCCCCACGGCGGTGATCTCGTCGCTCACGGCCAGCTTGACGGCGAGGACCGCCACCACCGTGCACGACAAGGTGGTCCGCCGCCATGCGAGCCGGGTCCGCTCCGGCTGGAGCCCGGGATCACGCGCGTCGATCCCGGAGACGGCCTCCGTCACCGCTCCGCCCAGCCGAAGAGCACGACCACCACCATCGCGACCGCCACCACCGCCACGACCAGACTCAGCACCGCCGGGAAGCGGGACCCCGGCAGGTCCTCGCCGCGCCGCATGGCACGCTCGCAGCGCACCCAGTGGTTCACCGCCCGCAGCGCGCACAGCACCCCGGCCGCGAGCAGCGCGAGCGCGAGCCCGACCCGGACGCCCCAGCGCAGGTCCGGCAGGAACTGGTCGACGGCGAAACCGCCGCCGACGAGGGCGAGCGCGGTCCGGATCCAGGCCAGGAACGTCCGCTCGTTGGCGAGGGAGAACCGGTAGTCCGGGGTGTCTCCCTCGTCCCGGATCCGCTGCGGTGCGAACCACATCCGCAGGCTCTGTACGAAATCGCTCACACGCGCACCCTAACGTTCGAATGATCAGCCCGCCGGGCGCACCTCGTCCGCCCCCTGCTCCCGCAGCCGCTCGTACGCCGCGAGCCCGTCCGGCACCCACGCCCAGTCACCGAGCCGCTCCGCCAGCTCCTCCTCCGTCAGGAAGGAGTGCCAGGCGACCTCCTCCACCTGCGGGTTCACCGGCAGTTCGCACCGCACCTCGTAGACCGCCGACCACCACTTGCCGGCCACGCCCGCGGAGTCGTACAAGAAGGTCAGGACGGGCTCGGGCCGGGGCAGGCCCCGGACTCCGAGCTCCTCCTCGGCCTCGCGCAGCGCGGCCTCGTCGTAGGACTCGCCCGCGCCGACGACCCCGCCGACGAACATGTCGTACATCGAGGGGAAGACCAGCTTGGTCGGCGTCCTGCGGTGCACGAAGATCCGGCCCTCGGCGTCCCGGACCCGGATGAAGACGCAGCGATGGATCAGGCCCCGCGCGTACACCTCACCGCGCGGGGCCTGCCCGATCACCCGGTCGTGCTCGTCGACGACATCGAGAATCTCTTCAGCGGCGCTCATCGCGCCATCCAAGCAAACCGCCGGGCCCGCGGGGCGGCGCCGCCCGGATCACTGCCCCATCACGTACTTGACCGTGGGCCCGGTGGTCCAGCCGCCGTCCACCGCCAGCTCCGCGCCCGTCACGTACGAGGCGGCGTCCGACAGCAGGAAGACGACCGCGCCGGCGATCTCGTCGGCCTCGCCGACCCGGCCCATCGGAGTGTTCGGGTACTTGCCCTCGCCGCGCTCGATGCCCACGGAGGCTGTCATCGGGGTGTACGTCATGCCGGGGTGGACCGAGTTGACGCGGATCCCCGCCGTGCCGAGCTCCACCGCGCCGATCTTCGTCAGCCCGCGCACGCCCCACTTGGAGGCGCCGTAACCGGCGGTCAGCGCCAGGCCCATCAGGCCCGCGGCCGAGGAGATGTTGACGATGGAGCCGCCGCCGGCCGCCCTCATCGCCGGTATCGCGGCCTTCATGCCGATGAAGACACCGGTCAGGTTGATGTCGAGGACCCTGCGGAAGTGCTCGACGGACTCGGTCTCCAGGAACGCGCCCGTGGAGATGCCCGCGTTGTTCACTAGTCCGTGCAGCCCGCCGAACTCCGCCACGGCGTACGCGACGGCCGCCGCCCACTCCTCCTCGGACGTCACGTCGTGGTGGAGGTACCGCGCCCGCTCGCCGAGCGCCTCCGCGGTCGCCCGGCCCTCCTCGTCGAGCACGTCGGTGACGACGACGTTCGCGCCGGCCGCGACCGCCTGCCGGGCGGCCTCCGCGCCGAGACCGCGGGCGCCGCCGGTGACGAGGACGGTCCTGCCGGTGAGGTCGTTCATGGAAGGTCCTTTCGGGGGAGAGGCGCCTGCTCCGGCTGTGCGGCACGCAGCAGGGCGGTGGTGGTCTCGACGAGGTCGGCGAGGAAGAGTGCCTCACTGGTGAGGGGTTCGGTGCCGTCGAGGTACTGCCGGGCCCGGTCCGCCAGCGCCGCGCCCACCACGGTCAGCGCCAGGTCGAGGCGTTCGAGGAGCAGCGGCTCGGGCAGGCCGTCGGCGGCGAGCCGGTCCGCGATCCGCTCGATCAGACGCCAGTAGCCGGTGCCGGCGAGCGTGGGATGGGGGGTCCGGGTGCGCACGCCGCTCTCGTGGCTGAGCTGCGCGGAGATCCGCAGGCAGCGGCGGCCCCGCTCGGTGCGCAGCTCGCTGGCCTCCGCCGTGACGAGGGCGCCGACCAGGGCGTGCGTCTCGTCGGGGGCGGCGGCGAGCAGCGGGGCGAGCACGGCCTCCGTACGGGCCTGGCGGCCGGCCATCACGGCGTCGAGCAGCCCTGCGCGCGAGCCGAAGTGGTACTGGACCGCGGAGGGGTTGGCCTGCCCGGCGCGGCTCACGACGTCCCGCAGCTGCGCGCCGTGGACGCCCTGGGCGGCGAAGAGCTCCTCCGCCGCGCGGATCAGTCTGTCCCGGGTCTCGGGCCCCGATGTCCTCGCCATGCATTCATATTAATGCTCGACATTAGAAAACGGGAGGGGGGTGGGAGTCACGCGGGAACGGCGAAAAGGTTGACTCGATACATCCGTGTATCCAAGATGCGGTCCATGTCCTACGACGCAGATGTGATCGTGATCGGGGCGGGCCTCGCCGGCCTCGTCGCCACCGCCGAGCTGGTCGACGCCGGCCGCACCGTGATCCTCCTCGACCAGGAACCCGAGCAGTCCCTCGGCGGCCAGGCCCACTGGTCCTTCGGCGGACTGTTCCTCGTCGACTCGCCCGAGCAGCGCCGGATGCGCGTCAAGGACAGCCACGCCCTCGCCCTCCAGGACTGGTACGGCACCGCCGGCTTCGACCGGACCGAGGACCACTGGCCGAAGAGGTGGGCCGAGGCGTACGTCGACTTCGCCGCCGGCGAGAAGCGCTCCTGGCTCCACGCGCGCGGGGTGCGGTTCTTCCCCGTCGTCGGCTGGGCCGAGCGCGGCGGCTACGACGCCAACGGCCACGGCAACTCCGTCCCCCGCTTCCACATCACCTGGGGTACGGGCCCCGGTCTCGTCGCCCCCTTCGAGCGGAAGGTCCGCGAGGGCGTCGCCCGCGGCCTCGTCCAGCTCCGCTTCCGCCACCGGGTCACCGCCCTCGGCCGCACCGCCGGAGCCGTCGACACCGTCACCGGCGAGATCCTGGAACCCTCCACGGCCGAACGCGGCACCGCCAGCACCCGTACGGCCACCGGCGCCTTCGAACTGCGCGCCCAGGCGGTGATCGTCACCTCCGGAGGCATCGGCGGCAACCACGAGCTCGTCCGCGCCCAGTGGCCCGAACGCCTGGGCACCCCGCCCGCCAAGCTGCTCTCCGGCGTCCCCGCCCACGTCGACGGCCTGATGCTCGGCATCGCCGAGAAGGCCGGCGCCCACCACATCAACCGCGACCGGATGTGGCACTACACCGAGGGCATCGAGAACTGGAACCCCATCTGGGCCAGGCACGGCATCCGCATCCTCCCCGGACCGTCCTCGCTCTGGCTGGACGCGACCGGCAAGCGGCTGCCCGTCCCGCTCTTCCCCGGCTTCGACACCCTCGGCACCCTCGAACACATCATGCGGACCGGCCACGACCACACCTGGTTCGTCCTCGACAAGCGGATCATCGGCAAGGAGTTCGCCCTCTCCGGCTCCGAACAGAACCCCGACCTCACCGGCAAGTCCATCCGCGACGTGATCGGCCGCGCCCGCGCCGACGTGCCGGGCCCGGTCCAGGCGTTCATGGACAAGGGCGTCGACTTCGTCGTCGAGAACGACCTCCCGGCCCTCGTCCGGGGCATGAACGCGCTCACGGACGAGCCCCTCATCGACGAGGACGCCCTCCGCCGGGAGATCACCGCCCGCGACCGCGAGATCGCCAACCCCTTCACCAAGGACCTCCAGGTCACGGCGATCCGCGGTGCCCGCAGGTACCTCGGCGACAAGCTGATCCGCACGGCCGCCCCGCACCGCATCCTCGACCCCGAGGCGGGCCCGCTGATCGCCGTCCGCCTCAACATCCTGACCCGCAAGTCCCTCGGCGGCCTGGAGACCGACCTCGACTCCCGCGTGCTCACGGAGGGCGGCGAGCCGCTGGAGGGCGTGTACGCGGCGGGCGAGGCGGCCGGCTTCGGCGGCGGCGGCGTGCACGGCTACCGCTCCCTGGAGGGCACCTTCCTCGGCGGCTGCATCTTCTCGGGCCGCGCGGCAGGCAGGGCGGCGGCCAGGGCGGTGAGCTGACGGAGGACTCCTCGCCGGGGCGATCTCGCCGTCACCTCCCCGCGGCCTCGCCCCTCAGTCCCCCTGGATCAACTCCACGACTCTGAACCGCTCCACCACCACCATCGTCGTGTCGTCCACCACGAATCCGGGGTCCCCCAGCCCCTCCCGCATCTCCGCGCTGTGCCAGAAGCGCTCGTGCGCCTCGCGCCAGTCCGCGACCGACAGGAAGCCCTCGCCCTCGTCGAGCGCGAGCCGCAGGTCCGCGCTGCCCAGAGGCAGGACCTCGACCTCCGTGATCTCGACGACGGCCACCTCGCGGCCGTCCGAGTCGATCAGCGCCGAGCGCTCGCCCGCCTCCGGCAGCTCCTCGTTCTCGACCTCGTACTCCACGAGGAGCCCCGTCGTGGCGACCTTCTCACCGGAGAGGACCGCCGCGACGAGCTGGTCCCGCAAGGGGCCGGGGAACGCGAGGAGGAAGGGCTTGAGCGCGTGAGGGCCGGTCATGGCCGACAGTCTGTCAGCCACGACCGTCCCTCGGAGCCGTATCGGAAGCGCCGGGCTACAACACCAGCGACAGCAGCAGCACGAACCCGATGCCCACGACCGAGATGATCGTCTCCATCACCGACCAGGTCTTGATCGTCTGGCCGACGCTCATCCCGAAGTACTCCTTCACCAGCCAGAACCCTGCGTCGTTGACGTGGCTGAAGAAGAGCGAACCCGCGCCGATCGCCAGGACGAGCAGCGCCGTCTCGGTCGTCGACATGCCCGCCGCCAGCGGAGCCACGAGGCCCGCCGCCGAGATCGTCGCCACCGTCGCGGAGCCCGTCGCCAGCCGGATCGCGACGGCGATCAGCCAGGCGAGCAGCAGGGCGGGGATGGACCAGTTCTCGGAGAACTCCAGGATCATCTGGCCGACGCCGATGTCGATCAGGGTCTGCTTGAAGCCGCCGCCCGCGCCGACGATCAGCAGCACGCCCGCGATCGGGGCGAGGGACTTCTCGACGGTCGAGGACAGCCGCTCCTTGGTGAAGCCGGCCGCGCGGCCCAGGGTGAACATGCCGACGATGACGGCCGCGAGCAGCGCGATCAGCGGGGAGCCGATGACGTCGGTGACCTTCTGGACGCCGTTCTCCGGGTCGTCGACGACGATGTCGACGAGCGCCTTCACCAGCATGAGGACGACGGGCAGCATCACGGTCGCGACGGTGACGCCGAAGCCGGGGCGCTTGTCCAGGTCCTCGGAGGGGCGCGTCGGGATCATGTTCTCGGGGGCCGGGATGTCGACCCAGCGCGCCGCGTACCGGCCGAACAGCGGACCGGCGATGATCACGGTCGGTATCGCGACGACGAGACCGAGGGCCAGGGTGACGCCCAGGTTGGCGCCGACCGCGTCGATCGCGACGAGCGGGCCGGGGTGCGGCGGGATGAGGCCGTGCATCACGGAGAGGCCCGCGAGCGCCGGGATGCCGATCCGCATCAGGGAGTAGTTGCCGCGCTTGGCGACGAGCAGCACCACCGGGATCAGCAGCACGATGCCGACCTCGAAGAAGAGCGGCAGTCCGATCACCGAGGCGATCAGGACCATGGCCCAGGGCATCGCCCGGCCGCTCGCCTTCGCGAGGATGGTGTCGACGATCTGGTCGGCGCCGCCCGAGTCGGCGAGCAGCTTGCCCAGGATCGCGCCGAGGGCGATCAGGACGCCCACGCCGGCGACGGTGTTGCCGAGGCCGGTGGTGAACGACTTGATGGTGTCCGCGAGCGGCGCACCGGCGAACGCCCCGAGGGCGAGCGACCCGATGGTCAGCGCCAGGAACGCGTGCAGCTTGAACTTGGTGATGAGCACGACGATGACGGCGATGCCGGCGAGTACGGCGATGCCGAGCTGGGCGTTGCCTGCCGAGGTGATCGGTTCGGCGGCGTCCGCTGCCAGGATCTCGACGCTGAGACTGGGCACGGTGGTGTCCTTCGTACGAGCGGGGGAACGGGGGACGGGGACGGGAAGGGGATCAGCCGGCGAGGCCGCGCAGCGCGGCGGCGGCCCGGGCGGCGATCTCCTCGGGGGTGCCGGAGACGTCGACGGCGACGCCGGCCTCGTCCTCCTGCAGCGGCTGCAGGGTGGCGAACTGGGAGTCGAGGAGCGCCGTCGGCATGAAGTGGCCCCTGCGGGCCCTCATGCGCTGCTCGATCAGCTCCCGGTCACCGGTCAGATGAAGGAAGACCACACCGGGGGCCGCGGCGCGGAGCCGGTCCCGGTAGCTGCGCTTCAGCGCGGAGCTGCTCACCACACCGCCGAGCCCGGCCCGGTCGTGCGCCCAGGAGCCGATGGCGTCCAGCCAGGGCTCGCGGTCGCTGTCGTCCAGGGGGGTGCCGGCCGACATCTTGGCGACGTTCGCCGCCGGGTGGAAGTCGTCGCCCTCGGCGTAGGGAAGGCCGAGGGCTTCGGCGACCAGCGGACCGATCGTGGTCTTGCCGGTCCCGGCGACGCCCATCACGACGACGACCGTCCTCGTCCCGGGCTGGGGGGTGGTGCTCATGGGTGGTGCCTCGCTGTCTTCTTCGACATCGATCCGTCGCGCCCATGAAACCCATTGGGTACGACGTATTCAAGAGGCTGTGACATAAAAGTAGTACTTTTAATTCCCGATGTGATCATCCCCGCGAGCGCGCATAGGCTTGCCACCATGACGACACCGGCCCAGGGGCTTCACTCGCACGTCCTCGCCACCCTGGGTCTCGCGATCACCGCGGGGGAGTACCCGCCCGGCACCGTGCTGCGCACCGACGAGCTCGCCCAGCGCTTCGACGTGTCCCGGACCGTGGTCCGCGAGGTCGTCCGCGTCCTGGAGTCCATGCGCCTCGTCGAGTCCCGCCGCCGCGTCGGCGTGACCGTCCTCCCCATCGCCGGCTGGAACGTGTACGACCCCCAGGTCATCCGCTGGCGCCTGGCCGGCGCCGAGCGGCCCCGCCAGCTCCGCTCGCTCACCGTGCTCCGTTCGGCCGTCGAGCCCGTCGCCGCCGGCCTGGCCGCCGAGAACGCCACCCCCGAGCAGTGCCGCGAGCTCACCGAGCACGCCCTCGGCATGGTCGCCACCTCGCGCGGCCGGCGCCTGGAGGAGTACCTCGTCCACGACATCGCCTTCCACCGGGTCGTGCTCGACGCCTCCGGGAACGAGATGTTCGCCCGCCTCGGCGACGTCGTCGCCGAGGTCCTCACCGGCCGCACCCACCACCACGTGATGTTCGAGGACCCCGACCCGGCCGCCGTCACCCTCCACGTCCAGGTCGCCGAGGCCGTACGGGAGCGGGACGCGGCCCGCGCCGAGGAGCTCACCCGGCAGATCGCGGTCGGCGCCCTCCAGGAGCTGGACGTCCTCGCTCCGTAAGGCCCCGTAGAGACGCCTTCAAGCTCTGAACTAGCTCAAATACGGGCGTTCAGTGACATGCGCCACAGTCATTTACGGCTCCTTGCCGTGAGGATGTGCGCTGGCCGTGCCGGGGTGACCCCCCACCAGGCACGGCCGGGTACCGCACAGCCCCCTCACGAAGGCGAACAACTCCATGAGTGACCGCGTCACCGCGGCCGACCCGCTGTCCGCCGCCACGGCGAACCCGGCCGCCCCCCACGTCGACGCCGGCGACGCCGGATACCGCAAGGACCTCAAGTCCCGCCACATCAACATGATCGCCATCGGCGGCGCGATCGGCACCGGCCTCTTCCTGGGCGCCGGTGGCCGGATGTCGCAGGCGGGCCCCTCCCTCTTCATCGCGTACGCGGTCTGCGGCGTCTTCGCCTTCTTCGTCGTGCGAGCCCTCGGCGAGCTCGTGCTCTACCGCCCCTCGTCCGGCGCCTTCGTCTCCTACGCCCGCGAGTTCATGGGCGAGAAGGGCGCCTACACCGCCGGCTGGCTGTACTTCCTCAACTGGTCGACCACCGCCGTCGCCGACATCACCGCGGCAGCGACGTACGCCCACTTCTGGTCGATGTTCAGCGACGTCCCGCAGTGGATCCTCGCGCTGATCGCCCTCGCGGTCGTCCTCGCCGCCAACCTCATCTCCGTGAAGTACTTCGGCGAGATGGAGTTCTGGTTCGCGATCATCAAGGTCGGGGCCCTCGTCGCCTTCATGCTGATCGGCATCTTCCTCGTCGTGACCTCCCACGACGTCGGCGGCAGCACCCCGGGTCTCGCCAACATCAGCGACAACGGCGGCATCTTCCCCAACGGCATGATGCCGATGCTGCTGCTCATCCAGGGCGTCGTCTTCGCCTACGCCTCCGTCGAGCTGTGCGGCGTCGCCGCCGGCGAGACCGAGAACCCCGAGAAGATCATGCCGAAGGCGATCAACTCGATCATGTGGCGCGTGGGCCTCTTCTACGTCGGCTCCGTCGTCCTGCTCGCGCTGATCCTCCCGTACACCGCGTACTCCGGCGACCAGAGCCCCTTCGTCACCGTCTTCGACAAGCTGGGCATCCCCGGCGCCGCCGGCGTGATGAACCTCGTCGTCCTCACGGCCGCGCTCTCCAGCCTCAACTCGGGCCTCTACTCCACCGGCCGCATCCTGCGCTCCATGTCGCTCTCCGGCTCCGCGCCGAAGTTCACCGGCGTCATGAACAAGGGCGGCGTCCCCTACGGCGGCATCCTGCTCACCGCCGCCTTCGGCGTCATGGGTGTCGCGCTCAACTACGTGATGCCCGGCGAGGCCTTCGAGCTGGTCCTCAACTTCGCCTCCATCGGCATCATCGGCACCTGGGCCATGATCATGGTCTGCTCGCTCCTGTTCTGGCGCAACGCCCAGGAGGGCAGGCTGACCCGCCCCGGCTACAACCTGCCCTGGGCCCCGTACACCCAGATCGTGACCCTCGTCTTCCTCGGCTCCGTCCTCGTCCTCATGTGGATGGACGGCGGCATCAGCCGCACCACCGTCAACTGCCTGCCGCTCATCGCGGCGGCCCTCGTCGGCGGCTGGTTCCTCGTCCGCAAGCGGGTCCGTACGACCGCCGCGGCGAACCGCGACTGACCTCCCCCCACGGGAACGGCGGGACCCCCACAGGCACGGCCTGCGGGGGTCTCGCCTTTTGTCAGGAGATAGTGGTACGCAAGAGCCTTACAAGATCCGGTCGGAGGAAGGGAAGTTCGCGATGCCGCAGCACGTCCAGGGGGTCATCGCCCCCGGCAGGAACGAACCGGTACGGGTCGAGACGATCGTGATCCCGGATCCCGGCCCAGGTGAGGCCGTCGTGAAGATCCAGGCCTGTGGCGTCTGCCACACCGATCTCCACTACAAGCAGGGCGCCATCAACGACGAGTTCCCCTTCCTGCTCGGCCACGAGGCCGCCGGAATCGTCGAGTCGGTCGGCGAGGGCGTCACCGACGTCGAGCCCGGCGACTTCGTGATCCTCAACTGGCGTGCGGTGTGCGGCCAGTGCCGCGCCTGTCTGCGCGGCCGCCCCTGGTACTGCTTCGACACCCACAACGCCACGCAGCGGATGACCCTGCTCGACGGCACGGAGCTGTCCCCGGCCCTCGGCATCGGCGCCTTCGCCGAGAAGACCCTCGTCGCCTCCGGCCAGTGCACCAAGGTCGACCCCGCCGTCGCCCCCGAGGTCGCGGGCCTCCTCGGCTGCGGCGTGATGGCCGGCATCGGCGCCGCCATCAACACCGGAGACGTCGGCCGCGGCGACACCGTCGCCGTCATCGGCTGCGGCGGCGTCGGCGACGCGGCGATCGTCGGCTCCCGCCTCGCCGGAGCCGCGAAGATCATCGCCGTCGACATCGACGACCGGAAACTGGAGACGGCGAAGACGATGGGCGCCACCCACACCGTCAACTCCCGCTCCGCCGACCCCGTCGAGGCGATCCGCGAGCTCACCGGCGGCTTCGGCGCCGACGTCGTCATCGAGGCCGTCGGCCGCCCCGAGACGTACCAGCAGGCCTTCTACGCCCGCGACCTCGCCGGCACCGTCGTCCTCGTCGGCGTCCCCACCCCCGAGATGAAGCTCGAACTCCCGCTCCTCGACGTCTTCGGCCGCGGCGGCGCGCTCAAGTCCTCCTGGTACGGCGACTGCCTGCCCTCCCGCGACTTCCCCATGCTCGTCGACCTGCACCAGCAGGGCCGCATCGACCTCGCCGCCTTCGTCACCGAGACCATCGGCCTCGGCGACGTCGAGAAGGCCTTCGGCCGCATGCACGAGGGCGACGTCCTGCGCTCGGTGGTGGTGTTCTGATGGCCGCCCGCGTCGACCACCTCGTCACCTCCGGCACCTTCAGCCTCGACGGCGGCACCTGGGACGTCGACAACAACGTCTGGATCGTCGGCGACGACAGCGAGGCGATCGTCATCGACGCCGCCCACGACGCCGAGGCCATCCTCGCCGCCCTCGACGGCCGCGCCCTGCGCGCCATCGTCTGCACCCACGCCCACAACGACCACATCGACGCCGCCCCGGCGCTCGCGGCCGCCACCGGCGCCCGCATCCTGCTCCACCCCGCCGACCAGCCGCTGTGGAAGCAGACCCACCCCGACCACAGCCCCGACGGGGACCTGGCCGACGGCCAGGTCCTCACCATCGCCGGCACCGACCTCACGGTCCTGCACACCCCCGGCCACGCCCCCGGCGGCATCTGCCTGTACGCCCCCGACCTGGGCACGGTCTTCACCGGCGACACCCTCTTCCAGGGCGGCCCCGGCGCCACCGGCCGGTCCTTCTCTGACTTCCCGACGATCGTCGACTCGATCCGCGAGAAACTCCTCACCCTGCCGCCGGAGACCGTGGTCCGCACCGGCCACGGCGACAGCACCACGATCGGCGCGGAGGCCCCGCACCTCCAGGAATGGATCAATCGAGGCCACTGAGAGCCAGCCGGCTCTCGAAGCGCCTCGGTACACCCGTGAACGGGTCGGTGAACTCCAGCGTCCGCGCCAGCAGTTGCAGCGGACGCCGGAAGTCCTCCGGCCCGTCCTCACGGACCACCGGATAGATCGGATCGTGCAGGATCGGCAGCCCCAGCGCGTTCATGTGCACCCGCAGCTGATGCGTCCGCCCGGTCTCCGGCACCAGCCGGTACCGCCCCAGCCCGCCCCGCCGCTCCACGAGCGCGATCCGGCTCTCGCTGTTCGGCTCGCCCGGCACCTCCCGGGCGGCCATCACCCCGCGCTCCTTCTCGATCCGGCTCCGCACCGTCACCGGCAGCTCCACCCCCGGGTCGTACGGCGCCACCGCCTCGTACTCCTTGCGCACCATCCGGTCCCGGAACAGCGTCTGGTACGCCCCCCGGTCCTCCGGCCGTACGACACAGAGCACCAGGCCCGCCGTCAGCCGGTCGAGCCGGTGCGCGGGCTGCAGCGACGGAAGCCCCAGCTCCCGCCGCAGCCGTGCGAGCACGGTCTCCGTGACGTGCCGCCCCCGGGGCATCGTGGCGAGGAAGTGCGGCTTGTCCGCGACGACGATCCGCTCGTCCCGGTGGACCCCCCCGACGGGGAACGGCACCGGCTCCTCCACCGGAAAGTCCCGGTGGAACCAGAGATACCGGCCCACGGTGTACGGCTCGTCCCCG
The DNA here is from genome assembly GCF_044752725.1 of Streptomyces sp. NPDC088707. NCBI lineage: Bacteria > Bacillati > Actinomycetota > Actinomycetes > Kitasatosporales > Streptomycetaceae > Streptomyces > Streptomyces sp. NPDC088707. The sequence continues at coordinate 320,815 of NZ_JBIVLV010000007.1, read as the reverse complement.
GCCACCGGCCCGTCGACCCCGACGAACCGGCCCTCACCGAGCATCTCCTCGACCCGCCCGGGCCCGACGGCCGCCCCGTAGCGGTCGACCAGATGCTCCCGCACGGTCGCCCAGACCCCGCCCGGATCCTCCGGCAACCGCAGCCGCACGGGATCGACCCCGTCCCGCTGCGGCAACGGCGCGGCCGGCGCCTTCGCTCTCCGTCTCACGGCTCCGCCTCGTGACTGCACCTGCACGTACTCATGCCGAAAGTCCCGGTCGATGAGATCGACCGGGACTTCGTGTGGTGTCCGAGGGGGGACTTGAACCCCCACGCCCGATAAAGGGCACTAGCACCTCAAGCTAGCGCGTCTGCCATTCCGCCACCCGGACAAGGTGTCTGTCTTCCTGGCCGCTGGGCCCTTCCGACGAGGAAAACCATAGCAAACATTCGGGGTGGTCGATCACCACCCCTGGTCGCCCCCGTCATGTGACAGCCGCGTGTCGGACGAGGGCCGCCCTTGGGCGGGGAGGGGGGCACGCGGGAGGATGGGACGAGGACCGAAGCAATCACGTGGGGCACGTAGTGGGAGGAAGCAGCGTGAGCGAGTCGAACACGGGTCGAAGCGGCAACGCCGAGACCGCCGAGAACGAGGTCGTGGACCTCTGTCGCGACCTCATCCGCATCGACACCAGCAACTACGGCGACCACTCCGGGCCGGGTGAGCGGGCGGCGGCGGAGTACATCGCCGAGAAGCTCGCGGAGGTCGGACTCGAGCCGAAGATCATCGAGTCGCACAAGGGCCGGGCCTCCACCGTCGCGCGCATCGAGGGCGAGGACCCGTCACGGCCGGCCCTGCTCATCCACGGCCACACCGACGTCGTCCCGGCCAACGCCGAGGACTGGACCCACCACCCCTTCTCCGGGGAGATCGCCGACGGCTGCGTCTGGGGCCGCGGCGCCGTCGACATGAAGGACATGGACGCGATGACCCTCGCGGTCGTCAGGGACCGGCTGCGCAGCGGCCGCAAGCCCCCGCGCGACATCGTCCTCGCCTTCCTCGCCGACGAGGAGGCCGGCGGCACCTACGGCGCCCGGCACCTGGTCGACAAGCACCGGGACCTCTTCGACGGGGTCGACGAGGCCATCGGCGAGGTCGGCGGCTTCTCCTTCACCGTGAACGAGAACCTGCGGCTCTACCTGGTCGAGACCGCCCAGAAGGGCATGCACTGGATGCGGCTGACCGTCGAGGGCACGGCCGGCCACGGCTCGATGACCAACGACGACAACGCCATCACCGAGCTGTGCGAGGCCGTCGGCCGGCTCGGCCGCCACCAGTGGCCGGTGCGGGTCACCAAGACCGTCCGCTCCTTCCTGGACGAGCTCTCCGACGCGCTGGGCACCCCGCTCGACCCCGAGGACATGGACGGCACCCTCGCCAAGCTCGGCGGCATCGCCAAGATGGTCGGCGCCACCCTGCGCAACTCGGCCGCCCCGACCATGCTCGGCGCCGGCTACAAGGTGAACGTGATCCCCGGCCAGGCCACCGCGCACGTCGACGGCCGGTTCCTGCCCGGCTACGAGCAGGAGTTCCTCGCCGACCTCGACCGGATCCTCGGACCGAACGTGAAGCGCGAGGACGTCCACGGCGACAAGGCCCTGGAGACCAGCTTCGACGGCGCCCTGGTCGACGCCATGCAGCTGGCGCTGCGCGCCGAGGACCCGATCGCCCGCGCCGTGCCGTACATGCTGTCCGGCGGTACGGACGCGAAGTCCTTCGACGACCTCGGCATCCGCTGCTTCGGCTTCGCCCCGCTCCAGCTGCCGCCGGAGCTCGACTTCGCCGGCATGTTCCACGGCGTGGACGAGCGGGTGCCGGTGGACGGCCTGAAGTTCGGCGCCCGCGTCCTGGACCGTTTCATCGACGCCTGCTGACGACGCCCGCGACGTCCGTGCACGACGTGCGTGCACCTCGTTCGCCGAAATTCGTCCGCGCGTTTGCATGTGACCGGAAAGAGTGAATGCACTCGGGGGCTCGTAGCCCCCACCATTCCCCCTCGTTACAGGTGGTGCGGTCCGCGGCTGGGACCGCATTTCCAACTAGGAGGAATAATGATCAAGAAGGTCGTCGCTGCTGCGGCTGCCACTGGCGGTCTGGTTCTCGCGGGCGCGGGCATGGCCGTTGCCGACTCGGGTGCCCAGGGTGCGGCCATCGGTTCCCCCGGTGTCCTCTCGGGCAACGTCGTCCAGGTGCCGGTTCACGTCCCCGTGAACGTGTGCGGCAACACGGTCTCCGTGATCGGGCTGCTGAACCCCGCCTTCGGCAACACCTGCGTCAACGCCTGACGTTGTGCCTCGCCCCGTGAGGGTGTGAGCCGGTCCGGCCCCGGAGTGCGTGCCATGCACTCCGGGGCCGGTGGCCATTTCCGCCCCGGGTGTTCCACCCGGTGGCACTCTTTCGAAGCCGAGCAGGCAGGGAACAAGCTATGCGACAGGTCACGCGCAAGGGTCTTGTCACCGTTGCGGCAGCCGGAGGCGTTTTCGCCGCCGTCGGCGGCGGTTATGCGCACGCCGATTCCGGTGCGCACGGTGCGGCCATGAATTCCCCGGGCGTCGCGTCCGGAAATTCCGTCCAGGTCCCGGTGCACGTCCCGGTGAACGCCTGTGGAAACACCGTCAACGTCGTCGGAGTGCTCAATCCGGCGATGGGCAACAAGTGCGCCAACATCTCCAAGCCGGGTAAGCCCGGCAAGCCGGGTGGCGGTTCCTCCGCCGGCGGCCACACCGGCAACTCCCCGGGCGTCGGCTCCGGCAACACCGTCCAGGTGCCCGTCGACGTCCCGGTCAACGTGTGCGGCAACAGCGTCACGGGCATCGGCCTGGGCAACGCCGCCGCGGGCAACAGCTGCGGCAACGGCATCGAGCCGACGCATCCGGGGAACCCCGGCAACCCGGGCAACCCTGGGAATCCGGGCAACCCCGGTAACCCTGGGAACCCGGGCAACCCTGGGAACCCGGGCAACCCGGGCAACCCCGGTAACCCTGGGAATCCGGGTAACCCCGGCAACCCCGGGAATCCGGGTAACCCCGGTAACCCTGGGAATCCGGGTAACCCCGGTACTCCTGGCAACCCCGGTACTCCTGGGACCCCCGGCACTCCGGGTACGCCCGGCACCCCCGGCACCCCCGGGACCCCGGGCAACCCGGGTACGCCCGGCACCCCTGGCGGCGAGGGTGGGCCGAACACCCCGGGTGAGCACAGCGTCACCCCGCCCCGCGCCGTCGAGGAGCTCGCCGAGACCGGCTCCGGTCCGCTCGGCGTGATCGTCCCCGCCGGGGCTGGTCTGCTGCTCGCCGGTGCGCTGATCTACCGCCGGTCCCGCAGCGCCGCCTGACCCGCGACGCACCACGCACAGGGGCCCCGCAGACCGCGGGGCCCCTTCTCGTCGCTCTACCAGGTCGCTCGTACCTGGCGGATGATCCGCCGCTTCAGCCGCACTCTGCGGCTCCCGTCCCGGTGCAGGCTCAGACGGTCCAACTCCCAGTGTCCGTACTCGGCATGGTCGGTCAACAGCCGCGTCGCCTCCTTGCGGGAGACACCGCGCGGCACGTACACGTCGACAAATTCGTATTCCGGCATCGCATCTATTGTGCGGGCACAGGCCCGCTACGGATAGCGTGCGTCCCATGTCTGATGCTGCGCAGCCCACCGCTGCCGAGGTACGTGCCGCCGCCGAGGCGGTCAAAGCCGCACTGGACCGTCACCTCACGGCGGTCGAACGCCGCACGGGTGACGACGACCCGGCCGTCTACGAAGCCTTCAACGCCCTCGCGGGGGCGGCCGAGGCGTACGACGAACTCCTCTACGACCGTTACGACGAGGTCACCCCCTTCGAGATCCCCGGAGCGGACGGTTCGCTGCCGCCGTACGCCGGACCCGACGAACCGCATGCGCTCAGCCTCCTGATCCGCCGCGACTACGCCGTGGCGGAACCCAAGCGTCTGCTCGCCCAGGCGCGCCGCATCGCCGAGATCGACGGCGGGGCGGACGCCACCGGTCCCGGCGCTCGGGCGGGCGTCTCGCCGCTCGCCGCTCTCGGGGTGCTCTTCGGCGAGTACGAACCGGACGAGATCGCCTCCCGGCACAAGGAGTTCGGCCTGGAGGAGGGCGACTCCACGCTCTGGGTGACCGCCGCCGAGGAGCTCCCGGAGCCGGGGGAGTGGCTCAACGCCCCCTTCGAGCATGCCGATCCGGAGCGGATCGTCTGCCGCTTCGACGTCAGCTCCGTCTTCGACGAGGACGCCGATGACGACGCCGACGATGACGGCGCAGACGCCGACGCCGACGGCGATGACGACGGCGGCGACCAGGACGGGGCCGGCGGCTCCGCCTCCTGACGGAGACCCGGGGGCGCGCGAGACGCGGGGAGACGGCGGAGGGCCGGGACACCACGATCGGTGTCCCGGCCCTCCGCCGTTCCGCGTGCGGACCCCTTCCCCGGGGTGCTCGCGCCTCGGCTCCTACTCCTCGGGCACGGCGAGCAGCGCTTCGAGGAGCGGCCGCAGCCGCGTCGTACGCTCCGGGGCCACGCCCTCGGCGACCGCGCGGGGCAGTGCCTGGTCGACGCCGTGCACGACGGACAGATGACGCTCCGCGCGGCCGAACGCCGTGTACACCCACGGCCTGGTCAGGCCCCCGGCGGCGTCGCCCGGCAGTACCACGACCACCGCGGGCCAGCGCAGCCCGGCCGCCTGGTGCGCGGTGAGCGCCCAGCCGTGCCGCAGCGCCGACTCCACACGCTCCTTCGGTACGACGAGCTCCTCGTCGCCGCACCGCAGCCGCAGCCCCTCGGGGTCGGCCGACAGGACCGTGCCGGTCACCGTCCGCCCCGGCACCGGCGCGTACGCGACCCGGTCACCGGGGTCGTAGCCGCCGAACCGGCCGGGACCGGGGTTCAGCCGCTGCTTGAGCGCGGCGTTCAACGCGCGCGTACCGGCCGAGCCGCCGTGGCCGACCGTGACGACCTGCGTCTGCTCGGCCGGTACCCCGATCGCCCGCGGCACCGAGTCGGCCACCAGCTGGACGGTACGGTGCACGGCCTCGCCGGCGTCCCGCACGGGGACGATCACGATCTCCTTGCCGGGGGCCTCGACCTGGTTCAGCTCGCCGGCGCCGATGCCCGAGACCAGCTCGCCGAGCGGGCCGGGGTCGGGCACGCGGGAGGCGATCCGCGGGCACACCCGGGCCGCGAGCAGGTCGCCGAAGACCTGACCGGCCCCCGGCGCGCCGAGCACCGCCGGGTCGCCGCTCAGCACGAGTCGGCAGCCGTCGGGCAGCGACTCCACGAGCATGGCCGCGGTCTCCACGTCCAGCTGCGGCGCGTCGAGCACCACCAGGAGGTCAAGGGCGAAGGCACCCTCCTCGTCACGGCCCGGTCCGGCCGCTCCGGAGAGCAGCGCGGCGACCGTCACCGCTTCTGTCCCGGCGGGGCCGAGCGCGCGCCGCCCGCCGTCCGCGTGGACGGCGACCAGAGTGCGGAGCCCGCGCTCGCGGGCGGCCGCGGCGAGGGCGACCGGCTCGGCGCGGGAGGCCTCGCCGCCCGTGTGCAGGACGAGGCCGTGCGCCCCGGCGGCCCGTGCGAGTTCGGAGCCCTCCCAGGTGTCGGCCGTCGCCGCCGTCTTGACCAGCCGGGCGAGGCCGTCGGCGAGGCTCTCCTCCGCGAGCGCGTACCGGTCGAGCCCGAGCAGCACGGGCGAGGCCGGCTCATCGGCGGCGGCCTCCGCGGCCTCCGGCGACTCCTCGTCCTCCTCGGGCTCCTCCTCGGCCGTCTCCTCCTCCTGGAAGACGAGGACGGCGCCCGCGGACACCGCCTCCTCGACGGCCGACCCGGGGTCGGGCACCGCGTGCCCGGCGAGGCCGGCGCGCACGGTGTCGATCTCCAGCGCCGTGTGTCCCTGGAGCGCGGCCCGCTCCAGGAGCCACACCGTCAGGGCGACCGTCCGGCGCGGGTCGTCGGGGCCGCACGCGGCGCCGAGCAGCGCCCGCGCGAAGCCGTCGGCCTGCTCGGGGCGGACCCCGGAGACCGCGAGCAGTTGCCACGGGTCGTCGAGCAGGGCCTGGGCCGCGCCGTCGCCGAGCACGGCGGCGACCTGGCCGGCCAGGTCCTCGGGGGCGCCGCCCTTGGCCAGGACCTCCCGCACGGCGGCGGTGGTGCCGGGAGCCGGGGCGGACGCCTGCGCCGGCGCGGGGGGCCGCACCGTCATGGCGGGGGCCGCTTCGGGGGTGCTCCGGCGGGGTGCGGGCTCGGGGGCCTCGTAGAACGCGCTGCCGGAGGCCGCGCCGCCCTCCACCGCCCGGACGGCGGCGAGCAGATCGGCGGCCGTGCCGCTCAGCTTGGCGCCGCTGGTCAGGGGCCCTTCCTTCTCGGCCTTGCGTGCCTCGATCCTCGCCCGCAGCTCCCGCTGCGCGGCGAGCTCGGCCTGCGCGTCGCTCAACTCGGGCGGGTCGGAGGTCTTGGCGACGCCGTCCGTGCGGGGCTCCTCGGCGGTGGCCGCCGACGCGGCCGACTCGGCAGTGCCGGACGCTTCGGCGGTCCCGGACGCTGCGGACGCGGCCCCGGCGGCCTCGGTGTCGGCGGACTCCGCGGACGCGTCGGCCGCAGCGGGCTCTTCCGAGTCCTCCGCCCCGTCGTCCGTGGCGGGCTCGTCCGGCTCCTCGGACGCGGCGGGCTCCTGAGCCGGCGTGGGCTCCTCGGCCCGCGGCGGCTCCTCGCCGGTCGCCGGCTCCTCGGCCGACGCCGGCTCCTCGCCGGTCGCCGGCTCCTCGGCCGACGCCGGCTCCTCGGCCGTCCCCGGCTCCTCCGGCTCGGCGGCTCCCTGCCGTACGTCCTCCTGGACGTCCTCGGTGGGTGCCACGTCCTCGGGTGCCTCGGGCGCGGTCTCCCCGGAAGGCTCGGTCACAAGGTGCTCCAGTCGTGATCCGGATAGCGGTGCACGGGCGCCGACACATCGTCCAGCGCCCGACAGATCTCGTCAGGAAGACTAAGGGTCTCCACCGACAACGCGGCCGCGAGCTGGCGCGCCGTGCGCGCGCCGACGATCGGCGCGGTCACCCCCGGCCGGTCGCGGACCCAGGCGAGCGCCACGTGCAGCGGGGTCGTCGCGAGGCCGTCGGCGGCCGTCGCGACCGCGTCCACGATCCTGCTCGCCGCATCGTCCAGGTACGGCTCCACGAACGGCGCCATCGTCTCCGAGGCACCGCGCGAGTCGGACGGGGTCCCACCGCGGTACTTGCCCGTCAGGACCCCGCGCCCCAGCGGGGAGGAGGGCAGCAGGCCTATCCCGAGGTCCTGAGCCGCCGGCAGGACCTCGCGTTCCACGCCCCGCTGGAGCAGCGAGTACTCCAATTGCGCGCCCGCGAGCCGGGTCCGGTCCCCGCCGAGCTGCCAGGTGCCGGCCTTGGCGAGCTGCCAGCCGCAGAAGTTCGCCACGCCGGCGTACCGCGCGCGCCCGCTGCGTACCGCGATGTCGAGCGCCTGGAGCGACTCCTCCAGCGGTGTGTACGGGTCGAAGGCGTGCAGCTGCCACAGGTCCACGTGGTCCGTGCCGAGCCGGGCGAGGGAGGCGTCGAGAGCGGCGAGCAGATGCCCGCGCGAGCCGTCCGTACGCCGGTCGGGGTCCGGCACGCTGCCCGCCTTGGTCGAAAGGACCAGGTCCTGCCGGGACACGAGCCGCTCCATGAGACGGCCGAGCAGATACTCCGCCTCGCCCCCGCCGTACACGTCGGCGGTGTCCACGAGCGTGCCGCCCGCGTCCCAGAACGACTTCAACTGCTCGGCGGCGTCGTGCTCGTCGGTGTCCCGGCCCCAGGTGAGGGTGCCGAGTCCGATGCGCGACACACGCAGGCCCGTACGTCCGAGATGCCTCTGCTCCATGGGCGCGAGATTACTGGCCAGGGCACCACGCGGAGAGAGCCTGTGGACAACCACGTCCTGTCGGATGCCCCGACCGCGCGCTAGAGTCCCGCCCACAAGAACGTTACCGATGGGTAAGGGGTGCGTGGACATGCGGCTCGGCATCAACCTCGGCTACTGGGGTGCGGGCATGGACGGCGACAACCTCGCCGTCGCCCAGGAGGCGGACCGCCTCGGCTACGACGTCTGCTGGGCCGCCGAGGCCTACGGCTCCGACGCGCCCACCGTGCTCGCCTGGGTCGCGGCGAAGACGGAGCGGATCGACGTCGGCTCCGCGATCATGCAGATCCCGGCCCGGCAGCCCGCGATGACGGCCATGACCGCCGCCACCCTCGACTCGCTCACCGGCGGCCGCTTCCGCCTCGGCCTCGGCGTCTCCGGCCCGCAGGTCTCCGAGGGCTGGTACGGCGTGAAGTTCGACAAGCCGCTGGCCAGGACCCGCGAGTACGTCGAGATCGTTCGCAAGGCGATGACCCGGGAACGCCTCAGCTACGAGGGAGAGCACTGGACCCTGCCGCTCCCCGGCGGCCCCGGCAAGCCGATCAAGCTCACCGTGCACCCGGAGCGCGAGCACATCCCGCTCTACATCGCCGCGATCGGCCCCAGGAACCTGGAGCAGACCGGCGAGATCGCCGACGGCGCCCTGCTGATCTTCCCCTCCGCCGCCCACCTGGAGGAGACGGCGCTCCGGCACATCCGCGCGGGCCGCGAGAAGGCCGGCCTGACGATGGACGGCTTCGACGTCTGTCCCACCGTGCCGCTCGCCCTGGGGGACGACGTCGACGCCCTCGCCGACGTGTTCCGTCCCTACACCGCGCTGTACGTGGGCGGCATGGGCAGCCGCAAGCAGAACTTCTACAACCAGCTCGCACAGCGCATGGGCTACGAGAAGGAGGCCGCCGAGATCCAGGACAAGTACCTGGCCGGCGACAAGGCGGGTGCCGCCGCGGCCGTACCGCAGAGCCTGATCGACCAGACCTCGCTGCTCGGCTCCGTCGAGCGCATCGCCGAGCGGATGACGGCCTACGCGGAGGCCGGCGTCACCACCCTCACCCTCGCCCCGGCCGGCTTCACCCTGGACGAGCGGGTGGCGGCCCTGCGGGCGGGCGTCGAGGCGATGGAGCGAGCCGGACTGGCGTGACCCCGAGGGGGCGCCGTCCGGAAGGGGTTCTGCGGCCGTGGTGGGGGCTCGGGGGTCTTCCCCGCCACGGCCGTCACGCTGCACAACGGCTTCGCGGGGCCCTCGGTTACGCCCTCGGGACTCACTCTTTCGGCCGAGCCGTCCGGCCCTCCTGTTGCCCCTCGCCGCGTACCGCACTTGACTCGTTGTCCCGGGGGCCGGACGGAGTGCGGACATGCGCACGGAGGTGGCGGCGATGCTCACGGCCAAGGGTCTGTTCCAGGAAATCATCGACAACGACGAGTCCTTCGCGCTCTTCTGCTCGATCGCGGCGAGCGGAGAGTCCCAGGGCGGCTGGGAGAACGCCCGGATCGCGGCGCTCGTCGCCCCCGGGATGAGGGATCTCACCCCCAAGATCACCCGGCACGGCGCCGACGAGGACAAGCACGGCCGGATCTTCAACGCCCTGATGAAGAAGCGAGGCCTCGAACCCGTCCCGGTGCCGCCCGACACGGACTACACGATGCTGCTCGAACAGCGCGGCATCGGCCTCGCGCACGACAAGCTGCGCCGTGACGAACCGCTGAGCGAGCAGGACGTCATCGTCTACCTCGCCCACAGCCGGGTCACCGAGCAGCGGGCGGCCGACCAGATGGACATGCTGGTCACGTACTTCGGTGACCATCCCGAACTCGGCAAGGCCATCCACATGATCGACAACGACGAGGCGAACCACCTCGCCTACTGCCACGAGGAACTGCTGCGCCTCGCGCGCGCGGGCCACGGCCGGCTCATCCAGCGGACCCTGCGCGAGTCCGCCCTCGTCGAGATCCAGGTCTACCGCGACGTCAGCCTCGCCGTGATGGGGCACATGGGGCGGATCCTGCACTGGCCCAAGCCCAAGGCGGCCGTTCTCGCCGCCGGCATCCGCGGGATGTACGCGTACGAGCGCGCCGCGGGCTGGCACCGGATGGTCAGCCTGCGGATGCCCGAACGGCTCGACGCGCTCGGCGGGCCCGCGACCCCCGCCCCCGCCTTCTGACCCGCCCCCGCCTGCTGCCCCGGACCGGCGTTCCGACCCGCTCCGGGGCGGCCGCCGGCCCGCCTCCCGCGGGCCCGCGGCTCACATCCAGCCGCGCCGCTTGAACATCCGGTACAGGGTGACGACGATGCCGGCCATCGCCACGAGCACCACCGGGTACGACCCCACCCAGCGCAGCTCCGGCATGTGGTCGAAGTTCATGCCGTAGACGCCCGCGACCATCGTGGGGACGGCGGCCATCGCCGCCCACGCCGAGATCTTCCGCATGTCGTCGTTCTGCCGCACCCCCATCTGCGCGAGATGGGCCGACAGCACGTCCGAGAGGAGCCGGTCGAGCCCCTCCACCTGCTCGTTGGCCCGCAGCAGATGGTCGTTGACGTCCCGGAAGAAGGGCTGCGACCGCTCGTTCACGAAGGGCACCGAACCGCTCGTGAGCCGGGACATCGGCCCGGCGAGCGGCCCGCTCGCCCGGCGGAACTCCAGGACCTGCCGCTTCGCCGTGTAGATCCGCTCCGCCGTGTTCGCGGGATTGCCGCCGGTGGGCGCGAAGACGTCCGCCTCCAGCTCCTCGAGGTCCACCTGGAGCTCGCCCGCCACGTCGAGGTAGTGGTCCACGATCGCGTCGCTCACCGCGTACAGCACCGCCGTCGGCCCGTGCTTCAGGACCTCCGGATCGGCTTCGAGCCGCCGACGGACCTGCGCGAGCGGAGCGCCCTCGCCGTGCCGGACGGTCACCACGAAGGAGTCGCCCATGAACACCATCAGCTCGCCCGAGGAGACCCGGTCGCTCTCCGGCTCGTAGTCGACCGGCTTGAGGACCGCGAACAGCGAGTCGTCGTAGACCTCCAGCTTGGGACGCTGGTGGGCCTTGAGGGCGTCCTCGACGGCCAGCGGGTGCAGCGCGAACTCCGAGGCGACATGGTCGAATTCCGCCTCCGTGGGTTCATGGAGCCCCACCCACAGAAAGGCGTCCCCTGCGGCCCGCGCCTCGTCGAGCGCGTCGGAGAGGTCGGCGGGGCCGTCCGTACGGCGCCCGTCCCGGTAGATGGCTGAGTCCACGATCACGCGGCGTATTCTCCCTCGAACGGCCTCGCGACGCACGCGTGGATCCGCCCGGAGGCTCCCGGCCCCAGGGGGCCGGACCCGCCGGACACCTCCGGGCACCGCCTAGGCTGGCCGCCATGGCCACGCTGATCCTCGTCCGGCACGGACGCTCCACCGCCAACACCTCCGGGGTCCTCGCCGGGCGCACCCCCGGGATCTCCCTCGACGAGCGGGGCGCCGCGCAGGCCGCCGCGCTCCCCGGACGCCTGGCGCAGGTCCCGCTCGCCGCCGTCGTCTCCAGCCCCCTCCAGCGCTGCCGGGAGACCGTACGGCCGCTCCTGGACGCCCGCCCGGACCTCCCGCTGCACGTCGAGGACCGGATCAGCGAGTGCGACTACGGCGACTGGTCCGGCCGGAAGCTTGCCGAGCTCAACGACGAACCCCTGATGGAGGTCGTCCAGGCGCACGCCTCCACGGCGGCCTTCCCCGGCGGCGAGTCCATGCGCGCGATGCAGGTCCGCGCCGTCGACGCCGTGCGGGACTGGAACGCGCGGATCGAGGCCGAGCACGGCGAGGACGCCGCCTACGTCATGTGCTCCCACGGCGACATCGTCAAGTCGATCGTGGCGGACGCGCTCGGCCTGCACCTCGACCTCTTCCAGCGCATCCACGTCGACCCGTGCTCGGTCACCGTCATCCGCTACACGCGCCTGCGTCCCTTCCTCGTCCGCCTCGGTGACACCGGGGACTTCGCCGGCTTCGCCCCGCGCGAGAACCCCGACAGCAGCGGGACCGCTGAGGTCGGGGGCGGTGCGGGCGCACCGTGATCCCCTCGCGCAGTAGGGTGGACGCGCCGCCGTAGTACGACTGTCGAGACGCAAGGGAGCCGGGAAACGTGTCCCGTCAGGTGTTCCTCTACGACCCACCGGAGCGTTTCGTGGCCGGTACCGTCGGGCTGCCTGGCCGCCGTACGTTCTTCCTCCAGGCGTCCGCCGCCGGCCGGGTCACCAGTGTCGCCCTGGAGAAGACACAGGTCGCCGCGCTCGCCGAGCGCATGGACGAACTCCTCGACGAGGTCGTCCGCCGCACCGGGGGCAACGCCCCGGTCCCCGCCGTCGCGCCCGCCGAGGTCGCCGACACCGCCCCCCTCGACGTACCCGTCGAGGAGGAGTTCAGGGTCGGCACCATGGCGCTCGCCTGGGACGGCGAGGAGCAGCGCATGATCGTCGAGGCGCAGGCGCTCGTCGAACTCGACGTGGAGTCCGAGGAGGACCTCGCCGAGGCCGAGGAGCGGCTGCTCCAGGACGAGGAGAACGGCCCGCCGATGCTCCGGGTCCGCCTCAGCGGCGCCCAGGCCCGCGCCTTCGCGAAGCGGGCCCTGGACGTCGTCAACGCCGGCCGTCCGCCGTGCCCGCTGTGCAGCCTGCCGCTCGACCCCGAGGGCCACGTCTGCCCGCGCCAGAACGGATACCGCCGCGGAGCATGAGCAGCAGCCCCCCGACGCCGCCCGACGCCGAGCTGCTCGCCCACGGTGAGCTGACCGTGCGCGGCCAGGTCCGCGAGGCCTCCAACGCCGTGCTCTACTGCTCCGTCGCCTACGAGGGACGCGAGGCGGCCTGCGTCTACAAGCCGGTCGCCGGGGAGCAGCCGCTGTGGGACTTCCCCGACGGCACGCTCGCCCAGCGCGAGGTCGCCGCGTACGAGATCTCGGAGGCCACCGGCTGGGGCCTGGTCCCGCCCACCGTGCTCCGCGACGGTCCGTACGGGGAGGGCATGGTCCAGTTGTGGATCGAGGCCGATCCGGGGGCGCGTCTGCTCGCCCTGACCGAGGACGACGAGGCGGGCGAGGGCTGGAAGGCCGTCGGTCCCGCCCAGGTCGACGAGGACCGCACCGCGCTCCTCGTCCACGCGGACACCCCCGACCTGCGGCGGCTCGCCGTCCTGGACGCGGTTATCAACAACGGCGACCGGAAGGGCGGGCACCTGCTGCCCGCCCCCGGCGGACACCTCTACGGCATCGACCACGGGGTGACCTTCCACGTCGACGACAAGCTGCGCACCCTTCTGTGGGGCTGGGCGGGCGAGGAGCTGCCCGCGGAGGCGGCCGGGGTGCTCGACACCCTCGGCCGCTGCCTGGCCGCGGGAGAGCCGCTCGCCGCCCGTCTGGCCGAACTGCTCACGGATGCCGAGGTGGCGGCCGTACGCGCCCGCGTGGAGGCGCTGCGGAGCACGGGGCGGCACCCGCAGCCCTCGGGGCAGTGGCCGGCGATCCCCTGGCCGCCCGTCTGAGGGACCGAAAGGTTTCGGCCATCCCTGCGCACGGCCTCTCGGGGCCGTGCACCCCTGGGGGGTATGCATGCAGGCCTCCGACCCGCAAGAGTGCCTAATAGGTCAAGATCCCGGATCCGGTTCGTATCCGGAACACCTGTCCGGTTACGCTCGGGTCATGCATGCCTGGCCCGCTTCTGAGGTCCCCGCCCTTCCCGGCAAGGGCCGCGACCTCCGGATCCACGACACCGCGACCGGTGGACGAGTGACCCTCGCCCCCGGCCCCGTCGCCCGTATCTACGTCTGCGGCATCACGCCGTACGACGCGACCCACATGGGTCACGCGGCGACCTACAACGCGTTCGACCTCGTTCAGCGCGTGTGGCTCGACACCAAGCGGCAGGTGCACTACGTCCAGAACGTCACGGACGTGGACGACCCGCTCCTGGAGCGCGCGATCCGCGACGGCATCGACTGGGTCGGCCTCGCCGAGCGGGAGACCGCCCTCTTCCGCGAGGACATGACCGCCCTGCGGATGCTGCCCCCGCAGCACTACATCGGCGCGGTCGAGGCCATACCCGGCATCGTCCCGCTCGTCGAGCGCCTCCGGGACTCCGGGGCCGCCTACGAGCTCGAGGGGGACATCTACTTCTCCGTCGACGCCGACCCGCACTTCGGGCAGGTCTCGAACTACACCACCGAGCTGATGCGTCACCTCTCCGCCGAGCGCGGCGGGGACCCGGACCGTCCGGGCAAGAAGAACCCGCTCGACCCGATGCTCTGGATGGCCGCCCGTGAGGGCGAGCCGAGCTGGGACGGCGCGAGCCTCGGCGCCGGCCGCCCCGGCTGGCACATCGAGTGCGTCGCCATCGCCCTCGACCACCTCGGCATGGGCTTCGACGTGCAGGGCGGCGGCTCCGACCTGATCTTCCCGCACCACGAGATGGGCGCCTCCCACGCCCAGACCCTCACCGGCGAGTTCCCCATGGCGAAGGCGTACGTCCACGCCGGCATGGTCGCCCTCGACGGCGAGAAGATGTCCAAGTCCCGGGGCAACCTGGTCTTCGTCTCGAAGCTCCGCCGTGACGGCGTCGACCCGGCCGCCATCCGGCTCGCGCTGCTCTCCCACCGCTACCGCGAGGACTGGGAGTGGACCGACCGGGTCCTTGAGGACGCGGTGGAGCGCCTCGGCCGGTGGCGCGCCGCCGTGTCGCGCCCCGACGGCCCGTCCGCCGACGCGCTCGTCGAGGAGCTCCGCGAGGCCCTCTCCGACGACCTCGACACGCCGACCGCACTCGCCGCGGTCGACCGCTGGGCCGCGCTCCAGACGGCCGAGGGCGGCACCGACGACTCCGCTCCCGGTCTCGTCTCCCGTGCCGTCGACGCACTGCTCGGTGTGGCCCTGTAACGAGCAGGACCGCACAACGCCCTTTCAGGCAACCGCCCTGGGACTTCTCGCCGAAGTCCGAGGGCGGTTCCGTTTTGTCCTGGCGGCGATGCTTGATATTGCGCTAAAGAAGCTCCATGCAATCATCATCGCGCATGAAAGTTGCACTAGCCGGAGCCGTCCTCGGGCTCCTCGCGGCCTTCGCGGGACCCGGCACCACCGCGTCGGCCCTCCCCACCGACAGCATCGACAAGGCCGACACCACGGCACAGGAGCCCGCCACCACGGTCGGCGACCTCACCGGGTTCGCCGCCGCCGGATCCGTCTACCGGCTGACCGCCGGTCAGGCCCAGGCCCGGGTCAGCTTCGTCACCGCCGACACCTTCCGCATCGAACTCGCCCCCGACGGCACGTTCACCGACCCCACCGGCAGCGACATCACGCTGCCCCAGGGCCCGCCCCCGGCCACCCGCTGGCGCGACCTGGGCGACCGCTACGAACTGAGCAGCGCCCAGGTGACCCTGCGCGCCTACAAGTCACCGCTCCGCTTCGCCGCCCTGCGCGCCGACGGCACCCCGCTCTGGAGCGAGTCCCGCGGCCTCAGCTGGACCGCCGACCGCACCACCCAGACCCTCGCCCGCGGCGCCACCGAGCAGTTCTACGGCGCCGGCATGCAGAACGGCCGCGGCAACACCTCCCACCGCGACAAGACCGTCGAGGTCGGCGTCGACTACAACTGGAACGACGGCGGCCACCCCAACTCCGTCCCGTTCTACCTCTCCTCCGCCGGATACGGCGTCTACCGCAACACCTACGCGCCGAACACCTACGCCTTCACCGAACCCGTCACCACCAGCGCCCAGGAACGGCGCTTCGACGCCTACTACTTCGCCGGCACCGGCGGTGACGCCGCCAAGGACGTCATCGGCCAGTACACCCGGCTCACCGGCAAGCCCTTCCTGCCGCCCGTGTACGGCCTGGAGATCGGCGACGCCGACTGCTACCTCCACAACGCCAACCGGGGCGAGCGCCGCACCCTCGACGCCCTGAAGGTCGCCGACGGCTACGTCGAGAACGACATGCCGAACGGCTGGATGCTCGTCAACGACGGCTACGGCTGCGGCTACGAGAACCTCGCCGAGGCCTCCGCAGGACTCGGCGAGCGCGGCATGAAGCTCGGCCTCTGGACCGAGGACGGCATCGACACGCTCGAAGAGCAGGTCAAGGCCGGCCAGCGGGTCGCCAAGCTCGACGTCGCCTGGGTCGGCGAGGGCTACAAGTTCGCCCTCGACGGCTGCAAGGACGCCCACGCCGGCATCGAGGCCCACAGCGACGCCCGCGGCTTCACCTGGGCCCCCGAGAGCTGGTCCGGCGCCCAGCGCTGCGGCGTCCAGTGGTCCGGAGACCAGTCCGGCAGCTGGGAGTACATCCGCTGGCAGATCCCCACCTACGCGGGCGCGTCCATGTCCGGACTCGCCTACACCACCGGTGACGTCGACGGCATCTTCGGCGGCAGCGCCAAGACCTACACCCGCGACCTGCAGTGGAAGACCTTCCTCCCGGTCACCATGACCATGGACGGCTGGGCCGCCAGCGACAAGCAGCCCTTCCGCTACGGCGAGCCCTACACCAGCGTCAACCGCGCCTCCCTCAAGCTCCACGAGGCCCTCCTCCCGTACATCTACAGCCACGCCCACCAGGCCACGAAGACCGGCATCGGCCTCGCCCGGCCGCTCGCCCTGGAGTACCCGGACGACCCCAGGGCCGCCACCGAGGCGGCGAAGTACGAGTTCCTCAGCGGTGAGGACTTCCTGGTCGCCCCCGTCTACCAGGACGCCGTGGAGCGCGACGGCATCTACCTCCCCAAGGGCACCTGGATCGACTACTGGAGCGGCCGCACCTACGAAGGCCCCGTCACCGTCGACGACTACAGCGCCCCGCTCGACACCCTGCCCCTCTTCGTACGGGCCGGGGCGACCGTCCCGATGTGGCCCGGCGACATCCGCTCGTACACGGACCGCGCCCCCGGCGACCCGATCGCCTGGGACATCTACCCGAAGGGCACCTCCTCCTTCGAGCTGTACGAGGACGACGGCGTCACCCGCGAACACCGCACCGGCCGGTACGCCACCCAGCGCGCCGAGGTCCGCGCCCCGCAGCGCGGCGCCGGCGACGTCACCGTCCGCATCGGAGCGAGCAAGGGCACGTACACCGGAAAGGCGAACGCCCGGCCGTACGCCTTCACGGTCCACACCGGCGACGCCCCCGGCACCGTCCGGCTCGACGGGCGCAAGCTGCCCGCCCTCACCTCCCGCGCCGCCTTCGACGCGGCGTCCCAGGGCTGGTGGTACGACCGCGACGAGCGCGGGGGAGTGGTCCGGGTCAAGACGGCCGCCCTCTCCACCGCCCGCGACTTCGAGCTGCGGCTGACCGACACCAGCGCGGTGGGGGGCGCCGTACCGGGCGCCCCCGCCACCCTCGCCGTCCCCACGGCGCAGGAGCTCGGTGCCGGAGCGCCCGGCACCGTCGCCGTGGACGTCACCGCCGGCACCCGGGACGCCACCGACGTACGGGTCTCCCTGGCCGCCCCGGCCGGCTGGCAGGTCACCCCGGCCGCGCCGGTCGACCGCGTCCCGGCCGGCACCACCCGCCGGGTCGAGGTCACCGTCACCCCCGCCCCGGACGCCAAGCCCGGCGAGGCCACCCTCACCGCCACCGCCGGGCACCGCGCCGCCGGCACCGACCGCACCGCCACCCAGCGGTTCGCGGTCGGCGTGATGCCCCCGCCGCCCACCGGCGACGCCTGGGCCAGCGACCTCGTCTGGCTGCGCTCCACCAACGGCTGGGGCCCGCCCGAACGCGACCGTTCCAACGGCGAGTCCGGCGCCGCCGACGGCCGGACCCTCACCCTGGCCGGCACGACCTACGCGAAGGGCATCGGCGCCCACGCCGACTCCGACGTCGAGGTCTACCTCGGCGGCCGCTGCACCACCTTCACCGCCGACGTCGGCATCGACGACGAGATCAACGGCTACGGCGACGTGGCCTTCTCCGTCGAGGCCGACGGCAGGGTCCTGTGGACCTCGCCCCGGCTCACCGGCGCCTCCGCCACCCTGCCCGTGAACGTCGACGTGACCGGGGCACGGCACGTCCGGCTGCGGATCACGGACACCAACGGGTCCAAGAGCGGCGACCACGGGGACTGGGCGGCGGCCCGGTTCGGCTGCGCCTGACGCATGATCTGATCCACGGCCGACACGACGACGGGAGGGGCGCCCCCGGGCACCCCTCCCGTTCCGTTCCGTCCCGACTCCCCGGCGGAGGCGGCTACGTGCCGGACTCGCCGTCCGTGTCGCCGTCCACGCCGCGATCCGTGTCCCCGTCCGCGCGGCGGTCCGTGCCGCTGTCCAGGTCCGCGGCGGTGTCCGGGCCCGTACGCGTGACCGTGTCCGGCGCCGTGTCCCCGTCCGGCGAACCGTCGGCGGACCCCTCCGGCACCTCGGGAGCGTCCGGCTCCTCCGGTGCCGCGGCCCCCTCGGCGGCCTCCGCGCCCGGGACCGCCTCCGGTCCCGGCTGCTCCGGCTTCGGAGGACGCGTACGGCCGCTGCCGGTGTCCCGGAGGAACGGCGTGTCGCCGCCCTCCATCGCCACTCCGGGGCCGCCGGGCCCCGCGCCCGGCTCCCGCCGCCGCAGATACCGCTCGAACTCGCGGGCGATCGCCTCGCCCGAGGCCTCCGGCAGCTCCGCCGTGTCCCGGGCCTCCTCAAGGGTCTGCACGTACTCGGCGACCTCGCTGTCCTCGGCGGCCAGCTGGTCCACGCCCACCTGCCAGGCCCGGGCGTCCTCGGGCAGCTCTCCCAGCGGGATGCGCAGCCCGATCAGGTCCTCGAGGCGGTTGAGGAGGGCCAGGGTCGCCTTCGGGTTCGGCGGCTGCGACACGTAGTGCGGCACCGCGGCCCACAGGCTCACCGCCGGCACGCCCGCGTGGGTGCACGCCTCCTGGAGGATGCCCACGATGCCCGTCGGGCCCTCGTACCGGGTCTCCTCCAGGTCCATCGTGCGCGCCAGGTCCGGGTCGGAGGTCACGCCGCTGACCGGGACCGGCCGGGTGTGCGGGGTGTCCCCGAGCAGCGCGCCCAGGATCACGACCATCTCCACGCCCAGCTCGTGGGCGAAGGCGAGGATCTCGTTGCAGAAGGAGCGCCAGCGCATCGACGGCTCGATCCCGCGTACCAGCACCAGGTCACGGGGTTTCTCGCCGCCGACCCGGACCACGGAGAGCCGGGTCGTCGGCCAGGTGATCTTCCGGACGCCGTTCTCCAGGAAGACCGTGGGCCGGTTGACCTGGAAGTCGTAGTAGTCCTCGGCGTCGAGTGCCGCGAAGACCTCGCCCTTCCATTCCCGGTCCAGATGGGCGACCGCGGTGGAGGCGGCGTCGCCGGCGTCGTTCCAGCCTTCGAACGCGGCCACCATGACCGGGTCGATCAGCTCGGGTACCCCCTCGAGCTCGATCACCCAGCGCCTCCTTTTCGAAGTTCCTGTCGTACGGACCAACCTTACGGCTTTCTCCAGGTCCGTCCGCAGCCCCCGGACATCCCCGAAAACCCGTGCGGCCTTGATCGACTACCCAGGAACTCGCCTCCGCACACGGCGGTCTCACTCCTCCCAGAGCGTGCTCGGCGCCTCCCTCCGGACCACCGGCGCGATCTCCTCGGCGAAGCGCTGCAGCGTCTCGATCTGCTCGGCCGTCGACTGGCCGAAGGTGTCGACCGTGACGGACTGCAGGTCGTGCCCGTAGTGGGCGTGGTAGCCGAGGATCTTGTCGATGATCTGCTGCGGGGAGCCGATCAGCTGGGGGCCGTCCGCGACGGCGTCCTCGATCGTGCGGAACGGGGTGTTGTAACCGGCCTTGCCCTCCAGATGCGGCTTGAAGCTCTGCCGTACCTTCGCCTCGTACAGGCCCTTGTAGCGGTCGATCGCCTCCTCGGTGGTGTCGGCGATGAGCAGGCCGCCGGAACCGGCCGCCACGCGCGCGTGCGCCGGGTCGTGCCCGTACTCCTCGAACTTCTCCCGGTAGTGGGCGATGAGCCGCGCGTACGCCTCGCGGGGCTGGATCGCGTTGGCGGTGAAGAGCGGATCGCCGTGCTTCGCCGCGAGTTCGGGGGAGTTGAGGCTGGTGGCCGAGCCGTGCCAGATCCGGGGCGGTCCCGCGTACGGGCGCGGCACCGTGGTGACGTTCTTCAGCGAGGGCCGGAACTCGCCCTCCCAGTCGACGCCCTCCTCCGTCCACAGCCGCCGGAGCAGCTCGTACTTCTCCTTCTGGAGGTCCCACTGCCGCTCCTCGTCCAGGCCGAAGAGGTCGAAGTGGCCGGCTTCCGCGCCCTTGCCGACGACGAGTTCGATCCGGCCGCGGGAGAGCTGGTCGAGGGTGGCGTAGTCCTCGGCGACCCGGACCGGGTCGAGGATCGCGACGACGGTGACACCGGTGAGCAGCCTGATCCGGGTGGTGCGGGCGGCGAGCGCGGCGAGCAGCACGGTGGGGGCGGAGGAGAGGAACGGGCCGGCGTGCCGCTCGCCGACGGCGTACGCGTCGAAGCCGAGCCGTTCGGCCGTCTCGCCGAGCGTGACGACCTGCTCCAACCGGTCGGCGGCGGACAGGAGTTCGCCGGTGAGCGGGTGCGGGGAGTGGTGGACGATCGAGAGCACCTGGAATTTCATGCGCTCCACTCTGCGCGCCGAGTGTTGCGGCGGTGTGGACGGCGTGTGGCACGCCTCAGGGGCGGCCCCCCTGAGAGGAACCGCCCCTGCGCTCACGGGAGTTGGATCCCGGCGCTACTTGTCCAGCATCTTCTCGACGTCCGCGCGGATCTCGTCCGTCGCGAGGCCGCGGATGGTCAGGGTCGTACGGCGGCGCAGTACGTCGTCGGCCGTCTCGGCCCACTCGTGATCGCGGGCGTAGGCGACCTGCGCCCAGATCTCCGGCGCGTCCGGGTGTATGCGCCGCGCCAGCTCCGGGTTCTCGTTCGCCATGCGGGCGATGTCGAAGGAGAGCGAGCCGTAGTGCGTCGCCAGGTGCTTGGCGGTGTCGGCGGCCATGCGCGGGCCGGGTGCCGGACCGTCGACGAGCAGCCGGTGCGCGACCGCGTTCGGGTTGGCGATGCCGGGCAGCGGCAGTCGCTTCGGAAGCGTCGACACCGACTCGTAGTCCTCGCCCAGCGGGTGGCCGGGGAGCTGCTCCAGCTTCTTCATCACCGTACGGCCGATGTGGCGGAAGGTCGTCCACTTGCCGCCGGCCACCGACAGCATGCCGCCGCGGCCCTCGGTGACGACCGTCTCGCGCTTGGCCTTCGAGGTGTCGCCGGGACCGCCCGGGAGCACCCGGAGACCGGCGAAGGCGTAGGTGATCAGATCGCGCGAGAGCTGCTGGTCGCGGATGGAGAAGGCGGCCTCGTCCAGGATCTGGGCGGTGTCCTTCTCGGTGACCTCGACCTGGCCGGGGTCACCCTCGTACTCCTCGTCGGTGGTGCCGAGGAGCAGCATGTCCTCCCAGGGGAGGGCGAAGGTGATGCGGTACTTGTCGATCGGGGTGGCCAGGGCGGCCTTCCACGGCGAGGTCCGCTTGAGGACCAGGTGCGCGCCCTTGGAGAGGCGGATGGAGGGGGCCGCGTTCGGGTCCTCCATCCTGCGCAGGTGGTCGACCCACGGGCCGGTGGCGTTGAGCACGAGACGGGCGGTGACGCCGAACTCGTCGCCGCTGGTGCGGTCCTTGAGCTCGGCGCCGGTGACCCGGCCCTTGGTGAAGCGCAGCCCGGTGACCTCGGCGTGGTTGAGGACGGTGGCGCCGGCGTCGACCGCGGCGCGGACCGTCATCAGCGCCATGCGGGCGTCGTTCATCTGGTCGTCGCCGTAGACGGCCACGGCCTTGAGGTTGTCGGTGCGCAGCTCCGGCACGTCCTGCGCGGCCTTGGCGGGGGAGAGCAGGTGCCCGACGCCGTCACCGAACGCCGAGAGGGCGCTGTAGGCGAAGACACCGGCACCCAGCTTGGCCGCGCCGTGCGGGCCGCCCTTGTAGACGGGCAGGTAGAAGGTGAGGGGGTTGGCGAGGTGCGGTGCCACCTGGCGGGAGACCGCACGCCGCTCGAAGTGGTTCTCCGCGACCAGCTTCACCGCGCCGGTCTGCAGGTAGCGCAGACCGCCGTGGAGCAGCTTCGAGGAGGCGGAGGAGGTGGCGCCGGCGAAGTCGCCGGCGTCCACCAGGGCCACCCGCAGGCCCGACTGCGCGGCGTGCCAGGCGGTGGAGATGCCCAGGATGCCGCCGCCGATCACCAGGAGGTCGTACGTCGCCTTGGAAAGCTGGTCCCGGGTCTCGGCGCGGCTCGGGAGGGAGCCGGACGCCGGGTGCGTCCCAAGGGCGGGGACGCTCTGCAGGGTGGTCATGTCGAATTACTCCTCGGAGGCGTCATCGAGCCAGCCCATGGAACGTTCCACGGCCTTGAGCCAGCTCTTGTACTCGCGGTCACGCCTGTCGGCGTCCATGCGGGGGGTCCATTCCGCCGCCCGGCGCCAGTTGGCGCGCAGCGCGTCGGTGTCCGGCCAGAAGCCGACGGCCAGGCCGGCGGCGTAGGCGGCGCCGAGGCAGGTGGTCTCGGCGACCATTGGGCGCACGACGGGCGCGTCCAGGAAGTCCGAGAGGGTCTGCATCAGCAGGTTGTTGGAGGTCATGCCGCCGTCGACCTTGAGCGCGGTCAGCTCGACGCCGGAGTCCTTCGTCATGGCGTCGGTGATCTCGCGGGTCTGCCAGGCGGTGGCCTCCAGGACGGCGCGGGCGATGTGCGCCTTGGTGACGTACCGGGTGAGGCCGGCGATCACACCGCGGGCGTCGGAGCGCCAGTACGGGGCGAACAGGCCGGAGAAGGCCGGCACGAAGTAGGCGCCGCCGTTGTCCTCGACCGAGGACGCGAGGGTCTCGATCTCGGCGGCGGACTTGATGAGGCCCATCTGGTCGCGCATCCACTGCACCAGCGAACCGGTGACGGCGATCGAGCCCTCCAGGGCGTAGACCGGCTTCTGGTCGCCGATCTGGTAGCCGACCGTGGTCAGCAGGCCGCTGTAGGAGTTGATGATCTTGTCACCGGTGTTCATCAGCATGAAGGTGCCGGTGCCGTACGTGGACTTCGCCTCGCCCTCGGCGAAACAGGTCTGGCCGAAGAGGGCGGCCTGCTGGTCGCCGAGCGCGGAGGCGACCGGGACGCCGGCGAGGGCGCCGTCCTTGACGTGGCCGTAGACCTCGGCGGAGGAGCGGATCTCGGGGAGGACGTTGAGGGGGACCCCCATCGACTCCGCGATCTTCTCGTCCCAGGCCAGGGTGTGCAGGTTCATCAGCATGGTGCGCGAGGCGTTGGTGACGTCGGTGACGTGCACGCCGCCGTCGGTGCCGCCCGTGAGGTTCCAGA
Source organism: Streptomyces sp. NPDC088707 (assembly GCF_044752725.1). NCBI lineage: Bacteria > Bacillati > Actinomycetota > Actinomycetes > Kitasatosporales > Streptomycetaceae > Streptomyces > Streptomyces sp. NPDC088707. The sequence goes on along the minus strand of NZ_JBIVLV010000007.1, from coordinate 297,548 downwards.
TGACCCACGAGTCCATGGTGCCGAAGAGGATGTCGCCGGCCTCGGCGCGTTCGCGCAGCCCCTCGACGTTGTCGAGCATCCAGCGGATCTTCGGGCCGGCGAAGTAGCTCGCCAGCGGCAGGCCGGTCTCGCGGCGGAAGCGGTCCTGGCCGACGTTGCGGCCGAGCTCCTTGCAGAGGGCGTCGGTGCGGGTGTCCTGCCAGACGAGGGCGTTGTGGACGGGCTCGCCGGTGTTCTTGTCCCAGAGCAGCGTGGTCTCGCGCTGGTTGGTGATGCCGATGGCCTTGACGTCGGCGGCGGCGATGCCGCCCTTCGTCAGGGCGCCGGCGACGACCTCCTGGACGTTGGTCCAGATCTCGGCGGCGTCGTGCTCGACCCAGCCCGGCTTCGGGAAGATCTGCTCGTGCTCCTTCTGGTCGACCGAGACGATCCGGCCGTCCTTGTCGAACACGATGCAGCGGGAGGAGGTGGTGCCCTGGTCGATGGCCGCGATGAACGGGCCGGAGGTGTGTGCGTCGGTCACGGTTGGCTCCAAGGGAGGTCTGGAAGAAGGACGGCTCAGGCGAACGCGATGTTGTAGATACCCGCGGCGATGGCTCCACCGATCAGCGGACCGGCGACCGGGATCCAGGCGTAGCTCCAGTCGGAGCCGCCCTTGTGCTTCAGCGGGAGCAGGGCGTGCACGATGCGCGGGCCGAGGTCACGGGCCGGGTTGATCGCGTAGCCGGTCGGGCCGCCGAGCGAGAGGCCGATGGAGACCACGACGAACGCGGTGATCAGGGCGCCTATGACGCCGAGACCCTTGCCGCTGTCGTTGAGGCCCTGCGTGAGCACGGCCAGGACGAGCACGACGGTGCCGATGATCTCGGTGGCCAGGTTCTGCCAGGTGTTCCGGATCTCGGGGCCGGTGGAGAAGATGCCGAGCACCGGGCCGGGGCCCTCGATCGGCTTCTGGCCCGAGGCCTCGGGGTCGTCGAGGTGCGCCTGGAACTGGCCGTAGTAGGCCACCCAGACCAGCGCCGCGCCGATCATGGCGCCGAGCATCTGGCCCGCGATGTATACGGGGACGTTGCCCCAGTCGCCGTCCTTGATCGCGATGCCGACCGTGACGGCGGGGTTCAGATGGGCGCCCGAGAGGGAAGCCGTCATGTAGACGGCCGTCATGACGGCGAAGCCCCACCCGAAGGTGATCGCGAGCCAACCCGCGTTGCGGGCCTTGGAGCCCTTGAGCGTGACAGCGGCGCACACGCCGCCGCCGAGCAGAATCAGAACGGCGGTACCGATGGTCTCGCCGAGGAAGATGTCGGAGCTGGACACCCGCGACTCCTTTGTCCTTCGTCCAGGGGAACGGCGGACTCCGGGTCCCTCCGGAGGTCCGCACCCTCGTGTGAGGGCTGTTTCCGGCCCTTGGCACTGCCACACCTTAGCGCGTATTGCCGTTAGGTGTTCGGCATTGCCGACCGATGAACGGAAGTTTTGCCCCCGGGTTAACAGCACGTCAAGGCCCCGGGAAGCGAAAGACCCGCCGATAACGCGATCGTTACCGGCGGGTTCACTCAGCTCGGGGGGCGCGGTGGCGCAGGGTCAGAAGCGCCCGGCCCCCAGGTCCCGCGAGACCGCGCGGGCGCAGTCGCGTACCGCCGCGACGAGTTCGGGACGCAGCTCCCCGGCCGGGCACAGCCGCTCCACGGCGCCCGTCACCGCCACCGCGCCCACCGGCATCCGCCGCCGGTCGTGGATCGGCGCCGCCACCGAGGCGACCCCCTCCCAGGTCTCCTCCACATCCGCCGCCCAGCCCTTGGCCCGCGTCATGTCGAGCAGCGACTCGAACTCCCCGAGCTCGGTGGTCGTACGGGGCGTGAACGGCTTCCGCTCGACCTCCAGGACCTCGCTGTGCGCCACCGGGTCGTACGCCGAGAGGACCTTGCCCAGCGCCGTGGAGTGCAGCGGCTGCATGGCCCCCACCTCCAGGACCTGGCGGCTGTCGTCCGGCCGGAAGACGTGGTGCACGATCAGGACGCCCTGCTGGTGCAGCACCCCCAGGTGCACGCTCTCGCCGCTGGACCGCGCCAGGTCGTCCGTCCAGACCAGCGCCCGCGCGCGCAGCTCGTGCACGTCGAGGTAGCTGTTGCCGAGCCGCAGCAGCTCCGCGCCGAGCTGGTACCGGCCCGAGGCCGCCTCCTGCTCCACGAAGCCCTCCGCCTGGAGCGTGCGCAGGATGCCGTGGGCGGTGCCCTTGGCGAGTCCCAGCGAGGACGCGATGTCGGACAGGCCCAGCCGGCGCTCGCCGCCCGCGAGCAGTCGCAGCATGGCCGCCGCCCGTTCAAGCGACTGGATGTTCTTCGCCATCGCCCGACCCCTTCTCCCTCTCACGCTGTTCGACAATGCTGAACACTATCGGTCGATGCCGACCTTGCAGAACACATGACAGTGTCAGTCAAGAACGGTCAGAACCGGGAGTCCCCGCACACAGGATGCCGTCCGCCCCGCGAGACGCCGTGTCCACCCTGGCCGGAGCGCGGTTACGCTGGCCCCGTGCACCCTCCTCCGAAGGTGCAAAGCCGACAGCCGTCGCATCCCAGGGAGCTCATCCATGGCCTCGTTGCCGACCCCTTCCGCAGACAGCCGGAACCGCGCCGCAGCCCTCCGCGAGGCACTCGCCAGCCGAGTGGTCGTCGCCGACGGCGCCATGGGCACCATGCTCCAGGCACAGGACCCCACCCTCGAGGACTTCCAGAACCTCGAAGGATGCAACGAGATCCTGAACATCACCAGGCCCGACATCGTCCGATCGGTCCACCAGGAGTACTTCGCCGCCGGCGTCGACTGCGTCGAGACCAACACCTTCGGTGCCAACCACGCCGCCCTGGGCGAGTACGACATCCCCGAGCGCGTCCACGAGCTCTCCGAGGCCGGTGCCCGCATCGCCCGCGAGGTCGCCGACGAGTTCACCGCCTCCACCGGACGCCAGCGCTGGGTCCTCGGCTCCATCGGCCCCGGCACCAAGCTGCCGACCCTCGGCCACGCCCCGTACACCCTGCTGCGCGACGCCTACCAGCAGAACGCCGAGGGCCTCCTCGCCGGCGGCGCCGACGCCCTGCTCGTCGAGACCACCCAGGACCTGCTCCAGACCAAGGCCTCCGTCATCGGCGCCCGCCGCGCCCTCGACACCCTCGGCGCCGACGTGCCGCTGATCGTCTCCGTCACCGTCGAGACCACCGGCACCATGCTCCTCGGCTCCGAGATCGGCGCCGCGCTCACGGCCCTGGAGCCGCTCGGCATCGACATGATCGGCCTGAACTGCGCCACCGGCCCCGCCGAGATGAGCGAGCACCTCCGCTACCTGGCACGCCACTCGCGCATCCCCCTCTCCTGCATGCCCAACGCCGGCCTGCCCGTCCTCACCTCCGACGGCGCCCACTACCCGCTCAGCCCCGCCGAGCTCGCCGACGCCCAGGAGACCTTCGTCCGCGAGTACGGCCTCTCCCTGATCGGCGGCTGCTGCGGTACGACCCCCGAGCACCTGCGCCAGGTCGTCGAGCGCGTCCGGGACCTCACCCCCGCCGCGCGCGAGCCGCACCCCGAGCCCGGCGCCGCCTCGCTCTACCAGACCGTGCCGTTCCGCCAGGACACCGCGTACATGGCGATCGGCGAGCGCACCAACGCCAACGGCTCCAAGAAGTTCCGCGAGGCCATGCTGGAGGCCCGCTGGGACGACTGCGTCGAGATGGCCCGCGACCAGATCCGCGAGGGCGCGCACATGCTCGACCTCTGCGTCGACTACGTGGGCCGCGACGGCGTCGCCGACATGCAGGAGCTCGCCGGCCGCTTCGCCACCGCCTCCACCCTGCCGATCGTCCTCGACTCCACCGAGGTGGACGTCCTCCAGGCCGGTCTGGAGAAGCTCGGCGGCCGGGCCGTCATCAACTCCGTCAACTACGAGGACGGCGACGGCCCCGAGTCCCGCTTCGCCAAGGTCACCCGGCTGGCCCAGGAGCACGGCGCCGCGCTCATCGCCCTCACCATCGACGAGGAGGGCCAGGCCCGTACCCCCGAGCACAAGGTCGCCATCGCCGAACGGCTCATCGAGGACCTGACGGGGAACTGGGGCATCCACGAGTCCGACATCCTCATCGACACCCTGACCTTCACCATCTGTACCGGTCAGGAGGAGTCGCGCAAGGACGGCATCGCCACCATCGAGGCGATCCGCGAGCTCAAGCGCCGCCACCCGGACGTCCAGACCACCCTGGGCCTCTCCAACATCTCCTTCGGCCTGAACCCGGCCGCGCGCATCCTGCTCAACTCCGTCTTCCTCGACGAGTGCGTCAAGGCCGGACTCGACTCGGCGATCGTCCACGCCTCGAAGATCCTGCCGATCGCCCGCTTCGACGACGAGCAGGTCACCACCGCGCTCGACCTGATCTACGACCGGCGACGCCCCCAGCAGGGGGACGAACCGGCCTACGACCCGCTGCAGAAGCTGATGGCCCTCTTCGAGGGCGTCAACACCAAGTCGATGAAGGCGGGCAAGACCGAGGAGCTCCTCGCCCTGCCCCTCGACGAGCGTCTGAAGCGGCGGATCGTCGACGGCGAGAAGAACGGCCTGGAGACGGACCTCGACGAGGCCCTGACGATCCGGCCCGCTCTGGAGATCGTCAACGAGATCCTGCTCGACGGCATGAAGACGGTCGGCGAGCTGTTCGGCTCGGGCCAGATGCAGCTGCCGTTCGTGCTGCAGTCCGCCGAGGTCATGAAGACCGCGGTGGCCCACCTCGAACCGCACATGGAGAAGACGGACGCCGAGGGCAAGGGCACGATCGTGCTGGCCACCGTACGCGGCGACGTCCACGACATCGGCAAGAACCTCGTCGACATCATCCTCTCCAACAACGGCTACAACGTCGTCAACATCGGCATCAAGCAGCCCGTCTCCGCGATCTTGGAGGCCGCCGAGGAGCACAGCGCCGACGTGATCGGCATGTCCGGCCTCCTCGTGAAGTCCACCGTGATCATGAAGGAGAACCTGGAGGAGCTGAACCAGCGCGAGCTGGCCGCCAAGTACCCCGTGATCCTCGGCGGCGCCGCCCTGACCAGGGCGTACGTCGAGCAGGACCTGCACGAGATCTACCAGGGCGAGGTCCGCTACGCCCGGGACGCCTTCGAGGGCCTGCGCCTCATGGACGCGCTCGTCGCCGTCAAGCGCGGCGTCCCCGGCGCCAAGCTCCCCGAGCTCAAGCAGCGCCGCGTCCCCAAGCGGGACACGCCGGTCCTCCAGGCGGAGGAGGCGGACGAGCCGGCCGGCCGTTCCGACGTCGCCGTCGACAACCCCGTCCCCACCCCGCCGTTCTGGGGCACCCGCGTCGTCAAGGGCATCCCGCTCAAGGACTACGCCTCCTGGCTCGACGAGGGCGCCCTCTTCAAGGGCCAGTGGGGCCTCAAGCAGGCCCGCGTCGGCGGCGCCACGTACGAGGAGCTCGTCGAGACCGAGGGCCGGCCGCGGCTGCGCGGCCTGCTCGACAAGCTGCACACCGAGAACCTGCTCGAGGCGGCCGTCGTCTACGGCTACTTCCCCTGCGTCTCCAAGGGCGAGGACCTGATCATCCTCGACGAGGCCGGCAACGAGCGGACCCGCTTCACCTTCCCGCGCCAGCGCCGCGGCCGCCGGCTCTGCCTCGCGGACTTCTTCCGTCCGGAGGACTCCGGCGAGACCGATGTGGTCGGCCTCCAGGTCGTCACCGTCGGCTCGAAGATCGGCGAGGCCACCGCCAAGCTGTTCGAGTCCGACTCCTACCGCGAGTACCTGGAGCTGCACGGCCTCTCCGTCCAGCTCGCCGAGGCCATGGCCGAGTACTGGCACGCCCGGGTCCGCGCCGAGCTCGGCTTCGGCGGCGAGGACCCGGACGCGGTCGAGGACATGTTCGACCTCAAGTACCGCGGCGCGCGCTTCTCCCTCGGGTACGGGGCCTGCCCCGACCTGGAGGACCGCGCGAAGATCGCGGAGCTGCTGCGTCCGGAGCGGATCGGCGTCCACCTCTCCGAGGAGTTCCAGCTCCACCCCGAGCAGTCCACCGACGCCATCGTGATCCACCACCCCGAGGCGAAGTACTTCAACGCCCGGTGACCGGGGTCCGGGGTGTCCCGCCGGAACCCGGCGGGACAACCGTCCCGGACGGCGCCCCGGGGGACCCCGGGGGTAAATACGCGCCCTTTCGGTGATCCGGACGTACACTTATCGGTCCAGTGCAGGCCGGTCTTCCTCCCCGTACCGGGGAGGGGGGCCGGCCTTCTCGTCCCTCCATGGAGGTGTGCCGGATGACCAGTACGGTCCCCGCGTCCCTGATCCGTACCAACGGAAGCTCCGCCCTGCAGGCGGTCTTCCTCGACATGGACGGGACCCTCGTCGACACGGAGGACTTCTGGTGGGACGCGGAGGTCGAGGCCTTCGCCGACCTCGGACACCGGCTGGACGAGGCCTGGCGGGACGTCGTCGTCGGCGGCCCGATGACGCGCAGCGCGGGCTACCTCATCGAGGCCACCGGCGCCGACATCACCGTCGCCGAGCTGACCGTCCTGCTCAACGAGAAGTTCGAGCAGCGCATCGCGCGCGGTGTGCCCCTCATGCCCGGCGCCGAACGGCTCCTCGCCGAGCTGAGCCGGCACTCCATCCCGACCGCACTGGTCTCCGCCTCGCACCGGCGGATCATCGACAAGGTCCTCCACTCGCTCGGCCGCGACCGCTTCGCGCTCACCGTCGCGGGCGACGAGGTCGTCCGGACCAAGCCGCACCCGGAGCCGTACCTGGCGGCCGCCCAGGGGGTCGGGGCCGACCCCGTGCTCTGTGCCGTCATCGAGGACACCGCGACCGGGGTGGCGGCCGCCGAGGCGGCCGGCTGCCGGGTCGTCGCGGTGCCCTCGGTCGCCCCGATCGCGCCCTCCCCGGGCCGGGTCGTCGTGCGCTCCCTCGAAGAGGTCGACGTGCCCTTCCTCCGTACATTGATCACCGGAATCTGAGCTTTATCTGAGCTTCCCCCGGGCGAATGCGATTTCGCCCCGGAGATACCGCGGAGACACCCCCGGGGGCACCCGGGGGACACCCGCGGTGCACCCGGGGAACGCCCGGAGAAAACGATCAGGCCATTCGCCGAAAAGGCCCCTGCGTGACGTTGGTCACGCAGAGTGCCGGACGGTGGGTGGCCTCCGTGCGTTCCCTGTCCGATTGGGGCGTGTTTTGGCGCCCCCTGTGTCCCGTTTCGATCGGCACCGTCCGCATCATCCGGCGCATGACTATCGAGACCCTCGTATTCATGATCACTGTGCGATTACCCCCGCGGCCCCCCGTGGTCAGGCAATAGCGGCGCCGCCCACTAATCTTTCGCGAGTACTTCGCCGCATAACCCGCGTGCACCGGCGCACACCCAAGTCGCCGTGAACACAGGACCGATCGCAACACCCGGCCCGATCGCTCCCGCCCAGACCGGGCGGCCGGCGGCGGAGTTCCACTGACCGCTGTATCCCAGTGCCGGATGAGGAGATCGTCCCTGATGAACCGCAAGACCCTGGTGCTGCCGGCCGTGGCCGGACTGCTCGCCCCCCTGCTCGCCGCCTGCGGCGGTGCGGAGGAAGGCGGAGCGATCGTCGTCGGCACCACGGACCAGTTCATCGCCACCGCGGACGCCCCCGCGCCGCTCGACCCGGCCTTCGCCTACGACACCGGCGCCTGGAACATCCTGCGACAGACCGTGCAGACCCTGATGCACGTGCCCCGCGACAGCGGCGAGCCCGTCCCCGAGGCCGCCCAGAACTGCGGATTCTCCGACAAGGCCAGCGAGAGCTACCGCTGCAAGCTGCGCGCCGGCCTCACCTTCGCCGACGGCACCCCGATCACCGCCGAGGACGTCAAGTTCTCCATCGAGCGCGTGCTGAAGATCAAGTCGGACAACGGCACCGCCGCCCTCCTCTCGAACATCGACACCATCGAGACCAAGGGCACCGACGAGGTCGTCTTCCACCTGAAGACCCCCGACGCCACCTTCCCGTACAAGCTCTCCACCCCCGTCGCCGGCATCCTCAGCAAGGACAAGTACGAGGCCGGCCGGCTCCGCGAGGGCTTCGACGTCGACGGCTCGGGCCCGTACACCATGAAGGTCGAGCGCGAGGGCGACAAGGCCACCCGCTTCGTCTTCACCAGGAACCCCGCCTACAAGGGCGACATCACCCTGCGCAACGAGAAGGTCGAGCTGCGCCCCTACGCCGACGCGAGCACCATGGGCCGGGCCCTGGAGAGCGACGACATCGACATGATGGCCCGCTCCCTGTCCCGCAAGCAGGTCAAGGACCTCACCGAGACGCCCAAGGACGGCATCGAGGTCATCGAGGTCCCCGGCCTGGAGATCCGCTACCTCGGCTTCAACACCAAGGCCCCCGCCGTCCAGGAGAAGGCCGTCCGTCAGGCCATGGCCGCCGTCGTCGACCGCGGCGCCCTCGTCAACCGGGTGTACGGCACCACCGCCGAGCCGCTGTACTCGCTGATCCCCTCCAGCATCACCGGCCACGCCACCCCCTTCTTCGACACCTACGGCGAGCCCGACCAGGCCCGCGCCGCCAAGCTCCTCAAGGACGCCGGCGTCAAGACCCCGGTCAAGCTGACGCTGAACTACACCACCGACCACTACGGCGCCGAGACCGCCGAGGAGTTCGAGGCGCTCAAGAAGCAGCTCGTCTCCAGCGAGCTCTTCGACGTCACCGTCCAGGGCGCCGAGTGGTCGACGTTCCGCACCGCACAGAAGCGCGGCGACTACGCCGTCTACGGACTCGGCTGGTTCCCCGACTACCCGGACCCGGACAACTACATCGCGCCGTTCCTGGACAGCGACAACTTCCTCAACACCCCGTACGTGAACAAGGTCGTCCGCGACCAGCTCATCCCGCGTTCGCGCCGCCAGGCCGACCGCACCGCCGCGAGCCCCGTCTTCAACCAGATCCAGAAGATCGTCGCCGAGGACGTACCCGTCCTGCCGCTGTGGCAGGGCAAGCAGTACGTCGCCGCGCGCGACGACCTCAACGGAGTCGAGTACGCCCTCAACACGTCCTCCGACCTCCTGCTCTGGGAACTGGGCCGCGGTACCGCATAACCCCGTCGACTGGATCGGTTACACCGGCCGCGCACCCGCGCGCGGCCGGCCTGACAAGAGATCACGAGGCACGTTCTGTGAAGACGCACAACAAGTGGCTGACGGCCCCCCTCGCCGCCGGTCTGTCCGCCGCCCTCCTCAGCGGCTGCGGCACCGAGCAGGGCGGCTCGGGCGACTCCGGCAACGGCATACGCGTCGGCATGTCCGACGAGATCGTCGCCACCGACCCGGCGGCCGGCTACGACCCCGGCTCCTGGCTGCTGTTCAACAACGTCTTCCAGTCCCTGCTGGCCTTCCCCAAGGGCGGCTCAGAGCCGGAGCCCGAGGCCGCCGACGAGTGCGGCTTCACCACCGGCAGCACCGTGTACAGCTGCACCCTGCGCGACGGCCTGACCTTCTCCAACGGCAACAAGCTCACCTCGGAGGACGTCAAGTTCTCCTTCGAGCGCGCCCTCAGGATCGCCGACCCCTCGGGCCCCGCGCCGCTGCTGGCCACCATCAAGAGCATCGAGACCCCGGACGAGAGGACCGTCGTCTTCCACCTCAAGGTCCCCGACGCCACCTTCCCCAGCAAGATCGCCTCCGGCGCCGGGTCCATCGTCGACCACCGCGAGTACCCCGCCGACGCCCTGCGCACCGACGGCAAGGCCACCGGCTCCGGCCCCTACAAGCTGGACTCCTTCAGCGCCACCGAGGCCACCTTCTCCGCCAACTCCGGCTACAAGGGCACCGCGCAGCGCAAGAACGAAGCCGTCACCCTCAAGCTCTACGGCGGCGACCGCTCCGCCCTCGCCAAGGGTCTCGCCGACGGAGACGTCGACGTCGCCTACCGAGGCCTCTCCGCCGAGGACATCGCGACCCTCGAGACCTCCGAGACCACGGACGACAAGGGCATCGAGGTCGTCCAGGGCAGCAGCGCCGAGGTCCAGCACCTGGTCTTCAACATGAAGGACCCGGTCGCCGGCAAGCTCGGCGTCCGCCAGGCCATCGCCCACCTCGTCGACCGCGAGGCCCTCGTCGAAGGCGTCTACAAGTCCACGGCCACGCCGCTGTACTCGATCGTCCCGGCCGGCATCGCCGGACACAACACCGCCTTCTACGACACCTACGGCGTCCCTGACACGGCCAAGGCGAAGAAGGCCCTGCGCGCCGCCGGCATCACCGACAAGGTGAAGCTCACCCTCTGGTCCACGCCCAGCCGCTACGGCCCGTCCACCGACCAGGAGCTCAAGGCCATCGCCGAGCAGCTCAACGCCAGCGGCCTGTTCGACGCCGACGTCAAGTCCGTCGCCTACGACCAGTACGAGAAGGACATCGCGGCCGGCAAGTACGGCGTCTACGTCAAGGGCTGGGTCCCCGACTACCCCGACGCCGACAACTTCACCACCCCGTTCTTCGGCGAGGGCAACGTCCTCGGCAACCGCTACGAGAACGCCACCATCACCGGCAGCCTCCTCCCCAAGACCGCCGCCGCCCCGGACCGCGCCGCCACCGCCGACGAGTACGGCAAGCTCCAGGACCTCGTCGCCGAGCAGCTGCCCCTCCTGCCGCTCTGGCAGGGCAAGCAGTACGCCGTCGCCCGCCAGGGCGTCACGGGCCTGGAATGGACCCTCGACGCCTCGACGGTCTTCCGCTTCTGGGAGATCCGCAAGGGCTGACAGGCCACCGGCCAGGCGATCCGTCCCCGCCAGGCGATCCGTCAGCGGCCAGGGGATCCGTCCCCGGCCAGGCGATCCGTCCCCGGACACGAGATCCGTCCCCGGACACGGCAGGAGGGGCCCGGCGCGCACCACGCGCCCCGGGCCCCTCCCGCCGTATCCGCTCCCGCCGTACCCGCTCGGGCCGCCGGGGCTACTGCCCGTTGGCCCCCGGCCGCACCAGACCGCTCTCGTACGCGTACACCGCGGCCTGCACCCGGTCCCGCAGGCCCAGCTTCGTCAGCACATGACCCACATGCGTCTTCACCGTCGTCTCGCTGACGAACAGGTCCGCCGCGATCTCCGCGTTCGACAGGCCCCGGGCCACCAGCTTCAGCACCTCGACCTCACGGTCCGTCAGGGTGTTCAGCGTGTCCGGCACCTGCTCCTCGCCCGTCGGCAGATGCGCCGAGTACTTGTCGAGCAGCCGGCGCGTGATCGACGGCGCCAGCATCGCCTCACCGGCCGCCACCACCCGGATCGCCTGCACCAGCTCGTTCGCCGGGGCGTCCTTCAGGAGGAAACCGCTCGCCCCCGCCCGCAGCGCCTCCACCACGTACTCGTCGAGATCGAAGGTCGTCAGCACCAGCACCTTCGCCGGACCGTCCCGGCCCGGACCCGTGATCTGCCGGGTCGCCTCCACCCCGTCCATCCGCGGCATCCGGATGTCCATCAGCACCACGTCCGGCTGCAGCGCCCGCACCTGGTCCTGTGCCTGGAGGCCGTCCCCGGCCTCACCCACCACCGCGATGTCCTGCTCCGCCTCCAGAATCATCCGGAAGCCGGTGCGCAGCAGCGGCTGATCGTCGACCAAGAGGACGCGGATCGTCACAAGGGCTCCTTCACGGGGCTGAGCTCACGAGGTACACCGGCACTACGGCGCCGGCGGGGCCAGGCCCATTCTGCCCTGCCCCGAATCGCCCGACTCCGGCGGGCGCGCGGGAACGATCTTCAGCGGATAGACCGGCGGAGTCCCCCCGAACTCCGGACACACCGCCTGGTGATCGCACCAGCCGCACAGCTTCGTCGGACGCGGCCGCCAGTCGCCCGTCTCCGTCGCCAGCCGGATCGCCTCCCACAGCGCCAGCAGCTTCCGCTCCACCCGCAGCAGATCCGCCTCCACCGGGTCGTACGTCAGCACCTCCCCGCTGCCCAGGTACACCAGCTGCAGCCGCCGCGGGATGACCTGCCGCAGCCGCCACACCACCAGCGCGTAGAACGTCATCTGGAACAGCGCCCCGTCCCGGTACTCCGGCCGCGGCGCCTTGCCCGTCTTGTAGTCGACGATCCGCACGTCACCCGACGGCGCCACGTCGATCCGGTCGATCACCCCGCGCAGGCGCAGCCCCGAATCCAGCTCCGTCTCCACGAACAGCTCCCGCTCGGCGGGCTCGAGGCGCGTCGGGTCCTCCAGCGTGAACCACCGCTCGACCAGCCGCTCCGCCTCACCCAGCCAGCCCGCGAGCCGCTCGCCCTCCGGATCCTCCGCGAACAGCTCACCCAGCTCCGGCTTCGACTCCAGGAGCCGGTCCCACTGGCCCGGGACCATCGCCCGCGCCCGCGGAGCCGTCCGCTCCACCGCGGGATCGTCGAAGAGCCGCTCGAGCACCGCGTGCACCAGCGTCCCCCGGGTCGCCGCCTCGCTCGGCTTCTCCGGGAGCCGGTCGATCACCCGGAACCGGTACAGCAGGGGACACTGCATGAAATCGCTCGCCCGCGACGGCGACAACGACATGGGCGCCCGGGGCTCCGCCGGCACCTGCTCGCTCGTACTCATGACGAAGACCCTACGACCCGCCACCGACAGCGAGCGGAATACCATCGACCTGGGACCCCGTCGCACTGCATGATCGAACCGTGACACACCGACGTGGGTCACCCTCCGCGACGAAAGGAACCCGTGAACCAGGACGAGCCCAAGCCGCAGCGGACCGAGGAGCCCGGCGGCGGGATCCTCATGGGCCGCCCCTTCGGCGTGCCCGTCTACGTCGCCCCCAGCTGGTTCCTCGTCGCCGCCCTCATCACCTGGGTCTTCGGCGACCAGATCGAGCGCGTCCTGCCCGAACTGGGCGCCGCCCGCTACCTCGTCTCCCTCTTCTTCGCCGTCGCCTTCTACGCCTCCGTGCTCGTCCACGAACTGGCCCACACCATCGCCGCGCTCCGCTTCAAGCTCCCGGTGCGCCGCATCCAGCTCCAGTTCTTCGGCGGCGTCTCCGAGATCGAGAAGGAGACCGAGACCCCCGGCCGCGAGTTCGTCCTCGCTTTCGTCGGCCCCCTCCTCTCCCTCGTCCTCGCCGGCGTGTTCTATCTCTCGATGTACGCCGTCGAGCCCGGCACCGTCCCCGGCGTCCTCCTCGCCGGCCTGATGATCTCCAACCTCATCGTCGCGATCTTCAACCTGCTCCCCGGCCTCCCCCTCGACGGCGGCCGGATGCTCCGCGCCGTCGTCTGGAAGATCACCGGCAAGCCCATGAGCGGCACCATCGCCGCCGCCTGGGTCGGCCGCGCCCTCGCCGTCCTCGTCCTCGTCGGACTGCCCCTGCTCACCCGCACCGGCTTCCTCGGCAACTCCACCGAGGACATCAGCGGCCTCAACACCGTCACCGACGCCCTGCTCGCCGCCATCCTGGCCGCCATCATCTGGACCGGCGCGGGCAACAGCCTCCGCATGGCCCGCCTCCGCGAACACCTCCCCGAGCTCCGGGCCCGCACCCTCACCCGCCGCGCCATCCCCGTCGAGCCCGTCACCCCCCTCTCTGAGGCCCTCCGCCGCGCCAACGAGGCGGGCGCCCGCGCCCTCGTCGTCGTCGACGGCCACGGCCTCCCCACCGCGATCGTCCGCGAGGCCGCCATCGCCGCCGTCCCCGAGCACCGCCGCCCCTGGGTCGCCGTCAGCACCCTCGCCCAGGACCTCACCGACGGCATGCGCGTCCCCGCCGAACTCACCGGCCAGCCCCTCCTCGACCACCTCCGCGCCAGCCCGGCCACCGAGTACCTCGTCGTCGAGGACACCGGCGAGATCTACGGAGTCCTCTCCACCACCGACGTCGAGCGCGCCTTCGTCAAGGCCATGGCACGACCCTCCTCGTAGTCCTTGTACTCTGGTCACATGTCCGAACCGACCGGTGCCGCCCGCCGACGCGGGCCCTTCAAGGTCGGGGACCAGGTTCAGCTGACCGACCCCAAGGGCCGTCACTACACGTTCACGCTCGAAGAGGGAAAGAACTTCCACACCCACAAGGGTTCTTTCCCGCACGACGAACTGATCGGCGCCCCCGAGGGCAGCGTTGTCCGCACCACCGGAAACGTCGCCTACCTCGCGCTGCGCCCCCTGCTCCCCGACTACGTCCTGTCCATGCCCCGCGGCGCCGCCGTGGTCTACCCCAAGGACGCGGGGCAGATCCTGGCCTTCGCCGACATCTTCCCCGGCGCCCGCGTCGTGGAAGCGGGAGTGGGCTCGGGCTCGCTGAGCAGCTTCCTCCTGCGCGCCATCGGAGACAGCGGCATGCTGCACTCCTACGAGCGCCGCGAGGACTTCGCCGAGATCGCGAAGGGCAACGTCGAACGCTACTTCGGCGGCCCCCACCCCGCGTGGCAGCTGACCGTCGGCGACCTCCAGGACAACCTGTCCGACACCGACGTCGACCGCGTCATCCTGGACATGCTCGCCCCCTGGGAGTGCCTGGAGGCCGTCTCCAAGGCGCTCGTCCCCGGCGGCATCCTCTGCTGCTACGTGGCGACCACCACCCAGCTCGCCCGCACCGTGGAGTCCATCCGCGAGTTCGGCTGCTACGCCGAGCCGCAGCCCTGGGAATCCATGATCCGCAACTGGCACGTCGAGGGCCTCGCCGTCCGCCCCGATCACCGCATGATCGGCCACACCGGCTTCCTCGTCACCGCCCGCCGCCTCGCGGACGGCGTCGAGCCCCCGATGCGCCGCCGCCGGCCGGCCAAGGGCGCCTACGGCGAGGACTACGAGGGCCCCAACAAGGGCTGACGTCCCGACACCCACGGCGCGCCGCCGCCGAGTTCTCCGCCCCCGCGCGGAACTCGGCGGCGGCGTCCTCATGTTCGACGGGCACGCGGCCCCGCACGAGGCCGACCCCGACGGTTCCGTCCCCCTGTGACGTGTGGCACGATGCCCGAAACCGCCGCACCACCCCACAGGAGACGTCTCGCGTGCAGCCCTCCGCCGCCCCGGACCTCGCGGACCTCGCACACACCCACGCCCGGCCGGCCCACTGGCTCGCCACCGCCACCGCGACCGCCGCGGTCGTCGCCCTCGCGGGCCTCCTGCAGCCAGGCCCCGCCGGAGCCACCGCGACCACCGCCACGGCACCGCGCCCCGCACCGGCCCCCGAGGCCGCCGGGGTCGCCTACCCGCTGGACTGCGGGGGAGCGCCCCACAAGGTCGCCAAGCGGGCGTCCGGGGACCTCGACGGAGACGGGAACCCCGAGACCGTTGCGGTCGTGCACTGCGAAGCGGGCTCCGGCACGCCGCCGAGCGGCGTCTACGTCCTCACCCGCGGCAAGCGGGCCGGCGCGCCCGCGCGCGTGGTGGCCACCCTCGTCGCACCCGAGCTCCTCAAGAGCGTCACCGACTTCTCCGTACGCGACGGAGCGGTGCACGCCACCCTGCTCGGCTACTCGTCCCCCGACGTGCCCAGCTGCTGCCCCGACGAGAAGGAGCAGGTCAGCTGGCACTGGAAGGGCGGCGCCTTCGTCCGCACCGGACAGGCCGAAGCGCGCGGCGCCTGACCCGTCACTCCGCGTCGGGGCCGTACACCTCGACCTTGTCCTCGACCCGGCGCACATGGATGCAGTCGCCCGGGCACTCCTTCGCCGAGTCCACCACGTCCTGGAGCAGCGTCAGCGGGACCGGTGTCGTGGCACCGGTGTCCTGGAGCAGCTCGTCGTCGGCGCTCTTCACATATGCGAGCCCGTCGATGTCCAGCTCGAAGACCTCGGGAGCGTACTGCGCGCAGATCCCGTCCCCGGTGCACAGGTCCTGGTCGATCCAGACCTCCAGCGCCTCTGCGGCGCCCGTGGACGGAGCCTCGTGCTGCACGGTCATATCTCCTGCCGTTTCTGCTTCGCGTGTCGCTTCTCGCGGGTAAGTCGGGCCGCCTCTGACGGGTGTTGACCCACGACGACGATACAACCGCCCGCTTTCAACCTGCGAAGGGTGGGTATTCCCCTGTCGACAGGGGAAGCGCAAGGGTGAAGATCGGACACACCTCGGAGTCTTTTTGATCTAGGGGTTTCAATCACCACCCACGCAGGTAGGGTCAGGAAGCGTCCAGCTCCCCTTGGAGGAGGTGAGGACCGTGGCAGCCCACGACGACGACATCAACCGCGGCATCCGGCCGGGGCGGGGGTCTGAAGACCCCGCCGGTCAGGTTGCCTATCTCGAGCAGGAAATCGCCGTCCTGCGCCGCAAGCTCGCCGACTCTCCGCGACACACGAGGATTCTCGAAGAGCGGATCGTCGAGCTGCAGACCAGCCTGGCCGGCGTGTCCGCGCAGAACGAACGACTGGCGAACACGCTCCGTGAGGCCCGCGACCAGATCGTGGCCCTCAAGGAGGAAGTCGACCGGCTCGCGCAGCCGCCGGCCGGCTTCGGTGTCTTCCTGCAGGCCAATGAGGACGGCACGTGCGACATCTTCACCGGGGGCCGCAAGCTCCGGGTGAACGTCAGCCCGAGCATCGAGCTCGAAGAGCTCAAGCGCGGCCAGGAAGTCATGCTCAACGAAGCGCTCAACGTGGTCGAGGCCATGGAGTTCGAGCGCGCCGGGGACATCGTCACCCTCAAGGAGATCCTCGAGGACGGCGAGCGCGCCCTGGTGGTCGGGCACACCGACGAGGAGCGGGTGGTGAGGCTCGCCGAGCCTCTGCTGGACGTCACCATCCGCCCCGGCGACGCCCTGCTGCTCGACTCCAGGTCCGGCTACGTGTACGAGGTGGTCCCCAAGAGCGAGGTCGAAGAGCTCGTTCTCGAAGAGGTCCCGGACGTCGACTACAACAAGATCGGCGGCCTGGGCAACCAGATCGAACTGATCAGGGACGCGGTCGAGCTCCCCTACCTCTACCCGGACCTCTTCAAGGAGCACGAACTCCGTCCGCCCAAGGGCATCCTGCTCTACGGCCCGCCCGGCTGCGGCAAGACGCTGATCGCGAAGGCCGTGGCCAACTCCCTGGCCAAGAAGGTCGCCGAGGTGACCGGCCAGCCCGCGGGGAAGTCCTACTTCCTCAACATCAAGGGCCCCGAGCTCCTCAACAAGTACGTCGGCGAGACCGAGCGGCACATCCGCCTCGTCTTCCAGCGTGCCCGGGAGAAGGCGAGCGAGGGCACCCCCGTCATCGTCTTCTTCGACGAGATGGAATCCCTCTTCCGCACCCGCGGATCCGGTGTCAGCTCGGACGTGGAGAACACCATCGTCCCCCAGCTGCTCGCCGAGATCGACGGTGTGGAGGGCCTGGAGAACGTCATCGTCATCGGCGCCTCCAACCGCGAGGACATGATCGACCCCGCGATCCTGCGACCCGGCCGGCTCGACGTCAAGATCAAGATCGAGCGTCCGGACGCCGAGGCCGCGAAGGACATCTTCGCGAAGTACCTCACCGCCACCCTGCCGCTCCACTCGGACGACATCTCCGAGCACAGCGGCTCCAAGGCGGCGGCCGCCCACGGAATGATCCAGTCCGTCGTCGAGCAGATGTACGCCGAATCCGAGGAGAACCGCTTCCTCGAAGTCACGTACGCCAACGGCGACAAGGAAGTCCTCTACTTCAAGGACTTCAACTCCGGCGCGATGATCCAGAACATCGTCGACCGGGCCAAGAAGATGGCCATCAAGGCCTTCCTCGACCACAACCAGAAGGGCATCCGGGTCTCCCACCTCCTCCAGGCGTGCGTGGACGAGTTCAAGGAGAACGAGGACCTGCCCAACACCACCAACCCCGACGACTGGGCCAGGATCTCCGGAAAGAAGGGCGAGCGGATCGTGTTCATCCGCACCCTCGTCACCGGAAAGCAGGGCGCGGACACCGGGCGCTCCATCGACACGGTGGCCAATACCGGTCAGTACCTGTAAAACGCCTCCGGCTGCGGATGTCCGGAAACCGGGCATCCGCAGCCGACGCATTCCATCCAGCATTTCCCCCGGCATCACAGGGAAATACGCAACCGATCTCCCCACCAGCGCGGAGCCGCTCTAGGCTCATCGGTACCGCCGAGTCGCGCACAGTGAGCGCCGCCGGGCAAGGAGGGCCGCATGACCGTACGGCGAGTAATGGGCATCGAGACGGAGTACGGGATCTCCGTCCCGGGACACCCGAACGCCAATGCCATGCTCACCTCGTCCCAGATCGTCAACGCCTACGCGGCGGCGATGCACCGGGCGCGCCGCGCCCGCTGGGACTTCGAGGAGGAGAACCCGCTGCGGGACGCCCGCGGCTTCGACCTCGCCCGCGAGGCCGCCGACTCCAGCCAGCTCACCGACGAGGACATCGGCCTGGCCAACGTGATCCTCACCAACGGGGCCCGCCTCTACGTGGACCACGCCCACCCCGAGTACAGCTCGCCCGAGGTCACCAACCCGCTCGACGCCGTCCGCTGGGACAAGGCCGGCGAGCGGATCATGGCGGAGGCCGCCGAGCGGGCGGCGCAGCTCCCCGGGGCCCAGCCGATCCACCTCTACAAGAACAACACCGACAACAAGGGCGCCTCCTACGGCACGCACGAGAACTACCTGATGAAGCGGGAGACCCCCTTCTCGGACATCGTGCGCCACCTGACGCCCTTCTTCGTCTCCCGTCAGGTCGTCACCGGCGCGGGACGGGTCGGCATCGGCCAGGACGGCCGCAAGAACGGCTTCCAGATCAGCCAGCGCGCCGACTACTTCGAGGTCGAGGTCGGCCTGGAGACCACCCTCAAGCGGCCCATCATCAACACCCGGGACGAGCCGCACGCCGACGCCGAGAGGTACCGCCGCCTGCACGTGATCATCGGCGACGCCAACCTCTCGGAGATCTCGACCTACCTCAAGCTGGGCACCACCGCCCTGGTGCTCTCGATGATCGAGGACGGGTTCATCACCGTCGACCTCGCCGTCGACCAGCCGGTACGGACCCTCCACCAGGTCTCGCACGACCCGACCCTCCAGTACCTGGTCACGCTGCGCAGCGGCCGGACACTCACCGCGGTGCAGCTCCAGATGGAGTACTTCGAGCTGGCCAGGAAGTACGTGGAGGAGCGGTACGGAGCGGACGCCGACGAGCAGACCAAGGACGTCCTGGTCCGCTGGGAGGACACGCTCAACCGGCTCGAGAACGACCCCATGAGCCTGGCGGGCGAGCTCGACTGGATCGCCAAGCGGGAGCTCATGGAGGGCTACCGGCGCCGGGACGACCTGGACTGGGACGCCGCCCGGCTGCACCTGGTCGACCTCCAGTACGCGGACGTACGCCCCGAGAAGGGCCTCTACAACCGTCTGGCGGCACGCGGGCGCATGAAGCGGCTCCTGGACGAGGCCGAGGTGGAGCGGGCCGAGACGGCCCCTCCGGAGGACACCCGGGCCTATTTCCGGGGCCGGTGCCTGGAGCAGTACGCCGACGACGTCGCGGCGGCCTCCTGGGACTCGGTGATCTTCGACCTGCCCGGCCGCGACTCCCTCCAGCGCGTCCCCACCCTGGAGCCGCTGCGGGGCACCAAAGCCCATGTGAAGTCGCTCCTGGACCGCTGCAGGACCGCCGAGGAACTGGTGCGGGTCCTGTCCGGCGGCTGATCCGAGGCCCCGCGGGGGCCTGAAATACCCCGGCACTGGGAATCATGGAAACAGTGCCCGGGCGTTGTCGAAACTGCGGGGCCGAAAGGGGACCCGCCCTATAGGGTCTGATCTTGTACGGACTCAACCGAGCGGGCCGATTCGAGCGGGGTGAGGGATATGGCGACCAAGGACACCGGCGGCGGACAGCAGAAGGCGACGCGTTCCACGGAGGAGGTCGAGGAGACCACCACGGAGGCGAGCTCCGACCTGCAGGAGCGCCAGGAGAAGCTGAGCGACGACGTGGACTCCGTCCTGGACGAGATCGACGACGTCCTCGAGGAGAACGCCGAGGACTTCGTTCGGTCGTTTGTGCAGAAGGGCGGCGAGTAGCCGCTCGGCGCGTCTGTCGTCCCCGTCCCCGGAGCCCCGGCGAAAGCCGTGGGCCCGGGGACGGATGACAAGCGGTGGCACGGGTAAGGTCCGTGCACAGCAAGCAAGATCGGCCGGCGCTTCCCACGGCGGGCCGACTCTCCCACCCGGAAGGAATCGCGTGGAAGCCAACCCTCGTAGCACCGGGCGTCTGCCGGCGGCCTTCCTGACGCCGGGCTCGTCCTCGTTCATCGACTTCCTGGCGGACCACTCGCCGGAGATGCTGCCGGGCGGGCGGAAGCTCCCCGACGGGGTCGTCGAGGCCCCGCACGGGACGACCATCGTGGCGGCCACGTTCCCCGGCGGGGTCGTGCTCGCCGGTGACCGGCGGGCCACCATGGGCAACATGATCGCGCAGCGGGACATCGAGAAGGTCTTCCCTGCCGACGAGTACTCCGCCGTCGGCATCGCCGGCACCGCCGGCCTCGCCGTGGAGATGGTCAAACTGTTCCAGCTGGAGCTGGAGCACTTCGAGAAGGTGGAGGGCGTCACGCTCTCCCTGGAGGGCAAGGCGAACCGTCTCTCCACCATGATCCGGGGCAACCTGGGCATGGCCATGCAGGGGCTCGCCGTCGTCCCGCTCTTCGCGGGCTGGGACGAGGGCAAGGAGAAGGGCCGGATCTTCTCCTACGACGTGACCGGCGGACGCTCCGAGGAACACGGGTACGCCGCCACCGGCTCCGGCTCGATCTTCGCGCGCGGCTCGATGAAGAAGCTCTACCGCGCCGACCTGACCGAGCAGGAGGCCACCACGCTGGTCGTGCAGGCGCTCTACGACGCGGCGGACGACGACTCGGCGACCGGGGGCCCGGACATGGCACGCCGGATCTTCCCGATCGTCACGGTCATCACGGACGAGGGCTACCGCAGGCTCACGGAGGCCGAGTCCTCCGCCCTGGCCCGGTCGGTCACCGAGCGGCGCCTCGAGGAGCCCGACGGGCCCCGCGCCGCCCTGCTCTGACCACTCGTCGCCCGACTGAAGCCCAGAAGAAAGGGACGGACCGCCGGTGTCCACTCCGTTCTACGTCTCACCCCAGCAGGCCATGGCCGACCGGGCGGAGTACGCCCGCAAGGGCATCGCCCGAGGCCGCAGCCTTGTCGTCCTCCAGTACACCGACGGGATCGTCTTCGTCGGTGAGAACCCGTCCCGCGCGCTGCACAAGTTCAGCGAGATCTACGACCGGATCGGCTTCGCGGCCGCCGGCAAGTACAACGAGTACGAGAACCTCCGCATCGGCGGCGTCCGCTACGCCGACCTGCGGGGCTACACCTACGACCGGGACGACGTCACCGCGCGCGGCCTGGCCAACGTCTACGCCCAGACCCTCGGCACGATCTTCTCCAGCGCGGGGGAGAAGCCGTACGAGGTGGAGCTGGTCGTCGCCGAGGTCGGCACCGAGGCGTCGGGCGACCAGATCTACCGGCTGCCGCACGACGGCTCGATCGTGGACGAGCATGGCTCGGTCGCGGTCGGCGGCAACGCCGAGCAGATCGGCTCCTTCCTGGACCAGCGGCACCGGGACGGCATGTCCCTGGCCGAGGCCCTGAGGCTGGCCGTGCAGGCGCTCTCGCGGGACACCAACGGCAGCGAGCGGGAGATCCCCGCGGAGCGCCTGGAGGTGGCGGTCCTGGACCGCACGCGGCCGCAGCAGCGCAAGTTCAAGCGGATCGTCGGCCGTCAGCTGTCGCGCCTCCTGGAGGCGGACGACGCGGCGGTGACGAAGACGGACGAGCCTTCGGACGAGGCTCCCGAGGAGTAGTCGGCACGGCCCGGAGGGGCCCCGGTCCGCGGTGCGCGGTCGGGGCCCCTCCGGCGCGTCCGGCCTCAGGCCGCCGGTGCGGGCCCCGAGGAGCCCCGGGGGACCAGGGAGACGGGAAGGGTGTCCGGCCGGGGCCGTTCGCCCGCGAGGACCGCGAGGAGGGCCTCCATGCCCCGCCGGCCGAACTCCTCGGCGGGCAGCCGCACGGTGGTGAGCTCCGGGTCGACCACCGTCGCCAGGGCCATGTCGTCGAAACCGGTCACCGACAGGTCCTCGGGGACCCGCAGTCCGAGCCGGCGTGCCGCCTTGCAGACGCCGACCGCGAGGATGTCGTCGTCGCAGATCACCGCCGTGGGCCGGGGCCCGGGGGCGGCGAGGGCCCGGCCCGCGACCTCCCACGCGTCCGCGACGTTCAGCGGTGAGCGCACGGTGCGCACCTCCGTGCCGCGCAGGGCGTGGGCCAGGGCGGCGGCCCGCACGTCGAAGGTCCAGGACGGGGCCGCGGACGCCAGGTGCAGGAAGCGGCGGTGCCCCAGGGCGAGCAGGTGGTCGGTCACCCGGCGCATGCCGTCGGCGACGTCGAGGTTCACATGGGCGGCGGCCCCGGGGCCGGCCGGGTCGCTGTCGAGCATGACGAGCGGGAGGTCGGTGCCCCGGAAGGCCTCCAGGGCGCCGGTCGCCATCGAGGAGGCGATCACCCCGTCGAGCGCGGCCTGCGCCGAGGCGAAGGGGTCCCGCGCGGGGCCCAGGCCGTCGGGGGAGGGGTAGAGGACCACGCCGAAGCCGTGCCGGGCCGCCGCGGCGGCCGCTCCCGTGTAGACGTGCGCGAAGAACTCGTTGGTGAGGGCCGGGACGACGAGCATGGCGGTGCGGGTGCGGCCGAGGCGCAGGTTGCGGGCGGCCAGGTTGGGCCGGTAGCCGAGCTCCCGGGCGGCCCCGCGCACGGCCTCGGCGGTGCGTTCCGACACACGGCCGCGCCACTTGTCGCCGAGCACGAGGGAGACGGTGGCCTGGGAGACGCCCGCCGTCCGGGCGACGTCCCGGCTGGTGGGGCGGGTGCCGCCGAGCGGCTCCGGGGTCTGCACACAAGCCTCCGCGTCGGGCGGTCGACGGACCGGTCACTGGGCGCGGGGTGGACCCGCGCGCTGCCGACATGGTACGTATGACCACGGAAGTTATACGTAAAACCTCGGCGCGGTCCGAGGCGAGGGGAGACCACATGGCCACCGAGGCCCCGGCGCGAGGCGGCTATCTCGACATACTCCGGGCGCCGCACGCGGCCCGGCTGCTGGCCGGCACCCTCGTGGGGCGCCTGCCCAACGGCGTCGGCCCCATCGCCCTCACCCTCTTCGTCCGCGACCAGGGCGGCAGCTACACCCTGGCCGGCGGCCTCATCGCCGCCTACGGCGTCGCCACAGCCGTCGGCCAGCCCCTCCTCGGCCGCGCCGTCGACCTCAAGGGCCAGCCCCGCGTCCAGCTGCCCGCCGCGGTCCTCTCCGCCCTCGGCATGGCCCTGCTCGCCCTCACCGGCATCGGCCACCTCGGCCTCGCCTACGCGGCCGTCGTCGTCGCCGGACTCTTCACACCACCCCTGGAGGGCGGCCTGAGAGCCCTGTGGCCGAGCGTCCTCGGCCGCGAGGACCGGGTCCACCGCGCGTACGCCATGGACGCGGTCGCGCAGGAGGTCATGTTCACCGTCGGCCCCCTGCTGCTGACCCTCCTGGTCTCCCTCTGGTCGCCCGCCGCCGCCCTCCTGGTCATCAACCTCCTCGGCGTCCTCGGCGCCCTCGCCGTCGTCCTCTCCGAGCCCTCCCGCACCTGGCGCTCCGCGCCCCGGGAGGCCCACTGGCTGGGCGCCCTGCGCTCCCCGGGCCTCCTCGCCCTCCTCGGCTCGTTCTTCTTCGTCGGCCTCGCGCTCGGCTCCATCACCGTCGCCGCCGTCGCGTACGCCGACGACCGGGGCACCCCGTCCGTCTACGGCTGGCTGATGGCCGCGCTCGGCCTCGGCGCGCTCGTCGGCGGGGTCACCTACGGCACCCGGCAGTGGTCCGGAGCCCCCGAACGGCGACTCCGCGTCCTGGTGCTGCTCCTCGCCGTCTGCTACCTGCCGCTGGTGCTCACCCCCGGCCCCGTCGCCATGACCGCCCTCGCGGCCCTCGCCGGCGTCTTCCTGGCGCCCGTCCTCGCCTGCGCGTTCATCGTCGTGGACCGGCACGCGCCGCGCGGCACGGTCACCGAGGCCTTCTCCTGGCTCGTCACCACCTTCGGCGTCGGTTCCGCCCTCGGCTCCGCCGCAGCGGGCCCCGCCGTCGAACTCGCCGGGACGGTCGCCGGATTCGCCGTCGCCGGGGCGGGCGGCGTCGCCGCCCTCCTCGTCCTGCTCGCCACCGGCCGGGTCCTCCACGTGCCCTCGGCCCCCGAAACCCCCGGGGCCGAGCCGCGACACGCCGTCGGTGCGGGCGCCCCCACCTCCGTACACACGGAAAAGAACACGCACTGATCGGAAAATGATCGAAACGGGAACGTCCAACCCGGTTTCAGCACAGGCCGTCAGGCGTAATGTTCAGACATGGACCGCCGCATTTTCGGGCTGGAGAACGAGTACGGCGTCACGTGCACGTTCAGGGGACAGCGCCGACTGTCTCCTGACGAAGTGGCGCGCTACCTCTTCCGCCGTGTCGTGTCATGGGGCCGCAGCAGCAATGTCTTCCTGCGGAACGGCGCCCGCCTGTACCTCGACGTGGGATCGCATCCGGAATACGCCACACCGGAATGCGACAACGTGACCGAACTGGTCACCCACGACAAGGCCGGTGAGCGCATTCTCGAGGGCCTGCTCGTCGACGCCGAACGCCGCCTGCACGAGGAGGGAATCGCGGGCGACGTCTACCTCTTCAAGAACAACACCGACTCGGCCGGAAACTCCTACGGCTGCCACGAGAACTATCTCGTCGCCCGCCACGGAGAGTTCTCCCGGCTCGCGGACATCCTCATTCCGTTCCTGGTCACCCGGCAGCTCATCTGCGGCGCGGGAAAGGTCCTCCAGACCCCGCGCGGAGCGGTGTTCTGCGTCTCCCAGCGTGCCGAGCACATCTGGGAGGGCGTCAGCTCCGCGACCACCCGCTCACGCCCCATCATCAACACCCGTGACGAACCGCACGCGGACGCCGAGCGCTACCGCCGGCTCCACGTCATCGTCGGCGACTCGAACATGTCCGAGACGACCATGCTCCTCAAGGTCGGCGCCACCGACCTCGTCCTCCGCATGATCGAGGCCGGCACCGTGATGCGCGACCTGACCCTGGAGAACCCGATCCGGGCCATCCGCGAGGTCAGCCACGACATCACCGGGCAGCGCAAGGTCCGGCTCGCCAGCGGCCGCGAGGCCTCCGCCCTGGAGGTCCAGCGCGAGTACTACGAGAAGGCCGTCGACTTCGTCGACCGCCGCGGGATCCGGAACGGCACCGTCGCCCAGGTCCTGGAGCTGTGGGGCCGCACGCTCGACGCGATCGAGAGCGAGCGGCTCGACCGGATCGAGACCGAGATCGACTGGGTCATGAAGCACCGGCTCATCGAGCGCTACCGGGCCAAGCACAACATGACCATGTCGAACCCGAGGGTCGCGCAGATAGACCTCGCCTACCACGACATCCACCGCCGCCGTGGGCTGTACTACCTGCTGCAGAAGAACGGGCAGGCGGCCCGGATCTGCAACGACATGAAGATCTTCGAGGGCAAGTCGGTGCCCCCGCAGACCACTCGTGCCCGGCTCCGCGGCGACTTCATCCGCCGCGCCCAGGAGCAGCGACGGGACTTCACCGTCGACTGGGTCCACCTCAAGCTGAACGACCAGGCACAGCGCACGGTGTTGTGCAAGGACCCGTTCCGCTCCGTCGACGACCGCGTCGAAAAGCTGATCGCCGGAATGTAGGCCGGTCGCACCGGCGATGTGGGCCCCGCACGTTTGGCGTGCGGGGCCCTCGACGTGACAGGAGGGTCCCCTAGAGTGTCGGGACAACTACTGTGCCGTCTGAGATCTGAGGAACACGTGCGCCGACTTGCCGGCCTTCTCGTCGTCCCGCTGCTGCTGCTCTCCACAGCGGCGTGCGGCAGCGACGACAAGGGCTCCGATTCCGCTTCGATGACGAACGGGCTGCCCGCCATCACCGCGGGGGCCAAGTTCGGCGAGAAGCCGACCCTCGCCAAGGGCGAGGGCGACCCGCCCAAGGAACTCAAGGTCAACGTCATCAGCGAGGGCAAGGGCGCGGTGACGAAGAAGGGCGACGCGCTCTCGGTGAACTACCTGGGTCAGGCCTGGGACTCCACCACCCCCTTCGACAACAGCTTCGACCGCGGCCAGCCCTTCAGCGTGACGCTGGGCGAGGGCCAGGTCATCAAGGGCTGGGAGCAGGCCCTCGAAGGCCAGAAGGTCGGCAGCCGCATCGAGGTCGGCATCCCGCCGGAGCTCGGCTACGGCGAGAAGGGCTCGCCGCCGAGCATCAAGCCGAACGCCACCCTCGTCTTCGTCGTGGACATCCTGAAGTCCGTCACGATCCCCAAGTCCGCCACCGGCACGCCGGTCGCCCAGGACAACAAGGACCTGCCGAAGGTCGGCACGAACACCGACGGCAAGGCCCCCTCGCTGACGGTCCCCAAGGTCGACCCGCCGACCAAGCTCGTCTCGAACTACGTCCTCGAGGCCAAGGGCGAGGCCGTGACGGCCACCGACACGGTCGTCGTGAACTACGTCGCCGCCCTGTGGAAGGACGGCAAGGTCTTCGACTCGACGTACACCTCGGGCAAGCCCGCGAACTTCCCGCTCGCGCAGCTCACGCTGAAGGGCCTCAAGGACGGTCTCGTCGGCAAGACGGTCGGCAGCCGCGTCCTCATCGTCGCCCCGCCGTCCGAGGCCTTCGGCGACAAGGAGCAGCAGGGCATCCCGAAGAACTCCACGCTGGTGTTCGCCGTGGACATCCTGGCGAAGATGTAAGACTGTCCCGATCACGCAGTTCATCAGTATGAGGAGCAGTTCAGTGAGCATCGAGAAGCCCGAGATCGACTTCCCGGGTGGCGAGCCGCCGAAGGACCTGGAGATCAAGGACCTCTGGGAGGGCGACGGCGACCTCGCCGAAGCCGGTGACTTCGTGAAGGTCCACTACGTCGGTGTGTCCTTCGACTCCGGCGAGGAGTTCGACGCCTCCTGGAACCGCGGCGCCCCGCTCGACTTCCACCTCGGTGCCGGTCAGGTCATCCAGGGCTGGGACCAGGGCGTCCAGGGCATGAAGGTCGGCGGCCGCCGCCAGCTGGTCATCCCCGCGCACCTCGCCTACGGCGACCGCGGCGCCGGCGGCAAGATCGCCCCGGGCGAGACGCTGATCTTCGTCTGCGACCTCGTGGGCGTCACCAAGCGCTGACCCGCGCACCCCGACCGGGTTCCGGTCGCTCCGAGGGCCCCCGCCATCCCCGGCGGGGGCCCTCGGCCGTGTCCCGGCCCGGGCCCGGCACCGCGGCGGGGGCTCCGGCCCCGCCGCCGTACGGGCGCCGGCCCCGGCTGCGGTCCGGGCTCCGGCCCCGCCCCGGTCCGGCTCCCGTCCGTGCCTCGGTCCCGGCTTTGGTCCCGACACCCCGGGGCGGTACGGTCGGACGTCCGAGAAGTGGAACGGCGAAGGGGTGCGGGGCGTCGATGGCGATTGCCAAGTCCGAGCGGCTGATGAATCTCGCGCTGTGCCTGCTCGGGACACGCCGCCCGCTGAGCAAGCGGGAGCTCCGCGGCTCCATCGAGGCCTACCTCGAAGCGAGCGGCGACGACGCCTTCAACCGCATGTTCGAGCGCGACAAGGACGACCTCCGCGAGCTCGGCCTCGTCATCGAGACCGTCGAGAACCTGGAGGGCGACACCGGCTACCTCGCCCGCCGCGACTCCAACCGGCTGCCGCCCATCACCCTGGACGCCGAAGAGGCCGCCGCCCTCGGCCTCGCCGCCAAGGTCTGGCAGCAGGCCCGCCTCGCCGGGGCCGCCAGCGGCGCCCTGCAGAAGCTGCGCGCCGCCGGCATGCCGGAGGCCGAGGACTCGTACGACACCCAGCCCAGCGCCCTCGAACCGCGGATCCCCGTCCACGAGGCCGCCTTCGAACCGCTGATGCTGGCCTGCCGCGACCGCCGGCCCGTCTCCTTCGACTACCGCAAGGCCAACGCCGCCCGCCCCGAGGTCCGCCAGGTCGAGCCCTGGACCCTCGAATGCTGGCGCGGCCACTGGTACCTGGCCGGCTGGGACCGCGACCGCGGCGCCGAGCGCGTCTTCCGGCTCTCCCGCATCACCGGCAAGGTCCGCTCCCGCGCCGGCGCCTTCACCGCGCCCGTGCCCGACGTCGTCACCGTCCGCGAGACCGTGGAGAGCTGGGCCGGCGAGACCGCCACCCGCTCCGCCCGGATCCGGCTGCGCACCGGCTGCGGCTACCCGCTGCGCGCCCGCGCCCAGTCCCTGACCGAGGGCACCGACGGCTGGGACGAGCTGGAGATCCCGTACGGGCACGGCCTCGACGCCTGGCTCGTCGAGTTCGGACCCGATGTCGTCGTACTGGAACCGGCCGATCTGCGGGCCGACGTGGTGGACCGGCTGCGCGCCGTGGCCAAGGGCTGAGGGGGAGACGTACCGCATGGCTGCCAACGCGATCGACCAGACGAGGCGGATGCTCTCGCTCGTCACCTATCTCCGTGAGCGCCCCGGCGCCCACGTCGCCGATGTCGCCCGCGCCTTCGGGATCACCGAGGACGAGCTGATCTCCGACCTGGACGTGCTGCCCATGTGCGGCACAAGTTTCCGCGGCGGGGACCTCCTCGACATCGACACCGACGGCGACCGGATCTGGTGGCACAACCCGGACGACGTCGCCGCGCCGCTGCGGCTCGCCGCCGACGAGGCGACCGCCCTCCTGGTCGCCGCCCGCGCCGTCGCCACCCTGCCCGGGCTCCGGGAGAGCGACCGCGAGGCGCTGCTGCGCGCCACCGCCAAGCTGGAGGCCGCCGCCGGCGAGGCCGCCGGGGCCAGCTCCCGGCTCTCGGTGACCTTCGAGTCCGAGGGCGGCGTCTTCGCCGAGGTCGACCGGGCGATCTCCGAGCGCCGCCGCCTCTGGGTGCGCTACTACTCGCCCGCCCGCGACGAGCTCACCGAGCGCGAGGTCGACCCGATCCGGCTCTTCGCCGTCGGCCACACCTACATGGAGGCGTGGTGCCGGCTCTCCGAGGCGCGCCGCACCTTCCGGCTCGACCGCGTGGCCGAGATCCGCATCCTCGACGAGCACGCGGCGCCGCCCGAGCTCGAGCTGCGCGACCTCTCCGCGGGTCTGGTCCAGCCCTCCGCCGACGACCCCGAGGTCGTCGTCGAGGTCGGTCCCGGCGGGCGCTGGGTCGCCGAGTACTACCCGCACGACCGGGCTGACGAGCTGCCCGACGGCGGGCTGCGGGTCACCCTGCGGACGCCGGATCCGGCCTCGCTGCGCCGGCTGGCGCTGCGGCTGGGCAGCGACGGACGGATCGTCGCGCCGCAGGAGCTCGCCGACAACGCCAGGACGGCGGCGGCCGCGGCGCTCGCCGCGTACGAGGGCGAGTGACGTTCCCCGCCCGGGGGACGCTGTTACTGACGTGGTGACGTCGCTGACCTGGTGACCGGTGGGGTGACGGACACGGCGCGCCGAGGCAGGTGCGGACGGATGGGCCGCGCGGCCCGTGGCGCGTGGGGTGCAGAAGTCGAGAGATGAGGGAAATGTCCGTGATGCACGGTTTTACGGCGACAGTGGCCCCGGTCTTCTTCAAGGCCGCCTGCCCCGACTGCCGCTCCCGCTTCGAGCTCTCCGCGAGCGCCCTGCGCCTCGCCATCGGGGCCAGCCGCCGCACCACCTTCTACTCCTTCACCTGCCCCGAGTGCGGCAGCTCCGTCCGCAAACCCGCCGGAGAGCGCATCGTCGAACTTCTCACCGGCGGCGGCGTCCGCACCCTGCGGCTCCACACGACGGTCTGAGCGCCGGGCTCGACACGACGGTCTGAGCCCCGGGCTCGACACGACGGTCCGAATCCGGCGGGACACGGCCGCACGGGCCCTCCGGCCCCGGGCCACGGCCCGGCCGCCGGGCCCGCCGCTCCCAACGTCTAGGCTCAGCACATGTTCTGGCCCATGCTCGCCATCGCCCTCGGCTTCCTCGGCATCGCCGTCCTCGGCGTCCTCGCCGTCCGGGTCTTCCTCGAGGTCCAGCGCCTCGGCCGTCAAGTGGCCCACACCACACAGCGGATCACTCAGGCCGCCGACGACCTCGAAACGGCCGCCGTCGGTCTGGCCCGAACGGGCGAGTCCCTGCGCTGAGTCCGTGCCGTACGCTGCGTGAAGCGGCCCCGAACCGGGTGCGCGGGACGCAATCGGGAGTATGCACGGGCATTGCCCTGCGTTTACTCCTGCGGGTTACGATCGCAGACAGCGCGGTGGCCGGACACCTGTCCGACCCGCCGGGCACCGCACTCCATGTCGCCTCGGTGAAGAAGGTAAACAGCTATGGGTAGGCTCGGCCCCACCGAGATCATTCTCATCCTCGTCGTCATCATCCTGCTGTTCGGCGCCAAGAAGCTCCCGGACATGGCCCGCTCGCTCGGCAAGTCGGCCCGCATCCTCAAGAGCGAGGCCAAGGCGATGAAGTCGGACGACCAGCAGAGCGCCCCCGCCGAACCGCCGCACCCCGGCACCGGCACCGCCGCCCCGGAGCCCGCCCCGCGCACCATCCAGGCCGCTCCCGGTGACGTGACCAGCGCGCGTCCCGTGACCGAGCCCTCGGACACCACCAAGCGCTGACCCGGTCCGCCGCGGCCGCCGCACCATGCGGCGGCCTGCCGCATGAGATGAGGACGTGGGTTGCCCAAGTCTGCCCGCAAGCAGGACAAAGATCCCGAGGGCCGGATGCCCCTCGTGGAGCACCTGCGTGAACTCCGCAACCGAATGGCGAAGGGTCTCCTCGCCATCGTCGCGGTGACGATCGTCGCCCTCGTGTACAGCGAGGAGCTGTTGCAGTTCCTGGCGAAGTCGGTGCCCGAGTGCCCGCCGGGCGTCACCAGCAGTGGCGGTAACTGCGCTGAGGTCACCTTCGCCACGCTGACGGCGCCGTTCAGCACGACGATCCAGGTGTCCCTGACCGTGGGCCTCGTCGTCGCGAGCCCCGTGTGGCTCTACCAGCTGTGGGCCTTCGTCGCGCCCGGCCTGCACAAGAGCGAGAAGAGGTACACGTACGCCTTCGTCGGTGCGGCCGTGCCGCTCTTCGCGGCCGGTGCCTTCCTCGCGTACAAGATCCTCCCCATCAGCGTGAAGGTCCTCATCAGCCTCACGCCCGAAGGGGCCCAGAACCTCCTCTCGCTCGGTGACGTCCTCGACTTCAGCCTGCGCATGGTGCTCGTGTTCGGCCTCGCCTTCGAGCTGCCGCTCGTCCTGGTGATGCTCAACCTCACCGGCATCCTCACCGGTCGCCGGATGGCCGGCTGGTGGCGCGGCGTGATCATGGGCGTCTTCGTCTTCGGCGCCGTCATCACCCCGACCACCGACCCCGTCGGCATGATCGCCCTCGCCGGACCCGTCACCGCCCTGTACTTCGCCGCCGTCGGCTTCTCCCTCCTCAACGACCGGCGACGCAGGCGCGGCAACCCCGACGCCGAGCTCGACGACGACGAGGCCTCGGAGCTGGACCTGACCCCGCAGCCCGTCGGGGCCATCGAGCCGGTCGGCGCCTCCCGGGCCCTGCCCGAGCAGGCCACCGGCGAACCAGGCGCCGCCGTGCAGCGCGCGAACGGTTACGACGACATCACCTGACCTTGTAGGGTCCCCCCAGACTCCGTCCGGGGGGACCCCATGACCAGCGAACTCACCCTCTTCGTCAACCCCACCGCGGGCCGCGGCCGCGGCGCCCACGCCGCCCAGCCCGCCGCCCGCGCCCTTCGGGACGCGGGCTTCTCCGTACGCACGGTCGTCGGGCACACCGCCGACGACGCCCTGCGACGCGCCCGCGAGGCGGTCGCGGCCGGCACCGGCGCCCTGGTCGTCGTCGGCGGCGACGGAATGATCTCCCTCGCGCTCCGGGCGGTCGCCGGGACCCGTACCCCGCTCGGGATCATCCCCGCGGGCACCGGCAACGACTTCGCCCGCGCACTCGGCCTGCCCCTCGGCGACCCGGCCGCCGCCGCCCGCGTCGCCGCCCGGATCCTCGGGACGACGGGCGCCCGCGCCGTCGACCTGGGACGCATCGGCACCGGCGGAGCCCCGACCGGCGCCGCGGACCTCGCCGGCGAGACGACCGGGGAGCCACCGGGCCCGCTGTCGCGAGTCCCACCGGGGACGGGGCCGGAGACCACGCCGGACACGCCGCCGGGGACCTCGCCCGGCCCGCTGCCGCGAAGTCCGCCGACCGCGCGGCCGGAGACCGCGCCGGGGAATCCGCGACCGGCCGCTGGTACGGCACCGTCCTCGCCTCCGGGTTCGACTCCCGCGTCAACGACCGGGGCAACCGCATGCGCCTCCGCGCCGGACGCTTCACCTACGACCTCGCGCTCCTCGCCGAGCTCGCCGGCTTCCGGCCCGTCCCGTACCGCCTCACCCTCGACGACGGGCGGGTCGTCGAGACCGACGCCACCCTCGTCGCCGTCGGCAACGGCAGCTCGTACGGCGGCGGCATGCGGATCTGCGCCGACGCCCGCCTCGACGACGGACTCCTCGACGTCACCGTCGTCGGCGACTGCGACCGCAGGACCCTGCTCAAGGTCTTCCCCCGCGTCTACAAGGGGACCCATCTCAGCCACCCGAAGGTCACCACCTACCAGGTCCGCTCCCTCACCCTCGAAGCGCCCGACACCACCGGGTACGCCGACGGCGAGCCCCTCGGCAGCCTCCCCCTCACCGTGAGCTGCGTCCCCGGCGCCCTGCGCGTCCTCGCCCCGACACCCGGCGAAGAGCCCGGAGCGGGCACCTCCACATCCCCTCGATAAAGATCGCGTCACTGTCACAGGGGGCGGGTAGGCTCGAGAACAAGATGACAGAGGACCTCACACCAGCCGAGGCGTACGCGGCCGCCCGAGCCCGCAACGCCGATGCGGCCACCGCGCTGGCCCCCTTCCGCGAGATGTACGAGTTCGGTCTGGACCCCTTCCAGATCGAGGCATGCCAGGCCCTCGAAGCGGGCAAGGGCGTACTCGTCGCCGCGCCCACGGGCTCCGGCAAGACCATCGTCGGCGAGTTCGCCGTCCACCTCGCCCTCGACCAGGGCCGCAAGTGCTTCTACACGACCCCGATCAAGGCGCTGTCGAACCAGAAGTACGCCGACCTCGTCAGGCGCTACGGCAACGACAAGGTCGGCCTGCTCACCGGCGACAACAGCGTCAACGGCGATGCGCCGATCGTGGTCATGACCACCGAAGTCCTCCGCAACATGCTGTACGCGGGATCCCAGGCCCTCTCCGGCCTCGGCTACGTGGTCATGGACGAGGTCCACTACCTCTCCGACCGCTTCCGCGGCGCCGTCTGGGAGGAAGTGATCATCCACCTCCCCGAATCGGTCACCCTCGTCTCACTCTCCGCGACCGTGTCCAACGCCGAGGAGTTCGGCGACTGGCTCGACACCGTCCGCGGCGACACCGAGGTCATCGTCTCCGAGAGCCGCCCCGTCCCCCTCTGGCAGCACGTCCTCGCCGGACGCCGGATGTACGACCTCTTCGAGGAGGAGACCGACCACGGCGGCCGCGGCGCCTCCCGCCGCGAGGTCAACCCCGACCTCCAGCGACTCGCCCGCACCGAGAACACGCGCACGTACAACCCGCGCGACCGGCGGCGCGGCAAGATGGTCCGCGAAGCCGACCGCGAGCGCGAGCGCCGCCAGCGCTCCCGCATCTGGACCCCCGGCCGCCCCGAGGTCATCGAGCGCCTCGACGCCGAAGGGCTGCTGCCCGCCATCACCTTCATCTTCAGCCGCGCCGGCTGCGAGGCCGCCGTCCAGCAGTGCCTCTACGCCGGACTCCGCCTCAACGACGACGACGGCCGCCGCCGCGTCCGCGAGATCGTCGAGGAGCGCACCGCCGCCATCCCCACCGAGGACCTCCACGTCCTCGGCTACTACGAATGGCTCGAAGCGCTGGAGCGCGGCATCGCCGCCCACCACGCCGGCATGCTCCCGACCTTCAAGGAGGTCGTCGAGGACCTCTTCGTGAAGGGCCTCGTCAAGGCCGTCTTCGCCACCGAGACACTCGCCCTCGGCATCAACATGCCCGCGCGCACCGTCATCCTGGAGAAGCTCGTCAAGTGGAACGGCGAGCAGCACGCCGACATCACCCCCGGCGAGTACACCCAGCTCACCGGCCGCGCCGGCCGCCGCGGCATCGACGTCGAAGGCCACGCCGTCGTCCTCTGGCAGCGCGGTCTCGACCCGGACCACCTCGCCGGCCTCGCCGGCACGCGCACGTACCCGCTGCGCTCCAGCTTCAAGCCCTCGTACAACATGGCGGTCAACCTCGTCGAGGGCTTCGGCCGGCACCGCTCCCGCGAGCTCCTCGAAACGTCCTTCGCCCAGTTCCAGGCCGACCGCTCCGTCGTCGGCATCTCCCGGCAGGTGCAGAAGAACGAGGAGGGCCTCGAAGGCTACCGCGAGGGCATGACCTGCCACCTCGGCGACTTCGAGGAGTACGCGCGGCTCCGCCGCGACCTCAAGGACCGCGAGACCGAACTGGCCCGCCAGGGCGCCGCCCAGCGCCGCGCCCAGGCCGCCGGCTCCCTGGAGAAGCTCAAGCCCGGCGACGTCATCCACGTCCCCACCGGCAAGTTCGCCGGACTCGCCCTCGTCCTCGACCCGGGCATCCCGGCCGGCCGCACCAACGGCCACCGCGGCTTCGAGCACCACGACGGGCCCCGCCCCCTCGTCCTCACCGCCGAGCGGCAGGTCAAGAGACTCGCCTCCATCGACTTCCCCGTCCCGGTCGAGGCCCTGGAGCGGATGAGGATCCCCAAGTCCTTCAACCCGCGCTCCCCGCAGTCCCGTCGCGACCTCGCCTCCGCCCTGCGGAGCAAGGCCGGACACATCAACCCCGAGCGCCACCACAAGCAGCGCTCCGCCGCCGCCGACGACCGCGAGATCGCCCGGCTGCGCACCGAGATCCGCGCCCATCCCTGCCACGGCTGCGACGAGCGCGAGGACCACGCCCGCTGGGCCGAGCGCTACCACCGCCTCCAGCGCGACACCCAGCAGCTGGAGCGGCGCATCGAGGGCCGCACCAACACCATCGCGCGCACCTTCGACCGGATCGTCGCGCTCCTCACCGAACTCGACTACCTGCGCGGCAACGAGGTCACGGAGAACGGCAAGCGGCTCGCCCGGCTCTACGGCGAACTCGACCTGCTGGCCAGTGAATGCCTCCGCGACGGAGTCTGGGAGGGCCTGGCCCCGGCCGAACTCGCCGCCTGTGTCTCGGCGTTGGTGTTCGAGGCGCGTCAGTCCGACGACGCCGTCGCGCCCAAGCTGCCCGCGGGCAACGCCAAGGCGGCGCTCGGCGAGATGGTCAGGATCTGGGGCCGGCTCGACGCCCTCGAAGAGGAATTCAAGATCAACCAGGCGGAGGGGGTCGGCCAGCGCGAACCCGACCTCGGATTCGCGTGGGCGGCCTACCAGTGGGCCTCCGACAAGAGCCTCGACGAGGTGCTGCGCGAGGCCGAGATGCCGGCCGGCGACTTCGTCCGCTGGTGCAAGCAGGTCATCGACGTCCTCGGACAGATCGCGGCGGCGGCGCCCAAGGAGAACAGCACCGTCGCCAAGAACGCCCGCAAGGCCGTGGACGCGCTGCTGAGGGGTGTCGTCGCCTACAGCTCGGTGGGCTGACGGTCCCGCATCCTCCTGCGCAGGCCGAGTGCCCGTGGCGATCACGCCACGGGCACTCGGCCTTTTCCGGACATCTGATGGTCATACTGCACTCGTCGGCGCAGCGGTTGTCCACAGGCCGTCATCCACAGGGGTGGCGCGGGCGAGATCGTTCCGATTGCATGGACTCACAAGCAGGAAAGGCCAGTTGGGGAGGGGGCGTACATGACCACGCAAGCCGGTCATTCGCACGCGGGGGCGCAGGACGAAGGGCGATCCCACACCGGGACGCACACCGAAGGACAACCGGCAGAGACACCGTCAGAAACGCCGGCGGCAGCTCGAACCGCGGTTCCGGTTGTCGTCGACGGGCCACGAGGCATGCCCCTCCTCGGCAGCCTGCCCGCCTTCGGAAAGAACCCACTGGCCTTCTTCGAACAGCTCCGGGACCGCGGCGACATCGTCCGCTGGCGCTTCGGCCGCAAGCCCTCCCTCTTCATCGCCCACCCCGACACCGTCGGCGAACTCCTCACCGAGGTCGAGCGCACCTTCGACCAGCCCGACCTCGGCATCGCCTTCCGGACCCTCCTCGGCAACGGCGTCATCGTCTCCAAGGGAGCCGACTGGCGGCGCAAGCGCTCCCTCGTACAGCCCTCCGTCCGGCCGAAACAGGTCCGCTCCTACGCGGCGACGATGTCCGCTTGCGCCGTCGCCCTCGCCGACCGATGGGCCGACGGGCAGCACATCGACATCAAGAAGGAGATGGCGGCCCTCACGCAACTCGTCGCCGTCCGCACCATCTTCGGCGTCGACACCGCCGCCGACGCCGAAGCCATCGGCCAGGCCATGGACGTCGCACAGAAGGAGATCGGCGCCGAGTTCAGCGGCATCGGAGCGGTGCTGCCCGACTGGCTGCCGACCCCCGGCCGCGCCCGCATCAAGCGCGCCACCGCCGTCATCGACGCGGAGGTCTCCCGCGTCGTCTCCCGCCACCGCGACGGCGACACCGACCGCCCCGACCTCCTCAGCCGCCTCCTCGCCGCCCGCGACGAGACCGGCGCGCCCCTCTCCGACCAGGAGATACGCGACGAGACCGTCACGCTCTACATCGGCGGCCACGAGACCACGAGCTCCACGCTCGTCTGGGCCTGGTACCTGCTCTCCCGCAACCCGCGGGTCCGCGAGGCCCTTGCCGAGGAACTCGACCGGGTCCTCGCCGACCACGAACCGGGCTACGACGACTACGCCTCCCTCACCTACACCCAGGCGGTCATCAAGGAGACCCTCCGCCTCTACCCCACGATCTGGCTGATCACCGGCCTCGCGAAGGAGGGCGCCATGCTCGGTGGTGCGGCCGTCCCGGCCGGCACCCGTGTCTGGTCGAGCCAGTGGGCCACCCATCGTGACCCCCGCTGGTACGGCGACGCGGAGGCCTTCCGCCCCGAGCGCTGGATCGAACGGGACGGCGAACCCGCAGAGGAGATACCCGAGTACGCCTGGTTCCCCTTCGGCGGCGGCCCGCGCGTCTGCCTCGGCACCCGGTTCGCCCTCGTGGAGGCGGTCCTGATCCTCGCGGTCCTGGCCCGCCGCTACCACCTGGACGTCACCACCGAGGAGATCCTCCCGGTCCCGAGCCTCACGCTCCAGCCGGACCGCGACGTCCTGGCGACGGTGCGAGCCCGGGGCTGAGTCCGGACCGGAAGCGCGCCCGGGCGGCGACGGACGGGCGGCGACGGCCGGGGGCAGCCGGGGCGGCCAGGCGGCGAGGCCTGAGACGGCTGAGAAGGCTGTGATGGCTGAGACGGCGCAGAGGGCTGAGACGAGGCTGATGAGGCCGCCACCGGTCAAGCAGGCCGCCGATCGGACGCCAGAGCCGTCGCCAGGTCCCGGAGGCCGTCGGCGGACAGCACCCGGTCGCCGAAGCCGGGCAGAGGGACATGGAGAGGGGCCGTCCAGCGGGCGGGGATCGCGTCGGCGCCGTACACGGCACCGGCGAGCATCCCGGTCACGGCCGCGACCGTGTCCGTGTCCCCGCCCAGGTCGACCGCCGCGGCCACGGCCTCCTCGAAGGACCCTGTCGTGCGCAGCGCCCACACGGCCGAACCGAGACAGGGCCACACCGCGCCGTTGAACTCGGTGGCGTGGTCCGGGTGCCAGCCGGGCGTCAGGACCGTGGCCCAGCGGTCCCGGTGCTGCGGGGCCACCTCGGCGAGAGTCGCGGGCAGGGCGGCGAGCGGGTCCTCGCCGAGGAGGGCGACGTGGACCAGCTCGTGGAGGATCGCCGTACCCTCCCAGGCCGCGCCGTCGCCATGGGTGAGAGCGCTGATCCGACGGGCGGCGTCCATCGTCTCCGCCCGCCCCCGGGCCGCGAAGTACACGGCGGAGGTCGAGGCACGCATCAGCGAACCGTTGCCCGCGGCCCGCGCGTTGATCTGGAAGTGCATCGCGGCGGCCAGGTCCCAGGGGTCCCCGCCGAGCAGCACCTGCTCGGTCTGGAGACCGATGTCCTTGGGGTCGGCCGCGGCCCAGCGGCGGAACCGGTCGAACACGTCCGGCAGGTCGAGGCCACCTCGTTCGAGGAGCGACTCGCCGACGAGGACGGCCATCTGCGTGTCGTCCGTCGCCTCGCCGGGGTCCCAGCCGCCGCCCCCGCACAACTCCCCGACGCCGTCGGGAAACTGCTCCCGGAAGACCCCCGGGAGCCTGAACTCGAAGGGGGCACCGAGGGCGTCGCCGACGGCGGAGCCGAGGACGGCGCCCACGGAACGTTCGGTGGCTCGCATCCGGTCAGCGTAGTGCGGGTTCGGTCCGTCGCCGCGGCGCCCGGGTCGTCCACACCGCGCGGACCACCAGGAACAGGGGCAGCCCGAGAGGGGAGAGGAGAACCGTCAGGACCAGCAGGGGGCCCATCAGGAGGGGAGGCATGGCGAGGCGACGGGCCTCCCGGTACATCCACTGACCGAGCAGCAGGTCCCAGGCGATGACCTGGGCCCAGATCGCACCGGCTCCGTTCGCGAGCGCCACGAGATCGCGGAAGGTGTCGATGTCGGGGCTGCTGACGGCCGTCCACAGTTCCGGAGCGACCGGGACGGCGAGGACGGCCCAGACCACCAGGAGCGGCAGCACGGTCAGGGGCGAGGCCGCGACGCGTTCGGTGATCCGCCACGCCGGCGCGAAGATCATCAGGAGCCACACGGGTGCGGCGAGCAGGAACGTCAGCTCGAAGAGGAAGCCCGTCATGAGGTGACCTCTTCTTCGGAGGGGGCGGGGGTGGGGGAGGCAGGGGAGGGAGGGGAGGAGGGGGAGGGGGAGGGGGAGGGGGAGGGGGAGGGGGAGGCCCCCCGGAAGGAGAGTGCCGCGGCCGCCCCGCTCAGCAGGACGATCGCCCCCGCCCCCGTCAGCGTCGCGCCGTCCGGTGCGAACAGGGCCTGGCCGCGCAGGGCCTGCCAGGTCAGCAGGACGAAGACGGCCGTGTACGCGGCCGAGGCGGTGAGGGTGAGGCGGAGCCGTACGCGTTCGTCCGCGAGCCGGGCGAAGCGCGGTGCGAGCGCGGCCAGGACGAGCAGAAGCAGCGGGAGCAGCTGCAGGGCGTGCATGCCGAAGAAGTGCGGTATGCGGAGATCGCCGCCGTTGCTCGCCCAGCCGGTGAGTGGCATCGAAGGGCCGCCGTCCGGTACGCCGACGGCGTGGGCGCCTTCGATCGGCGATCGGTCGACCTTCAGTTGCTCCGGGGTCGGACGGACCATCAGGAAGCCCACCGCGGCGCCCGCCAGGGCGATCAGCGAGGACAGCCGGACCGCCCAGGCCATCGCCCGGTCGAGGATCCTGGCACGCAGCAGAAGGACCGCGATGACGAGTGCGCCCAGCCAGAGCACCAGGACGGTGGCGCCCATGAGTTGGAAGACGGTGTCGTCGAAGGGAGTGGCGTGGTTGAAGTGACTCCGCTTGCCGCGGATCACCTGAAGGGTGATGAGCACCATCTCGGCGGCGCCGGCGACGGCGACCACGGTTCCGGCCCACCAGCCGACCCGGCGGCCCCGGGGCAGCAGCGAGAGCATCCAGGCGAGCGAGAGCGCGTACGCCACGAACGAGACCGAGAACTTGAAGGGCTTGGTCCAGATCGGCACGCCGACCAGGATGCGGTCGTCGACGAGGATGCCGACGGCGGAGACCAGGGCGAGAACGCCCATGGAGACGGCGAACCAGACCAGCGGCCGATGGAGTCGCAGGACCGGATTCTCGCGCGATAAGGACATACGGATCCCCCCGTGAGAAAGTATGGATAGTGGCACTAGCCGCTATCTGATAGCGCCACTATCTATGATGGGAGTGTCGGTCGGCAAGGCCGAAGCAAGGCCAGGAAGGTGAACGCGCGGTGCGCATCGGAGAGTTGAGTCGCAGGACCGGGGTCTCCATCCCGACGATCAAGTTCTACGTACGGGAAGGACTGCTGCCTGCCGGGGAACTGACGAGCCCGAACCAGGCATCGTACGGAGAGACGCATGTGCAGCGTCTGCGCCTGATCCGGGCGCTCCTCGACGTGGGCGGCCTGTCGGTGGCGGCGATCCGCGAGGTGATCCTCGCGGTCGACGACCCCGAGCGGTCGGTGCACAAGCTGCTTGGCACGGTGGCGTCAGGGCTGGTGCCGCGCTACGACCGCGAGTCGCACGCCGGGATCGAGGACGCGCGGAAGAAGGTCGCGGCGCTGATCGCCGCGCGCGGCTGGCGGGTGAACCAGGACAACCCGGCCTCGGAGGCCCTCGCCGTGGCCCTCGCGGCGGTCGACGAGGCGGGCCACGGGTCGTTCACCGAGGTCCTGGACGCGTATGCGGACGCGGCGGAGCGGGTGGCGCGGGCCGACCTGGACTTCGTGGCGCGCAATGTGGCGCGCGAGGAACTGGTCGAGAGCGTCGTCGTCGGCACGGTCATCGGAGACGCGATCTTCTCGGCCCTGCGGCGGATGGCCCAGACGGACACCTCGGACCGCATGTACGGGCAGGCGACCTAGGCCCTGTCGCCAGACTCCCGTCTGCCGCCCTTCGGGCGACGACGGAGTCTGACGACAGGGCCTAGCGGCCCTGCCCTCGCCGGCGCACCCCCCCCGGGCGGGCGTCCCGCACACGAACGGCGCGGGGCCCGGGGGATCACCCCCGGGCCCCGCGCCGTGAGCCGAACCGCCCGGCTCCGTGCCTCAGTTCTCCTGCTCGCGCTCCACCTGGTCGTTCCACTCGCGCTTGATCGCGCGCCACGCCTCGTCCGACTTGCCCTGGCGCCAGTAGCCCGAGATCGACAGCCGCTCGCGCGGGATCTCGCGGTCCAGCCGCAGGTGGCGGCGGAGGTCCTTCACGAAGCCCGCCTCGCCGTGGACGAAGGCGTGCACGTCGCCCGCCGGGAAGTCCAGGTTCTGCACGGCCTCGACGAGTGCCTCGCCCGCCGGGCGGTCACCCCGGTGCAGCCAGGTGACGTGGATGCCGTCCTCCGTCGCGAACTTCTGCTCCTCGGCGGCGTCGGAGATCTCCATGAATGCGTGCACCCGCGCCCCCGCCGGCAGTCGCTCCAGCGCCACCGCGATCGCCGGCAGGGCGCTCTCGTCGCCCACGAGCAGGTGCCAGTCCGCCGCCGGGTCCGGCGTGTAGCCGCCGCCGGGTCCGAGGAAGCGCACCGTCTCGCCCGCCTGCGCCCGCGCCGCCCACGGCCCCGCGAGGCCCTCGTCGCCGTGGACCACGAAGTCGATGGTCAGCTCGCGGTGGACCGGGTCCCAGGCCCGGACGGTGTACGTCCGCGTCGTCGGCCACTGCTCCCGGGGGAACTCCTCCCGGATCCGGTCCATGTCGAACGGCTCCGGGTAGGCGACGCCCTCGGGGGCGAAGAGGAGC
This sequence comes from Streptomyces sp. NPDC088707, assembly GCF_044752725.1. Classification (NCBI taxonomy): domain Bacteria; kingdom Bacillati; phylum Actinomycetota; class Actinomycetes; order Kitasatosporales; family Streptomycetaceae; genus Streptomyces; species Streptomyces sp. NPDC088707. The sequence continues at coordinate 256,022 of NZ_JBIVLV010000007.1, read as the reverse complement.
TTCACGTAGTGATCGGTGTAGTCGCCGACCTCGAAGGTGTCGAGACCGGGGCCGCCCAGGACGACCCGCACCATGTGCGGAGTGATGTGCTCGGTGCGCACCACACGCGCTTCGGTGGCCTTCGGTGCCTTACGGGGCTGCTCCGCCACGAGGGGCTCTCCTGACTCGACGTAACTCGACATAACTCGACGTACTAGGTACTTAGGTATGCCTAAGCTAGCACCCCGGGGCGCGGTCGACCCAGTGTGGCCAGATCTCGTCAGCGTTCCAGGACCGGAAGCAGACGGCCCACGGCCCCGCCGAGGCCCCAGCGCTTCACGAGGGCGTCGAGGGCCGCCGGGTCTCGGGGGGCCTTGGGCAGGGTCGCGTCGAACTCCGGCAGCGGTACGTCCCCGGCGACGCGCACCACCGTCGGCGCGACGTCCAGGTACGCCGCCGCCTCCACGATCCCGCGCCGCTTGGCCGGCGTCAGCCTCGATGTCCGGTCCTCGGCCGCCGCCCGTACGCCCGCCAGGTCCCCGTACTCCGTGATCAGCTGCGCGGCCGTCTTCTCGCCGATGCCCTTCACGCCGGGGAGGCCGTCGCTCGCGTCACCGCGCAGCGCCGCGAAGTCCGCGTACTGGTCGGGGCGCACGCCGTACTTCGTGCGGATCAGCTCCGCGTCCACCAGGTCGCAGTCGCCGACGCCCTTGCGCGGGTACAGCACGCGGACGCCGCGCGCGTCGTCCACCAGCTGGAAGAGGTCCCGGTCGCCCGTGACGATGTCCACCGGCCCCGAGGCGCGCCCCGCGAGCGTCCCGATCACGTCGTCCGCCTCGTAGCCGGCCGCGCCGATCCTGGCGATGCCGAGCGCCGCCAGGACCTCCTCGATCACCGGCACCTGTGGGGACAGGGTGTCCGGGATCTCCTCCTCGTCCGGTCCGGTCTCCGTCTCGACGGCGACCCGGTGCGCCTTGTACGAGGGGATCAGGTCGACCCGCCACTGCGGCCGCCAGTCGTTGTCCCAGCAGGCCACGAGGTCGTCCGGGTGGTGGTCCTGGACGAGTCGGCCGATGAAGTCGAGCAGTCCGCGCACGGCGTTGACGGGGGAGCCGTCGGGGGCCCGGACGGAGTCCGGCACGCCGAAGTAGGCGCGGAAGTAGAGGCTGGCGGTGTCGAGGAGCATGAGGCGTCGGGTCACCTGCTTGATTTTAGGGCTCGGGGCGCCTCCGGGGCCGGGGGACGCGTCTCGCCGGACGCCCGCCGGGGACGCGTCCGGGGCGCCGGCGGTTCCGGCGGTTCCTGTCCCTTGCACGTGACCCCACGTGACCCCTGTCACCTTTGCGTTTGCACCCGGTGAAGCAGGGCAGGCGCGAGCCCGGAGCGGAACCCGGTACGGGATTCAACAAAAGGATCCCCGTACGCGACGGGCCCGCGGGCCGATCCCGCCCGCTCCACGGCCCGACCGCGCGGGGGTGGTGGGGGCCGTTCTCGTCGCTACCCGTGAGGTTCATGTGTCCAGGCTCCAGGCAGACCACCTGTTCAAGGTGTTCGGCAGACGACCCGACGAAGCGGTCCGCAGGCTCGCGGCCAGCGACGCCGACCGCGAGGAGCTGCGCGCCGAGGGGACGACCGCGGCCGTCGTGGACGCCGGTTTCATCGTCGAGCCCGGCCAGATCTTCGTCGTGATGGGGCTCTCCGGGTCCGGCAAGTCGACCCTTCTCCGCATGCTCAACGGCCTGCTCGAGCCCACCGCCGGCCGGGTCCTCTTCGACGGGCGCGACCTCACCGCGCTGTCCCCCCGCGATCTGCGCACGGTTCGCTCCACCAAGATCAGCATGGTCTTCCAGCACTTCGCGCTGTTCCCGCACCGAAACGTTCTGGAGAACGCCGCCTACGGCCTGGAGGTCCAGGGCGTCCCGCGCGCCGAGCGCGAGAGGCGGGCCACCGAGGCCCTCGAACTGTGCGGCCTCGCCGGCTGGGAGAAGTCCTGGCCCGACGAGCTCTCCGGCGGCATGCAGCAGCGCGTCGGCCTGGCCCGCGCGCTCGCGACCGACGCCGACCTGCTCCTCATGGACGAGTCCTTCAGCGCGCTCGACCCGCTGATCCGCCGCGACATGCAGGACCAGCTCCTCGTCCTCCAGCAGCGGCTGAAGAAGACCATCGTCTTCATCACCCACGACCTCAACGAGGCGATGCGCCTCGGCGACCGGATCGCCGTCATGCGTGACGGCCGGATCGTCCAGCTCGGCACCGCCGAGGACATCCTGGTCCGCCCCGCCGACGACTACGTCGCCTCCTTCATCCAGGACGTCGACCGCTCCCGGGTGCTCACCGCCTCCTCCGTCATGACGGGCGGCGTCACCCCGGCGGAGTGCCCCGCCGACTGCGCCTGCGAGGCGGTCGGGCCGGACACGCTCGTCGCCGACCTGTGCGCCGTCGCCGCCCGCGCCCCGCACCCCGTGACCGTGCGGGACTCCGACGGCGCCGTCCTCGGAGTCGTACCGACGGAGCGCCTGCTCGCCGTCATGGGCGGACTCGGCGCGAGGGACGCCGGCGACCCGACCGGCACGTATGCCGGCGGCACGACCGGCGGCACGACCGCCGGCGGCACGACCGCCGGCGGGACCAGCGGCGGGACCGGCGAGAAGGCCGGCGGCAGGACCGCCGAGAAGGCGGGTGGCAGGACCGCCGAGAAGGCCGGTGGCAAGACCGGTACGGAGACCGCGCGCGCGGCCGGCGGCAATGCCGGCGCCGTGCCCGCCGCCCAGCCGACGAAGGAGCTGACCGCCCGTGCCTAGGCTTCCCCTCGGTGAGTGGGTCGACAGCTCCGTCGACTGGCTCCAGGCCCAGTTCTCCTGGCTCTTCGACGCCGTCAGCACCGGCGTCACCGGCCTCTACGACGGCATCGACGCCGTCCTGTCCGCGCCCCAGCCGCTGCTCTTCGCCGGCATCCTCGCCGTCGTCGCCTGGTGGCTGCGCGGCTTCGCCGCGGGCGTGCTCGCCTTCGCCGGGTTCGCGCTCGTCGACTCGGTCCAGCTGTGGGACGAGGCCATGGCGACCCTGTCGCTCGTTCTCGTCGCCACCCTGGTGACCCTGGTGATCGCCGTCCCCCTCGGTATCTGGGCGGCCCGCTCGAAGACCGTCAGCGCCGTGCTCCGGCCGGTCCTCGACTTCATGCAGACCATGCCGGCGATGGTCTACCTCATCCCCGGCATCATCTTCTTCGGCGTCGGAGTCGTCCCCGGCATCATCGCCACCATCGTCTTCGCGCTGCCCCCGGGCGTCCGTATGACCGAGCTGGGCATCCGGCAGGTCGACGGCGAACTCGTCGAGGCCGCCGAGGCGTTCGGCACCACCCCGCGCAACACGCTGCTGCGCGTGCAGCTCCCGCTGGCCCTGCCGACGATCATGGCCGGTGTCAACCAGGTCATCATGCTCGGCCTGTCCATGGTCGTCATCGCCGGCATGGTCGGCGGCGGCGGGCTCGGCGGCTCCGTCTACCGCGCGATCGGCAACGTCGACATCGGCCTCGGCTTCGAGGCCGGCGTCTCCATCGTCGTCCTCGCCATGTACCTGGACCGGATGACCGGCGCCCTCGGCCGCCAGGTCTCCCCGCTCGGCCGCCGCGCCGCCGCCAAGGCCCGCGCCGCGCTGAGCGCACGGCGCCCCGGGGCGAAGCTGTGGGCCCACCGCCCGCAGCCCGTCACCGCACTCGTCGGTGTCGTGGTGCTCGCCCTCGTCGCCGGCGGTACGGGCCTGCTCGGCGGCTCCGGTACGGGCTCCGCCACCGCCTCGGGTCCGGGCGGCGGTCACGGCAAGAAGATCAGCATCGGCTACATCCCCTGGGACGAGGGCATCGCCTCCACGTACCTGTGGAAGGAGCTCCTGGAGCGCAGGGGGTACGAGGTCGACACCAAGCAGCTGGAGGCCGGCGCGCTCTACACCGGTCTGGCCGGCGGCCAGCTCGACTTCCAGACCGACTCCTGGCTGCCCGTCACACACGCCCAGTACTGGGAGAAGTACAAGAACAAGCTGGAAGACCTCGGCTCCTGGTACGGCCCCACATCCCTGGAGCTCTCCGTCCCCTCGTACGTGAAGGGCGTCGACTCGCTCGCCGACCTCAAGGGCAAGGCCGGACAGTTCAAGGGCCGGATCGTCGGCATCGAACCCAGCGCCGGAATGATGGGCATCCTGAAGGACAAGGTCCTCAAGGAGTACGGCCTCGAAGGCGAGTACAAGGTCGTCGACGGCTCCACGCCGGGCATGCTCGCCGAGCTGAAGCGCGCCTACGAGCGCAAGGAACCGGTCGTCGTGACGCTCTGGTCGCCGCACTGGGCCTACTCCGCGCACGACCTGAAGAAGCTCGCCGACCCCAAGGGCTCCTGGGGCAAGGGCGACGGCGTCCACACCCTGGCCCGCAAGGGCTTCGCCGCCGAGAACCCCGAGGTCGGCGCCTGGCTGAAGAACTTCGAGCTGACCGAGAAGCAGCTCACGGATCTCGAAGCCGTCATCCAGGAGACCGGCAAGGGCAAGGAGCAGCAGGCCGTCCGCACCTGGCTGGACAAGAACCCGGGCCTCGCCGAGAAGCTCGCGCCGCAGTAGCCCGCCGGCATCCCGCCCGGAGCGCGGCCGTGACCCGGCCGTGGACTCCGGGCGACGGACAGCGACCGACTGAACGGTTCCTGTCCGAAAAGGGGTGGTCGCCGAACGTGTTCGGCGGCCGCCCCTTTTCGTCACGACGCGAAACCCCGCCCCAAAGCTGCGTAAGGTTCAGGTGACCGCCCGGTACGGGTACGCACGAGGCACGAGGGAGGGAGCCCACATGGACGAGAAGGAAGCACCTCGGGTGGGCGCGGCCGTCAAGAGGCGACGCAGAGCGCTCCAGCTCACCCTGGCCGTCGTCTCCTCGCGCAGCGGTCTCTCCGTACCGTTCCTCAGCCAGGTCGAGAACGACCGCGCGCGCCCCAGCCACCGCTCCCTCGAACTGGTCGCCGACGCCCTGGAGACCACGGCAGCCGACCTCCTGGCCGCCGCCGAGGCCTCCCGTACCGTCGACGTCGTACGGGCCGACGAGGCCTCCCCGGTCCTGCCCCCGGGCGTACGGGCGATCGTCCGCGGACGCCATCAGCTGCACGCCCTGGAGTTCACCGGCGAGCAGGACGCGGGCCGCGAGTTCCAGCACCGGAACGACGAGCTGCTGTACGTGGCCGACGGGGCCGCCGAGGTCGAGGCCGAGGGCCGCGCGTACCGGCTGGGCCGCGGCGACACGCTGTATCTCTCCGGCGGGGTGCGCCACCGCTGGCGCGCCACCGAGGCGGGCACCCGGCTGCTCGTCGTCGCGGTCGCCGAGCACGTCGAAGCCGAGGAGGAATGAGCGCGGGGCGGGGCACGGTCAGGAGGATCGTCTCCCTCGTGCCGTCGCTGACGGAGGCCGTCGCCGTCACCGCGCCCGGCCTGCTCGTCGGGGCCACGGACTGGTGCTCCCACCCGGCCGACCTCGACGTCGTACGGATCGGCGGCACCAAGAACCCCGACGTCCGTGCGATCACCGCGCTCCGCCCGGACCTCGTCCTCGCCAACGAGGAGGAGAACCGCGCCGTCGACCTCGCCGAGCTGCGGGCCGCCGGGCTCGACGTCCTCGTCACCGAGATCCGCACCCTCGACCAGGGCCTGAGCGAGCTGGAGCGGGTCCTCGCCGCGTGCGGCGCGCCCCGGCCCCGCTGGCTCGACGAGGCCGAGGCGGCGTGGGCGGCGGTCGTCCCGGAGGGGGAGTGCGCGGCGGTCGTGCCGATCTGGCGGCGACCCTGGATGGTTCTGGGCCGTGACACCTTCGCCGGTGATCTGCTGGCCCGCCTCGGGGTCCGCAACCTGTACGCCGACCACCCGGAGCGCTATCCGCGGGTGCCGCTCGACGAGCTCCGCGCCGCGGCGCCCGGCCTGGTCGTGCTGCCCGACGAGCCGTACCGCTTCACGCGCGACGACGGCCCCGAGGCGTTCCCCGGAACCGCCGCCGCGCTCGTCGGCGGGCGTCACCTCACCTGGTACGGGCCGTCTCTCGTCGAGGCGCCGCGGGTGCTGGCGCGGGCCCTGCGAGCAGCGCACCGCTGAAGAGGCCGCGGACGGTGTGGGTCCCGGCGACCAGCCAGGCCGCGACGAGGGCCGCGTACAGGCCGATCGCGAGCCACCGGAAGGCGGCGAGACCGGTGTGCTGGGCGAGTCCCTCGGCGCCGGTCACACAGGTTCCGACGGGGAACGTGAACGCCCAGAACGTCATGGCGAAGCCCATGCCCCGCCGGCGTGCCCGCAGCACCATCGCCCCGGCGAGGGCCAGCCACAGCAGGGCGAAGCCTATGACGGGCACGCCGTAGAGGACGGCGAAGGAGGCGAAGCCGTGGGCGTACGGGGCGGGGAGCACGCCGGGGGTGACGTCGGCGAACTTGTTCGCGGCGGTCGTCGACTGGCCGAGGGGGCCGAGGACGAGGAAGAGGGTGGGGGTGAGCGCGAGGGGCAGCGGGCCGCCGGTCACGAGCCGCCCGAAGACCAGCGGCAGCATGACCAGGGTCGCGAGGAGGCTCACGCCGAACATCGCCCAGCAGGCGATGAGCAGGGTCTCCTGGGCCTGTCCGGCGGGCAGATGGGGCACGAGCAGGGGGCCGAGGGCGGCGGAGACCATGGGGGCGACGACCGGCAGCAGCCAGACCGGGGACGCGTTCTCGATCTTGTGGTGCACGACCATGAGGTACGGGATGCCGACCGCGGCCGCCAGGCCGACGAGCGTGCCGGCGGTGAACAGGACGGTGTCGAGCGCGACGGCGGCGGGGAGCCCGATCCAGTCCCGGCCCACGATCATGGCGCCGCCGCCGACCGCGAGCAGCGCCATCGAGAGACAGCCGTAGAACGGTGCCATGGCGGGGTCGAGGAGATGGGCGCGGGCCTGGTCGCGGTGGTGGATCCAGTGCACGGCACGGGCGGCGAGCAGGACGAGCAGCATCGCGAGGGACAGCGCCCAGACCGCGGCGCAGGCGGTGCGGAGGCCGGGGAGGTGGAGCGGGAGCCCGGCGCCGGCGTTGGCCACGATGGCGGTGCCCATCACGGAGGCGTACCAGTTGGGTCCGAGGTGACGGACGGAACGGGCCGGGGAGGCGGCCGGCCGGGCGCCGGGGGTGGTGGCGCGGACGGTCGGGAGAGGAGGTGCGAGGCTTGCCATGTCTCCACCGTCGTCCGATTCCCCGGGCCCCACCAGGGATCTTGCGGCTATGACGTCATAAGCTGGCTTTATGAGCGGCAAAGGGGAGCACCACGGGGAGCGGCACGAGGAGCGGCAGACGGGTGGGCGCCGGACGGAGGCGTACGGCTCCGGCGTCAGGGCGCAGCTCCATCACCGGGTCCCGGACCTCGGGGCGCTCGAACTGCTCCTCGCGGTCGCCCGGCACGGGAGCTTGGGCGCTGCCGCCCGTGAGGTCGGCATCACCCAGCCGGCCGCCAGCAGCCGGATCCGCTCGATGGAACGGCAGCTCGGCGTGGCCCTGGTGGACCGTTCGCCGCGCGGCTCACGGCTCACCGACGCGGGTGCGCTCGTCACCGACTGGGCACGGCGGATCGTCGAGGCGGCCGAGGCCTTCGACGCGGGCGCCCAGGCGCTGCGGGGGCGGCGGGACTCCCGGCTGCGGGTGGCCGCGTCGATGACGATCGCCGAGTACCTGCTGCCGGGCTGGCTGATCGCGCTGCGCGCCGAGCGTCCGGACACCGCGGTGTCGCTCCAGGCCGGGAACTCGGCGGTCGTCGCGGAGCGGCTCCTCGCGAGCGAGGCGGACATGGGTTTCGTGGAGGGCCTCGCGGTGCCGGACGGCCTCGACGGGGTGGTCGTGGCGCACGACCGGCTCGTGATCGTCGCGGCGCCCTCGCACCCGTGGGCCCGCCGCCGCGGCCCGCTGGACCCGGCGGAGCTGGCGGCGACCCCGCTGGTCCTGAGGGAACGGGGTTCGGGCACCCGGCAGGTCCTGGACGCGGCGCTCTCGGGCCACGGCGGGCTCGCGCGGCCGCTCCTCGAACTCGCCTCCACGACGGCGGTGAAGGCCGCGGCGGTCAGCGGGGCCGGGCCGGCCGTCCTCAGCGAACTCGCGATCGCCGAGGAACTGGCCTCGCGGCGCCTGGTGGCGATCCCCGTCGAGGGGGTCGAGCTGCGTCGCGACCTCCGCGCGGTCTGGCCCACCGGCCACCGCCCGACCGGCCCGGCCCGTGACCTGCTCTCCCTGACCCGCGCCCGCCCGACGGGCTGAACAGACGACGGGCTGAACGAACGGCGGGCTGAACAACCGGCGGGCTGAACGAACGGCGGGGTGAACGAACGGCGGGCTGGGCACCCGACGGGTTGAGCGCCCGACGGGTTGAGCACCGGACGGGCTGAACTCCCGGGCAGGATGACTGCCCGGGAGTGGGGATCAGACCCCCGCGGCCCGGTGCGTGATCCGTCCGTCCAGGACCGTTAGGAGGACGGGAAGGTCCGGCAGATCCGTCGCCGCCGTGATCAGGGGACTGTCCGCGAAGACCGTCAGGTCGGCGCGGAAGCCCGGCGCGATTCGACCGGCCTCGTGTTCCTCGCCCGCCGCGTACGCCGCCGCCGTCGTCATGCCCCGCAGCGCCTCCAGCGCCGTCAGCGCCTGCTCGGGACCGTGCGGCGCCTGTCCGAGGTCGCGGCTCGGGCGCCGGTGCCGTGCGCCGGCCATCACGCCGAGCGGCGGGAACGGCGCGATCGGCCAGTCGGAGCCGAGGACCACGGTGGCCCCGGAGTCGGCCAGGTCCCGGCAGCGCCACGCGCGCGAGGCACGCTCCTCGCCCAGCCGGCGCGACCAGTTGTCGGTGTGGTCGGCCCGGGTGAAGTCGCAGCAGTGGGTGGGCTGCATGGAGGCGAGCACGCCCAGTTCGGCGAAGCGGCGCAGGGTGTCGTCCGGGACCGTCTCGATGTGCTCGACCCGGTGCCGCACCGCGCTCCCGCCGCCCGCGCGCGCCTTCTCGACGGCGTCGAGCACGTGCCGTACGGCCGCGTCCCCGATGGCGTGCGTCGCGGTCGCGATCCCGGCCCGGTGGAGCTCCCCGACGATGTGGGTGTACGCGTCGGGGTCCGGCCAGAACGCGTGTGTGGACTCGCCGTGGCAGTCGGGCCGCTCCAGCCACGCGGTGCCGTTGTCGATGGTCCCGTCCATGAAGAGCTTCACGCCCGCGACCTGCCACAGCGCGCCGCCGGTGCCCTGCAGCGCGATGAGGTCCCGTACGCCGGCCGCGTCGGTGCCGGGCTGGCACCAGGGCGCCACCCGGAGCCGCAGCGCCAGTTCACCGGCCCTGTCGAGCTCCCTGTACAGGGCGAGGCTCTCGCCGTTCGCGTCCATGGCGTGCCCGCCGGTGAGGCCGGCCGCCGCCATGGAGCGCAGCGCCGCCGCGAGCCGCTCCCGGCTCTCCTCGGGCGTCGGGCGCGGGGCGACCCGCTCGACGAGTTCGCAGGCGGCGTCCTCCTGGAGCAGGCCGGTCGGGCGTCCGTCGGCGTCGCAGACGACCTCCGCGGAGGCCTGGTCGAAGGTGCGGGGCCCGTCGACACCGGCGAGTTCGAGCGCCCGCCGGCTGGCGAGCGCCGAGTGGGCGTCGAAGAGCAGCAGGAACGCCGGGACGCCGTCGAGGACCGCGTCGAAGGGGGCGATGCCGACGGGGTGGTCGCCGAAGACGTTCGGGTCGAGTCCCCAGCCGAAGAGCCAGTCGCCCCGGCCGAGGGTCCGGACCTCGCGGGCGAGTTCCTCGCGTACGTCGTCGAGGTCGGCGCAGTAGGACAGGTCGAGGCCGTGGGTCAGTTCGGCGCCGGACACCGGGTGGAGGTGCCCGTCGACGAGACCGGGGGTGACGACGGCGCCCTTGAGGTCCACGACGGTGGTGGCGGGTCCCGCGAGCGCGCGGATCTCGTGGTCGTCGCCGAGGGCGGCGATCCGGCCGTCGTCGGAGACGGCGAGCGCGGTCTCGGGCAGGAGCGCCCCCGTGCCGGGGTCGAGCAGACGGGCGGAGAGCAGGACGAGTCGGGTGCGCACGGGGGGCTCCAGGGCTTCCGGGAAGGGGACGGGTGCGGAGGTCCGCGGGCGGCCTCGGTGAAGGGTTCGGTCGGGCGGGCCCGCGGGTGGCCTCGGTGGAGGGGCTGGGTCAGGCGGGATCGGCCGGTGGCGGTACGTCGGTCAGCGCGCCGTGCGGCAGTCCGAGTTCGCGTTCCGCCGTGGTCAGGGCCATCCGGGTCACGGCGTCCGGCCGGTCGGTCCGGTCGGAGTTGGCGTGGGCGCCGAGGCCGTCGAGCACCACCAGGATCTGGATGGCGGTGGCACGCGGGTCGTCGGTGCGGAACTCGCCGCGTGCGACGCCCTCGCGGATGAGCTGTTCCAGGCGGTCGTCGGAGGCGAGTTCCTGCTCGGTGACCCGGTCGCGCAGGACGGGCCGGTAGCGGCTGAGGTGCCGGGCGTTGATCCAGAGGCGGCTGATGTCGTCGTACGCCTCGCCCGCCGACAGGGCGAAGTAGCGCGCGAGCCACTGCGTGGGCGTCCCGTGGGGGCGCTCCGCGGGCAGCAGCCCGTCGAGTTCGCCGGTGGCGGCCACGCTGAAGGCCTCGCCCACCAGGTCCTCAGCCGAGGGGAAGTAGTGGCTGATCAGGCCGGGGCGTACGGCGAGCTCCTCGGCGATCCGCCGGAGGGTGACGCACTCGAGCCCCTCGGTCAGGGCCACGCGTGCGGCGGTCTCCACGATCTCCGCCCGCCGGGCTTCGGGTGTTTTCCGAACTCTCTTGCGCTGGACGCTTGACGACATGACCGCGATGCTATTGAGTGTGCGACCAATAAGCAACCAGGTGGGCACGACACGCATCCGGAGGGCCGCATGGCTTCCACGATCCCCGACCCGCTCCCAGGCCCTCAGGGCGCACAGGTCACCTTGCAGGACACCGATCGGCCCGGCCGCATCGAGGCGCACGGCATCGACCGCATCCCCGAGTCCGAGCGCCACGGCCACCCCCGCGAGCTCTTCTCCGTGTGGGCGGCGGCGAACGTCAACTACCTCAGCCTCGTCATCGGCGGAGCCCTCGTCCTGATGGGCCTGAACCTCTGGCAGGCCGTCGCCGTGACCGTCGTGGGCAACCTGTTCTGGCTGCTCCCCGGCCTCCTCGCCACCTCGGGCCCGGCGGCCGGCGCGCCCAGCGAGGTGATCACCCGGGCCGTCTACGGCGTCCTCGGCAACCGCGTGAACAACGCGGTCGGCGGGTGGCTGGTCTCCGTCTGCTACTTCGCGCTCAACCTGGCCGCCGCGGCCACCGCCGCCTTCGCGCTCGTCGAGAAGGCGGGCATCACGGCCACCACCCCGGTCAAGGTCGCCGTCATCGTGGTCATCGCCGCGCTCACGCTGGTCATCAGCGTCTACGGGCACGGCCTGATCATCAAGCTGTACCTGCCGATCACCCTGGTCCTCGCCGGGGCCTTCACCGTCGTCGCGTTCGCCGTCCTGCGGCACGCCGACTTCTCGTACGCCCCCGCCGAGCGGCCCGGCGGGGCCGAGCTCTGGACCCTGCTCATCGCCGGCACCACGATGATCGCCTCGGGCCCGCTGTCGTACACCACGAGCGCCGACTTCTCCCGCTACCTGCCCCGCACCGCCTCGAAGAGGGCGATCATCGGCTGGAACGCCCTCGGCGCCTTCCTGCCCAGCGTCGTCGTCTGCTCGCTCGGCGCCTTCGCCGCCACCGCCGTCGACATGACCGACCCGCAGACCGCGCTCCAGGCGATCCTGCCCGGCTGGTTCGTCCCGGTGTTCCTGCTCGCCCTGGTCCTCGGCACCATCTCCATCAACGCCCTGACCGCGTACAGCGCCGGACTCGCGCTCCAGGCCGTCGGCCTCCGCGTCCGACGCTCCGTCAGCGTCCTCTTCGACGGGGCCGTCGCCGTCGCCCTCACCCTCTACGGGCTGCTCGTCTCGAACTTCCTCGACACCGTCAGCAACGCCCTCCAGGTGATCACCGTCCTGATCGGTCCCCTGATGGCGGTCTACGCCACCGACGTCCTGCTGCGCCGCTGCCGCTACGACGGCATCGCGCTCTCGGACGAGACCCCCGGCAGTCCCTTCTGGTACACCGCCGGTGTCAACCCGGCCGGTGCCCTCGCGGTCGTCGTCGGCGTCACCGCGGCGGCCCTCTGCGTCAACACCCTCTACACGGGCCCGATCGCCGCCGCCCTCGACGGCATCGACCTCTCCCTCCCCGTCGGCATGGTCGTCGCCGCCGGCCTCTACGCCCTCCTCATGCGCAAGGACCGCACTCTGCACGCCGCCCGGGCGGAGGCGTGAACAGCGCTCGCCGTACGATCTCCGGATCACCGGGATCACCCGTCGCCGACGCGGAGAGGACCGCGGCCCCCGGCAGGCCCGCGCCGGCCACACACGCGTGTGGCAGGTGTACGAGGCGCTCGTCGCGACCGTCGCCGCCGGGAACGCCCGGACGCTCGACGTGCCCGCCCTCGCCCTCCGCACCGTCCGCGCGACCCGGGCCGCGCGGGGACCTTCAGTCCCGGCGTACTCCCGCCGCCTCGACCAGGCCGCGCATCACCCGCAGGTCGTCACCCATCTCCGGATGCCACTGGACGCCCAGGGCCCAGGCCGGGTCGGCCAGCTCGACCGCCTCCACCGTGCCGTCCTCCGCGAGGGCGGAGACCGCGAGCCCCGCGCCCAGCCGGTCCACGGCCTGGTGGTGGTAGGTCGGCACCTCGGTGAGCTCGGGCACCAGGGAGGCGTACCGGCTCCCCGGCACCGGCTTCACCGCGTGCCGGCCGATCACCCCGACCGCCTCGACGTGCCCGTCCAGGTGCTGGATCAGCGTCCCGCCCCGGGCCACGTTGAGGAGCTGCATGCCCCGGCAGATGCCGAGCAGCGGGGTCCCGGCGGCGATGGCCGCGTCGATCAGGGCCAGCTCCCAGGCGTCCCGCTCCCGGGCCGGCGGACCGGTGCGGGAGTCGGGCTCGGCCCCGTACCGCACGGGCTCCACGTCCGCACCGCCCGCGATCACCAGTCCGTCGAGCCGGGCCACGACCGCCGCGGCGGCTCCCGGCGCGTCGGGCGGCAGCATCACCGCGATCCCCCCGCTCTCCTGGACGAGCCGTGGGTACGGCGCGGGGAGCAGCGCGGCCCGCATGTCCCACACGCCCCAGCGGGCCCGGTCCAGATAGGTGGTCACGCCGATGAGCGGCTTGGACACGGAACGTCCTCCAGGAGAGCGGGTACGGGAGCGGAAGAGGCAGGTCGGGAGGGGAGGGGTGGGGGGTGGAGGGGGATCGGTGCGGACGGTCAGTCGCGTGCGAGTTCGGCCTCGGCGGCCGCGAGCGCGGCGAACTCCTCCTCGGGCGCCCTGGCCACCAGATGGTGTCGACTGTAGAACGCGAAGTAGGCGAGAGCGATCGCGTACACCCCGAGTGCCATGAACGCCGCCGTCCGGTCCACCAGGAAGGTCGCGACGAGGGCCGAGAGGGCCAGCACGAACGCCACCGATGAGGTCACGATGCCGCCGGGTGTGCGGTACGGCCGGTGCAGACCGGGCTCGCGGCGCCGCAGCACGATGTGGGAGAGCGCCATCAGGGCGTACGAGATGGTGGCGCCGAACACGGCGATGTTCAGCATCCGGGCCCCGTCCCCGGTCCCGGCGGCCAGCGCGAAGCCGATCCCGCCCGGGATGAGGAGTCCCAGGTACGGCGACTTGCGGCGGCTGGTGAGGGAGAGGAAGCGGGGCAGGTAGCCGGCCCGGGAGAGGGCGAACAGCTGGCGCGAGCCGGCGTAGATGAGGGAGAAGAAGGAGGCGACCAGACCGGCCAGGCCCGCGTAGTTCACGAAACGGCTGAGCGCGGTCGGCTCCCCGTCGCCCTGCAGCGCCACGACCAGCGGGTTCCCCGCCTCCTGGACGGCGGCCGCACCGCGCGCCCCGGTCGCGGCGAAGAAGGTCATCACGGCGAGCAGCACCAGGATGCCCATGGAGATCGCGAGCGCCTTCGGCATCGACCGCACCGGGTCCTTGGCCTCCTCGGCGGCGAGCGGCACGCCCTCCACGCCGAGGAAGAACCACATGCCGAAGGGGAACGCCGCCCAGATCCCGAGCAGACCGAACGGCAGCCAGGAGTTGGCCCCGAAGGCCTCGCCGTCGACCGGGATGTCGTTCAGCCCGTCGACGTGGAAGTCGGTGAGCGCGCCGAGCGCGAAGACGACGAGCGCCGCGACCGCGACGGCCGTCACGATGAGGCTGAAGCGCAGGGCCTCGCCCACCCCCCACAGATGGATTCCGATGAAGAGCGCGAAGCAGACCAGGTAGACGGGCCAGCCGGACTCCAGGCCGAACAGGCCGAGGGATTCGACGTAGTCGCCGATGAAGATGGAGATCGCGGCGGGCGCGAGGATGTACTCGATGAGGATCGCGGTGCCGGTGAGGAACCCGCCCCAGGTGCCGAGCGCCCGGCGGGCGAAGCCGTAACCGCCGCCCGCGGTGGGCAGGATGGCGGAGAGTTCGGCGAGGGCGAAGACCAGACAGGCGTACATCGCGCCCATCAGGACCGTGGCGATGGCGAGTCCGCCGAAGCCGCCCTTGGAGAGGCCGATGTTCCAGCCTGAGAAGTCCCCGGAGACGACGTAGGCGACGCCGAGCCCGGTGAGCAGCAGCCATCCGGCGCTGCCGCGGCGCAGGGCGCGGCGCTCCAGATAGTCGTCCTGCGGTGGGGTGGTGCCTCCGGAACTCCCGGTGGTTTCTTCGAGCGTCATGGCAGCGTCAGCTCCCCGCAACGGGCCCAATGGATTGGAGCCATACCTTTGCGGTGCCGACCGGAGAGCGCAACCCCCGTGCGTTACTTTCGGGTTACGTACCCGGGGATGCCCGCCTCATGTCAAGAACCCCCGGAGCAGCGCGGCCGTCCCCGAGCAGTGCTCCCGCATCACCTCGCGCGCCGCGTCCGCGTCCCCGTCCAGGACCGCCTCCACCAGGGCGGTGTGCTGGTGCTGGGAGTGCTCCAGGTTGCGTACGAGCAGCGGGATGCAGTCCAGGAGATCGTTCACGGTCGCCCGGACGGCGGCGTACTGTGCGGTGAGCGTCGGGGAGCCGGAGAGCTCGGCCAGGGTGAGGTGGAGCAGGGTGTCCTGGCGGCGGTAGTCGGCCAACGGGGCGTCATGGGTGGCCGCGACGGCCGTCCGCAGCCGCTCGGCGCCCGCCGCGTCGAGACCGTGGGCCGCGCAGAGTCCGGCGGCCCCGACCTCCAGGACCTCGCGGAAACGCAGGGTGTCCTCCACGTCGACCGTGGCGATCCGGCGGCGCAGCTCGTCCTCGTCGGCGGTCTGGACGCGGGGGAGCACGAACGTTCCGCCGTAGCGGCCGCGCCGGCTCTCCACGAGGCCCTGCTCCTGGAGGACCTTGAGGACCTCGCGCAGGGTCACCCGGCTGATCCCCATCCGGTCGGCCAGTTCCCGCTCGGCGGGCAGGCGCTCCCCGCCGGGCACGAGTCCGAGCCGCACCACCTGCAGGATCTGCTCCAGGGCCTCCTCGAAGCCGTTGCCCGCCCGGACCGGCCGCAGCACGGGCGTCAGCCGGTCCGCCGATTCACTCGTACCGGCCATGTTGTCGATTCCCTCTCGTCAGCACTTCCCAAGCAATGGTCTTCCGCAATACCTTATGGCTTCCGGCAGGCCGAAGGAGGAGCAATCCCGTGGCAGACCGCAAACCCCCGCTCACCGTCGAGGAGCTCCGTGCCCTCGTCGCGAGCGGCGAGATCGACACCGTCGTCCTGGCCTTCCCCGACATGCAGGGGCGGCTCCAGGGCAAGCGGTTCGCCGCCCCGTTCTTCCTGGACGAGGTACTCGGCCACGGCACCGAGGGGTGCAACTACCTCCTGGCCGTCGACACCGAGATGAACACCGTCGACGGCTTCGAGATGTCCTCCTGGGACCGCGGCTACGGCGACTTCGCGATGCACCCCGACCTCACCACCCTCCGCCGACTCCCCTGGAACGAGGCCACCGCCATGGTGACGGCGGACCTCGCGTGGGGCGACGGCACCCCCGTCCTCGCGGCGCCCCGCCAGATCCTCCGGCGCCAGCTGGAGCGTCTCGCGAAGCACGGCTTCACCGCCCACGTCGGCACCGAGCTCGAGTTCATCGTCTTCAAGGACAGCTACGAGCAGGCCTGGGACGCGAACTACCGCGGCCTCACCCCCGCCAACCAGTACAACATCGACTACTCCGTCCTCGGCACCGGACGCATCGAACCCCTCCTGCGCCGCATCCGCAACGAGATGACGGGCGCCGGACTCACCGTCGAGTCCGCCAAGGGCGAGTGCAACCCCGGCCAGCACGAGATCGCCTTCAAGTACGACGAGGCCCTCGTCACCTGCGACGGACACGCCGTCTACAAGACGGGCGCCAAGGAGATCGCCGCCCAGGAGGGCTACTCGCTCACCTTCATGGCGAAGTACAACGAGCGCGAGGGCAACTCCTGTCACATCCACCTCTCCCTCCAGGACGCGGAGGGCAGGAACGTGATGGCCGGGGACGCCCCGCACGGGATGTCCGCGACCATGCGGCACTTCCTGGCCGGACAGCTCGCCGCCCTCCGCGACTTCTCCCTCCTCTACGCCCCCAACATCAACTCCTACAAGCGGTTCCAGCCCGGTTCCTTCGCGCCCACCGCCGTCGCCTGGGGCCACGACAACCGCACCTGCTCGCTCCGGGTCGTCGGCCACGGCCGCTCCACCCGCTTCGAGAACCGCCTCCCCGGCGGTGACGTCAACCCGTACCTCGCCGTCGCCGGCCTGGTCGCCGCCGGCCTGTACGGCATCGAGCAGCAGCTCGAACTCCCGGAGCCCTGCACCGGGAACGCCTACACCGCCGAGTACGCGCACGTGCCCACCACGCTGCGCGAGGCCGCCGAACTCTGGGAGACCAGCGAGATCGCCAAGGCCGCCTTCGGGGACGAGGTCGTCGCCCACTACCGCAACATGGCCCGTGTCGAACTCGACGCCTTCGACGCGGCCGTGACGGACTGGGAACTGCGGCGCTCCTTCGAACGCCACTGACGCGAAGGCGAATGACGCGAACGCGAACACCGGCGCCGTGGACACCGCTGACGCGAACGCGAACGCGAACGCGAACGCGAACGCCGGCGCCGTGGACACCGCTGACGCGAAGGCGCATGACGCGAACGCGAACGCGAACGCCGACCCCGTACACGCGAACCCCTCTGACACGAAACACCGCGAGAGGAACGAGTTGCTCCAGGTACTGAACCCGGCGACCGAGGAGCCGGTCGCCACCGTCCCCGCCGCCACCCCGGCCGACGTGGACGCCGCCGTCGCACGGGCCGCCGCCGCCCAGCGCGGCTGGGCCGCCGCCGCGCCCGCCGACCGGGCCCGGCTGCTCCGGCGCTTCGCCGCCGTCGTCGACGACCACGTCGAGGAACTGGCCCGTCTCGAAGTCACCGAGGCCGGCCACACCATCGGCAACGCCCGCTGGGAGGCCGGCAACGTCCGCGACCTGCTCGACTTCTCCGCCGGGGGAGTGGAGCGTCTCAACGGCCGCCAGATCCCGGTGGCCGGCGGCCTGGACGTCACGATCCTCGAACCGCTCGGGGTCGTCGGCGTCATCGCCCCCTGGAACTTCCCCATGCCGATCGCCGCCTGGGCCACCGCACCCGCCCTCGCCGCCGGCAACGCCGTCCTCCTCAAGCCCGCCGAGACCACCCCGCTCACCGCGCTCCGGCTCGCCGAGCTCGCCCTGGAGGCGGGGCTGCCCGAGGGCCTCTTCCAGGTCCTCCCCGGCACCGGACCGGTCGCGGGCAACGCCCTCGTCGAACACCCCGGCGTCCCCAAGATCGTCTTCACCGGCTCCACCAGGGTCGGCAAGTCGATCATGGCGAAGTGCGCCGGCCAGGTGAAGCGGGTCACCCTCGAACTCGGCGGCAAGAGCCCCAACATCGTCTTCGCCGACGCGGACCTCGAAGCCGCCGCCGCGGCCGCGCCCATGGCGTTCCTCGACAACAGCGGCCAGGACTGCTGCGCCCGTACGCGCATCCTCGTCCAGCGGAGCGCGTACGACCGCTTCATGGAGCTGCTCACCCCCGCGATCGAGGAGATCGTCGTCGGCGACCCCGCCGACGAGCGCACCCAGATGGGCCCGCTCATCTCCCGCGCCCAGCTCGACCGCGTCCGCTCCTACGTGCCGGACGACCTCCCCGGCATCCGCGGCAAGGCCCCCGAGGGACCCGGCTTCTGGTTCCCCCCGACCGTCCTCACCGGCCTCCCCGAGGACGCACCCTGCGCCGTCGAAGAGGTCTTCGGACCCGTCGCCGTCGTCCTCCCCTTCGAGGACGAGGCCGACGCGATCCGCCTCGCGAACGCCACCGAGTACGGCCTGTCCGGCTCGATCTGGACCCGGGACGTCGGCCGCGCCCTGCGCGCCTCCCGCGCCGTCCGGGCCGGCAACCTCTCCGTCAACTCCCACTCCAGCGTCCGCTACTGGACTCCGTTCGGCGGCTACCAGCAGTCCGGCCTCGGCCGCGAACTCGGCCCCGACGCCCTGACCGCCTTCACCGAAACCAAGAACGTCTTCATCAGCACGGAGGCCTGAGCACACATGACCAGCACCCGCACCGAAGAGATCGTCTGCCGCCGGCTCGTCGGCCGCACCGCCGTCATCACCGGAGCCGGCAGCGGCATCGGCCTCGCCACCGCCCGCCGCCTCGCCTCCGAGGGCGCCAACGTCGTCTGCGGCGACATCGACGAGACCGCCGGCAAGGCCGCCGCCGAAGAGGTCGGCGGAACCTTCGTGAAGGTCGACGTCACCGACCCCGAGCAGGTCGAGGCACTGTTCAAGACCGCCTTCGACACCTACGGCTCCGTCGACATCGCCTTCAACAACGCCGGCATCTCGCCGCCCGACGACGACTCCATCCTGGAGACCGGCCTCGACGCCTGGAAGCGCGTCCAGGACGTCAACCTCACCTCGGTCTACCTGTGCTGCAAGGCCGCCCTGCCGTACATGCGCCGCCAGGGCAAGGGCTCCATCATCAACACCGCCTCCTTCGTCGCGATCATGGGCGCGGCCACCAGCCAGATCTCCTACACCGCCTCCAAGGGCGGCGTGCTCGCGATGTCCCGCGAGCTGGGCGTGCAGTTCGCCCGCGAGGGCATCCGCGTCAACGCCCTGTGCCCCGGACCGGTGAACACCCCGCTCCTCCAGGAGCTGTTCGCCAAGGACCCCGAGCGCGCCGCGCGCCGCCTCGTCCACATCCCGGTCGGCCGCTTCGCCGAGGCCGAGGAGATCGCGGCCGCGGTCGCCTTCCTCGCGAGCGACGACTCGTCCTTCGTCAACGCCAGCGACTTCCTGGTCGACGGAGGCATCGCGGGCGCGTACGTGACGCCCCTCTAGACCGCCGCCACACCCCCACACCCCCACATCCCCACCGGGCAGCCGGGCGTCGCAAGGCGCCCGGCTGTTCGGCGTCCACAGCAGCACCGACAGGAGAGTGATCATGAACCAGCGTGCCCGGCTCCGATCGTCCGCCGTCACCGCCGCCCTCGCCCTCGCCGCGACGAGCCTCGTCTCCGCAACCGCAACCGCCACCGAGGCGCCGCCCCGGGACCACCGCACGCCCCGGCCCTGCCCCACCCTGCGGGTCTCCGAGGGCTGGTACGGCGACAACAAGGCCCGGATCGACGCCCTCGTGGCCGAGTACTGCCACGACAAGGGCGGAAAGCCCGTCGCGGTCTTCGACTGGGACAACACCGTCATCAAGAACGACGTCGGTGACGCCACCTTCCACTGGCTCCTCCGGAACGACCGCGTACGCCCGCCCCGGGACGGCGACTGGTCCACCACCAGCCGCCACCTCACCCCGGAGGCGGCCACCGCCCTCGGCGCCGCCTGTCCCACCGCGGTACGCGTCCTGCCCACGTCCACCGACACCCGCTGCGCCGACGAGCTCCTCTCCGTCTACGCCTCGGGCGCCACCACGGCCGGGAAGACCGCCTTCGCGGGCCACGACCGCCGCCGCATGGAGCCTCAGTACGCCTGGCTCGCCCAGCTCCTGCGTGGCTGGACCACCCGCCAGGTCGAGTCGTTCGCCGCCGCCGCCCGCGCCGAGAACCTCGCCGCCCCGCAGGGCGCCACCCAGCGCGTCGGCACCGCCCAGGTCACCGGCTGGGTCCGCTACTACCCGCAGCAGCGCGACCTGATCCGCACCCTCCGGGACGCCGGCTTCGACGTGTGGATCGTCTCCGCCTCGCCCGAACCCGTCGTCGACGTCTGGGCGAAGGGCGTCGGTGTCGCCCCCTCCCACGCCATCGGCATCCGCAACACCACCGAGCGCGGCCGGCTCACCGCCCACCTCAAGGGCTGCGGAACGGTGCGGGACGGCGAGGACACGATGATCACCTACATCGACGGCAAGCGCTGCTGGATCAACCAGGAGATCTTCGGGGTCCGCGGCCCCGCCGCGGAGCGTGTGCAGCCGGCCTCACGGCGCCAGGTGTTCGCCGCGGGCGACTCCGACACCGACGTCTCGTTCCTGAGGGACGCCACCGGCCTGCGGCTGGTCCTCAACCGCAACAAGAACGAACTGATGTGCCGGGCGTACGAGAACGGCGACGGCCGCTGGATCGTCAACCCCATGTTCATCGAGCCGAAGCAGCGGAAGACCGCCCCGTACCCCTGCGCGAGCACCGGCTACACCGCGGGCGACGGCACGGCGGAGCCGGTGCGGCGGCCCGACGGAAGCGTGATCCCGGACCAGCCCGACCGGGTCTTCTGACGAGGCCTGCAGGAAGGCCTGGGCGAGGGTCCGGAGGAGGCCTGCGCGAGGGCCTGGGGGTAGGCCTGGGGGAGGGCCTAGAGGAAGGTCTGGCCCTCACCCCGGTACGTGGGGACGGTGGCGGTGATCCGATCGCCCTCGATCAGCCGCAGACTCGCGAACCGCTCACACAGCTCGCCCGCCTTCGCATGCCGGAACCACACCTTGTCGCCGATCCGCAGATCGTCGGCGGGCGAGCCGATCAGCGGGGTCTGCACCTCGCCCGGACCCTCCTGGGGGTCGTACACGAGCCCCTCCGGGAGGTACGGCACGGGCAGCCGGTCCGGCCCGGCGGCGCCGGACGCCGGATAGCCGCCCCCGAGGACGGTCACCACACCGACCCCCGGCCGACGGACCACGGGCTGCGCGAACAGAGCCGCGGGCCTCCCGCTGAACGAGGTGTAGTTGTCGAAGAGCCGCGGCACGAAGAGCCCCGAACCCGCGGCGATCTCCGTCACCGCGTCCTCGGCGGCCGTGTGCTGCACGCTGCCGGTGCCGCCGCCGTTCACGAACTCCAGGTCCGGCGCCACGGCCCGTACGGCACGCACCACGGCCGCCCTGCGCTCGGCCAGCTCCCTGCGGGCCGCCGCCTGCATCAACCGGATCGCCCGCGACCGCAGCGGCCGGCCCGCGATCGAGTCCCCGACCCCCGCCACATGCCCCTCGTACGCCATGACGCCGACCAGCCGGAACCCGGGGCGCCGCACCACCGAACGGGCCAGCTCCGCGAGTTGCGCGGGCTCGCGCAGCGGGGAGCGGAGGGCACCGACGCGGATCCGGCCGCCGAGGAGGCTGAGCGCCGTGTCCAGCTCCAGACAGACCCGGACCTCCTCCGTCCCACCCGCGCGGGAGGCGTCGATCAGATCCAGCTGCGCCACGTCGTCGACCATCACCGTCACGGCGGCGGCCAGCTTCGGGTCGCGCGCCAGCTCACCGAAGCCGGCGCGGTCCGCCGACGGATAGGCGAGGAGCACGTCCTCGAACCCGGCACGGGCCAGCCACAGCGACTCGTCGAGCGTGAACGACATGATCCCGGCGAAGCCCTCCCGCGCCAGCACCCGCTCCAGGAGCGCCCGGCATCGCACGGACTTGCTCGCGACCCGGACGGGCTTGCCGCCGGCCCGTCGCACGAGGTCGTCCGCGTTGGCGTCGAAGGCCTCCAGATCGACGATCGCCACGGGCGCGTCGAGATGAGCGGTGGCCCGGTCGTAACGGGCCCGGTCGGCGGCACGGGGAGTCATGGCCCGAGCTTGCCAGACAGGTTTACGGGTGGGTAGCCCCTGGGTTCCCGTACCAGGGGGAACAGCCCGTAGAGTGACGGGCATTGTCGACACGAGCGGGGGGACGGGGATGACCGGCGAACAGCGCCCCGGCACGACCTCCCGCATCACGGACGCCCTTCTCCGACCGGACCCTGACCCGGCTCCGTCCGAGATGGAGATGACGACGCGGCTGCGACCGATCAGGCCGGGGGACGCGCCGCCGACTCCGGCGGGCGGACCGGCCGCCCCGGCGACCGTGCCGAGGCCCGCCGAGACCGCGCCCCGTCCGGCCGCAGGACCCACCGCCCCGCGGACCGGGGCCCCGCCCCGCCCCACGGCCGCTCCGACGGCACCGACAGCACCGCCGCGCGCGGCCTCGATGCCTGCCGCCCGCCCGGAGCCCGGCCCGGCGGCCCGAGCCCCCGAGGCTCCGCCGCGGCCCGCGACCCCGGCAAGCCCGCCTGGGGGTACGGCTCCAGGGCGCCCCGCATCGGCGACGTCCGGCCCGGCGGCCCCTCCTGCGGCCGGGCCCCGTCCGGCGACCCCGTCCGGTGGGCCCTCCGGCCCGACGGCTCCGCCCCGGGCGAGCTCCGCGGCTTCGCAGCCGATGCCTCCGTTGGCGGGTTCCGCGAGTTCTGCGAGTTCCCCGAGTTCCATGGGCTCTGCGGGTTCCGCGAGTTCCATGGGCTCTGCGGGTTCGACGCCTGGGACACCGCCCCGCCCGGCGCCCGCTCCGGCCGCGCCGTCCCGTCCGTCGGTTCCTCCGGCTTCCCCGGTCTCCTCAGTGGCCTCCGCCGCGGTGGTCTCGGGCGAGACCGGCGGCTCGCACCGGTCGACCCCCGCTCCTTCGAACCGCGCCCCCGTTCCCGCCCCCGCCACGGGTCCGGCGGCGGCAACTCCGGGGCGGCCGATGCCCGGTCCCTCCGCTCCGGCGCCCGGCGCCCCCTGGCAGCCCGCGCCCCCGGCCCCGTCCCGACCCGCGCCCGCGACCCTCCCGCGCCCGGCCGCCGGTCCCACCGCCACTGCGCCGCAGCCCGCGCCGACGGCCCTCGCGCCCGCCCGGCCGGCGCCCCGCCGGCCGCACCCCGCGCCCGCCGCCGAGGCCCCCGCCCCGGCCGCTCCCGCGACGCACGCGGCCCCCGCCTCCGGCCACGCCGTCCCCCACCACGCCCGGCCCCACGCCACCCCGTTCGGCCACGTCCACGGTCACGGCGCCCACCGGGCCGTCACCGCGGCCCTGCCGCCCGAGACGCCCTTCGAGACCACCACCCGGCTCCGGCCCGTGCGGGAGCGCCGGACCGGGCGGGCCATCGCCGTCGGCGTCTGCGCCGTGCTCGGGATCGGGCTCATCGGCGGGGCCCTCACCGGCATGTGGCTGGCCGCCGCCGAGCCCGGGGAGCCCGCCGAACCCGCCGGCTACACCCAGGCCAAGGACCTCTGGCACAACGCGCCCGTCGACACCCTCTTCCCCCGAACCCTCGCAGGACCCGGCGCGGGCCCGGGGGGCGCCGCCCGTACCTGGACCCGGATCGTCGTCGCACCTGACGCCGCCTGCTCGCCGGCCGTCCTGGCCAAGGGCCTCCTCGCCACCCTCGAGCCGCTCGGCTGCGAGCGCGTCCTGCGCGCCACGTACACCGACGCCACCGCCAGCAGCGTGATCACCGTGGGCCTCGTCTTCACCCGCGCCGACGCCACCACCCAGCGCACTCTCGGCCAGGGCCTCACCACCCGCCTCGGCCAGGACGTCCCCCCGGCGCTCTCCGGCCCCGGCACCGTCGCCGCCCGCTTCGGTGTGAAGCAGCGGGCCGGCTGGTGGCTGAACGCCCCCACCGACCTCCCCGTCGTCGTCACCGCCGTCTCCGGTTTCGCCGACGGCCGTGCCGTCGAGGCCCCGCAGCCGGCCGACCGTGCCATGACCGCGGGCCGCACCGACGCCGCCGCGCAGTCCGGCCTCGGCCACGAGGCCAAGAACATCACCCTCCGCTTCGAGCAGCTGCTGCGCACGGCCGTCGCCCCGCCGAAGAAGGACAAGGACGAGGACGCCCGGTGACCCGCCTCCGTACTCCCGCGGCCGTCCTCCTGACCACCGCCTTCGCCGTCCTCCCCGCCACCACCACGCCCGCGTACGCCGACACCATCCGGGCCCGGCAGTGGGGCCTCCAGGCCCTTCACACCACGGAGGCCTGGCAGACCACCAAGGGCGAGGGCATCACCGTCGCCGTCCTCGACACCGGCGTCGACGACCGGCACCCCGACCTCGAGGGTTCGGTCCTCGCCGGCCGCGACCTCGTCGGCTTCGGCGCCTCCCGGGGCGACCGCGCCTGGGCCCGGCACGGCACCGCCATGGCCGGGATCATCGCCGGGCACGGCCACGGCCCCGACGGCGGCGACGGCGTCCTCGGCATCGCCCCGGACGCCAGGATCCTGCCCGTCCGGGTCATCCTCGAAGGCACCGACAAGTCCCGCGACAAGGCCCGCAAGACCCGTGGCACCGCCCTCGCCGAAGGCATCCGATGGGCTGCCGACCACGGTGCCGACGTCATCAACATGTCCCTGGGCGACGACTCCAAGTCCGCCCACCCGGACGCCGGCGAGGACGCCGCCGTCCAGTACGCCCTCGCCAAGGGCGTCTCCGTCGTCGCCTCCGCCGGCAACGGCGGCGAGAAGGGCGACCACATCTCGTACCCCGCCGCCTACCCCGGCGTCATCGCCGTCACCGCGGTCGACCGCTACGGCACCCACGCCTCCTTCTCCACCCGCCGCTGGTACGCCACCGTCAGCGCCCCCGGTGTCGACATCGCCATCGCCGACCCCGACCGCCGCTACTACGAGGGCTGGGGCACCAGCGCCGCCGCCGCGTTCGCCTCCGGAGCCGTCGCCCTCGTCCGCTCCGCGCACCCCGACCTCACCCCGGCGCAGGTCAAGCGGCTCCTCATCGACACCGCCCGCAGCCGCCCCAAGGGCGGCCGCAGCGACGCCAAGGGGTACGGGACGGTCGACCCGGCCGCCGCGATCGAGGCCGGCGCGAAGATCAGGGGCGGCGACCCCAAGACAGCGGCCACCGGCTACCAGGGCCGCCACTTCGGCCCCGGACCGCTTCCCGCCCCGGAGGAGAGCCGTCCCGTCGGCCTGCTCGCCCCGCTCACCGGCGGCCTCGGCGCCCTGCTCCTCCTCACCGCCGTGATCCTCCGCCGCGCCCACCGCACCGACTAGGCCCACGGGACCCACGGGACCCACGGGACCCGCCGGACCCACCGGACCCACGGGACCGGCTAGGCCCCACGGACCCACCGGACCCGCCAGGACCCGGCGGACGAACAGCCCCCGGTCGGCGGTTAGGCTCGGTGCGTGGCGCTCAAGAACATCCCGGACCCCGGTTTCTCCGACGACGACGGCACCGCCGACCCGCGGCTCGCCGCGGCCCTCGCGGCCTGGGCGGAGGACAGAACCGCCCACGGCCCCGTCCTCGACGCACTGCGGGAGGCCCGGCTGCTCGTCCCCGTCGTCGCCGTCCTCGGCGAGGTCGAGACCGACGAGAACGGCCTGCGCCGGGAGAAGACCAGCGACATGGCGGTCCCCACCCTCACGGCCGGTGACCGGCGCGCGCTGCCCGCCTTCACCTCGATCGCCTCGCTCGCCCTGTGGGACCCGGAGGCCCGGCCCGTCGCCGTCCCGCTCCACCAGGCGCTCCAGGCGGCCGCGCACGAGAAGGCCGACACGGTCGTCCTCGACCTCGCGGGCCCGGTGCCGTACCAGCTGACCGGACCGGCCCTGCTCGCCCTCGCCGAGGGCCGCACCAGCGCCGACCCGCTCGACGACCCCGCCGTACGGGAAGCGGTACGGGCCGCGGTCGCCGCCGAGCCCGCGGTGCTCCGCGCCCACCTGGGGCCCGGCGCCGCCGACGGCACCCTTGCCCTGGTCCTCGCCGAGGGCGGCTCCCCGGCGGAGGCCGCCCAGCGCGTGGCCCGCGCCCTGGCGGCCGACGAAACACTGAGGGCCCGCCTGGTGCGGGGCCTCGACCTGGCACTCCTGCCGGCCTCGGCCACGCCTCCGGGCGAGCCCTTCTACGTGAAGAACTAGGCGACGGGGGCGTACCCCGCCCCCGACCGGCTCCTAGCCGTACACCGGCCCCGTGTACTTCTCGCCCGGCCCCTGGCCCGGCTCGTCCGGGATCAGGGACGCCTCGCGGAAGGCGAGCTGGAGGGACTTCAGGCCGTCGCGCAGCGGCGCCGCGTGGAAGGACGAGACCTCCGTCGCGCCGGCGTCGAGCAGGCCGGCGAGGGCGTGCACCAGCTTGCGGGCCTCGTCGAGGTCCTTGTACTTGTCGCCCTCCTCGGTGAGCCCGAGCTTCACCGCGGCGGCGCTCATCAGGTTGACGGCGACGGTCACGATCACCTCGACCGCGGGGACCTCCGCGATGTCGCGGGTCATGGCGTCGAAGTCGGGGGAATCGGCGGTGTCGGGGGAGTCCGGGGACTCGTTCTGGGGCGTCTCGCTCATGCCTCATACGATATGCCGGTCCTCGGTTAGCGGAGACCGCCGGGTCCTGCTAACCTTGTGTAACGACCGGCCGGACACGTGTGTGCCCGGCCCACAAGTGGAGGCTCCGTACTCCCACCTGACCACCCTCACGGGTGGCGGGTCACCGGTCAGGTGGCGCCCATCGTTCCGTACGGACGATGGAGCCGCCCGATGTGCGCCCCGCGGTTGACCGCGCGGTGCTCCGGTATTTCTTTGGAGCCCCGCCTGTGTCCCGTCCGGGGCATTTTTCATGTACCGGCTCGGTTGGTCTCACCAGAAACAGACATGCGCGTCCGTCCGCCAGGCGGTCGCGTGGTGCTACCGAGGAGGATCCATCAGCGCCGAGCCCCGCATCAACGACAGGATTCGCGTTCCCGAGGTGCGACTTGTCGGACCCAGCGGCGAGCAGGTCGGGATTGTTCCGCTTGCCAAGGCCCTGGAGCTCGCACAGGAGTACGACCTCGACCTGGTCGAGGTCGCGGCGAACGCCCGTCCGCCCGTGTGCAAGCTCATGGACTACGGGAAGTTCAAGTACGAGTCGGCCATGAAGGCCCGTGAGGCGCGCAAGAACCAGGCGCACACGGTCATCAAGGAGATGAAGCTCCGGCCGAAGATCGATCCGCACGACTACGACACCAAGAAGGGTCACGTCGTCCGGTTCCTCAAGCAGGGTGACAAGGTCAAGATCACGATCATGTTCCGTGGTCGTGAGCAGTCCCGTCCCGAGCTTGGTTTCCGGCTGCTGCAGCGGCTGGCGTCGGACGTCGAGGAGCTTGGCTTCATCGAGTCCAACCCGAAGCAGGACGGCCGGAACATGATCATGGTTCTCGGCCCGCACAAGAAGAAGACCGAGGCCATGGCCGAGGCGCGTGAGGCCCAGGCCGCACGCAAGGCCGAGCGCCAGGGCGTCACCTCCGAGGAGACGTCCGAGGCTCCGGCCGCGGAGACCGAGGCTGCTGAGGCTCCGGTCGTCGAGGCCGAGGCGGAAGCCCCGGCCGAGAACCCCGAGGCGTGACCCGGGGGGCTGCCAACCAGGCAGCCCCGGGCCCCGCCCGGAACCACCGAACGAAGAACTGACGCTCCCGGATCTCCGGTGCCCGCACCGGTGGGGAGCGCCACTGACGAGGAGATACGGCGCGATGCCGAAGAACAAGACGCACTCCGGTGCCAAGAAGCGCTTCAAGGTCACCGGCACCGGCAAGATCCTGCGCGAGCGCGCCGGCAAGCGCCACCTGCTCGAGCACAAGTCGTCCAAGCTGACGCGTCGCCTCACCGGCAACGCCGAGATGGCCCCGGGTGACGCCGCCAAGATCAAGAAGATGCTGGGCATCTGAGTTTGATCTCCCGCTCTCGGCGACGAGAGCTTCCGGCCAAGACCGGGAACCATCCGTTTTTCGGGTCGTGTGAGGACCACCGCGACCCCGCTACAAGGAGTTAACAAGTGGCACGCGTCAAGCGGGCAGTCAACGCCCACAAGAAGCGCCGGGCGATCCTCGAGGCGGCCTCCGGCTACCGCGGTCAGCGCTCGCGCCTGTACCGCAAGGCCAAGGAGCAGGTCACCCACTCGCTGGTCTACAACTACAACGACCGCAAGAAGCGCAAGGGCGACTTCCGTCAGCTGTGGATCCAGCGCATCAACGCCGCTGCCCGTCTGAACGGCATGACGTACAACCGCCTCATCCAGGGTCTGAAGGCCGCCAACATCGAGGTTGACCGCAAGATCCTCGCCGAGCTGGCCGTCAACGACGCCAACGCGTTCGCCGCGCTGGTCGAGGTCGCGCAGAAGGCTCTGCCGGCCGACGTCAACGCCCCGAAGGCCGCCGCCTGATCTTCCAGGCCGCAGTACCTCTGCCCGGACCCGCAGGCGCGCACGCGTCTGCGGGTCCGGGTGCGTCTGCCCCCTGAAGGGTGTTCGGTGGAGGTGGGCCGCCCAGGCCCCGCAGCGCCACCGACTCAGGCCCGCAGCGTCACCGACCCCGGCCCCGCGACCGGCCCCGGTCCCTGGAGCCGGGCACCCAAGGTCACGCGACCGGACCCCGAAGCCCCGGACCCCGAAGCCACCCGGCACCGAAGAGAGAACCGCCGCACCTCATGGTCACCCCCGAGCTGATCTCCCCGCGTTCCCCGCGCGTCGTCGCCGCCCGGCGGCTCGCCAAGCGCAACTTCCGGGGCAAGGACCGCCTCTTCATCGCCGAGGGCCCGCAGGCCGTCCGTGAGGCCGTCGAGCACCGAGGCTCCACCGGAGAGCCCACGCTCGTCGAGCTCTTCACCACCGTCGAGGCCGCCGAGCGCTACAGCGCCATCATCGAGGCCGCCCTCGCCGCAGGGGCCCGCGTCCACCACGCCTCCGACGCCGTCCTCGCCGAGGTCTCCCAGACCGTCACCCCGCAGGGGCTCGTCGGGGTCTGCCGGTTCCTCGACTCGCCGTTCGAGGAGATCGTCGCGGCCCGCCCCAAGCTGGTCGCCGTCCTCGCCCACGTGCGCGATCCCGGGAACGCCGGCACGGTGCTGCGCTGCGCCGACGCGGCCGGCGCCGACGCGGTCGTCCTCACCGACGCCTCCGTCGACCTGTACAACCCCAAGTCCGTCCGGGCCTCCGTCGGTTCGCTCTTCCACCTGCCGGTCGCCGTCGGGGTCCCCGTCGAGCAGGCCGTCGCCGGGCTGAAGAGCGCGGGCGTACGGATCCTCGCCGCCGACGGGGCCGGTCAGGACGACCTCGACGCCGAGCTGGACGCCGGCACCATGGGCGGGCCCACCGCCTGGATCTTCGGCAACGAGGCCTGGGGACTGCCCGAGGAGACCCGGGCCCTCGCCGACGCCGTCGTCCGCGTCCCGATCCACGGCAAGGCCGAGAGCCTCAACCTCGCGACGGCCGCCGCGGTCTGCCTGTACGCCTCCGCCCGCGCACAGCGGCCCCGAACCTCCGCCTGAGGGGTCCATTCCGCCGCTCCCGCCCAGTAGAGTGGCGCACTCGGGGGCCCACTGCGCTACACGAAGGGGTGGGGAACGGGATGACGGTCGGCACGGACAGTCCCGCACAGGCACGGAGCGCCGGGCCGCACGCCCAGGAGCCAGCGGGCCAGGTGCCCGCAGCGGACGTCCGGGACCAGGCCGGCCCCGACGGGTTCGCCGGTGTGCTCCCCGACGACCTGCCCGACGGACTCGTCGTCGCCGACGAGACCGGCCGGGTCGTCACCTTCAACGCCGCCGCCAGCCGTATCACCGCCGTCCCCGGCGACAAGGCCCTCGGCCTCCCCCTCGACCAGGCGCTGCCGCTCGAAGACCTCAAGGGAAGCCGCTGGTGGGCCCTGACCGACCCGTACGGCGGCCTCGCCACCCGCCGCGGCCAGCCCGAGCGCAATCTGCTGCTGCCCGGCGGCCGTGAGGTCCTCGTCTCCGCCCGGTACATCCGCGAGCACCCCACCGGACCGGTCCGCCGGGTCGTGGTCTGTCTGCGCGGCACCGAGGCGCGCCGCCGCACCGAGCGCAGCCACGCCGAACTCATCGCCACGGTCGCCCACGAGCTGCGCTCCCCGCTCACCTCCGTCAAGGGCTTCACCGCCACCCTCCTCACCAAGTGGGAGCGGTTCAACGACGAGCAGAAGCGGTTGATGCTGGAGACCGTCGACGCCGACGCGGGCCGCATCAAGCGGCTCATCGCCGAGCTCCTCGACATCTCCCGGATCGACTCGGGCCGACTCGAAGTGCGTCGCCAGCCCGTCGACATCGCCGCGGCCATCGGCCGGCACGTCCAGGTGCACACCACCGGCGGCCAGTCCCCTGACCGGTTCTTCGTCCGGATCATGCCCGGACTGCCCGCGCTCTGGGCCGACCCCGACAAGATCGACCAGATCCTGGGGAACCTCCTCGAAAATGCGGTGCGCCACGGCGACGGAACCGTCACCATCGAGGTGGCACCCGCCAGGACGTGCGACGACGGAGAAGAGGGGACGGAGGTCACCGTGAGCGACGAGGGCCCCGGCATCCCCGAGGAGTCGATGAGCCGCGTCTTCACCCGCTTCTGGCGGGGCAGCAAGCGCGGCGGCACCGGCCTCGGCCTCTACATCGTCAAGGGCGTCGTCGAGGCCCACGGCGGAACCATCACCGTCGGCAGGGGCCCCCGAGGCGGGGCCGAGTTTCGATTTATGCTGCCCGTCGGCACCCCGGCCCATCTCGCCTGACGAGATCCAGCACGAAGTCCGACCGGATCGGACAGGATCGGACGAGATCGAAAGCCGCCCGGGCCGCCCACGGGCTCATTCGCATCCCCCCACCCCGTTAGACTCGTCCTTTGGCACGTTTGCGCCCTTGACGTCGAGCGGGGCCGCCCAGCCAAGCCAACGGAAGCACGGGAAGAGATGTCCGCACCCAATAAGTCGTACGACCCGGTTGAGGTCGAGGCACTGAAACCGGAAGAGATCGAGCGCATGCGGGACGAGGCGCTCGCCGCCTTCGCCGCCGCGGGCGACCTCGACGCGCTCGCGCACGCGAAGACGGCGCACACCGGTGGCACCTCGCCGCTGGCGCTCGCCAACCGGGAGATCGGTGCCCTGCCCCCGCAGGCCAAGGCCGCCGCCGGAAAGATCGTGGGCCAGGCCCGCGGCATCGTCTCCAAGGCGCTCGCCGCCCGCCAGACGGAGCTGGAGGCCGAGCGCGACGCGCGCGTCCTCGTCGAGGAGGCCGTCGACGTCACCCTGCCGTACGACCGCGTCCCGGCCGGTGCCCGCCACCCGCTGACCACGCTCATGGAGCGCGTCTCCGACGTGTTCGTCTCCATGGGGTACGAGGTCGCCGAGGGTCCCGAGGTCGAAGCGGAGTGGTTCAACTTCGACGCCCTCAACTTCGTACCGGACCACCCGGCGCGCCAGATGCAGGACACCTTCTTCGTCGAGGGGCCGGAAGGCACCACGGGCGACGAGTCCGGCGTCGTGCTGCGCACGCACACCTCGCCGGTCCAGGCCCGCACGCTCATCGACCGGGAGCCCCCGGTCTACGTCGTGTGCCCCGGCCGCGTCTACCGCACCGACGAGCTCGACGCCACGCACACCCCGGTCTTCCACCAGATCGAGCTGCTCGCCGTCGACGAGGGCCTGACCATGGCCGACCTCAAGGGCACCCTGGACCACATGGTCCAGGCGCTCTTCGGCCCGGACATGAAGACCCGGCTGCGCCCG
The DNA here is from genome assembly GCF_044752725.1 of Streptomyces sp. NPDC088707. Lineage (NCBI taxonomy): Bacteria > Bacillati > Actinomycetota > Actinomycetes > Kitasatosporales > Streptomycetaceae > Streptomyces > Streptomyces sp. NPDC088707. The sequence goes on along the minus strand of NZ_JBIVLV010000007.1, from coordinate 224,211 downwards.
AACTTCTTCCCGTTCACCGAGCCGTCCGCCGAGATGGACATGCTCTGCTACGTCTGCCGCGGCGAGTCCGTCGGCAACCCGGACCGCCCCTGCCGCACCTGCGGCAGCGAGGGCTGGATCGAGCTCGGCGGCTGCGGCATGGTCAACCCGAAGGTGCTCGTCGCCTGCGGTGTGGACCCCGAGAAGTACAGCGGATTCGCCTTCGGGTTCGGGATCGAGCGGATGCTGATGTTCCGCCACAACGTCGACGACATGCGAGACATGGTCGAGGGTGACGTCCGGTTCACCCGGCCGTTCGGGATGGAGATCTGATGCGGGTCCCGCTTTCTTGGCTGCGGGAGTACGTCGACCTGCCGGCGACGGAGACCGGCCGCGACGTCCAGGCCAAGCTCATTTCGGCAGGCCTCGAGGTCGAGAGCGTCGAGCAGCTCGGCGCCGGCCTGACCGGCCCGCTGGTGGTCGGCAAGGTCCTCACCATCGAGGAGCTGACGGAGTTCAAGAAGCCCATCCGCTTCTGCACCGTCGACGTCGGCCAGGCCAACGGCACCGGTGAGCCCCAGGAGATCATCTGCGGCGCACGGAACTTCGCCGCGGGCGACAAGGTCGTCGTGGCGCTGCCCGGCGCCGTGCTCCCCGGTGACTTCCGGATCGCCGAGCGCAAGACGTACGGCCGGGTCTCCCGGGGCATGATCTGCTCCGGCGACGAGCTCGGCATGGGCGACGACGGCACCCACGGCATCATCGTGCTGCCGCCGGAGCTCGAGATCGGCATCGACGCCACGAAGCTCCTGGAGCTGTACGACGAGGTCCTCGACATCGCCGTCACCCCGGACCGCGGCTACTGCCTCTCGATGCGGGGCGTCGCCCGCGAGACCGCCATCGCGTACGGCCTGCCGCTGCGCGACCCGGCGCTGCTCGACGTGCCCGCGCCCAACTCGTACGGCTACCCGGTCCGGGTCACCGACCCGATCGGCTGCGACCGCTTCACCGCGCGCACCGTCGTCGGTCTGCAGCCCGAGGCCCGGTCCCCGATCTGGCTGCGCCGCCGCCTCCAGAAGGCCGGCATGCGTCCGATCTCGCTCGCGGTCGACGTCACGAACTACGTGATGCTCGAGCTCGGCCAGCCGCTGCACGCCTACGACCGGAGCCGGCTCGACGGCCCGATCGGGGTGCGTCGCGCCGAGGCCGGCGAGAAGATCACCACGCTCGACGGCACCGTCCGCGTCCTGGACGCGGCGGACCTGGTCATCACCGACGACCGCGGTCCGATCGGCATCGCCGGTGTCATGGGCGGCGCCAACACGGAGATCGCCGACCCTGAGACGGACCCGGAGACCGGGGTCGTCACCGGCACCTCCGAGATCGTCATCGAGGCCGCGCACTTCGACGCGATCTCGATCGCCCGCACCGCGCGCCGCCACAAGCTGGCCTCCGAGGCGTCCAAGCGCTTCGAGCGCGGCGTCGACCCGCAGGCCGCGGCCGCCGCGGCCCAGCGCTGCGTCGACCTGCTCGTGCTGCTCGCGGGCGGCACGGCCGAGGCCGGGGTCACCGAGATCAGCGCCCCGTCCGCGCCGCGCACGATCACCATGCCGGCGAACCACCCGGACAAGGTCGCGGGCGTGGGCTACGGCCGCGAGACCGTCGTCCGCCGCCTCCAGGAGGTCGGCTGCGACGTCTACGGCCAGGACGAGCTCATCGTCACCGTGCCGTCGTGGCGCCCCGACCTCAACGAGCCGAACGACCTCGCCGAAGAGGTCATCCGGCTGGAGGGCTACGAGAACCTGCCCTCCACGCTGCCGAAGCCGCCGGCCGGCCGCGGGCTCACCGAGCGCCAGCGCGTCCACCGCCGGGTGGGCCGCGCCCTGGCCGGCGCCGGCTACGTCGAGGCGCTGAACTACCCGTTCATCGGGGAGCAGGCCCTCGACAACCTCGGCCTCGACGCGGACGACGCCCGTCGCCGGCTGGTGAAGCTGGTCAACCCGCTCTCGGACGAGGAGCCCGCGCTCCGTACGACGCTGCTGCCGGGCCTGCTCGGCGCGCTGCGCCGGAACGACAGCCGCGGCAGCCACGACCTGGCGCTCTTCGAGACCGGCCTGGTCTTCCGGCCGGAGGGACAGCCGGGCGTCGCCGTCCGGCTGCCCGTCGACCGCCGTCCCACCGACGAGGAGATCGCCTCGGTCAACGCCGTGCTGCCCGCGCAGCCGCGCCGTGCCGCCGTGGTTCTCGCCGGTGCGCGCGAGCAGGCCGGCTGGTGGGGCAAGGGCCGTCCGGCCGACTGGGCGGACGCGGTCGAGGCCGGTCGGACCGTGGCCGCCGAGGCGGGGGCCGAGCTGATCATCAGCGCCGACCAGCACGCCCCGTGGCACCCGGGCCGCTGCGCCGCGTTCCACGTCGAGGTGGACGGCGAGAAGGTCCTCGTCGGCCACGCCGGCGAGCTCCACCCGCGCGTGGTCAAGGCCTTCGGCCTGCCGGCCCGCACCTGCGCCATGGAGATCGACCTGGACCGCCTGGAGAAGGCGAACGAGGGCCCCGTGAAGGCTCCTCGGATCTCCTCCTTCCCGGTCGCCACCCAGGACGTCGCCCTGGTCGTCGCGGGCGACGTCCCGGCCGCCGAGGTCGAGGCCGCCCTCACCGAGGGCGCGGGTGAACTCCTGGAGTCCATCCGGCTGTTCGACGTCTACACCGGCGACCAGCTCGGCGAGGGCAGCAAGTCCCTGGCGTACGCCCTGAAGTTCCGCGCCCCGGACCGCACCCTCACGGTCGACGAGGCCACCGCGGCCCGCGACGCGGCGGTCGCCCTGGCGTCCGAACGCACGGGCGCGGTCCTGCGCGGCGCCTGAACGCCGTAGCGCCGCACCACGAGGAGGGCCGCCCCGGGGATTCCCCGGGGCGGCCCTCCTCGCGTTTCGGGCCCCTAGCCCGGGGGCTTCATGCAGAAGTGGAAGTAGTAGTAGAAGGCCCGGGTGTCCACCGGGGTGACGTGGCCGCCTTCCATGAACCGCACGAGCTCTACGGCCTTGTCGGAGACGCCCTTCACGAAGGTGCCCCAGCCGATGACGCGATTCAGGTATTCAACGTTCCAGTTCTTGGCCAGGATCGACCTGTTCTGGGTGTTGATGGCATCGATCACGCTGCTCAGGTGGTTGTGGCTGTCGACGGGTTCGTTGAGCCGTGCCTTCTGCTCGTTCGTGAGCAGGCTCCACACCTCGCCACAAGCCACGTCCTCGATGGCCCCCGCGGCGGCCTTCTTCATGTCGGCCAGTAGCAACCGCCGCGTGCCGCCATCGAGGTCAGCGGGCGGGGAGAAGGCGGCGCCCGCCACTTCGGCGGCGTCGTCGCCCAGGGCCGATCCGCCGGCGATGGCATCCATCTGGTTCACCAGCGCGCGCCCGCGGGTGAGGGCGATCACGACCTCCTCCGGTGGGTTCGCGGGGACTGTCTGGAGGAGTTCGCGCAGTTTCGTCCTCTGCGCGTCCAGCTCGGCCATCTTGCTGGGTCGGAACGTCTGCGCGATCCGCTTGCCCTGGTCGAAGGCCTCACCAAAGGCGTGCATCCATGGAACGGGGGGCGGCAGAGGCGCGGCGGTGGCAAGGGTGGCCGTGCAGAGGAGGGTTGCCACGAGCAGGACGAGGATGCGAATCAGGCGGGACATGGGGCCTCCCTCGGGAGGGGCGTCCGCGCGTACGTCCGGTCCGGTCTAGTTCGTGAGCGGACCGACGGTGACGTGTCCGGAGTCGGCCGCGCACGCCCGCAGGGTTCCGCCGCACGACAGGTCGTCCGCGGTCTTGGACACCCAATGCTGCTCAGCCAGCACACGATCGGGGTTGCTTGAGCTGCTCCAGGTGAACGTGAACGAGACCCGGTACGAGCCCTCGTTCGACGGGGGCTGGAGCCAGACCATGGGGAGGGATGTCTCGCCGGCGGAGGGGAGGATCCGCCCCTCGTACGTCTGGTGGACGACGTTGACCCATTGGGCGCCGTTCCACCGCTCCAGGGCATACACGGCCGCGACGTTCGTGGCGTCCGCGTCGGGAGTGGCAGGGGAGTGGAACACCCGGGGGCCGGCGTTCCCGTGGAACGTGAGTGTCTGATCCTGCGTGCTGGTGCCGACGTCGGACACCTGGACCTGGGGCAGCACCACCTGGCCGGGGTCTCCGGTCGTCCCCTCCGGGCCCCAGGCCGAGGCCGGGGCCGCTGTGCCCAGCGCTGCGAGTACGAACGCGGCGGGGAGGGCGACCGAGACGGCGAGCACACGGGGGAGTCTACGGAGCATCATGAGCGGCCTCACATGTACGACGGTCACGGGGCCTCGTCAAGACTTTCTCCTTCCAGGCTATGCCCGGGTGACTCACCGCGCTCGCGCAGCGCGTGGCGGTGACCCCGAAGCGTCGTACGCGAGACCGGCATTCGTGCGGGTGCGCGGGTGGCGGAAGCCTGGCGGGGGGCGGCGCGCCGGGGGTGCTCACTCCTTCGGGTGAGATCGTCGGGGGGTGTTCCCCGGTGGGGCGTGCGGTCGGCAGAATCGACGCGGCCGCAGGGGCGGACCTGTGGGCCGCAGGGCCTTCGGGCGCTGTCGGGGGCTCGGGAAGGGCCGTGCATGATCCGTACGAGGTCGTTGGTCTCCGATGGCTCCCGGCTCCGCCGGCTGGCCCCGCTCGCTCTTCCCACCGCATGGGGTGCGGTGGCCGTGGCATGGAAGTTCGGCTGTCCGCTGGCCCGGCAGCCCGGGCTGCCGATGCGGATCGCCACCAGTGTCGTCTTCCTCACCGTCGGCATCGGGCTGGTGCTCGGGCTGCGGCGCGGGTTCGCGCGGGAGTTGGCGCTCGTGCGCGCCGTCGCCGACGCCACCCAGCAGGTGCTGCTGCGACCGCCGCCCGCCCGGCTCGACGGACTCGCCCTCGCCGCGGGGCAGTTGTCCGCTTCCCGGGGCGCGTCCGTCGGCGGGGATCTGTACGAGGCGGTGGCCACCCCGTACGGCGTGCGCATCGTCATCGGGGACGTCCGGGGCCACGGTCTCGCGGCCCTGGGCGCCGTGGTCGCCGTGCTCGGGAGTTTCCGCGAGGCCGCGCACGACGAGGCCGAACTCGGCGGGGTGCTGCGGAGGTTGGAGCGGGCGCTGGAGCGGCATCTGCGGGAGCGGGCCCGGGACGAGCACCCGGCGCGGACCGGGACGGCGCCCGAACATCCGGTGGCGGAGGAGTTCGTGACCCTGCTGCTCCTGGAGGTCCGGTCCGACGGACGGCTGTCCGTGCTCAACTGCGGCCACCCCGGGCCGTACCGCCTCGGGCGCACCGTGGAGCGGCTTTCCGTCGGCGACCCGCTGCCTCCGCTCGGGGTCCTGCCGCTGCCCGCCGTCCTCGCGCCCGACACCGCGGCCCGGTTGAGGCCGGGCGAGACGCTCGTCCTGTACACCGACGGCGCCGAGGAGGCCCGCGACCACCGGGGCCGGTTCTTCGCGCTGGACACGGTGCTGGCCGGGATGTGCGGCGCGCCGCCCGAGGCGCTCGTGCGTGAGGTCCACGCCGCGCTGCTGCACCACACGGGCGGGCGGCTCACCGACGACGTCGCCCTGCTCGTCGTCCGCGACGACCGTGTCCGGGTGCCGGCGCAGCCCGCCGAACCCGGGCTGCGCCGCCCCCGGCCCGCCCCCTCCTCCCACTGTTGAGAGGAGGGGCCGGGACCGGTGCCGCCCGCCCCGCCACGGAGTGTCGGGCAGATCAGCGGGGCGGGCGACACGGACCGGGCGGCCGCACTGTTTGAGGGGGGAGCCGGCGGCCCGGTCTTCGCCTTGCGGCGAGAAGCACAGTCAAGCGGTACGGGGACGAGCGCGGCAGAGTACGCGGACCGGAAGAACGAGTACTTCATTCACACCCCGTGCGAAATCCTTCCGTAGTCCTTGACGAGCCGTTGGACGAGCGGTGCCCGAAGGGGTTCTCCGGAGTGGTTCGGTCCGTACGAATTCGGCCACCGCTACGCTGAGTTCACCGCCCTCGAGCCGAGCGGCCGGAGCGGACCGGAGCGACCGGAGCGGTCATGCAGCCCAACACCTTGCTCGACGCCCTGCTCGACGAAGCGGGCGTCTCGAACGCCGGCCTCGCCGCCCATGTGAACCGGGCCGGCCGGGCCCGTGGCCTCACCCTGCGCTACGAACACACCGCCGTGGCGCGGTGGTTGAAGGGTCAGCGGCCGCGCGGCCAGGTGCCGGACCTGATCTGCGAGGTGCTCGCCGCCCGGCTGCACCGGCAGGTGACGCTGGACGACATCGGCTTCGGGGTGCCCGACGGGCCCGTGCTCGCGGTCGGTTCACCGCTCTCCGGGTTCGTGGAGCGCGCGGCCGCCCTGTGGCGGTCCGACGAGCAGCAGCGGCCGCACATAGTCGCCGCACCCGCCGTGACCGGCACACCGGCGGTGATGCCCGTGTGGGAGTGGGAGAACCCGCCGGAGGACGCGGACGTCTCCCGGGTCGGCCGGACGACGGTCTCCACCGCTGACATCACCGTGCTGAGCGCCGCCCGGTCCCACTACGAGCAGATGTACCGCAAGGCCGGGGGCATCGCGACCCGCGCCCGGATCGTCGGCTTCCTCACCGCCGAGACGGCGCCGCTGCTGCGGGGCTCGTACAGCGACGCCCTCGGCCGGCGGCTGCACCGCGCCACCGGCGGACTCGTGGCGGTCGCCGGCATCTGCGCGTACGACGCCGACGCGCACGGTCTCGCCCAGCGCTACTTCCATCAGGCCCTGCGGTTGGCGAAGGCGAGCGGGGACCGGGGGCTCGGCGCCTATGTGATTGCGCTGCTCGTCAACCAGTCGCTGTTCATGGGGGAGTACCGGCAGGCGGTGGCGTTCGCGGAGGCGGCGCTGCGGACGGCCGGGCGGCAGATCACTCCGGCGCTCGCCGCCGATCTGACGGCGATGCAGGCGAAGGCGTACGCGCATCTGGGCGACGGGGCGGCCGCGCTGGCCTGCATCCGGCGGGCCGAGGCCGCGGCCGAGCGGATCAGCCCGGGGGACGAGCCGGCCGAGACGGGCTATGTCCAGCCGGGGCTCGTCAACGTCCAGGTCGCCGAGGCGCTGCTCAGTCTGGGTGATCTCGGCGCGGCCCACGAGCACGCGTCGATGGCCGTCGGGGTGCCCTCGCACGACCGGGGCCGGGTGCACCGGCTCGCCATGCTGTGCCAGATCGAGCTGCGCCAGGGGGAGGCGGACGCGGCGGCGCGGACGGCCGTGGAGATGACCGAGCGGGCGCGGGGGATGGAGTCGCGGCGGCTGCGGGACCGGCTGCGGCAGGTGCGGGAGCACCTTCTGGCCAGCGGTGGAGGGGACGCCCGGGAGGCGGCGGCGCTCATTGACGGGGCGCTGCGCGTTCCCCTGTGAGCCGCTAACTGCTGCGATATTGCCACCAAACAAGCACCGACCAGTCGGAAGGTGGCAAGAACGTGCAGTGGACGAAACTGAGCGAACGCTCTGTCTATGAGAATCGCTGGTTCCAGGTGAACCTCGCGGACGTCGAACTCCCGGACGGCCGCCACCTCGACCACTATCTGATCCGGCTCCGCCCGGTGGCCGTCGCGACGGCCGTCAACGAGGCCGACGAAGTCCTGATGCTCTGGCGCCATCGCTTCATCACCGACAGCTGGGGCTGGGAACTGGCCGCCGGAGTCGTCGAGGACGGCGAGGCGATCGAGGCCGCCGCCGCCCGCGAGATGGAGGAGGAGACCGGCTGGCGGCCGGGGCCGCTGCGCCATCTCCTCACCGTCGAGCCGTCCAACGGCCTCACCGACGCCCGCCACCACCTCTACTGGGCGCAGACGGCCACCTACACCGGTCCGCCCGAGGACGCCTTCGAGTCCTCACGGCGGGCCTGGGTGCCGCTGAAACAGGTCCCCGACATGATCGCCCGGGGGGAGATCCCGGCCGCGAACATGGCCGCGGGGCTGCTGATGCTCCACCATCTGCGGCTGGGCTGAGGAGCGGGTGAGAAGCCGGACGGCCCGTACCTGTGCGTGTGTACGGGCCGTCCGGTGTCCTGGGGAGGTCAGGCGTACGGGTAGAAGCCCGAGCCCGTCTTCCGGCCGAGCCGGCCCGCGTCCACCATGCGCTGGAGCAGCGGGGGAGCGGCGTACAGCGGCTCCTTGAACTCGGCGTACATCGAGTCGGCGATCGACGCGATCGTGTCGAGGCCGATGAGGTCCGACAGCTTCAGCGGGCCCATCGGGTGCGCGCAGCCGAACTCCATGCCGTTGTCGATGTCGTCGCGGCTCGCGATGCCCGACTCGAACATCCGGATCGCGGAGAGCAGGTACGGCACGAGCAGCGCGTTGACCACGAAGCCGGAGCGGTCCTGGGCGCGGATCGCGTGCTTGCCGAGGGTCTTCTCCGCGAAGGCCTGGGCCCGGCTGATCGTGCCCTCGGAGGTGGTGAGGGCCGGGATCAGCTCGACGAGCTTCTGCACCGGGGCCGGGTTGAAGAAGTGGATGCCGATGACCTGGTCGGGGCGGGAGGTCGCCACGGCCAGCTTCACCAGCGGGATCGAGGAGGTGTTCGAGGCCAGGATGGCGTCCGGCCGGGTCATCACCTGGTCGAGGACCTGGAAGATCTCGGTCTTGACCTGCTCGTTCTCCACGACCGCCTCGATGACGAGGTCGCGGTCGGCGAACTCTCCCAGGTCGGTGGTGAAGCTGAGGCGGGCGAGCGTCGCGTCCCGCTCCTCCTCGCTGATCTTGCCGCGTTCGGCGGCCTTCGCCAGCGAGTTGTAGAGCCGTGTGCGGCCGATCTCCAGCGCCTCGCCGGTGGTCTCGGCGACCTTCACCTCAAGGCCGCTCCGGGCACACACCTCTGCGATGCCCGCGCCCATCTGGCCGCAGCCCACCACTCCGACGCGCTCAATGTCGGCCATGGAGTCCGTCACCTCGTGCCTTTCGCTCTTCTCTGGCGGCGGGGCCCGTGTGATTCCGGTGCGTCCGCCTCGACCCCACGACGTTACCGCTCATTAACCGATGATCGATCGTCCAGGGCGGGCATGCTGTCCGGGTGGGTGTGACGTATCCGACACAGGAGGGGTACAAGTGCGGCCTATCGGCAGAAGAGGCTTCGTGGCGGGGGCGGCTGCCGGGGTGGCGCTGGCCGTGACGGGCGGGGGAGCGCCGACGGGCACGGAAGCGGGAGGGGACGCGGGCACCGGCGCGGGCGCGGGCGAGGGAGCGGCTGCCGCGACGGCTGCCGGCACCGCGTCGGAGGGGCCCGCGCGCCCGGCCGCCCGGTCCGACTTCCGCGGTGTGTGGATCGCCACGGTCTTCAACCGCGACTGGCCCTCCCGCAGCGGACTGGCGGCCGAGGCGCAGCGTGCCGAGCTCCTCGCCCACCTGGACACCGCCGTCGAGCGCCGGCTCAACGCGGTGGTCCTCCAGGTCCGGCCCACCGCCGACGCGCTCTGGCCCTCGCCGTACGAACCGTGGACGGAGTTCCTCACCGGGACGCAGGGCCGCGACCCCGGCTGGGACCCACTCGGCACGGCCGTCGAGGAGGCCCATGCGCGGGGGCTCGAACTGCACGCCTGGTTCAACCCGTACCGCGTGGCGAACCACACCGACCCGACGCGGCTCGTCGCCGACCACCCGGCCCGGCTCCACCCCGAGTGGGTGCTGCCGTACGGCGGGAAGCTCTACTACAACCCCGGGCTGCCCGAGGTCCGGCGGTTCACCCAGGACGCGATGCTGGACGCACTGGGGCGCTACGACGTCGACGCCGTGCACTGGGACGACTACTTCTATCCGTACCCGGTGGCCGGGGAGGCCTTCGCCGACGACGAGGCGTACGCCCGGTACGGCGCGGACTTCCCCGACAAGGCGTCCTGGCGGCGGAACAACACCGACCTGCTGGTCTCGGAGATGTCGGCCCGGATCAAGGCCGTCAAGCCGCAGGCGGCCTTCGGCGTCAGCCCCTTCGGGGTCTGGCGGAACATCGCCGAGGACCCGGAGGGCTCGGACACCAGGGCCGGTGTCGCCACCTACGACGACCTGTACGCCGACACCCGGAAGTGGATCCGGGAGGGCTGGATCGACTACGTCGTCCCCCAGCTGTACTGGCACATCGGTCTGCCCGCCGCCGACTACGCCACGCTGCTGCCGTGGTGGGACGCCGTGGTACGGGGCACCGGCGCCGCCCTCTACATCGGCGAGGCGCTCTACAAGGCGGGCGACCCCGCGCAGCCCGCCCCCTGGCAGGACCCGGGGGAACTGTCACGGCACCTGGAACTGGCCGCCGGGTTCCCGGCGGTGGGCGGCCACTGCTTCTTCTCCGCCCTGGACGTCGCGAGGGACCCGATCGGGGCGATGGCCGCCGTGGTGGCGGATCACTATCCGACCGGGGTCCGGGCGCCGGGACGGGGCTGACCCGGGGAGGGGATCAGCTCGCGCCCGCCTCGGGGTGACGGCGTACGACGGTGTCGGGGCCGGGAGACATCAGGGCCTCGTGACCGTCGTCGTCGAACTTGACGCGGTACGGGGGTGTGCCGTTCTCCCCCAGTACCTGAAGGACCTCGGCCGTACGGTCGTGGTGACCGACGGTCCGGCCGTGCACCAGCAGTTTGTCGCCCACGTTCGCCTGCATCGGGGTGACCTCCTCGCGACCGGGCTTGTGCTGTTCAGGGTCTCTGTCTGTCATTGTGACGCGGGTCACCCCGATCCGCCGCGTCAGCTCTTCGCCCGCTGGGTCACCGCGATGCAGACCAGCACCGCCACCGCCGCGAGCGGGGCGGCGAGGGGCAGCGTCTCGCCGAGCAGCGCGACCGACCAGACCAGGGTGAGGAGCGGCTGCGCGAGCTGGAGCTGGCTCGCCTTGGGGATGCCGATCGAGGCCATGCCCCGGTACCAGACGTAGAGGCCGAAGAAGGTGGAACCGACCGCGACCCAGACCAGTCCGATGACGCCGTGGGCGTTCAGGTGGACCGGCTCCACGGACAGCGCCACGGCCGAACCGACCGCCATCAGCGGCAGGCAGAGGATCAGGGCCCAGCCGATGACGTGCCAGCCCGGCATGAGCCGCGCGAGTCGACCGCCCTCGGTGTAGCCGGCCGCGCACACGAGGAGGGCGCCGAACAGGTACACGTCGCCCTGCGACACGGCCCCGCCGCTCTGCTGGACGGTGAAGGCGAGCACGACGACCGCGCCCGACACGGCCGCGCACCAGAAGGTACGGGACGGCCTGCGCCTGGTCCGGAGCGCGGCGAAGGCCGCCGTGGTGAGCGGCAGCAGGCCGACGACGACGGCCGCGTGCGAGGTGGTCGAGGTCTGCAGGGCGAGGGTCGTCAGGAGCGGGAAGCCGATGACGACTCCGCAGGCGACCACCGCGAGGCCCGCCCAGTGGCGCCGCTCCGGCAGCGGCACCCGGCCGACGAGGAGGAACGCGCCCGCGACGAGGGCGGCGAGTGTGGAGCGCACGGCCACGAGCGACCAGGGGCCGAAGCTCTCCAGGCCCCAGACGGTCGACGGGAACGTGAGCGAGAAGGAGAGCACGCCGAGGGCGGCGAGCAGGGTGCCACGGGGGAGCGGGTCGGTGCGGCTCCCGCTCGTGTCGGTGGCGGCGGTGTTTCTCGCGCTGCGGGTGCGGGCGGTGGCGCCGGTGGGGGCGCGGACGGTGCTTTCCGCGCTGCCGGTGGGGACGGCGCGGACGGTGCCGCCGGTGCGGTCCGCCGTGGTCACCGTTATCGTCGTGGTGGCAGTAGCGCTATCCTGTGCTCTCATGAGTGAGCGTAGCAGTGTCGCGGAACTGGCGCATTCCCTGAGAGCGGAGCTGAACCGCTACTCACCAGGTGGAAAGCTGCCGTCCAGTCGTGCCCTCGTGGAGCGCTACCGGGTCTCCCCGGTGACCGTCAGCCGGGCCCTCGCGCAGCTCGCCGCCGAGGGGCTCGTCGTCACCCGCCCCGGCGCCGGTGCCTTCCGTGCCGAGCTCCGTACCGCCGCCCCCGACCCGGGCGACACCTCCTGGCAGGAGGTCGCCCTCAGCGCCGACACCGCCACCGAGCTCGTCCCCCGGGCCGTGGACGCCTCCGGCGTCCTCGTCACCCTCGCCGCCCCGCCGCCCGGCGTGGTCGAGTTCAACGGCGGCTACCTCCACCCCTCGCTCCAGCCGGAGCGGGCCCTCGCCGCCGCCCTCGCCCGCGCCGGACGCCGCCCCGGCGCCTGGGGCAGGCCGCCCACCGACGGCCTGCCCGAGCTGCGCGAGTGGTTCGCCCGCGAGATCGGCGGCAGCGTCACCGCCGCCGACCTCCTCGTCACCGCCGGCGGCCAGTCCGCCATCACCACCGCCCTGCGCGCCCTCGCCCCGCCCGGCACCCCCGTCCTCGTCGAGTCGCCGACCTACCCGGGCATGCTCGCCGTCGCCCGCGCCGCCGGACTGCGGCCCGTCCCCGTGCCCGCCGACGCCGACGGGGTCCGCCCCGAGCTCCTCGAAGCCGCCTTCCGCGCCACCGGCGCCCGCGTCCTCGTCTGCCAGCCGCTCTTCCAGAACCCCACCGGGGCGGTGCTCGGCCCCGAACGGCGCCGCGAGGTGCTCCGCATCGCCCGCGCCGCCGGAGCCTTCGTCGTCGAGGACGACTTCGCCCGCCGGCTCGTCCACGAGGACGCGCCGCCGCTCCCCGCGCCGCTCGCGGCGGAGGACCCCGACGGTGTCGTCGTCCACGTCTGCTCCCTCACCAAGGCCACCTCGCCGAGCCTGCGGGTCGGCGCCCTCGCCGCCCGCGGTCCCGTCCTGGAACGCCTCCGCGCCATCCAGGTCGTCGACAGCTTCTTCGTCCCCCGGCCGCTGCAGGAGGCCGCGCTGGAACTCGTCGGCTCGCCGGCCTGGCACCGCCATCTGCGGGCCGTCGCCCAGGAGCTCCGGGGCCGGCGGGACCTGCTGAGCGGGGCGCTCGCCCACCAGCTGCCCACGTTCGCCCTGCCGTACATCCCGTACGGCGGCCACCACCTCTGGCTGCGGCTCCCCGACGGCGTCCCGGAGGCGGCCCTGGTCGCCGCCGCCCTGCGGGCGGGTGTCGCCGTGGCCCCGGGCCGCCCGTACTTCTGCGCCGAACCCCCCGCCGGCCACATCCGGCTGAGTTTCGCGGGTGTCGCGGGCCCCACGGAGATCGCGGAGGGCGTGCGCCGCCTGCGGACGGCGGTCGACGAGCTCACCGTCTGAGCAGCGGCGGCGGGCCCCGCAAGGCAGCGGGAGGTCGCCCGCACGGCCCGGCGTTCCCCGGCCCCGGGCAAATTCACCTGACAAGCCCCGGCGTCACTGGAACGCTTCGGGCATGAGCGACAGCGCCACCACGGACACCCCCGTCATGCACGGGGCGTACGAGATCTCAGCCGACCCCGCGCGGATCGACGCCGCCCGGGTGCACCACTGGCTGTCCACGGACTCCTACTGGGCCCACGGCCGACCTCGGGAGAAGCAGGACCGGGCCATCGAGGGCTCGCTCAACTTCGGTGCCTACGACCGGGAGACCGGCGAGATCGCCGCCTACGCGCGCGTCGTCACCGACTACGCCACCTTCGCCTGGCTCTGCGACGTCTACGTCGACCGCCCGGCCCGCGGCACCGGCCTCGGCACGGCGCTCGTCACCGCCGTCCGCGACCACCTCGCGCCGAACGGACTGCGCCGCATCGTGCTCGCGACGGCCGACGCGCACGGTGTGTACGAGAAGGTCGGTTTCACGCCACTGCAGAATCCGGACAAGTGGATGGCTCTCGGGCAGCAGTGAACCGCAGCCCCCGCGGCCCCGGGGAATGACCCCTTGACCTGCGGAGCCTTCGGCCTCACGATCGCGCCCATGGGTCTTCGGGTGACGCTCGTCACGGCGGCACGCAGCTCCTCCCTGCTCGCCGAACGCTTCGACGACGACCGGCCACTGGACGAGGCCGGCTGGTACGAGGTGCAGCAGGCCGCGCCCGCGCTCATCCCGCTCGGCGCGGCCGAACTGCGCTACTGCTCCCCGACCCCGCGCAGCCGCGCCACCGGCACCGCCCTCGGCTACGCCCCGCTCGCCCAGCCCGCGCTCCGCGACTGCGACATGGGCCGCTGGCGCGGCCTGACCCTCGCCGAGGTCGCCGCCCTCGAACCGGCCGCCGTCGACGCCTGGCTCACCGACGCCCGCACCGCCCCGCACGGCGGCGAATCCCTCCTCGCCTTCATCACCCGGATAGGGAACTGGCTCGACACCCGCCCGGCCGAGGACGGCGAGATCGTCGCCGTAGCCGAACCCTCCGTCGTACGGGCCGCCCTCGTGTACGCCCTGAAGGCGCCGCCCGCCACCTACTGGAACGTCGACGTCCGCCCCCTCTCCACCGTCACCCTCACCGGCCGCCCCGGCCTCTGGCACCTCCAGCTCGACGCGGCCCTGCGCTGAGCGACCCGGCCCCGCGCCGATGGACCCGGGCCCGTGCCGACCGGCACCGTCCGGCACGGGTCGGGCCCCTCGAAGCCGCCGAGGGGCACGTGGCGGGGGGAGAGACCGTCCGCGACCGGCTAGCCTGAGAGCACGATGAACCGTTTGACCACGTCATGGGGCGCCTTCACGCTGACCCGCCATCCCGAGGACCCGCGCGATCAGCTGCGCGCCTGGGACGCGTCCGACGAGTACCTCCTGGGCCGACTGGCCGAGGACGGCACCGACCTGTCCGGCACCGTCGCCGTCCTCGGCGACCGCTGGGGAGCCCTCGTCACCGCACTCCAGGCCGCCGGCCCCGGGGAGCTCGTCCAGATCTCCGACTCGTACCTCGGCCGGCAGGCCACACGGGCCAACCTCGCGCGCGCCGGTGCCGCCCCGGACGCCGTCCGGCTGCTCACCACCCAGGACCCGCCGCCCGAGCGGATCGACGTCCTCCTCGTCCGCGTCCCCAAGAGCCTCGCGCTCCTGGAGGACCAGCTGCACCGGCTCGCACCCGCCGTGCACGAGGGCACCGTCGTCGTCGGCACCGGCATGGTCAAGGAGATCCACACCTCCACCCTGCGGCTCTTCGAGCGGATCCTCGGGCCCACCCGCACCTCGCTCGCGGTGAAGAAGGCGCGGCTGATCCACACCACGCCCGACCCGGCCGTCACCCCGCGCCCGAACCCCTGGCCGCATCGCTACGACCTGCCGGCCGACACCCCCGCGCCCGGGCTGCCCGGTCTGACCGTCACCAATCACGCCGGGGTCTTCTGCGCCGACCGCCTCGACATCGGCACCCGCTTCCTCCTCGCGAACCTGCCCGGCGGCATCGGCCGGGTCCGCGTCGCCGACCTCGGCTGCGGCAACGGCGTGGTCGGCCTCGCCATCGCGCTGCACGAACCCGACGCGGAACTGATCTTCACGGACGAGTCGTACCAGGCGGTCGCCTCGGCCGAGGAGAACTTCCGTACGCACGTGGGCGACGGGCGCAAGGCCGAGTTCCTCGTCGGTGACGGTCTCGCCGACGTGCCCGACGGCTCGGTGGACCTCGTCCTCAACAACCCGCCGTTCCACACCCACCAGGCGACCACGGACCGCACGGCCCGCCGGATGTTCACCGACGCGCGGCGCGCGCTGCGGCCGGGCGGCGAGCTGTGGGTCATCGGGAACCGTCACCTCGGCTACCACGTCACCCTCCGCCGGATCTTCGGCAACAGCGAACTGGTCGCGAGCGACGCCAAGTTCGTGGTCCTGCGCGCGGTGCGGCAGGCCTAGGCCCTGTCGTCGAACTCCCGTCTGCGGGCGACGACGGGAGTTCGACGACAGGGCCTAGGGAGCGACCGCGGGGACAGGGTCCGAAAGACCCCGGTCCCCCGCGGAGAGCCCTCGACGGGGCGCGGCCCTCCGGCCGCGCCCCGTCGTCATGCGCCCCAGGTACGTGAGCACAGGACGAGCTGGTACCCGTCGGGGTCCTCGACGGTCACGCCGTACTCGTCCCCGTACGGGTTGTGCGCGGGCACCCGCGTGCCGCCGGCGGCGAGCAGCCGCTCCACCTGCGCCTCCTCGTCAGGAGTGACCTCACGATCGCGCCCGAGTGAACCGACGCGGCCGGCGCGAGACGGTCTTCTCGCCGCCGGAGAGCACCCCGGCCGGCTTGTCGCTGCGCAGCCGCGTCGGCCAGGTTCTCCCGGGTACGGCCCGGCCGGCGGAGGAGGGGGGCCGAGGCGCACCGGACTCTCGCCCCGCCCCGGGCCCCGCGCCGCTCGTCCCGCCCCCGTCACCCGTGATCAGTCACCAGCCACCAGCCACCAGCCACCAGTCATCCGTCATCCGTCGGAGAAGACCAGGTCCAGGGCGCGTACCCGGTCCTCGCCCGTGGTGACGGACACGGTGACGATCCGGTCCCGGCGGAGGGTGAACGCCACGGCGGAGACGGGCCGCCCGTCGACGAAGGCGACCGCGCCGACGGCCCCGTCGACCAGCGCGGGCCGGGCCACGTCCGCGAACCGGGCGAACGCGGCCGCGCCCTCGGCGACGGCGGGTGCGCCGTGCACCGGGCCGCGTTCGGAGTGGGCGACCACGTCCGGGTCGAGGACGGCCGCGAGCGTACGGGCGTCACGCGCGCGTGCGGCGGCCAGGAACAGGTCCACCACCGCCCGCTGCCGCCCGACGGCCCCCGAGGTCCGGGCCGTCCCGTGGCCCCGGACCCGCTCCCGGGCCCGCCGGGCCAGCCGGGCCGTCTCCTCGGGGGAGCCGCCGACGATGCGGGCCGTCTCGTGCGACGGCAGCCCGAACACGTCGTGCAGCACATAGGCGAGCCGCTCCTCGGCACCCAGGGACTCCAGTACGAGGAACAGCGCGAGCCACACGGACTCGCCCCCGCCCCCGGACTCGTCCCCGCCCCCGGATTCACCCCCGCCCCCGGATTCGCCCGTGACACCGGCCCCGGCCGTGCCCCGGAATCCGACCCCGGCCGCGCTGCTGCGCCCGGTCCCCTCGGCCGCCCGCCGCCCCTGGAGCCCCCGCACGCACTCCCGCGCGACCAGCGCCGTCAGCCAGGTGCGTACCGGTGCCCCGTCGTCCCGCCCCAGCCCCGCCCGCACCGCGGCGAGCGCCTCCTCGGCCGCGGCCTCCGAACCCGTCATCCGCAGGGCCACGCGCCGCAGTCGCTCCTCGTGGGTGTCGAAACGCCCGGCCAGGGCGGCCGGAAAGGTGTCGTCGTGCATGGCGCCTCACTCCTCATCGGTTCCGTCACCGCGTTGACGGGAGGCCGCGCCACGATGTGACAGCACCGGCCGCCGTCGGCGGAAGGAGCGCGGGGGGCAAGGGCCCGAGGCAGACGGAAAGGCCGGCTCGACGCGGGGGACGTCGAGCCGGCCTTCCGGGGGTGTCGAGCGCGTGGTGCTCGACGGGGGTGGGTCGTTCGGGCGGTGCCGGGTCAGTCGGTGCCGAACTCCATCGCGGCGCGGTCCAGCATCTCGTCCTCGTCGGTGGCCTCGCCACGGGACGCGATGGCCTCCGCGCCGCCCTCGGGGAGCTCCGTCAGGGTGCCGATCAGACCGGTCGCGGCCGCCTGGGCGGCACCGATCGCGGAGCTGCCGGTGCCGAGCAGGCCGAGGCCCGCGTACTGCTCCAGCTTGGCGCGGGAGTCGGCGATGTCGAGGTTCCGCATGGTCAGCTGGCCGATCCGGTCCACCGGTCCGAAGGCCGAGTCCTCGGTGCGCTCCATGGAGAGCTTGTCCGGGTGGTAGCTGAACGCCGGGCCCGTCGTGTCGAGGATCGAGTAGTCCTCGCCGCGCCGCAGCCGCAGCGTCACCTCGCCGGTGACGGCCGCGCCGACCCAGCGCTGGAGCGACTCGCGGACCATCAGCGCCTGCGGGTCCAGCCACCGGCCCTCGTACATCAGCCGGCCGAGACGCCGTCCCTCGTTGTGGTACTGGGCGAGGGTGTCCTCGTTGTGGATGGCGTTGACCAGCCGCTCGTACGCGGCGTGCAGCAGGGCCATGCCGGGGGCCTCGTAGATGCCGCGGCTCTTGGCCTCGATGATCCGGTTCTCGATCTGGTCCGACATGCCCATGCCGTGGCGGCCGCCGATGGCGTTGGCCTCCATGACGAGGTCGACGGCGGAGGCGAACTCCTTGCCGTTGATGGACACGGGCCGGCCCTGCGCGAAGCCGATCGTGACGTCCTCGGTGTCGATCTCGACCGACGGGTCCCAGAAGCGGACGCCCATGATCGGCTCGACGGTCTCCACGCCGGTGTCGAGGTGCTCCAGCGTCTTGGCCTCGTGGGTGGCGCCCCAGATGTTGGCGTCGGTGGAGTAGGCCTTCTCCGTGCTGTCGCGGTACGGCAGCTCGTGGGCGACGAGCCACTCCGACATCTCCTTGCGGCCGCCGAGCTCCGTCACGAAGTCGGCGTCCAGCCAGGGCTTGTAGATCCGCAGGTGCGGGTTGGCGAGCAGGCCGTAGCGGTAGAACCGCTCGATGTCGTTGCCCTTGAAGGTCGAGCCGTCGCCCCAGATCTGGACGTTGTCCTCGAGCATCGCCCGTACGAGGAGGGTGCCGGTGACGGCACGGCCGAGCGGCGTGGTGTTGAAGTACGCGCGGCCGCCGGAGCGGATGTGGAACGCCCCGCAGGTGAGTGCGGCAAGACCCTCCTCCACCAGCGCGGCGCGGCAGTCGACCAGGCGCGCGATCTCGGCACCGTAGGTCTTGGCGCGGCCGGGCACCGAGGCGATGTCGGGCTCGTCGTACTGACCGATGTCGGCGGTGTAGGTGCAGGGGATGGCGCCCTTGTCGCGCATCCATGCGACCGCGACGGAGGTGTCGAGGCCGCCGGAGAAGGCGATGCCGACGCGCTCGCCGGCGGGCAGGGAGGTGAGGACCTTGGACATAGGAAGAGTATGCATCATCTCGCATGGTCATGCAAAGGGGTGCCGGTGAGGGAGTGTGGAATCGTCCCCTCCGGCACCCGGCACCCGGCACCCGGCACCCGGCACCGGTACGCGATCAGCACGCGCGGTGGCGGCGCTCAGCGCACCCGGTCGTAGACCAGGGCCATCTCGCCGAGCTCGCCGGTCTCCCGGCGGGTGAGCCGCCACCGCGAACCGGGCAGGCCGTCGTCGAACAGCCGCTCCCCGTCCCCGGCGATCTCCGGGCAGGTCAGCAGGTACAGCCGGTCCACCAGGTCCGCTGCGAGGAGCGCCTTGGTGATGCTCGGGCTGGTGTTGACCAGGATGTCGCCCTCGCCGTGGCTCCTGAGCTCGGCGACGACCTCGGCGGCCGGGGCGTTCGCCACACGGGTGCGCGCCCACGGGGATGCGGTGAGGGTGGTCGACAGGACCACCTTCTCCGTGTCGACGAGCCACTTCGCGTAGCCGCGGTCGCGCGGGTCGGCGCCCTCGTCGGCCGCGACGGTCGGCCAGTACCCCAGGAAACCCTCGGCGTTGACGCGGCCGAGCAGTGCGGTCGTCGCGTTCTCCCAGATGCGGCCGAGGTGGTCACGGGCGACCTCGGTGGTGGCGTAGGGGAGGATCGCGGAGGTGTCTCCCGGCCCGCCGGGGCCGTTGTAGCGCCCGTCGAGGGTGAGGGCGATGTTGGCGGTCACCTTGCGTCCGGTGGAGTCGGTCATGGCTGTACCTGCCTTCCTTCGGTGCGGGCCGAGGTGCGAGGCGCGTCGTGAGGTGCGTCATGAGGCGCGTCGTGATGCGTGCCGTGAGTCGTGCCGTGTGCCGCGCCGACGGCGGTGGCGAGCTTGTCGAGGGACTGGCCGAAGCCGATCTCGATGCCCGCGACGAAGTCGGCGGACTCCACCGTGCTGTCGGCGATCAGATAGCGGACGTCGAGGTCCGTGCCGGTGTCGCCGGCCCGGAGGTCGAAGTCGACGTGGGCGGTGAAGGCGGCGCTGCCGTCGGGGAGCCGTGGCGAGAGCCGGTACGCGAGCCGCTCGCCGGGACGTGCGTCGTCCACGACGCCGTCCCCGCGCCCCGCGACCGGCTCGGAGCCCCCGGTGTCCTCGGCGTCGCGGTACTCCAGGAGGATCCGCCCGCCCGGCCGGGCCTCGAAGACGAGGTCCGAGACGCGCAGGTCGTCGGGCGTCCACCAGCGCGCGAGCAGGGCGGTCTCGGTCAGATGGCGCCACACCGTGTCGGGGTCCCCTGCCAGTGACCGGTGGAACCGGAACGAGCGCTCGTCGGCCCAGCCCGGCCCGTCCGCCGCGAGCCGCTCGCTCGCGAGGCTCAGCCCGTGGCGCTCGTACGTCGCGCGCGACCCGCCGGCCCGGTCCGCGGTGTCGGCGAGCCGCCCGAGCAGGGCCGCCAGCTCCCGCAGCGGTTCGGGTCGAAGGGCGTAGACCCGGCGCTGCCCCGAGCGCTGCGAGGTCACGACCCCGGCCCGCTCGAGCGTCTGCAGATGCTTGGTGGTCTGCGGCTGGCGCGCCTCGGCCAGCTGCGCGAGGACGCCGACGGGGCGGGGCCGCTCGGCCAGCAGGCGCACGAGGCGCCAGCGGGCCGGGTCGGCCAGGGCGATGAGGAGGGGGCCGGTGTCGTCCATGAGGACAAGTATTCTCCGGCAAGAATATTCCTGTCAAGGAATATCTCGGACGACGGGGTGTCGTTGCATAAACCTGCTGAGATACGTATAGTCATGCCATCCATGAGGAGGGTTTCGATGACGGTACGAGTAGCAGTGGCGGGTGCGAGCGGATACGCGGGCGGAGAGCTCCTGCGTCTCCTTCTCGCCCACCCCCACGTGGAGATCGGCGCCCTGACCGGCCACTCCAACGCCGGCCAGCGGCTCGGGGCACTGCAGCCCCATCTGCTGCCGCTCGCCGACCGCGTCCTCGTGCCCACAGCCGCCGACGAGCTCGCCGGCCACGACGTCGTGTTCCTCGCGCTGCCGCACGGCCAGTCCGCGGCCGTCGCCGAGCAGCTCGGTCCGGACGTCCTCGTCGTCGACATGGGCGCCGACTTCCGGCTCAAGGAGCCCGCCGACTGGGAGACGTACTACGGCTCCCCGCACGCCGGCACCTGGCCGTACGGCCTCCCCGAACTCCCCGGCGCCCGCGCCGCCCTCCAGGGGTCCAGGCGGGTCGCCGTGCCGGGCTGCTACCCGACCGCCGTGTCGCTCGCGCTCTTCCCCGCGTACGAGAACGGACTCGCCGAGCCCGAGGCCGTGATCGTCGCCGCCTCCGGCACCTCCGGCGCCGGCAAGGCGGCCAAGCCGCACCTGCTCGGCAGCGAGGTCATGGGCAGCATGTCGCCGTACGGCGTCGGCGGCGGCCACCGGCACACCCCCGAGATGATCCAGAACCTCAGCGGACCGGCGGGGGAGCGGGTCACCGTCTCCTTCACGCCGACCCTGGCGCCGATGCCCCGCGGCATCCTCGCCACCTGCACCGCCACCGCGAAGCCGGGCGTCACCGCCGAGACCGTACGGGCCGCGTACGAGAAGGCCTTCGCGGACGAGCCCTTCGTCCATCTGCTCCCCGAGGGGCAGTGGCCGGCGACGGCCTCCGTCTACGGTTCCAACGCCGTTCAGGTGCAGGTCGCGTACGACGCGGCGGCGAACCGGATCATCGCGATCAGCGCCATCGACAATCTCACCAAGGGCACCGCCGGCGGTGCGGTGCAGAGCATGAACATCGCCCTCGGGTACCCCGAGAGCACCGGACTTTCCACGATTGGAGTCGCTCCGTGAGCGTCACCGCAGCGAAGGGATTCACGGCGGCGGGCATCGCCGCCGGGATCAAGCAGAACGGCAACCCGGACCTGGCCCTCGTGGTCAACACCGGGCCCCGCCGCGCCGCCGCGGGAGTCTTCACCTCCAACCGCGTCAAGGCCGCCCCCGTCGTCTGGTCCCAGCAGGTCCTCGCCGACGGCGAACTGACCGCCGTCGTCCTCAACTCCGGCGGCGCCAACGCCTGCACCGGCCCCCAGGGCTTCCAGGACACCCACGCCACCGCCGAGAAGGTGGCCGAGGTCCTCAGCGCCAAGGGCACGGACGTCGGCGCGGGCGAGATCGCCGTCGCCTCCACCGGTCTCATCGGCATCCTGCTCCCCATGGACAAGCTCCTCCCCGGCGTCGAGAAGGCCGCGGCCGAGCTGTCCGAGCACGGCGGCGAGAAGGCGGCCATCGCCATCAAGACCACCGACACCGTCCACAAGACCTCCGTGGTGACGAAGGACGGCCCCGACGGCAGCTGGACGGTCGGCGGCATGGCCAAGGGCGCGGGCATGCTCGCCCCCGGCCTCGCCACCATGCTCGTCGTCCTCACCACCGACGCGGACGTCGACGGCACGGGCCTGGACAGCGCCCTGCGGGGCGCCACGCGCGTCACCTTCGACCGGGTCGACTCCGACGGCTGCATGTCCACCAACGACACCGTCCTCCTCCTCGCCTCCGGCTCCTCCGGCGTCACGCCGGATCAGGACGCGTTCACCGGCGCCGTACGGGAGGTCTGCGACGACCTCGCCCGCCAGCTCATCGGCGACGCCGAGGGCGCCAGCAAGGACATCCGCATCGAGGTGATCAACGCCGCGACCGAGGACGACGCCGTCGAGGTGGGCCGCTCCATCGCCCGCAACAACCTCCTCAAGTGCGCCATCCACGGCGAGGACCCCAACTGGGGACGGGTGCTCTCCGCCATCGGCACGACGGCGGCGGCCTTCGAGCCCGACGAGCTCAACGTCGCCATCAACGGCGTCTGGGTCTGCAAGAACGGCTCCGTCGGCGAGGACCGCGACCTCGTCGACATGCGCTACCGGGAGGTCACCATCACCGCCGACCTCGCAGCCGGCACCGAGTCCGCCGTCATCTGGGCGAACGACCTCACCGCCGACTACGTCCACGAGAACAGCGCGTACTCGTCATGAGCGACCCCCAGGCCCCCCAGAACCCCGAGAGCACGACCCGGAAGCACACCGCGCTCCCCAAGGCCCAGATCCTCATCGAGGCCCTGCCCTGGCTCACGCGGCACAACGGCAAGACGGTCGTCATCAAGTTCGGCGGCAACGCCATGATCGACGAGGACCTGAAGGCAGCCTTCGCCCAGGACGTCGTCTTCCTGCGCCAGGCCGGCCTCAAGCCGGTCGTCGTGCACGGCGGCGGCCCCCAGATCAGCGCCGCCCTCGACCGGCACGGCATCGTCAGCGAGTTCAAGGCGGGTCTGCGGGTCACCACCGAGGACGCCATGGACGTCGTACGGATGGTTCTCGCCGGTCAGGTCCAGCGCGAGCTCGTCGGGCTGCTCAACCAGCACGGCCCGCTCGCCGTCGGTCTCACCGGCGAGGACGCCCACACCATCACCGCCACCCGGCACCGGCCGGTCGTGGGCGGCGAGCAGATCGACATCGGCCGGGTCGGTGAGATCACCGCCATCGACACCGGCGCCATCCAGGCGCTCCTGGAGGACGGCCGGATCCCGGTCATCTCCTCCATCGCCCGCTCCCAGGACGACGGACATGTCTACAACGTCAATGCTGATACGGCGGCTGCGGCACTCGCTGCGGCGCTGGGCGCCGAGACGCTGATGGTCCTGACCGACGTCGAGGGCCTCTACGAGGACTGGCCGCACAGCGACGAGGTCATCAGCCGGCTCACCGCGAGCCAGCTGGAGAAGCTGCTGCCCGAGCTCTCCAGCGGCATGGTCCCCAAGATGGAGGGCTGTCTGCACGCCGTACGCAACGGGGTCACCACGGCCCGCGTGATCGACGGCCGGGTCCAGCACTCGATCCTGCTGGAGATCTTCACCGACGAGGGCATCGGCACGATGGTCGTGCCGGACGGACAGGGGGACTGATGAGCGGCACCACGCAGCCCGGCAACGAGCAGCTGACCCAGCGGTGGCAGGACTCGCTGATGAACAACTACGGCACCCCCCGGCTGCCCCTCGTCCGCGGTGAGGGCGCCAAGGTCTGGGACGCCGACGGCAACGAGTACCTGGACTTCGTCGGCGGCATCGCGGTGAACGCCCTCGGCCACGGCCACCCGGCGATCGTCGAGGCCGTCAACCGGCAGATCCAGACCCTCGGCCACGTCTCCAACCTCTTCGTCGCCGAACCGCCCGTCGCCCTCGCCGAGAAGCTCCTCGCGCTCTTCGGCCGGCCCGGCAAGGTCTTCTTCTGCAACTCGGGCGCCGAGGCCGTCGAAGGCGCCTTCAAGATCGGCCGGCTCACCGGCCGGTCCCACATGGTCGCCACACAGGGCGGCTTCCACGGCCGGACCATGGGCTCCCTCGCGCTCACCGGCCAGCCCGCCAAGCAGACCCCGTTCCTGCCGCTGCCCGGCGATGTGACACATGTGCCGTACGGGGACGTGGAGGCGCTCCGCGCCGCCGTCACCGAGGACACCGCCCTCGTGATCATCGAGCCCGTCCAGGGCGAGAACGGTGTCGTCGTCCCGCCCGCCGGCTACCTGAAGGCGGCCCGGGAGATCACCCGCGCCACCGGCACCCTCCTCGTCCTCGACGAGGTGCAGACCGGCATCGGCCGCTGCGGCCACTGGTTCGAGTACCAGGCCCACGAGGGCGTCGAGCCGGATGTCGTGACCCTCGCCAAGGGCCTCGGCGGCGGCCTCCCGCTCGGTGCGACCGTCGCCTTCGGCCCCGCCGCGGACCTCTTCGGGCCCGGTCACCACGGCACCACCTTCGGTGGGAACCCGGTGGCCTGCGCCGCCGGGATCGCCGTTCTCGACACCCTCGGCGCCGACGCGGCCCTCGATCACGTGAAGGCGGTCGGGGAGCGGCTGAGGCAGGGAATCGAAGGTCTCGGGCACCCGCTGGTCTCCCACGTCCGTGGTGCGGGCCTCCTGCTGGGTATCGTGCTCACGGAGTCCCTCGCACCTCAGGTGCAGCAGGCGGCTCAGGACGCCGGCCTCCTGGTGAACGCGCCCGCCCCCGATGTCGTACGGATCATGCCTCCGCTGGTCCTCACCGACGCCGAGGCGGACGCCTTCCTCCAGGCCCTGCCCGGAGTCCTCGACGTGGCGAACGGGCAAGGACGAACCGGAGAATGAGACGACGATGACCGACGCGCAGGAGAACGAGCACGGAGGGCCGTCGGTTCCGCAGACCCGCACCGCTCGCCACCGCAGGATCGTCGACATCCTCAACCGGCAGCCGGTGCGCTCGCAGAGCCAGCTCGCCAAGCTCCTCGCGGACGACGGGCTGAGCGTCACCCAGGCGACGCTCTCCCGCGACCTCGACGAGCTGGGCGCGGTGAAGATCCGCAACACCGGCGGCGAGCTGATCTACGCGGTGCCCAGCGAGGGCGGTTTCCGCACCCCGCAGGCCCCGCTCGGCGAGTCCGCGAAGGAGGAGCGCATGCGGCGCCTCTCCGGCGAACTGCTGATCTCCGCCGAGGCGTCCGCCAACCTGGTGGTCCTGCGGACCCCGCCGGGCGCCGCCCAGTTCCTCGCGTCGGCCATCGACCAGGCCGAACTCCACGCGATCCTCGGCACGATCGCGGGCGACGACACCCTGTTGCTCATCAGCCGTGACCCGGCGGGCGGCCAGGCGCTCGCGGACCACCTGCTGAAGCTGGCGCAGAAGTAGCCGCGGCTCAGTAGCGCGTGATCGCCGTCGGCCCGCCGCGGGTGCCGACGGCGATGTGCGGCCGGCGCGCGGGGTCGGCCCAGGCGAGCACCGCGCGCATGGCGTCCGCCGGTACGGAGACACAACCCGCCGTCGCCCCGCTCCCGTTGACGTGCAGGAAGATCCCGGCGCCGCGCCCGCGCACCGGCCGGTCGTAGTTGAAGCCGATGACGAGCCCGTACGCGTACGGGCGGCGGTACGTGACCATGTGCTCGGCGCGGGCCGCCCGGCAGTCGCGGGGCAGCCCCTCGACCCAGCGGTTGTACGAGCGGGAGTCGTCGTCCTGGCACCACCAGGACCGCCGGGTCACGCGCGCGTAGCGGTACGAGGTCCCCGCGGGCGCGGGCTCGATCCCGAAGGCGTACGGCAGCCGGTAGAGGCCGGTGGGCGTGGTGTTCGTGCCCTGTCGCCGCCGCCCGCCCTCGGCGAGCCCCCTCGCCCCGAACCGGGCGGGCGCCGACCCCGCCTTCACCCACCGGCCGCCGCGCCGGTCCCACCAGGTCAGGGTGCCCGTGGTGGAACCGGTCCCGGCGGCCTCCGCGGTGATCAGCTGGGAGCCGCCGCCGGTGTCCGCCATGCGTGCGGGCAGCGGTACGGGGCCGGGCGCGGCGCCGAGGGACATCAGGGCGGCGCCGAGAACGAGCAGGGTGCGGGGGAGTGTGGTGCGCATGGGCGCGAGGCTAGGGGCCGCGAGCCCGGCCTGGCCGGCAGGACACTCCCGGGGCCGCGCGGCCCCACGCGCGCGGGACGCGGCTACTCGGCGGTCTGCGGCAGCGGCGGCAGGGGCAGCGGCAGCGCGGGCAGCCCGTCCAGGCTGGTCGCGATGTGGTCCTTGCGCTCGCAGTACGCGTTGAACTCGTCGTCCGTCTTCCGGTTGAAGTACTCGGCGTGCAGGCCCCGGTCCTCCTGGTACTCCATCAGCGGTACGGCGTACCCGCAGGCGTCGCTCACCCGCCGCGCGTGGACGAGGACGATCGCCCGCGCGCTGCCCTGGCCCGCGACGGCCTCGGCCGGGAACCGCGCGAACAGCTCGCCCCAGCGCGGATCGTCCCGCAGCACGGCCTCGCCGGTGCCGTGCACCCGCACGACGGTCGGCGGCCCGGAGAACGCGGTCCACATGAGGGTGATCCGCCCGTTCCCCGGCTCCCGCAGGTGAGCGACGGTCTCGGCGCTGCTGCCCCCGAAGTCGACGTAGGCGAGGGTGAGTTCGTCGAGCACCACGAGGGTGCCCCGGCGGCCCTTGGGGCTGAGATTGACGTGCCCGTCGCCGGCGAGGGGAGCGGTCGCGGTGAAGAAGACGGGCTGGTCCTCGATGAAGGCCCGGAGACGTCCATCGATGCGCTCATATGTTTTTCCCATGCCGCCCATACTGCTCCGTCCGCCCCGTCCCGGGCGCTTCCGTCTCAAGCCACGGGCTGCCGAGGGTGGTTGACCGCGCCTGAGAAGCCGACCGGGAAGTGGTCGGCCCACGGCTGCAGCGCCCTCCTGGTCTCGCGGACGACGCGTGGGGAACCGTCGTCGAGCAGGGGGGCGAGGCGGCCGGGACGCACGGCGTCCAGCACGCGCAGGCCCGCCACGGCGGCGGCTCGTACCTGCGGCCGCTCGTCGCCGGTGAGCGACCAGAGCGTCGGTTCGTCCGCGGCCCGGTCGCCGCACTCGGCGAGCCCCAGCGGCGCGTAGTGGGGCATGCCGTCGCCGGCCGCGCACACGGCCCGGTAGAGCGGCAGGGGGTCGGTTCCCGTCTGCCGCAGCACCCATCGGGCGCAGGCGCGCACCAGCGCGGAGCGGTCGTACAGGAACGGCTCCGCCTCCTCGGCCCGGCCCGCCTTCCGCAGGCCCGTGACGCCTGTCGCCCGGATCCGGCCCTGCCGGGCGCCGAGCAGGCGGGTCAGGGGCGCGCCGTCGACCGTCCCGACAGCGGCGAGCACGGCGTCCGCGCACAGGGCCTGGACGACCACGTCGGGGTCCGTGGCAGCGGTCGCCGCGAGCTGCGCGGGGGAGAGGAGGCCGCGGTCGAGGGCGATCCGGGTGGCGAGCCGCCGGACCCTCCGGTCCCGGCTCGTGCGCAGGGCGGCCACACCGGCCTCCGGCCCCTCCCGCAGAACCTGGACGAGCAGCTCGTGCGCGGCGTCTCCGTGCCGCCGTCCGGCGAGCCGGAGGATCACGGGGGCGAGGGCGCCGAGCGCCTCGGACGAGGGGCCGGGCGGGCGATCCGGCCCCTGCGGCCCCAGTGGCCACTCCGGACCCAGCGGCCCCTGCGGCCCCTGCGGACCCAGCGGACCCAGCGGCCCCGGCAGGCCCGGCGGGCCCGCCAGTTCCGCCCGCAGTGCGGCCCGTGCCCGTTCCCGCACCGGCTCGGCCCAGTCGGCGCACCGGATCGCGACCAGGGGCAGGAGGGCGGGGGTGTCGTTCACGTACGCGAGGGCGGCCTCCCGGATCCGGCCGTCGGGCCCGCACAGTGCGAGGGCCAGCTCCTGGATGCCGGGACGGCGGGGCCGGTCGCCGACGGGGAACCAGGTGGGGGCGGGTGGCAGGTCGCCGTACCGGAGCGCACCCCGGATGTCCTCGTCGAGCGCGGTCCACGCCTCGGCGCCACCGTCCTCGCCCGTGTCGAGCACCTGGGCGATCCGGTGCCGGATCTCGTCGAACGCGCTGCTCTGCATGAGCCGGAGCCTAGATCGCGGTCGGCTGCCGCCGCCCCTGGATTTCAAGGCCCCGAGCAGCCGGGCAGCGCGTTGACAAAGCATACGGTGCATTGCATAGTTATGCCTACGGCGGGATGCCGTCGGCCCCGCCGCCGACCCTGGCGTGACCCGCCCCCGTTGAACAGGTCGCCGCCCGTCCCCCTCGTGGGCGAGGCGGTGGCGGCAGTACCCACTCTCCCGAGGAGCAGCAGCTGTGAGCAGCAACAACGGTGACGTCCGGCTCTGGGGCGGACGGTTCGCCGACGGGCCCGCCGAGGCCCTGGCGAAGTTGTCCGCGTCGGTCCACTTCGACTGGCGCCTCGCGCCGTACGACATCGCCGGTTCCCGTGCCCACGCGCGCGTGCTGCACAAGGCCGGGCTGCTCACCGAGGACGAGCTGACCCGCATGCTCGCCGGTCTCGACCGGCTGGAGGCGGACGTCGCCGACGGCACCCTCGTCGGCACCATCGCCGACGAGGACGTCCACACCGCCCTGGAGCGCGGTCTCCTGGAGCGCGTCGGCCCGGACCTCGGCGGCAAGCTGCGCGCCGGCCGGTCCCGCAACGACCAGGTCGCCACCCTCTTCCGGATGTATCTGCGCGACCACGCCCGGATCATCGGCGGCCTCGTCGCCGGCCTCCAGGACGCCCTCGTCGGCCTCGCCGAGGCACATGCGGACGTCGCCATGCCCGGCCGCACGCACCTCCAGCACGCCCAGCCGGTGCTCTTCGCGCACCACGTCCTGGCCCACGCCCAGTCCCTCTCCCGGGACGCCGAGCGGCTGCGGCAGTGGGACACCCGGACGGCCGTCTCCCCGTACGGCTCCGGCGCCCTCGCAGGCTCCTCCCTCGGGCTCGACCCGGAGGCGGTCGCCAAGGACCTGGGCTTCGAGCGCGGTTCGGTCGGCAACTCGATCGACGGCACGGCCTCCCGCGACTTCGTCGCCGAGTTCGCCTTCATCACCGCGATGATCGGCGTCAACCTGTCGCGGATCGCGGAGGAGATCATCATCTGGAACACGAAGGAGTTCTCCTTCGTGACCCTCCACGACGCCTTCTCCACCGGCTCGTCGATCATGCCGCAGAAGAAGAACCCGGACATCGCCGAGCTCGCCCGGGGCAAGTCCGGCCGCCTCATCGGCAACCTCACCGGCCTCCTCGCCACGCTCAAGGCGCTCCCGCTCGCCTACAACCGCGACCTCCAGGAGGACAAGGAGCCGGTCTTCGACTCCTGTGACCAGCTCGAGGTCCTGCTGCCCGCCTTCACCGGCATGATGGCCACGCTCACCGTCAACCGCGAGCGCATGGAGGAGCTGGCCCCGGCCGGCTTCTCGCTCGCGACGGACATCGCGGAGTGGCTGGTCAAGCAGGGCGTGCCGTTCCGGGTGGCGCACGAGGTGGCCGGCGAGTGCGTGAAGGTCGCCGAGTCCGAGGGCAAGGAACTGGACGAGCTGACGGACGAGCAGTTCGCCAAGATCTCCGAGCACCTCACCCCCGAGGTCCGCACGGTCCTCAACGTCCCCGGCGCCCTCGCCTCCCGCAGCGGCCGCGGCGGCACCGCCCCCTCGGCGGTCGCCGTCCAGCTCGTCGAGGTCAAGGCCGACCTGGTGATCCAGCACGCCTGGGCCGAGGCCAAGAAGTAGCCTCCGCGCCCCAGGCGCCCCCAGGTCCCAGGCGCCAGGGCCCCCGCGCCCCACAGCCCTCATAGCGTCACAGCGCCGCCGCCCAGTCCGCGAGCGCGTCGAAGTCCGGCCGGAGCAGTCCGAACCGGGGGTCGACGTGCAGCAGCAGGGCGGCGGCGAGGTGTTTTTCAGCCAGACCCGCAGCGGCTTCGTCTCGACCCAGCCGCCCGGTCGCATCCGGTGGGTCGTGTATCCCGCCGGGCGTCGCTCGCGCTGCGCCGCGTACGGATTCAGCGGTCCGTCGACGTCGATGAGCAGCAGTGGCTTCGTCATGATCACGGCATTCCGTTCCCGCCTCCGTGAGGCGTCGCATTATTGAGTGAGACATTGATGTCTCATTCGGTGTATGGTCGTCTCATGTCAGTCGATCGCACCCAGGTGCTCCACGCAGCCGCCGCCCTGCTCTCCCGCAAGGCGACCGCCACGATGGACGAGGTCGCCCGGGCCGCCGGGATCGGCCGGGCCACGCTGCACCGGCACTTCGCCGGGCGGGACGCCCTGGTGCGGGCGCTCGAAGAGCTCGGACTGCAGGAGATGGAGGCGGCGCTCGACCGGGCCGGGCTCGAGGACGGACCCGAGGACGAGGTCGTACGCCGGCTCATCGCCGAGGTCGAGCACGTCGCCCCCCTGCTGTCGTTCCTCGTCACCGAGAACCAGCTCTTCGAGGGCGAGCAGCAGCACGAGGGCTGGGCCCACGCCGACGCCCGCGTCTCGGCGCTCTTCCGCCGCGGACAGGAGAGCGGCGTCTTCCGGATCGATCTGACCCCCGCCTGGCTCACCGAGGCCTTCTACGGGCTCGTCGGCTCCGGCGCCTGGGCCGTGCAGGACGGCCGGGTCGCCGCCAAGGACTTTCAGTACATGATCGCCGAGCTGCTGCTCGGCGGAGCGCGCAGGAGCGTGGAGAAGTGACCGCCAGCACCCTCAGGACCACGGGCCATACCGAGGGCGTGCGCCGCCCCGGCCGGTGGCTCGCCCTCTCCGTTCTCGTCCTGGCCGTCCTCCTCGTGGCGGTCGACGCCACGGTGCTGGGACTCGCCACCCCCTTCCTCTCCGAGGACCTGAAGCCCTCCGGCACCCAGCTCCTCTGGATCGGCGACGTCTACTCCTTCGTCATCGCCGGACTCCTGGTCTCCATGGGCAGCCTCGGCGACCGCATCGGCCGCAAGAAGCTGCTCCTGATCGGTGCCACCGCCTTCGGCGCCGTCTCCGTGCTGAACGCCTACGCGACCAGCCCCGAGATGATGATCGTGGCGCGCGCCCTCCTCGGCGTCGCCGGCGCGACCCTGATGCCGTCCACCCTGGCGCTCATCCGGAACCTCTTCCACGACCCGCGCGAGCGCAGCCTCGCCATCGGCATCTGGGGTGCCATGGCCTCGGCCGGCGCCGCCGTCGGACCGGTCGTCGGAGGCTTCCTCCTGGAGCACTTCTGGTGGGGCTCGGTCTTCCTGATCAACCTGCCCGTCATGGCGGTCCTCGTCTTCGTTGGCATCAAGCTGATCCCGGAGTCCAAGAACCCGAACCCGGGTCCCTGGGACCTGCCGAGCGTCGCCCTCTCCCTCGTCGGCCTGATCGGCATCGTCTACGCGATCAAGGAACTGGCCTCGCACGGCCTCTCCCCGGACGCGGGCGTCGCCGCCCTGGTCGGTGCCGGTGCCCTGACCTGGTTCGTCCGCCGGCAGCTGACGCTGCCCGCGCCGCTCCTGGACATGCGGCTGTTCCGCAACCGCGGCTTCTCGGGCGCCGTGCTCGCGGACCTGCTGACCATCCTCGGCCTGTCCGGCCTGGTGTTCTTCCTGTCCCAGTTCTTCCAGCTGGTGCAGGGCCGGCAGCCCCTGGAGGCCGGACTCGCCGAACTCCCGGCGGCGGTCGGCGCGGTCACGGCCGGTCTGATCGCGGGTCTGGTGGCCCGTCGCTTCTCCGTACGGTCCGTGGTGGCCGGCGGTCTCGCGGCGGTCGGCCTCTCGCTCGCGGTCCTGACGACGCTCGACCAGCACACCGGCTACCCGCTGCTCGGCGCCGCCCTGCTGGTGGTCGGCGTGGGCGCCGGATTCGCCTTCACCGTCACCGCCGACGTGATCCTGTCCAGCGTTCCGAAGGACCAGGCCGGCTCCGCCTCGGCGGTCTCCGAGACCGCGTACGAACTGGGCGCCGCGCTCGGCATCGCCGTCCTCGGCTCGATCGTGACCGGCGTCTACCGCGGCTTCGCCACCCCGGCCGACGTCCCTTCCGGCATCGCGTCCGCCGCCCACGAATCGCTCGGCGGCGCGGTCGAGGCCTCGGGAGCCCTCGCCCCGGAGACGGCGACGGCCCTGGTGTCGGCCGCCCAGGAGGCCTTCGTCGACGGTCTGCGGATCGCGGCCGGCGTCGGCGCGGCGGTCCTCCTCGCGACGGCGGTCGCGGCCTGGTTCCTGCTCAAGGGCCAGAAGCTGGAGGACGGCGTCGAGCACTGACGCCCGGCGCACAGGACGGTGCCCCGTACGGCCAGGAGGCCGTACGGGGCACCGTCACCTGTCCAGGCGGCCTGCGCCTTCGTGGCTCTAGGCGGCCTTCGCCTTGGTGGCGTACATGTCCACGTACTCCTGCCCCGACAGACGCATGACCTCGGCCATCACCGAGTCCGTCACCGCCCGCAGCACATAGCGGTCGCGGTCCATCCCGTCGTACCGCGAGAACTCCATCGCCTCGCCGAAGCGCACCGTCACCCGGCCCGGACGCGGGAAGCCCGCGCCGCCCGGCTGGATCTTGTCGGTGCCGATCATCGCGAACGGGATCACCGGCGCGCCCGTCATCAGGGTGAGCCGCGCGATGCCCGTACGGCCCCGGTACAGACGGCCGTCGGGGGAGCGGGTGCCCTCCGGGTAGATCGAGAAGATCTTGCCCTCCTCCAGGATCCGGCGGCCGGTCATCAGGGCCGCCACACCACCGCGGCCGCCGTCCCGGTCCACCGGGATCATGCCGACGCTGGTGAAGAACCAGGCCATCGCCCGGCCCTTGACGCCCTTGCCCGTCACGTACTCGTCCTTGCCGATGAAGTAGACCGGACGGTCCAGGCAGATCGGCATGATCATCGAGTCGATGAAGGTCAGGTGGTTCCCCGCGAGGATGACGGGCCCGGTCCCCGGGATGTTCTCGGCGCCCTCCACGCGGGGGCGGAACATCAGGCGCATGACCGGCCCGAGCACTGCCTTGATGATCGCGAGACGGGACAACGGTTCCTCCGGTGGGATGCGGGTCGGCCGAGCCGACGGTGCAGCTGGCGACGATACTCGCGGGTCACGTCCGTGCGCACATCGGGTTCACCGAGTGGATACGCAGTGTTGACGTGTGTTTCCGCCATGTTCGGCGTAGGTCTGCCGCCCGTAGGGCCCCGATGCCTAGCGTCGGGGGCACCCGTGAACAGGAGCGGGACTGACACAGGAGGACACCACATGACCCAGGGCGAACGCCGGATCCCGGCCCGGCGCACGGTTCTCGGAGCGGCGGGCGCCACCGTCCTCGGCGCCTCCACGGCCCTCGCCGCCGGCAGCGGCGTGGCACAGGCGGCGGCGTCGGGGACCGCCGAGGCCGCGTCCGCCGCGGCGGGCCGGAGCCACGGTCACGGCGGCGGCTACCGCTCCCTCCCGGTCCCCACCGTCATCGCCCACCGGGGCGCCAGCGGCTACCGCCCCGAGCACACCCTCGGCTCCTACCGCCACGCCCTGGACCTCGGCGCCCATGTCATCGAGCAGGACCTCGTCCCCACCAAGGACGGGCACCTGGTCTGCCGGCACGAGAACGACATCACCGGCACCACCGACGTCGCCGACCACCCCGGGTTCGCGTCCCGCAAGACCACCAAGAGCGTCGACGGCGTCTCCCTCACCGGCTGGTTCACCGAGGACTTCACGCTCGCCGAGCTCAAGACCCTCCGTGCCAAGGAGCGCATTCCGGCCGTCCGCCAGGAGAACACCCTCTACGACGGCCGCTGGACGGTCCCCACCTTCGAGGAGGTGCTGCGCTGGGCCGAGGAGGAGGGCCGCCGCCGGGGGCGCGAGATCTGGCTCCACGTCGAGACCAAGCACCCCACCTACTTCCGCTCCCTCGGCCTCGGCCTGGAGGAGCGCCTCGCCAAGCTGCTCCGCCGGTACGGCCGCCACCGCGCGGGCTCCCCGGTCTTCCTGCAGTCCTTCGAGCCGACCAGCATCCAGCGGCTCGCGAAGCTGGTCGACTCGCCCGGCGTGGTCCTGCTCTCCGGCGCGACCAGCCGCCCCTGGGACTTCGTCCAGGCCGGGGACCCGCGGACGGTCGCCGACCTGGTCACGCCCGAGGGCCTGCGCTGGATCGCCTCGTACGCCAAGGGCATCGGCCCCACCCTCGACCTGGTGATCCCCAAGGACGCGAGCGGCCGCCTCGGCGACCCGACCACCCTGGTCCGCGACGCGCACGCCCAGGGCCTGATCCTCCACCCGTACACCCACCGCAACGAGAACTCCTTCCTGCCCGCGGACTTCCGCCGGGGCACGGACCCGACGGCGTACGGGGACTCCTTCGGCGCTCTGAAGCGCTACCTGGAGACGGGGATCGACGGCATCTTCTCCGACAACCCGGACACCGCCCTGCTGGGCGCGGCGGACTTCACCGCCCGCGACTGACCGACCGGGTACGGGAGCCGTCCGCTCTCCCGAGTCCCACCGGTTACGCGAGGACCGTGCGGGTCCGCCGATCGGGCCCGGACGACCTCCTCCCGGGTGGTTTGGCGCCCGAACCGCAACCACGGCCGCGTGCCCCGGCATGGTGCGGAGCATGACGACCCCCGTGACCACCCCCGTGACGGCCCCCGAGTACGCCGAGCGCACCGCGCCCGACGCGGCCCCCGACACCACCCGCGAGTCCGGGCGGGCCACCGCGCCCGACGCGGTCCCGGACGCCACTCCCGGGCTCCTCGCCGCCCTCGCCCCGCTGCTCGCCGCCGAGTCGGACGCCGAGGCGCCGGCGGCCGGTGTCGAGCCGAGCGACCTGGAACAGGCCGTCTGGCTCCGCCTCCTGGAACAGCTCCGCGACACGGGAAGCGCCCCTGAGCGTCCCGCCGAGTGGCTGCGCCGCGCCGTCCGCGCGGAGGCCCGCCGGGCCCGGCGGACGAGCGACCGCGAACGTCCCTACCGCGAGGAACCCGGCCACGACGCGGGCACCGCCGGGCCGCACGGCTCCCCGGAGTCCTCGCTGATGGCCGCCGAGGGCCGCCGCACCCTGCGTGCCGCCGTCACCAGGACACCCGGCCGCTGCCCCCGGGTGCTGACCGCGATGCTCGATCCCGAGGACCCCACGTACCGGGAAATCGCAGGAGAGTTGGGTATCTCACAGGGCAGTCTGGGGCCGATGCGTTCCCGTTGCCTGGGATGCCTGCGCAGAATGCTGGCTGCAGAGGTTCCCGCCCCCGGCCGACGGGGAAGGGTGCGGTAAACCGATGATCGACAGATGAGCGGGAGGCGTGCACACATGGGCCTGAGTGTGACCATCTCAGCGGCGGACGCGGCGGACGCGGAGCACATCCTGAAGCTGCAGTACCTCTGCTACCAGAGCGAGGCGGAGCTCTACGGGGACTGGTCCATCGAACCGCTCACCCAGTCCCTCGACGCCCTGCGTACCGAACTGGACGAGGGGTACGGGCTGGTGGCCCGGCTCGGCGACGAGGTCGTGGCCTCCGTACGGGCCCGGCTCGACGAGGACGGCACGGTACGGATCGCCAAGCTCATCGTGCACCCGCGGATGCAGCGGCACGGCCTCGGCGGCCGTCTTCTCGACGGCATCGAGCGGCACTTCGCCGAGACGGCCGAGACGGCCGCGCAGCCGGCCCCGTCGCCCAAGCGCTTCCAGCTCTTCACCGGCCACCGCAGCGAGGGCAATCTGCGCCTCTACCGCAGCAAGGGCTACGCGCAGGTCTCCACCCGCGAGCTGGGCCCCCGGCTCACCCTGGTCACCCTGGAGAAGGCCGCGGCCTGACTCAGGCGGCCGCCGCGGTGCGCGACCGGCGCAGCCACCAGATGCCGCTCAGCGGCAGCAGGACCGGAATGAAGAGATAGCCGTAGCCGTAGTCCGACCAGACCGTCGCGTCCGGGAAGGCGGACGGCTCGACCAGCGTCCAGGTCCCCACGATCAGTACGCCCGTGAGCTCGGCGGCGCAGCACACCAGCGCCGCCCTGCGGGCCCTCTCCCCGCCCCGCACCAGCGTGTAGGTGATGAAGGCGTAGACGACGGCGGCCACCGCCGACAGGGTGTACGCGAGCGGCGCCCGGTCGAACTCGGTGGCGATCTGGTAGATCGAGCGCGAGACCGCGCCGACCGACATCACGCCGTAGAGCCAGACCAGCAGGATGCCGGGACCCGTGACGAGGCGGGCCTTCGTGCCCTGTGCGGCCTTCTCCTGCGTCTCGGTCATGGTCAGCCCACCGTCCAGATGTCGTAGAGACGCACTTCGAGCACGGCCAGGACGACCGCGCCGGCGGCCACCGTGGCCGAACCCCACCGGCTGCGCTCCGCGAGCGACATGAAGCCGGCGATGGGCACCGCGCACAGCGCCCCGACCAGATAGGCGACGAAGATCGTCGCGCCCTCCTCGGCCTTCTCGCCCCGCGCCAGCTGCACGATCCCGACGATCAGCTGGACCAGGACGAGGAAGGTCACCACGGCCATGCCGATGAAGTGCCAGTCCTTGGTCGACTGGTCGCGGAAGGCGGCGAAGCCGCACCAGGCGGCGAGGGCGAGCGCGGCCACGGAGACCGCGACCGTCAGGGCGTCAAGCATGCGCCCGAGGGTATTACGGTGCGAATGGCCCGATGCGCTCGCCCCCCGCGCCGTCGCCGCGGGCCCGCGCGCGGACCGTGGCCTTGGCCACAGCCGGCGCCCGTGACGCCCCGCCGCGCCCCTCGCGGACCGCGGTGAAGGGCGCGCGTCTGCGCAGGCCACACGGGGAGAACGGCCGGAACGCAGGCCTCCGGAGTGTCCGCATGGCGTCTCAATGACGTCCGCTATTCGGACAGCCCCCTTTCGTTCGCACCTGCGCATGCTTTACTTGCAGACATGACCACGACGAGCAGCCGCACCCTTGCGACCGAGGCGATCCCCACGCCCGGTGCTCGTTGTATGTGTCGAATGTGCGCCATCTGAGGGCCCCCGCCTGAGTTTCGCGCCCCGAAGCGAGACCGACGGCCGTGCCGTTCCTCCCGCCTTCCGGCGAGGGAACGTGCCCGCCCCGCGCACCGCCGAGACTCCCGGCCACCCGCCGGACCGGCCTCCGTGCGCCTGACTGTCCGAAGACGAATGCCCCGTGCACGACGGACCCCGCGTCGCGCACTCGACAGTGACGGAAACCCCCTGTGATCACCACTTCGGGCCTGACCAAGGTCTACGAGTCGCGCGGCCGACAGGTCACCGCTCTGGACGGTGTCGACCTCCACGTCCGCGAGGGCGAGGTATTCGGCGTGATCGGCCAGAGCGGCGCCGGCAAGTCCTCGCTCATCCGCTGCGTCAACCTCCTGGAGCGCCCCACCTCCGGCACCGTGACCGTCGACGGCGTGGACCTCACCGCCCTCGCGGGCAGGGGCCGCCGCGCCGGCAAGGACCTGCGCCGGGCGCGCAGCAGCATCGGCATGGTCTTCCAGCACTTCAACCTGCTGTCCTCCCGCACGGTGAAGGACAACATCGAGCTTCCCCTGGAGATCCTCGGCGTCTCCGGAGCCGAGCGTTCCCGCCGCGCCCTCGAACTCCTCGACCTGGTCGGCCTCGCCGACAAGGCCAAGTCCTACCCGGGCCAGCTCTCCGGCGGTCAGAAGCAGCGCGTCGGGATCGCCCGCGCCCTGGCCGGCGAGCCCAAGGTCCTGCTCTCCGACGAGGCCACCAGCGCCCTCGACCCGGAGACCACCCGCTCCATCCTCCAGCTGCTGCGCGACCTCAACCAGCAGCTCGGCCTCACCGTCCTGCTCATCACGCACGAGATGGACGTCGTCAAGACGATCTGCGACTCGGCCGCGCTGATGCAGAAGGGGCGGATCGTCGAGTCCGGCACCGTGAGCGAACTGCTCGCCACCCCCGGCTCCCAGCTTGCCGCCGAGCTCTTCCCGGTCAGCGGCACCCACACCGGCCCCGATCGCACGGTCGTCGACGTCACCTTCCACGGCGACGCCGCGACCCAGCCGGTGATCTCGCAGCTCTCCCGTACGTACAACATCGACATCTCGATCCTCGGGGCGGCGATGGACACCGTCGGCGGCCGGCAGATCGGCCGGATGCGGATCGAACTGCCCGGGCGGTACGAGGACAACGTCGTCCCGGTCGGCTTCCTGCGCGAGCAGGGCCTCCAGGTCGAGGTCGTCGAGGAGACGCTCACCGAAGAAACGGTTGTCCAGGAAGCGGCGACCCTGCTCGTGAAGGAAGGTGCCAAGTGACCTGGTCCGAGATGCAGCCACTGCTGGAGCAGGGCACCGTCGACACCCTCTACATGGTCCTGTGGGCCACCGTCGTCACCGTGCTCGGCGGCCTGCCGCTCGGCATCCTCCTCGTCCTCACGGACAAGGGCGGACTGCTGCAGAACCTGCCGGTCAACAAGGTCGTCGGTGCGATCGTGAACATCGGCCGTTCGCTGCCGTTCATCATCCTGCTGATCGCCCTGATCCCCTTCACCACCCTGGTCGTCGGCACCTTCATCGGCCCCACCGCCATGATCGTGCCGCTCGCCATCGGAGCCATCCCCTTCTTCGCGCGCCTCGTCGAGACCTCCGTCCGCGAGGTCGACCACGGGCTCGTCGAGGCCGTCCAGGCCATGGGCGGAGGCATCCCCACCATCGTCCGCAAGGTGCTGCTCCCGCAGGCCCTGCCCTCGCTGGTCTCGGGCGTCACCACCACGGTCATCGTCCTCATCGGCTACTCGGCGATGGCCGGCGCGGTCGGCGGCGAGGGCCTCGGCTCCAAGGCCGTCACCTACGGATACCAGCGCTTCGACACCACGTTCATGCTGGTCACCGTCGTCGTCCTGGTCCTGATCGTGACCGTCGTCCAGCTCATCGGCGACGGAGTCGTACGACTCCTCGCCCGCCGGGGCCGCACCGCGTAACGGCTCCCCGGCCACCCCAGACTTCGCCCTTCGAAGAACAGCCCGGACTTGTTGTCCAGGCGACCACCGCACCACCGGAAAGAGGCACTCTTCGTGCGTAAGAACATCAAGCTCACCGCCGGTATCGCCGCCACCGCCGCCCTCGCCCTCGGCCTCAGCGCCTGCGGCACCTCCTCGGACCCCGGGTCCAAGGACTCGGCCGGCTCCGGCGACACCTCCAAGGCGCTCGTCGTCGCCGCGTCCCCGACGCCGCACGCCGACATCCTCAACTACGTCAAGGACAACCTGGCGGAGAAGGCCGGCCTGAAGCTGGAGGTGAAGGAGTTCACGGACTACGTCCTGCCGAACACCGCCACCCAGTCCGGCCAGGTCGACGCCAACTTCTTCCAGCACAAGCCGTACCTCGACGACTTCAACAAGAAGAACAAGACCACCATCGTCCCGGTGGTCAACGTCCACCTGGAGCCGCTGGGCCTCTACTCCAAGAACATCAAGTCGGTGAAGGACATCAAGGCGGGCCAGACCATCGCCGTCCCCAACGACACCACCAACGGCGGCCGCGCGCTCCAGCTGCTCGCCGAGAACGGCCTGATCACCGTCAAGCCGGGTGTCGGCACCAACGCCAAGCTCTCCGACATCACCGACAAGAAGGGCCTGGAGTTCAAGGAGCTGGAGGCCGCCACCGTGCCCCGCGCCCTGAACGACGTCGACGCCGCCGTCATCAACGGCAACTACGCCATCGAGGCCAAGCTCGCGCCGGCCAAGGACGCCATCGCCCTGGAGAAGGCGGACGGCAACCCGTACGCCAACTTCCTCGCCGTCAAGGAGGGCAACGAGAAGGACGCCCGCGTGCAGAAGCTCGCCGAGCTCCTCAACTCGCCCGAGGTGAAGAAGTACATCGAGGACACCTACAAGGGCTCGGTCATCCCGGCCTTCGGCGCCGCCAAGTAGGCTCCGGAGTCCGAGGGACCGTCAGACCGGTTCCCCCGTACAGTCCTTGAGGAGAAGGCCCCCGCACCCCGTCCGGTGCGCGGGGCCTTCGCCACACCCCCCACCCGACACCGACCCGGCCATGCGCACCGGCGCCCGCATGCTGCATGCTGTGCGTTCACGGTCGATTCGGACGGTCCACGGCATGGAGCTGCGCATGACTACCACCTTTCCGGACATCTCCATCAACACGGACCGGTTGGTGCTGCGCGCGCTGGAGGAAGGGGACGCCCCCGCCCTCGCCGAGATGATGAACGACGAACTCGTCGGCGCCTGGACCGCGGTGCCCCAGCCCTACACCGAGGCGGCGGCCCGCCGCTGGATCACCGAGTACGCGCCCGCCGAACGCGCCGCGGGCCGGGGCATCGACCTCGCCGTCACCGAGTTCCTCACCCAGCGCCTCGTCGGCATCATCCAGCTGGGCAAGACCAACTGGCGGGTCCGCTCGACCGAACTCTCCTACATCGTCGCCCCCTGGGCCCGCGGCGAGGGGTACGCCTCCGAAGCCGCCCTCGCCACCGCCCAGTGGCTCTTCGGCGACCAGAAGTTCGAGCGCCTCGAACTGCGCACCGCCGCCGACAACACCGCCTCCCAGCAGGTCGCCCAGAAGATCGGCTGCATCAGCGAAGGCG
Organism: Streptomyces sp. NPDC088707; assembly: GCF_044752725.1. Lineage (NCBI taxonomy): Bacteria > Bacillati > Actinomycetota > Actinomycetes > Kitasatosporales > Streptomycetaceae > Streptomyces > Streptomyces sp. NPDC088707. Next base: position 183,641 of record NZ_JBIVLV010000007.1, on the reverse strand, counting down.
TCCTCCGCAACGCCTGCATAGCCCGCACCCGCACCGAGGACGGCAGCTGGACCGAACTGCGCACCGACTTCATCGTCTGGGGCCTCCTCCCCGAGGACCTCGACGACGTCGCCGACCAGATGGCCGAGGCCGGGTACTCCTCGTACACCGACTGGAGCTGAGCCCCGAGCCCCACCCGGGGTACGCTCGGCACGCCCCCGACCTGCGACGACACCAGGAGACGACGAATGGCCGACCGCGTCACGGTGATCGGCTGGGACGGCTCGCCCCTCACCGCGGCGGCCCGGTCCGCGCTCTCCGCCGCCACCCTGGTGGCGGGCGCCGCCCACCACCTGGCCCTGCCCGAGGTCCCGCCCGGTGCCGAACGCGTCCGCCTCGGCAGCGTCGACCTCGCCGCCCGCCGCATCGCCGGCCACCGCGGCACCGCCGTCGTCCTCGCCGACGGAGACCCCGGCTTCTTCGGTGTCGTCCGCACCCTGCGCGCCCCCGAACACGGTCTCGAGGTCGAGGTCGTCCCCGCCGTGTCCTCCGTCGCCGCCGCGTTCGCCCGCGCGGGGATGCCCTGGGAGGACGCCCGGATCGTCGTCGCCCAGCAGCGCACGCTGCGCCGCGCCGTCAACGTCTGCCGCGCCCACCCCAAGGTCGCCGTCCTCACCTCGCCCGGCGCGGGACCCGCCGAACTCGCCCTGCTCCTCGACGGCGTCCACCGCACCTTCGTCGTCTGCGAGGAGCTCGGCACCGAGCGCGAGCAGGTCTCCGTCCTCACCTCCGACAAGGCCGCCGACCACAGCTGGCGCGACCCGAACGTCGTCCTCGTCATCGGCGGCACCGCCGGCGGGCCCCCCGCCGCCCCCTGGCTGATGGGCCAGGACCCGGCGGCGCCCCCGGTCCGCGGCTGGGGCCTGCCCCCGGAGGAGTACGACCCCGCCGGGCACGGCGGCCGGACCCGGGCGGGCGAGGACTCCTCCCTGCGCGCCGCCCAGCTCGCCCGCCTCGGGCCCCGCACCGGCGACCTCGTCTGGGACATCGGCTGCGCGGGCGGCGCCTTCTCGGTCGAGGCCGCCCGCTTCGGCGCCGCCGTCATCGCCGTGGACCTCGACCCGGCGGCCTGTGCCCGCACCGAGCAGGCCGCCCGCCGCCACGGCGTACGCCTCCAGACCGTGCGAGGCCGGGCCCCGCACGTCCTGGAGAGCCTGCCCGAACCGGACGTCGTCCGCGTCGCGGGCGGCGGGGTCGCCGTCGTCACCGCCTGCACCGACCGACGGCCGGAACGCATCGTCGCCCACGCCTCCACCCGGGACGAGGCCGAAGCGATCGGCGCCGCCCTCGCCGACGGCGGTTACAGCGTCGAGAGCCTGCTCCTCCAGACCGTCGGACTCGACCCGCACGACTGGTCGGAACGCGAGCGTTCGGTCGTCTTCCTGCTCTCCGGCCGCAGGACCGACACCCCCCACGGCTAGCCCGGGCACCCCCCACCCGTGACCATGGCGCCTGCCGGGCCAGGTAGGCTGGCCGATTGTTGTACCGCATCCGGATGTTCGGCGCTTTGTTCGTCAATGTCCTGAACGAGTGGCCGTATTGCGCCGCTGACGTGGTACGCGACAAGGGGGGACCGCGCGACGTGGCGCAGTCCACAGCGCACCGTGGCGAATCTCCCTGCCACGAGGGCCCGCGGCCGCGACAATGTGATGGATGTCCGCGTGTCCTTCGTGCCGCGCGGCGCGCGCGCTCGTTCTTGTCGACGGGCGCAGGTCTGAAGGAGCACAAGCGATGGGCGAGGGGTACGCATGACGGACACCGGCCAGGTCCCGGGCGAGGGGCTGCCGGAGAACGCAGGCATGGTCGAGCAGCCGGGCATCCCCGCACCGGGCGCGTACACCTTCCTGGACCCCTCCGAGCACACCACCGAGGACGACGACCTGCTGCTGATGCCGGGCGCCCAGGGCGCCTGGAGCGAGCACCCGCCGGGCGTCGCGCCCGCGCCGCCGGTCGCCGTGCCGCCGCCGGCGGCAGCCGTGGTCCCGAACCAGGGTGTGCACCCGGTGGCCCCCGAGGCGCCGGCGGTGACCGGTGACCCGCTCACCGACCCGCTGCCGGACCCGCTCACGGCCCCGCTGGACTCCGTCGCCCTCGCCGACGTCCTCACGGCCCCGCAGCACCAGACCCCGCCGCAGGGCGTCCCCCTGGGCACCCCGGCGCACGGCGTCCCCACGGACCACGGCGTCCCGCTCGCAGGGACCCCGGCCCACGGCGTGCCCGTGGACCAGTTCACCGGCACCCCCGCGCACGGCGTCCCGCTTGACCAGCCGACCGGCACCCCCGCGCACGGCGTCCCCGTGGCGCCGCAGGAGCAGGCGCCCACCCAGCACGGCTACGAGCCCGGCATCCTCGACACCGGCGCGCACGAGGCCGCCGGCCGCGACTCCGGCTCCGTCGACCTGAGCGGAGTCCGCGTGCCCCCGCCGGCCCCGGCCCCGCAGCCGGCCCGCCGCCCGCTGCACATGGGCCCGCCCGTGCCCGAGGCCGGCGGCGTCGTGCTCTCGCTCGCCGACCGCGGCCCCGCCGCCGCGCCCGCACCGGCCCCGCAGCCCGCGCCGGTCCCCGCGCCCGAGCCCCTCGTGGCCACCGCCCCCGCGCCGATGCCCGTACGGAACCCGGGCCCGCCGACCAGCGGCCCCGAGTACTTCGAGATCGCGCAGGACCAGCAGCTCGCGCCGCAGGGCGCCGAGCCGTGGGCCGCCCAGCCGCAGGAGCCCGAGGCCCCGCAGGCCCCCGAGCTCCCCGCAGAAACGGTCGTCCCGCAGAGCGGTCAGTTCGTCCAGGTCGAGGGCAACGTCCCGACCACCCCCCACCTGGCCCCGGTCCCGGCGCCGGAGCCGACCCCCGCGCCGGAGGAGCCGTCGGAGCCCGAGGCCCCGGTGGCCGTCGAGGAGACCGCACCGGAGACCCCGGCCGAGACGCCCGAGGTCCACGCCGTCGTCCCCGCCCCGCGCGAGGGCGAGCCGACCGGGGAGGCCCCCGAGCCCGTACCGGCCGAGGAGCCCGTGGCCGCACCCGAGGCCGAGCAGGCCCCGGAACCCGAGGAGCAGCCGGAGCCCGTCGCGGAAGCCGCCGCCGAGGCCCCGGCCGAGCCGGTCGCCGTGCCGGCGGCGCAGCCCGTGGCCGAGGAGCCCGTGGCCGAGCAGCTCGCGGAGGAGCGGCCCATGCAGGAGCAGCTCCCCGAGGAGGCCCCCGTCGAGGCGGTCGCCGAGGAGATCCCCTTCGTACCGGAGGAGACCCCCGAGGCCCTGCCCGAGCCGGCCCCGGAGACCGTGACCGAGGTGGCGCCCGAAGCCGAGGCCCCGCAGGCCGAGGAGCCGGTCGCGGCCCCGCAGGCCGAGGAGCCGGTCGAGGAGCCGGTCGAGGCCGAGCTGCCCGTCGCCCCCGAGGCGCTCGTGGAGGCCGGGGAGGCCGCCCCCGAGGAGCAGCCCGAGCCGGCCCCCGTCGCGGAAGAGGAAGCCGAGTCGGCCCCGGCCCCCGGCTACGACGACGCCGAGCGCGAGGCCGTCCTCCGGGTCATGCGCGAGCGCCGCGACATCCGCAACGGCTTCCGCTCCGACCCGATCCCGCACGAGGTGCTGCTCCGCGTCCTGGAGGCGGCCCACACGGCGCCCAGCGTCGGCCACTCGCAGCCCTGGGACTTCGTCGTCATCCGCTCCGCCGAGACCCGGCAGACGATGCACGAGCTGGCCCAGCGGCAGCGCGAGGCCTACGCCAAGTCGCTGCCGAAGGCCCGGGCGAAGCAGTTCAAGGAACTGAAGATCGAGGCCATCCTCGACACCCCGGTCAACATCGTCGTGACGGCCGACCCGACCCGCGGCGGCCGCCACACCCTCGGCCGCTACACGCAGCCGCAGATGGCCCCGTACTCCTCGGCGCTCGCCGTCGAGAACCTCTGGCTCGCCGCCCGGGCCGAAGGCCTCGGCGTCGGCTGGGTCAGCTTCTTCGACGAGCGCGAGATGGTCCGCACCCTGGGCCTCCCCGAGCACCTCGAAGTGGTCGCGTACCTCTGCGTGGGCTACGTCGACGAGTTCCCCGAGGAGCCCGAGCTGATGCAGGCGGGCTGGTCCAAGCGCCGCCCGCTGGCCTGGGTCGTCCACGAGGAGACGTACGGCCGCCGCGCGCTGCCCGGCGAGGAGCCGCACGACCTCCTCCAGGAGACCGTCGCCAACATCCGCCCGCTGGACGCGAAGGCGCTCGGTGAGGCGTGGGAGCGCCAGAAGCGGATGACCAAGCCGGCCGGCGCGCTCGGCATGCTGGAGATCATCGCGGCGCAGCTCTCGGGACTGTCCCGGGTGTGCCCGCCGCCGATCCCGGAACCGGCGGCCGTCGCGATCTTCGCGGGCGACCACGGCGTCCACGCCCAGGGCGTGACTCCCTGGCCGCAGGAGGTCACCGGCCAGATGGTGGCCAACTTCCTCGGCGGGGGAGCGGTCTGCAACGCCTTCGCCAACCAGGTGGGCGCGGAGGTCTGCGTCATCGACGTGGGCGTGGCCTCCGAACTCCCGGCCACCCCCGGTCTCCTGCCCCGCAAGGTCCGCCCCGGCACCGCCGACTTCACCGCGGGCCCCGCGATGACCCGCGACGAGGTACTGGCGGCGATCGAGGTGGGCATCGAAACGGCCCGCGACCTGGTCGCAGCCGGCAACAAGGCGCTTCTCACGGGCGAGATGGGGATCGCGAACACCACCGCGTCCGCCGCCCTGATCTCGGTCTACACGGGCGTCGACCCGACGGAGGTCACCGGCCGGGGCACGGGCATCAACGACGAGACGCACGCCCGCAAGGTGGACGTCGTCCGTCGCTCCCTGGACCTGCACAAGCCGGACCCGGCGGACCCGATCGGCGTCCTCTCGGCGGTCGGCGGCCTGGAGCACGCGGCCCTCGTCGGGCTGATCCTGGGCGCGGCCTCCCTGCGTACCCCGGTGATCCTCGACGGAGTGTCCACCGGCGCGGCGGCCCTGGTGGCCCGCGCGATCGCCCCGGAGTCGCTCGCGGCCTGCATCGCCGGACACCGCAGCGCCGAGCCGGGCCACGTGGCCGCGCTCAACAAGCTGGGTCTGCGCCCCCTGGTCGACCTGGACCTCCGTCTCGGCGAGGGCACGGGCGCGCTGCTCGCCCTCCCGCTGGTGCAGAGCGCGGCCCGCGCGATGCACGAGGTGGCCACGTTCGACTCGGCGGGCGTCACCGAGAAGTAGCCCCGAGGCGCGTCCCCCACCGACGACCGGAGTGGGGGACGCGCGGGGAAGCACCGGGCGAAGGCACGGACGGGCAGCCCTCCAGGGGAGGCGGAGCCCCCGGGATCGGCACCACCGGGAGCCCCCCGAGGCTGAACGGGCAGACCCGGCCGAGCCCCCCGGGAGATCCGTCACAGCGTGACGGCACCACCACACCGATATCGTGGTCACCAGGCGCCCCGCCGCCGCCCCACCAGCCGCTTCATCGCAGCAGCGGCCAGCACCCGCCCTCCGAGGAGCCGCTCACCCATGGCCGAGCACGCCGACCACACCGCCCAGCCGACGACGCACCCCGCCTACCCCGTGGGCCTGCGCCTGGCCGGCCGCCGCGTAGTCGTCCTCGGCGGCGGACAGGTCGCCCAGCGCCGGCTTCCCGCCCTGATCGCCGCGGGCGCCGACATCACGCTGATCTCCCCGTCCGCGACCCCCTCGGTCGAGGCGATGGCCGAGGCCGGCGAGATCACCTGGACCAGGCGGCGGTACGAGGACGGCGACCTCGCCGACGCCTGGTACGCCCTGGTCGCCACCACCGACCCGGCCTCGAACGCCGCCGCCTCCGCGGAGGCCGAGCGCACCAGGACCTGGTGCGTGCGCTCCGACGACGCCGAAGCGGCCACCGCCTGGACCCCGGCGACGGGCCGCAGCGAGGGCGTGACCGTCGCGGTGCTCACCGGCCACGACCCGCGCCGCTCGGCGGCCGTGCGCGACGCGATCGTCGAGGGCCTGCGGGACGGTTCGATCGCGGCCCCGCAGCACCGCGCACGCACCCCCTTCGTGGCACTGGTCGGCGGCGGCCCCGGCGACCCGGACCTGATCACGGTGCGCGGCCGCCGGCTGCTCGCCGAGGCGGACGTGGTCATCGCCGACCGTCTGGGCCCCCGCGACCTGCTGGACGAACTGCCCCCGCACGTCGAGGTGATCGACGCGGCGAAGATCCCGTACGGCCGGTTCATGGCCCAGGAGGCCATCAACAACGCGCTGATCGAGCACGCGAAGGCGGGCAAGTCCGTCGTCCGGCTGAAGGGCGGCGACCCGTTCGTCTTCGGCCGGGGCATGGAGGAGGCGCAGGCGCTCGCCGTCGAGGGCATCGCCTGCACGGTGGTGCCGGGCATCTCCAGCTCGATCTCGGTCCCGGGCGCGGCCGGCATCCCGGTGACGCACCGGGGCGTGGCGCACGAGTTCACGGTGGTCAGCGGGCACGTGGCCCCGGAGGACCCGCGCTCCCTCGTCGACTGGGCGTCGCTCGCCAAGCTCACCGGCACCCTGGTGATCCTGATGGGCGTGGACAAGATCGGGAAGATCGCCGAGGCGCTCATCGCGCACGGCAAGGCCCCGGAGACTCCGCTCGCCCTGGTCCAGGAGGGCACGACGGCCTCGCAGCGCCGGGTGGACGCGACGCTGGCGACGGTGGCGGAGACGGTGCGGACGCAGGAGGTGCGCCCGCCGGCGGTCATCGTGATCGGCGAGGTCGTGACGGAAGGTCCGGACCGCCTGGTCATGTAGGACCGCCCCCGAGCGGGCGACGCCCAGCCGCACACACATTGGCACCACACCCCGGACAAGGCAGTATCACCTCGTGGCCGAACTCATCACGATCGACGACCCCGACGACCCGCGCCTGCGCGACTACACCGGTCTGACCGATGTCGAACTCCGCCGCAGAAGGGAACCGGCCGAGGGCCTGTTCATCGCGGAGGGCGAGAAGGTCATCCGCAGGGCCCGGCAGGCGGGCTACGAGATGCGGTCGATGCTGCTCTCCGCCAAGTGGGTCGATGTGATGCGGGACGTCATCGACGAGGTCCCCGCGCCGGTGTACGCGATCCAGCCGGACCTCGCGGAGCGCGTCACCGGCTACCACGTGCACCGGGGCGCTCTCGCCTCGATGCAGCGCAAGCCGCTCCCGGACGCCGCCGAGTTGCTGGTCGGCGCCCGCCGGGTGGTGGTGATGGAGTCGGTGAACGACCACACCAACATCGGCGCGATCTTCCGCAGCGCCGCGGCGCTCGGCATGGACGCGGTGCTGCTGTCGCCGGACTGCGCGGATCCGCTGTACCGGCGTTCCGTGAAGGTGTCGATGGGCGCGGTGTTCTCCGTGCCGTACGCCCGGCTCGACACGTGGCCGCGTGGCCTGGAGGCGGTACGGGAGGCGGGCTTCAAGCTGCTGGCGCTGACGCCGGCGGAGAAGGCGATGTCGATCGACGAGGCCGCCCCGCACCGCATGGAGCGGGTGGCCCTGATGCTGGGCGCGGAGGGCGACGGTCTGTCCACGCAGGCGCTGCGGGCGGCGGACGAGTGGGTCCGCATCCCGATGGCCCACGGGGTCGACTCGCTGAACGTGGGCGCGGCGGCCGCGGTGGCGTTCTACGCGGTGGCGACGGGCCGCCCGGAGTCCTGAAAGACGGCTCGCCCCCCGAAGCCCAGGCCTGGGCCCGGGCCTGGGCTGGGATCTACCCCTGAAGGGCCTGGGCGGCGGCGATGCCCAGGGCCACCACCAGCGTCACCACCACGAAGACGAAGAGCCGCTGCCGCAGCAGCCGAGGGTTGGCGGGCCGGCGGCCCGTGGACGTCGACCGCGCACCCGGCCGGGTCGCGGGTCGGCCACCGGTCCGGGGCCCGGCGGAGGGCCGGGACGACGGCCCCGGCCCACGCCCGCCGCGCTCCGCACCACGCTCGGTGCCACGATCGGCGCCGCGCTCCGTCCCCCGCTCGCCGCCTCGCTCCGTACCGCGCTCCGGTCCACGACCGGGCACGTCCCGCTCGGTGTAGCGCTCGGTCGGCCGCAGGGTGTTGCGCTCCTCCACGCGGTCCCGCTGCACGGGCGGCCGTGAGACCGGCAGCCCCTGCGCCTCGCGCGCCGCGATCTCCTTGAGCCGCATCGACAGCTGAAGGGTGCTGGGACGGTCCTCGGGGTCCTTCGCGAGGCAGGCCCGGATGAGCGGCGCCAGCGCGTCCGGGACGCCGTGCAGCTGCGGCTCCTCGTGCACGACCCGGTAGAGCATGACCTCGGAACTGCCGTGCCCGAAGGGCGAGTCGGACATCGCCGCGTACGCCAGCGTGGCACCGAGCGAGAACACGTCGGTGGCGGGGGTGACGGCCGCGCCGCGGACCTGTTCGGGGGCGAGGAAGCCGGGGGAGCCGACGGCCGTGCCCACGTGGGTCAGGGTGCTGGCCCCGGTGGCCCAGGCGATGCCGAAGTCGATGATCCGGGGGCCCTTGGGGGAGAGCAGGATGTTCGAGGGCTTGAGGTCCCGGTGCACGACACCGGCCTCGTGGACGGCGACGAGTCCCTCCGAGAGCGCGGCCCCGATCGAGGCCACGTCGGCGGCGCGCAGGGAGCCCTCCTCGGCGACCCGGTCGTGCAGCGAGGGGCCGGGCACGTACTGGGTGGCGAACCAGGGGCGCTCGGCCTCCAGGTCGGCGGCGACGAGCCGGGCCGTACAGCCGCCGCGGATCCGCCGGGCGGCCGAGACCTCACGGGCGAACCGGGACCGGAACTCCTGGTCCTCGGCGAGATCGGGCCGGATCACCTTGAGCGCCACCCGCTGGCCGCGCCGGTCGGAACCCAGGTACACGACGCCCATCCCGCCGGCCCCCAGCCTGCGGTGGAGCCGGAACGACCCGACGATCCGCGGATCCTCGCGCCGGAGCCGCATCATCGCCATGTCCGTCCCCTCGTCCGTTCGACGTGGCACAGCTTACGTAGTGGCGCCCGCACGCGCTCATAGGCCGCGCCCTCGCGCCTGGATCGATTGTCAGTGCTGAGGGGTACGCGGCAGGAACGCGCGCCTCCGGTGGCCACCCCAACCCCTTGTCCCGCCAACCCAGTTGACGCTCTGTCGAGGGCGGACTCCGAATGCCCCGGAAGGCACTCCCGACCCCCTCCGACCAGGGGGTTCGCGCGACGCCCCGGGAAGTGAGCGAAGTCACGCCCCGGCCGCCCCGCCACCGCCCCGACCGGGACCCCTCAGGGAAGACCCCGGCTTCCGCACCCCCGTCTCCACCCAGGGGAGTACGCCGTACGACCGGGCGTCATCCTCCGGGAGGCCCGCAAGTCGGTACGCGGGCATGACGTCCGGACGCTCCCGGCTCCCTAATGTTGATGTCAAGCGGCGGGTGCAGCACTCGTCCCCCGAGGTCAAGCACCCGCCGCGCCAGACACGACAGGAGAGGAACCATGGCCTTCACGGCATCGCGGACGAGCACCCAGCCTTCGAGCCGGCGTCACCCGCTGGTGGCCACCGCCATGGTCCTCCCTCTCGCGGCCCTGCTCGTGGTCGTCTTCGGCGGCTGGGACGCAGTGGTCACACAGGCGTCGTCCGTGGGCGTGATGCTGGGGCGCTGAACAGCGCCCCGGACCCGGGAGAGCGGCCCGGGTCGGGACATCCGGCCATCAACCCCGTGGGGACGGGGGTGCGGCGGACGGCAGCGTGGGGCCGGTCAGCTGGGGAGCTGACCGGCCCTCGCGCGTTCCCGTCCCGTACGGCCCCGTACGCTCGCCCCCGTGGACCTCCCCGACCGGCCCGTCCTCGACGGCCTCGCCGCGTACGCGCACGCCGCCGCCCACCGCCCCGGCACGCCCTGCCGCTGTGCGGGCGAACTCGTCGGGGGGCTGGCGGACCGGGACGACGGGACCGTCGTACGGCACGGGCGGCTGGTCGCGAAGGCGCACGCCCACGGCACCGACCCCGAGGCGCACCGGGCGCGGATCGCGCTCGCCGCCCACCCGGACGTCCGTGAGGTCTTCCTCCCGCCGCTCACGACGTCCACGCCCGGGGAGCTCGACGGCCGGCCGGTCAGCGTGTGGCCGTACGGCTCGCCCGTCGACCCGGCGGACCCCGACGCCGCCCCCTGGGAGGAGGCCGCGACGCTCCTCGCCCGGCTCCACCGCACCCCGCCTCCCGCGGATGCGGCCGCCCGGCTTCCCGAGATGAGGGCTCCCGCCAAGGCGGCCCTCGCCGTGGACCGGATGCGCCGGACGGCACCGGACCACCCGGCCGCCGCGACCGTCCTGGCCGCCTGGCGGGCGGTCCCCGGCCACGTGGCGTCGGACGGCCCCCGCCTCCTCTGCCACGGCGACTTCCACCTCGGCCAACTGGTCCGAGACGCGGGGCCCGCGGAGTCTCCCGGCACGCCGCCCCCGCCCCGCGCTCCCTGGCGGCTCATCGACGTGGACGACGCCGGTCTCGGCGACCCCGCGTGGGATCTGGCCCGCCCCGCGGCCTGGTTCGCGGCCGGCATCCTGCCCCCGGAGATCTGGTCCCGTTTCCTCGGGGCGTACCAGGGAGCGGGCGGCCCGGCCGTGGGCGCGGATCCGTGGGTCCGACTCGACGTGCCCGCCCGTGCCCTGACGGTCCAGACGGCGGCGCTCGCGGTCGCCAAGTCGACGGCCGAGGGCCGGCCGCTCGACGAGGTCGAGGACGTGATGATCGACACCTGCGCCCGTATCGCCGGGCACCGAACCGATTCGGCCGTCACGGCGTCCACGTAAGGTGAAGGCACCATTCGTACGGCGACGTCAGGGAGTTGAGCCGACCATGCAGTGTCCCAAGTGCCATGCGGCCATGCACACGTACAACCGCAACGGCGTCCAGATCGAGCAGTGCAGCGGCTGCCGCGGGATATTCCTGGACTACGGCGAGCTGGAGTCCCTGACCCGCCTGGAGTCCCAGTGGGTCCAGCAGGCTCCGCCCGCCCCGCCGGCCCCGCAGGCCTACCCGGCCGCGCAGCCCGCCGCCCCCGCCTGGGGCGCCCCGCACCACGGCGGCCACCACGGCGGCGGCCACTACCGTCAGCGCGGTTTCGGCCGGATGCTCTTCTCCTCCTGACGGGGTGTGCACCGGGTCTCCCGGTGCACGAGGAGCCTTCCGCGCATGAAGAAGCCCCCGGCCGCGAGATGCGGCCGGGGGCTCTTCGGTGGTGCGCGATACTGGGATTGAACCAGTGACCTCTTCCGTGTCAGGGAAGCGCTCTCCCGCTGAGCTAATCGCGCGGGACGGTCCGTACGGACCGGATCTTCGGTTGTTCTGCGTGCGCGATACTGGGATTGAACCAGTGACCTCTTCCGTGTCAGGGAAGCGCTCTCCCGCTGAGCTAATCGCGCTTGGAGGTGGAGACGGGATTTGAACCCGTGTAGACGGCTTTGCAGGCCGTTGCCTCGCCTCTCGGCCACTCCACCAGGAGTGAATACAGGGGTTCGGGAAGATCCCCCACATCGAGCGGACGACGAGATTCGAACTCGCGACCCTCACCTTGGCAAGGTGATGCTCTACCAACTGAGCCACGTCCGCTTGTCGTTTCCGTTTCGCTTGCGCGTCCCGGCGACGTGTTGAACTCTAGCGGATTCCTGGGCCAGCACAAAAACGCGTTTCCGCAGCGTGCTGACCTGCGCGCCGATCCAGGTGCCCGGCAGGGAGACCCGGAGGGTTCGTGCCCCGTTCACTCGCCGTGCTCCCGAGGTGGCGGGGAGCCCCCGTCGCCGGTGCCCGGTGTCCCTCCTCCGGCGGACCTAGACTCGATGCGTGTACGACCTTGCTCCGCTGGCCCGCTTCGGCGGCCTCCTCGCGACCGACCTCCGGGACGTCACCCACGACCCCGAAGCCCTGGACTCCGCCGGCTTCTGGGCCGTCTGCGCGGACTTCGAGGGACGTCTGACCTGCGCCCGCTTCGGCGACGTGCGGCCCGACCCCGTCCCCGCGCCCGTCCCCGGCGGCTGGCGCGGCCCCGCCGCCGGTGACTGGACGTCCTCCCTCGACCGCACCGCGTACACCGCGGGCGTCCGGCGCGTACGCGAGCACATCGCGCGCGGCGAGGTCTACCAGGCGAACCTCTGCCGGGTGCTGACCGCGCCGCTGCCGGATCCGGCCGCCGCCGACGTCGACGCCCTCACCGCCCTCCTCGCCCGGGGCAACCCCGCCCCCTACGCCGGAACGATCCGGCTGCCCGCGCACGGGGTGGAGATCGCCACCGCCTCACCCGAGCTCTTCCTCCGCAGAGAGGGGACGCTGATCTCCTCCGGTCCCATCAAGGGGACCGGACGCACCGCCGCGGACCTCCTCCCCAAGGACCACGCGGAGAACGTGATGATCGTCGACCTGGTCCGCAACGACCTGGGGCGCGTCAGCGAGACCGGCTCCGTCGCCGTCCCCGCCCTTTGCGCGATCGAGGAGCACCCCGGCCTCGTCCACCTCGTCTCCACGGTCACCGGCCTGCTGCGCGCGGACGCCGGCTGGCCCGAGCTGCTCGACGCCGCCTTCCCGCCCGGCTCCGTGACCGGCGCGCCCAAGTCCAGCGCGCTGCGGATCATCGAGTCCCTGGAGACCGCCCCCCGCGGCCCGTACTGCGGAGGCATCGGCTGGGTCGACGCCGACGCGGGCACGGCGGAGCTGGCCGTCGGGATAAGGACCTTCTGGATCGACCGCCCCGAGGGCGTGCTCCGCTTCGGCACCGGCGCCGGGATCACCTGGGGCTCGGACCCGGAGCGCGAGTGGGAGGAGACCGAGCTGAAGGCGTCCCGGCTGGTCGCGATAGCGTCGGGCGCCTACGAGTCAGGCGCCCTTGAGGCGAGCGGAAAGGCCACTTCTCGATGAAAATCTGGGTCAACGGCGGGCTGCACGACGCGGAGACCGCCCTGGTCTCCGTACTGGACCACGGACTGACCGTCGGCGACGGCATCTTCGAGACGGTCAAGGCGGTACGCGGCGAGACCTTCGCCCTCACCCTCCACCTGGAGCGCCTCACCCGCTCCGCCCGCGGCCTCGGCCTGCCCGACCCGGACCTCGACGAGGTCCGCCGCGCCTGCGCCGCCGTCCTGGAGGCGAACCCGATGGAGCTCGGCCGGCTGCGCATCACGTACACCGGTGGCCTCTCGCCGCTCGGCTCGGAGCGGGGCGACGCGGGGACCAGCCTGGTCGTCGGCCTGGGGGAGACCGGCCGTCGCGCCGACTCCACCGCGGTGATCACCGTGCCCTGGACGCGCAACGAGCGCGGTGCCCTCACCGGACTCAAGACCACCTCGTACGCCGAGAACGTGGTCGCCCTCGCCAGGGCGCGCGAGCAGGGCGGCTCCGAGGCGCTCTTCGCCAACACGGTGGGGCAGCTCTGCGAGGGCACCGGCTCCAACGTCTTCGTCGTGGTCGACGGCCGGATCCTCACCCCGCCCGTCTCCTCCGGCTGCCTCGCGGGCATCACCCGGGCCCTGACCGTCGAGTGGACCGGTGCGCAGGAGACCGATCTGCCGCTGGACGTCCTGGAGAGCGCCGACGAGATCTTCCTGACCTCGACGCTCCGCGACGTCCAGGCCGTGCACCGGGTCGACGGACGCGAACTGTCGCCCGCGCCCGGCCCGGTCACCGCCAAGGCCATGCGGATCTTCGACGAGCACGCCGCGCGGGACCGGGATCCGCGCCTCGCGTAGCGGCCTCGCGCAAAACCTGATGACGGACGGCCTCCGGGTGGGTAGAACACGACTGATGACCACCACCCTGCGGCCGGCCGAGCCGCTTCAGCAGACGCCCGACGGCGGCCGTTCCCGTACCTACGACGTGTGCGTGAACAGCCGCCGCGTCGGTTCCGTGCACCTCTCCACCGACCCCGGCTTCGGTGCCGCCTCCGGCGTGATCAGCCGCCTCGGGGTCCACGAGCCGGACCGGGGGCGGGGTCGTGGCACGGTCGCGGCGCTGGCATCGGAGGAGGTGCTGCGGGGCTGGGGCTGCGTCGAGGTCCAGATCTCCGTGCCCGCCGACGCCGGACCCGCGCTGCGGATGGCCCGCTCGCTCGGCTACACCGAGCGCAGCCGGAACATGGTCAAGGAACTGCCCGCCGAGCCGCCGGCCCTGCCGGAGGGTGTCGAGGTGCGGCCGATGACCGGGGCTGAGTACGCGGCGTGGGAGGCGCGGGCCAAGGAGGGCTTCGCGCGGAGCTGGATCGACCGCGGCGTGCCCGAGGAGCAGGCCCGCGCCAAGGCCGAGAGCAGCCACGCGAAGTACCTTCCGGAGGGCCTCGCCACCCCCGGGGTCGCGATCCACGTGGTCGTCCGGGACGGCCGGCCCGCCGGCTTCCTGTGGACCGGCCGGATCGAGCTGGAGCCGGGCCGCTGGGCGGCCTTCGTGTACGACATCGAGGTCGACGAGGCGCACCGCGGCCACGGTTACGGGCGGGCGCTGATGCTGCTCGCCGAGCGGGTCGCGCGGGAGGCCGGGGAGACCCTGCTCGGACTGCACGTCTTCGCGGGCAACACCCCGGCGATCCGGCTCTACGAGTCGCTGGGCTACCGCACGACCCACGTCAACAGCGCGAAGGAGCTGCTGTAGGGGAGGCCGTCGCACTCCGAGGGGGGCCGTCGTACCCCGGGCGTCGCGCGGTGGGGCACCCCCCGGGCGCCGGGCCCTCAGCCCGCCAGGAGGCGGTCGGTGATCTCCTCGATGCGCTCGCGCAGGCCCTCCTGGCTCTGGCCGCCGTCCAGCCGCAGCCCGTCGACGACATAGGTCGGGGTGCCGGTGACCTTGATCGCCTTGCCCTCGGCCTCGTCCGCGTCGACGGTCAGGAGGTGTCGGCCGTCGATCAGCGCGGTGTCGAACTCCTCGGCGTCCAGGCCGAGTTCGGTGGCCACCTGCATGAGCACCGGCTCGCCCCGCTCGCCCAGCTCGGCGGTCCTGGCGAGCAGCGCCTCCGCGTACGCCCAGCCCTTGCCCTGCTCGAAGGCCTCCTCGGCGGCCTGCGCGGCGGCGTACGCGTGCTTGTGCTTCGCGAGCGGGAAGTGCCGCAGCTGTACGTCGAGCCGGTCGCCGTACTTCTCGCGGAGCGCGCGGACGTCGTCGAGGGCCTGGAAGCAGTCGGGGCACTGGAGGTCGAACCACGCCTCGAGCACGACGGGGGAGGCGGGTGCGGTGGTGGAGTCACTCATGACAGCAGTCTCCCTCACCAGGGAGGAGGGGTGTCTCCCGACCGGGACCTGGGGAGGAGATCCGGGTGGGGGCGACCCGGAGATCTCCCTGAGACCGGGCCCGGGACATGGCCGCGGGGGGCCTCACCGGTGCAGGATGGAAGGGACGTATCACCCCGGACCTGGAGGCCCGCATGCTCGCCGAGACCATTTGCTCCGCGGTGTCCGCGGCGGGCCTGGGCATCGCCGCGATCACGGCGTACCGGAAGCGATTCCTGTCCGCGGCCCGGATCGCGGCCTACTCCCTGGTCCCGGTCGGCCTGGTGATGACGGGCGCCGTCGAATGGCTCGTGGACACGGCGTTCAGCCCGGTCGCCTGGGCCGGCTTCGGTGTCCTGGGCGCCGCCTGGCTGCTCTTCATGTCCACCCGGGCCGTGGAGCGGCGCCGGGGCGGACGCAGGGAGGCCACCGGAGGGGCGGAGCCGGGTGCCGTGGCCCCGGCGGCGTCGTCGCCCTCGCGTGCCGTGACGGCGAAGCCGCAGACCGGCGCGCCGGCCGGAGAGGACTTCAGCGACATCGAGGCGATTCTGAAGAAGCACGGAATCTGACCGCTTCTGGCCGTTCCCGTTCCCGTGATCGTCCGGCGATCCACGGGAAGGGGTGAACTGCCTCTGCTGTGGGGCGTGTTGCGGGATTTCGGGGGTCCCGCGTGCGCGATCATCCCCCCGAGATGCTGGATACCTCGCGGGAGACCGTCCCCGCCGCCCCCGATGCCCCTGCCGAAGAGCCGCGCGGCTGTCTGTTCGCGCTCTCCCAGCCCCCGCTGATGATCTTTCTCGGGGTGATCGGCTGTCTGCTGCTCATGGCCGCCGTGCACGATCTCTTCGTCCTGTGACGGCCCCGGGCCCGGTCGCGGTCGAGGACCGGGCCTCGGCGGCGGGCCGGGCGCCGGCCCCGGTCCCGACTCCGGCCGACGCCTCAGCCCGCGGCCTCCTTGCGGCGCGCCCGGTAGGCGGCCACGTGCAGACGGTTGCCGCAGGTACGGCTGTCGCAGTAGCGGCGCGAGCGATTGCGGGAGAGGTCGACGAAGGCCCGGCCGCAGTCCGGCGCCTCGCAGCGCCGCAGCCGCTCCTGCTCGCCCGCCACCACGATGAACGCCAGCGCCATGCCGCAGTCGGCCGCGAGGTGGTCGGCCACCGAGGCGCCCGGCGCGAAGTAGTGCACGTGCCAGTCGTAGCCGTCGTGGTCGGTGAGCTGGGGCGTGGTCCCCGCGCCCGCCACCAGCTGGTTGATCAGCGGGGCCGCGATCCGGGCCTCGGGCGCCGAGAACACCGCCGCGAACTTCTCGCGCACCTCGCGCACGGCCCGCAGATCGGCCGCACCGAGGTCGCCCACGTCGCTGATCTTGTGGGCGTGTACGAAGGTCCGCAGCCCCTGGATGTCCGCGAGCTCGTCGGCCCGGTCGCCCTGCGGCGCGGTGTTCATCAGATCGACGACTGTGTCGAGGGCGATCCGGGTGTCGTGGGGGATCAGCACGATTCGCTCCCTGGCCGGCTGCGGGCGGGCGCCCGCGGAATGGCGCTGACTTTAGCGCGACCGGGAAAAGGACAACGGCGCCCTCCACCGCGCCGGCTGCGCGGTGGGGAGCGCCGGTGTCGTGCCTATGTGGCTGCCCGCGCGGCGCCGTCGCCCCGAGTCGGACGGCGCCGTGCGGCTCTCGGCCTGGCTCAGCTGTCGGCCAGGATGTGGGAGAGCTCCGTATCGAGATCGAAGTGCCGGTGCTCGGTGCCCGGTGGCACGGCGGCGTCGGTCCGCTTCAGGAACGACTCCAGGGCCCTCGCCGGGGCCTCGAGCAGGGCTTCTCCCTCGGGGGAGCTCAACGCGATGCAGACGACTCCCTGACCGTGACTCCGGGACGGCCAGACGCGGACGTCGCCCGTGCCGGTGGGCCGGTGCAGCCCCTCGGCGAGAAGGTCGCGGGCGAAGACCCACTCGACCGTCTCCTCGGCTCCGGTGTGGAAGGTGGCGTGCACGGCATACGGATCGGCCGTGTCATACCGCAGGCCCGCGGGTACAGGCAGTGAGGACTCGCTCGACACAACGAGGCGCAGGTGCAGCTCGCAGCTGACCGTGGTGTTCATAAGCGCCAGGGCCTTTCGCTCAGTGTGCGCTCGGGGATTCGCACGTCGGCGAAATCGACATGCCACCTCAGGTGCCGTTGTAAACCCCTCTGTCGGTTTTGTGATCGTTCAGGTAGCTCGTTCGGGGGCGTGTGACCTGCGGTAATACCGCCATTCCGGCGAGGGCTCCGCGTCCGGTAAGTTGGGAACCATGAATGCGGAGAGTGACGAGCGCATCGGGGAGTCCGCAGACGGCCAGGAAGCCGAACTGGGATCCCGTGCACCGGAGTTCATCAAGTCCCGACGAGGCCTCCATCTGAGCTGGCAGGTCGGCGTCTTCATCGTGGGACTCGCCGTGGTCGGCGCGGGCGTGGTCATGCTGCCGCTCCCGGGGCCCGGCTGGCTGGTCATCTTCGGCGGCATGGCGATCTGGGCGACCGAGTTCGTCTGGGCGCAGCTGGTGCTCCGCTGGACCAAGCGCAAGGTCACGGAGGCCGCACAGCGCGCGCTCGACCCCAAGGTCCGCCGCAGGAACATCATCCTCACCACCGTCGGCCTGGTGATCATCGCCGCCCTGCTCGGCGTCTACCTGTGGAAGTTCGGCTTCGTCATGCCGTGGAAGATCGACGAGTGACCCCGGGATGGTTCGGGAGCCCCGCTGACATGCGGTAATGTTTGCGGTGCACCGGGGCGATTAGCTCAGTGGGAGAGCACTTCGTTCACACCGAAGGGGTCACTGGTTCGAACCCAGTATCGCCCACCACCCGGTCCGAAGGCCCGAGACGGAACATCGTCTCGGGCCTTCGGCGTACCCCGGTCCGTCACCGCATCCGCGCGACCCGGTCCCGGAGCCGCCGGGCGTCCCGCAGCCGCTGCTCGTACGTGGCGCCCACCGCGAGCAGCAGGAGCCCGGCCAGGGCCGGCGGCAGCCAGCGCGGCAGCGCGCCCACCGCCTGCACCACGTACGGCGCCAGCTCGTGCAGCCCGTCCAGGGCGAGGGCCGAGCCGCCGAGGACCAGGAGCGCCTGCAGCCGGAACCGCGCGCCGAGCAGGGTCACGACGAGGGCGGCGACCCCGAGGGCCAGCGGCCGCGGCCACTCCGGGTCCGTCCAGGCCGCGACGAGACTCGGCGCCAGCGTCGCCGCGAGACCCGGTCCGTACGCCGTCCAGGACGAGGCCTCCCGGTCCCGGCGCCGCCGCAGGAAGCCGACGACGAGGGCCGGCACGGTCACCGGCAGGGTGTACGCCTCCGGGGTCGCCACCTCCCACACCGCCAGCCGCACCCAGGTGGCCAGCACGAACAGCACCGCCGCCGTCCACGAGGCGAACCGCCGCCGCTCGGGGCGCACGGCCGTCGCCGCCGCGATCACCCCGGCGAGCGCCAGGGCGAGCGCGAGGAACGCGGGCCGGGACGCGGCGAGCGCGAACGCCGGAAGCGCCACGACCGCACCGGTGATCTCGACCGGCAGGGCCACCGGGCGGGCCTTGGCGCCGACGGCGGCCGTCGCCGCCGGGACGAGCAGCAGGGCGAGCGCCGTCCAGTGGTCCTCGAACCCGCGGGCGGCGGCCACCGCGACCACGAGCCCGGTCGCGGTGAGCACCGCGGCGCAGGCGGCGACCACCCGGCGCGCGCCCGCCCCGAGCACCGCCACGCCCACCAGGAGCACGAGCAGCGCCCCGAGCGCCGTGAACGTGGCCGCCCGCACGTCCAGGGCGAGCGCGACCGCGCTCGGCGCGGACACCAGCCCGCCGGCGAACGCGAGCCACCCCAGGACGGTCCCGGGCTCCGCGGCGGGAGCCTCAGGACGGGGCCGGGAAGGCGCCCAGGCGCCCCAGGGGGCACCGGAGGCGGAGGGAGCGGCGGGGACGCCGGTGGCGGGCTCGGGCTTCGGCGTGCCGGGGCCTACGGCCGGTTCCGGGCGGCGCAGACCGCGCGTCAGCGGACCGGGGCGGACGGCGCACGCGAGCGCCGCCGCGGTCGTCAGGAGCTGCAGGGCCAGTGTCGCCGCGTACGGCAGACCGGGGGAGACCGGCAACGCCGTGAGCAGCGCCCAGACCAGGGCGAGGGCGCCGCACCGGGCCCACAGCCGGGGGACGGCCGCGAGGACGCCGGCGGCCACCGCCAGGACGAGGACGGCCGTCCCCGGGTACGAGGTCAGCGCCCGCACGGGGTGCTCGCCGGACCACACCTCCGTCGTCCGGGCCATCGGCCCGAGGAGACCGACCGCCACCGGCGGCAGCGCCCAGACGACCCCGAGCGCCGCGACTCCTGCGCCCGCGCCGGCGAGCCCGAGGCGCATCCCGCCCGGCAGCCGCCGCCCTGTCGCCTCGCCGGCCCCGTCCCCGGCCCGGCTCGGACGCCCCACCGATGCCAGTGCCAGGCCGCACAGGACGTACACCGGCACGGTCCAGTCCGTCGGGACGGCCGGGCGGAGCAGGCCGCCCGCCGCCGCGACCGCCGCCAGGCCGGCGACCGACGAGGCCGCCACCGCGAGGGCGGGCAGGCGCCGGGCCACGTACAGGGTCGGCGCCGCGGCCGCCAGGAGCAGCGGGGCGCCGCTCCACGGCGAGGTGAGCGAGAGCCAGCCGCCCGTCAGGAGCGCCCAGCCGCCCAGGGCCGTCGCACCGACGGCCGCCGTGATCCGGACCGCCGCCGGGCGGGTCCACAGGATCACCGCGCCGTCCGCCACGGCCGTGACGAGCGCCGCCCACGCGAAGGCCGTCGGGCCGCCCCCGACCGCCAGCACACCGAGCGGCAGCGGCAGCTGCCCCGCGGCCACCGCCACCGGCAGCGGGATCCGCAGCCGGGACAGGCCCGAGCCGTACGCCGTCCACGCGCCCGCGAGGACCGCGGCGGCCACCGCCGTGTACTCGAGGCCGTCCGTCTCCGGGAGCGCCACCCGGTGCAGCGCGTACGCGTCGAGCACCATCAGGACCAGACCCAGCGCCGCGACCGACTCGGCCGTCGACACCAGGCTCCGGCGCAGCAGCGCCACCGGCGCCGCCAGCGCGGCCGAGGTGACCGCGAACAGCACGACCGAACGGCCGCCGATGCCCATCGACCCCCAGCTCACCAGCGTGAACGCGATGGCCGCGATCGTGAGCAGCGTGCCGCCGAGCGTCAGCAGCACGTTCTGCGCGCTCCGCGGCGTCGAGTCCGCCACCGGCGGGCGGGCGCCGGGACCCGTCGGACGGGCGCCGGGCGCCGAAGGGAACGGGCCGGGTGCCGTCGAGGACGCCGGGGCGTACAGCGCCCGGAGGAGCCACGCCCGCCGGGCCAGCAACTGGGACCGGCGTGCGTCGAGTCGGGCCAGCTCACGGTCGACGAGCACGAGCTCGTCCGCGGGCGGCAGGGAGTTGTCCATGCCGGGAGTGTGGCCCCCGCCACACCGGGCGGGAATGCGTCCGGATACTCATCTTCCGGCTCCCACGCGTCTGAGTACCTCCCCCCGGTGGGGGCGGGGACCGGTGCCGGTGCCGGCGTGGTTTGAACGAAGGGCTTGGGGGCCTGTATGGTTCAACCCGTTCCCGGGCGATTAGCTCAGCGGGAGAGCACTTCGTTCACACCGAAGGGGTCACTGGTTCGATCCCAGTATCGCCCACCGGGTAGAGGCCGGTCCGTCGAAAGACGGACCGGCCTCTGTCATGTGCCGGGCCGCCGGGCCCCGTTCAGGCCGCCGTGCCCAGCTCCGGCCGCAGGGGCCACGACGGGTCCACGGTCTCCGGCGTCCCCTGCCGGGTGAACCACGCCTGGAGGCCCCGCGCCTGCGCCGCGTGCCACACCGCCTGCAGCGTGTGCAGCTCCGCCGGCGTCAGCCGCTCGAGACGCGACGAGAAACGCCGTGCCACCGCCCGTACGACGTCGAGCGCCGCCGTCGCGTCCGCCGCCGCGTCGTGCGCGCCCGCCAGCTCCACCTCGTAGTGCGCGCACAGGTCCGTGAGCGTCCGGCGGCCCTTCCGGTAGCGGTCCAGATGCTTGTCCAGGACCCGAGGGTCGAGGACGACCAGCGGGGTGCCTCCCAGATAGTCGCCGAGCGTGGACGCCCGGTGCCTGCGCAGCTCGCGGTCGAGGATCGTCAGATCGAACGGCGCGTTCATCACCACCAGCGGGCGCCCCGCCGCACTCTGCTCGGCCAGCGCGCGCGCCAGCTCCTCCATCACGGGAGCCGGCCAGCGGCCGTACCGCTGGAGGTGATCGTCCGTCAGTCCGTGCACGGCGGTGGCCCCCTCGGGCACCGGTATGCCCGGATTGACCAGCCACCGCGTCACCCGCGGCCGCGCCCCGACCGTGTCCTGTACGACGAGGGCGGCGGACACGATCCGGTCGCCCTCGACGTCAACTCCTGTGGTCTCCGTGTCGAAAGCGGCCAGGGGCCCTTCGTACCAGTGCATCGTCATCCCTGAACTCCCTGCACACGTGCGGCAGATGGCCAACCCCCTGCCCCGAAACGGTGATACCCGGACTGTTTGCGCCGTACGCGGACCGGTCACAACACAAGGGACGGGGAAGGAAGACGACATGGCGCTCGCCCAGCCCGAGTCGGGAGGGCTGCCGCCCCAGCGGCTGGCACCGACGCGCGGCTCACTCGCCACCACCGCCTGCATGGAGACCCTCCAGGTGGGATACCTGCACGCCGTCGCCGCCGCGGCCGGCTGCTCGCTGTCCCAGCCCTTTCCGGACAACGGCATCGACTGGCACGTGAGCCACGGCTCGCCCGGCCACACGGTCGACGACGAGGTGACCATCAAGGTGCAGCTCAAGTGCACCTACCAGATACCGCCGCGCCCGCCCGGGAAGACCTTCTCGTTCACCCTCGACAACGACCACCTGGTGAAGCTCGCCAGGACCCCGGTGTCCGTGCACAAGATCCTCGTCGTGATGCTCGTCCCGAGGTCACCTGAGGATTGGCTGAGAGCGAGCCACGACCGGCTCGACCTGCGGCACTGCTGCTACTGGATCAACCTGGCCGGACACCCGGTCACGGGACAGCGCCGGACCACCGTGCGCGTACCGACGGCACGGATCTTCGACGACCGGGCGCTCTGCGAGATCATGACCCGGGTCGGCGTGGGAGGGAGACCTTGATGCACCGACCGATCGACGACCCGGGGTTCGGGGACGAGGGGAGCGGGGCCGGACACGGCCCCGTCTCCGTTCCTCCGCCTTACCGCCCCCATCCGGCGCCCGGGGACACCCCCGGGCCCTGGACCGGGGTCCCGGCCCCGCCCACCGGCCCCTGGGCCGATACCCAGGGCACACCCGACCCCGGCAGGGTCGACCCGCGCGTCCTCGGCGCCCTGCTGGCCCGCCACGGATGGCGGCGGCGGGGCGGGGCGGCCGGGCGCTACAGCCGCTGGACCCCGCCCGGCAGCGGCACCGGCACCAGCCTGCTCGTGCCGGAGAGCCGCGCCTTCCCGGACTGCGAGGACCTGCTCGGCGAGGCGCTCACCGCCCTCGCCCGCAGCGCCACGCCCTCCGCCCGCGAGGTCCTCACCGGCCTCGCCGTGCCCAGCGACGAGATCCGCTGGTGGCGCGACGTGCCCCCGGGCCCGGCCGGCACCGTCCCCTGGACCGTGCAGGAACAGCTCAGGTCCGCCGCCCGCCAGCTCCTCCTCGCCGGCGCCCTCGCCGTACGGGGCAGGGCCGGCTACTACGGGGCCCGGCACCGGCGCCCCGCCCAGGCCTCCCTGGAGACCGTCGTCGTCGGCGCGGCGCCCGGTGGCCGCGGGCTCACCGCCTTCCTGCCCGTCGCACCGGGCCGCCCCATCGCCGTCCGGCTCTACCACGCCCTCCACGCGGCCCGTGAGGCCACCGACTACCAGCGGGCCACCGGCGGCATGGAGGCCTTCGACGCGGCCGTCGAGGCGGGCGTCAGCCGCGAACTCACCGAGGCGCTCGTGGCCTTGGTGCGGGGCACCGAGGGAGCCAGGATCGCCCTGGAGTGGGCCCCGTCCGCCGGGGCGCCCGAGGGCTGCGCAGCCCGGCCCGAACCGGTCGAGTTCTCGCCAGGCGACCTGCCCGCGCTGCGCGAGGCCAGTGCCCGCTACCTGACCGACGAGCCCTCCGTACCGGTCCGGCTGACCGGCGCCGTCGTCCGCATGCGCCGCTCCGGGCCGCGCGGCGAGGGCACCGTACGGCTCCGGGTGCTCGGCGGGGCGGAGGTCCCGCACGTCCGGGTCAGCCTGGACGAGGAGGCGTACCGCACCGCCGGGCACGCCCATCTCGTCGGGCTTCCGATCCGGGTGGTGGGCCGGCTGGAGAGCCGGGGCGGCTTCCGTCGCCTCACGGACGCCTCCGGGGTCGTCCCCGTCCAGGTCGACGAGACGGAACGGGACCGGTTGATGAAGTCCCTCCAGGAGAACCTCGACTTCTTCGAGGAGGCGTGCGGACCGGACGAGGGGTGAGACCCCGTCGGGGCCCGGCGGCGGGAAACCCTTTCGCGGGCGGCCCGGCGGGCGGGAAACCGTTTCGCGGACGCCCCGGTGGCCTCGGTAGGATCGGCCGTGCGCGGCACCTCGTACCTGTCGCGCACCGCCGGCGCCGGCACCTCGTGTCTGCTTGCGCCCCTATGTACGGAGTACCCGTGTCTGAAGTCCGTGTGACCGTCCAGTCCGCCTCGGAAGCAGAGGAGAGGGCGGTGAGCGCGGGCACCACCGCCGGCGCCCTGTTCGCCGACGACCGCACCATCATCGCCGCCCGCGTGGCCGGCGAGCTGAAGGACCTGTCGTACGAGCTCGCCGACGGCGACGTCGTCGAGGGGGTCGAGATCTCCTCCCCCGACGGCCTCGACATCCTGCGCCACTCGACCGCGCACGTCATGGCCCAGGCCGTGCAGGAGCTCTTCCCCGAGGCCAAGCTGGGCATCGGCCCGCCGGTCCGGGACGGCTTCTACTACGACTTCGACGTCGAGAAGCCCTTCACTCCCGAGGACCTCAAGGTCATCGAGAAGAAGATGCAGGAGATCCAGAAGCGCGGCCAGCGGTTCGCCCGCCGTGTGGTGACCGACGAGGACGCCCGCGCCGAGCTGGCGGACGAGCCGTACAAGCTGGAGCTCATCGGCATCAAGGGCTCCGCGTCGACCGACGACGGCGCGAACGTCGAGGTGGGCGGCGGCGAGCTGACCATCTACGACAACATCGACGCCAAGACCGGCGACCTGTGCTGGAAGGACCTCTGTCGCGGTCCCCACCTGCCGACCACCCGGAACATCCCGGCGTTCAAGCTCATGCGCAACGCCGCCGCCTACTGGCGCGGCAGCGAGAAGAACCCGATGCTCCAGCGCATCTACGGCACCGCCTGGCCGTCGAAGGACGAGCTGAAGGCCCACCTCGACTTCCTCGCCGAGGCCGAGAAGCGCGACCACCGCAAGCTGGGCAACGAGCTCGACCTCTTCTCCGTCCCGGACGAGATCGGCTCCGGCCTCGCCGTCTTCCACCCCAAGGGCGGCATCATCCGCCGGGTCATGGAGGACTACTCGCGCAAGCGCCACGAGGAGGAGGGCTACGAGTTCGTCTACTCGCCGCACGCCACCAAGGGCAAGCTGTTCGAGAAGTCGGGCCACCTCGACTGGTACGCCGAGGGCATGTACCCCCCCATGCAGCTCGACGAGGGCGTGGACTACTACCTCAAGCCCATGAACTGCCCGATGCACAACCTGATCTTCGACGCGCGCGGCCGTTCGTACCGTGAACTCCCGCTGCGCCTGTTCGAGTTCGGCACCGTGTACCGGTACGAGAAGTCGGGCGTCGTGCACGGCCTGACCCGGGCCCGCGGCTTCACCCAGGACGACGCGCACATCTACTGCACCAAGGAGCAGATGGCGGAGGAGCTCGACAAGACCCTCACCTTCGTCCTGAACCTGCTGCGCGACTACGGTCTGACCGACTTCTACCTGGAGCTGTCCACCAAGGACCCGGAGAAGTTCGTCGGCTCGGACGAGGTCTGGGAGGAGGCCACCGCGGTCCTCCAGCAGGTCGCCGAGAAGCAGGGCCTCCCGCTGACCCCCGACCCGGGCGGCGCCGCGTTCTACGGCCCGAAGATCTCGGTGCAGGCGCGCGACGCCATCGGCCGTACCTGGCAGATGTCGACCGTGCAGCTCGACTTCAACCTGCCGGAGCGCTTCGACCTGGAGTACACCGCCCCGGACGGCACCAAGCAGCGCCCGGTCATGATCCACCGCGCGCTGTTCGGCTCGATCGAGCGCTTCTTCGCCGTGCTCCTCGAGCACTACGCGGGCGCGATGCCGCCGTGGCTGGCGCCCGTCCAGGCGACCGGCATCCCGATCGGCGACGCGCACGTCGACTACCTGCACGAGTTCGCCGCCAAGGCGAAGAAGCAGGGTCTGCGGGTGGACGTCGACTCGTCCTCGGACAGGATGCAGAAGAAGATCCGCAACGCGCAGAAGCAGAAGGTCCCGTTCATGATCATCGCGGGTGACGAGGACATGGCCGCCGGCGCCGTCTCCTTCCGCTACCGCGACGGTTCGCAGGAGAACGGCATCCCTGTCGACGAGGCCATCGCCAAGATCGCCAAGATCGTCGAGGACCGCGTCCAGGTCTGATCCGCCGGTCGCACGGGCTCAGGAGGCCCCCGGGGTACCGCCCGGGGGCCTCTCCTCGTCCTCCCGCCTGAACGTCTGGATCAGCCAGGAGGAGAACGAGCCCGTGACGGCCCCGATCAGGGCGACGCCGCACGCCATCATGCCCACCGCGATGAAGCGGCCCATCGCGGTCACCGGGGTGACGTCCCCGTATCCCACCGTCGTCAGGGTCTCGGCGGCCCACCAGAGGGCGTCGCCGAAGGTGCGGATCGTGGCCCCCGGGACGCCGCGCTCGTGCTGGTAGACGGCGAGCGCGCCCGCGAAGCCGAGGAGCGCGACCGTGAGGCTGGAGTAGGCCATGACGCGGGCGTAGAGGGTCAGGCGCGGCTTGTCGTGGCGGCGCTGGATCTGCTCGTAGATCTTCACCATCTGCAGCGGCCGCAGCAGCGGCAGCAGCAGCACGACGGTGCCCAGGAGATGTGCGCGGACGAAGCGCAGGGGGCCGAGGCCGCTGAGCCGGAGCCGCACCACGTAGTCGAGGACGAAGACGCCCCACGCCCCGAGCGTGACCGCCAGGCAGAGGTCCAGCCAGACCTGGTCCATGCCGTGGGCGAGCACCCGCACCGTGTACCCGGCGAGGAAGAGCAGAGAGGCCACCGCGAGCGGCTTCTCCATGCGACGGTCCCAGTGCTCCTGCTTCTCCGGCCTCACGTCCATCGGATCAGCATGGCCGCTGCATGGATCCTCCGCCCCGGCGACACGTTCCGAACGGGCGACGCAATATGCTGCACAGCATGACGACTGAGCCGGAGCAGCAGATCGGAGTGGGGACGCAGGACGCGTTCCAGCGCCTGTGGACGCCTCATCGGATGGCGTACATCCAGGGCGAGAACAAGCCGACCGGGCCGGGCGCCGAGGACGGCTGTCCGTTCTGCTCGATTCCGTCGAAGTCGGACGAGGACGGCCTGGTGATCGCCCGTGGCCGGAGCGTGTACGCGGTCCTCAACCTGTACCCGTACAACGGCGGTCACCTCATGGTCGTCCCCTACCGCCACGTCGCCGACTACACGGATCTGGACGCGGCGGAGACGGCGGAGCTCGCCGACCTCACCAAGCGCGCCATGGTCGCGCTGCGGGCGGCCTCCGGCGCGCACGGCTTCAACATCGGCATGAACCAGGGCGCCGTCGCGGGCGCCGGGATCGCCGCCCATCTGCACCAGCACGTGGTGCCGCGCTGGGGCGGGGACACCAACTTCATGCCGGTCGTCGGGCACACCAAGGTGCTGCCGCAGCTCCTCGCGGACACCCGGAAGATGCTGGCCGACGCCTGGCCGGCCACCATCTGATCCGTACGCGAAGGGCCCGGGCCACAGCGGTGGACCCGGGCCCTTCGCCGTGTGCTCAGGCCGCGGCCGCCGCACGCGCCCCTCGCGTACGCCCCGTCACGCGTCGTAGACGTCGGCCTTCTTGGGGCCGGGCTCCTGGATGCCGCCGCTGAGGACCAGCGAGCGGTTGGTGAAGCGCTCCGTGTCCACGTTGTGCTCGTCGAGGAACTTCAGGGTCGCGGAGTGGACAGCGCGCAGCACCGGCGTCGCCATTCGTATGGCGTCGTCGGCCATGAAGCGGTTCTTCCAGAGCGGACCCGCCCAGACGTGCCGCAGGCCGAAGGGCTCGGGCAGGACCATCTTGCCGCCGAGGAACTCCAGGATCGGCGGGTACCAGGTGAGCGGGGCGCGCACCGCCAGCCGGACGATGTCGTCGGTGGTGAGCAGCGGCTGCTGGACCGACTTCGTCTCCCAGAACCGGACGGTCTTCGAGACCTCCTTGGTCTTGGCCGCGGGCTTCGTGCCGAAGAGGCCGTGCACGGGGCCCAGCGCGTGGCCGGTGACCTCGATCCTGAGCGTGTGGTGGAGCGAGGTCACCGTGACCATCATCGTGAGGACGAGGTTCCCGTCCCACAGGGTGAACTGGACGCCGAGGTAGTGGCGATTGCCCGCGCCGAACTGCTGGTCGTTGCAGATGCGCTGTATCTCGTGCGGCTTGACCTGGAAGTGGACGATGTTGTCGCCCTCGGGGCGGGTGACCGAGTCGGCGCCCTCGCCGACCGCCGAGACGATCCAGTGCTTGACCGTCGGCTTCGGGAAGCCGGTCTTGAGGGAGCCGCGCTCCAGCAGGGTGAGCTGGTCGTGGATCTTGCGGATGACGTCCCAGGCGCGGAAGTCGTGGATCTCCCGGCCGGCCACGGGGACGAGCTCCTCGGCGAGGGTCCAGCTGCCCCAGCGGGTGCCCAGACCGAGGATGCCCTTGGGCCCGGCGTAGAACGCGATGTTGGACTGCTGCTCGGCCGAGAGCTTCTCCAGGTTCAGCCGGAGCTCCTCGGCCGACTTCTCGCCGGGGTCCTGCGGAACGGACTTGGGCACCTGCGGACCGACGCCACCGCCGCTGAGCAGAGCCGCCCAGCGCTCCCGCAGGTCGACCGCGGACCGGTCGCAGATCCGGCGGGCCAGGAACCACCCGATGACCGGCGCCACGAGCATGGCACGCAGGTAGTTCGGCAGGAACCCGTCGAGGGGCAGCTTGAGCAGCACGAGCGCGGAGAAGATCCCCGCCCCCCACAGCAGGACGGTGCCGATGACGCTCGTCCGCCTGTTGTCGGAGCCGGCGGCCAGGCGGCGCAGCTGGATGACGCCGAGCCAGAGCAGCAGGCCGGGCAGGAACAGGACACCGCAGACGAAGGTGATCAGTGTGAGTTTCGCGTCCCGCTGCCGGCGGATGTGGGTGGCCGCGAGGCAGTGCTCGACGACCGGCTGCGGCTCGGCGCCGAACGACTGGATCAGGGCGCCGCGGCCGCCGCCGAGCATCCGGACCTGGACGGCCCGGGAGAACGCCTCGCCCAGGTCGGGACGGAAGAGCTTCTCCCACTTCCCGGCCTTGAGCGTCGTCTTGTAGAGCTCGTTGTCCGCTTCCTGAATCGTCTTCAGTTCGCTGTCCCGGTAGGCGGCGGACGCGAGCGCGTTCGTCGCCCCCGTACCCCCTCCCGTGCCCGTGAGGGGGACCTGCGCCCCGGGTCCGAAGCCATCGATCGACACTGCCGCCCCCATCGCCGCGGTTACCTGTGCGGGCTGTTCCCAACTGCCGCGCCCCGCACACCTTCTGAGCTGGGCACCACAGCGTAACCGGGTACCGTCGTGTGCGTCACCGCCTGTGGATATCCAGGCCGAATGACGTTCGCCCGACATGTGCCGGGCGAACGTGCACCGCCGTCATGTCTGCGCTGCCGCGCTGTCACCCCTTCAACCGGGCGCCTTTTCAGGCCTGTTCGCGGACCTTCTCGGCGAGGTGCGGAGGCATCGGCTCGTGCCGGGCGTACGCGCGGTCGAACCGGCCGGTGCCGTGCGACACGGAGCGCAGATCGATCGCGTACCGCCCGATCTCGATCTCCGGCACCTCGGCCCGGACCAGGGTCCGCCCGGGACCGGCCTGGTCGGTGCCGACGACCCGGCCCCGCCGCCCCGACAGATCGCTCATCACGGGACCGACGTACTCGTCGGGTACCAGGACCTGGACCTCGGCGACCGGCTCCAGGAGGTGGACGGCGACCTCGGCCGCCGCCTCGCGCAGCGCGAGCGCCCCGGCCGTCTGGAACGCGGCGTCGGAGGAGTCCACCGAGTGGGCCTTGCCGTCCTTGAGGGTGACCCGGATGTCCACGAGCGGATAGCCGGCCGCGACACCGCGCGCGGCCTGGGCCCGCACACCCTTCTCGACGGAGGGGATGAACTGCCGGGGGACCGCGCCGCCGACCACCTTGTCGACGAACTCGATGCCGCTGCCCGCGGGGAGCGGCTCCACCTCGATCTCGCAGATGGCGTACTGGCCGTGACCGCCGGACTGCTTGACGTGCCGGCCCCGGCCCGCGGAGGCGCCGCCGAACGTCTCGCGCAGCGACACCTTGTACGGCACGGCGTCGACCTGGACCCCGTACCGGCCGCGGAGGCGTTCGAGGACGACGTCCTGATGGGCCTCGCCCAGGCACCACAGGACCACCTGCCGGGTGTCCTGGTTCTGTTCGAGGCGCAGCGTGGGGTCCTCGGCGACCAGCCGGGCGAGCCCCTGCGAGAGCCGGTCCTCGTCGGCCTTGCCGTGGGCCTGGACGGCCAGCGGGAGCAGCGGCTCCGGCATGCTCCAGGGCTCCATCAGCAGCGGATCGTCCTTCGCGGAGATCGTGTCGCCGGTCTCGGCGCGGCCCAGCCGCGCCACACAGGCCAGGTCCCCGGCGATGCAGTGCGCCATGGGCCGCTGCTGCTTGCCGAAGGGAGAGGTGAGGCCGCCGACCCGCTCGTCGACGTCGTGGTCCTCGTGTCCCCGGTCGGCCAGGCCGTGACCGGAGACGTGGACGGTCTCGTCGGGGCGCAGGGTGCCGGAGAAGACGCGGACCAGGGAGACCCGGCCCACATAGGGGTCGGCCGCGGTCTTCACGACCTCGGCGACGAGGGGGCCGTCGGGGTCGCAGGTGATCGGCGGACGGGGCTGCCCGTCCGGGGTGGTCACGGCGGGCGGTTCGTGCTCCAGGGGGGAGGGGAAGCCGCCGGTGATGAGCTCCAGGAGCTCCAGGGTGCCCAGGCCCTGCGTACCGCCGCCGGTGGCGGGCGCGGCCGCGAGCACCGGATGGAAGGTGCCCCGGGCGACGGCCTTCTCCAGGTCGTCGACGAGCGTCTTCACGTCGATCGACTCGCCACCGAGGTAGCGGTCCATCAGGGTCTCGTCCTCGCTCTCGGCGATGATCCCCTCGATCAGCCGGGCCCGGGCCTCGGCGATCAGCTCCCGCTGACCCTCGTCGGGCGGGTTCTCCTGCCGTACCCCCGTCGAGTAGTCGAAGATCCGCTCCGAGAGCAGGCCGACCAGACCGGTCGCGGGCGCGTGCCCGTCGGCGCCCTCCTCGCCGCGCACCGGGAGGTAGAGGGGCAGGACGGCGTCCGGGTCGTCGCGGCCGAAGAGCGAGGCGCAGACCTCGGTGAGTTCGCCGAAGTCGGTGCGGGCGGTGTCCAGGTGGGTGACGACGATGGCGCGGGGCATGCCGACGGCGGCGCACTCCTCCCAGATCATCCGGGTCGACGCGGCGACGGCGTCGGCCTCCTGGGCGGCCGAGACGACGAAGAGGGCCGCGTCCGCCGCGCGCAGACCGGCCCTCAGCTCCCCGACGAAGTCGGCGTACCCGGGGGTGTCGAGGAGGTTGATCTTGTACCCGTCCCAGCCGACCGGGACGAGGGAGAGCTGTACGGAGCGATGCTGGCGGTGCTCGATCTCGTCGTAGTCGGAGACGGTGCCGCCGTCCTCGACCCGCCCCGCCCGGTTGAGCGCCCCGGCGGTCTGCGCCAGTGCCTCGACCAGGGTCGTCTTGCCCGATCCGCTGTGGCCGACCAGTACCACGTTCCGTACGGCCGTGGGCCGGTCGGCCGTCAAAGCCCTGCCGGCGGCTCCGGCGGCCGTGTTCGTCTTGTCACCCATGATGAGTTCCTCCCGACTGCTCGCACGGTGCGGCGGTACGACGGGTGCCTCGGGGGAGTGGTGTGTCGCGATACGGCTCCGGCGGGTGCCCGCGATGGTCCTTCGAGCTTTGCACCGACGCGAGGAGGCGTCCATACGTCGTACACGGGGACGGCCCTCGCGGGGGACGCGGACGCGGTGGGGCGGGTGCCGCCCGTGCGCCGGGGCGCGCGTGGCTACGATGGGTGAGCCGGTGGTCGTAGGGGCCGCGCGGCCCACCGAACCTCGGGAAGGCCATGCTGAACAAGTACGCGCGTGCATTTTTTACGCGTGTCCTCACACCGTTCGCCGCGTTTCTGCTCCGCAGGGGCGTCAGCCCCGACGCGGTCACGCTCATCGGCACGGCGGGAGTGATGGCCGGCGCGCTGATCTTCTTCCCGCGCGGGGAGTTCTTCTGGGGCACCATCGTCATCACCCTGTTCGTCTTCTCCGACCTCGTCGACGGCAACATGGCCCGGCAGGCGGGGGTCTCCAGCCGCTGGGGCGCCTTCCTCGACTCGACGCTCGACCGGGTCGCCGACGGCGCCATCTTCGGCGGCTTCGCGCTCTGGTACGCGGGCAAGGGCGACGACAACGTGCTGTGCGCCGTGGCGATCTTCTGCCTCGCGAGCGGTCAGGTCGTGTCGTACACGAAGGCCCGAGGTGAATCGATTGGCCTGCCCGTCGCCGTCAACGGTCTGATCGAACGCGCCGAACGCCTGGTGATCTCGCTCGTCGCGGCAGGCCTGGCCGGGCTGCACACGTTCGGCGTCCCCGGCGTCGAGGTCCTGCTCCCGATCGCGCTGTGGATCGTGGCCGTCGGCAGCGCCGTCACCCTGGGCCAGCGCGTCGTGACCGTACGACGGGAATCGGCCGAGGCGGACGCCGCCGCGGCCGGCGGGAGCGGGGCGACGACATGAGCACGCTGAAGGACGGCACGTCGGCGGAGGGCGGCTCCCCGGGCGGGGCCTCGCAGGGCGACGCTCCGCAGGAAGTCACGCCCTCCGGCAGCACGCTCAGGGAACGGCTGAGCGACGGGCTGTACGGCGCCGGCTGGGCGACCGTGAAGAAGCTGCCCGAGCCGGTTGCCGCAGGCCTCGGCCGACGGATCGCCGACCTCACCTGGAAGCGACGGGGCAAGAGCGTCCTGCGTCTGGAGTCCAACCTCGCGCGCGTGGTGCCGGACGCCACGCCCGAGCGGCTCGCCGAGCTGTCGAAGGCCGGCATGCGCTCGTACATGCGCTACTGGATGGAGTCCTTCCGGCTGCCGACCTGGAGCAAGGAGCGGGTCGAGCACGGGATAGACATCAAGGACGTCCACCACCTCCAGGAGGGCCTCGCCGCCGGGCGAGGGGTCGTCCTGGCCCTGCCTCACCTGGCGAACTGGGACCTCGCGGGCGTGTGGGTGACCCGCTGCCTCGGCGTGCCGTTCACCACGGTCGCCGAACGGCTCAAGCCGGAGACGCTGTACGACCGCTTCGTGGCCTACCGCGAGTCCCTCGGCATGGAGGTCCTCCCGCACACCGGGGGCTCCGCCTTCGGCACGCTGGCGCGACGCCTGCGGGCGGGCGGCCTGGTCTGCCTGGTCGCCGACCGCGACCTGTCCGCGTCCGGCACCGAGGTGACGTTCTTCGGCGACACCGCGCGGATGCCGGCGGGACCGGCGATCCTCGCCCAGCAGACGGGCGCGCTGCTCCTGCCGGTGACCCTCTGGTACGACGACACACCGGTCATGCGGGGACGCATCCACGCACCGATCGACGTACCCCAGTCGGGTACGCGGGCAGAGAAGACGTCCGTCATGACACAGGCGCTGGCCGACGCCTTCGCCACCGGCATCGCGGACCACCCGGAGGACTGGCACATGCTGCAACGACTGTGGCTCGCCGACCTGGAGGAACGCCCGGAGCCCGGCGCCGCCGCCGGGACCGCGGGCACCGAGCGGGGCGGGGAGCGCGGCGAGTGAAGATCGGGATCGTCTGCCCGTACTCGTGGGACGTGCCGGGCGGCGTCCAGTTCCACATCCGGGACCTCGCCGAGCACCTCATCCGGCTCGGCCACGAGGTCTCCGTCCTCGCGCCCGCCGACGACGAGACGCCGCTGCCGCCGTACGTGGTGTCCGCGGGCCGGGCCGTCCCCGTGCCGTACAACGGCTCGGTGGCACGGCTCAACTTCGGCTTCCTCTCGGCCGCGCGGGTGCGCCGCTGGCTGCACGACGGCACCTTCGACGTCGTCCACATCCACGAGCCGACCTCGCCGTCGCTCGGACTGCTGACCTGCTGGGCGGCGCAGGGTCCGATCGTGGCCACCTTCCACACGTCGAACCCGCGCTCGCGGGCCATGATCGCCGCGTACCCGATCCTCCAGCCGGCGCTGGAGAAGATCAGCGCGCGCATCGCGGTGAGCGAGTACGCGCGGCGCACGCTCGTCGAGCACCTCGGCGGCGACGCCGTCGTCATCCCCAACGGGGTCGACGTGGACTTCTTCGCCCGCGCCGAGCCGAAGAAGGAGTGGCAGGGCGAGACGCTCGGCTTCATCGGGCGCATCGACGAGCCGAGGAAGGGCCTGCCCGTCCTCATGCGGGCGCTGCCCAGGATCCTCACCGAGCGGCCCGGGGCGCGGCTCCTGGTCGCCGGGCGCGGCGACGAGGAGGAGGCGGTGGCCTCGCTGCCCCGGGAGATGCGCTCCCGGGTGGAGTTCCTCGGCATGGTCAGCGACGAGGACAAGGCGCGGCTGCTGCGCAGCGTCGACGTGTACGTGGCGCCCAACACCGGGGGCGAGAGCTTCGGCATCATCCTCGTCGAGGCGCTGTCGGCGGGCGCGCCGGTCCTGGCCTCCGACCTGGACGCGTTCGCGCAGGTCCTGGACCAGGGGTCGGCGGGCGAACTCTTCACCAACGAGGACGCGGACGCGCTCGCGGACGCGGCGATCCGACTCCTCGGCGACGAGGAGCGCCGCGCGGAACTGAGCGCGCGGGGTTCGGCCCACGTCCGCCGCTTCGACTGGACGACGGTCGGCGCGGACATCCTGGCGGTCTACGAGACGGTGACGGACGGGGCGGCGGCGGTGGACACGGACGAACGAGTGGGCCTCCGCGCCCGCCTGGGCTTGTAGCCCCCGGGCCGCCGGGGCTGCCCCTGCCGCGGCCCGCGCCCCCCGGCCGGGACGGACGCCCCCTGCCCGGGCTCAGCCCCGCCGTGCGTTGGCCCGCCGGGCTTGCCCCCGCCGGTCGGCGGCCCCCGCCGCCCACCGCGTTGTGGGCAATCGTTCCGCAGGGCGGAACGGGTGGGCACAACGGAACGGCGCCCCTTGCCGGGCCCAGGCTTCCGCGCCTGAACCCGCACCACAGGTGCGGCGACTGTTGTGCGGGCCGGGCACAAGGGGCACGAGGCGCCGTCAGAGGGCGCCGTCCCGCGTGCCCACCCGTCCCTCCCGACGAGGACTTCGTCCGGGGGGAGACCTCCAAGCGGGACGATGGCCCACACGGCGGGCACGGCTCCCGCGGCGCGTCCCACACCGCACCACCTTCGAGAACGGGCGCTGCCGGCGCCCCGGTAGCCTTTCCGCCCGTGACCGAAACCCTGATCTGGACCGTCGTCGCGCTGATCCTCATCGGCGTCTATCTCAGCTGGACCGCCGGACGGCTCGACCGGCTGCACTCCCGTATCGACGCCGCCCGCGCGGCCCTGGACGCGCAGTTGCTGCGCCGGGCCTCGGTCACCCAGGAGTTGGCCACCTCCGGCGTCCTCGACCCCGCCGCCTCGATCGTGCTGTACGAGGCCGCGCACGCGGCGCGGCAGGCGGAGGAGGACCACCGGGAGGTCGCCGAGAGCGAGTTGAGCCAGGCCCTGCGGGTGGTGTTCGGCGAGCCCGAGCAGGTGGAGCTCGTACGGGCGGCTCCCGGTGGCGAGGAGGCCGCGGAGGAGCTGGCGGCGTCCGTCCGCCGGGTGCCGATGGCCCGCCGCTTCCACAACGACGCGGTCCGCGCGGCCCGCGCCCTGCGCCGCCACCGTACGGTCCGCTGGTTCCGGCTCGCGGGCCACGCGCCCTTCCCGCTGGCCTTCGAAATGGACGACGAGGCGCCGGTGGCCCTTGCCGACCGCCCGGCCTGACGCTCTCAGCCTGCGAAAACGATCCACCGGGTCCACATTGGCCCTTGCTGTGGACTGCACGTGGACTGTTTCCTCGACCTAGTCGTCAACCCCTGTTGTCACGAGTGAGGTACCCGTGTCCACCACGCCTTCCCTTTCCCCCCAGTCCCCCGAGACCGGCACCGCCCGTGTGAAGCGCGGCATGGCCGAGCAGCTCAAGGGCGGCGTGATCATGGACGTGGTCAACGCCGAGCAGGCGAAGATCGCCGAGGACGCCGGCGCCGTGGCCGTCATGGCCCTGGAGCGGGTCCCCGCGGACATCCGCAAGGACGGCGGCGTGGCCCGCATGTCCGACCCGAACATGATCGAAGAGATCATCGGCGCGGTCTCCATCCCGGTCATGGCCAAGTCCCGCATCGGCCACTTCGTCGAGGCCCAGGTCCTGCAGTCCCTCGGTGTCGACTACATCGACGAGTCCGAGGTCCTCACCCCGGCCGACGAGGTCAACCACTCCGACAAGTGGGCCTTCACGACCCCCTTCGTCTGTGGCGCCACCAACCTGGGCGAGGCCCTGCGCCGTATCGCCGAGGGCGCGGCCATGATCCGCTCCAAGGGCGAGGCCGGCACCGGCAACGTCGTCGAGGCCGTCCGCCACCTGCGCCAGATCAAGAACGAGATCGCCAGGCTGCGCGGCTTCGACAACAACGAGCTGTTCGCCGCCGCCAAGGACCTGCGCGCCCCGTACGAGCTGGTCAAGGAGGTCGCCGAGCTCGGCAAGCTCCCGGTCGTGCTGTTCTCCGCCGGTGGCGTCGCCACCCCCGCCGACGCCGCGCTCATGCGGCAGCTCGGCGCCGAGGGCGTCTTCGTCGGCTCCGGCATCTTCAAGTCGGGCGACCCGGCCAAGCGCGCCGCCGCCATCGTGAAGGCCACCACCTTCTACGACGACCCGAAGATCATCGCGGACGCCTCCCGCAACCTGGGCGAGGCCATGGTCGGCATCAACTGCGACACCCTCCCCGAGTCCGAGCGCTACGCCAACCGCGGCTGGTAACCACTGATGAGCACACCCGTGATCGGTGTCCTGGCACTCCAGGGCGACGTACGGGAGCACCTGATCGCCCTGGCCGCGGCTGACGCCGTGGCCAGGCCGGTCCGGCGCCCCGAAGAGCTGGCCGAGATCGACGGTCTGGTCATCCCCGGCGGGGAGTCCACCACCATCTCCAAGCTGGCCGAGCTGTTCGGCATGGCGGAGCCGCTGCGCGAGCGGATAGCCGCCGGCCTGCCGGTCTACGGCACCTGCGCCGGCCTGATCATGCTCGCCGAGAAGATCCTCGACCCGCGTTCGGGCCAGGAGACCTTCGGCGGCATCGACATGATCGTCCGCCGCAACGCCTTCGGACGGCAGAACGAGTCCTTCGAGGCCGGCGTCACCGTCGCGGGCATCGAGGACGGCCCCGTCGAGGGCGTGTTCATCCGGGCCCCCTGGGTGGAGTCCGTCGGCGCCGAGGTCGAGGTCCTCGCCCAGCACGAGGGTCACATCGTCGCCGTACGGCAGGGCCGGGTCCTCGCGACCTCGTTCCACCCGGAGCTCACCGGGGATCACCGTATGCACGCCCTGTTCGTCGACATGGTGCGCGCGGCACGCTGATCCGATCCCGGTAGGATCTCTGGGGTTCGTTCAGAAATGGGTTACGCGAAGGAGACAGGCAGATGTCCGGCCACTCTAAATGGGCTACGACGAAGCACAAGAAGGCCGTGATCGACGCCAAGCGCGGCAAGCTCTTCGCGAAGCTGATCAAGAACATCGAGGTCGCGGCCCGCACGGGCGGCGCCGACCTGGACGGTAACCCGACACTGTTCGACGCCGTCCAGAAGGCGAAGAAGCAGTCGGTCCCGAACAAGAACATCGACTCCGCGCTCAAGCGCGGTGCGGGCCTCGAGGCCGGCGGCGCCGACTACGAGACGATCATGTACGAGGGCTACGGTCCGAACGGTGTCGCGGTGCTCATCGAGTGCCTCACCGACAACCGCAACCGCGCCGCCTCCGACGTGCGCGTGGCCATGACCCGCAACGGCGGCTCCATGGCCGACCCGGGCTCGGTCTCGTACCTGTTCAACCGCAAGGGCGTCATCGTGCTCCCCAAGGGCGAGCTGTCCGAGGACGACGTCCTGGAGTCGGTGCTCGAGGCCGGCGCCGAGGAGGTCAACGACCTCGGTGAGTCCTTCGAGATCATCAGCGAGGCCACCGACCTGGTCGCGGTCCGCACCGCCCTCCAGGACGCCGGCATCGACTACGACTCCGCCGAGTCCAGCTTCGTCCCGACCATGCAGGTCGAGCTCGACGAAGAGGGCGCGCGCAAGATCTTCAAGCTGATCGACGCGCTGGAGGACAGCGACGACGTGCAGAACGTCTTCGCCAACTTCGACGTGAGCGACGAGGTCATGGAGAAGGTCGACGCCTGATCCGAGCCGTCGATCGACGCGGCTGGACAGCGGGCCGACGGGGACACACCCCCGTCGGCCCGCTGTCGTTCGTGCGGCGTTGTCGGTGGCAGCGGATAGCCTGCACAAACAGGTGAGCGAGGAGGGGGTGCGGCGTGCGTGTTCTCGGGGTGGACCCGGGTCTGACCCGGTGCGGCGTCGGCGTCGTCGAGGGGGTCGCCGGACGGCCCCTCACCATGCTCGGCGTGGGCGTGGTGCGGACCGCCGCGGACGACGACATCGGGGTGCGCCTCGTCGGCATCGAGCGCGGCATCGAGGAGTGGCTCGACCGCTTCTCGCCCGAACTCGTCGCCGTGGAGCGGGTGTTCAGCCAGCACAACGTCCGTACGGTGATGGGCACGGCCCAGGCGAGTGCCGTCGCCATGCTCTGCGCCTCGCGCCGCGGCATCCCCGTCGCCCTGCACACCCCCAGTGAGGTCAAGGCCGCCGTCACCGGCAGCGGACGCGCCGACAAGGCGCAGGTCGGGGCCATGGTGACCCGGCTGCTCCGGCTCTCCGCGCCGCCCAAGCCGGCCGACGCCGCCGACGCCCTCGCCCTCGCCATCTGCCACATCTGGCGCGCCCCCGCCCAGAACCGTCTCCAGCAGGCCGTCGCCGAGAACCGTCTCCAGCAGGCGGTCGCCCGGCAGGCGGCCGCAGTGAAAGGCCGAACCCGATGATCGCCTTCGTCAGCGGCCCGGTCGCCGCGCTCGCCCCCACCACGGCCGTCATCGAGGTCGGCGGCGTGGGCATGGCCGTCCAGTGCACCCCGGGAACGCTCGCGGGACTGCGGATCGGCGAGGACGCCCGGCTCGCCACCTCCCTCGTCGTGCGGGAGGACTCCCTCACCCTGTACGGCTTCGCGGACGACGACGAGCGGCAGGTCTTCGAGCTCCTCCAGACCGCGAGCGGCGTCGGGCCCCGGCTCGCCCAGGCCATGCTCGGGGTGCACAGCCCCGACGCGCTGCGCGTCGCCGTGTCCACCGGAGACGAGAAGGCCCTCATGGCCGTCCCCGGCATCGGCAAGAAGGGCGCGCAGAAACTCCTCCTCGAACTGAAGGACAAGCTCGGCGCGCCGCTCGGCAGCAGCGGCATGGTCGGCGCCCAGCGGGCGGCGGCCTCCGGACCCGCGCCGTGGACGGAGCAGCTGTCCGCCGCGCTCATCGGACTCGGCTACGCCTCGCGCGAGGCGGAGGAGGCCGTGGCGGCGGTGACGCCGCAGGCGGAGGAGGCGATCGCCGCGGGCGGCTCGGCGCCGGTGCCGCAGCTGCTGCGGGCGGCCCTGCAGTCCCTGAACCGCGCCCGCTGACGGGCCCCGCCGCGCGGGCCCTCCCCACCCCGGCGCACCGACCCCCGCACCACCACCGAGAAGGCAGAAGAACCGTGAACTGGGACGACGAGACCACCGGCGACGACGAGGCGCGCATCGTCGGGGCATCGGCCGAGGGGGACGACCAGGCCGTCGAGGCGGCTCTGCGGCCCAAGGACCTCAGTGAGTTCGTCGGCCAGGAGAAGGTCCGTCAGCAGCTCGACCTGGTCCTCAAGGCCGCCCGTCAGCGCGGCGCCACCGCCGACCACGTGCTGCTCTCCGGCGCCCCCGGCCTCGGCAAGACCACCCTCTCGATGATCATCGCCGCCGAGATGAACGCGCCGATCCGCATCACCTCGGGCCCCGCCATCCAGCACGCCGGCGACCTCGCCGCGATCCTCTCCTCCCTCCAGGAGGGCGAGATCCTCTTCCTCGACGAGATCCACCGGATGTCCCGGCCCGCCGAGGAGATGCTCTACATGGCGATGGAGGACTTCCGTGTCGACGTGATCGTCGGCAAGGGCCCCGGCGCCACCGCCATCCCGCTCGAACTCCCGCCGTTCACCCTGGTCGGCGCCACCACCCGGGCCGGACTCCTGCCCCCGCCGCTCCGCGACCGCTTCGGCTTCACCGGCCACATGGAGTTCTACGACCCGGCCGAGCTCCAGCGCGTGATCCACCGCTCCGCCGGACTCCTCGACGTCGAGATCGACCCGGCGGGCGCCGCCGAGATCGCCGGCCGGTCCCGCGGCACGCCCCGTATCGCCAACCGGCTGCTCCGCCGCGTCCGCGACTACGCGCAGGTCAGGGCCGACGGCGTCATCACCCGGGAGATCGCCGAGGCGGCCCTCAGGGTGTACGAGGTCGACGGCCGCGGCCTCGACCGGCTCGACCGGGCCGTCCTCGAGGCCCTGCTCAAGCTCTTCGGCGGCGGCCCGGTCGGTCTGTCCACGCTGGCCGTGGCGGTGGGGGAGGAGCGCGAGACCGTCGAGGAGGTCGCCGAACCCTTCCTCGTACGAGAGGGACTGCTGGCCCGTACGCCCCGGGGACGGGTCGCCACCCCAGCGGCATGGGCGCACCTCGGACTGGTTCCGCCGCAGGCAGCGGGCCCGGGGGCGGCCGGAAGCGGACAACAGGGGCTCTTCGGGGCGTGACGGTGCTGACACTCGCCCGGACAGGAACCGGGGTGCGATGCTGGACGTTGTTCAGTCGATGCGGACTCGCCTAGACTCCGCCGATGCCGCCCTTTCTGGTCGGCGCGCCCACCCCCGAAGATCAGGCCGCGGGTTCTCCGCGACCGTGCGAAGGAAACCCGTCCCGTGAGCATCGTGACCCTCCTCCCCTTCATCGTCCTCATCGGGGCCATGTTCCTGATGACCCGCTCTGCCAAGAAGAAGCAGCAGGCGGCGGCGCAGATGCGCAACGAGATGCAGCCCGGCACCGGTGTACGGACGATCGGGGGGATGTACGCCACCGTCAAGGAGATCGGCGACGAGACCGTCCTCCTCGAGGTCGCGCCCGGCGTGCACGCCGTCTACGCGAAGAACGCGATCGGCGCCGTCCTCGAGGACTCC
The DNA here is from genome assembly GCF_044752725.1 of Streptomyces sp. NPDC088707. Lineage (NCBI taxonomy): Bacteria > Bacillati > Actinomycetota > Actinomycetes > Kitasatosporales > Streptomycetaceae > Streptomyces > Streptomyces sp. NPDC088707. The sequence goes on along the minus strand of NZ_JBIVLV010000007.1, from coordinate 142,847 downwards.
GAGTACAACCGCATCGTCCACGGTGACGACGAGGACTCGGACTCCGACACGGTCGTCCCGGACGACGCCTCGTCGCTGACCGAGGCCGCCGAGGCCACGGAGACCGTCGAGGACGCGCCGAAGGCCGATCTGACGAAGAAGTCGGACGTGACCGACGCTGCGGAGGGCCAGAAGGACGGCAAGGCCGACGGCGAGACCGACGCGAAGTAGTCGCGGCTGAGGACACCGCGCATGCCCACCGGGCGTGCGCGGTTCTCGGAACGGTTCCACGTCTGCGGGGGAAGGTCCCCACACACACTTCGTGGCCGTCCCGCGCACACCCGGCGCGGGACGGTTGGACAGGGAGATACGACAGGTGGCAGCACCGAAGAAGGGCCGAAGGCCGGCGGGGGGACAGAGCCGGCCGGGCCGCGCCCTGGCACTCATCCTGATCGCCATGGTCGCGCTCACCGGCGGCATGTTCTGGTCGGGGCACACCACCCCGCGCCTGGGCATCGACCTCGCCGGCGGTACCTCGATCACGCTCAAGGCCAAGGCTGAGCCCGGCCAGGAGTCGGCGGTCAACGAGACCAACATGAACACCGCCGTCGGCATCATCGAGCGCCGGGTCAACGGTCTCGGTGTCTCCGAGGCCGAGGTCCAGACGCAGGGCAAAGAGAACATCATCGTCAACATCCCTCGCGGGACGAACGAGAAGCAGGCCCGGGAGCAGGTCGGTACCACCGCCCAGCTCTACTTCCGGCCCGTTCTCGCGGTGACGAACGGTGGACCCGCCGCGGCGCCCACCGCCGGCTCCTCCGGTTCTCCCTCGGCCACGCCGAAGCCGTCGGCCTCCACCTCCGGCTCGTCCGTGGGCGAGAAGTCGGGCACCCCGACGCCCACCGGCTCCGCCCAGGGCCGTGCGCTCACCGAGGCCCTCAAGGCCCCGAGCCCCACCCCGACGCCGACCGGCGGCGCCTCGTCGTCCGCGACGCCGAAGGCCACCGGCACCCCGTCGGCGACGCCGACGCCGGACGCCGCCACCGCGGCGCTCCAGCAGAAGTTCACCTCCCTGAACTGCCTCGACCCCAAGCAGCGCAGCGCCGCCGGCCAGGGCGTCAAGCCCGCCGAGCCCACCGTGGCCTGTGGCGAGGACGAGCCGGGCGTGTGGTCGAAGTACCTCCTCGGCCCGGCCGAGGTCGAGGGCCGTGACGTCGACGACGCCAAGGGCCAGCTCGACCAGCAGCGCGGCATGTGGATCGTCACGATGGACTTCACGGACGCGGGTTCGAAGAAGTTCCAGGCGATCACCGGCAAGCTGTCCTCGCAGGCCGACCCGCAGAACCGCTTCGCGATCGTCCTGGACGGCGAGGTCGTCTCGGCCCCGTCGGTGCGCCAGACGCTGAGCGCCAGTGCCGAGATCTCCGGCAACTTCAACCAGCAGTCGGCCCAGGACCTCGGCAACATCCTGTCGTACGGTGCCCTGCCGCTGACCTTCGAGACGCAGAGCGTCGACACCGTCACCGCCGCGCTCGGCGGTGACCAGCTGGAGGCCGGCCTGATCGCCGGCGCCATCGGCCTCGGTCTGGTCATCATCTACCTGGTCGCCTACTACCGCGGCCTGTCGCTGATCGCCATCCTCAGCCTCGGCGTCTCCGCGCTGCTCACCTACGTGATCATGGCCCTGCTCGGCCCGGCCATCGGCTTCGCGCTGAACCTGCCGGCCGTCTGCGGCGCCATCGTCGCCATCGGTATCACCGCGGACTCGTTCATCGTGTACTTCGAGCGCATCCGTGACGAGCTCCGCGAGGGCCGCACGCTCCGCCCGGCCGTCGAGCGCGCCTGGCCGCGCGCCCGTCGCACCATCCTGGTCTCCGACTTCGTGTCGTTCCTGGCCGCGGCCGTGCTCTTCATCGTCACCGTCGGCAAGGTCCAGGGCTTCGCGTTCACGCTCGGCCTGACCACCCTGCTCGACGTCGTCGTGGTGTTCCTCTTCACCAAGCCGGTCATGACGCTCCTCGCGCGGACCAGGTTCTTCGGCGACGGCCACCCCTGGTCCGGCCTCGACCCGAAGCGACTCGGCGCCAAGCCGCCGCTGCGCCGCACCCGTCGTGCCAATGCCTCTGTCGCTGGCCCTGTCGACCCGAAGGAGGCGTGAGATGTCGAAGCTCGGCGATCTCGGCGCCCGGCTCCACCGTGGTGAGGTCGGCTACGACTTCATCGGCAACCGCAAGATCTGGTATGGCCTGTCCATCCTGATCACCATCACCGCCATCGTCGCCCTGGCCGTCCGCGGCCTCAACATGGGCATCGAGTTCCAGGGCGGCGCCGTCTTCACGACCCCGAAGTCGGAAGTCTCCGTCAGCCAGGCCCAGGAGTACGCGGAAGAGGCCTCCGGCCACGACGCGATCGTCCAGCAGCTCGGCAACGGCTCCCTCCGCATCCAGGTCGGCGGCCTCGACACCGCGCAGTCCGACAAGGTCCGCACGGAGCTCGCCAAGGACCTGAACGTCCCCGAGGACAAGATCGCGGCGGAGCTCGTCGGTCCCAGCTGGGGTGAGCAGATCGCCACCAAGGCCTGGACCGGTCTGGGGGTCTTCATGATCCTCGTGGTGATCTATCTGGCCATCGCCTTCGAGTGGAGAATGGCGGTCGCGGCGCTCATCGCGCTGATCCACGACCTCACGATCACGGTCGGCATCTACTCGCTGGTCGGCTTCGAGGTCACCGTCGGTACGGTCATCGGTCTGCTGACGATCCTCGGTTATTCGCTGTACGACACGGTCGTCGTCTTCGACTCCCTCAAGGAACAGACGAAGGACATCACGAAGCAGACCCGCTTCACGTACAGCGAGCTGGCCAACCGCTCGATCAACGGCACCCTGGTGCGTTCGATCAACACCACCGTCGTCGCGCTGCTGCCGGTCGCCGGCCTGCTCTTCATCGGTGGTGGCGTCCTCGGCGCCGGCATGCTCAACGACATCTCGCTGTCGCTGTTCGTCGGTCTCGCCGCCGGTGCGTACTCCTCGATCTTCATCGCCACCCCGCTCGTCGCCGACCTCAAGGAGCGCGAGCCGGCGATCAGGGCACTCAAGAAGCGCATCACGGCGAAGCGGGCCGGTGCGGCCGCCAAGGGCGAGTCGTACGACGGCTCGGACGACCGGTCCGACGACGAGATCGCCGTCGTCGGCCCGCGGGCGAGCCGTCGCGGCCGCTCCTCGGAGCAGCGGGGATGACCGCCGAGGCCCAGGACGTCACCGACCTCCTGCTCAGCCGCATCCGCGACGTACCGGACTACCCGAAGCCGGGCGTGCTGTTCAAGGACATCACGCCGCTGCTCGCGGACCCGGAGGCGTTCACGGCGCTCACGGACGTCCTCGCCGGGCTGTGCTCCGCGCACGGCGCGACGAAGATCGTCGGTCTCGAGGCACGCGGCTTCATTCTGGCCGCCCCGGTGGCCGTCCGCGCGGGACTGGGCTTCATCCCCGTCCGCAAGGCCGGCAAGCTCCCCGGGGCGACGCTCCGCCAGGCGTACGAGCTGGAGTACGGCACCGCCGAGATCGAGGTGCACGCCGAGGACCTGGCCGCGGGCGACCGCGTCATGGTCATCGACGACGTCCTCGCCACCGGCGGGACGGCCGAGGCCTCGATCGAGCTCATCCGTCGCGCGGGCGCCGACGTCGCGGGCGTCGCGGTCCTGATGGAACTCGGCTTCCTCCCCGGCCGCGCCCGCCTGGAGCCGGCTCTGAACGGCGCTCCGCTCACGGCGCTGATCACCGTCTGACATCGGGGTTCCACCCCGCACGGGGCGCTCCGGGGAATCCCCGGAGCGCCCCGTCGGTTCTCCGAGGTGTCCCGGTCCGGGACCCGAGAGGCGTGCCGCGCCCGACCGTCGGGCCCGTTCCCCGCCCGGCCGCGTGAGCAGTGCGTGTCAGGGCTCGATACCATGGCCTTCCGGGCCTGACCGGGGGACCCGGTACCTCCCCCAGACCGCGTCCGGGGGAACCGCCAGAGGAGCGCTCTTGCCAGACGAGGCCCAGTCACTCTCCGCCGCGCAGCCCGACCCGAAGGCCGACAAGGCCGCGCCGGGAACGGGTGCGCCCCAGAACAAGCCCGCGGAGACCGGGCCCCCGCCTGCCGCCTCCGCGCCGCCGGCGCCCAAGCCCCCGGCACCCGACGCACCGGCCCCCACGCGGCCCGCGCCGGCGGCGCCCGCGCGCTCGGGAGGCTCGTCCAACCGCGTCCGTGCCCGCCTGGCCCGGCTCGGCGTCCAGCGCTCCTCCCCGTACAACCCGGTCCTCGAACCGCTGCTGCGGATCGTCCGCTCCAACGACCCGAAGATCGAGACGGCCACACTCCGCCAGGTCGAGCGGGCCTACCAGGTCGCCGAGCGCTGGCACCGGGGTCAGAAGCGCAAGAGCGGCGACCCGTACATCACGCACCCGCTCGCCGTGACCACCATCCTCGCCGAGCTCGGCATGGACCCGGCGACCCTGATGGCCGGCCTGCTGCACGACACCGTCGAGGACACCGAGTACGGCCTCGACACCCTGCGCCGCGACTTCGGCGACCAGGTCGCGCTGCTCGTCGACGGCGTCACCAAGCTCGACAAGGTCAAGTTCGGCGAGGCCGCGCAGGCCGAGACCGTCCGCAAGATGGTCGTCGCCATGGCCAAGGACCCGCGCGTCCTGGTCATCAAGCTCGCCGACCGCCTGCACAACATGCGCACCATGCGCTACCTCAAGCGGGAGAAGCAGGAGAAGAAGGCCCGCGAGACCCTCGAGATCTACGCGCCCCTGGCCCACCGCCTGGGCATGAACACCATCAAGTGGGAGCTGGAGGACCTCGCCTTCGCGATCCTCTACCCCAAGATGTACGACGAGATCGTCCGGCTCGTGGCCGAGCGCGCCCCCAAGCGGGACGAGTACCTCGCCATAGTGACCGACGAGGTCCAGGCCGACCTGCGCGCCGCCCGCATCAAGGCCACCGTCACCGGCCGCCCCAAGCACTACTACAGCGTCTACCAGAAGATGATCGTCCGCGGCCGTGACTTCGCGGAGATCTACGACCTGGTGGGCATCCGCGTCCTCGTCGACACGGTGCGGGACTGCTACGCCGCCCTCGGCACCGTCCACGCGCGATGGAACCCGGTCCCCGGCCGGTTCAAGGACTACATCGCGATGCCGAAGTTCAACATGTACCAGTCGCTGCACACGACGGTCATCGGACCCAACGGCAAGCCCGTCGAGCTGCAGATCCGCACCTTCGACATGCACCGGCGCGCCGAGTACGGCATCGCCGCCCACTGGAAGTACAAGCAGGAGGCCGTCGCCGGAGCCTCCAAGGTCCGCGCCGACGTCCCCAAGCGGACCGGCAAGGACGACCACCTCAACGACATGGCGTGGCTGCGCCAGCTCCTCGACTGGCAGAAGGAGACCGAGGACCCCAGCGAGTTCCTGGAGTCCCTGCGCTTCGACCTCTCGCGCAACGAGGTCTTCGTCTTCACGCCCAAGGGCGACGTCATCGCGCTGCCCGCCGGCGCGACCCCCGTCGACTTCTCGTACGCCGTCCACACCGAGGTCGGCCACCGCACCATAGGGGCGCGGGTCAACGGGCGGCTCGTGCCGCTCGAATCGACCCTCGACAACGGCGACCTGGTCGAGGTCTTCACCTCCAAGGCCGCCGGCGCCGGGCCCTCCCGCGACTGGCTGGGCTTCGTCAAGTCCCCGCGCGCCCGCAACAAGATCCGTGCCTGGTTCTCCAAGGAGCGCCGCGACGAGGCCATCGAGCAGGGCAAGGACGCCATCGCGCGGGCCATGCGCAAGCAGAACCTGCCGATCCAGCGGATCCTCACCGGCGACTCCCTCGTCACCCTCGCCCACGAGATGCGCTACAGCGACATCTCCTCGCTGTACGCGGCGATCGGTGAGGGCCATGTCACGGCCCAGTCCATCGTGCAGAAGCTGGTCCAGGCGCTCGGCGGCGAGGAGGCGGCCACCGAGGACATCGACGAGACGGCCCCGCCCGTCCGCGGCCGCTCCAAGCGCCGCTCCAACGCCGACCCCGGGGTCGTCGTCAAGGGCGTCGAGGACGTCTGGGTGAAGCTGGCCCGCTGTTGCACCCCCGTGCCCGGCGACCCGATCATCGGCTTCGTCACCCGCGGCAGTGGCGTATCGGTTCACCGCAGCGACTGCGTCAACGTGGAGTCGCTCTCCCGGGAGCCCGAGCGGATCCTCGAGGTCGAGTGGGCGCCCACCCAGTCCTCGGTCTTCCTCGTCGCCATCCAGGTCGAGGCCCTGGATCGCTCGCGGCTGCTCTCCGACGTCACCCGGGTCCTCTCGGACCAGCACGTCAACATCCTCTCGGCGGCCGTCCAGACCTCCCGCGACCGGGTGGCCACCTCGCGCTTCACCTTCGAGATGGGCGACCCGAAGCACCTGGGCCACGTCCTGAAGGCCGTACGCGGCGTGGAGGGCGTCTACGACGTCTACCGCGTGACCTCGGCCCGCAGGCCGTAGCGGCGGATACGAGGAAGGCCCCCCGGCGGTGAGCCGGGGGGCCTTCCTCGTACGGTCACGGCCGGGGTCAGCCGCCGAACTCCTCCAGGCCCTTCACGGCCTGGTCGAGCAGGGCCTGGCGGCCCTCCAGCTCACGGGAGAGCTTGTCGGCCTTGGCGTCGTTGCCGGCGGCGCGGGCCGCGTCGATCTGCTTGCGCAGCTTCTCCACCGCGTCCTGGAGCTGACCGGTCAGACCCGCGGCACGCGCGCGTGCCTCCGGGTTCGTCCGGCGCCACTCGGTCTCCTCGGCCTCCTGGATGGCCCGCTCGACCGTGTGCATCCGGCCCTCGACCTTGGGACGGGCGTCCCGCGGGACGTGGCCGATGGCCTCCCAGCGCTCGTTGAGGGAGCGGAAGGCGGCACGCGCCGCCTTCAGGTCCGACACCGGCAGCAGCTTCTCGGCCTCGGTCGCGAGCTCCTCCTTCAGCTTGAGGTTCTCGGTCTGCTCCGCGTCCCGCTCGGCGAAGACCTCGCCGCGCGCCGCGAAGAAGACGTCCTGGGCGCCGCGGAAGCGGTTCCACAGGTCGTCCTCGTGCTCGCGCTGGGCGCGGCCGGCAGCCTTCCACTCCGTCATCAGATCGCGGTAGCGGGCCGCCGTGGTGCCCCAGTCGGTGGAGTTCGACAGCGACTCCGCCTCCGCGACCAGGCGCTCCTTGGCCTTGCGGGCGTCCTCGCGCTGGGCGTCGAGCGAGGCGAAGTGGGCCTTGCGGCGCTTGGAGAACGCCGAGCGGGCGTGCGAGAAGCGGTGCCACAGCTCGTCGTCGGACTTGCGGTCGAGCCGGGGCAGGCCCTTCCAGGTGTCCACGAGCGCCCGCAGCCGCTCGCCCGCGGAGCGCCACTGCTCGCTCTGGGCCAGTTCCTCGGCCTCGGTGACGAGCTTCTCCTTGGCGGAGCGCGCCTCGTCGGTCTGCTTGGCCTTCTGGGCCTTGCGCTCCTCGCGTCGCGAGTCGACCGTCTCGACGAGCTTGTCGAGGCGGGTCGCGAGCGCGGCCAGGTCGCCGACGGCGTGGTGCTCGTCGATCTGCTGGCGGATGTGCTCGATCGCCGCGGTGGCGTCCTTCGCCGAGAGGTCGGTGGTCTTCACCCGCTTCTCGAGGAGGCCGATCTCGACAACCAAGCCCTCGTACTTGCGCTCGAAGTAGGCCAGAGCCTCCTCAGGGGTGCCGGCCTGCCACGATCCGACGACCTTCTCGCCTTCGGCCGTCCGCACGTACACGGTGCCCGTCTCGTCGACGCGGCCCCACGGGTCGCTGCTCACAGCGCCTCCTCACCATGATGCCGTCGCGGGGTGGTACCCCCCGGGCATCGTCCACAGTTTCCCGGCGGGCCTCGCCCGCCTTCCGCAGCGCGGCCGACGGCCCAACGCTGCACAACGCCAATCTAGGCGAACGGCGGCCCGGCTGTCCGCACTCAGCGCGACCGAGATTCGGCGGCCACGCGCGCGTGCGGACCCCGGCTCACTTCTTCGCGACGGTCGCCTTCTCGATGGTGACGGCCTTCTTCGGGGCGCCGTCGGCGGCACCGCCCGTGACACCGGCCTCGGCGACGTCCTTGACCACCTGGAGGCCGGCCGCGTCGATCTTTCCGAACGGCGTGTAGCTCGGCGGCAGCTTGGTGTCCTTGTAGACGAGGAAGAACTGCGAGCCGCCGCTGCCGGGCTGCCCGGTGTTCGCCATCGCCACGGTGCCCGCGGGGTAGGTGACCGAGCCGCTCGAGCCCGCCTTGCCCAGGGCGTCCAGGTTCTCGTCCGGGATGGTGTAGCCCGGGCCGCCGGTGCCGTCGCCCTTGGGGTCGCCGCACTGCAGCACGAAGATGCCGCTGGTGGTGAGGCGGTGGCACTTCGTCCCGTCGAAGTACTTCTTCCCGGCGAGGTGCGAGAAGGAGTTCACGGTGCGCGGGGTCTTCGCCGCGTCCATGGTGATCGTGATGTCGCCCTCGTTCGTCTTGAGCGCCATGGCGTACGTGGCCTTGGCGTCCACCGACATCTTCGGCTCGGCGCTCGACGACTCGCTCTGCGAGGGCGCGGGGCTGCTGGGCGAGCTGCTCGCCGACTTGTCGGAGCCCGCGTTGTCCTTGGTGCCGTCGCCCGTCAGCGCCACGGACGCGTACACCGCGCCGCCGGCCGCGAGGACCACCGCGACGGCGGCCGCGATGACGGTGTTGCGGCGCTTCGCCTTGCGCCGGTTCTCCTCCCGCCGCTGCTGCTGCCGCGCGTACTTCTCCCTGGCAAGCTGCCGCCGCCGCTGATCGCTGGTGACCACCGGTTCCGCTCCTGTCGCTCGTGTGTTCCTGTCCTGGCCGGGTGTGCCCGTACCGTATACGGGTTGGCTGTGGAACCGGCACCGCCGGTAGGCTCTGATCTGCCGTATTCCGCGTTTTCCGCGGGTTCCGCGAATTCCGCGCCCCCGTGCCGGACGACAACTAAGGACGAACGTGCTGATTGCCGGGTTCCCCGCCGGGGCCTGGGGGACCAACTGCTATCTGGTCGCCCCCGCCGCAGGCGAGGAGTGCGTGATCATCGACCCGGGCCACCAGGCCGCCCAGGGTGTCGAGGAGACGCTGAAGAAGCATCGGCTCAAGCCCGTCGCCGTCGTCCTCACCCATGGACACATCGACCACGTCGCCTCCGTCGTCCCGGTGTGCGGCGCCCATGACGTGCCCGCGTGGATCCACCCGTCCGACCGCTACATGATGAGCGACCCGGAGAAGGCCCTCGGCCGCTCCATCGGGATGCCCCTCATGGGCGAGCTGACCGTGGGGGAGCCCGACGACGTGCGAGAACTGACGGACGGCGCCGAGCTGAAGCTCGCCGGTCTGGACTTCTCCGTCGCCCACGCGCCCGGTCATACCAAGGGGTCGGTGACCTTCAGGATGCCGGAGACCACGGAGATCCCCTCCGTGTTCTTCTCCGGGGACCTGCTGTTCGCCGGCTCCATCGGACGCACCGACCTTCCCGGCGGTGACATGGACGAGATGCTCGCTTCGCTGGCCCGTGTGTGCCTGCCGCTCGACAACTCGACCGTGGTGCTGTCGGGACACGGTCCCCAGACGACCATCGGCCAGGAGCGCGCCACGAACCCCTATCTGCGGGACGTGGCCGCGAGCCGCCAAGGGAGCAGCAGCACGGACGCTCCCCGACGAGGAATGTGACGAGACTTTCGTGAGCACCTTTCAGGCCCCCAAGGGCACGTACGACCTGATCCCGCCCCGCTCCGCCACCTTCCTGGCGGTCCGGGACGCGATCTCCACGCCGCTGAGGAACTCCGGCTACGGCTACATCGAGACGCCCGGTTTCGAGAACGTCGAGCTGTTCTCCCGCGGTGTCGGTGAGTCCACCGACATCGTGACCAAGGAGATGTACACCCTCACCACGAAGGGCAACGACCACCTCGCCCTCCGCCCCGAGGGCACGGCGTCCGTGCTGCGCGCGGCCCTCCAGGCCAACCTGCACAAGCAGGGCAACCTGCCGGTGAAGCTCTGGTACTCCGGCTCGTACTACCGCTACGAGCGGGCCCAGGCGGGCCGCTACCGCCACTTCTCCCAGGTCGGTGCCGAGGCGATCGGCGCCGAGGACCCGGCGCTCGACGCCGAGCTGATCATCCTGGCCGACCAGGCGTACCGCTCCCTCGGGCTGCGGAACTTCCGCATCCTGCTCAACTCGCTGGGCGACAAGGAGTGCCGTCCCGTCTACCGCGAGGCGCTCCAGGGCTTCCTGCGCGGGCTCGACCTCGACGAGGAGACCCTGCGCCGCGCCGAGATCAACCCGCTGCGGGTCCTCGACGACAAGCGCGAGTCCGTGCAGAAGCAGCTCGTCGGCGCCCCGCTGCTCGGCGACTACCTCTGCGACGCGTGCAAGGCGTACCACGAGGAGGTGCGCGCCCTGGTCACCGCCGCGGGCGTGGAGTTCGAGGACGACGCCAAGCTGGTGCGCGGCCTGGACTACTACACCCGCACGACCTTCGAGTTCGTCCACGGCGGTCTCGGCTCCCAGTCGGCGGTCGGCGGCGGCGGCCGCTACGACGGCCTCTCCGAGATGATCGGCGGCCCCGCGCTGCCGTCCGTCGGCTGGGCGCTCGGGGTGGACCGCACGGTCCTCGCCCTGGAGGCCGAGGGCATCGAGCTCGACCTCCCCGCCGTCACCAGCGTCTTCGCCGTGGCCATCGGCGAGGAGGCGCGCCGGCTCCTCTTCGGCAAGGTCACCGAGCTGCGCCGGGAGGGCGTCTCCGCGGACTTCTCGTTCGGCGGCAAGGGCCTCAAGGGCGCGATGAAGGACGCCAACCGCTCCGGCGCCCGCCTCGCCGTCGTCGCCGGTGAGCGCGACCTCGCCGAGGGCGTCGTCCAGCTCAAGGACATGGAGTCCGGCGAGCAGCAGGCCGTCGCCGTGGACGCGCTGCTCGACGCGGTACGGGCCAAGCTGGCCTGACGGTCTTCGCGGAGAGCCTGACGGACTCACCGGGGAAGGGGCCCGGACCCACGCACGCGCGTGGGTCCGGGCCCCTTCCCTTCGCCCTTACGTTCGCTTCACTTATCCCCGGCGAACGGTGGGCGCGCCGCCCCGTACGGCAGAATGACCGTGCCCACAAGGCTCGCGAGCGAGGGAACAGGCGACATGACGAAGGCAGCGGTGGACGAGGCCGCGTCCGGCCGGCACGACGGCGGCACGATCGGGGCGAGCAAGGCCTTCGCCTGGATGCTCGTGATCACCGGAGCGGCCGGGGCGCTCGCCGCCTGGGTCATCACGATCGACAAGTTCAAGCTCCTGGAAGACCCGGACTTCGTCCCCGGGTGCAGCCTCAACCCGGTCGTCTCCTGCGGCAACATCATGAAGAGCGAGCAGGCCTCGGTCTTCGGCTTCCCGAACCCGATGCTCGGCCTCGTCACCTACGCCATGGTGATCGCGATCGGTCTCGCCCTGCTCGCCGGGGCCCGCTACCGCCGCTGGTACTGGCTCGGCCTCAACGCCGGCACCCTGTTCGGCGTCGGCTTCTGCACCTGGCTGATGTACCAGTCGCTGTACGAGATCAACTCGCTGTGCCTGTGGTGCTGCCTGGCCTGGGTCGCCACCATCGTCATGTTCTGGTACGTGACCTCGCAGAACGTCCGCAGCGGCGTCATCCCCGCCCCCCGCGGCCTCAGGACCTTCTTCGACGAGTTCACCTGGGTCCTCCCCGTCCTGCACGTCGGGATCATCGGCATGCTGGTCCTGACCCGCTGGTGGGACTTCTGGACCAGCTGACGTCCGCCCGCGGTCCGGCGACGGATCCGGCGCTGTCGGTGGCGTGACCTAGGCTTCATGACTGTGGAGCCCGACCTCTTTACGGCAGCAGCCGAAGACCGCCAGGAGAAGAACCCCGCCAGCAGCCCGCTGGCCGTCCGGATGCGCCCGCGCACCCTCGACGAGGTGGTGGGCCAGAAGCACCTGCTCAAGCCCGGATCGCCGCTGCGCCGACTCGTGGGCGACGGCGACGGCGGCCCCGCCGGCGCCTCGTCGGTGATCCTCTGGGGCCCGCCCGGCATCGGGAAGACGACCTTGGCGTACGTGGTCTCCAAGGCCACCAACAAGCGGTTCGTGGAGCTTTCGGCGATCACCGCGGGCGTCAAGGAGGTCCGCGCCGTCATCGACGGAGCCCGCCGCGCGGTCGGCGGCTACGGCAAGGAGACCGTCCTCTTTCTCGACGAGATCCACCGCTTCTCCAAGGCCCAGCAGGACTCGCTGCTGCCCGCCGTCGAGAACCGCTGGGTCACGCTCATCGCGGCCACCACCGAGAACCCGTACTTCTCGATCATCTCCCCGCTCCTCTCCCGCTCCCTGCTCCTCACCCTGGAGCCGCTGACCGACGACGACCTGCGCGGCCTGATGACCCGGGCGCTCACCGGCGAGCGCGGTCTCGGCGGGGCGGTGACCCTCCCGGAGGACGCCGAGGCCCACCTCCTGCGGGTCGCGGGCGGCGACGCCCGGCGCGCCCTGACCGCCCTGGAGGCGGCCGCGGGCGCGGCCATCGCCAAGGGCGAGCCGGAGATCACCCTGGAGACGGTCGAGGAGACCGTCGACCGCGCGGCCGTGAAGTACGACCGGGACGGCGACCAGCACTACGACGTGGCCAGCGCGCTCATCAAGTCGATCCGCGGCTCGGACGTGGACGCGGCCCTGCACTACCTGGCCCGGATGATCGAGGCGGGGGAGGACCCGCGGTTCATCGCCCGGCGCCTCATGATCTCCGCCAGCGAGGACATCGGACTCGCCGATCCGAACGCACTGCCGATCGCCGTCGCCGCCGCGCAGGCCGTCGCGATGATCGGCTTCCCCGAGGCGGCGCTCACCCTGAGCCACGCGACCATCGCCCTGGCCCTGGCCCCGAAGTCGAACGCGGCGACCACCGCGATCGGCGCCGCCCTGGCGGACGTGCGCAACGGCCTCGCTGGATCGGTCCCGCCGCATCTGCGCGACGGCCACTACAAGGGCGCGGCCAAGCTCGGCCACGCCCAGGGCTACGTCTACCCCCATGACGTCCCGGGCGGCATCGCGGCCCAGCAGTACGCCCCGGACACGATCCACGGCCGCCAGTACTACGAACCGACGCGCTACGGCGCGGAGGCGCGGTACGCGGACGTGGTGGAGCGCGTGAGGGCCCGCCTGAAGGGCGACGAGTAGGCGCGCCCTTCGCCGGCGACGTACGGTCTCACGGTGTCCCCGCCGGGAAGAAGGCGGTCCATCCGGCAGCTCCTGGACAGCTGCCGCTGAGGTCGCCGGACCGCGTGCGAGCGAGCCCCGCGGAACCGGTACACTGGTCCGGATTGCTGCGTCCCGTGTCCGGCTCCGGTCGGCACCACCAGAACGGGACAGTCAGCCGGAGACCCGGCCCTCGGGTGGGGTTTCCAGGAGCGTCGCGCACCTTCGAAGGTGTCGCGTGCCACCCACCACCACCCGGGATTCCGGGAGCGGCGGTGGGTCGTTCGCGTGCTGCACGTATGTGCCCAGACCTGGGAGCGGCTGCCCGGCACGGTCCGTCCTGCACGGACCCGACGGGTTTCCCGGGCTGCGGATGCGACCTCCCCTAACCCTGGTGAAGCCGTTTCGTACCAGTAGAGAGGTTGGTTCATGCCGAACCAGTCCCGTCCCAAGGTCAAGAAGTCGCGTGCCCTCGGCATCGCGCTGACCCCGAAGGCCGTCAAGTACTTCGAGGCCCGCCCCTACCCGCCGGGCGAGCACGGCCGTGGCCGCAAGCAGAACTCGGACTACAAGGTCCGCCTGCTCGAGAAGCAGCGTCTGCGCGCCCAGTACGACATCAGCGAGCGCCAGATGGCGCGCGCCTACGACCGTGCCAAGAAGGCCGAAGGCAAGACGGGCGAGGCGCTGGTCGTCGAGCTCGAGCGTCGCCTCGACGCCCTGGTCCTGCGTTCGGGCATCGCCCGCACCATCTACCAGGCCCGCCAGATGGTCGTCCACGGCCACATCCAGGTCAACGGTGGCAAGGTCGACAAGCCGTCGTTCCGCGTCCGTCCCGACGACGTCGTGATGGTCCGCGAGCGCAGCCGCACCAAGCCGCTGTTCGAGGTCGCCCGTGAGGGTGGCTTCGCCGCCGACGGTGAGACCCCGCGCTACCTGCAGGTCAACCTGAAGGCCCTGGCCTTCCGCCTCGACCGCGACCCGAACCGCAAGGAGATCCCGGTCATCTGCGACGAGCAGCTGGTCGTCGAGTACTACGCCCGCTGATCCGGGCCCCCGGCGCAGGCCGGGGGACGTAGTACCACCCGCGCGGTGTTCAGCCCGCCGCTTCCCCGCCCTTACCGGTGGGGGAGCCGGCGGGCTTCCGCGTTCCCGGGACCGCCGCCGTGCCGGCCGTACGGAACGGACGCGGCGCGGACTCCTCCGCCGGGACGGCGACGGCCGGATTCCGGCCGGCCACGAGCGCGCGCTCCACCGCTTCCGCCGGCGAGAGCCCCTGGCCCGCACGGAACGCGGCGCCGTACGCCTCCGCACCGAGCGCCTCCGAGGCCTGCCGCTCGCACAGCGCCCTCGGCACGCCGAACGCCTCCGAGCCGAAGAGCCGGACACCCACCGTGTCCCACACCGGGACCGCCGCCCCCTGGAGGACCGCGGCCTCCTCCGCGTCGCCCTCGCTCACCGTCACCAGGGCCAGCAGCTCGATCGCCAGGACGAGACCGACCAGGTCACGGAAGCTGTCGTTGATCGACACGCACTCGGTGAGCAGCTCCCGCGCCTCCCCGTACGCGCCCCGGGTCCACGCCAGATACCCCAGCACATAGAGGGCGTACGCCCGGGCCCACAGCTCGCCCCGCTCCTCGCAGACCTCCCGGACCTCCCGGGAGAGCGCGCCCGCCCCCTCCTGGTCGCCCCGGAAGGCCCGCGCCATCGCCAGCTCGATCTGTGCCATCAGCACATTGCTGTTCAGCTCGCCGAGCTCCCGGTACGACTCCAGCGCCCGCCCGATCAGCTCCTCGGCCCGCGGAATGTCGTCCGTGAGCAGCGCGAGACAGCCCATCCGGTGCGTCGCGTACGCCTCCGCCAGCGCGTTCCGCGAGGACCTCGCCCGCTCCCCGCACTCGTGCAGCGCCGCCACCGCCGCCGTACCGTCGCCCTGCAGCACCGTCACGTACCCGAGCACCCACAGCGCCTTGAGCCGCGCCTCCTCATGGCCGGATTCGAGCGCCAGGGCCCGGTCCAGCCAGTGCCGGCCCTCCGAGAGACGTCCGCAGCCCACCCACGCGAACCAGAGCGTGCCCGCCAGGTGCTGGGCGAGATGCGCATCCTCCGGCAGCTCCAGGCAGAGTTCGAGGGCCGCCCGCAGATGCGGCAGCGCCGCCTCCGTCAGTGCCGCCACCTCGGGCTGGCGAGGGCTGAACCACTCCAGCTCGCACCAGGTGGCCAGGCCCATGTACCAGTCGCGGTGCCGCCGCCGCATCCGCTCCGTGTCGTCGAGCGCCGCGAGCCACTCCGCCCCGTACGCCGAGACCGTGTCGAGCATCCGGTACGCGGGACCGGCCGGGGTGTCCTCCCGGGTGAGCAGCGACTGCGCGAGCAGCCCGCCGAGCAGCTCCAGGATCCGCTCCGGCGGCAGCTCCGGGCCGCCGCAGACGTACTCCACCGCCTCCAGGTCGAAGGGGCCGGGGAAGACGGAGAGCCGCGCCCAGAGGAGCCGCTCCTCCGGGGTGCACAGCTCATGGCTCCAGCCGATGGCGGTGCGCAGTGTCTGATGGCGGGGGAGTGCGCCGCGCGCGCCGTCCGTGAGGAGCCGGAAGCGGTCGTCGAGGCGGTACAGCATCTGCTCGACGGAGAGCAGCGGCAGCCGCCCGGCCGCCAGTTCGAGGGCGAGCGGAATCCCGTCCAGGCGCCGGCACAGCTCCCGAACGGCGTCCCGGCCGCCGGCCCGGGACGGGCCCGCGACCGGACCTCCCGGGACTCCGGACCGGGCCGCGGCCGTGCCCGGGTGGACGGGCGCGCCCGTCAGCGTCGGAACACCGCGGAAGGCCCCGGCTCCGCCCCCGCTCCCGGTTTCGACCCCGGCCCCGGGCTCCGCACCCGGCGCCGGCAGGCTCGGCGCGCCCGCCTCCGCCGCCCGCTCCGCGAGCAGCGTCATCGCGTCCTCCTCGCCCAGCGGCGCCAGCGGGAACACCGCCTCGCCCGCCACCCGCAGGGGCCGGCGGCCGATCGCGAGGACGGTGAGCCCGGGAGCGTGCTCCAGGAGTTCCCGCACCAGCGGCGCGCAGTCCTCCACGAGGTGCTCGAAACCGTCCACGACCAGCAGCGTCCGCCGCTCGGCGAGATGCTCGACGAGCACCTCGCGCGGGGGCCGGGGTGTGTGGTCGGTCAGGTCGAGCGCCTCGACCAGGGCGTACTCGATCAGCTCGGGATCGCGCAGCGGCGCGAGCTCGGCGAGCCTCACCCCGTCGCTGTAGCGTTTCTGCACCCCCGCGGCAGTCCTCAGGGCGAGCCGGGTCTTGCCGACCCCGCCCACACCCACGACCGTGACCAGGCGGGACGCGTCGAGGAGCGCCGTCAGTGCGGCCTGCTCGGTGGTCCGTCCGACGAACCGGTTGAGCTCCGCCGGGAGATTGCTCCGTCGCATGGGACACGGAGCGTACTCACCCCCGCGCGCTCCGTACAATCGGTTCCCGTAACTCCCGTCGCACAGGCGGTAATGCGGTGCGGGGCGACAGCCCGGGCGCGATAGGGTCGGGGAACGACTTTTCGTAAGGGCCCAACGACAGCAGAGAGCGGTGCAGAGTGACCGGTGGAGAGGTTGCCGGGATCCTGGTGGCCGTCTTCTGGGCGATCCTGGTCTCCTTCCTCGCCGTGGTTCTGGTGAGGCTGGCGCAGACGCTCAGGGCGACCACCAAGATGGTGGCGGACGTGACCGAGCAGGCCGTTCCCCTGCTGGCCGACGCCTCCGCGACCGTCCGCTCGGCACAGACCCAGCTCGACCGGGTCGACGCCATCGCCTCGGACGTCCAGGAGGTCACCTCCAACGCCTCCGCGCTCTCCTCCACCGTCGCCTCCACCTTCGGCGGCCCGCTCGTCAAGGTCGCGGCCTTCGGCTACGGGGTGCGCAAGGCGCTGGGCCGCGGCGGGGACGGCGCGGACGTGCCGCGGACCTCCTCGCGACGTACTGTGATCGTCGGCCGTACCGTGCCGTCCTCGCGACGCCGGAAGCAGAAGGGCTGAGCCGCGATGTTCCGCCGCACGTTCTGGTTCACGGCCGGCGCAGCCGCCGGCGTGTGGGCCACCACCAAGGTCAACCGGAAGCTGAAGCAGCTGACCCCCGAGAGCCTCGCGGCCCAGGCCGCGAACAAGGCCATCGAGACCGGCCACCGCCTCAAGGACTTCGCCCTCGACGTGAGGGCGGGCATGGTCCAGCGGGAGGCCGAACTGGAGGAGGCACTCGGCCTCGACGCACCCGTCGAGCCGGGACCGGCCCAGGGCCCCGAGCTTCCGGAGCCGCGCCGCCGGGGTGCGCTCGGCCCCACCCCGCACCCGACCACGCATGCAATTCCCACGATCTCGTACAACCGGAATGAGGACCACTGATGGAGTCGGCTGAAATCCGCCGCCGCTGGCTGAGCTTCTTCGAGGAGCGCGGGCACACCGTCGTCCCTTCGGCGTCGCTCATCGCGGACGACCCGACTCTGCTCCTCGTCCCCGCCGGCATGGTGCCCTTCAAGCCCTACTTCCTGGGCGAGGTCAAGCCGCCCTTCACGCGCGCGTCGAGCGTGCAGAAGTGCGTGCGTACGCCGGACATCGAAGAGGTCGGCAAGACGACCCGCCACGGCACGTTCTTCCAGATGTGCGGCAACTTCTCCTTCGGCGACTACTTCAAGGAAGGCGCCATCAAGCTCGCCTGGGAGCTGCTGACCACCCCGGTGGAGCACGGCGGCTACGGGCTCGAGCCGGAGAAGCTCTGGATCACCGTCTACGAGGAGGACGACGAGGCCGAGCAGATCTGGCGCGACGTCGTCGGCGTCCCCGCCGAGCGCATCCAGCGCCTGGGCAAGAAGGACAACTACTGGTCGATGGGCGTCCCCGGCCCCTGCGGCCCGTGCTCCGAGATCAACTACGACCGCGGCCCCGAGTTCGGCGTCGAGGGCGGCCCGGCCGTCAACGACGAGCGGTACGTGGAGATCTGGAACCTGGTCTTCATGCAGTACGAGCGCGGCGAGGGCACCGGGAAGGACGACTTCCCGATCCTCGGCGAGCTGCCGTCGAAGAACATCGACACGGGCCTCGGCCTCGAGCGCCTGGCGATGATCCTCCAGGGCGTCCAGAACATGTACGAGACGGACACCCTCCAGGTCGTCATCGACAAGGCCACCGAGCTCACCGGCGTCGCCTACGGCAAGGCCCACGACAGCGACGTCTCGCTGCGCGTGGTCGCCGACCACATGCGCACGTCCGTCATGCTCATCGGCGACGGGGTCACCCCGGGCAACGAGGGCCGCGGCTACGTGCTGCGCCGCATCATGCGCCGCGCCGTCCGCAACATGCGCCTGCTCGGCGCCACCGGTCCGGTCGTCCAGGACCTCGTCGACACCGTGATCGACACGATGGGCGAGCAGTACCCGGAGCTGGTCACCGACCGCAAGCGCATCGAGACCGTCGCCCTCGCCGAAGAGGCCGCCTTCCTCAAGGCCCTCAAGGGCGGCACCAACATCCTCGACACCGCCGTCACCGAGACCAAGGCCGCCGGCGGCACGATCCTCTCCGGCGACAAGGCGTTCCTGCTCCACGACACCTGGGGCTTCCCGATCGACCTCACCCTGGAGATGGCCTCCGAGCAGGGCCTCTCCGTGGACGAGGACGGCTTCCGCCGCCTGATGAAGGAGCAGCGGGACCGCGCCAAGGCCGACGCCAAGGCGAAGAAGACCGGCCACGCCGACATGACCTCGTACCGGGAGATCGCCGACAGCAACGGCGCCACCGAGTTCACCGGCTACACCAACACCGAGGGCGAGAGCACGGTCGTCGGTCTGCTCGTCAACGGCGTCTCCTCGCCGGCCGCCTCCGAGGGCGACGAGGTCGAGGTCGTCCTGGACCGCACCCCGTTCTACGCCGAGGGCGGCGGCCAGATCGCCGACCAGGGCCGGATCAAGCTGCACAGCGGCGCGGTCATCGAGGTCCGTGACGTCCAGCAGCCCGTCCCCGGTGTCTCCGTGCACAAGGGTTCCGTGCAGGTCGGCGAGGTGACCGTGGGCGCCACCGCCTACGCCAGCATCGACGTGCGCCGCCGCCGGGCCATCGCCCGCGCCCACTCGGCCACCCACCTCACCCACCAGGCGCTGCGCGACGCCCTCGGCCCGACGGCCGCCCAGGCCGGTTCCGAGAACCAGCCCGGCCGCTTCCGCTTCGACTTCGGTTCGCCGAACGCCGTCCCCGGCGCCGTCCTCACCGACGTCGAGCAGAAGATCAACGAGGTCCTCTCGCGCGAGCTGGAGGTCCACGCCGAGGTCATGCCGATCAACGAGGCCAAGCGCCAGGGAGCCATCGCCGAGTTCGGCGAGAAGTACGGCGAGCAGGTCCGCGTCGTCACCATCGGCGACTTCTCCAAGGAGCTGTGCGGCGGTACGCACGTCGGCAACACCGCCCAGCTGGGTCTGGTGAAGCTGCTCGGCGAGTCGTCCATCGGCTCCGGCGTGCGCCGTATCGAGGCCCTCGTGGGGGTCGACGCGTACAACTTCCTCGCCCGCGAGCACACGGTCGTCGCCCAGCTCCAGGAGCTGGTCAAGGGCCGTCCGGAGGAGCTCCCCGAGAAGATCTCCTCGATGCTCGGCAAGCTGAAGGACGCCGAGAAGGAGATCGAGAAGTTCCGCGCGGAGAAGGTCCTCCAGGCCGCCGCCGGTCTCGTCGACTCCGCCCAGGACATCCGCGGCCTCGCCCTCGTCACCGGTCAGGTCCAGGACGGCACCGGCGCCGACGACCTGCGCAAGCTGGTCCTCGACATCCGCGGCCGCTTCCCGTCCGACCGCCCGGCGGTCGTGGCCCTGTTCACCACGGCCAACGGCAAGCCGCTCACGGTCATCGCCACCAACGAGGCCGCTCGCGAGCGCGGTCTCAAGGCCGGCGAGCTGGTCCGCACGGCTGCCAAGACCCTCGGTGGCGGTGGCGGCGGCAAGCCGGACGTCGCCCAGGGCGGCGGCACGAACCCGCAGGCCGTCGGCGAGGCCATCGCCGCCGTCGAGCGTCTCGTGGTGGAGACGGCGTGACGATGCGTCGCGGCCGCCGTATCGCGGTCGATGTCGGGGACGCCCGGATCGGGGTCGCCTCGTGCGACCCCGACGGGGTCCTCGCCACGCCGGTGGAGACCGTGCCGGGACGTGACGTCCCGGCCGCCCACCGGCGGCTCCGCCAGATCGTCGAGGAGTACGAGCCGATCGAGGTCGTCGTGGGTCTGCCCCGCTCGCTCAGCGGGCGGGAGGGTCCGGCCGCGACCAAGGTCCGTGCCTTCGCCGGGGAGATGGCCAAGGGCATCGCCCCGGTGCCGGTCCGGCTGGTCGACGAGCGGATGACCACGGTCACCGCGACCCAGGGGCTGCGGGCCTCCGGTGTGAAGGCCAAGAAGGGGCGGTCCGTCATCGATCAGGCCGCCGCGGTGATCATCCTTCAGAACGCTCTTGAGTCCGAACGGGTATCAGGTAATCCGCCCGGTGAGGGCGTCGAAGTGGTCATCTGATCGCGATACGGTAACGTTCCGCGCGATGCGGCGGTGTTCGAACAGCTGCCGCACTACGTAGAGGCGGATCGTCCGGAAGCCTCGCGGCTGTTTTGGGGATCGATGACTGAGTATGGCCGGAGCCCCGGCTCCGAACCGTGGCACCCCGGGGACCCGTTGTACGGGGACCAGGGGTGGGAGGGCCAGCAGCAGCACTACCCGCACCCGCAGCAGGCAAACCAGTACGGCCAGGACGCGCACGGCTACCAGGAACCGTACGGGCAGGGCGGCCAGACCGGTCAGGTCCCGCAGGCGTACGAGGGCGACCCGTACCAGCAGAACCACCAGCAGCAGCATGCCCAGCAGTACCAGCAGCAGCCGCAGGGATACGTCGATCCGCAGGCGCAGTACCAGCAGCAGGCGCAGCAGCAGTACCAGCAGGCGTACGAGCAGCACCAGCAGCACCAGCAACAGCAGCAGTACGGGACGGGGTATCAGGACCACGGCGGGTACGACACGCCCGGGCACCTCGGACAGCAGTACGACGGCAACTGGGAGACGGGCCAGGCGGCCATGCCGTATGGCGCGCCGCCGGCCGATCCGTACGGCGGTCAGAACCCCGACCTGTACGGCACGCCCGAGGCGTACCCCCCGCCCCAGCCTCCCGGCCGCCGGCAGAACCCGCCGGAGCCGGTGATCGACTGGGCGCCGGAGGAAGAGGCCCACCCGGAGCCGGAGGAGGAGAAGCACCCCTTCTTCACCGGCGAGGAAGCCCCGGACGACGACGGGTACGACGAGGAGCCGGGCCGCGGCCGGGGCTCCCGCGGCGGCGACCGCGAACGCCGGAGCAAGGCGAACAAGCGCAAGGGCAAGAACGGCGTGGCCTGCCTGGTCGTCGCGCTCGTCCTCGCGGGCGGCGTCGGCGGCGTCGGCTACTTCGGCTACCAGTTCTGGCAGGGCCAGTTCGGCGCGGCGGAGGACTACGCGGGGACCGGCAGCGGGGACGTACAGGTCGAGATCCCCAAGGGCGCGCTCGGCGCCGAGATCGGCAACATCCTGAAGAAGGCGGGCGTGGTCAAGAGCGTCGACGCCTTCGTCTCGGCGCAGGGGCGCAACTCCAAGGGCCTCTCCATCCAGGCGGGTGTGTACACGCTGAAGAAGGAGATGTCGGCCGAGAGCGCGGTGAAGATGATGCTCGACCCGGCCAGCCAGGCGAACCTCGTCATTCCCGAAGGCAAGCGCAACGCCTGGGTGTACGACCAGCTCGACAAGCGACTCGACCTCAAGCCGGGCACCACCAAGGAGATCGCCTTCGCCAAGGCGAACAGCCTCGGACTGCCCGACTGGGCCAGGAAGCACCCCGACATCAAGGACCCGCTGGAAGGATTCCTCTTCCCGGCGAGCTACCCGGTCGCCAAGAGCAGCAAGCCGGAGGACGCCCTCCGCAAGATGGTCGCGCGCGCCAACCAGGAGTACACGAAGCTCGACCTCGAAGCGAAGGCGAAGGGGCTCGGCGTCGAGGGGCCGTGGGAGCTCCTCACGGTGGCCAGCCTGGTCCAGGCGGAGGGCAAGACGCACGACGACTTCCGCAAGATGGCCGAGGTCATCTACAACCGCCTGGCGCCGGACAACCGCGAGACGTTCCAGCTGTTGCAGTTCGACTCGTCCCTCAACTACCTGAAGGGGCAGTCGGAGATCAAGATCTCCGAGAAGGAGGCGAACAGCAACACCGACCCGTACAACACGTACAAGCACAAGGGACTGCCGCCCGGTCCGATCAGCAACCCGGGCAACGAGGCACTCGCCGCCATGCTCGACCCGACGAAGGACGGCTGGATCTACTTCGTCGCCACCGACGGCATGAGCAAGACCGAATTCGCCAAGACGCTCGCCGAGCACCAGAAGCTCGTCGACAAGTTCAACGCGGGGAACTGACCATGACCCTGTCCCGCCGCGCGGCCGTCCTCGGTTCGCCGATCGCGCACTCGCTCTCCCCGGTCCTGCACCGGGCCGCGTACGCCGCCCTCGGCCTCGACGACTGGTCGTACGAGCGCTTCGAGGTCGACGAGGCCGGGCTGCCCGGCTTCTTCGGCCAGCTGGATGACAGCTGGGCCGGTCTGTCGCTGACCATGCCGCTCAAGCGGGCGATCATCCCGCTGCTTGACGGGATCAGCGACACGGCCGCCTCGGTCGAGGCCGTGAACACGGTCGTCTTCCGCGAGGACGGCCACCGGGTCGGCGACAACACCGACATCCCCGGCATGCTCGCCGCACTGCGGGAGCGGGGCGTCGAGAAGGTGGATTCGGCGGCGGTCCTCGGGGCCGGCGCCACCGCCTCCTCCGCGCTCGCCGCGCTTGCCCGGATCTGCGACGGACCCGTCACCGCGTACGTACGGAGCGAGGCGCGGGCCGAGGAGATGCGCGGCTGGGGCGAGCGGCTCGGCGTGGAGGTCCGTACCGCCGCCTGGGACGACGCGGCGGAGGCCTTCGCCTCCCCGCTGGTGATCGCGACCACCCCCGCCGGCACGACGAACGCCCTCGCGGGCGCCGTCCCCGACACGGTCGGCACCCTCTTCGACGTCCTGTACGACCCGTGGCCGACGGCGCTCGCCGCGGCCTGGTCCGACCGCGGCGGCAAGGTGGTCGGCGGCCTCGACCTCCTCGTCCACCAGGCCGTCCTCCAGGTCGAGCAGATGACCGGCGTCCCCAGGGCGCCGCTCGCGGCGATGCGCGCGGCGGGGGAGCAGGCCCTGGCGGCCCGATAGGGCCACCGCGGGCCCCGGCCGCGTACTGCGAGAACGCCGGGAACGGCGGGATCCGCGTCCGACAGCTGGACCGGAGGACGGGTTCGTCCCGCGGACGTGGGAGGATCAGGGATGGCGGGCCAGGGCCGCGCACCCGGTCGCGCCGTCGCAGTACCCAGGCGCGAGCATGAGGAGCATCGTTGAGCAGGTTGCGTTGGCTGACCGCTGGGGAATCCCACGGACCCGCGCTGGTCGCGACACTGGAGGGTCTTCCCGCCGGCGTCCCGGTCACCACTGAGCTGGTGGCGGACCACCTCGCGCGGCGACGCCTCGGCTATGGGCGTGGCGCCCGGATGAAGTTCGAGCAGGACGAGATCACCTTCCTGGGCGGAGTCCGGCACGGGCTCTCCCTCGGTTCCCCGATCGCCGTGATGGTCGGCAACACCGAGTGGCCCAAGTGGGAGAAGGTCATGGCGGCCGACCCGGTCGACCCCTCCGAGCTCAAGGAGACGGGCCGCAACGCCCCCCTGACCCGGCCGCGTCCCGGTCACGCCGACCTCGCCGGCATGCAGAAGTACGGCTTCGACGAGGCCCGGCCGATCCTGGAGCGCGCCAGCGCCCGGGAGACCGCCGCCCGTGTCGCCCTCGGTGCGATCGCCCGCTCCTTCATCAAGGAGACCGCGGGCATCGAGATCGTCTCGCACGTCGTCGAACTGGCCGCCGCCAAGGCGCCGTACGGCGTCTACCCGACCCCCGCCGACGTCGAGAAGCTCGACGCCGACCCGGTCCGCTGCCTCGACGCCGACGCGTCGAAGGCGATGGTCGCCGAGATCGACCAGGCCCACAAGGACGGCGACACCCTCGGCGGTGTCGTCGAGGTGCTGGCCTACGGCGTGCCCGTCGGCCTCGGCTCCCACGTCCACTGGGACCGGCGTCTCGACGCGCGGCTCGCCGCCGCCCTCATGGGCATCCAGGCCATCAAGGGCGTCGAGGTCGGCGACGGCTTCGAGCTGGCCCGCGTGCCCGGCTCCAAGGCGCACGACGAGATCGTGAGGACCGAGGAGGGCATCAAGCGCACCTCCGGCCGCTCCGGCGGCACCGAGGGCGGCCTGACCACCGGCGAGCTGCTCCGGGTCCGCGCCGCGATGAAGCCCATCGCGACCGTGCCCCGCGCCCTCGCCACCATCGACGTCGCCACCGGCGAGGCCACCCAGGCCCACCACCAGCGCTCCGACGTCTGCGCCGTCCCCGCGGCGGGCATCGTCGCCGAGGCCATGGTCGCGCTCGTCCTCGCGGACGCCGTCGTCGAGAAGTTCGGCGGCGACAGCGTCCCCGAGACCCGCCGCAACGTGCGGTCGTACCTCGAGAACCTGCGCATCCGGTGACCGGCGGTCCCCTGGTCGTCCTCGTCGGGCCCATGGGCTCCGGCAAGTCCACGGTGGGCGCGCTCCTGGCCGAACGGCTCGGCGCGCCCTACCGGGACACCGACGCCGACATCGTCGCCGCCGAGGGCCGAGAGATCTCCGACATCTTCGTCGAGGACGGCGAGGAGCACTTCCGCGCCCTGGAGCGGGACGCGGTCGCCGCGGCCCTCGCCGGGCACGAGGGCGTCCTCGCCCTCGGCGGCGGCGCGATCCTCGACGCCGGAACCCGCGCCCTGCTGGCCGGGCTGCCCGTCGCGTACCTCTCGATGGACGTCGACGAGGCGGTCCGGCGCGTCGGCCTCAACACCGCGCGCCCGCTGCTCGCCGTCAATCCGCGCCGTCAGTGGCGCGAGCTGATGGAGGCGCGCCGCCATCTGTACACCGAAGTCGCGCGGGCCGTCGTCACCACCGACGACCGCACCCCCGAAGAGGTCGCGGACGCGGTCCTCGCGGCACTGGATCTGAAGAAGGACGCATGACGACGGACCAGGAAGTCACCCGTATCCACGTCGCCGGCAGCGCCGGCACGGATCCGTACGAGGTGCTGGTCGGCCGGCAGCTGCTGGGCGAGCTCCCGGCCCTCATCGGCGACCGGGCCAAGCGGGTCGCCGTGATCCACCCGGAGGCGCTCGCCGACACCGGTGAGGCGCTCCGCGCGGACCTCGCCGACCAGGGCTACGAGGCGGTCGCCATCCAGGTGCCGAACGCCGAGGAGGCGAAGACCGCCGAGGTCGCCGCCTACTGCTGGAAGGCGCTCGGCCAGACCGGCTTCACCCGCAGTGACGTCATCGTGGGCGTCGGCGGCGGCGCCACCACCGACCTGGCCGGCTTCGTGGCCGCGACCTGGCTGCGGGGCGTCCGCTGGATCGCCGTACCGACCACCGTCCTCGCGATGGTCGACGCGGCCGTCGGCGGCAAGACGGGCATCAACACCGCCGAGGGCAAGAACCTCGTAGGAGCCTTCCACCCGCCCGCCGGGGTCCTCTGCGACCTGGCCGCGCTCGACTCGCTGCCGGTGCACGACTACGTCAGCGGCCTCGCGGAGATCATCAAGGCCGGCTTCATCGTCGACCCGGTGATCCTCGACCTCATCGAGGAGGACCCGCAGGCGGCCCGTACCCCCGCCGGTCCCCACACGGCCGAGCTGCTCGTCCGCTCGATCAGGGTCAAGGCCGAGGTCGTCTCCGGCGACCTCAAGGAGTCCGGCCGACGCGAGATCCTCAACTACGGCCACACCCTCGCCCACGCCATCGAGAAGAACGAGCGGTACAAGTGGCGCCACGGCGCCGCCGTCTCCGTCGGCATGGTCTTCGCCGCCGAGCTCGGCCGCCTCGCCGGCCGCCTCGACGACGCCACCGCCGACCGGCACCGGGCGATCCTGGAGTCCGTCGGACTGCCGCTCAGCTACCGCGGCGACCAGTGGCCCAAGCTGCTCGAGACCATGCGGGTGGACAAGAAGTCCCGTGGTGACCTGCTGCGCTTCATCGTGCTCGACGGGATCGGCAAGCCCACCGTCCTGGAGGGCCCCGACCCGGCGGTCCTGATCGCGGCGTACGGCGAGGTGTCCGCGTGAGCGAGCCCCGTCCCGTCCTGGTGCTCAACGGCCCCAACCTGGGCCGGCTCGGCTCCCGCGAGCCCGACATCTACGGCGCCACCTCCTACAAGGGGCTCGTCGAGTCCTGCAAGGCCCTCGGCGCGGAGCTCGGCTTCGACGTCGAGGTGCGGGAGACGAACGACGAGGGCGAGATGATCCGCTGGCTGCACGAGGCGGCGGACGGCTCGGTGCCGGTGGTGATCAACCCGGGTGCGTTCACGCACTACTCGTACGGGATGCGGGACGCGGCCGCCCAGCGGACCGCGCCGCTAATCGAGGTCCACATCTCGAACCCGTACGCCCGGGAGGAGTTCCGGCACACCTCGGTCGTCGCGGCCGTGGCGACCGGGACGGTCGCCGGGTTCGGGATCGGTTCCTACCGGCTGGCGCTGCGGGCGCTCGCCGAGGAACTCACGGACTGACGGGGCACCAGGGGGAGGCCCCGGCCGTTCCCCCTGTGGGGGCCGGGGGCGGTAACGTTCCGGCGCACCGGATACACCGGCTACAACAGGCGTACGAGACGGAGTGGGACCGGATGCAGCACGCAGTGGGGGGTCCGCTGCCACCGTCGGAGCGACCGGGCCGGGCGACCGGCCCCGGCACCGGCCCGGGAGCCGTTCCCGATTCCGCTTCCGTGCCCGGGGGCGCCCCCGGGCACGGCACCGGCCCGGGAGCCGGGACCGCAGCGGCGGCGGGACCCGTGTCCGCCCCGCCCGGCGGCGCCCCCGGCGGCGCCCCGGGAGGGCGGCCGCCGATACCGCCGCCCCCGCCCGGCGCCCCGTACCCGGGTCAGCCGGCCGGATCACGCCTCGGTGTGCACCCGACCGTCCAGAGCGGCGCTCCCCGGCCTCCGCACTCCGCGCCGCCCGCGCACTCCGCGCCGCCCGCGCACTCCGCGCCGCCCGCGCACTCCGCGCCGCCCGCACACGCCGTGCCGCCTCCGCACTCCGCGCCGCCTCCGCACTCCGCTCCTCCCGTGGGGCCCGGTACGCCCGGCTGGGGCGGCCCCGGAGCCGTACCGCAGCATTCCGGCGGTCCGCAGCACCCGGGCGGATCGCAGTACCCCGGCGGGCAGCCCCCGCGCGCCGACCTCACGGGGCACGTGCCCCTGCCGCCCGTGAGCGCGCCGCTCGCACCCGCCGTGGAGCACGGCGGCGGTACCGGGGCCGCGACCCTCGCCGTGCTGCTCATCGGCCCCGCGGGCGCCGGCAAGACCACCGTCGCCCGGCACTGGGCCCAGCGCCGCCGGGTGCCCACCGCGCACATCAGCCTCGACGACGTCCGCGAGTGGGTCTGCTCCGGCTTCGCCGACCCGCAGTCCGGGTGGAACGAGCACTCCGAGGCGCAGTACCGGCTCGCCCGCCGGACCTGCGGCTTCGCCGCGCGCAACTTCCTCGCCAACGGCATCTCCTGCATCGTCGACGACGCCGTCTTCCCCGACCGGCCCGTCGTCGGCCTCGGCGGCTGGAAGCGCCACGTCGGCCCCGGGCTGCTGCCCGTGGTACTCCTGCCCGGCCTGGAGATCGTCCTGGAGCGGAACGCCGAGCGCAGCGGCAACCGGCGCCTCTCGGACGAGGAGGTCGCGGCCATCCACGGCCGGATGGCCGGCTGGTACGGCTCCGGCCTGCCGATCATCGACAACTCCACGTACGACGTCGAGACCACGGCCCGTGTCCTCGACGACGTCCTGGCCCGCGCGATCGCCAGCCCGCCCACCTGGTGACACCGGCCCGCGGCCGGGTCCGGGAGGCCCGGTCCCGGACCGCGGCGGCCCACCACGGGCCCGGCGGGGGTTCCCCGCCCGGTCGGCCGTCCTGAACAGGCCACCGCGCCCCGCTGCTCGTACGCTCGGAGCATGTCAGAGGTGTATGCGGACCGCCGTGTACGGCTGCGCGATCGGTGCGCGGCCGCGGGCAGCCCGGCGGCCCTGGTCTCCCGCCCTGCCAACGTCCGCTATCTCGCGGGCGGTTCGCCCCCGGGCGCGGTCCTCCTCGTCGGGCCCGAGCCCGACGCGGACGTGCTGCTCTGCCCGGTCGCTCCCACCGGTGAACCGGCCGACGGGCGGCTCGACGAAGTCCTCCGCCGGCAGGTCCTGCCCGCCGGGGGCGGAGACCCCGCCGTCACGGCGGTCGACCTCGCCCGACGGGCGGGCGCCGACGCGCTGGCGGTCGAGGAGCACGATCTGACCGTGACCCGGCACCGGGCCATGGGCTCCGTCGTACCCGGACTGCGGCTCGCCGACCTCGCGTGCGCCGTGGAGCAGCTGAGGATCGTCAAGGACGAGGACGAGATCGCCTGTCTCCGGATCGCCGCCGAGATCGCCGACCAGGCGCTCGGCGAACTCCTGGAGTCGATCCTGGTGGGGCGGACCGAGCGGCACCTCGCCCTGGAGCTGGAGCGGCGGCTCGTCGACCACGGCGCCGACGGGGCGGCCTTCCCGACCTCGGTGGCGACCGGCCCGCACTCCGGCCGCCGTGGCCACCGGCCGTCCGACCGCCGGGTCGAGGAGGGGGATTTCCTCTCCGTCTGCCTCGGCGCCGACTACCGGGGCTACCGCTGCGAGATCGGCCGCACCTTCGTCATCGGCACGACGCCGGCCGACTGGCAGATCGAGCTGTACGAGCTCGTCTTCGCCGCTCAGCGGGCCGGCCGGGAGTCTCTCGTGCCGGGCGCCGAGTACCGGGACGTGGACCGGGCGGCCCGCCAGATTCTGGACGCGGCGGGGCACGGAGAGGCCGCCGTACCCCTCACCGGGCACGGGGTGGGGCTCGAAATCGACGAGGACCCGCAGCTCTCACCCTCGGCCATGGGTAAACTGGACGCTTGTGTGCCGGTCACCGTCGAACCGGGGGTTCACCTCCCGGGACGGGGCGGGGTCCGGATCGATGACACGCTCGTCGTGCGCCAGGAGGCGGACGGCGGACCCGAGCTACTCACCATCACGACCAAGGAGCTGCTCGCGCTGTAAGGCGCGTACGCATCCGCGGTCCCACGTCAGTCCAGGAGATTCCGCAACCGTGGCTTCCACGAACGACCTCAAGAACGGCATGGTGCTCAAGCTCGACGGGGGCCAGCTCTGGTCCGTCGTCGAGTTCCAGCACGTCAAGCCCGGCAAGGGCCCGGCCTTCGTGCGCACCAAGCTCAAGAACGTGCTGTCCGGCAAGGTCGTCGACAAGACCTTCAACGCCGGTGTGAAGGTCGAGACGGCCACCATCGACCGCCGCGACATGCAGTTCTCCTACATGGACGGCGACTACTTCGTCTTCATGGACGAGCAGACCTACGACCAGCTGATGGTCGACCGCAAGTCCGTCGGCGACGCCGCCAACTTCCTCATCGAGGGCTTCACCGCCTCCGTCGCCCAGCACGAGGGCGAGGTGCTCTACGTCGAGCTCCCGGCCGCCGTCGAGCTGACGATCAAGCACACCGACCCGGGCGTCCAGGGCGACCGCTCCACCGGCGGCACCAAGCCCGCCACGCTGGAGACCGGCCACGAGATCCAGGTCCCGCTCTTCGTCACCACCGGCGAGAAGGTCAAGGTCGACACCCGCACCAGCGACTACCTCGGCCGGGTGAACAAGTAACCGTGGCCGCTCGGAGCAAGGCCCGCAAGCGCGCCTTCCAGATCCTCTTCGAGGCGGACCAGCGCGGTGCCTCCGTCCAGGAGGTTCTCGCGGACCAGGTCCGGCACGCGCGGTCGGACGACCGCCAGCCGCCGGTGAACGACTTCACCATGCAGCTGGTCGAGGGCTACGCATCCCACGTGGCTCGGATCGACGAGCTCATCGCGACCTACGCGGTGGACTGGGACCTCGACCGGATGCCGGTCGCCGACCGGAACATCGTGCGCCTCGGTGCGTACGAGCTGATCTGGGAGGACGGCACGCCGGACGCGGTCGCGATCGACGAGGCGGTGCAGCTCGCCAAGGAGTTCTCCACGGACGAGTCCCCGACCTTCGTCAACGGTCTGCTGGCGCGCTTCAAGGACCTGAAGCCGCGTCTGCGCCGGGACGCGGACGCCTGAGGCGGAAGACGTCACCGGCAGTCGAAGGGGCCCGCAGCACTCGTGCTGCGGGCCCCTTCGGCGTATCCCCGGCCCATCCGTTCGCGACGGCGAAAGCGGCAGGCGCGCGGGGGCGCGAGGACCGGGGCGTGGCGGTGGAAACGGCGCGGGCCCGTGGACGTCGGATGACGTCCACGGGCCCGGCGGTACGTTTCTGCTGGGTCCCCGGAAGGGGTCAGTTCTCCTCGTGGGCGACCGCGCGGCGCGCGTCCGCGTCAAGGACACCCCAGCTGATGAGCTGCTCGGTGAGGACCGAGGGGGACTGGTCGTAGATGACGGCGAGGGTACGCAGGTCGTCCTGACGGATCGACAGCACCTTGCCGTTGTAGTCGCCGCGCTGCGACTGGATCGTCGCCGCGTAGCGCTGGAGCGGGCCCGCCTTCTCCTGGGGGACGTGCGCGAGGCGCTCCAGGTCGAGCACGAGCTTCGGCGGCGGCTCCGCGGCCCCGCCCGGCGTGGTGCCCGGCAGGAGCTCCTGCACCGGCACCCCGTAGAAGTCGGCCAGCTCGGCAAGACGCTGCACGGTCACCGCGCGGTCCCCGCGCTCGTACGAACCGACCACGACCGCCTTCCAGCGGCCCTGGGACTTCTCCTCCACCCCGTGGAGCGAGAGACCCTGCTGGGTGCGGATGGCACGGAGTTTGGCCCCGAGCTGCTTTGCGTATTCGCTGGACATAACGCTCCCGGACGCTGTGACGACATGCGGCTGCGCCGCGCGGCTGGTAACTCACTGTGAGGTTACGCAGCGTTACTCTTTCCCGTCAAGCCGAATGGTCCGTACCGCCCCCTCCCGGGGGACGGTGCCCGGAGTGGCGCCAGGGGTGCGAGGGAGGGCTCCGCCCGCCCCTGGTATCGTTGACGTCGCAAATCCGACGTCCTTTAAGAGCCGTCCCGTGAGGCGGAGAAGGAGGTCCGTTTCTTCATGGACACCCAGCAGAAGTACGGCGACGACGCGCGGCCCGTTCTCGAGGCCCCGGACATCGCGCGGGTCCTGACCCGCATCGCTCACGAGATCGTCGAGCGCGCCAAGGGCGCGGACGACGTGGTTCTCCTCGGCATCCCCACCCGCGGTGTGTTCCTCGCCCGCCGGCTGGCCGAGAAGCTCGAATCGATCACCGGCACCAAGATCCCCGTCGGATCCCTGGACATCACCATGTACCGGGACGACCTGCGGATGAAGCCGGCCCGCGCCCTCGGCCGCACCGAGATCCCCGGTGACGGCATCGACGGCCGCCTCGTCGTCCTCGTCGACGACGTGCTCTTCTCCGGCCGCACCATCCGCGCCGCCCTCGACGCCCTCGGCGACATCGGCCGCCCCCGTGCGGTCCAGCTCGCCGTCCTCGTCGACCGCGGCCACCGCGAGCTTCCGATCCGCGCCGACTACGTCGGCAAGAACCTCCCCACGTCGCTGCGGGAGACGGTCAAGGTCCAGCTCGCCGAGGAGGACGGTCGCGACACCGTCCTGCTCGGCGCCCGGCCCACCGCCTAGCCGGACCGGCTTTCCCCCGCGGGGCCGGGGCACCCCCCTGCGCCCCCGCATGCCCTCACACCTCCCCACCACGGAGAGACACACCGATGATGCGTCACCTCATCTCGGCCGCCGACCTCACCCGCGACGACGCCGTCCTGATCCTCGACACCGCCGAGGAGATGGCCCGGGTGGCCGACCGGCCCATCCGGAAGCTGCCCACCCTGCGCGGCCGGACGATCTGCAACCTGTTCTTCGAGGACTCCACCCGGACCCGGATCTCCTTCGAGGCCGCCGAGAAGCGCCTCTCCGCCGACGTCATCAACTTCGCGGCCAAGGGCTCCAGCGTCTCCAAGGGCGAGTCCCTCAAGGACACCGCGCAGACCCTGGAGGCCATGGGCGTCGACGCGGTCGTCATCCGCCACGGCGCCTCCGGAGCCCCGTACCGCCTCGCCACCTCCGGCTGGATCGACGCCCCCGTCATCAACGCCGGCGACGGCACCCACCAGCACCCCACCCAGGCCCTCCTGGACGCCTTCACCATGCGCCGCCGCCTGGTCGGCCGCGACACCGGGCTCGGCCGCGACCTCGAAGGCAAGCGGATCACGCTCGTCGGCGACGTCCTGCACAGCCGGGTCGCCCGCTCCAACGTCGACCTGCTGCACACCCTCGGCGCCGAGGTCACCCTGGTGGCCCCGCCCACCCTGGTCCCCGTCGGCGTCGAGACCTGGCCCTGCGAGATCTCGTACGACCTCGACCGCGTGCTGCCGAAGTCCGACGCCGTCATGATGCTGCGTGTGCAGCGCGAGCGGATGAACGCCGCCTTCTTCCCCACCGAGCGCGAGTACTCGCGCCGGTACGGGCTGGACGGCGAGCGGATGGCGAAGATGCCCGAGCACGCCATCGTCATGCACCCCGGCCCCATGGTCCGCGGTATGGAGATCACCGCCGAGGTCGCCGACTCCGACCGCTGCACGGTCGTCGAGCAGGTCGCCAACGGCGTCTCCGTCCGGATGGCGGTCCTCTACCTGCTGCTGGGCGGCAACGACTCCGACTCCGCCGTCACCCACACCCGTACCGAGGAGAACAAGTAAAGATGAGCAAGATCCTTATCCGCGGTGCGCAGGTGCTGGGCGGCGCCGTCCAGGACGTGCTGATCGACGGCGAGACCGTCGCCGAGGTCGGCACCGGTCTGTCCGCCGAGGGCGCCACCGTGATCGAGGCCGACGGCCAGATCCTGCTGCCCGGCCTCGTCGACCTCCACACCCACCTGCGCGAGCCCGGCCGCGAGGACTCCGAGACCGTCCTCACCGGCACCCGCGCCGCCGCCACCGGCGGCTTCACGGCCGTCTTCGCCATGGCCAACACCCACCCGGTCGCCGACACCGCCGGTGTCGTCGAGCAGGTCTACCGGCTCGGCAAGGAGTCCGGCTACTGCGACGTGCAGCCCATCGGCGCCGTCACCGTCGGCCTCGAAGGCAGGAAGCTCGCCGAGCTCGGTGCCATGCACGACTCCGCCGCCGGCGTCACCGTCTTCTCCGACGACGGCAAGTGCGTCGACGACGCCGTGATCATGCGCCGCGCCCTGGAGTACGTGAAGGCCTTCGGCGGCGTCGTCGCCCAGCACGCCCAGGAGCCCCGCCTCACCGAGGGCGCCCAGATGAACGAGGGCATCGTCTCGGCCGAGCTCGGACTCGGCGGCTGGCCGGCCGTCGCCGAGGAGTCGATCATCGCCCGCGACGTCCTCCTCGCCGAGCACGTCGGCTCCCGCGTCCACATCTGCCACCTCTCCACCGCCGGCTCCGTCGAGATCGTCCGCTGGGCCAAGTCCCGCGGCATCGACGTCACCGCCGAGGTCACCCCGCACCACCTCCTCCTCACCGACGAGATGGTCCGGAGCTACAACCCGGTCTACAAGGTCAACCCGCCGCTGCGCACCGAGAAGGACGTCCTCGCGCTCCGTGCGGCGCTGGCCGACGGCACGATCGACATCGTCGCCACCGACCACGCCCCGCACCCCCACGAGGACAAGGACTGCGAGTGGGCCGCAGCCGCCATGGGCATGGTCGGCCTGGAGACCGCGCTCTCCGTCGTCCAGCAGACGATGGTCGAGACCGGCCTCCTCGACTGGGCCGGCGTCGCCGACCGGATGTCCTTCGCGCCCGCCCGCATCGGACGGGCCACGGGCCACGGACGACCCGTCTCGGCTGGTGAGCCCGCGAACCTGACGCTGGTCGATCCGGCTTACCGTGGTGTCGTGGACCCCGCGGACTTCGCCTCCCGCAGCCGAAACACCCCCTACGAGGGCCGTGAGCTGCCGGGACGCGTCACCCACACCTTCCTGCGGGGCCGGGCAACGGTCGTGGACGGGAAGCTGGCGTGACACCACTCATC
Organism: Streptomyces sp. NPDC088707; assembly: GCF_044752725.1. Lineage (NCBI taxonomy): Bacteria > Bacillati > Actinomycetota > Actinomycetes > Kitasatosporales > Streptomycetaceae > Streptomyces > Streptomyces sp. NPDC088707. The sequence continues at coordinate 108,462 of NZ_JBIVLV010000007.1, read as the reverse complement.
GCAATCGCCGCAGAGGCTGCCGATCAGAAGTCGGCGGAGGTGACCGACTGGGCCGGACGGCTCGGCTGGGTCGCCGGACTGCTGCTCTTCATCGCCTTCCTGTACTGGCTGATGCGCCAGGGCTGGAAGTGGCGCGGCAGCCTCCAGTCGGACCTCCCCGAGCTCCCCACCGCGCCCGAGGCGGCCGGCCCGGCGAGACTGACTCTCAGCGGGCGCTACCACGGCTCCACGACCGCCGGGCAGTGGCTCGACCGGATCGTGGCCCACGGCCTCGGCACCCGCAGCCGCGTCGAGCTCACGCTCACCGACGCCGGGCTCGCGGTCGTACGCCCCGGGGCGAACGACTTCTTCGTCCCGGCCGAGGCCCTGCGCGAGGCCCGCCTCGACAAGGGCATCGCGGGCAAGGTCCTCGCCGAGGGCGGCCTGCTGATCGTCACCTGGACGCACGGCGACAAACTGCTCGACTCCGGCTTCCGGTCCGACCGGGCGGCCGAGCACACCGCCTGGGTCGAGGCCATCAACTCCATGACCACCACGACGGAAGGCATCGCACGATGACGACCTCCACCCGGGGAACCAGCAAGGTTCCCGCCGTACTCGTCCTGGAGGACGGCCGCATCTTCCGCGGTCGCGCCTACGGGGCCGTGGGGGAGACCTTCGGCGAGGCCGTGTTCTCCACCGGCATGAGCGGCTACCAGGAGACCCTCACCGACCCGTCGTACCACCGCCAGGTCGTCGTCATGACCGCCCCGCACGTCGGCAACACGGGCGTCAACGACGAGGACCCCGAGTCCGCGAGGATCTGGGTCTCCGGCTACGTCGTGCGCGACCCCGCCCGCGTCTCCTCCAACTGGCGCGCCCAGCGCTCGCTGGACGAGGAGCTGGAGCGCCAGGGCGTCGTCGGCATCTCCGGCATCGACACCCGCGCCCTCACCCGCCACCTGCGCGAGCGCGGCGCCATGCGCGTCGGCATCTTCTCCGGCGACGCCTGGACCGGCATCCGCGACGAGGCCCTCCTCGCCCGGGTGCAGGAGCAGCCCCAGATGAAGGGCGCGAACCTCTCCGCCGAGGTCGCCACCAAGGAGACGTACGTCGTCCCCGCGGTCGGCACGAAGAAGTTCACCGTCGCCGCGATCGACCTCGGCATCAAGGGCATGACCCCGCACCGGATGGCCGAGCGCGGCATCGAGGTGCACGTGCTGCCCGCCACCGCCACCGCCGAGGACATCTACGCGGTGAACCCCGACGGTGTCTTCTTCTCCAACGGTCCCGGCGACCCGGCCACCGCCGACGGTCCCGTCTCCGTCATGCGGGCCGTCCTGGAGCGCAGGACGCCGCTCTTCGGCATCTGCTTCGGCAACCAGATCCTCGGCCGCGCGCTCGGCTTCGGCACCTACAAGCTGAAGTACGGCCACCGGGGCATCAACCAGCCGGTCCAGGACCGTACGACCGGCAAGGTCGAGATCACCGCGCACAACCACGGCTTCGCCGTCGACGCGCCCCTCGACAAGGTCTCCGAGACCCCCTTCGGACGTGCCGAGGTCTCGCACGTCTGCCTGAACGACAACGTCGTGGAAGGCCTCCAGCTGCTCGACCAGCCGGCCTTCTCCGTCCAGTACCACCCCGAGGCGGCCGCGGGCCCGCACGACGCCGCGTACCTCTTCGACCGTTTCGTATCCCTGATGGAGGCCGAGCGTGCCTAAGCGCACCGATATCCAGTCCGTCCTGGTCATCGGCTCCGGCCCGATCGTCATCGGCCAGGCCGCCGAGTTCGACTACTCGGGTACCCAGGCCTGCCGCATCCTCAAGGCCGAGGGCCTGCGGGTGATCCTGGTCAACTCCAACCCGGCCACGATCATGACCGACCCGGAGATCGCCGACGCCACGTACGTCGAGCCGATCACCCCCGAGTTCGTCGAGAAGATCATCGCCAAGGAGCGCCCCGACGCCCTCCTGCCCACCCTCGGCGGCCAGACCGCGCTCAACACCGCGATCTCCATGCACGAGCAGGGCGTCCTGGAGAAGTACGGCGTCGAGCTCATCGGCGCCAACGTCGAGGCCATCAACAAGGGCGAGGACCGCGACCTCTTCAAGGGCGTCGTCGAGGCCGTCAAGGCCAAGATCGGCTACGGCGAGTCCGCCCGCTCGGTCATCTGCCACACGATGGACGACGTCCTCAAGGGCGTCGACACCCTCGGCGGCTACCCCGTCGTCGTCCGCCCCTCCTTCACCATGGGCGGCGCCGGCTCCGGCTTCGCCCACGACGAGGACGAGCTGCGCCGCATCGCCGGCCAGGGCCTCACGCTCTCCCCGACCACCGAGGTGCTCCTGGAGGAGTCCATCCTCGGCTGGAAGGAGTACGAGCTGGAGCTGATGCGCGACAAGAACGACAACGTCGTGGTCGTCTGCTCCATCGAGAACTTCGACCCGATGGGCGTCCACACCGGTGACTCGATCACCGTCGCCCCGGCGATGACCCTCACCGACCGCGAGTACCAGCGGCTGCGCGACATCGGCATCGCGATCATCCGCGAAGTCGGCGTCGACACCGGCGGCTGCAACATCCAGTTCGCGATCGACCCGGCCGACGGCCGGATCATCGTCATCGAGATGAACCCGCGCGTCTCCCGCTCCTCGGCGCTCGCCTCCAAGGCGACCGGCTTCCCGATCGCCAAGATCGCGGCCCGCCTCGCCGTCGGCTACACGCTGGACGAGATCCCGAACGACATCACGGAGAAGACCCCGGCGTCCTTCGAGCCCACGCTCGACTACGTCGTCGTCAAGGCCCCGCGGTTCGCCTTCGAGAAGTTCCCCTCCGCCGACTCCACGCTGACCACGACCATGAAGTCGGTCGGCGAGGCCATGGCGATCGGCCGCAACTTCACCGAGGCCCTCCAGAAGGCCCTGCGCTCCCTGGAGAAGAAGGGCTCGCAGTTCACCTTCGTCGGCGAGCCCGGCGACAAGGCCGGGCTGCTCCGCGACGCGGTCCGCCCGACCGACGGCCGCATCAACACCGTCATGCAGGCCATCCGCGCCGGAGCCACCCCGCAGGAGGTCTTCGACGCCACGAGGATCGACCCGTGGTTCGTCGACCAGCTCTTCCTGATCAAGGAGATCGCCGACGAGCTGGCCGCCGCCGAGAAGCTCGAGCCCGAGATCCTCGCCGAGGCCAAGCGCCACGGCTTCTCCGACGCCCAGATCGCCGAGATCCGCGGTCTGCGCGAGGACGTCGTCCGCGAGGTCCGGCACGCCCTCGGTGTCCGCCCGGTCTACAAGACCGTCGACACCTGCGCCGCCGAGTTCGCCGCCAAGACGCCGTACTTCTACTCCTCGTACGACGAGGAGACCGAGGTCGCGCCCCGCACCAAGCCCGCGGTGATCATCCTGGGCTCCGGCCCGAACCGCATCGGCCAGGGCATCGAGTTCGACTACTCCTGCGTCCACGCCTCCTTCGCCCTGAGCGACGCCGGCTACGAGACGGTGATGGTCAACTGCAACCCGGAGACCGTCTCCACGGACTACGACACCTCCGACCGCCTGTACTTCGAGCCGCTGACGCTCGAGGACGTGCTGGAGATCGTCCACGCGGAGACCCTCGCCGGCCCCGTCGCCGGAGTCGTCGTCCAGCTCGGCGGCCAGACCCCGCTGGGCCTCTCGCAGGCGCTCAAGGACAACGGCGTGCCGGTCGTCGGCACCTCCCCCGAGGCCATCCACGCCGCCGAGGACCGCGGCGCCTTCGGCCAGGTCCTCGCCGACGCGGGCCTCCCGGCCCCCAAGCACGGCACCGCGACCACCTTCGCCGGCGCCAAGGCCATCGCCGACGAGATCGGCTACCCGGTCCTCGTACGCCCCTCGTACGTGCTCGGCGGCCGCGGCATGGAGATCGTCTACGACGAGACCCGGCTGGAGTCGTACATCGCCGAGTCCACCGAGATCAGCCCCACCCGGCCGGTCCTGGTCGACCGCTTCCTCGACGACGCCATCGAGATCGACGTCGACGCCCTCTACGACGGCCACGAGCTCTACCTCGGCGGCGTCATGGAGCACATCGAGGAGGCCGGCATCCACTCCGGCGACTCGGCCTGCGCCCTGCCCCCGATCACCCTCGGCGGCTTCGACATCAAGCGCCTGCGCGCCTCCACCGAGGCCATCGCCAAGGGCGTCGGCGTCCGCGGCCTGATCAACATCCAGTTCGCCATGGCCGGCGACATCCTCTACGTCCTCGAGGCGAACCCGCGGGCCTCCCGGACCGTCCCCTTCACCTCGAAGGCGACCGCCGTCCCGCTGGCGAAGGCCGCCGCCCGCATCTCGCTCGGCGCCACCATCGCCGAGCTGCGCGCCGAGGGCCTGCTGCCGAAGACCGGCGACGGCGGCACCCTGCCGCTCGACGCGCCGATCTCCGTCAAGGAGGCCGTGATGCCGTGGTCGCGCTTCCGCGACGTGCACGGCCGCGGGGTCGACACGGTGCTCGGCCCGGAGATGCGCTCCACCGGCGAGGTCATGGGCATCGACGCGGTCTTCGGCACGGCGTACGCCAAGTCGCAGGCCGGCGCCTACGGCCCGCTGCCCACCAAGGGCCGCGCGTTCATCTCGGTCGCCAACCGCGACAAGCGCTCGATGATCTTCCCGGCGCGCGAGCTGGTCGCCCACGGCTTCGAGCTGCTCGCCACCTCCGGCACCGCCGAGGTCCTCAAGCGCAACGGCATCAACGCCACGATCGTGCGCAAGCTGAGCGAGGGCGAGGGCCCGAACGGCGAGAAGACGATCGTCCAGCTCATCCACGACGGCCAGGTCGACCTGATCGTCAACACGCCGTACGGCACCGGTGGCCGCCTCGACGGCTACGAGATCCGTACGGCCGCGGTGGCGCGCAGCGTCCCGTGCCTCACCACGGTCCAGGCGCTCGCCGCGGCCGTCCAGGGCATCGACGCGCTCAACCGGGGCGACGTCGGGGTCCGCTCGCTCCAGGAACACGCGGAACACCTGACCGCGGCCCGCGACTAGCAACCCACGAGGGGGACACCGGAAACGGTGTCCCCCTCTTGCTGAGGACACCCACATGTACAAGTTCTTCTTCGACCTCGTCTTCAAGCGCATGGACCCCGAGAAGGCCCACCACCTGGCCTTCCGCTGGATCCGCCTGGCCGCCCGCGTCCCCGTCCTGCGGACCTTCGCCGCCGCCGTCCTCGCGCCCCGCCACAAGGAGCTGCGCACCGAGGCCCTGGGCCTGCGGATGCACGGCCCCTTCGGGCTCGCCGCCGGCTTCGACAAGAACGCCGTCGCCATCGACGGCATGTCGATGCTCGGCTTCGACCACGTCGAGATCGGCACCGTCACCGGCGAGGCCCAGCCCGGCAACCCCAGAAAGCGCCTCTTCCGACTGATCCCGGACCGCGCGCTCATCAACCGCATGGGCTTCAACAACGAGGGCTCCGCCGCCGTCGCCGAACGCCTCCGCGCGCGCGTACCGGTGTTCAGGACCGTCGTCGGCGTCAACATCGGCAAGACGAAGGTCGTCCCCGAGGCCGAGGCCGCCGCCGACTACGTGAAGTCCACCGAGCGCCTCGCCGCGCACGCCGACTACCTCGTCGTGAACGTCTCCTCGCCGAACACCCCCGGCCTGCGCAACCTCCAGGCCACCGAGTCCCTGCGACCGCTCCTCACGGCCGTACGGGAAGCCGCCGACCGCACGGTCACCGACCGCCGGGTCCCGCTCCTCGTCAAGATCGCCCCCGACCTGGCCGACGAGGACGTCGACGCGGTCGCCGACCTCGCCCTGGAGCTCGGTCTCGACGGCATCATCGCCACCAACACCACCATCGCGCGCGAGGGCCTCGGCCTGACGTCCGACCCCGCGCTGATCAAGGAGACCGGCGGGCTGTCCGGCGCGCCCGTCAAGGAGCGCTCCCTCGCGGTCCTCAGGCGCCTCCACGCGCGCGTGGGCGACCGACTGGTCCTCGTGGGCGTCGGCGGCATCGAGAACGCCGAGGACGCCTGGCAGCGCATCCTGGCCGGCGCCACCCTGATCCAGGGCTACAGCGCCTTCATCTACGAGGGCCCGTTCTACGCCCGCGCGATCCACAAGGGACTCGCCGCGCGCCTCGCGGCCTCCCCGTACGCCACCCTCGCCGAGGCCGTCGGCGCCGACTCCCGAAAGGCCGCCAAGTGACCGCCCTCCCGTCGCCCGACCACCGCCCCTCAGCGACGTCCTCCGGGCGGCCCGTCACATTCGGCACCCGCCTGCGCTCCGCCATGGACGAGCGCGGCCCGCTCTGCGTCGGCATCGACCCGCACGCCGCCCTGCTCGACTCCTGGGGCCTGACCGACGACATCGCCGGTCTGGAGCGGTTCACCTTCACCGTCGTCGAGGCGCTCGCGGACACCGTGGCCGTCTTCAAGCCGCAGTCCGCCTTCTTCGAGCGCTTCGGCTCGCGCGGTGTCGCCGTCCTGGAGCGCGCCACCGCCGATCTGCGCGCGGCGGGCGGCCTCGTCGTCATGGACGCCAAGCGCGGTGACATCGGCTCGACCATGGCCGCGTACGCCGAGACCTACCTGCGCAAGGACTCCCCGCTCTTCTCCGACGCGCTCACGGTCTCCCCGTACCTCGGCTACGGCTCCCTGAAGCCGGCCGTGGACCTGGCCCGCGAGTCCGGCGCCGGTCTCTTCGTCCTGGCGCTGACGTCCAACCCGGAGGGCGCGGAGGTCCAGCGGGCCGTCCGTGAGGACGGCCGCACGATCGGCGCCACCATGCTGGGCCACCTCGCCGCGGAGAACGCGGGGGAGACCCCGATGGGCTCCTTCGGCGCGGTCGTCGGTGCCACCCTCGGCGATCTGTCCTCGTTCGACCTGGACATCAACGGCCCGCTCCTCGCCCCCGGCATCGGCGCCCAGGGCGCGACCCCGGCCGACCTCCCGGCCGTCTTCGGTGCGGCCGTCGGCAACGTCGTCCCGAACGTCAGTCGCGGGGTCCTGCGGCACGGACCGGACGCGGGCGCCCTGCGGGACTCGGCGCACCGGTACGCGGACGAGATCCGCGCCGCCGTCGCCGGGTAACGAGCATCACGGTCTCTCCGCAGGTCGGAGCGGATCGACCCGGATCCCGGCACTGTTTCGGCCCGGTGGGACGACCCGTCCCGCCGGGCCGTCTCACTACTTGACGAAAACTTGGCTCAAAACCGGGTCGTTTTGCCGGAAAAGTCCCGGTCGGTCGATGCTGACCAGGACTTTTCCTTCTTTCTCGCTGACTGGAGCGGCCTCGGCCGCTAGTCTCCGGGGCAGAGCAGGCGTTCAACGACCACTCCGTTGAGCGTTGCTCCACTGGTGTGGGGCGCGAGGTTCCTCACCGGTCCGTATCCGACAGATCGACATCCGAGGTGACGTAGGCGTGGCTCTTCCGCCCCTTACCCCTGAACAGCGCGCAGCCGCGCTCGAAAAGGCCGCCGCGGCTCGCCGGGAGCGGGCCGAGGTCAAGAATCGACTCAAGCACTCCGGCGCCTCCCTCCACGAGGTCATCAAGACCGGCCAGGAGAACGACGTCATCGGCAAGATGAAGGTCTCCGCGCTGCTGGAGTCCCTGCCCGGCGTGGGCAAGGTCCGCGCCAAGCAGATCATGGAGCGGCTCGGCATCTCCGAGAGCCGCCGGGTGCGCGGTCTCGGTTCCAACCAGATCGCCTCCCTGGAGCGCGAGTTCGGCAGCACCGGCGCCTGATCCGGCGACCGGTCCGGCCACCGATCCGGGACACGCGTCCCGGGCACCCCGGTGAAGCTGGAATAATCGCTGCATGGCAGCAGAGGTACGTCCGCGGCTGACCGTGCTCTCCGGCCCCTCAGGGGTCGGCAAGAGCACGGTCGTCGCTCATATGCGCAAGGTCCACCCCGAGGTCTGGCTCTCGGTGTCGGCGACGACACGGAAGCCCCGCCCCGGCGAGAAGCACGGCGTCCACTACTTCTTCGTGACGGACGACGAGTTCGACAAGCTGATCGCCAACGGTGAGCTCCTCGAATGGGCCGAGTTCGCGGGCAACCGCTACGGCACCCCGCGCCGCGCGGTCCTCGACCGCCTCGACGCCGGCGAGCCCGTGCTCCTGGAGATCGACCTCCAGGGGGCCCGCCAGGTGAAGGACTCGATGTCCGAGTCCCAGCTGGTCTTCCTGGCCCCGCCGAGCTGGGAGGAGCTGGTCCGCCGCCTCACCGGCCGCGGCACCGAGTCGCCCGAGGTCATCGAGCGCCGTCTCGCCGCCGCGAAGGTCGAACTGGCCGCCGAGTCGGAGTTCGACACCACGCTCGTCAACACCTCCGTCGAGGACGTTGCGCGTGAGCTGCTAACGTTGATGCTGTTGACTTCTGGGGAATGATCCACGTGTTCCCCCGGACACCCAACGGCTGTCCGATCCTTTTTCCATCTTCGGAAGGTAGAGCGTGTCCTCTTCCATCACCGCGCCCGAGGGCATCATCAACCCGCCGATCGACGAGCTGCTCGAGGCCACGGACTCGAAGTACAGCCTCGTGATCTACGCGGCCAAGCGCGCGCGTCAGATCAATGCGTACTACTCCCAGCTCGGCGAGGGCCTGCTGGAGTACGTGGGTCCGCTGGTCGACACCCACGTCCACGAGAAGCCGCTCTCGATCGCCCTGCGCGAGATCAACGCGGGTCTGCTGACGTCCGAGGCCATCGAGGGCCCGGCCACGTAAGCGCGTCACGTTCCTTCACCCCAGGCCCGGCGGAACATCCGCCGGGCCTGTGGTGTCTCATGGAGTCGTAGGCATCCGAGTGCGGGGAGTGGCAGTGGTGACCAAGCCGAAGGTCGTTCTGGGCGTCAGCGGCGGCATCGCCGCGTACAAGGCCTGCGAGCTGCTCCGGCGGCTCACCGAGTCGGGCCACGACGTCCGCGTCGTCCCCACCGACTCCGCCCTCCACTTCGTCGGCGCCGCCACCTGGTCCGCGCTCTCCGGCCACCCCGTCTCGACCGAGGTGTGGGAGAGCGTCCACGAGGTGCCGCACGTCCGCATCGGGCAGGCCGCCGACCTCGTCGTGGTCGCCCCCGCCACCGCCGACATGCTCGCCAAGGCCGCCCACGGCCTCGCGGACGACCTGCTGACCAACACGCTGCTCACCGCGCGCTGTCCCGTCGTCTTCGCCCCCGCCATGCACACCGAGATGTGGGAGCACCCGGCGACCCAGGAGAACGTGGCGACCCTGCGCCGCCGCGGCGCCGTCGTCATCGAGCCGGCCGTCGGCCGCCTCACCGGCGTCGACACCGGCAAGGGCCGGCTGCCCGACCCGGCGGAGATCTTCGAGATCTGCCGGAGGGTCCTGACCCGCGGCGCCGCGGCCCCCGACCTGGCGGGCCGACACGTCGTGGTCAGCGCAGGCGGCACCCGGGAGCCCCTCGACCCCGTCCGCTACCTGGGCAACCGCTCCTCGGGGAAGCAGGGGTACGCGCTCGCGCGGGCCGCCGCCGCCCGGGGGGCCCGGGTCACCCTCGTCGAGGCCAACACCGGCATCCCCGACCCGGCCGGCGTCGACGTCGTCCACGTCGGCACCGCCCTCCAGCTCCGCGAGGCCGTGCTCAAGGCCGTCGCCGACGCCGACGCCGTGGTCATGGCGGCCGCCGTGGCCGACTTCCGCCCGGCCGTCTACGCCACCGGGAAGATCAAGAAGAAGGACGACGGCGGAGCGCCCACCGTGGAGCTCGTCCGCAACCCCGACGTCCTCGCCGAGCTCTCCGCCGACCGCGCCCTGCCGGGTCAGGTGGTCGTCGGCTTCGCCGCCGAGACCGACGACGTCCTCGCCAACGGCCGCGAGAAGCTGCGCCGCAAGGGCTGCGACCTCCTCGTCGTGAACGAGGTGGGGGAGCGCAAGACCTTCGGCTCCGAGGAGAACGAGGCCGTCGTGCTCGCCTCGGACGGCGCCGAGACCCCCGTACCGTACGGTCCGAAGGAAGCGCTCGCCGAGACGGTCTGGGACCTGGTCCTGCCGAGGCTGCGCGCCACGACCTGACGCATCCGGCCCCACGAGGACCACGAATCCAGCGCGGCGCGTGTGATGTACGCCCCATCAGGGCGTTCACCCGCCGCGAAGCGGCCGGATTCACCCGCTCAGGGCATTCGCCAGGCGAGACACCTGGTCCATCCCGCGACCACGACCGATAGACTGTCCGCGGAACGTCTTGGGGCGCAGCCCCCTGCCGGTCCGACAGAGAAGAGCCAGCAGCCGCTGCAACCCCAGGGAGCGTTGTGTCCCGTCGTCTGTTCACCTCGGAGTCCGTCACCGAGGGACACCCCGACAAGATCGCTGACCAGATCAGCGACACCATCCTCGACGCACTGCTGCGAGAGGACCCCACCTCGCGCGTCGCCGTCGAGACGCTGATCACCACCGGCCTCGTGCACGTCGCCGGTGAGGTGACCACCAAGGCGTGGGCGGACATCCCGACCCTCGTCCGGAACAAGATCCTCGAGATCGGTTACGACTCCTCGAAGAAGGGCTTCGACGGCGCCTCCTGCGGCGTGTCGGTGTCCATCGGGTCTCAGTCCCCGGACATCGCCCAGGGCGTGGACACCGCGTACGAGCAGCGGGTCGAGGGCGACGAGGACGAGCTGGACAAGCAGGGCGCCGGCGACCAGGGCCTGATGTTCGGCTACGCGTCGGACGAGACCCCCGAACTGATGCCGCTGCCGATCCACATCGCGCACCGGCTCTCCCGCCGGCTGACCGAGGTCCGCAAGAACGGCACCATCCCGTACCTGCGCCCCGACGGCAAGACCCAGGTCACCATCGAGTACGACGGCGACAAGGCCGTCCGCCTCGACACGGTCGTCGTCTCCTCGCAGCACGCCTCCGACATCGACCTCGAGTCGCTGCTCGCGCCCGACATCCGCGAGTTCGTCGTCGAGCACGTGCTCAAGCAGCTCGTCGAGGACGGCATCAAGCTCGACACCGACGGCTACCGCCTCCTGGTGAACCCGACCGGCCGCTTCGAGATCGGCGGCCCGATGGGCGACGCCGGCCTCACCGGCCGCAAGATCATCATCGACACCTACGGCGGCATGGCCCGCCACGGTGGCGGCGCGTTCTCCGGCAAGGACCCGTCCAAGGTCGACCGCTCGGCCGCCTACGCCATGCGCTGGGTCGCCAAGAACGTCGTCGCCGCCGGCCTCGCCGCGCGCTGCGAGGTCCAGGTCGCCTACGCGATCGGCAAGGCCGAGCCCGTCGGTCTCTTCGTCGAGACCTTCGGCACCAACACCGTCGACAACGAGAAGATCGAGAACGCCATCGCCGAGGTCTTCGACCTCCGCCCGGCCGCGATCATCCGTGACCTCGACCTGCTCCGCCCGATCTACTCCCAGACCGCCGCCTACGGCCACTTCGGCCGCGAGCTGCCGGACTTCACCTGGGAGCGCACGGACCGCGTGGACGCCCTGAAGCAGGCCGCCGGCCTGTAAGGCCCAGGCTGTACACGACCGAGGCCCGGCACCCTGTGGGGTGCCGGGCTTCGGCATGCCCGGTTGTCGGTGGCGTCTGGTAGGTATGGGGCTGTGAGCAGCGAGAACGAGAAGCCCTCCGAGGAGCCCGAGCAGCTCGCGCTCATTCGGGAGAGCGTGCGGCAGGCGAAGGTGCCGCGGGCCAAGCCGCGGACCTGGCGGGGGGCCGCGCTGGCCAAGGAGCTGCCCGTCGCGCGGGTCGTCGTGAACAAGGGGTCGCTCCATCTCGACCAGTTCTTCGACTACGCGGTCCCCGAGGAACTGGACGAGGCCGCACAGCCCGGGGTGCGGGTGCGGGTGCGGTTCGGCGCGGGGGCGCACCAGGTCAAGAACGGACGCCGGGAGGGCGGACGGCTCATCGACGGCTTCCTCGTCGAGCGGCGTGCCGCCTCCGACTACTCGGGCCCCCTGGCCGCGCTCGCCGGCGTCGTCTCCCCGGAACCGGTCCTCGGGCCCGACCTGCTCGGGCTCGCCCGTGCCGTCGCCGACCGGTACGCCGGCAGCCTCGCCGACGTGCTCCAGCTCGCCGTGCCGCCGCGCAGCGCCCGCGCCGAGGGCCGCCCCTCGCCGGAGCCGCTGCCCCCGCCCGCCGCGCCGGAACCGGGCAGCTGGACGCGGTACGAGCAGGGGCCCGCGTTCCTCGACTCCCTCGCGCGCGGTGGGACACCCCGGGCCGTCTGGAACGCGCTCCCGGGACCGCACTGGGCCGAGGAGATCGCCCGCGCCGTCTGCGCCGCCCTGGCCTCCGGCCGGGGCGCCCTCGTCGTCGTACCCGACGGTCGTGCGGCGGGGCGGGTCGACGCGGCGCTCACCGCCGTCCTGGGGGAGGGGCGGCACGCCCTGCTCACCGCCGAGGCGGGCCCCGAGAAGCGGTACGCGCAGTGGCTCGCCGTGCGGCGCGGCGCGGTACGGGCCGTCGTCGGCACCCGGGCCGCGATGTTCGCCCCCGTCCGGGACCTCGGGCTCGTCGTCATCTGGGACGACGGCGACGGCAGCCACAGCGAGCTGCACGCCCCGCAGCCCCACGCCCGCGAGGTCCTGCTGCTCCGTGCCGCCCACGACCGCTGCGGCTTTCTCCTCGGCAGCACCGGTTGCACCGTCGAGGCCGCCCAGCTCGTCGAGTCCGGCTGGGCCAGGGCGCTGTTCGCCGGGCGCGAGCAGGTCCGCAGGGCCGCCCCGCTGATCAGGACCGTGGGCGACGGCGAACTGGCCCGCGACGAGGCCGCGCGCGCCGCCCGGCTGCCCTCGCTCGCCTGGCAGACCGTGCGCGAAGGGCTCAAGACCGGACCGGTCCTGGTCCAGGTGCCCCGCCGGGGGTACGTGCCGAGGCTCGCCTGCGAGCGGTGCCGGACGCCCGCCCGCTGCCGCCACTGCGCCGGGCCCCTGGAGGCCCCCGAGCAGCAGGAGCTGCACTGCGGCTGGTGCGGGCGCGGGGCCTCCGACTGGCACTGCGTGGAGTGCGGCTCGACCCGGCTGCGGGCCCAGGTCGTCGGCGCGCGCCGGACGGCGGAGGAACTCGGCCGGGCGTTCCCGGCGGTGCCGGTCAGGACCTCGGGGCGGGACCACATCCTGGACACCGTGCCCGGGCGCCCCGCGCTCGTCGTCTGCACCCCCGGCGCCGAGCCGGTCGCCGAGGGCGGCTACGCGGCCGCGCTGCTCCTCGACGGCTGGGCCATGCTCGGCCGGCCCGATCTGCGCGCGGGCGAGGAGGCCCTGCGCCGCTGGATCGACGCGGCCTCGCTCGTCCGGGGCCAGCCCGACGGCGGCACCGTGGTCGTGGTCGCCGAGCCGACCCTCCGGCCCGTCCAGGCGCTCGTCCGCTGGGACCCGGTCGGACACGCCCAGCGCGAGCTGGCCGAGCGGGCCGAGCTGGGATTCCCGCCGGTCTCCCGGATGGCGGCGGTCACGGGCCCGCCGGAGGCCGTCGAAGGCCTGCTCGCGGCGGCGGGGCTACCCGCCGACGCCGAGGTGCTCGGCCCGGTGCCGCTGCCGGTGGTCCGCCCCGGGGGTCCCCGGAGGCCGGGAGATCCGCCGCCGGGCGAGCAGTGGGAGCGGGCCCTGGTCCGGGTCCCGCCGGGCAGCGGCGCGGCCCTGGCGACCGCGCTCAAGCAGGCCAGGGCGGCGCGGATGACGCGGGGCGGCGGGGACCCGGTGCGGATCCGGGTGGACCCGCCGGACATCGGCTGACGGGTCGCGGGCCGTCGAGGGGGGCGGGGGCTGGCGCGGCCGCTGCTTCCCGGCCTTGAACGGCCGGAGCCCGGGGCGGCCGCGGTGGCACGGTCCGGCGCGGGCGGTACACGGGTCGGCCGCCCGCCCCCAGTGGGGACGGGCGGCCGTTCGGCGTGCGCGGGTCAGCCGTTGCGCGGGCCGGGGAAGGCCGACGTCCGCGGCTCCTCGCGGAGGGAGGCGCTGCCCGAGGTCGGCTGCGGGGGCATCGAGCGGGCGGCGGGCACCGAGGGAAGCGTGCGGGTCGCGCTCGGCTCCACGATCGGGTCCTGGTCGATGCCGACGCCCGGCTGGGGCGCGCGCCGGGCACCGTAACGGCGGTGGACCGCCTGCTTGGTGACGCCGAGCGCGGAGCCCACCGCGTCCCAGGAGAAGCCGAGCGAGCGGTCGAAGTCGACCGCGGCGGTCACCAGTGTCTCGACACTGTCCCGCAGCTCCTGGGCGAGACGAACGGTGGGGGCGGGGGCCCGCCCGTAGACGACGAAGCCCGTGGACGGGCCGGAGCGGCGAGGGCGGTAGACATTGCCCAGCTGGGCCGTGAGCGTGCGCAGTGCGTCCACCTGCCGCCGGACCCGCTCGATGTCCCGCACCAGCAGGTGCAGACTCGCCCGAGCCTGGGCGTCGTGGGTTGCGTGGTCGGCCATGTGAAAGCCTCTCGAACCGGCATGTAAGGGGAAGGGCCGCCGGGGGGAACGGCGACCCGATTCGGTCAATCTCTCTTGACCAACGCGCCACCCGGAGTTGGGTCACGCTGCGGGGGCGTACACGCATATGCGCGGGGCGCTCGTCCTTCCGTACGCCCCCTCCGTCAGGGGCACCGGGCCCCCGCCGCCCGGGAGCCGCAGGCGCCCTAGACTGGTGCGCTGCCCGTAAAGCCCCCGGAGAGACAGGCAGTCGCCACTCATGAAGCTCGTCTTCGCAGGCACCCCCGAGGTCGCCGTTCCCGCCCTGGACGCCCTGCTCGCCTCCGGCCGGCACGAGGTGGCCGCCGTCGTCACCCGGCCGGACGCCCCGGCGGGGCGCGGCCGGCGGCTCGTCGCCAGCCCGGTGGCCCAGCGGGCCGAGGAGGCCGGGATCGAGGTCCTGAAGCCGGCCAGGCCCCGCGACGAGGACTTCCTCGCCCGGCTGCGGGAGATCGCCCCGGACTGCTGCCCGGTCGTCGCCTACGGTGCGCTGCTGCCCAAGGTCGCCCTCGACATCCCCGCCCGGGGCTGGGTCAACCTGCACTTCTCGCTGCTGCCGGCCTGGCGCGGCGCGGCCCCCGTGCAGCACTCGCTGATGGCGGGCGACCAGGTGACGGGCGCGTCCACCTTCCTGATCGAGGAGGGCCTGGACTCCGGCCCGGTCTACGGCGTCGTCACCGAGGACATCCGGCCCACCGACACCAGCGGCGACCTGCTCACCCGGCTGGCGTTCGCGGGTGCCGGGCTGCTCGCCGCCACCATGGACGGGATCGAGGACGGCTCGCTCCAGGCCGTGCCGCAGCCGGTCGAGGGGATCACCCTCGCACCGAAGATCCAGGTCGAGGACGCCCACGTCGACTTCGCCGCCCCCGCGCTGCGGGTGGACCGCGTGGTCCGCGGCTGCACCCCGGCCCCCGGTGCCTGGACGGTCTTCCGGGGCGAGCGCCTCAAGCTGATCCAGGTCACCCCGCTGCCCGACCGCACGGACCTGGCCCCGGGGCAGCTCGTCGCGGGCAAGAATAACGTGTACGCGGGCACCGGCTCGTACGCGGTCGAGCTCCTCTGGGTGCAGCCCCAGGGCAAGAAGCCGATGAAGGCCGCCGACTGGGCGCGCGGCGTGCGCATCGCGCCGGGCGAGGCCCTCGGCGCCTGAGCCCCTCTCCGGGGCCCGGCGCCCGACACCAGGCGCGGGTGCCCACGCGGGGCCGGGTTCCGAGGGGCGGCTCGGACCGGCACGGGCCCGGGCACCGAGAAGCGGCGCGGACCGGCACGGGCCGAAGGTCGGCGCGGTCGACACGGACCGGGGCGCCGACGGGAGGCCGGCACGGGCCCGGGCTCCGGGGGGAGGCGGGCTCTCCACGGGCCCGGGAGCGGGTCGGGACGCGGCGGACGTAGGCTTGGGGGGTTCGACCTCGTCATTTCGTCACGCGGAGCACCTTTGAGCGAGCAGGCACGTCGCCGTCCCCACAAGCCCTACCGGCGGCCCCAGAAGGACCCCGTCCGGATGCTCGCCTTCGAGGCGCTGAGGGCGGTGGACGAGCGGGACGCCTACGCGAACCTGGTGCTGCCGCCGCTCCTCAAGAAGGCCCGCGAGGGCGGGAACTTCGACGGCCGGGACGCGGCTCTCGCGACCGAGCTGGTCTACGGGACGCTGCGCCGCCAGGGGACGTACGACGCGATCATCGCCGCCTGCATCGACCGGCCGCTGCGCGAGGTCGACCCGCCCGTCCTCGACGTGCTCGCGCTCGGTGCCCACCAACTGCTCGGCACCCGGATCCCCACCCATGCCGCCGTCTCCGCCAGTGTCGAGCTGGCGCGGGTCGTGCTCGGCGACGGGCGGGCCAAGTTCGTGAACGCCGTGCTGCGCAAGATCTCGCAGCAGGACCTCGACGCCTGGGTGGCGCAGGTCGCCCCGCCGTACGACGCGGACCCCGAGGACCACCTCGCCGTCGTCCACTCGCACCCCCGCTGGGTCGTCTCGGCGCTCTGGGACTCCCTCGGCGGCGGCCGCGCCGGGATCGAGGACCTCCTGGAGGCGGACAACGAGCGTCCCGAGGTCACCCTCGTCGCCCGTCCCGGCCGGTCCACCACCGACGAGCTCGCCGAGGCCACCGAGACCCTGCCGGGCCGCTGGTCGCCGTACGCCGTCCGGATGGCCGAGGGCGGCGAGCCCGGCGCCATCGAGGCGGTCAAGGACGGCCGGGCCGGCGTCCAGGACGAGGGCAGCCAGCTCGTCGCCATCGCCCTCGCCAACGCGCCGCTCGACGGCGCCGACGCCCGCTGGCTCGACGGCTGCGCGGGCCCCGGCGGCAAGGCCGCGCTCCTCGCGGCCCTCGCCGCCGAGCGGGGCGCCGCACTGCTCGCCTCCGAGAAGCAGCCGCACCGCGCGCGCCTCGTCGAGCGCGCCCTCGCCGGCAACCCCGGCCCGTACCAGGTGATCGCCGCCGACGGCACCCGCCCGCCGTGGCGCCCCGGCTCCTTCGACCGGGTCCTCATGGACGTGCCCTGCTCGGGCCTCGGCGCGCTGCGCCGCCGCCCGGAGGCCCGCTGGCGGCGTCGTCCCGAGGACCTGGACGGCTTCGCGCCGCTCCAGCGCGCCCTGCTCACGGAGGCGCTCGGCGCGGTCCGGGTCGGCGGGGTCGTGGGGTACGCGACCTGCTCGCCGCACCTCGCCGAGACCCGGGTGGTCGTCGACGACGTCCTGAAGAAGGTCGGCGGCGCCGAACTGATCGACGCCCGCCCGCTGCTGCCGGGCGTGCCGGCTCTCGGCGACGGTCCGGACCTCCAGCTCTGGCCGCATCTGCACGGCACGGACGCCATGTATCTGGCGCTGGTCCGCCGCACGGCGTGACTCCGCGGACCCCCGACCCTTCGATCAACTGACCGTAATCTCCCGGTCTGCGCCGGTCCCGGCTCGTCGGTTCACACCGAAAATGGTCTGGACCGCACCCGAAACCGCTGGGCGGCAAAGAAGTGCCCAAGAACGTGGGAAGCTTGGCGCATGGCGCAGATCAACCCCAGCATCCTGTCCGCGGACTTCGCCCGGCTCGCTGAGGAGGCGAAGGCCGTCGACGGAGCCGACTGGCTGCACGTCGACGTGATGGACAACCACTTCGTGCCCAACCTGACCCTGGGTGTGCCGATCGTGGAGTCGCTCGCCCGCGCGACCGACACGCCCCTCGACTGCCATCTGATGATCGAGGACCCCGACCGCTGGGCGCCCCGGTACGTCGAGGCGGGCGCCGGCTCGGTGACCTTCCACGTCGAGGCGGCCGCGGCGCCCGTCCGGCTCGCGCGCGAGATCCGGGCCAAGGGCGCGCGCGCCTCGATGGCGCTCAAGCCGGCCACGCCCATCGAGCCGTACGAGGACCTGCTCCCCGAGCTCGACATGCTGCTGATCATGACCGTCGAGCCCGGCTTCGGCGGTCAGGCCTTCCTCGACATCATGCTGCCCAAGATCCGCCGTACCCGTGAGCTGATCTCCAAGCACGGTCTGGAGCTGTGGCTCCAGGTCGACGGCGGGGTCGCCGAGTCCACGATCGAGCGGTGCGCGGAGGCCGGCGCCGATGTCTTCGTGGCGGGTTCCGCGGTCTACGGCGCGGCCGACCCGGCCGCCGCCGTCGCCTCGCTGCGGGCCCGCGCGGAGGCCGTGACGGCCACCGCGCCGTGGGCGTGTGGCCACTGAGCCTCCGGTGGGTGAACGCGGTCCGTCGGGCCGCCGACAGGACTGATCAAGGCCCGCCGCATCTGACAGGATGGACGGCGAGTCCAGAGTGTGAACGACAGCGGTACGCGAACAGCGGTACATGGACGTCGGTACGTGAACAGCGGTACGTGAACAGGTGAGGAGATCGCGGTGGCGGGTATGTCGGCGGGACGGTCAGCCCTGCGGATGGGCCCCGCGGAGCTGGTGCAGGCGGCGGCCATGGCCCGCCGCTTCTACCTCGAGGGCAAGTCCAAGATCCAGATCGCCGAGGAGTTCGGCGTGAGCCGCTTCAAGGTGGCCCGGGTCCTGGAGACCGCCCTGGAGCGCGATCTCGTACGCATCGAGATCCGCGTACCGGCCGAGCTGGACGCCGAGCGCTCCGACGCGCTCCGTGCCCGCTACGGGCTCCGCCACGCCGTCGTCGTCGAGTCCCCGGCGGAGGGCGAGGACGAGTCGCCCGACCCCGAGAACCTCGGCGAGGTCGCGGCCGACCTGCTCGGTGAGCTCGTGACCGAGGGCGACGTCCTGGGTCTCGCCTGGGGCCGCTCCACCATCCACATGGCGGCGGCGCTCGACCGGCTGCCCCCGTGCACCGTCGTCCAGCTCACCGGTGTGTACGACGCCGGGACCGCCGAGCGCGGCTCCGTCGAGGCCGTCCGCCGCGCCGCCCAGGTCTCCGGCGGCGAGGCACACCCGATCTACGCGCCCATGCTGCTGCCGGACCCGGCGACCGCGGCCGCGCTGCGCAGCCAGACCGGTATCGCGCGGGCCTTCGAGTACTTCGACAAGGTGACCGTCGCCTGCGTCTCCATCGGCTCCTGGGAGCCGGGCATCTCGACCGTCCACGACATGCTCTCGGACGAGGAGCGCGCCCACTACGCCTCGCTCGGCGTCGCCGCCGAGATGTCCGCGCACCTCTTCGACGCCGAGGGGCGCCGGGTCGGCCGAGACCTGGGCGAGCGCTGCATCACCGTCGAGGCGGACCGGCTGCGCCGGATCCCCGAGGTCGTCGCCATCGCGGGCGGCCAGCGCAAGGCGGCGGCGATCGGCGCGGTGCTCCGCTCCGGGCTCGTCACCAGCCTGGTCACCGACCGCGCCGCGGCGGACTACCTGCTCACCGAGTCCAGCCCGGGGACGCACCCGGCGCTCGACCGGACGGACCCGGACGGCGTCTGACCGAAGACCCGCCGGCCGAGCCGACGGCGCTGACCGAGCCGATCGAGGGCCGGAGCCATCCCGTAACGGTATGTTCGGGACATGTTGCTCCGGCCCTCGCGCATGCTCGTCGGACTCGTCGGGCTCGTCCTCTGCGTCTTCCTGGCCGGGTGCTCCGCGTCGGGCGGCGGCGCCGGACCGGCGGCTCCCGCCCGCACCACCCCCGGCGCCACCGCCGAGGCCGTGGCGCCCTCCGGGACCTCCGGACTGCCCACCGTGCGGGCCGCCGACCTGCCGCCCGAGGCGCGGAAGACCCTCGACCTCATCGCGCGCGGCGGCCCCTACCCGTACGCCAGGGACGGCGCCGTCTTCTCCAACTTCGAGCGGATCCTGCCCCGCGAGCCACGCGGCTACTACCGCGAGTACACCGTGCGGACCCCCGGTGAACGCGACCGCGGAGCGCGCCGGATCGTCACCGGGCGGGACGGCGAGATCTACTGGACCGACGACCACTACGAGAGCTTCCGGGAGGTGATCACCGATGAGAGTTGACGACCCCGTCGTCCTCGACCTGACCGGCGTCACGGACAAGGCCGGGCTCATGGACCGGTGCGCCACCGTCCTCGCCCTGCCCGACTGGTTCGGCCGGAACTGGGACGCTCTCGCCGACTGCCTCACCGATCTGCCAGAGCCGGTCACCCTCGTCGTCACCGGCTGGCGGGAGTACGCGAGGACGCGCCCGCGCGAGTGGCGGACCGCCCAGGACGTCTTCGCCACGGCCGTGGATCAGCGCCCCACCCGCCTCATGGTCCTCGTCGCCCTGGGGGAGGCCTTCGGAGGATCCGACGAAGCCGCTGCCGCAAGCCTCGGATGATCCGCCTGGGGATGGTATGCGTACGGGCGTGGGACAATGAACTACGTGCTTTTTCCCCTGGCTGAAATGCCTAGGGGCCGATCCGAACGACTGGGATGTCAGCACGTGCGTTTCCTCAATGACGTCAAGCCGCCCTACGACCTGACGTACGACGACGTTTTCATGGTGCCGAGCCGCTCGGCCGTCGGTTCCCGCCAGGCGGTGGACCTCTCCTCGCCGGACGGAACCGGGACCACGATCCCGCTGGTCGTGGCCAACATGACCGCCATCGCCGGCCGCCGCATGGCCGAGACCGTCGCCCGCCGGGGCGGACTGGTCGTCATCCCGCAGGACATCCCGATCGAGGTCGTCACCGACGTCATCTCGTGGGTCAAGAGCCGTCACCACGTGCTCGACACCCCGATCGTCCTCGCCCCCCACCAGACCGTCGCCGACGCGCTCTCGCTGCTGCCCAAGCGGGCGCACGACGCCGCCGTCGTCGTCGACGAGGACCGCCGTCCGGTCGGTGTCGTCACCGACGCCGACCTGTCCGGGGTGGACCGCTTCACGCAGCTCTCCGAGGTCATGTCGAAGGACCTGCTCCTCCTCGACGCCGACATCGAGCCGCGCGACGCCTTCAACACGCTCGACCACGCCAACCGCCGCTACGCCCCGGCCGTGGACAAGGACGGCCGCCTGGTCGGCATCCTGACCCGCAAGGGCGCGCTCCGCGCGACCCTGTACACCCCGGCCGTCGACGCCGACGGCAAGCTGCGCATCGCCGCCGCCGTCGGCATCAACGGCGACTTCGTGGGCAAGGCCAAGCAGCTGCTCGACGCGGGCGTCGACACGCTCGTCATCGACACGGCGCACGGCCACCAGGAGTCGATGATCGCCGCGATCAAGGCCGTGCGCGCCCTCGACCCGCAGGTCCCGATCGTCGCCGGCAACATCGTCGCAGCCGAGGGTGTCCGCGACCTCATCGAGGCCGGCGCGGACATCATCAAGGTCGGCGTGGGCCCCGGCGCCATGTGCACCACGCGCATGATGACCGGCGTCGGCCGCCCGCAGTTCTCCGCCGTCCTGGAGTGCGCCGCCGAGGCCGAGAAGTACGGCAAGCACGTCTGGGCCGACGGTGGCGTCCGGCACCCGCGCGATGTCGCCATGGCGCTCGCCGCCGGCGCGTCCAACGTGATGATCGGCTCCTGGTTCGCCGGGACGTACGAGTCCCCCGGCGACCTCCAGCACACCGCCGACGGCCGCCCGTACAAGGAGTCCTTCGGCATGGCCTCGGCCCGCGCCGTGCAGAACCGCACGAGCGAGGAGTCGGCCTACGACCGCGCCCGCAAGGGTCTCTTCGAGGAGGGCATCTCCACCTCGCGCATGTTCCTCGACCCGGCCCGCCCGGGCGTCGAGGACCTGATCGACTCGATCATCGCGGGCGTCCGCTCCTCCTGCACCTACGCCGGTGCCGGCTCGCTGGCCGAGTTCGAGGAGAAGGCCGTGATCGGCATCCAGTCCGCCGCGGGCTACGCCGAGGGCAAGCCGCTGCACGCCAGCTGGAGCTAGTCCCGTCACGTCGTGACATGAACGGGCCCCCGGGAAACTCTCCCGGGGGCCCGCCGTCGTCCCGTACGGTCGCCGCATGGACCATGTGGACCGTACGGAGATCCGGCCCTGCCGCGCCGCCGACCTGCCGCAGCTCGACCGGCACCTTCCCGCGCCCGGGGCGCCGACCCGCCACGCGGACCGGTTCGCGCGCCAGGAGGCCGGGACGGGCACGTACCTCCTCGCCTGGCGGGACGGCGTACCCGTGGGCCACGGGCAGGTCCGCTGGGACGGCTGCGCGGCCCCCGAGGTGCGGGCCGCTGTCGGGGAGTGCCCGGAGTTCAACGGCCTCGACGTACGGGCCGGGCTCCGGGGGCAGGGCATCGGTACGGCCCTGATCCACGCGGCCGAGGAGCTGGTGCGGGAGCGCGGCGGAAGCGTCCTGGGGCTCGGCGTGGGCCGTGACAACCCGAGGGCCGCGGCGCTGTACGGCCGACTCGGCTACACGCCCGTCGTCGTGTACACCGACCGCTGGAGCCGGACGGACGCGGACGGGTGCCCGCACGACGAGGCCGACCCCTGCACCTTCCTGGTCAGGGAGCTCACGGCACGGGACGCCTGAGCGAGGGCTCAAGGACCCCGCCGAGGGCCTCCGCGACGGCCGCCGCGATCCTGGCGTGGCCCCGGTCGTTCGGGTGCAGTCCGTCCGCCAGGTGCTCCGGGCCGAGCAACGGCCGCCCCGGGAGGACCAGGAGCCGTGTGTCGCCCTCGGCGGCCAGGTCCAGCCCGGCCCGCTCCATGGCCCTGCGCAGCTCCGTGAGGGTCGCTCCGAGGGCGTTGCGTGTGTGCTCCGCAGCCGGGCGCAGCACGGGCGAGACGATCATCAGCGGCGTCTCCGGGTGGCCTCGGCGGACCAGGCCCACGAAGGCCCGGACGGTGGCGTAGAGCCAGTCGGCCGTCGCGGGCACCGCGGACCAGCAGTTGGTGCCGAACGCGAGGGTGATCACCTCGCCGGGGAGCCGCGCCAGGTGTTCGGCGAGCGGGAGTTCGCCGCGCGCCCCGCCCGCGTACCCGAGGTTCACCGCGTCGAGGCCGAGGAGCCGGCCCGCCGTGGCGGGCCAGGAGTGGGCCGGGCGGGTCGAGCACCAGCCCTCGGTGATCGAGTCGCCGTGGACCAGCCAGCGGGGCTGCGCGGGGGCGGGGGCGAGCGCCCCGCCGAGGGCCCGCAGGGCGAGCGGCACCGGCGCCTGGCCCTCCGGGAGGTGGACGGTGAAGACGCCGCCGCCCGGGGGCAGCGGGAGCGTCACGGTGGCCTCGGCGGCCGGGTCGGCACAGGTCTCGCCGACGAGCCGCGTACCGCTCCAGAGCGCGAAGCAGTGGCGGAGTCCGGCGAGCGGGTCGTCGGGCCCGGGGACGGCCGCCCGGTAGCGCAGCCGCACCGCGCGCGTGCCGGGGGCGGCCGTGAACTCCAGCCGTACGCCGATGGGCAGAGCGGCCCGCTCGGCGATGTCCCACGGCAGCCGTTCCAGGTCGTCGGGGTCGGCGCGTACCGGCCGGTCCCCGTCCAGCCAGGCCGTACCGCGCAGGAAGGGCGCCGGGTCGAGCCAGCCCACCTGGGCCTCCGATCGGGGGGTCGTCGTGGCCTCGCAGCGTGGGTCACGGGGCATGAGGAATCCATGCTCGCGGAAGGCCGGTTCACACCCCCAATGTGTGGATTCATGCGGGGGAGCGCAATGTTTCCCCGTCTGCGACCCGAGAGCGCAATGATCATTCGGCAGTGCGCAACAACCCTGCATTACGAGTGCGAACCTCTGCCCCTTAGGCTCGTGCCTCGTACCAGGAGTGGCGGGGACCGCCTGCTCGGCGGTTCCGTCCCCCGTGGGCCCCTTTCGGCATGCCCACGTACCGCTGCGGTCCCACGTCACGACGACAGGCAGCGATAAGGAGCCTCCGCAGTGCTGGACCATGGCGCAGCCCCACCGGTCGAGGAATCGACCCTCCGCAAGACCTCCGCTCTCGGCGCACTGATCCGGCGCAAGCCGGTGGAACAGCTGGTCGCAGAGGGTGGGCAGGGTGAGGGCGGCAATCTCCGCCGCTCGCTCTCCATGTGGCAGCTGACCATGATCAGCATCGGTGCCACGCTCGGCACCGGCATCTTCGTCGTGCTCGGCGACGCCGTTCCGAAGGCCGGCCCCGCGGTCACCGTCGCCTTCGTCATCGCCGGCCTGACGGCTCTCTTCTCCGCCCTCTCGTACGCCGAGCTGGCCGGCTCCATACCGGTCGCGGGTTCCTCCTACTCGTACGCTTACGCAACGATGGGCGAACTCGTCGCCTGGGTCTGCGGCTGGTGCCTGGTCCTGGAGTACGGCGTCTCGGTCGCCGCCGTGGCCGTCGGCTGGGGCGAGTACCTCAACGAGCTGCTCGACGGAACGATCGGGGTCACCATCCCCGACGCGCTCTCCTCCGCCCCGGGCGAGGGCGGTTTCGTCAACCTGCCCGGCCTGATCGTCGTCCTGCTCGCGATGGTCTTCCTGCTCGGTGGCGCCCGCGAGTCCGCCGTCGTCAACACCATCATGGTCTTCGTGAAGATCGCCGCGCTGGTGCTCTTCTGCGCCATCGGCTTCATGGGCTTCAAGTCCGGCAACTACGCCGACTTCATGCCCCTCGGCATGGCCGGCGTCAGCGCCGCCGGTGCCAGCCTCTTCTTCTCCTACATCGGCTTCGACGCCGCCTCCACCGCCGGTGAGGAGGCGAAGGACCCAAAGCGCGACCTGCCCCGCGCGATCATGCTCTCGCTGCTCATCGTCACCGTGCTCTACGTCCTGGTCGCGGCCGTCGCGGTCGGCGCGTGGAACTGGAAGGACTTCGACGGCTCCGAGGCCACCCTCGCCGCGATCATGAACGACGTCAGCGGCCAGAAGTTCTGGGGCACCCTGCTCGCCGCCGGCGCCGTCATCTCGATCGCCAGCGTCGTCCTCACCGTCCTCTACGGCCAGACCCGCGTGCTCTTCGCGATGTCCCGCGACGGCCTCGTGCCCAAGGTCTTCGGGAAGGTCAACGCCAAGACCGGCACCCCCCGGGTGAACACCGTCCTCGTGTCGCTGTTCTGCGGCGCCCTGGCCTCCGTCATCCCGCTGGGCAAGCTCGTCGACGCCACCAGCATCGGCACCCTGTTCGCGTTCGCCCTGGTCAACATCGCGGTGATCGTGCTGCGCCGCACCCGCCCGACCATGGACCGCACGTTCCGCGTGCCGCTCGGCTGGACCTTCCCGATCCTGGGCTTCCTGTTCTGCGTGTACAACATGTTCAGCCTGGACTCGGTCACCTGGGTGGTCTTCGGTTGCTGGATGGCCGCGGGCCTCGTGTTCTACTTCCTGTACGGCATGCGCCGCTCCCGACTGGCCTCCGCGCCGACCGTGGCAGAGACCTCAGCAGAGAAGTGATCCACCCGTAGTGCGACTCAACGACCTCGACGAACGCATCGTCCACGCCCTCGCGGAAGACGCCCGCCGCAGCTACGCCGACATCGGCTCGCTCGTCGGACTCTCCGCCCCCGCCGTGAAACGGCGTGTGGACCGGCTCAGGGCCGAGGGCGCCATCACCGGATTCACCGTACGGGTGGACCCGGCGGCGCTCGGCTGGGAGACCGAGGGCTTCGTCGAGATCTACTGTCGCCACAACACCTCGCCGGACGACATCCGGCGGGGTCTGGAGCGGTACCCCGAGGTGGTGTCCGCGTCGACCGTCACCGGTGACGCGGACGCCGTCGTCCAGGTCTTCGCCTCGGACATGCGCCACTTCGAGCGGGTCCTGGAGCGGATCGCGGGCGAGCCCTTCGTGGAGCGCACCAAGTCCGTCCTGGTGCTGTCGCCGCTCCTGCGGCGCTTCTCCTCGGGTTCGCCCGCGTAACCCCGCGGGACGCCGGCGGCCAAGGCGGTGCGGGCCGTGGTTCCCGCACCGCCCTCCGCCCGCCCACCCCCGTGGGGCGGTCCGACCCGCGCTGCCGCGGTCTACTTCACCGGGTAGTCGAACTTCCACGGCAGGACCTGGAAGTCGCCGGTGCCGGCCTTGACCCTCTCGTACGGCGCCGCGGCGTTGCACGGGGGCACCTCGTCCTTCGTCGGGTCCGAGGTGAGCCAGCTGTAGCCCAGCCGATCGTGCCGGCCGTCGTCGTGCACCGACACCCCGACCCGCTTGTGCAGGAGCCCCGGCACGTCGGTCTTCGTGACGATGCCCGTCACGGTGGCCACCTTGCCGCCCGTCGCGAGGCAGTCGACCTTCACCTCGGCGGAACCGCCCTCGCCGTTCTTGTAGTGGCTGTACCGGAAGGTCCCCGTGGCGGCCAGCACGTCGTTCCGGTCCTCGGCGGCGAGATGCGCGTCGAAGGAGAACGTGATGTCGTCCCCGGCCGGGCGGTACAGCTTGGCCGAACCGGTCAGCGCCGCGGCCTCCGTGACGGCGGCCGGGGCCGGGGCCGGGCGGTGGCTGTCGTCCGCCGAGGCGGCGGCCACGCCCCCGGCCCCCAGGGTGAGCAGAAGGGCGGCGGAGACGGCGACGATCTTCGTACGACGGTTCATGGCTGCGCGGTCCTTTCGGCAGGTCGTCCGGGGTTTCTCCGGACGACCACCACTCTTCCGGGGCGCCCGCCGCACGGCGTCGAGCCGCAGGACGGTTCGGTCTCCGCCGCGCGGCGGAGAAGGACCACGACCTCGGGCGGGGCCGTACGCAACGAATCGCCGCCCCACCGGTCGATCGCGCAACGGTTCGACGGTCGGTCCGCAACGCTGCCGTCTTGTCCCGACCGAGCGCGAAACCGTACCGTTTTTGACGTCTTCCCCCTGTACTTCGACCCCCCGAGGATCACGCATGCCCGCGCTGCGCACCGCCCTGCTCCAGAGCTCCGGCGAGCTCGGTGACGTGGCCGCCAATCTCAAGATCCTCGACGAGGCCGCCGGCCGTGCCGCCGCGGCCGGAGCGGGACTGCTGCTCGCCCCCGAGCTCTTCCTCACCGGGTACGCCATCGGCGCCGACATCGCGCGCCTGGCCGAGCCGGCCGACGGCCCCTCCGCCCGCGCCGTCGCGGCGATCGCCGTGCGCCACGGCCTGGCCGTCGGCTACGGCTACCCGGAGCGGGACACCGAGCAGCACGGGGTCCTGTACAACTCCGCCCAGCTCGTCGGCGCCGACGGCGTCCCGCTCGCGCGGTACCGGAAGACCCACCTCTTCGGAGACTTCGAGCTGACCTGGTTCACCCCCGGTGACCGGGCCGTCGTCCAGGCGGAGCTCGACGGCCTCACCGTCGGCATGATGATCTGCTACGACGTCGAGTTCCCCGAGAACGTGCGGGCGCACGCGCTGGCCGGTACGGACCTCCTCCTCGTACCGACCGCGCTCATGCACCCCGCCGAGGTCGTGCCCCTGTCCGTGGTGCCGGTCCGCGCCTTCGAGAACCAGCTCTACATCGCGTACGCCAACCGGACCGGACCGGAGAAGGAGTTCGAGTTCGTCGGGCTCTCCACCCTCGCCGGCCCCGACGGCACCGCCCGGGCTCGCGCCGGGCGCGGCGAGGACCTCGTCCTCGGCGACGTCGACCCGGCCCTCCTCGCGGCCTCCCGCGAGGAGAACCCCTACCTCCGCGACCGGCGCCCGGGCCTCTACGGCTCTCTCGTCTGAGCCGCCCCGCCCCACTCGCGCAGTCGCCAGGCCTCACCCTCTTTTCCGTGCAAGGAGTCCGTACCCCATGACGTCCACGGTGCCCACGACCGCCGTCCCCCACAGCGACGGCCAGCCGCCGATCACCATGTTCGGTCCGGACTTCCCGTACGCCTACGACGACTTCCTGGCCCACCCGGCCGGGCTCGGCCAGATACCCGCGACCGAGCACGGCACCGAGGTCGCCGTCATCGGCGGCGGACTCTCCGGCATCATCGCCGCGTACGAGCTGATGAAGATGGGCCTCAAGCCCGTCGTCTACGAGGCCGACCAGATCGGCGGCAGGCTCCGCACCGTCGGCTTCGAGGGCACCGCCACCGAGGGCCTCACCGCCGAGATGGGCGCCATGCGGTTCCCGCCCTCCTCGACCGCGCTCCAGCACTACATCGACCTGGTCGGCCTGGAGACCACGCCCTTCCCGAACCCGCTGGCCGAGACGACCCCCTCGACCGTCGTCGACCTCAAGGGCGAGTCGCACTACGCCACCACCGTCGACGACCTCCCGCAGGTCTACCGCGACGTGATGAACGCGTGGAACGCCTGCCTCGACGAGGGCGCCGACTTCTCCGACATGAACCAGGCCATGCGCGAGCGCGACGTCCCGCGCATCCGCGAGATCTGGTCGAAGCTCGTCGAGAAGCTCGACAACCAGACGTTCTACGGCTTCCTCTGCGAGTCGGAGTCCTTCAAGTCCTTCCGGCACCGCGAGATCTTCGGCCAGGTCGGCTTCGGCACCGGCGGCTGGGACACCGACTTCCCCAACTCCATCCTGGAGATCCTCCGCGTCGTCTACACCGAGGCGGACGACCACCACCGCGGCATCGTCGGCGGCTCGCAGCAGCTGCCGCTGCGCCTGTGGGAGCGCGAGCCGGAGAAGATCGTCCACTGGGCGCAGGGCACCTCGCTCAGCTCCCTGCACGAGGGCACCCCGAAGCCGGCCGTGACCCGGCTGAACCGGACCGCCGGCAACCGGATCACCGTCACCGACGCCTCCGGCGACATCCGCACCTTCCAGGCGGCGATCTTCACCGCCC
This sequence comes from Streptomyces sp. NPDC088707, assembly GCF_044752725.1. Classification (NCBI taxonomy): domain Bacteria; kingdom Bacillati; phylum Actinomycetota; class Actinomycetes; order Kitasatosporales; family Streptomycetaceae; genus Streptomyces; species Streptomyces sp. NPDC088707. The sequence continues at coordinate 80,061 of NZ_JBIVLV010000007.1, read as the reverse complement.
AGTCCTGGATGCTGCTCTCCAAGATCGCCTGTGACGACTCGCTCTTCCCGATCGACCACTGGACGGCGATCGAGCGCACCCACTACATGGAGTCGTCGAAGCTCTTCGTGCCCGTCGACCGGCCGTTCTGGCTGGACAAGGACGAGGAGACGGGGCGGGACGTCATGTCGATGACGCTCACCGACCGGATGACCCGCGGCACCTACCTCCTGGACGACGGCCCGGACAAGCCGGCCACCATCTGCCTCTCGTACACGTGGTGCGACGACAGCCTGAAGTGGCTGCCGCTGTCCGCGAACGAGCGGATGGAGGTCATGCTGAAGTCGCTCGGCGAGATCTACCCGAAGGTCGACATCCGGAAGCACATCATCGGCAACCCGGTGACGGTCTCCTGGGAGAACGAGCCCTACTTCATGGGCGCGTTCAAGGCGAACCTGCCCGGTCACTACCGCTACCAGCGGCGCCTGTTCACCCACTTCATGCAGGACCGGCTGCCCGAGGACAAGCGGGGCATCTTCCTCGCGGGCGACGACATCTCCTGGACGGCCGGCTGGGCCGAGGGCGCGGTGCAGACGGCGCTCAACGCGGTGTGGGGCGTGATGCACCACTTCGGCGGCGGCACCGACGCCACCAACCCGGGTCCGGGCGACGTGTACGACGAGATCGCCCCGGTCGAGCTGCCGGAGGACTGAGCCGTACGGTCCGGGGCCGGGCGGTCCTGTGCGGGCCGGGCGGTCCTGCGCTGGGCCGGGTCCGGAACGACCCGGCCCGGCACGGGCAGGCCGGGCGCGGCCAAGCCCGGCACGGCCGGTTCAGGACATGCTCAGGGCATGGTCAGGGGCGTGAGGAGCATCCGCCCCACCAGGCCCACCGAGCGGTCGAGGCGTTCCGTGAACTCCTCGGCCAGCTCGGGCAGGCCGCGCAGCTGCCACAGCGAGCGCGCCGCGAGCCAGGCCCCGTCGCGGGCCCGGTCGAGGCTCCAGCAGCCGAGCAGATGGGTCAACGGGTCCGCGATCTCCAAGAGGTCCGGGCCCGGCATCAGTTCCTCCCGGATGCGCTCCTCCAGGAGGACCAGGACGTCGCCGACCCGGTCGAACTCGTTCTCCAGGTCGGCGGGAGCGCACTCCAGGACCTGGCAGGTGTCGACCACCGCGAGGGCCAGGTCGTGGCCGATGTGGGCGTTGATCCCAGCCAGCGCGAACTGCAGCGGCCGTACGCCGGGATGGCGGCGGTAGCGGAACAGCGGCCGCCAGCAGGCGGGGGAGGGGCGGCCGGTCGAGGCCGCGTCGACCGCCGTCAGGTACCGCTCGGCGAACCGCACGTCGAGGGTGGCGGCGGCCCGCCGGTCGGCGAAGCCGCCCGCCTCGATGGCGTGGCCGATCTCCTCGGTGACGGTCAGATAGACCCGGTTGAAGACGGCGACCCCGTCGGCCGGATGCCAGGCCGAGCGGAAGGCCCGCATCCGGTCCACCACGGGGTCGACCGCGAGGAACGGGCCGGGCTGCCGCCCGACCCGCCGTGTCTGTTCGCTCTGCCCGATCTGCTGGGTCTGCGCCATGCGGGCAGGCTCCCAGGCGCCGGGCCCGGGAGGGAACTCCTCCGGCCCGGCTTACCCAGAACGGGCGAATCACTCAGTTCTTCGACAGCGGCCCGTCGCCGGACGTGCTCTCGCCGGACGGGGTCCCGTCGGACGTGCCCTCACCGGGCGTGCCCTCGTACGAGCTGGTGCCCGAGTCGAGCAGCGGCTCCTGCTGCTTGAGGTGGGCCGGGGCGAAGGCCCGCAGCACGTGGTAGCCGGTGATGACGACGATCGTGCCCAGCGCGATGCCGCCCAGCTCGAAGGTGTCCGTGAAGGTCAGCTTCACCCCGCCGACGCCGATGATGATGCCCGCGGCGGCCGGGACCAGGTTGAGCGGGTTGCGCAGGTCGACCTTGGCGTTGATCCAGATCTGGGCGCCGAGCAGGCCGATCATGCCGTACAGGATCACGGTGATGCCGCCGAGGACGCCACCGGGGATGGCGGCGACGACCGCGCCGAACTTCGGGCAGAGGCCGAAGAGCAGGGCGAAGCCGGCGGCGGCCCAGTAGGCGGCCGTCGAGTAGACCCGGGTGGCGGCCATGACGCCGATGTTCTCGGAGTACGTGGTGTTCGGCGGGCCGCCCACGGCGGTCGACAGCATCGAGGCGGCGCCGTCGGCGGCGATCGCCGTGCCCAGTTGGTCGTCCAGCGGCGTGCCGGTCATCTCGCCGACCGCCTTGACGTGTCCGGCGTTCTCGGCGATCAGGGCGATGACGACGGGCAGTGCCACCAGGATCGCGGACCACTCGAAGCTCGGGCCGTGGAACGAGGGCAGCCCGACCCAGTCGGCCTGGGAGACACCGGAGAGGTCGAGCCGCCAGTGGTCGGTGACCTGGCCGCTCGCGGACATCGAGTTGATCTTGCCGAAGACCAGGTCGAAGATCCACGAGATGTCGTAGCCGAAGATCAGGCCGAGGAAGATCGCGATCCGGGACCAGAAGCCGCGCAGACAGACGACGGCGAGGCCGGTGAACAGCATCACCAGGAGGGCCGTCCACTGGTCCTGCGGCCAGTACGTCGCCGCGGTGACCGGGGCCAGGTTGAAGCCGATCAGCATGACGACGGCGCCGGTCACGATCGGCGGCATCGCCGCGTGGATGATCCGCGCGCCGAACCTCCTGACCGCGAGACCGGCGAGGAAGAGCACCGCGCCGACGACGAGGACCGCGCCGGTCACGGTGGCGCTGGTGCCGCCCGAGGCCCGGATCGCGGCGGCGACACCGACGAACGACAGCGAGCAGCCGAGGTAGGAGGGGACGGTGCCGCGGGTCGCGAGGAGGAAGATCGCGGTCGCGACACCGGACATCATGATCGCGAGGTTCGGGTCGAGACCCATGAGCACCGGAGCGACGAACGAGGCCCCGAACATGGCGACCACGTGCTGGGCGCCGAGGCCGACCGTGCGGGGCCAGGAGAGCCGTTCGTCCGGGCGGACGACGGCTCCCGGAGCGGGTGTCTTCCCGTCGCCGTGCAAGGTCCAGCGCACGCCGAGGTTCATGAGGTGGCTCCCGTTCTCCGGTTCCGGCGGCCGTGTCGTGACCGCAAAAGATCAGCCACATGGTATGCGGCCCCAGGGGCCGGGGACGTTCGCCGGGGCCCGGGCCCCGCCGCCCGCCCCGGCCCGGGACCGCTACCCGACGTGGCCCGGGGTCTTCTCCGGGGCGGGCTTCGTCGGTTGCGTCGGTGTGGACTCCCGCTCGCTCGACCTGAGGACGCCCGCGCCCACGACGAGCCCCAGGGCGAGCAGGGTGACCAGGCCGAACGAGAAGACCAGCGAGGTCGCGTCGGCGATGCCGCCGATCGCCGAGGGGGCGATCAGCCCCGAGGTGTACGTGATGGTCGCGACGCCCGCGATGGCCTGGCTCGGGTTCGGGCCGCTGCGCCCGGCCGCCGCGAAGGCGAGCGGGACGACGACCGCGACCCCCAGTCCGATCAGGCCGAATCCGGCCATGGCGACGGCGGCGTGCGGGGCGACGACGACCAGGACCCCGCCGAGGGTGGCGACCGCGCCGCCGACCCGTACCGTACGGACCGCGCCGAAGCGGTCCACGACCCGGTCGCCGGCCAGGCGTGCGACGGTCATCGTCAGCGCGAAGGCGGTCGTGGAGGCGGCCGCGAGGCCGGCGGAGCTGCCCAGCTCGTCCCGGAGGTAGACGGCCGACCAGTCGAGGCTGGCGCCTTCCGCGAACACCGCGCAGAAGCCGATCGCGCCGATGATCAGCGCGGACTTCGGCGGCAGCGAGAAGCGCGGGGGCGGCTCCTCGTCCGGCGTGCTGCGCATGTCCAGGACGCCCTGGCAGAAGACCAGACCGAGGGCGGTGAGGACCAGGGCCGCGATCAGGTGGTGGAGCCGGGCGTCGCCGCCGAGGTGCGCGGCGACCGTACCGGCGGCGGAGCCGATGAGGGCGCCCGCGCTCCACATGCCGTGCAGGCTCGACATGATGGACCTGCCGAGCCGGTTCTCGGTCTCCACCCCGAGCGCGTTCATCGCCACGTCGGACATGCCGGCGGTCGCGCCGTACACGAACAGCGCGGCGCACAGGCCCCAGATGTCGGGGGCGAGCGAGGGCAGCGTCAGGGCGAGCGTCCAGAGGGTGAGCAGGCCGCGCAGCGCCGTGCGGGCGCCGAACCGGTGGGACACGGCCCCGGCCAGCGGCATCGCGACGGAGGCGCCGAGGGCGGGAAAGGCGAGCGCGAGTCCGAGCTGGCCCGCGCTCACGCCCGCGTGCTCCTGGATCCAGGGGATGCGGGTCGCGAAACTGCCGGTGACGGCGCCGTGGACGCAGAACACGGCGGCGACGGCGAAGCGCGCCCGCCGCAGGCGATCGGTGCTGGTGACGGTCTCCGCCGCCATGGTCCCTCCCTGGGGGTGATGTGGCATGGCCGGGTGATGCGGCCGTAAACTATCAGGAACCCTGCCTGATAAATAGACCGCAGCACGGCATCCGCACCCGAACGCGTCTGAGAGGATCGCCGCATGGCCGCATCCCCGAGCACCGCACGAGCCATCAACGACCGGTTCGCCCTGCGACTGCTCCAGGACGAAGGCCCGTTGACGGCCACTCAGCTCAAGACCCTCACCGGACTCTCCCGGCCCACCGTCGCCGACCTCGTCGAGCGGCTCCAGGGCTCCGGGCTCGTCCACGTCGTCGGAGAGTCCGGAGCCGAACGCCGGGGACCCAACGCCAGGCTGTACGGACTCGTCGCCGACCGCGCGCACCTCGCCGCCCTCGACGTACGGACCCGGTCGGTCTCCGTCACCGTCGCCGACCTGCTCGGCACCACCCTCGCCGAGGCCTCCGTCCCCGTCGGCGACGACAGCGACACCGGACCCGCCGTCGAGAAGGCGGTCGCGCTCCTGGAGCGGACCGTGAAGGAGGCGGGCGCGGACCGGCTGCACAGCGTGGCCGTCGGCGCCCCCGGCCTCGTCGACCCGGCCACCGGCGAACTCCGCGACTCCTCGGGACTGCCCGCCTGGCACCGGCGGCTCGTCGGCGTCCTCCAGGAACGGCTGCCCGCGCACGTCCTCGTCGAGAACGAGACCAACCTCGCCGCCGTCGCGGAACTCCGCGAGGGCGCGGCCCGCGACCGCGAGGACTTCGTCCTGCTCTGGCTGGGCCAGGGCGTCGGCGCGGCCGTCGTCCTGGGCGGGCGACTGCGCCGCGGGGCCTCGGGCGGCGCGGGCGAGATCGGCTTCCTGCCCGTGCCCGGCACGTCAGGGCTCCCCTCGGCCACCGGCTGCGACGGCGGCTTCCACGAGTTGGCCTGCGCGGCGGCCGTCGCGTCCCTGGCCGCCGCCCACGGCCTCACGGCGGCGGAGGCCCTGACCTCGGGGGACACCGGGGTGGACGGTCCTGTCGCGGGGACGGCGCCGGCACCGGGTCAGGCTCCCTTCCTCGACGCCCTGGCGCGCCGTCTCGCCATCGGCGCGGCCGCCGTCGTCTCGGTCCTCGACCCCGGCTGCGTGGTCCTCGCCGGCGAGACCGGACACCAGGGCGGCACCGCGCTCGCCGCGCGGGTGGAGGCCGAACTCGCCGCTCTCTCCCCGCTCCGTACGGAGGTCCGCGCGACGGCCCTGGGCGATGCGGCGGTGCTCCGCGGCGCCCTGCTCCTGGCCCGGGACGCGGCGCAGGACGCGCTCTTCGGGGCGCCGACAGCGGGGCTCTAGAGCGGCGGGGCTCTAGGGCGGCGGGGGCTCTAGAAGGGCGGGACTCCGGGGCGGCGACGGGGCTCCGGAGCGGCGGCGGGGCTCTAGAAGGGCGGGGCTCCGAAGCGGCGGGACTCTGGAGCGAGGCTTCAGGTGCCGCTCGCCGGGCCGCCCGCCTCGCCGAACCGCCGCGCCAGGAACTCGTCGAACGTCACCCGCCCCACCGCCCGGTCCGGTGCCAGGTGCTCGCCGCGCCGCAGCCCCCGGTAGGCCTTGCCCGGCAGCGGCACCTCGACCAGGCGGCGCCGGCGGCCGCTCGCCCGCAGATAGGAGCGGGCCAGCTCGACGAAGGTCCGGATCTCGGGGCCGCCCATGTCCTCCACCCGGCCCGCCGGTGGCCCCGCGGCCAGTTCGGCGAGGCGCGCGGCGACCTCCGTCACCTCCACGGGCTGGTCCCGCACCTCTTTGGGCAGCAGCATCACGGGCGGCTTGGCCAGGCCCTGGAGCAGCTGGAGGACCAGGTCGTGGAACTGGGTGGTCCGCAGCAGCGTCCAGCCGATGCCCGAGCCCTGGATCATGCGCTCCACCGCGTACTTGGTGCGGTAGTAGCCGAGCGGCACCCGGTCGACGCCGATGATCGAGATGTACAGCAGGTGCGGCACCCCGGCGCGCCGGGCCGCCTCGATCAGGATGCGGGCGGCGTCCTTGTCGCCGCGGAGGATGTTGCTGCAGTGGACGACCGCGTCTGCCCCGTCGACGGCCCGGTCGAGCAGTGGCCCGCCCTGCCGGAGGTCGACGGCGTAGGGCGGTGAGTGCCTGCTGAGGACCCGAACGTCGTGGCCGTCCGCGCGCAGCCGCTCGCAGACGGGCCGGCCGAGGGTTCCCGTGCCGCCGGTCACCAGGATCGTGCTCATGTCTCAAGCCTGACCGCCCTCGGCCTCCTCCGCACACGCGGCGGCGCCGCGCCCCGGACAGGGGGGCGCGGCGCTGGGGAAGCCCGGCGGCGGCAAGGGCCGTGAGATTCCGCCGCCGGGGGTTCGGAGGGGGTGCGTCAGCAGGCCCCGAGGTCCTTCCAGACGCCCCATTCGCCGGTCGTGCCCGGCGTCTCGTTCTGGGTCCACCACTGGGCCTTGTACTTGCGGCCGTTGTGGGAGACCTCGTTGCCCGCGTTGTAGACCGTGCCCGCCACGTACGCCGGGACCGTGCCGCAGCCGGTGGGCGGGGTCGTCGGCGGCGTGGTCGGGGGAGTCGTGGGCGGGGTCGTCGGCGGCGTGGTGGGCGGCGTCGTCGGCGGGGTGGTCGGCGGGGTCGTCGTGCCCGGCTCCACCACCGTCGTGCCGCGCGCCAGGTCACCGGCGAGGGCGTACGTCGTGCCGTTGATGTTCACCGTCCAGTTGGAGGGGGTGGACACCGGCAGGTAGTAGTTGAACGCCAGGTCGACCGTGGCGCCGGGGGCCAGCGACTGCCAGGCCGGCAGCTTCAGGGAGACGCGGTGGAAGTCGCCCTTCAGGCCGCCGACGTTGCTGCCCGTGTGGTCGCTGCTGATCACCTTCGTGCCGAAGCCCGACTGGTCGGAGGCGTTCGCCGGGGCCGAGGTCCCGTAGTCGAACTGGAACTCCGTGCCGCCCGGGAGGGTGGCCGCCGTGTTGTTGGTGATCTTGATCTTCGGGGTGATCGGGTAGTTCGAGTCGCCGAGCTTGAACTCGGTGAACTGCGCGTCGATCTTCACGGCCTTGGTCGGCAGGGTCGCGTGGGACTTCTTCGCGCCGTACGGGGTGGCCGCCTTGAACTTGTCGTACATCAGCGAGGTGAGCGTCGAGCCCATCTCGTACTGGCCCTTGGCGGCGTTCCAGGCGTAGTCGCCGGCCATCTCCCAGACCATCGTGCCGCCGATGCCCTTGTTGACCACGTAGTCGGCCTTGGCGGCCACCGACTGCTCGTCCTCGGTGGAGAGGAAGACCTTCTTCTGCGCGTTCCACAGCCACGGCGCGACCAGGGTCGAGTCGTACTTGCGGGCGTAGGTGCCGGTCAGGGTGGTGTTCGCCGGGAAGCCGTACTGCGTGACGTAGTCGCCGACGATCCCCTTCTCGAGGTTCTTGGCGTGCCACATCGGGTTGGAGCCGGCGGGCGACTCGACACCGTTGGTGTCCTTGTCGTGCCACAGGTTGTCGATGCCGGTGGCACCGTCACCGCACTTGGTCAGACCGGCTCCGGCCGGACAGGTGGTCGCGGAGGCCTTGCCCCACAGACCGTCGGTGCCGCCCTGCACGTTCTTGTGGCCGCGGGTGTAGTAGGGCAGGCCGATGTTGATCCGGCCGGCCGGCATCGAGCCGCGGAAGTAGTGGTACGCCCAGTCGGTGTTGAGGTATCCGATGTTGCCGTACTGCGCCGAGCCGTAGACGTTGGCGGCGGCGAGCTCGCCGTCCTTGCCGTCGTCGAAGAGGGAGGCGTTGGGCCCGACGTACTCGTTCCAGGCGCCGTGCAGGTCGTAGGACATGATGTTGACGTAGTCCAGATACTTCTGCATCTGGAAGGTCTCCATGCCCCGCAGCAGGTAGCCGGAGGAGGGGGCGGCGACGGTCAGCAGGTAGTGCTTGCCGTCGGCGGCGCCGGCCGCGTCGAGCTTCTCGCGCAGGGTCTTCATGAGGGCCGCGTAGCCCTGCACGAGTCCGGCGCGGCGCGCGTTGGCGAGCTGCCAGTCGAGCGGGTTGCCGGCGTCCTTCATGGTCGTCGGGTACTCGTAGTCGATGTCGACGCCGTTGAAGCCGTACTTGCGGATGAAGTCGACGGACGACGTGGCGAAGGTGTCGATCCCGGCCTGGTTGACCGAACCGTCGGCGTTGGTCGCCATCGAGTAGAAGCCGCCGGAGTTGACCCGGTCGCCGTTGTCCGCGAAGTAGCCGCCGGTCTCGGCCCAGCCGCCGACCGAGATCAGCGTCTTGACGTTCGGGTGCTGCTTCTTGAACTTGTTGAGCAGGTTGAAGTGGCCCTTGTAGGCGTACGCGGGGTCCATCTCGGCGCCTGCGACACCGGGCCAGGTCATCCCGGTGGCGGCGTTGTTCGGACCGTCGGTGCCGACGGAGAGCTTGTTGTCCCCGCCGATGTGACCGAAGGCGTAGTTGATGTGGGTGATCTTCTCCCACGGGATGTCCTTGGCCAGGTAGGCGGGCTGGCCGTTCTTGCCGTCGCGCCAGCCGGTGAAGTAGCCGATGACCCGGCGCTGGTGGTCCGCACCCATCTTCTCGCGGCCCTCGGTGTCGTAGACCGAGCAGTACGGGACGTCGACGCCGGGGGTCTTGTAGAGCCCGTCGGGGCGACAGGACTCGTTGTCGGCGGCGTACGAGACGCCGCCGGAGAGGGAACTGAGCAGAAGCCCGGCGACCGCCGCGCCGGAAGCGAGCAGCGAGGCTCTCTTCGTGGTGGGGGACAACACGATCGGTTCCTCCTGGGGAGGTGGGTGAACACAACGAACAAGGGGGTGGGTCGTGTTGGGCCCGTGGAGTGCGCACCCCGCCGGACCGTTCCTCGGAGGTGACACGGAGATTAAGAGGACTAGACCAGTGCGTCAATAGGTCTGGACCAAAGAGGAGTTCTGTGGGACTCTGTGAGCCAGACCACAGGAACTCGGCCACATCGCCCCCCGCGGGTCGTGGCACACTGGCCCTGTATCAGCAGCAGCGCACTCCGGGGTCGGTGTAATTCCGAACCGGCGGTATAGTCCGCGACCCGTCCACAGCCAGTGGCCGGTTGACCAGGTGAGATTCCTGGACCGACGGTGAAAGTCCGGATGGGAGGCAGTGCGCGGCGGGCGACCCCTGTCAAGGGTGTGCCGGCCGTACGTCCGCTGGTCGCCGTATCGACATCGATCGGCGTACCCGCAGGACCGAGGCCTCGGCGCACCCTGCGCGAGGCGTCGTTCCGCTCTCTGTCGTCATCGACAGGCCCCGGAGTCCGTGCCCGAAGAGGCAGGAGGACCCGGTGGCCCAGCAGGCCGACATCACCGCCATGCGACGCGCCGTCGAGCTCGCCGCGCGCGGTCTCGGCGCCACCAGCCCCAACCCGGTCGTCGGGTGCGTCATCACCGACGCCTCCGGACACGTGGTCGGCGAAGGCTTCCACCAGCGCGCCGGCGGCCCCCACGCCGAGGTCCACGCCCTGCGCGAGGCCGGCGACCTCGCCCGCGGCGGAACCGCCTACGTCACCCTCGAACCCTGCAACCACACCGGCCGCACCGGCCCCTGCGCCCAGGCCCTGATCGCGGCCGGCGTCAACCGCGTCGTGTACGCCGTCGGCGACCCGAACCCGCAGGCCACCGGCGGTGCCGACACCCTGCGTGCCGCCGGGGTCGAGGTCGGGCAGGGCCTCCTGGAGGCCGAGGCCGAGGCCGGCAACATCGCCTGGCTCACCTCCGTACGCCACGGCCGTCCCTTCGTCCGCTGGAAGTACGCCGCCACCCTCGACGGCCGGATCGCCGCAGCCGACGGAACCTCCCGCTGGATCACCTCCGCCGAGTCCCGCGCCGACGTCCACCGGCTGCGCGCCGAGGCCGACGCCGTCGTGGTCGGCTCCGGCACCGCCCGCGCCGACGACCCCCACCTGGCCGTACGCGGCATCGAGGGGGCCGTCCAGCCGCTGCGGGTCGTCGTCGACACCGAGGCGACCGCCGTGAAGCCCGGCGCCCGGGTCCTGGACGACGCCGCCCCCACCCTGATCGCGATCGCGGACGACGCCGGGACCTCCCTCGACGGCGCCGAGGTCGTACGCCTCCCCAGGGCCGAGCGCGGCCTGTCCGTACCCGCCCTCCTGGACGCCCTCCACGCGCGCGGCGTCCGCTCCCTCCTCCTCGAAGGCGGCCCCACCCTCGCGGGCGCCTTCGTCTCCGCGGGCGCCGTCGACCAGGTCGTCGGCTACCTCGCCCCCATCCTCCTCGGCGCCGGCCCGAACGCCCTCGCCGACGCAGGAATCAGCACCATCACCGAAGCGTTGCGGCTCGACGTCACCGAGACCGTGCGCGTCGGACCCGACCTCCGCATCACCGCCACCCTCAAGGGAGCCTGACCGTGTTCACCGGAATCGTCGAAGAACTGGGCGAGGTCACCGCCGTCGAGCAGCTGGAGGACGCCTCCCGCTTCCGCCTGCGCGGTCCCCTGGTCACGGAAGGCGCCCAGCACGGCGACTCCATCGCCGTCAACGGTGTCTGTCTCACGGTCGTCGAGTTCGGCGACGGCGAGTTCACCGCCGACGTCATGGCCGAGACCCTCAAGCGGTCCAGCCTCGGCGCCCTGGAGGTCGGCTCCCGCGTCAACCTGGAGCGGCCCATGGCCGTCGGCGGCCGCCTCGGCGGTCACATCGTCCAGGGCCACGTGGACGGCACCGGCACGATCCTGGAGCGCACCCCGTCCGAGCACTGGGAACTCGTCAAGGTCGGCCTGCCCGCCCACCTCTCCCGGTACGTCGTCGAGAAGGGCTCGATCACGGTCGACGGCGTCAGCCTCACCGTCGTCGAGGTCACCGACGACTGGTTCACCATCAGCCTCATCCCCACCACCCTCGACCTGACCACGCTCGGCATCAAGCAGTCCGGCGACCCGGTCAACCTCGAAGTGGACGTCATCGCCAAGTACGTCGAGCGGCTGCTCGGCCCGAACGCCAAGGAGAGCGACAAGTGAGCTGGCTCAACTCCGAGGCGTTCAGCGCCTTCGGTCAGCACATCATGTGGTCCGACATGATCGGCAACACGATCGGACTCATCGCCCTCGCGCTCGGCTGGCGCCGCTCCATCCTCACCTGGCCCGCCCAGCTGCTCTCCGGCCTGATCCTCGTCGGCGCCTACGCCTCCGCCCACCTCTCCGGCGGCGTCGGCAAGCAGCTCCTCGTCATCGGCGTCGCCGCCTGGGGCTGGTGGCAGTGGAACCGGGGCAGGCAGCAGGCCCAGGACGGCTCCATCGCCGTCCGCTTCGCCACCTGGAAGGAGCGCGGACTGCTCCTCGCCGGGGCGATCGCCGGCACCCTCGCCGTCGGCGGCCTCTTCACCCTCTACCCGTCGCTCTCCTGGAGCCCGTGGGCCGACGCGTACATCTTCGTCGGCACCCTCGTCGCGATGATCGCCCAGGCCCGCGGCCTGGTCGAGTTCTGGTTCGCCTGGCTCCTCGTCGACCTCGTCGGCGTCCCGCTCGCCTTCAACAGCGGCCTCGCCTTCTCCGGCCTGGTCTACGTCATCTACTTCGCCCTCGTCGTCTGGGGCATGCGCGACTGGTGGCTCCGGACGCGCACGACCTCCGCCACCGCTCTGGAAGGAGCCCACGCATGAGCGCCGCCGCCCTTCCCCCCTGGGACGCCACCGACCTCGCCCTCGACCCCGTCGAGCAGGCCATCCGCGACATCGCCGCCGGCCGCCCCGTCGTCGTCGTCGACGACGAGGACCGCGAGAACGAGGGCGACCTCGTCATCGCCGCCGAGAAGGCCACCCCCGAGGTCGTCGCCTTCATGATGAGCGAGTGCCGCGGCCTGATCTGCGCGCCCATGGAGAACGACGAACTGGAGCGTCTCCAGCTCCCGCAGATGGTCGAGCACAACACCGAGTCGATGCGCACGGCCTTCACCGTCTCCGTCGACGCGGCCCCCGCCCACGGCGTCACCACCGGCATCTCCGCCGCCGACCGCGCCACCACCCTGCGGATGCTCGCGAGCGGCAACCACGAGCCCTCCGACTTCGTGCGGCCCGGCCACGTCTTCCCGCTCCGCGCCAAGCCCGGCGGCGTCCTGGCCCGCAACGGCCACACCGAGGCCGCCGTCGACCTCGCCCGCCTCGCGGGTCTCCGCCCGGCCGGCGCGATCGTCGAGATCGCCGGCGAGGACGGCGTCATGCTGCGCCTGCCCGAGCTGGTCCCCTTCGCCCGCAAGCACGGCCTCACGATCATCTCCATCGAGGACCTGATCGCCTACCGGCGCTCCGCCGAGCCGACCGTCCGCCGCGAGGCCGAGGTCCGGCTCCCCACCGCGCACGGCGACTTCACCGCGTACGGCTACCGCTCCACGGTGGACGGCGTCGAGCACGTCGCCCTGGTCCACGGCGAGATCGGCGACGGCGAAGACGTCCTGGTCCGGGTCCACTCCGAGTGCCTGACCGGCGACGTGTTCCACTCGCTGCGCTGCGACTGCGGCCCCCAGCTGCAGGCCTCCATGGACCGCATCACCGAGGCCGGCCGCGGCGTCGTCGTCTACCTCCGGGGCCACGAGGGCCGCGGCATCGGCCTGCTGTCCAAGCTCCGCGCGTACGAGCTCCAGGAGCGCGGCCGCGACACCCTCGACGCCAACCTGGAACTCGGGCTGCCCGCCGACGCCCGCGACTACGCGGCCGGCGCGCAGATCCTCGTCGACCTCGGCGTCCGTAGCCTGCGCCTGATGACCAACAACCCCGACAAGATCGACGCCCTGACCCGGCACGGCCTCACGGTCGAGGGCCGCGAGCCCATGCCCGTCACGGCCGGCGAGCACAACCTCCGCTACCTGCGCACCAAGCGGGACCGGATGGGCCACGACCTTCCCTGGCTCGACGGCTCCCCGGCCTCCACCTGCGCCAACCAGTAACCACGTACGTATCCACCGGCAAGGAGAATCATGAGCGGCAAGGGCGCACCCGTCCTCAGCGTGAAGAACTGCGGCGACCTGCGGGTCGCGGTCATCGCGGCGCAGTGGCACGAGAAGATCATGGACGGTCTCGTCGACGGCGCCCTGCGCGCCCTCAGCGAGCTGGGCATCGACGAGCCGACCCTCCTCCGCGTCCCCGGCAGCTTCGAGCTGCCGGTCGTGGCGAAGGTCCTCGCGGGGCGCGGCTACGATGCCATCGTGGCGCTCGGCGTCGTCATCCGCGGCGGAACGCCGCACTTCGAGTACGTGTGCCAGGGCGTCACCCACGGCCTCACCCAGGTCTCGATCGACACCGGCGTACCCGTCGGATTCGGTGTCCTCACCGTCGACACCGAGGAGCAGGCCCTCGACCGGGCCGGCCTCGAAGGATCCACCGAGGACAAGGGCCACGAGGCCGTCACCGCCGCCGTCGCCACCGCGACGACGCTGCGCACGGTGAGCGAACCCTGGCGCTGATGACGCGACCCTTACCCCGTACTCTTAGGACCATCATGGCGAACGGAACCCCCAAAACCTTCGAAGAGCTCTTCGCCGAGCTCAAGCTCAAGGCCGAGACCGGCGACCCGGCCACCTCCCGCACCGCGGAACTGGTGGACAAGGGCGTCCATGCCATCGGCAAGAAGGTCGTCGAAGAGGCCGCCGAGGTCTGGATGGCCGCCGAGTACGAGGGCAAGGAAGCGGCCGCCGAGGAGATCTCGCAGCTGCTGTACCACGTCCAGGTGATGATGGTCGCCCGCGGGATCTCGCTCGACGACGTCTACGCCCACCTCTGAGCACCCCCTCCGGGCGGGTGCCGCCCGGACTCCCCACCACTCCCAGGCAAAGGAAGCTCACCCCATGCTGCGCATCGCCGTTCCCAACAAGGGTTCCCTCTCCGGACCTGCGTCGGCAATGCTCCATGAGGCCGGCTACCGCCAGCGCAAGGAGTCCAAGGAGCTCGTCGTCATCGACCCCGACAACGAGGTCGAGTTCTTCTACCTGCGCCCGAAGGACATCGCGATCTACGTCGCCTCCGGGAAGCTGGACATCGGCATCACCGGCCGTGACCTGCTCCTGGACTCCGGCGCCAGCGCCGAGGAGATCCTCGCGCTGAACTTCGGCCGCTCCACCTTCCGGTACGCCACCCGCCCGGGCACCGCGAACGGCCCCGAGGACTTCGGCGGCATGACGATCGCCACCTCCTACGAGGGCATCGTCGCCAAGCACCTCGCCGACCAGGGCATCGACGCCTCCGTCGTGCACCTCGACGGCGCCGTCGAGACCGCGATCCAGCTGGGCGTCGCCCAGATCATCGCGGACGTCGTCGAGACCGGCACCAGCCTGCGCAACGCCGGACTCGAGGTCATCGGCGAGCCGATCCTCACCTCCGAGGCCGTCGTGATCCGCCGCCACGGCGCCCCCGACGACAACCCGCAGGTCCAGCAGTTCATGCGCCGCCTCCAGGGCGTCCTCGTCGCCCGCTCGTACGTGATGATGGACTACGACTGCCGCGCCGAGCACCTGGAGCAGGCGGTCGCCCTCACGCCGGGCCTGGAGTCGCCGACCGTCTCCCCGCTGCACAACGAGGGCTGGGTCGCCGTCCGCGCGATGGTCCCCGCCAAGGAGGCGCAGCGGATCATGGACGACCTGTACGAGATCGGTGCCCGCGCCATCCTCACCACCGCCATCCACGCCTGCCGCCTCTGACGGCACGGACCGCCCGCACCGAAGGCACCGAGGAACCACCGATGTCCCACGCAGAGACGCCAGCCCTCCCGGTCACGTTCCGCCCCGGGCGCACCCGGGTCGTCCTGATCACGATGAGCGTCGCGATGTTCGCCGTCATCAGCGTCGTCGCGGTGTCGCTGGAGCGGCTCGGCCCGGGGGAGCGCGCCAGCTTCTTCCTCACCGCCGCGCTGCTCTCCGGCGGCCTGCTGCTGCTGAGCCGCCCCAAGGTCGTCGCCGATGACGAGGGCGTCACGGTCGTCAACATCACCCGGACCCGGCGGCTGGCCTGGGCGGAGATCCTCAAGGTCAACCTGCGCCCGGGCGACCCCTGGGTCTTCCTCGACCTGAGCGACGGCACCAGCCTGCCGGCCCTGGGCATCCAGCCCGGGATCGCCAAGGAGGCGGCCATCCGGGACGCCCGCGCCCTGCGGGCCCTGGCCGACAGCCGCGGCACGGGCGCGGAGCGGACGGCCTGACGGCCGGGGGCGTGATGTCCCCCATCCGGGGCCGACCCCCTGCCCGTCGGGGCCTTCGCGTGATTACTCTGGAGGCGGTGGTGCCGAGCGGCACCACCGCCTCGCGTGTGCAGGGCCGCGGTCCCGCGGCCTGCGAGGCCACCCTTCGACCCGAGGAGTGACTCCCTCCAGCAATGGACGGATCGTCCGGTAGTACGTGCGCCGCCCCCTCCCAGGAGGCGGCGGCATGATCATCTCCCTTCTGCTGCTCTTCGCGGCCTTTGTCCTGATCCTCGCCAACGGCTTCTTCGTGGCCGCCGAGTTCGGTCTCGTGACCGTCGAGCGCGCCGACGCCGAGCGTGCCGCGGCCGCCGGCGACCGGCGCGCCCGCACCGTCGTCACCGCCCTGCGCGAGCTGTCCTTCCAGCTCTCCGGCACCCAGCTGGGCATCACCATCACCTCCCTCGTCGTCGGCATGCTCGCCGAGCCCGCGCTCGCCGGACTGCTGCACGGACCGCTCACCGCGACCGGACTGCCCGCCGGGGCCGTCTCCGGGATCGCGGTGGTGATCGGGATGCTGCTCGCCTCCGCCGTCCAGATGGTCGTCGGTGAGCTCGTACCGAAGAACTGGGCGGTCTCACGGCCGCTCCAGGTGGCCCGCTTCGTCGCCACCCCGCAGCGGTACTTCTCCGCCCTCTTCCGGCCGGTGATCTCCCTGCTCAACCGGGTCGCGAACCGGCTCGTACGGCTCCTGGGCGTCGAGCCCACCGAGGAGCTGGACTCCGTCCGCACCCCCGGCGAACTGGTCTCCCTGGCCCGGCACTCCGCCCTGGCCGGCGCCCTCGAACAGGACACCGCCGACCTCTTCGTGCGAACCCTGTCCCTCGGCGGCCTCACCGCCGAGCAGGTCATGACGCCGCGCGTGAAGGTGAGCGCCCTCCAGTGGGACGCCACCGCGGCCGACGTCCTCAACCTCACCCGGGCCACCGGCCTCTCGCGCTTCCCCGTCTACCGCGACCGCATCGACGAGATCGTCGGCATGGTCCATCTCAAGGACGCGCTCGCCGTCTCGCCGCACGCCCGGCTGCGCACCCCCGTCGGCCGGATCGCGGTCCCGCCGCTCCTCGTGCCCGAGACGCTGCCCGCCCAGACCCTGCTGGAGCGGCTGCGCAGGGAGCAGCCGATCGCGGTGGTCGTCGACGAGTACGGCGGCACGGCGGGTGTCGTCACCCTGGAGGACATCGTCGAGGAGCTCGTCGGCGAGGTCCGCGACGAGCACGACACGGTGGCCGACGGGCGGCCCGAGCTGGCCGCCGCTCCCGCCGAGGACGGCCGGCCCGCCTGGGAGGCCGACGGCTCCTGCCGGGTCCACATCCTGCGCCGGATAGGTCTCGACGTGCCCGACGGGCCGTACGAGACGGTCGCCGGGCTCGTCGCCGATCTCCTGGGGCGCATCCCCGCCCCCGGCGACCGGGCCGAACTGCCCGGCTGGCGGCTCTCGGTGCGCCAGGTCGACCGCTACCGCGCCGAGCGCGTACGGATCGTCCAAACGGACCCGTCGTCGGACCCGGCGTCGGACCCGTCGTTCGATGCGGGGACCTGCCTGACGTCCGAGCCGGTGCCTGATCCGGAGCCCGCTCCGGTGCCCGGTGCGGCGTCCCCTCCGGTGCCCGGCCACCTGGAGGCGCCCGTTCCCGTGGCGGCGGAGGCGGCCCGATGAGCACCCTTCCGCTTCTCTTCGCCGTCCTCCTCGTCCTGGCCAACGGCTTCTTCGTCGGGGCCGAGTTCGCGCTCGTCTCCGTCCGCCGCAGCCAGATCGAGCCGCTGGGCGGCGCCCGTGCCAAGCAGGTCCTGCACGGTCTGGAGAACCTGCCGCAGATGATGGCGGCCGCGCAGTTCGGCATCACCGTCTGCTCGCTGACGCTCGGCGCCGTCGCCGAGCCGACCGTGGCCCGTCTCCTCGAACCCGTCTTCCACACGGTCGGGGTCCCGGAGGGGCTCATCCACCCGCTCGGCTATGTCATCGCCCTCGCCGCGGTCGTCTTCCTCCACCTCGTCATCGGCGAGATGGTCCCGAAGAACCTGGCGATGGCCGCGCCCGAGCGGACGGCGCTCTGGCTCGCCCCCGGCCTGGTCGGCTTCGCCCGGCTCTGCCGGCCCGTGACGGCCGCGCTCGGCGCCTGCGCCCGGCTGGTCCTGCGGGCGTTCAAGGTCGAGCCGAAGGACGAGGTGGAGGCGGTCTTCACCAGCGTCCAGCTCGGCCGTCTCGTCGAGGACGCCGGCCAGGCCGGACTGCTCGACCCGGCCGAGCAGGAGCGTCTGGAGGACGCCCTCGAACTGGGCACCCGCCCGGTGACGGACGTCCTCATCGCATCGCCCTCCCTTGTCACGGTCCCGCCGACGGTCACCCCGCGCGAGATCGAGGAGCTGACCGTACGCACCGGGTACTCGCGCTTCCCGGTCCGCGCCGAGGCGGGCACCGCCTTCATGGGCTTCGTGCACGTGAAGGACGTCCTCGACCTGGACGAACGGGAGCGGGCGGTGCCGCAGCGGCTGTGGCGGCCGATGGCCACGCTCCGCCCCGAACTGCCCCTCGACGACGCCCTCACCGTCATGCGCCGCGCCGCGACCCATCTGGCGCAGGTCGCGGACGGCTCGGGACGGGTGCTCGGCCTCGTGGCCCTGGAGGACGTCCTGGAGATGCTGGTGGGCGAGGTCCGCGACCCCGCGCACCGGGTCGCCCCGGACCGGGTGCCCACCGCGTAGCGGTGGCGCGCGCCGCGGAGGAGTCGCGCGCACGGCGGGGCGGGTCCACGAGGCCCGCCCCGCCGTTCGTCCTCTTCCCTCGCTCCGGCGGCAGCGATGGCGCGACCGGGTCCTAGTAGCCCGGGGGCTCCTGCTGGGGGCCGCGGTCGATCGGGCCGCGGCCCGACAGGACCTCGCCGTACGCCTGCATCAGGTCGGCGAGCCGGAGGGTCGCCAGGTCCTCCCGGGTCGGAGTGCTGGCGTAGCCGGAGAGCCGCAGGTCGCGGTAGGCGCAGGACTTCTCGTACAGGGTGCGCAGGAAGCGGCCGTTGCCCAGCTCGTCGATCCAGCCCTGCTCGACGACGTGCCCGCTGATCGAGCGCAGCTCCTCGCGGGCCTCGTCGTCCCAGCCGTCGCCGTTGGCCGCCGCGAGGACCTCGCCGATGGCGGTGAGTTCCAGCGGCCGGTACGAGGGGAAGTCCACCCGGGTGGTGAACCGGGAGGAGAGACCGGGGTTGGTGTTGAGCAGCCGGTCCATGCCCTCCGGGTAGCCGGCCAGGATGACCACGAGGTGGTCGCGGTTGTCCTCGGCCCGTTTGAGGAGCACCTGGAGGGCCTCGTCCCCGTAGGCGTCGCCCTTGCTGTAGCCGGTGTTGGAGAGCGCGTACGCCTCGTCCACGAAGAGCACCCCGCCGACGGCCGAGTCGATCAGCTCGTTGGCCTTCACCGCAGTCTGCCCGAGGAACTCGCCCACCAGATCGGCCCGCTGGGCCTCCACGAGATGGTCGCCGCCGAGCAGCCCGAGGGCGTAGAAGACCCGGCCGAGGATCCGGGCGACGGTGGTCTTCCCGGTGCCCGAGGGGCCGGAGAAGACGAAGTGACGTTTGGGCGGCTGCACCGGAAGGCCCTGACCTGCGCGGAGCCGCGCCATCTCCAGCTGCGCCGACAACGCCTTGACCTGCCGCTTCACCGGTTCCAGGCCGACCATGCCCTCCAGCTCGGCGAGCGCCTCCGCGAGCCGCACCGGATCGGTGGGACCCGCGGGGAAGCGTGGCGGCACCGGCTGGTTCGGCAGCGGGGCCTTCTGGCGTACGGTCTCCGGCGGCGTCACCGGGGCAGCCGGCGGTACGGGATCGGGCGCGAGCCGCACTCCGTCGCCCAGCGGCCCGCCCGACGGGTCGGGCTCGGCGCCCGGCGCGGTGTCCGCGGCGTCCTGGCCGAGGCCGCCGCCGGCGGTGCCCAGGGCGACCGTGGCGAGCCCGGCCGGGTCGTCGACGCCGTCGTACCCCTCGAAGCCGTCGTACTCGGCGATCGCCGCGAGTCGGGCGGCCGTGTCCATGAAGGTCGGGTCGATCCGGTGCACGGCCCGGTAGAGGGGCAGCGCGGCGGCGCTGCGCCCGGTCCCCTCGTGCGCGCGGGCCAGCCAGTACCGCAGCTCCTTGCGCTGGGGCTGTTCGCTGCGGCAGCGCATCAGCGAGGCCGAGAGCAGCGGCTCGGCCTGCCCGTACATCTCCAGGCGCACCCGGGCCATGCCGCCGAAGAGCCCGGCCTCGATGCCGAGCAGCGGGTCGTCGACGAGGGTCTCGGTGTGCCGGACGAGCTGGTCCCAGTCCTTGACGAGATAGGCCCGGCAGGCGTGCAGAAAGCGGACCTGCGGGTCGGTGTCCACCGGGGGGAGTCCCGCGAGCGCCCGGTCCAGCTCCGGTACATGGCGCCCGTCGAGCCAGTGGGAGGCGTGCGCGAGCAGCAGGTCGCGCGGGCTCTCCAGCACCGGCTGCACCCACCAGCCCAGCCAGTACCAGGAGTTGAGGGTGCGCCGGTACCGGGTCCGCTGCTCGCCGAAGCGGTCGCGGTTGCGGTACATGCGCAGCAGCGCGGTCGTGGTGTCGACCCGGAGCGCGTGCAGCCCGAGCCAGGCGTCCGCCATCCCGGGGTCGATCCTTACCGCCGTCCGGAACTCGTCCTCCGCCTGCGGATACGCGCCCATCGTGTAGGCGTCGATTCCGCGCAGCCAGGCGAGCTCGGCCGGGGCCTGCGCGCCCTGCGTGCCGATGTCCATCGGGTCCCCCACAACCGTCTTCGCATGGACGGGATTTGACCGCACCTGGGGGCATCGTACCTGCGCAGGGGGTGCGTTCTTAAGGAGAAGCGCATGATCCGGAAGCGGTGACCCTGGGTGAGCGTCAGGGCCCGCGAAGGGCCCGTGAGAGGGCCGTCAGGGGCAGAACGAAGCCCCCGATCACGGGGGAACAACCGGGGGCTTCGCGTCCGCGGCGGCTCCGAAAAGCCGCACATTCAGAACGTAAGACCTGTACGCCCCTTGGGTCAAGCGGAGTTGAGGCACTTGCGGAAGCGGACTTTCGGGCCCTCAGTTCACGGACATGAAGCCGTCACGGTACGTGATGATCTGGTCCGCGCCCGCTGTCACACCTGGCCCGGGGAGCCAGTCGTACCCCTCGTGGCACTCGCGTACCAGGGTGTCGGCGAAGGGCCGGGAGGGGTCCCCGGCGAAATGGCGAGTCTCCGCCACGGTCCATCCGTCCCAGAAAGCGGCCTGGTCCGGGCCGTCCCGATGACGGCCCCGCGCCCATGACTCCTCGGGGCCGCGCTCCATCCACAGCAGCCACGCGAGGAACGGCCGTACTGCCGCCCGGCCCGCGCCGACCCCCTCGACGAGGACCACCGGGGCCGGCGGGAGCTCGCGCGCCTCGCCGAAGCGGCGGAGGTTCCAGTCGTACGGGCGGTACGAGGCGCTCTCGCCGCGCGCGAGGGGGTCGAGGACCTGCTTCCGCAGCCGCCCGGTCCACTCGAACAGCTCCTCGTGCGTGGCGAGGTCGTCGAGGTGGAGGACGGGGGCGTCGCCGAGGGCGGTGGAGAGGCGTGCGGCGAGCGTGGACTTGCCGGAGCCCGCGTGGCCGTCGACCGCGATCAGCCGCACCGGTCCGCAGGACGGCGGCAGCCGGAGCAGCGCGTGCGCCGCGCGATCGAGGTCGTTCATGGGCCCAGGGTAGGGGAGTGGGGGACCGTCGCAGGTCAGGGAGGTGCCGTCACCAGTGGTCGAGACCAATATTGGTGCGGCGACGCGGGGCGAAGTGCTGGCGGAGGCGTGGCGGAAGCCGCGATAGTGGGGCGCGCGCGGCCTGTCCGTTCGCCCCGCGGGTTCGCGGCGCCCGGAGGTCCGTACGCCTGCGTGCCCGCCCGCCCGCAGGTCCGCCCCGACGCGCCCGGCCACCCACCGGCCGCCAGACCGGCCTTCGACTCACCCGTCCGCCCGGCTCGCAATCCGCTCACCCGCTCACCCGCTCACCCGCCCATGCGCCCGCTCGCTCCCTCGCTCGCCCGGCTCGTCCACAGGTCCGTACACCCACCGTTCTCGACTGGGGGTCACCGTCCATGACCAGCTCCACCCCGCGCAGAACCGTTCTCGCAGCGGCCCTCGCGGCCGCCGGAACGGCCGCCACGGCCGCTCCCGCCGTGGCCGCCGGCCCGGACCGCGCCGCCGACTGCCCGCCCGACGCACCGGCCGCGGGCCCTGCCTCCGCCGCGGACGCGGGGCGGGGCCACGCCCCCGCGCCCGGCCTCGTCGACAACCGCTTCTGGTCCTCGTACACGGACTGGAGGTGCGGCAGCTCGGCCGGTACGCAGGCGGTCGCCGGACTCCGCCCGGGCCTGGTCCTCGCCACCCCGGCCGGGCTCACCGACTACACCGACCCGCACACCGGGCGGACCTCCGCGTGGGAGTACGCCGCCTGGACCTCGCCCGAGCACACCCCGGCCGTGCCCGCCACCGAGGTCATCGCCTCCTGGAACGCCCGGACGCCGCCCGGCACCTGGCTCCAGGTCGAGCTGTCCGGCACGTACACCGACGCGACCGCCACCCCCTGGTACGTCCTGGGCCGCTGGGCCTCCGGGGACGGCGACATCCGGCGGACCTCGGTCGACGACCAGACCGACGGCCGCAGCACGGTCTGGACCGACACCTTCGCGATCGACGACGCGACGAGCGGCCTGCGGCTGGCCTCGTACCGGCTGCGCCTGACGCTCTACCGTGCCCCGGGCAGCGGTCTCACGCCCACGGTCTGGCGGCTGGGCGCGATGGCCTCGGACATCCCGGACCGCTTCAGCGTCCCGGCCTCCACGCCGGGCCCGGCCCGCGAGCTGGCCGTTCCGCGCTACTCGCAGAACACCCACGTCGGGCAGTACCCCGAGTACGACAACGGCGGCGAGGCGTGGTGCAGCCCGACCTCCTCCCAGATGATCGTCGAGTACTGGGGGCGCCGCCCGTCGGCCGAGGAACTGGCCTGGGTGAACCCGGCCTTCGCCGACCCGCAGGTCTGCCACGCGGCCCGCTTCACCTTCGACCACCAGTACGAGGGTTGCGGCAACTGGCCCTTCAACGCCGCCTACGCGGCCACGTACCCGGACATGAACGCCGTGGTCACCCGGCTGCGCTCGCTCACCGAACTGGAGAGCCTGATCCGGGCCGGCATCCCGGCCATAACGTCCCAGTCCTTCCTCAAGGAGGAACTGACCGGGGCCGGCTACGGCACCTCCGGCCACCTCATGACCGTCATCGGCTTCACGGCGGACGGCGACATCATCGCGAACGACCCCGCCTCACCCAGCAACGAGGCCGTCCGCCGGGTCTACCGGCGGCGCGAGTGGGAGAACATCTGGCTCCGCACCAAGCGGTACAACGCGAGCGGGAAAGTGGTCTCCGGCACAGGCGGGGTCTGCTACCTCTACTTCCCCGAGCGGCCCTCGTCCGCGCAGCGCAAGGCACTCGCGGCCCTCGGCGTCGTCTGACGCGGCGGCGTGGCCCCGGGGGACGTGACCGACGTCTCTACCCCGGGGCCGCCCCCGTACCGCAAGGTGGTCGCCATGACCTCCACCTCCGCCGCCGCCACCCGACTCCTCCTCCGCGCCCGGACGGGCGGCCCGAAGGACGACCAGGGCCCCAAGATCCTCGAACACGTCCTCGGCTGGACCCTGGTCGTCGTGCTCGCCGTGTTCGTCACGCGCGCCGGCCTCATGTGACCTCGGCGGCCCGCCCGCCGCCCCGATGTCACCGCACGACGCCGTGGGCGTCCCTCGGCGTCCGTGTGATCCCCCCGGCCGCCGGGTGATCCCGATGCCTCGGACGGGCATACTCCCCGCGACCCCGCGCGCGCCCCGCACGCCCGTGCCCGTGCCCGCGCCCGGCAGGGAGGAGCGCCCGGCCATGGCCGACAGCACCCCGGACGGCGTCGAACGCCGGCTGCCCACCGACGAGGCCCGCGAGCTGCTCGCCCTGACGCGGGACATCGCCCGCCGGGAGATCGCCCCGCGCGCCGCCGAGGAGGAGGACGCCGGACACTTCCCCCGCGAGCTGTTCACCCTGCTGTCCCGCTCCGGGCTGCTCGGACTGCCCTACGACCCCGAACACGGCGGGGGCGGTCAGCCGTACGAGGTCTACCTCCAGGTCCTGGAGGAGCTGGCCGCGGCCCGGCTCACCGTCGGGCTCGGTGTCAGCGTCCACAGCCTCTCCTGCCACGCGCTCGCCCGCTACGGCACCGACGAGCAGCGTGCCGCCCAGCTGCCCGCCATGCTCGGCGGCGGCCTTCTCGGCGCGTACTGCCTCTCCGAACCCTCCGCCGGATCGGACGCGGCGGCGCTCCGCACCCGGGCGGTCCGGGACGGCGACGGCGGCGACTGGGTGATCGACGGCACGAAGGCGTGGATCACCCACGGCGGGATCGCCGACTTCTGCACGGTGATGGCCCGGACCGGCGAGGAGGGGGCGCGGGGCATCACCGCCTTCCTGGTGCCGGGGGACGCACCGGGACTGAGCGCGGCCCCGCCCGAGCGCAAGATGGGCATGAAGGGCTCGCCCACGGCGCAGCTCCACTTCGACGGCGTGCGGGTCCCCGACGCGCGGCGCCTCGGCGCGGAGGGGCAGGGGTTCGCCATCGCGCTCGACGCCCTGGACTCGGGGCGGCTGGGCATCGCCGCCTGCGCGGTCGGGCTCGGTCAGGCGGCCCTGGACGTGGCCCTCGCGTACGCCGTGGAACGCCGGCAGTTCGGCCGGCCGATCGCCGACTTCCAGGGCATCCGCTTCCTGCTCGCCGACATGGCGACCCGGATCGAGGCGGGCCGGGCGCTGTACCTGGAGGCGGCCCGGCTCCGGGACGAGGGGCGGCCCTTCGGCCGCCGCGCGGCCATGGCCAAGCTGTTCTGCTCGGACGCCGCCATGCAGATCACGACGGACGCGGTGCAGGTGCTCGGCGGCTACGGGTACACGGCGGACTTCCCCGTGGAGCGGTATCTGCGGGAGGCGAAGATGCTGCAGATCGTCGAGGGCACGAACCAGATCCAGCGTGTGGTGATCAGCAGATCGCTGCTGGAGAGGGGAAGGTAGCAGGGCAGCCGGACCCGCCTTCGCGACGACCGCGCGGGGCTCCCCTTCCCGAGGAGGACTTCTGATGCGCAGCGTGACGTACTCGATGAGCATGTCGCTCGACGGCTACATCGTCGGGCCGGACGGCGGCTTCGACTGGACGGTCCCCGAGGACGAGGCCTTCCGCTTCTGGATCGACGAGATCCGCGGCGTCGGCGTCCACCTGCTGGGGCGGCGGCTGTACGAGACGATGCTGTACTGGGAGACCGCCGACCAGGATCCGTCGCTCGACGACGAGGGGCGTGAGTGGATCGAGCTCTGGAATCCGCTCCCGAAGGTGGTCTTCTCCCGCACGCTGTCGGAGGTGCGGGGCCATGCCCGCCTCGCCTCCGGTGGGCTGGCGGAGGAGATCGAGCGGTTGCGCGCCGAGCCGGGCGAGGGTGACATCGCGATCGGCGGCGCGACGCTCGCCGCCGAGGCGGCCGAGCTGGGTCTGATCGACGAGTACCAGGTCATGGTCTACCCGGTGCTGGTCGGCGGTGGCATTCCGTTCTTCGCCAGGAACGAGCGCCAGGTGGAGCTGGAACTCGCCGAGACCCGCAGGATCGGCCCCCGGGTCGTGTACCTGCGCTACCGCGTGGTGCGCTAGGCGGACCGGGGCGCGCGGGGGCGGGCGAGAGCTCACGCGCCGGGCGGGCACGATCGCGCGCGGGGGCGGGCGAGGTCGTTCAGAGCGCGCGGGGGGCGTGTGTCGGGCGGAGGGGGCTGCCTGTCGCGCCGGAAGGGTTGCCTGTCGGTCCGGACCTCTCGGGCCGGCCGGTTCGTGCGCGGGCAAGCCGGGTCCGCACGCCGTACACGCCGGATCCATCCCGGCCGTACCGCGTGTCCGCGTCCGTTCCCGTCAGCTCCGGCGGGTGGTCACCGCCCGTCGCCCGGCCGGAACAGAGTCCCGCTGACGCGTACCGTGCGGTCCGCCCAGACGGGGCCCGAGGCGAGGCGCGCCCATTCCTGGTCGCGGTGGCCCGGGAGGGTGCGTCCCTGGCTCGCCCAGAGGGAGAGCACGGCCTTGTAGATGGGCGGGTCGGCGGGGAGATGGGTCGGCCCGGGCGTCGGCGCCGGCGCCGGTACGGGTACGGGCACCGGCGCGGGCGGATGCATCGCCGCGGCCGTCGGAGCGGGCCCCGGGGGCGGGTGAGGAACCGATTCTCCAAGGCGCGGTTCGGCCTGTCGGTGCCGACCGATTCCGCTGGGCGTCGTGTACAGCGTGGTCATGCCCGACCAACGCGCCCCGGCGGCCGTGGTCACCGCCGAGGGGATTCGAGCGGCAGTTCGTCCGGTACCCGGTGCACGACTCTGGCCCCCCGGCGCGAACCTGACGTACCGTCAGTTTCCCTCGCGGAAGACACGCGCTCGCCGACCAGGAGGTCAGCCATGTCCGTGCACCGGCACGTCGACGACCGGCCCGTCGCCCTCGACGAATACCCCGTGCACCAGGCCCCGCTCTCGATGAAGCACCACGTCAGCGGCGACCGCAACGCCTACGACCGGTGCATCTTCCACGTCTTCGACCACACCGGCCGCGCCCTGCTCATCGCCGGCCTCGGGGTCTACCCGAACACCGGGGTGGTCGACGCCTACGCCACCCTCCGCGTCGGTGACCGGCTGCACGCCGTCCGGGCCTCCGACGCGCTCGGCGACGACCGGACGAACCTCTCCGTCGGCCCGTTCACCATCACCGTCGACGAGCCCCTCAAGCGCCTCTCCCTGCACTGCGCGGCCGATCCGGACGACCCCGAGGGCCTCTCGTACGACGTGAGCTGGACCGGCGACTTCCCCGCCGTCTGGGAACCCCACCACACCCAGCGCCACGGCGGCCGCCTCACCCTGGAGGGCCGCCGCTTCGTCCAGGCCGGGCACTGCGCGGGCACGATCAGGGCGGGCGGCGAGGAGTTCGCGGTCACGCCGGGGGAGTGGACCGGCACCCGCGACCGCAGCTGGGGCGTCCGTCCGATCCCCGGCGAGGAGCCCGGCCGCGGCGCGGAGTTCCGCCCCGAGGGCTTCCACTGGCTCTGGATCCCGATGCTCTTCGAGGACCGCTTCCTCATGGTCATCGCCCAGGAGGACGCCGACGGCTACCGCACCCTCAACGAGGCCCTGCTCGTACGGAACGGCCACCGCGACACCCAACTCGGCTGGCCCCGCACCGAGATCACGTACCGCACGGGCACCCGGCACCCGGAACGGGCCACCGTCCACCTCGCCGACCCGACCGGGAAACCCCTGGAGATCGGCGTCGACATCCTCGCGTCCTCCCCGCTCGCCGTCGGCGCCGGCTACCCGCCCGCCACCGACTGGCAGCACGGGACCTGGCAGGGCCGCGGCTGGATCGACCGGCGCGTCTACGACCTCTCGGATCCGGCCGCCCACCCCATGGCCGCGTACGGCGTCACCGACCACGCCGCCCGCTTCACCCTCGACGGCCGCACCGGCTACGGCATCTTCGAGCACGGCTCGTTCGGCCGCCACGACCCCAGCGGCTTCGCCGACCACACGTCAACGGCCCTCTGAGGAGCCTCCCTTGACCTCCGCGCCCCGCCCCCGCACCACCACCCGCGACCCTGAGGCGCTTGGACGCCGGCTCACCGCCTGGCTCGACCGGCACCTGCCCGGGGCCCGTGTCACCGGGCTCGCCGTGCCCGGCTCCAACGGCATGTCCAGCGAGACCCTGCTCTTCGACCTGGAGCACCCGGACGCCCCGGTCCGCGGCTGCGCCCTGCGGCTGGCCGCCGACCCGGCTGCGTACACCGTCTTCCCCGTCTACGACATGGCCCGTCAGCACCGGGTCATGCGGCTGGTCGGCGAGCACACCGACATCCCCGTACCGCGCGTGCTGTGGCTCGAAGAGGACCCCGGGCCGCTCGGCGCGCCCTTCTTCGTGATGGCCCGCGCCGAAGGCCGGGTCCCGCCGGACGTCATGCCCTACACGTACGAGGGGAACTGGCTGCACGCCGCCACCGACGAGGAACGCGCCCTGCTGGAAGCCGAGTCCGTCTCCGTCCTCGCGCGGCTGCACGACCAGTTCCCGGCGAAGGAGGCAGAGTTCCTGCTGCCGGACGGCCCGGGGACGCCGTTGCGGCGGCATGTGGACGCCCAACGCGCCTACTACGCCTGGGTGGTGCAGGGACTCGCGCCCTCACCACTCATCGAGTCGGCCTTCGACTGGCTGGAGGCGCACTGGCCGGCCGACGAGGGCCCGGCCGTCCTCGGCTGGGGTGACGCGCGCATCGGGAACATCGTCTACGACGGATTCGTCCCCGCCGCCGTCCTCGACTGGGAGATGGCGGCCTGCGTCCCGCGCGAGGTCGACCTCGGCTGGGCGGTCTACCTGCACCGCTTCTTCCAGGATCTGACCGTCGGCTTCGGCCAGCCCGGGCTGCCCGGGTTCCTGCGGCGCGACGCGGTCGAACGGCGCTACGCCGAACTGACCGGCCACACCCCGCGCGACATGGAGTTCCACACCCTCTACGCGGCGCTGCGGCACGCGATCGTGATGCT
This sequence comes from Streptomyces sp. NPDC088707, assembly GCF_044752725.1. Lineage (NCBI taxonomy): Bacteria > Bacillati > Actinomycetota > Actinomycetes > Kitasatosporales > Streptomycetaceae > Streptomyces > Streptomyces sp. NPDC088707. The sequence goes on along the minus strand of NZ_JBIVLV010000007.1, from coordinate 51,847 downwards.
CAGGATCGCGTACCGGCAGGCCCACTTCGGCGAGGTCGAGGTACCCGCGGACCCCGACGGCCTGATCCTGCACCACGCCACCCTGGCGGCGATGGTGCGGGGAAGCTACTGGTGAGCGGAGGGGCCCGAAGGCCCCGTCCGGACGTGCCCTAGGCCGCGCGCCGCATCTGCGGCACCCGGATCGGGCGCGAGCCCGGTCCGCCGACGTGCGAGAACGGCTGCGTGCGCCAGTCGAGACCCTGGGGGAGCGTCAGGAGCAGGGCGGTGTCCTGCTCCTGGACCTCCAGCGTGTCGTCGGCCGGGCGGGCCTCGGTCGCCGACAGGCCCGTGCCCGGGCAGACGGTCAGGACGAAGGGGTTCCACGGCGTCGGGCAGAGCGCGTGCTCCGGCAGCGCGTCCTCGTCCGCGAGCAGCGCGATCGGCTGCACGCACTCCGGGCAGACGACCCGGAACATCTCAAAGGTGTCGTACGCGTCGAGCTCTTCGGACGTGTCGACCGAATCAACAGGCTCCTGCATGGAGAATCTCCCCCTCGGGTGGGTCGGCCGGATCTGTACGGCCTCGACCACAGCAAGCACTTCCCATGCGGCCGTCCGCATAATCGTGTGGCAGTACCCGAGGCCGGACGCAAACCTGTGGCGTTCATCACATGCCCGCCGCAGGTGCCCCGTGATGACCCATACCGCCCGATTGCGGTCGACCCCGCCGGTGCCGCTCCTCTCCGGGAGCAATAGGGTCACCGCATGGAGGAGCTGGATCGTCAGATCGTCGAGTTGCTCGTCAAGGACGGGCGCATGAGCTACACCGACCTGGGCAAGGCCACGGGCCTGTCCACGTCGGCGGTGCATCAGCGCGTCCGTCGTCTGGAGCAGCGCGGAGTCATCCGCGGCTACGCCGCCGTCGTGGACCCGGAGGCCGTCGGCCTGCCGCTGACCGCCTTCATCTCGGTCAAACCCTTCGACCCCAGCGCCCCCGACGACACCCCCGACCGGCTCGCCGACATCCCGGAGATCGAGGCGTGCCACAGCGTCGCAGGTGACGAGAACTACATCCTCAAGGTCCGGGTCGCCACCCCGCTGGAGCTGGAGCACCTGCTCAGCCGCATCCGCTCCCAGGCCGGCGTCTCCAGCCGCACCACCGTGGTCCTCTCCACCCCGTACGAGGCACGGCCGCCGCGCATCTGACGGGGGCGGCCGCGCGGGACGGGGCCGTACGACGCGCGCGTAGGGCGCTCAAGGGAGACCTGCCCCACGCGCGCGTACGGCGCTCAAGGGAGACCTGCCCCACGCGCGCGTACGGCGCCCGACGGGGACCTGCCGGACAAACCGGGTCCCGGCAGGTCCTAGCCTGGTCGCATGAGTGAGTCCATGCCTCCCGCGTCTCCCGCCGAACACCGCACGGTGCTGCTGCGCGGTGGAGAAGTCCACAGCCCCGCCGACCCCTTCGCCACCGCCATGGTGGTGGAGCGCGGGCACGTCGCATGGGTGGGCTCGGAGGGCGCGGCCGACGCCTTCGCCACCGGCGTGGACGAGGTGGTCGACCTGGAGGGCGCGCTCGTCACCCCGGCGTTCGTCGACGCGCATGTCCACACGACCGCCACCGGGTTCGCCCTCACCGGGCTCGACCTGTCCGCCGCCGCCTCGCTCACCGAGGCGGCGCGGCTGATCCGCGCCCACGCCGCCGCCCGCCCCGAGGACCGCATCCTCATCGGCCACGGCTGGGACGCGTCCCGCTGGCCCGAGCGCCGGCCGCACACCCGCGCCGAACTCGACGAGCTCACCGGTGGCCGCCCGCTCTACCTCACCCGTATCGACGTCCACTCGGCCGTCGTCACCACCGCCCTCCTGGACCTCGTCCCCGGCGTCCGCGACCTGGACGGCTTCCACGACGGACAGCGGCCCCTCACCGGCGACGCCCACCACGCCGTGCGGGCCGCCGCCTTCGGCGCGGTCTCCGCCCGCCAGCGCACCGAGGCGCAGCGCGCGGCCCGGAGCCGGGCCGCCTCCCTCGGCATCGGCACGCTGCACGAGTGCGGCGGCCCCCGCATCTCCTCGGAGGACGACTTCACCGGCCTCCTGGACCTGGCCCGCGACGAGGCCGGCCCCCGGATCGTCGGCTACTGGGCGGACCTCGACGTCGAGCGGGCCCGCGGCCTCGGCGCCCTGGGCGCGGCCGGCGACCTGTTCGCCGACGGCTCCCTCGGCTCCCACACGGCGTGCCTGCACGAGCCCTACGCCGACCACGCCGACGCCGGCCACACGGGGGCCGCCCACCTGGACGCGGCCACCATCGCCCTCCATGTCGTGGCCTGCACCGAGGCGGGCCTCCAGGCCGGCTTCCACGCCATCGGGGACGCCGCCGTCACCGCCGTCGTCGAGGGGGTCAGGGCAGCCGCCGAGAAGCTCGGCCTGGCGAGGATCAGGGCCGCCCGGCACCGCGTCGAGCACGTCGAGATGCTCACCCCCGAGACCGTCGCGGCCTTCGCCGAGCTCGGCCTCACCGCCTCCGTCCAGCCCGCGTTCGACGCGCTCTGGGGCGGCGAGGAGGGCATGTACGCCGACCGGCTGGGCGCCGGGCGGGCCCGCACCCTCAACCCGTACGCGGCGCTGCTGCGCGCCGGTGTGCCGCTGGCCTTCGGCTCGGACAGCCCGGTGACCCCGCTCGACCCCTGGGGCGCCGTCCGCGCCGCCGCGTTCCACCGCACCCCCGAGCACCGGATCTCCGCCCGGGCCGCCTTCACCGCCCACACCCGGGGCGGCTGGCGGGCCGTGGGCAGGGACGACGCCGGGACGCTGGTACCGGGCGCCCCGGCCGACTACGCGGTCTGGCGCACCGAGGAGCTCGTCGTCCAGGCCCCCGACGACCGCGTGGCCCGCTGGTCCACCGACCCGCGCTCCGGAACACCCGGTCTGCCCGATCTGTCCCCCGGTGTCGATCTTCCCGTCTGCCTGCGGACGGTCGTGCACGGACAGCCGGTGTTCGTACGGCCGAACGAGTGATGTAGGGATATGTCCCACCCGGGACGCCCCTTCCGCACGTTTGTCCCCGACCTGCGGATCTTCACCTCCGGCCTGGCCTTTCAGGGAGTCTTCGCAGGTCAAGCAGGTGTTGACAGTCGACCGTCGGAGGCGGGTAGGTTCTCCGCGTCCACCACAGGACGTCCGACCGGACAGCATCTCCACGCACGCGCCGAACGCCGCCCGCGCCTCGGCCGCGAGGGAAGGTTTCTCCGGCGGAAGGTGCGACCCGGGTGGGGCCCGGACGTTCAGTAGACAACGGCTTCGGTCGATCCGCCGCCAGCGGATCCCGGGTCGGACCGAAGGACGACGGGCCCCGCACCGCACGTCACACGCGCGTACGACCCCGCCGCGCCACGTCCCACCTGCGATCCGGCCCCGCCGCGCCGCCGCGGAGCCCGCGCTCCCGGCCCCGCCGCGCAGCCGCGGAGCCCGCGCTTCCGCCGCCGCCCCGCCCCGCCCGGTCGACCCGCCGCGCTGGAGCACTCCGGGGACCTCGCTATGGTGGGGGCCTGTGTATGTATCCGAAGGGGCAGTAGTGAACGACGGTGGCCAGAGGCGTTACGGCCCGCTCGGCAAGGCCTTGGTGATCATTCCGACCTACAACGAGGCGGAGAACATCAAGCCGATCGTCGCGCGGGTGCGGGAAGCCGTACCCGAGGCGCACGTCCTCGTCGCCGACGACAACAGCCCTGACGGCACGGGCAAGTTCGCGGACGAGATCGCGTCCGAGGACGACCACGTGCACGTCCTGCACCGCAAGGGCAAGGAGGGGCTCGGCGCCGCCTACCTCGCCGGCTTCCGGTGGGGCATCGAGCACGGGTACGGCGTTCTCGTCGAGATGGACGCCGACGGCTCACACCAGCCCGAGGAGCTGCCGCGGCTGCTCACCGCCCTCAAGGGCGCGGACCTCGTCCTCGGCTCCCGCTGGGTGCCGGGCGGCCGCATCGTGAACTGGCCGAAGTCCCGCGAGTTCATCTCCCGGGGCGGCAGCCTCTACTCGCGCGTGATGCTCGACGTGCCGATCCGCGACGTCACCGGCGGCTACCGGGCCTTCCGCAAGGAGACCCTGGAGGGCCTGGGCCTGGAGGACGTGGCCTCGGCCGGCTACTGCTTCCAGGTCGACCTGGCGCGCCGCGCCGTCGCCGCCGGCTTCCATGTCGTCGAGGTCCCGATCACCTTCGTGGAGCGCGAGATCGGCGACTCGAAGATGAGCCGGAACATCGTGGTCGAGGCGCTCTGGCGGGTCACCGGCTGGGGCCTGTCGGCGCGGGCGGAGAAGGTCGGCAGGATCCTCGGCCGCAAGGCCTCCTGACCCCCTGCCGGGGCGTCCCGCACTGATCCTTTCTTTACGACGTTCCGGCGGGGCGCCAGGCACACTGGGGACCATGACGACCGGCGCAACGCCTCCCCTCGCCCCGAAGCGCTCACGCGCGCGTACCTTCCTTCCGCTCGCCGTCGCCGCCTGGCTGGTCCTCGAGATCTGGCTGCTCACGGTGGTGGCGGACGCGGCGGGCGGACTGACCGTCTTCGCCCTCCTCGTCGGCGGCATCGTGCTCGGTGCCGCCGTCGTCAAGCGGGCGGGCCGCCGTGCCTTCCGCAACCTCAGCTCGACCTTCCAGCAGGCCCAGGCCGCCGCGCAGACCGGCGCCGTGCCGTCGGCGCCCGAGCGGACCGGCGCGGAGGACCGCAACGGCTTCCTGATGCTCGGCGGTCTGCTCCTGATGATCCCCGGCCTGGTCTCGGACGTCCTCGGTCTCCTCCTGCTGATCCCGCCGGTCCGCTCGCTCCTCGGGAGGTACGCGGACCGGGCCGCCGAGCGCCGGATGGCCGCCGCGTCTCCCGGCAGCCTCCAGGACGCCTTCCAGCAGGCTCGTATCCACCGCCCTGACGGCAAGGTCGTCCAGGGCGAGGTCATCCGCGAGGACGCCGCTCAGGGCCCGCGTCGGGCCGACGGGTCCCGCCCGCCCCTGACGCCCTGATGCCCCCCGTGCCCCGTTCCCGCACCGAGGTGAGGGAACGGGGCACGGAGAACGCCGCGGGGCCCGGCACACAGTTCGTGTACCGGGCCCCGCGGCGTTGTTCTTACCGGTGCGTCCGCTAGGCGGACTTGCGGCTGTCGCGCGGATGCACGGCGATGTTCATGGCGCCGGAACGCAGGACGGCCAGCCTCTCGGCGAGGACCTCCTCCAATTCCTCGCGGGTGCGTCGCTCCATGAGCATGTCCCAGTGCGTACGCGCAGGCTTGCCCTTCTTCTCCTCAGGTCCGTCCCCGTCCACCAGGAGTGCCTGGATTCCGCAGACCTTGCACTCCCACTCCGGCGGAATTTCCGCTTCCACCGAGAAGGGCATCTCAAAACGATGGCCCTTCTCGCATGCGTACTCCACGGCCTGGCGCGGGGCCAGATCGATGCCGCGGTCGGTCTCGTAGCTCGTCACCACGAGGCGCGTGCCGCGAAGAGCTCGCTCACTCATGAATCGTGCCTCCCGGGCTTGTCGCCCACAGGACAGGTGTCGCTGTCGTCGTTATCCGGTCAACGTCCGGTCGGCGGTAAAGATTCCCGTGCCGGGTCATGCGTCGCCCGTCGTGCCGCCCCTTGTTGTACCCACCAGTGCCCGTTTTGTCACATCTGACGGCAGAAGTGACCCGGTGTCTTCACCAAAGCAGCACGCAGTAACGGTCCGCCTGGCAGGCCAAACGCGTACACTACCGCCCTTTCACTGCCACGTCTAAATACGGTCGGGTATCGGGTTCCCGGCGGCCTCCACCGCGCGTCTGACCGGCACCCGCGCGAGCAGGACGAAGCCGACCACGAAGAAGATCACCAGGGAGATGATGGCATCCCGGTAGCTCCCGGTCAGCTGATACGCGAGACCGAACACGAGTGGACCCAGCCAACTGAGCCCCCGATCGCTCATCTCGTACGCCGAGAAGTACTCCGCCTCCTTGCCGCGCGGCACCAGATGCGAGAACAGCGAGCGCGACAGAGCCTGGCTTCCGCCCAGTACCAGGCCGATCGCGGCCGCCAGACAGAAGAAGAACACGGGCGCGTCGGCCGGCAGGAAGTAGCCCGCCACCAGGATCAGCGTCCAGACCGCGAGCGAGCCCAGAATCGTCCGCTTGGCGCCGTACGACCGGGCGAGTCGCCCCATGCCGAGCGCGCCGGCCACCGCGAGGATCTGGACCAGCAGGACCGCCGTGATGAGCGTGGTCTGGTCGAGCCCCAGTTCCTCCGAGCCGAACACCGAGGCCTGCGAGATCACCGTCTGCACGCCGTCGTTGTAGACCAGGTAGGCGAGCAGGAAGGAGAGCGTCAGCGGATGCCTCCGCATGTCCTTCAGGGTCGCCCGCAGCTGCCGCCAGCCGCTGCCGACCGTGCCCCCGCCGGCTCCCTCCCGCCCTTCCGGGCCGACCTTGCGGTCCCGGAGCCGCCGCAGCGGTACGACGGTGAAGGCCCCCCACCAGACACCGGCCGAGGCCAGACAGATCCGGACCGCCTCGCCCTCGGTGAGACCGAAGGAGTCGTGGCCCGAGTAGAGGATCAGGTTCAGTACGAGGACCAGCGCGCCGGACGTGTAGCCGAAGGCCCAGCCGCGCGAGGAGACCGCGTCCCGCTCGTCCGGCTCCGCGATCTGCGGCAGATAGGCGTTGTAGAGCACCATCGAGACCGAGATCGAGGCGTTCGCCACGATCAGCAGGAACGTGCCCAGCAGATACCGGTCGCCCGCCAGGAAGAACATCCCCGCCGTGGCCGTCGCGCCCACATAGGCCGCGGCCGCCAGCAGCGGCTTCTTCCGGCCCGTACGGTCCGCGATCGCGCCGACCAACGGCATCAGCAGCACCGCGACCACGATCGAGGCCGACACGGCGTACGCGAAGAGCGAGCCGGCCCGCACGGGTATCCCGAGCGGGTGCACATAGCCCTCCGCGTCGGCCGCCGCCCGGGCCACCGAGGTCAGGTACGGGCCGAGGAACACGGTGAGCACGCTCGTCGAGTACACCGAGCACGCGAAGTCGTAGAAGTACCAGCCCCGCTGTTCCCGCTTGCGCTCGGCGGGATCGGAGGCGTACTCCTCCGGTGCGGTGGTTCCAGCGGTCAAGGCCGCGCCCCCTCGTTCGTCCCCGTGACCGGGCCCGGTGATCCGGGTCCGGAGCCACCGGGACGCGCGCTCAGACCCACGCACCCCGCTCGGTCAGCACCGAGCGCAGCGTCTCCAGTTGATCGGTCATGATGCCATCGACCCCGAGGTCGAGGAGAGAGTTCATCCGGGCCGGATCGTTGACCGTCCACACATGGACCTGGAGCCCGCGCGCGTGCGCCTCCCGGACGAAGCGGCGGTCCACCACCGGGATGCCGCCCTGCCGCTCGGGGACCTGTGCGGCGATCGCCCCGGCCCGTACCGCCGCCGGGATGCCGAGCGAGCGCAGCCGCAGCCCGATCACCCCGCGCACCCCGAACGAGGTGGCCAGCCGGGGGCCGGCCAGCTGCTGGGCGCGGACGACCCGGGCCTCGGTGAACGAGCCCACGCAGACCCGGTCCCAGGCGCCCTTCTCGCGGATCAGGTTCACCAGCGGATACAGCGCCGACTCGGCCTTGAGGTCCACGTTCCAGCGGGCCTCGGGGAACTCGTCCAGGAGGTCGGCGAAGAGCGGCAGCGGTTCCTTGCCCGCGACGCGTGCCTCCCGCACCGCCGCCCACGGCAGGTCGCCGATCCGGCCCGAGGCGTCCGTGACCCGGTCGAGGGTCGCGTCGTGGAAGGCGACGAGAGCCCCGTCCGACGTCGTGTGCACATCGGTCTCGAAGTAGCGGTAGCCCGCGGCGGCGGCCCGGCGGAAGGCGGCCGCGGTGTTCTCCAGGCCGTTCGCCGTGCCGCCGCGATGGGCGAACGGGAGGGGCGCGGGATGGTCGAGGTAGGGGTGGCGTACGCGAGTCACCGCCGCAGTATGGCGCCTTCCGGTGTCGCGGGCGCGACCGCGGTGCTTCCGGATTCCGGCTCGGGAACGGCGAACCAGCGAAGGAAGAACTGCGCGAGGGGCCCGATGGCCAGCGCGTACAGCACCGTGCCGACGCCGACCGAGCCGCCGAGCAGGAAGCCGGTGGCGACCACCGCCACCTCGATCGCCGTCCGCACCAGCCGGATCGAGCGGCCGGTGAGCCGGTGCAGACCGGTCATCAGGCCGTCGCGCGGGCCGGGGCCGAACCGCGCCGCGATGTACAGACCGGTCGCCACCCCGTTGAGGACGATCCCGGCCACGAGGAGCGGGATCCGCCCCGCCAGACCGTGGACGTCCGGGACGAGCGCCAGGGTTCCGTCCATCGCCAGGCCGATCGCGAACACGTTGGAGACCGTGCCGAGACCCGGCCGCTGCCGGATCGGGATCCACAGCAGCAGCACCACGGCCCCGACGATGATCGACACCACGCCGATGGTCAGGCCGGTCTTCTCGGCGAGGCCCTGGTGGAGTACGCCCCAGGGCTCCAGGCCGAGACCGCTGCGCACCAGCAGCGCCGAACTGACCCCGTACAGCGTCAGCCCCACGTAGAGCTGGACGAGCCGACGGGTGAGGTGCCGGCCGTGGAGGCCGGAGGCGATGGACAAGGTTCTTCCCCCCAGGGTGGTGGTAGTGGACTGGCTCATGACACTCTGTGGCGGTGGAACGGGTGCCAACCATGGCCAATTCGAGGAAGGTGGACTGATTTCGATGGCCCAGTGGACTTCGGCGGTAGGACCGGCGCAGCTCGCCCGGCAGCTCCAGGCGCAGCAGCCGCGGCCCGCCGGACCCGGGACGCGGAAGCCGCCCGCCTACCGCGCCCTGGCCGACGGGATCCGGCTGCTCGTCCTGGAGGGCCGGGTCCCGGTCGCCGCCCGGCTGCCCGCCGAGCGGGAACTCGCCCTCGCCCTGACCGTCAGCCGCACGACGGTGGCCGCGGCCTACGAGGCGCTCCGCGCCGAGGGCTTCCTCGAGTCGCGCCGGGGGGCCGGCAGCTGGACCGCTGTACCGGCCGGGAACCCGCTGCCCGCGCGAGGACTCGAACCGCTGCCGCCCGAGGCGCTCGGCTCGATGATCGACCTCGGCTGCGCGGCGCTGCCGGCGCCCGAGCCCTGGCTCACCCGCGGCGTCCAGGGCGCCCTCGAGGAACTGCCCCCGTACGCCCACACCCACGGCGACTACCCGGCGGGGCTGCCCGCGCTGCGGCAGATGCTCGCCGACCGGTACACCGCGCGCGGCATCCCCACGATGCCCGAGCAGATCATGGTCACGACCGGTGCCATGGGGGCCATCGACGCCATCTGCCACCTGTTCGCGGGCCGCGGCGAGCGCATCGCCGTCGAGTCCCCGTCGTACGCGAACATCCTCCAGCTGATGCGGGAGGCCGGGGCCCGGCTCGTGCCCGTCGCCATGTCCGAGGGGCTCGGCAGCTGGGACCTGGGCCGCTGGCGGCAGGTGCTGCGCGACGCGGCACCCCGCCTCGCGTACGTGGTGGCGGACTTCCACAATCCGACCGGCGCCCTGGCCGACGAGGACCAGCGCCGGCAGCTCGTGGACGCCGCCCGCTCGGCCGGCACCGTCCTCGTCGTCGACGAGACCATGGCCGAGCTCCACCTGGACGACGACCTGGAGATGCCCCGGCCGGTCTGCGCCTTCGACCCGGCCGGCTCCACCGTCCTCACGGTCGGCTCCGCCAGCAAGGCCTTCTGGGCGGGCATGCGCATCGGCTGGGTGCGGGCCGCGCCCGACGTCATCCGTTCCCTGGTGGCCGCGCGCGCGTACGCCGACCTCGGTACGCCCGTCCTCGAACAGCTCGGTGTGAACTGGCTCATGCGCACCGGCGGCTGGGAGGAGGCCGTCACGCTCCGCCGCGACCAGGCGCGGGAGAACCGGGACGCGCTGGTCGCCGCGGTCCGCAGGGAACTCCCGGAGTGGGAGTTCTCGGTGCCGCGCGGCGGGCTCACCCTCTGGGTCCGCACCGGTGGCCTCTCCGGCTCCCGGCTCGCCGAGGCGGGGGAGCGGGTCGGCGTCAGGGTCCCCTCGGGCCCCCGCTTCGGCGTGGACGGGGCTTTCGAGGGCTTCGTCCGGCTGCCCTTCACGGTCGGCGGACCCGTCGCCGACGAGGCCGCGGCCCGGCTGGCCGCCGCGGCCCGGCTGGTCGAGTCGGGCGCGGGCGGGGGCACCGAACCGCCGCGCTCGTTCGTGGCCTAGCCGCCCGCGCGCTCGCGCGGCGCGTGAAGAGGCCGGTACGGACCCCCAGGTCCGTACCGGCCTCTTCACGCGCGCGTGGTGCTCAGCCCTCCGCGGGGACGGGGGCGTGCAGCGGGGCGGGGCCCGGGTCCGGCTCGGCGCGGGGCGCCGGTGCCGGTTCGGGGAGGGGCGCCGGTTCGGGGCTCCGCACGGTGATCTTCTCGATCGCCATGGTCGCCGCCGCGCGCCGCTCCGGGAGGAGTTCGAGCACCGCCTGCCGGTGCGCCTCGCTGGTCGCGTCGTCGTACGGGTCGGGGGTCGCCGGCACCTGGAGGCGCAGCACCGGCCCGCTGCCCAGGCGGGCATAGCCGCGGCCCGCGGGGACCTGGGGCGTCGGGGTGGTGTGCGGCTCGGTGCCGAGGACGGCGGCGATCTGGTCGGGGGCGGCGGGGCCGAGCACGATCCGGGCCCTGGTGTGGGTCCGTACCGCCTCGCTCAGGGTGTCCACGCTGTCGAACTGCTCGGCGACCACCACCGTGACCTGGGCCGCGCGGCCGTGTCGCAGCGGCACCTGGAGCAGCTCCTGCGGGTCGGGACGGCCGTCGGCGGCGGCCAGGTCGCCGAGGACGCCCGGTCGGTCGAGCAGGATCCAGAGCGGTCGCCGGGTGTCCTCGGGGGCCGGGTGGCCCGCCTGCCGGGCCCGGTTGGCGGCGATCAGCCGTCGTTCCGTCTCGTGCGCCGCCCACTCCAGGCTGGCCAGCGAGCCGGAGAGCCCGCACTCGACGGCGAGCACGCCGTCGCGGCCGGTGAGGCACGCGTACTCGCCGGTGCCGCCGCCCTCGACGATCAGTACGTCTCCGTGGGGGAGGGCCTGGAGCGCGATCGAGCGCAGCAGGGTGGTGGTGCCGCTGCCCGGCTGGCCGACGACCAGCAGATGCGGCTCGGTGGAGCGGGGGCCGGTGCGCCAGACGACGGCCGGCGCGTCCTCCGTACCGTCGGCGGCGACCACGGGCACGGTCCGCTGCACGGCGTCCGCGTCGGTGAAGCCCAGGACGGTCTCGCCCGGCACGGTGACGAAGCGCTGGGCGGCGATGGTGGTGGGCAGGGCGGGCAGCACGCTCATGACGAGCCGGTTGCCCTCCTCGTCCCAGTCGAAGCGGTACTCACGGCCGCGCCCGGACTTGGCGTGCAGCAGCTGCTCGATGCGCGCGCGTGCGGCGGGCTCGCCGTCGGTGAAGTACGGCGGGTAGGCGATCTTCAGTCGGGTGGGACGCCCGTCCTCGTCGAAGGCGTACTCCGTGAAAGCGCCGCTCCAGTCACCGCCGTGGGCGAAGAGCGGGGCGGGGTCGTCCGCGACCGAGAAGTACGGCACGAGGGCCTCGTAGAGGCCCTTGAGCCGGGCGATCTCGGCGTCGTCGGGCCCGGTCTTGACGACCGGGCGCTCGCGTCCTCGCCACGCGGCCGCGGCCATGAGCGTGACGAGCGCGAGGAGCGGCCCGTACGGCATGAGCGCGACGACCAGGACGCAGGCCGCGACCAGGAGCAGCGTCGGTCCACGCCGTTCCTTGGGGGTCGCGGCCCACTTGGCTCGCGCGGACGCGGCCAGCTTCCGCAGACCACGGGAGACCGTGATCAGTGGATGGAGCACGTCGGTGGCACTGTCGGCGGCCGTGCGCGCGATCTCTCGACTTCGAGCGATCTGTGCGCTGCCGCTGCTCAGAATGCGGGGGAGTGGTCGCCGGGCCACGAAGTACTCCTGAGGTGGTGGAAGGGACGGAAGGGCGTCAGAACTTGATCCCGCCCAGGAGGCCGGCGAGGCTCTGCCCGCCCGCCGTGATGCTCGGGGCGATGGCCGTACCCGCGAGGTAGAAGCCGAACAGCGCGCTGACGAGGGCGTGCGAGGCCTTCATCCCGTCCTTCTTGAAGAACAGGAAGCAGATGATGCCGAGCAGGACCACGCCTGAGATGGACAGGATCATTGGTTGTTCTCCTGGTTGAGGGGACAGTCACCATGAGTCCTTCCAAGTTCACAGCAAGTATCTATGTGACTAAAGGTGCATTAGGGTGAAAAACGGCTGATTTCACTTGACCGGCGGACGTCGAACGGGCTGTCGAGTGGCGAAATGCCCGGCGTGCGCTAGAGGAGCGGCCGAGGGCGGACTGCCGTGATCTTTGCCTCGGCCGGGCGCGGCCATGTCACCGAACGGGCAGTACCCTGTCGATTCACTCGTACGGCCGCGCTTGCCGTGCACCGGTCGACAACGCAGGAGAAAGGCGGGCCACCCGATGAGCGAGACTCCGGACCCCGAGGTCATCGAGCTGGCGTCCAAGGTCTTCGACCTCGCCCGCACCGGGGACGCCGACGCGCTGGCCGCCTACGTCGACGCGGGAGTCCCCGCCAACCTCACCAACGACAAGGGCGACTCCCTCGTCATGCTCGCCGCCTACCACGGCCACGCCGCCGCGGTCTCCGCCCTCCTCGCGCGCGGTGCCGACGCCGACCGAGCCAACGACCGCGGACAGACCCCGCTCGCCGGAGCGGTCTTCAAGGGCGAGGACGCCGTCGTCCGCGCCCTCCTCGACGGCGGCGCAAATCCGGAAGCCGGGACTCCGTCCGCCGTCGACACCGCGCGGATGTTCGGCAAGGCCGAACTGCTCGAGCTCTTCGGATCCCGGTGAACGAGCGCTGAACCCCAGGTGAGAGCGGCGTCGTAAATGTGGTCGCGGTGGCGAAATGGGTGGGTCATCATGACGTCGGGCCCGGCAAAACGGGCCACCGACGAGAGGCTGAGGAAGATGGTCACTGGCAGGCGATGGACGACGAGCGGCCCGACATGTTGCCGCACGGCCTAGGCGTACGGGTGATGTACCGCCCGACCCGGGTCTTCCCGGTATCCCCCGGTCGTGTCGACAGCTTGATGTGAGGCGTCTCCCCATGTTCGATCCAGTCATAGCGCCGAGCGGCACCCTGCTCGGCCTGCTGCAGAGGGGCCGCGGCGACGGCACCCTGCACGCACTCGCCGCGCCACGCGCCGAGGCCCTCGCGGCCCTCAACCACTGCGTTCTCGACGACCCCCGCCACGACTGGCAGGTCGAGAACCGCTCCCTCTACTACGCCCGTCTCTACCTGGACCTCCACGGAGGTCTCGACGAGATCGAGGCGCATCTCTTCGGCGCCGAGGACATCCTCGACACCGAGGAGTCCAGGACCGGGCTCGCGCTCGCCGTCCTCGGGCACCTCGCCTCCTACGGACGCCAGGACGCCCTGCTGCTTCTCCGGCGGTACGCGGCGACCGGCGCCAACTGGGCCTGGGCCCTCGACGAGCTGGCGCTCCGCGACGACGACGCCGGCCTCCGCGCGCTCGCCGTTCCCGTGCTGGCCCGCTTCCCGGCCGACGCCGAGGGCGACGCCGAGCTCGCCGGCGTCGTACGGGACGCCTTCGAGCCCCGCCCGTGGCGGCTGTGGGCCGAGGACCAGCGCGACGCCGTCGGCGCCCGGGTCAGGGCCGCCCAGGAACAGGGCTCCTTCGACCGCTGGCAGCGCCAGATGCGCCCCGCCGGGCCCCGCCCCGGCTGGAGCGTGCGCGCCGTCCTCGACTGGGCGCAGGAGGGATACGAACGCGGAGCCGTGCTGTACGGTCCCGCAGCCCGCTGCCTCACCGCCGTCGCCGGTCCCGAGGACCGGCCCGAACTCCTCGCCGCCGCCCGGCACGGCTCGGTGGGAGCCCGGGGCGCCGCCCTGCACCACCTCGCCGAGTCACGGGACCCCGCCGTCCTCGACCTCGTCGAGGCCGCCGCCGACGGCGACTCCCGCGAGGTCGCCGACGCCGCGATCGCCGCGTACCGCCGCATGTGCGGAGAGGACGCCGTCGCCCGCGCCCGCGCGTGGGTCCGCCGGACCGACGCCCTCGGCGCGGCCGCCGCCGACGTCCTCGCCTGCCGCGGCACCGCCCAGGACTCCCCCTCCGTCCTCGGCGCGCTCCGCGACACCATCCGCTCCGAAGGCCCCGACGCGCCCGCGCTCGGCGGGCTGGTGGACGGCGCCGGCCGCCTCGGCATCGCCTGCGCGGCCCCCGTGCTGCGCCACGTCTACCGCGAGACTGCCTCGTCCCAGCTCCGCGGGCGGGTGGCCCGCGCCCTCGCCGCCACCGACCCCACCTTCGCGACCGGCTTCGCCGTCGAATGCCTCTGGGACTGCGAGGAGACGACCCGCGAGGTCGCGGCCCAGCACGCCGAAACCGGTGACGTGCGCGTCGCCGAGCGATTGCGCCGCCTCGCGGCGGACCCGGCCGAGGAGGTCGAGGTCCAGACCGCGGTACGCAACCGCATAGGGCCGGACCTCCAGGTCTGACCCGGCCCGGTCGAGGTCCGGCCCCACCGGACGGACCCGGTCGTCCCCCGCCACCCGGCTCCGGGGCGGCGCGGCCCCCGGCGGAGAACCCGCCGCGCGAGGCCCCGCCCCGGAGGACCGGTCGAGTAGCGGGGGCGACCGTTGGACCACCAGGCTGCCGGGCCACCAGGCTGCCGGGCTCCCGGGCTCCCCGGCCGTCCCGCCCGCCCCCGCGCGCGTACCCCCGCCCCGTCCCCTTACCGCCGTACCGCTCCCGCCACCACCGTCGGGTTCGCCGTGCTCGGGGACTCGCTCAGCGAGGGGGTCGGCGACCGGGTGGACGGCGCCTGGCGGGGTGGGCGCCGCTGCTCGGCGGCGGGCTCGCGGCCTAGGGACAGGACACGGCGTTCCTGAACCTCGCCGTCAGCGGGGCCCGCGCGGAGGCCGTGTTGTCGCTCGCGACGGCCGCACCGGACGGCTCCCCCGGCGCAGCCACGACCTGCTTCCGCAGCTGCTGCTGCTCGCCGGTGCGGAACTGCGCCACTGGGCCGGCGGCACCGGCACCGCCCCCTCGACGCGCGCGCGGCCGACGCCCTCGGCGTCGTACTCGCGGCCACAATGGGGAGATGAACGGGCGCTGGGAGTTCTGGATCGACCGGGGCGGCACCTTCACCGACATCGTCGGCAGACGGCCCGACGGCCGGCTCGTCACGCGCAAGGTGCTCTCCCACGATCCCGCCCGGCGCCACGACGCCGCCGTCGCGGGAATCCGCCTCCTCCTTGGCCTCGGGCCGGACGAACCCGTCCCGGCCGACCGGATCGCCGTCGTCAAGATGGGCACCACCGTCGCCACCAACGCCCTCCTGGAGCGGCGCGGCGAGCCGACCGTCCTCCTCGTCACCGAGGGCTTCCGGGACGCGCTCCGCATCGCCTACCAGAACCGGCCCCGGCTCTTCGACCGCCACATCGTGCTCCCCGAAGCCGTCTACGCGCGCGTGATCGAGGTCCCCGAGCGGGTCGACGCCCACGGCCACGTGGTCCGGCCCCTGGACGAGCCGGCCGTCGCCGAGGCGCTCGCCGCCGCACACGGCGACGGACTCCGCTCGGCCGCCGTCGTCCTCCTGCACGGCTACCGCCATCCGGCGCACGAGGCCCGGATCGCGGCGCTCGCCCGCGACACGGGCTTCACCCAGGTCAGCTCCTCGCACGAGGTCAGCCCGCTCATCAAGCTCGTCCCGCGCGGGGACACCACCGTGGTCGACGCCTACCTCTCGCCCATCCTCCGCAGGTACGTCGACGAGGTCGCCCACGAACTCGCCGGCATCCGCCTCATGTTCATGCAGTCCAACGGCGGACTGCGCGAGGCGGCCCACTTCCGGGGCAAGGACGCCGTCCTGTCCGGACCCGCCGGCGGTGTCGTCGGCATGGCCCGCACCTCGGCACAGGCGGGCCACGAGCGGGTGATCGGCTTCGACATGGGCGGCACCTCCACCGATGTGTCGCACTACGCCGGCACCTTCGAGCGTGAACTCGGTACACAGGTGGCCGGCGTACGGATGCGCGCGCCGATGATGAGCATCCACACCGTCGCGGCGGGCGGCGGATCCGTGCTGCACTTCGACGGACGCCGCTACCGCGTGGGCCCCGACTCGGCGGGCGCCGTCCCCGGACCCGCCTGCTACCGACGCGGCGGCCCGCTCACGGTCACCGACGCCAACGTCATGCTCGGCCGCGTCCAGCCCGCCCGCTTCCCCGCCGTGTTCGGCGAGAGCGGCGACCTGCCGCTCGACGCCGACGTCGTACGCGAGCGGTTCACGGCCCTCGCGGAGGAGGTCGGCGGCGGCCGTACACCCGAGGAGGTCGCCGCGGGCTTCCTGGAGATCGCCGTCCTCAACATGGCCAACGCCGTCAAGAAGATCTCCGTCCAGCGCGGCCACGACATCACCCGCTACGCCCTGACCAGCTTCGGCGGCGCGGGCGGTCAGCACGCCTGCGCCGTCGCCGACGCCCTGGGCGTCGACACCGTGCTCGTCCCCCCGCTCGCCGGCGTGCTCTCCGCGTACGGCATCGGACTCGCCGACGCCACCGCCATGCGGGAGCGGTCCGTCGAGGCGGAACTCGACGCGCCCGGCACCCCCGCGCGCGTGAAGGCCCTCTGCGCCGAACTCGCCGACCGCACGCGGGCGGACCTCCGCGCCGACGGCCTGCCGGACGAGGCGGTCACGACCCACGCGCGCGTACTCCTGCGGTACGCGGGCACCGACGCGAGCCTCCAGGTCGACCTCGCGTCCCCGGCCGACCTGAAGGCCGCGTTCACGTCGGTGCACCGCGCGCGGTACGCCTTCACCATGGACCGGCCGCTCGTCGTGGAGGCGGTCTCCGTGGAGGCCGTCGGACGGGCGGGGCCGCACGGACCCGTCCGCACCGGACCCGCCCCCGATTCCGCGGCCGACACGGACAAGGGGCCGGCGGAACGCGTCGGCGAGCCCGTCCCGCACGCCACCGTCCGGATGTTCAGCGCCGGCACACTCCACGACGCCCCCCTCCACCGGCGCGCGGAACTGCGGCCCGGCAGCGCCGTGGACGGGCCGGCGATCGTCGCCGAGGCCGACGCCACGACCGTCGTCGACAGCGGCTGGCGGGCCACCGCGACCGACACCGGACACCTCCTCCTGCACCGTGTCACCCCCCGCCCCGCGCGCGTGGCGGCGGGCACGGACGTGGACCCCGTCCTCCTGGAGGTCTTCAACAACCTCTTCATGGCCATCGCCGAGCAGATGGGCGTCCGCCTGGAGAACACCTCACAGTCCGTCAACATCAAGGAACGCCTCGACTTCTCCTGCGCGCTCTTCGACGCCGAGGGCAACCTCATCGCCAACGCGCCCCACATCCCCGTCCACCTGGGCTCCATGGGCGAGTCCATCAAGGAGGTCCTGCGGCGGCGCGCCGACGACCTGCGTCCCGGCGACGTGTACGCGATCAACGACCCGTACCACGGCGGCACCCACCTGCCCGATGTCACGGTCGTGACCCCGGTCTTCGACGAATCCGGCGCCGAACTCCGCTTCCTCGTCGCCTCACGCGGCCATCACGCCGAGATCGGCGGGATCACCCCCGGCTCCATGCCCGCCTTCAGCCGGACCGTCGACGAGGAGGGCGTCCTGTTCGACAACTGGCTGCTCGTACGCGACGGACACCTGCGCGAGGCCGAGACGCGGGCCCTGCTCACCGGCGCCCGCCACCCGTCCCGCGACCCGGACACCAACATCGCCGACCTCCGTGCCCAGATCGCCGCCAACGAGAAGGGCATCGAGGAACTGCGCCGGGCCGTCGACGAGTTCGGACTCGACGTCGTGCGCGCCTACATGAGGCACGTCCGCGCCAACGCCGAGGAGTCCGTGCGCCGCATCGTCGCCCGCCTGGACGACGGCGCGTACCGCTACGAGACCGACGGCGGCGCGGTCGTCCAGGTGGCCGTCCGCGTCGACCGTGCACGGCGCTCCGCCGTCATCGACTTCACCGGGACCTCCCCGCAGCTGCCCGGGAACGCCAACGCGCCCACGGCCGTCGTCCTGGCCGCCGTCCTGTACGTCTTCCGCACCCTCGTCGACGAGGACATCCCGCTCAACAGCGGCTGCCTGGAGCCGCTGGAGGTGCGCGTCCCGCCCGGCTCCATGCTCGCGCCGGAACCACCGGCCGCCACCGTCGCCGGGAACGTCGAGACCTCCCAGGCCGTCACGGGCGCGCTCTACGCGGCCCTCGGCGTCCAGGCCGAGGGCTCCGGCACCATGAACAACGTCACCTTCGGCAACGCGCGCGTGCAGTACTACGAGACGGTCGCCAGCGGCTCCGGAGCGGGTGACGGCTTCGACGGCGCCGACGCCGTCCAGACCCACATGACCAACTCCCGGCTCACCGACCCCGAGATCCTGGAGTGGCGCCACCCGGTCAGGGTCGACGCCTTCGCGGTACGGGAGGACGGCGGCGGGCGCGGCCGCTGGCGTGGCGGACACGGGGTGGAGCGCCGCATCCGGTTCCTGGAGCCGATGACGGTGGCCCTCCTCACCGGACACCGCAGGATCCCGCCGTACGGCATGGCGGGCGGCGAACCGGGCGCCCTCGGCGAGAACCTCGTGGAACGCGCGGACGGCACCGTCGAGCGACTCGGCGGCTCGGCCACCACCGAGGTGGGCCCTGACGACGTCCTGGTCCTCCGCACCCCCGGCGGCGGTGGCTACGGTCCGCCGCCCGACAAGGAGTGACGGCCGACGCTGGGCGCCGCCCGGACGCGCTGCCAAGGCCCGCCCGGACGCGCCGCTCGGACGCGCCGCCCAGGCCCGCTCGGGACCCGCTCAGGGCGCGCTCAGGGCCCGCTCAGCGCACCGGCGCGAACCGCACCGGGGTGCCCGGCACCGCCTGTGCCACCGCGCCCAGATCCGCCTCCCGCACCACGCCGACCACGGGATAGCCCCCGGTCGTCGGATGGTCGGCGAGGAACACCACGGGCCGCCCGTCCGGCGGCACCTGGACCGCCCCCAGGACCATGCCCTCGCTCGCCAGTTCCCCGTGGAGGGACCGTTCGAGGGCCGGTCCGTCCAGGCGCAGTCCGATGCGGTTGCCGGCCGACGACACCCGGTACGCGCGCGTGACGAGGGTCCGGAGCGCCGCGGGCGTGAACCAGTCGTCGCGCGGCCCGAGCCGGACCCGCAGGACGAGTTCGGCGGGCGGGCCGGGCCACGGGGGAGCGTCGACCGAACCCCGCACCGCCGTCGCAGTCGCCGTGCCCGTGTCCGGTCCCAGCGGCAGGACCGTCTCCTCGGCCACCGGCGGCGGACCCAGACCGGACAGCAGGTCCGTGGAGCGGCTGCCCAGCACCGGCTCGACCTCGATTCCGCCGCTGATCGCCGCATACGCGCGCAGCCCGCGCGTGGCCGTGCCGATGTCCAGGACCGAGCCTGCGGGCACGCGGACCGCCGTTCCCCAGGCGGCCGGGCGCCCGTCCACCCGTACCGGGCAGGGCGCTCCGCCCACCGCCACGGTGACCGCGCAACGGGGCCGCAGGGCGCAGCCGTCGACGGTGGTCTCCAGGACGGCCGCGGTCTCCGGGTTGCCGACGAGCCGGTTGGCGCGGCGTACGGCCGCCGGGTCGAGAGCACCGGAGCGGGGCACCCCGAGATGCGCGTACCCGGCACGCCCCAGGTCCTGCACGGTGGTCAGCGCCCCGGCCCGGACCACCACGACGGCCCGGTCGGTCATCGTCCGCCCCCTGCCGCGGCGCCCTCCGCCGTGAAGCGGACCCGCGTGCCCGGGGTCAGCAGGGCGGCCGGCTCCCGGCCGGCGTCCCAGAGGACCACGTCCGTCCTGCCGATGAGCTGCCAGCCGCCGGGGGAGGAGCGCGGGTACACCCCCGTGTACGGCCCCGCCAGGGCGACCGAGCCCGCCGGGACGGCCGTACGCGGAGTGGCTCGCCGAGGCACCCCGTACCGCTCGTCGAGTCCCGTCAGATAGCCGAAGCCCGGCGCGAACCCGCAGAACGCGACCCGGAACTCGGCCGCCGTGTGGATCCGTACCGCAGCCTCGACGGACACACCCCACAGCGCGGCGACCTCGGCGAGATCGGGCCCGTCGTAGCGGACCGGTATCTCGATCGCCCCTCCCACGCGCGCGGGGAGCGGCCCCACCTCCCAGCCGCTCAGCTCGGCCGCGAGCCGGTCCGGGTCCGCCACCCCGTCGAGCAGCACGGTCCGCGCGGCCGGCACGATCTCCCGCACGCCGGGCAGCGCACCGGCCGCCCGGCGCCGCAGCAGCTCCGCGTGGAACGCCTCCGTCTCCTCGCCGCAGGCCAGCTCCACCAGGAGCGCCCGCTCGCCCACGCGCAACGCGCGCGGGGCCGCGGAGCTCACGCGAAGGCCTCGATCCGCACACCGGCACCCTGGAGGTGCTCCCGGACCCGCCGCGCCAGGTGCACCGCGCCCGGGGTGTCGCCGTGCAGGCACAGCGACCGCGGCCGCACCGCGACGGAGCTGCCGCAGTGCGCGGTGACCACGCCGAACCTGGCCATGGCCACCGACCGTTCCACCACGGCGTCCGGGTCGCTGACGACCGCCCCCGTCTGCCCGCGCGGCACCAGCGTGCCGTCCGCCCGGTAGGCCCGGTCGCCGAAGGCCTCGGGGACGACCGGCAGCCCGGCGTCCGCCGCGGCCTCGTGCAGGCGCGACCCCGGGAGCCCCAGGACCGGAAGCGTGCGGTCCGCGAGCAGGACGCCCTCGACCACCGCGGCCGCCTGCTCCTCGTCCCGGACCACCCGGTTGTAGAGCGCGCCGTGCGGCTTCACGTACGCCACGCGCGCGCCGGCCGCCCGCGCGAAGACCATGAGGGCGCCGATCTGGTACGCCACCTCGGCCGCCAGCTCCGCGGCCGGCACGTCCATCGAGCGCCGCCCGAATCCCGCCAGGTCCCGGTACGAGACCTGGGCCCCGATCCGTACCCCGCGCGCGGCGGCGAGCTCGCAGACCCGCCGCATGGTGGCCGCGTCCCCGGCGTGGAAGCCGCAGGCCACGTTGGCGCTGGTCACGACCGACAGCAGCTGCTCGTCGTCGGTGAGCGTCCAGCGTCCGAAGCCCTCACCGAGATCGGCGTTGAGGTCGATCAGGGCCTCGGCCGGGCTCTGGTCCGGGGGCGTGCGCATCTGCACCTCGCAGCAGGGGGAGCGTGCCGGGGCGGCACGGGGGACCGTACGATGCCGTCAACGTAGAGGATCGTTGAACAATCCGACAAGAAGACGGCAGAGGACGACAGGGAGCGCCGTGACAGCGAGCGAAGCCGGGGACCTGACCGACGACCGCGTCCTGCTCGGCCGCACGAGCACGGCGGAGCGGGTCGCGGACATCCTCCGCACCCGGGTCGCCGAGGGCTACTTCCCGCCCGGCACGCGGCTCTCCGAGGAGGCCATCGGCGGCGCGCTCGGCGTGTCCCGCAACACCCTGCGGGAGGCCTTCCGCCTCCTCGCCCACGAGCGGCTGCTCGTCCACGAGCTCAACCGCGGGGTCTTCGTCCGGGTCCTGGCGGTCGACGACGTCGACGACATCTACCGCACCCGCAGGCTCGTCGAGTGCGCCGTCGTGCGCGGCCTCGGACAGCCCCCGTACGCCCTCGACGCGCTCGCCGCGGCCGTGGTGGCGGGCGAGGCCGCCGTCCGCGCGGGCGACTGGCAGGGCGTCTCCACGGCCAACATCCACTTCCACCGGGAACTCGTCGCCCTCGGGGGCAGCGCCCGTACCGACGAGCTGATGCGGGGCGTCCTCGCCGAGCTCCGTCTCGCGTTCCACGTCGTCGACGACCCGCGAGCGCTGCACGAGCCCTACCTGGCGCGGAACCGCGAGATCCTCGACGCCCTGCGAGCCGGCGAGCGGACCACGGCCGAACGGCTCCTCGTCCGCTACCTCGACGACTCCCGCACCCGCGTCGCCGCCGCGTACGCGAGGGCCGTCGAGGCCCCGGCGGGCCCGGCGGACTGACCGCCGCGGAGCCCCGGTCGAGGCCGGTCGCATCTGCCCGTTTCGACCGTTGTCAGTTCGAGGACCTAATCTGTCCACCGTGACTTCGCCTGCCTCGACGGACCTCGCTCCGCCCCAGCTCAGCGCGGGGCCGCGGCCCGCGCAGGGCCCGGCCGCCGACGAAGGGCTCGCGCGGCGCCTCCGCGCGCTCGCGTGCACCGCCCCGCTGCACGACCTGGACGCGCGCAAGGCGAACCTGGCGGGTGAGTACACGGTCTACGCGATGGCCGAGGTGGCCCTCTCGGCGATCGACCTCATCACGCTCAACATGGACTTCGACACCGGCGCCGACCACGAGCAGATCGTCGCCCGCCTGCTGCCCCGCGTCGCCGCCCAGGCGCCCACCCGCCCCGCCGCCGAGCACGAGCGCGTGGCCCGCTGGGTCCTGGAGAACCTGATCAACGTCGGCAGCGTCGACCGCGGCTTCCGCGCCGTCTACGGCACCTTCGGCACCGACGGCGTGTACGTCCGCAGGGACTACGACTTCAAGCTCATCGAGGAGGTCCCGGGGTACGGCGGCGGTGTCTACCTCCGGACCACCGACGAGGCGGTCAACGTCCTCGTCGGGGCCCTCGACACCGACGTCACCAGCGCCCAGATCGCCGCCGAGGTGAAGCTGGAGGTCCTCATCAACCGGGGCCGCCTGGCCGACGCCCAGCTCGCCGCCGAGCAGGCGCGGTACCGGACCGTGCAGTACGCCGAGACCCTCCGCAAGACCCTGGAGGCCACCCGGCGCAACGTGCGCGCGGTGGACTGGCTCAACACGGTGCCCGACATGATCGCCGAGGCTCTCGACCACGTCGCCGACCGCTACCGCCACGAGAACGCGATCCTCACCAACATCCGCAAGGCCCGCGACGAGGCCGAGGCCACGTCCGACGCGAAGACGGCCGAGCACAAGCGGCGCGCCGCCGAGCTCGTCGACATAGTGAAGGACTGCATCCGCCGCCACACCCAGCTCCAGTCCCGCCTCCTGGACGCCGGGCCCCTCTTCCGCGCCGAGCAGGACCGGCAGGCCTTCGCCGCGCCCACGTCGTACACCGGCCTCGACCTGTACGGGCAGCTCGTGGCGCCGACCCTGCCGCTCCCCGTGGAGCAGGCCGCCAGGGTCACCGACGCGTTCTTCGCGCGCGGCACCGGTCTGCGCACCCCGGCGTCCGTCCGGCTGGGCGACCTCGTCGACCTGCTCCTCACCCCGCCGGTGGAGCGCGAGCACCTCGGCGCCGAGATGCCCGAACCCGACCTCATCGCCACCCCCGACGACTCCCGCTTCAGCGAGGAGCAGCTCGCGAACGCCATGCGGCTGCTCGACCTGGAGCACGACGCCCCGCGCCGCCTCTCCGGCCTGCTGGCCGAGGCCCGCGAGCTCGACGCCGACCTGCCGTACCTCGTGGCCCTCCTCGCCGTCCACGCGGCGAGCCCCCCGGTCGGCACGGCCTACCGCCAGGGCGAGGAGCGCCTGCTCTTCGCCGTCGACGACGGCACCCCGCTCGACGACCCGGAGTTCGGCGGTGCCGACCTCATCGTCGGTACGGCGCTGCTCGACGCCGCGGGCATGGCCGCCGGCCGCACGGAGGCCTCGTGACCCTCGTCCCGCCCGTCCCCGGCCCCGCAGCCGTGCCCGCCCCCGCCTGCCTTCCCGTCCCTCCGGTCCGACCGCCCGAGACGGAACCCGGCCAGGAGCAGGCATCGGCGTCGGCTCCCGCCCCGGAACCCGCCCCCGAGCCGGTCGGCCCCGCGCCCACCACCCCTCCAGGGCCCCGGCTCCGCCACGTCCGGATCGACCCCCCGGCCGGCGCGCGAGGCGAGACGGACGACCCGCCCCCGCGGGTCCCCGGCACACCGACCCGCTTCGGAGTCGTGGCGGTGCCCCAGCGGTCCCGCTCGACGTCCGACCGGCGCAGCGGCCCGCCGTCGGTGCGTCCCGTGCGCCTCGCGGACATCACGGCCGCGCCCGTCGGCCTGCCCGGCGCCGTCGAGCGCCCCGCGTCCGTCACGCCGGTCCCGCTGCCCGTACCGCGCCCCGACACACCCGCCGGACCAGACGCACCAGACGCACCTGCCGGACCAGACGCACCCGCCGCACCAGACGTACCCGACACACCTGCCGCACCCGTCGGCCCCGCCGGCCCCGCAACCCCCGCCGACCCCCCACCGACCGAGAGCCGTACCGAGGAGCCCCAGTCGTGAGCGAAACCCACGCCGAGTACGCCGACGCGTGGGGCGAGCAGGAGCCCCCGCAGCCCCCGGCCGCCTCCACGGGCGTCGGCGCCGCGCCCGCCGTCACCCCCGCCGACGCCTCCGACGCGGCCCGCCTCGTCTCCTTCGGGCTGCAGCCCAAGCTGCTCCCCGCACGCGACGCCGAGTACGCCGAGCTGCTCCGCCGCTACCGCGAGGACCCCGCCTTCGCGCGCCTCGCCGACGCCGTCGCGACCGGTCTCGGGCTGATCGTCCTGGAGGTCTCCCCGCGCGCGGGGATGGCCGTCACCGCCGGCGAGGACTCCGTCTTCGCCGTCCGCATGGGCGACTACGCGCGCCGCGCCTCCACCGACTCGGCCGACCGCTTCCTGCACGGCCTGGCCCATCTCGCTGTCGCCGCCATGGCCTTCCCCCGTCCCGAGGACCTCGCCGACGACGCGTACATCGGCCGTCTCACCGTCAACGGCGTCGACGCCTTCGTACGGCAGGCGTGCCTGCGCCTGGAGCAGCGTGCCGAGGAGCAGGGCGAGAACACCGACCCGGCGTCCGACGCCCCGGGCCTGGAGGCCGCCTGGCGGATCTACGCCCGCCGCAGCGCCACCGGCGCCACCAAGGACGCCCGCCGTCTCGCCGGATCCACCACCGGCATCGTCGGCAAGGCGGCCGCCTTCCTCACCGACTCCGGCTTCCTCCAGCGCACCGGGGACGAGGGCGGCGGCTCCTACCGCACCACCGCCCGCTACCAGCTCCAGGTCCGCGACATGGCCGGGTCCGCCGCCATGGCCGAGCTCCTCGAACTCGGCGTCGTCCCGGTCAGCGACGGCTCCGCCACCCTCCTGCCGCCGCCCGAGGGCGACGACCTGGAGATCGCGGCCGACGCGGGCCTGCCCTTCCACGCGCCGCAGTCGGTGTAACCGCCCCGCGCAACACGCAACCGTCAGCGCAACGGCCGCCCACCCCGCGAAACCGCCCGCCCGCCCCGCGAAACCGTTCTTCCCGAGCACGAGAGCACGAGAGTCCCTCGCCATGTACGAGCTGTCCCGGGTCCGCCTGTACTCCATCGGTCCCGCCGGTGCGCGCTACGCCGACACCGTCCTGGACCTGCGGGGGGTCGGCGCGCCCGTGCCCCACCCCGCCCCCACCCAGGCGGAGTTCTTCGAGGAGGAGCCGGTCGGCCCGCCGCGCCGACCCGCCCCCGCGGGCGTGCTCTTCCTGGAGAACGGCGGCGGCAAGTCCGTCCTCCTCAAGCTGATCTTCTCGGTCATGCTCCCGGGCCACCGCAACACCCTGGGCGGCGCCAGCTCCGGCGTGCTCCGCAAGTTCCTCCTCGCCGACGACTGCGGGCACGTCGCCCTGGAGTGGCAGCACACCCTCACCGGTGAACTGGTCGTCGTCGGCAAGGCCAGCGAGTGGCGCGGCCGGCAGGTGTCCTCCGACCCGCGGAAGTTCGCCGAGGCCTGGTACTCGTTCCGTCCCGGCCCCGGACTCAGCCTGGACAACCTCCCCGTCGCCGAGGCGACGTCCGTCCGCGCGCCCGCCGAGGGCGCCTCCGGCGCCACCGGCCGCCGCCGCACGATGAAGGGCTTCCGCGACGCGATCACGGAGGCGGGCAAGGCGTACCCGCACCTGGAGGTCTACTGGGAGGAGATCCACGACCGCTGGAACGAGCACCTCGGCGAGCTCGGCCTCGACCCGGAACTCTTCCGCTACCAGCGCGAGATGAACGCCGACGAGGGCGAGGCGGCCGGCCTCTTCGCGGTCAAGAAGGACTCCGACTTCACCGACCTGCTGCTGCGGGCCGTCACCGACACCCGGGACACCGACGGTCTCGCCGACCTCGTCGGAGGGTTCGGAAACAAGCTCGGCCGCCGCGCCGAGCTCACCGCCGAGCGCGAGTTCACCGCCGGTTCCGTGGACCTCCTCAACCGGATCGTCGAGTCCGCCGCGACCCGCTCCACCGCGCGCGACATCCACACGGCCGCCGAGCGCCGCACCCGTACCCTGGCCCGCCGGCTCTCCGCCCGCGCCGCCGTGGAACGCGCGCGGGGAGCCGAACTCGCCCAGCAGGTCACCTCCGCCGGACACGCCGTCGCCGAGGCCGAGACCGCCCGCGGGCGCGCCGCCCTCATCGCCGCCGAACTCGCCTACCGGCACGCCTCCCTGGCGCTGACGGCGGCCGAGAAGGGCGCCGCGTCCCAGCGCCGCGAACTCACCGACGCCCGCACCGTGCACTCCGCCTGGCAGGCGGCCGAGGTCGTCCTCCGCCACCGCGCCGCCGGCGACCGCTCCGCGCGCGTGGCCGCCGCCATCCGCGAGGCCGAGCGGGACGCCGCACCGGCCCTCGCGGCCCGTGCCGAGGCCGCGGCCGACCTCGTACGGGCCCTCTCCGCCGCCGCGGAGGAGGGCGAGCGCCACGCGGCCGAGGAGGAGGAACGCTCGACCGCCCTCCAGGAAGCCGGGGAGACCGCCCACCGCGACGCCACGGCCGCCGCGACCGAGGCCCAGCGGGCCCGCAGCGAGGCCGGGCACCTGCGCCAGCGTCTCGCCGAGGTCGAGCAGGAGACCGCCGAGGCCGTACGGGCCGGCTGGCTCGACGACACCGCGCCCGACGCCGACCCCGCCCGCGCCGCGCTCGCCGCGAGCGACGCCGAGAAGACGACGGTCGCCGCCTGGGACACCGCGCGCGAGGCCGCCCGTACGGCAGCGGACCGCGCGCGTGAGGCCGCCGGCGCCGAGGCCCGCGCCGAACTCGCCGCGGCCCGCGCCGCGGACGCCGCCGAGGCCGCCGGGAACGCCTACGACGCGGAGCGCCGCGCCGCCGAGCTGCTCGCAGGCGAGCAGCGCCTCGCCGAGCTCCTGAGCCTCCCGGCCACCGGCTCGCCCCTCCCCGGCACCGGCTCGCCCCTGCCCGGACAGCGCGCCGCCACCCCCGGCGCCGACCCCGGCCAAGCCGCCGGGGCGGACACCGGCGGCGAGCCCCAGGGCCCGCTCACCGTCACCGAGTTCGACCGCTACGCCGACGAACTGCGCGGCATGCTCGACCAGGCCGTCAGCTCCGCCGAGCGCCAGCTCTTCGAACTGCGCACCGCCGCGGCCGACGACTCCCGCATCCTCGGCGCCCTCGGCGACGGCGGCCTGCTGCCGCCGGGCCCCGACGTCCTCGCCACCGTCGAGTACCTCGGCGAGCACGGCATCCCCGCCCTCCCCGGCTGGCGCTACCTCGCCCAGGCCGTCGACCCCGCCGACCACGCGCGCGTGCTCGCCGCCCGCCCCGAGCTGGTCGACGGCGTCGTGATCACCGACCCCGTCTCGTACGGCCGCGCCCGTGAGGTCCTCGGCACCGCGGCCCTGCTGCCGCGCTCCGCCGTGGCCGTCGGCACGGCCGCCGCCCTGCTCGCCCCCGTACCGGCGCAGGACGCCGCAGACGACAGCGGCGTCTTCCTGGTCCCGCCGAACCCGGCCATGCACGACGAGCACGCGGCCGACGAGGAGCGCCACGCCCTGCGTGCCCGCGCCACCGCCCGCGACGAGGAGATCCGCACCCTCGCCGCCCGCCTCGCCGGCGACCGCTCCCTCGCCGCCCGGATCGGCGCGTGGCGTGCCGACTGCCCGCCCGGGATGCTCGCCGAACTCGCGGCCGTCGCCACGACCGCCCGGGAGACCGCGGAGGCTGCGACCGCCACCCTCGACGAGGCCCGCACCGCCCGCGCGGAGGCCGACGAGGCCGCCGCCGAAGCCGCCCAGGTACGGGACGAGCGCCAGGAGGCGGCCCAGCGCGCCCGCCGGGTCGCCGACGCCCTGGCGGGTCTCGCCTTCCGGCTGCGCGAGCGGTCCGCCTGGCAGGCCAAGCTCCGTGAACTCGCCGACGACGCCGCCGAGGCCGAGGCCCGCGCCCAGACCTGCCTGGAGCGCGCGCGTGCCGCCGACGAGGACCGCCGCGCGACCCAGCGCTCCGCCGACGACGCCCACCGCACCGCCCGCGCCCTTCGGGCCGAGCGCGCCGAGATCGCCGGCGCCCCCGACACCCTCCCCGAGGGCGACGCGCCCGCGCCGCGCGCCGCGCTGCCCACCCTGCGCGAGGCCTACCGGGCCGCGTCCCAGCTGTACGAGAAGGTCGGCGTCGGCGCCGACCTGCGCGCCGAGCAGGCCCGCGCCGAGGGCGACGAGTCCGCCGCCCTCGCCGAGCTCGACCGCCTCACCAACAAGGTCCGCACCCGCGCCGAGCAGCTCCTGGAGTCCACGGACGGCGCCGACGGCCCGTCCCGGCAGGCCGCCGCCGCCCGCGCCGAATCCCTCGTGCAGATGCTGGAGACCCGCGCCTCGGAGGCCAGCGAGAAGCTCGGCCGCCTCCGCGGCGAGGCCGAGCGCCTCGCCCCCGAGGACGGCGAGGAGCACACCGAGCTGCCCGAGGACCTCGTCCCCGCCGACGCCGAGCGCGCCCAGGCCCTGCTCCGTACCGCCACCGCCGAACTCGCCTCCCGCACCGACGCCCTGGAGGCGGCCCGCGCCGCCCACACCGGACTGCTCCGGGACCACCGGGCCGCCGAGGACGCGGCGGGCGGCTTCGACGAGACCTCCGCCCTGCTGCGGGACCTGCTCCGCGACCACACGGACGAGGAGCGGGAGGAGACCGAGCCCTACCCCGGCACCCTGGAGGAGGCCCGTACGACGGCCGCCGAGGCGCGCCGCTCGCTGCGCTCCTGCACGGCCGAGCTCTCGGCGGCCGACGCGTCCGTGCGCGAGGCGAGCGACATCCTCGTACGGCACGCCAACTCCACCCGCTACGAGCAGGTCCGCACCCCGGCGCGCCAGCAGATCCGCGAACTGCCCGCGTCCGCGCTGCCCGAGCACGCCGCCAAGTGGGCCGAGGCCTTCGCACCCCGCCTGCGCGTCCTCACCGACGAGTTGGAGCAGCTGGAGCGCAACCGCGACTCGATCGTCGACCGGCTGCGCGGCCTGGTGGAGTCCTCGCTCGCGACGCTCCGCTCGGCGCAGCGGCTCTCCCGGCTCCCCGAGGGCCTCGGCGAGTGGTCGGGCCAGGAGTTCCTGCGGATCCGCTTCGAGGAGCCCGACCAGGCCACCCTCGCGGAGCGGCTCGGCGAGGTCGTCGACGAGGCGACCCGCGCCGCCGTCAAGAAGAACTCCGACCTGCGCCGCGACGGCATGTCGCTGCTGCTCCGAGGAGTCCAGGCGGCGCTCGAACCGAAGGGCGTCTCGGTCGAGATCCTCAAGCCGGACGCGGTGCTGCGCGCCGAGCGGGTGCCCGTCGGGCAGATGGGCGACGTCTTCTCCGGCGGTCAGCTGCTCACCGCGGCCATCGCCCTGTACTGCACGATGGCGGCACTCCGCTCCAACGACCGGGGCCGCGACAAGCACCGGCACGCGGGCACCCTGTTCCTGGACAACCCGATCGGCCGCGCCAACGCCACGTACCTGCTGGAGCTCCAGCGGGCCGTGTCGGACGCGCTGGGCGTGCAGCTCCTGTACACGACGGGTCTGTTCGACACGACCGCGCTCGCCGAGTTCCCCCTGGTGATCCGGCTGCGCAACGACGCCGACCTGCGGGCCGGCCTCAAGTACATCAGCGTGGAGGAGCACCTCCGCCCGGGTCTGCCGCAGACCGCGGCGGAGGGCGAGACGATCCACGGCGAGATCACGGCGACGCGGATGTTCCGCCGGCACACGGCGGACGACCCGGGCCACCCGGCGGCCCTCTAGGCCCGGTCGTCAAACTCCCGTCGTCGCGGGGCAGGCGGGAGTTTGACGACACGGCCTAGCGCACAAGCGAGCGGCCCGGCCCCCTCGACGGGGGCCGGGCCGCTCGCGCTCGTTCCGCCGGGTCAGGCCGCCTCGGACAGCGACGGCGTCTCCGCCCGGCTCTCCTCGCGCTTCGCGCGGAGCGGCGGACGCGCCGTGCTGCTCGGCTCCGACACCACGCCGTTGCGCTGGCGCCACACCTGACGGGTGATCCAGATGTCGAGGACGCTCCAGGTGGCCACGACGGTGGAGACCACCGCGCAGACGTTCACCGGGAACGCCAGCCATGAGCCCGTCACGGAGCTGAAGAACGCCACGACCGCAAGGACGAGCGTCACCGATGTGATCATC
The DNA here is from genome assembly GCF_044752725.1 of Streptomyces sp. NPDC088707. Lineage (NCBI taxonomy): Bacteria > Bacillati > Actinomycetota > Actinomycetes > Kitasatosporales > Streptomycetaceae > Streptomyces > Streptomyces sp. NPDC088707. The sequence goes on along the minus strand of NZ_JBIVLV010000007.1, from coordinate 21,454 downwards.
ACGGCCCGTACGGCGGCGGTGCGCACCGGGTCCGGCATCCGCCGTCGCGCCCGGTCGTCCTCCACCCACAACTGCCGCGCCGACCGCGCCTCGTGTTCCATTGTCCCGTCACTCCCCACAGCCGACCGTCTCCAGGAACGGTTGCCCGTCTTGAGCGCCTATACACGGACAGAACCCGCCCCGTACTTATTGACGCACGAGTGAGGGAAAAGGTTTCGTCCGACCAGGGATGAACGTGAGCGGGATGGGACCGGAACGAATAATTCCAGCCATCTCCGCAGGCCGGAGAAATGGCGCATCATCAGGTGTCCTACGCCACATTGACCAACCCCAACTCCCCGAATACCGGGACATCTCATGATCAAGACTCACTCGACCGGCTGAAAATAGCCCGGACATGCCTTCGGGATGGCCGTCATGCAGTAGTAGGCTCACGCCGCCGTTTGTTGAAACTCAAGGTTGACGCCGCGTGTTGACGCCGGACGTCACGAACGTGAAGGACCTCCGGGGCCACGGAGGTCGAGCTGGGGGAGGCCATGCGCTTTCGCGGGAAGTCCATCCGCCGGAAGATCGTGGCGTTGCTGCTCGTACCCCTCGTCTCCCTGACCTGCCTGTGGGGCTTCGCCACCGTCCTCACCGGACGCGAGGCCGACCAGCTCCTCGACGTCGGCTACATCGTCGACAAGGTCGGCTACCCCCTCGAGGACACCGCCCGCGTCATCCAGCTCGAACGGCGCCAGTCCCTGATCTACCTCGCCGATCCCCGGGGCACCGACGCCCTCGGCTCCCTCAACGAGACCCGCCGGGCCACCGACCGCCAGATCGCCCGCATCCGCGCCAACGCCGCCGACCCCGGCGTACGCGAGGAGATGCGGCCCGTCACCGCCCAGCGGCTCACCTCCCTCCTCCAGGCACTCGAAGGCATCGCCTCGCTGCGCCGCTCGGTGGAGAAGCGTGACATCGGCCGGATGCAGGCCCTCGAGTTCTACAACCGGCTCGTCGACCCCTGCTACAGCTTCCTCGTCACCCTCCACGCCCTCGAGAACGTGGAGATGGACAAGCAGGGCCGCGCCCTCGTCGGCATCACCCGCGCGCGTGAGCTGCTCTCCCGCGAGGACGCGCTCGTCCTCTCCGCGCTCGTCGCGGACCGGATCACCGCCCGGGAGATCCGCGAGATGTCCGACCTCGTCGCCAACCGCGAGCAGTTCTACGAGGTCAACCTCGAACTCCTGCCCACCGCCGAGCGCAACCGCTTCGAGAAGTACTGGCGCGGCCCCGACAGCCAGCCGCTGCGCACCGCCGAGAACGCGATCATCGAGCAGGGCCCCACCGACAACCCGCGCGCCGTCACCCCCGCCTACTGGCAGGACAACGCCAGCCCCGTCCTCGACGACCTGGCCAGGGAGAACACCGCCGCCGGCGACCGCTACCAGGACCGCGTCCAGCCGGCCGCGTACAGCGTCCTCCTCAAGGTCGGCGTCGCCGGAGTCCTCGGCTTCCTCGCGCTGCTCGCCTCGATCGTCATCTCCGTCCGCATCGGCCGCGACCTCGTCCGCGACCTGCGCCGCCTCCAGAAGGAGGCCCAGGAGGTCTCCGGCGTACGCCTGCCCAGCGTGATGCGGCGACTCGCCGCGGGCGAACAGGTCGACATCGGCACCGAAGTCCCCCACCTGGGATACGGACAGGACGAGGTCGGCCAGGTCGGCCAGGCCCTCAACACCCTCCAGCGCGCCGCCGTCGAAGCCGCCGTGAAGCAAGCCGAACTGCGGCGCGGCGTCTCCGAGGTGTTCGTCAACCTCGCCCGCCGCAACCAGGTCCTGCTCCACCGCCAGCTCACCCTCCTCGACACCATGGAACGGCGCACCGAGGACACCGACGAGCTCGCCGACCTCTTCCGGCTCGACCACCTCACCACCCGCATGCGACGGCATGCCGAGGGCCTCGTCATCCTCTCCGGCGCCGCACCCTCCCGTCAGTGGCGCAAGCCCGTCCAGCTCATGGACGTGGTCCGCGCCGCCGTCGCCGAGGTCGAGGACTACGAGCGCATCGAGGTCCGCCGGCTCCCGCGCCTCGGCGTGGGCGGCCCCGCCGTCGCGGACCTCACCCACCTCATCGCCGAACTCCTCGAGAACGCCACGGTGTTCTCGCCCCCGCACACCGCCGTGCAGGTGCTCGGCGAGCGGGTTGCCAACGGCTTCACGCTGGAGATCCACGACCGCGGCCTCGGCATGAACCCCGACGCCCTGCTCGACGCCAACCTCCGGCTCGCCGAGACCCCGGAGTTCGAGCTCTCGGACACCGACCGGCTCGGCCTCTTCGTGGTCAGCCGGCTCGCCCAGCGCCAGAACGTCCGCGTCTCGCTCCAGACCTCGCCGTACGGCGGGACCACCGCGGTCGTCTTCATCCCGGCCGCGCTCCTCACCGACGCCCCCGAGACCCAGGGCGCCGGCTTCCGCCTGGACCGCAAGACCCTGGAGCGCACCGGCCCGGCCGACGCCGGGACCGTCGACGACGGCGTGCTGCCCAGCCGCCGCCCGGCCCTCGCCAGGGTCCCCGACGTGACGGAGACACCCGGTCCGCTCGACGGCCCCGTCGAACTGGAGGGGCCGCTCGGCAGCGAGGAGTACGGCGTGCTTCTCGACGGCGCGGCGGACCTCCTCGACACCGAGAGCGAACGCGGCGGCCTCTTCCTGCCCCGCGCCCGGCGCCGCTCCGGACGCACGCCCGCCGGCGACCAGCACCAGCAGGCCACGGACCGGACGAGCGGCCAGGACGAGGGGGAGAAGCCCACCGACGCGGGCGTCCTCGGCCCCGTACCGCTGCCGCGCCGACGCACCCCGACCCTCGTCGTGGACCACGGCCGCCGCCTCGACGAGCCGGACCGCGGCCGTGGCGTGGACGAGACGGACCGCGGCCGTGGGGTCGAGGGACCGGTCCGGGGCATCGGCCTCGACGGACCGGACCGGAGCCGGGGAGCCGACGCGTCGGACCGGGCCCACACGCTCCCCGACCTCGACCTGCCGCTCAACGGCCGCGCACACCCCGCCCCCGGCCGGGTGACCGAAGACCTCGGCGTCGCGGACCACCACGCCTACGGCACCGGGCAGGACGAGCGGCCGGTGCCCCCGAGCGGCACCGGCAGGCCGGGGGATCAGCCCGTACCCCCGCGCGGCACCGGCCGGCAGCACGGTCTGCCCGTCACCCCGCGCGGCACCGGCCCGACCCTCGTCCCCGTACCGCCGGACGGTCCGGCGGCGCCGGGGAGCCCCGAGCCGTTCGGCGGACTGCCCCGCCGAGTCCGTCAGGCCAGCCTCGCTCCCCAACTGCGCGCGACCGACGCCCCGGCCGAGCCCGGTACGGGCGGACGCGCCGACGCCCGCACGAGCGGCGGCGCCGCGCCCGCGGACGCCGACTCCTTCGAGCGTGACGCCGAGGAGGTACGCGCGCGCATGGCCGCCATGCAGCGCGGCTGGCAGCGCGGGCGAGAGCACAACGCCGACCCTGACGACCCGACAGCACCTGGAACGACACCCGAGGGGGACGGTCGATGACCGCACCGAACGCCGCAGCATCCAGCACCACCGCCGGCCACGGAAACGGCGAGCTGAACTGGCTCCTCGACGAGCTCGTGCAGCGCGTCGCGTCCATCCGGAAGGCCCTGGTGCTCTCCAGCGACGGCCTCCCCACCGGCGCGTCCCAGGACCTGACCCGGGAGGACGGCGAGCACCTGGCCGCCGTCGCCTCCGGCTTCCACAGCCTCGCCAAGGGCGTCGGCCGCCACTTCGAGGCGGGCAAGGTACGCCAGACCGTCGTCGAGCTGGAGGACGCCTTCCTCTTCGTCACGGCCGCCGGCGACGGCAGCTGCCTGGCGGTGCTCGCGGACGCGGACTCCGACGTCGGCCAGGTCGCCTACGAGATGACGCTGATGGTGAAGCGGGTCGGGGTCCACCTCGCGACGGCGCCCCGGACCGGTCTGCCCGCGGGAGGGTGAGTGGGGACGGCATGAGTGACGCAGCCGAGCGGAACCAGCTGAACCAGGCGAACCGGCACACGGAGTCGGACCAGAGCGCCGCCCCGGCCCACCCCCACTGGTTCGACGACGAAGCCGGACCCGTGGTCCGTCCGTACGCGATGACCCGCGGCCGGACGAGTGCCGCCACCCGCCACCGGCTCGACCTGATCGCGGTGGTCGTGCCCGAACCCGCAGCCGACGACCCCGGCCGCGACCAGACGCTCTCCCCCGAGCACGTGGAGATCGTCGAACGCTGCTCCGAGCAGCCCCAGTCGATCGCCGAGCTCGCCGCAGGACTCGACCTCCCCGTCGGGGTGGTCCGGGTGCTCGTCGGCGACCTCGTCGAGGACGAACTCGTCCATGTGACCCGCCCCGTTCCGCCGGCCGAGCTGCCGGACGTGAGCATTCTCCGCGAGGTGATCAATGGCCTTCGGGCGCTCTAGCCGCAAGACGCCGTACGTCGAGCCGGTGACCCTGAAGATCCTCGTCGCGGGCGGGTTCGGGGTCGGCAAGACGACGCTGGTGGGCGCGGTCAGCGAGATCCGGCCCCTGCGGACCGAGGAGGTCCTCAGCGAGGCGGGGCGGCCCGTCGACGACCTGCACGGCGTCGAGACCAAGACGACCACCACGGTCGCCATGGACTTCGGCCGCATCACCCTGCGCGAGGACCTCGTCCTGTATCTGTTCGGCACCCCCGGCCAGGACCGCTTCTGGTTCCTCTGGGACGAGTTGGCGCAGGGCGCGCTCGGCGCGGTCGTCCTGGCGGACACCCGCCGACTGGAGGACAGCTTCGCGGCCATCGACTACTTCGAGCGGCGCGGCATCCCGTTCACGGTGGCCGTCAACTGCTTCGAGGGCGCCCGGCGGTTTCCCGCGGAGAGCGTGCGCGGGGCACTGGACCTGGACCCGGAGGTCGAGCTCCTGATGTGCGACGCGCGGGACCGCGAGTCCGTGAAGAACGTCCTCGTGGCGGTCGTCGAGCACGCGCTCGTCCTCGCGGACCGGAGCCACGCGACGGCGGCTCCCTGAGGACCCCCTGAGGTGACCGCCTGAGGCTCTCCGAGGTACCGCCGAAGGACCCCCTGAGGCGACCGGCCGGAGGCGGCCCCCGAGGCGGCCGCCCGAGGTGACCCCGAACCCCGGAGGCGCCTCAGCGCACCGCCACCACCGCGGACCCGTGGCCGAACAGCCCCTGGTTCGCGGTGATGCCGACCCGCGCCCCCGGCACCTGCCGGTCGCCCGCCGTGCCCCGCAGCTGCCAGGTCAGCTCGCAGACCTGGGCGATCGCCTGGGCGGGCACGGCCTCCCCGAACGAGGCCAGTCCGCCGCTGGTGTTGACGGGCAGACGTCCGCCGAGCGAGGTCGCCCCCTCCCGCAGCAGCTTGGCTCCCTCCCCGGTCGCGCACAGCCCGATGTCCTCGTACCACTCCAGCTCCAGAGCGGTGGACAGGTCGTAGACCTCCGCGAGGGACAGGTCCTCGGGTCCGATCCCCGCCTCCTCGTAGGCGGCGTGGGCGATCGAGGCGCGGAAGGAGTGCGCGGCCGGCCCGACGGCGACCGCCGAGTCGGTCGCGATGTCCGGGAGGTCGAGCACCGCCTTGGGGTACGTGGGGGAGACCGTCGACACGGCCCGGACCCGCACCGGGTCGGGGTGCCCGTGGCCGCGCGCGAACTTCATGCTGGACAGCACGAGCGCGGCGCCCCCGTCCGAGGTGGCGCAGATGTCGAGGAGCCGCAGCGGATCGGCGACGACGGCCGAGGCGGCGACCTGCTCGGCGCTCACGCGCGCGCGGTAGCGGGCGAGCGGGTTGAGCGCGCCGGCCGCCGCGTTCTTCACCTTCACCTGGGCGAAGTCCTCGGGCGTGTCCCCGTACAAGGCCATCCTGCGGCGTGCGTAGAGCGCGAAGTACGCGGGGTTGGTGGCCCCGAGCACCCGGAACCGCAGCCAGTCCGGGTCGTCGGGACGCTCGCCGCCGGCCGGGGCGAGGAAGCCCTTGGGCGTCGCGTCCGCGCCGACGACCAGGACCACGTCCGCGAGCCCGGCGAGGATCTGGGCCCGAGCGGTCCCGATCGCCTGGGCGCCCGAGGCGCAGGCCGCGTACACGCTGGTGACCCGCGCCCCCTGCCAGCCGAGGGCCTGCGCGAACGTCGCCCCGGCCACGTACCCCGGGTATCCGCACCGCATGGTGTTCGCGCCGACGACGGAGCCGACGTCCGACCAGTCCAGGCCGGCGTCGGCGATGGCGGCGCGGGCGGCGGCCGTCCCGTAACTGATGAAGCTCCGGCCCCACTTGCCCCAGGGGTGCATTCCCGCACCGATGACGGCGATGTCGTTCACGACCGCTCCTCCCGTACGACGGGCCGCCAGTTCCAGGTGGTCCAGATGTGCTCGTCGTCCTCGTTGAGGACGCCGGGCACCACCTCGACCTCGGTACCGATCGCCAGATCGGCCGTCGTCACCCCCGGCGCGGCCTGCCCGAGGACCACCATCGCCTCGGCCGCCAGCTCGACGGCGACGAGGGTGTACGGCTTCCAGGGCGCGTCCGGATCGGAGACGTACGGGGCGGGCGGCCGGTAGCGGCCGTCGGTGTACGACCAGACCCGGCCGCGCGGGGAGAGCGGGAACTCGGCGAGCTCCCCGCCCCCGGGGCAGACCGGATTGCGGCAGCCGTCGTCCGCGCGCGGGAAGAAGACCGAGGCACAGGCCGTGCAACGGGTGCCGAGCAGTCGGAACTCCGCCTCCGCCACGGTGTCGTCGGTGAACCACCCGGCCACCACCGGTGTGCGTGTCCGTGCCATCGAGGCCTCCCGTGCCTGCCGCCGACACCCTTATCTGACGATCCGTCAGAAGTGTGGCACGGGAGCCCCGAGGGCGAAAGGCTCAGTGACCGGCCACCGACCTCCGCGCGACCGGGAAGTCGAAGAACGTGCTGGGGAACGGCTCCGGCTTGAAGGTGAAGTGCCACCACTCCTCCGGCAGGTTCACGAAGCCCTGCTCGACGAGCGTGCTCCTCAGCAGCTGCCGATGGGCCCGCTGCGCGCCCTGGATGCGGGGGTCGTCGGTGTGCGAGCGCGTGTCGAAGCAGTCGTACCCGGTCCCCATGTCCACGGAGTTGTCCGGGAACCGCTCCGCGCGCGGTGCGTAGCACTCCGTCAACCTCTCGCCCGGCACGTACGCGCGCGTGGGCACGGCCGGAAGTCGGACGATCGTCAGATCCACGGTCGAGCCCCGGCTGTGCCCGGACTTCTCCGCGATGTAACCGTCCGCGAACAGCCTCGACTTGTCGACGAGCGGATAGAACTCCCCCTTCATCCGCTCGTCCGCCAGATCCTTCGCCCAGCGCACGAAGTGGTCGACGGCCCGCTGCGGCCGGTAGCAGTCGTACACCTTGAGCGTGTAGCCGCGGGCCAGGAGACGCACCTGCGCGCGGTGCAGGGCCTCGGCGGCCGGCCGGGTCAGGATGCACAGCGGCTGCCGGTAGCCGTCCACCGGCTCGCCCACGAAGTTGTGCTCCGTCGTGTAGCGCATCTCCTGAACGATCGTCCGGTCCACCGAGGCGAGGGCCACGAACTCCCGTGGCGCCTTCGGCTCCGGAGCCGCGGACGCTGGGGGAGCGGGGGCGGCGACGGCTCCCGTGACGGCGAGCAGTCCGGCCGAGGCCGCGACGGCGAGGGTACGGAAGGCGGAGGCAAGTCCTGTCATGGGCACCGTCTATCAGTTCCGGCAGCGCCGGGAAAGGGTGATCGCATACGGTCGGCCCGTGAAGGACTCCCACTGCACGTTCTGCGGCGCCGCCCACATGGCCGACGCCGGCTGGCCCCGCTCCTGCCCGGCCTGCGGCCAGACCGCCTACCGCAACCCGCTGCCCGTCGCCGTCGCCCTGCTCCCCGTCTCGGACGGAACGGACACGGGCCTCGTCGTCATCACCCGCACGATCGAACCCGCGCGCGGCGAGGTCGCCCTGCCCGGCGGCTTCATCGACCACGGCGAGGACTGGCGCGCCGCCGTGGCCCGCGAACTCCGGGAGGAGACGGGGATCGACGCCTCCGCCGAGGAGGTGCGCCTCGCCGACGCGCTGAGCTCCCCGGCGGGTCACCTCCTCCTCTTCGGCCTCCTCCCGCCCCGCCCGGCGACCGCGCTCCCGCCCTCGGTCCCGACGGATGAGACGAGCGGCCACCACGTGCTCCACGCACCGGAGAAACTCGCTTTCCCGCTCCACACGGAGGCGGTACGGAAGTGGTTCGCGGGGGAGTACGGCTGAGCTGGACCGGACCGGGCCGGATCCGGAGGGAAGCCTGAACCCGCAGCCGATCACACCCCCCGCACCCGCACCGGCAGCCCCACTTCCTCCGCCCCGTCGTCCGTCACCCGCTCCACGACCACCCGGCCGTCCACGAGCCGCGACTGGTACCGCTCGATCTCGGCCGTCTCCCAGCCGTCCCCCGTGTCCCGTACGACGAGCCCGCCGCCCGTCCGGCCGGCGGCGGGCGCCCACACCTCCAGGGCCGGTCCGCCGTCGTCGCCCCGCACCGGGAGCACCGCCCCCGCCCGCGCCAGGACCGGCACCCGGGAGAGCGGCGCGTCGAGCAGCACCTGTCCGGGTCCCTCGTACGCCTGCCCCGTCGCCGTGTCGTACCAGCGCCCGCGCGGCAGCCGCACCGCCCGTCGGTCGGCGCCCCGGGTCAGGACCGGCGCAACGAGCAGCGCGTCGCCGAGCAGGAAGGCGTCCTCGCAGTCGCGCAGCACCCGGTCCTCGGGCGTCCCCCACCACAGCGGCCGTACGTACGGCGCGCCCGTCATCCGGGCGAGCCGGGCCAGGGTCGTGAAGTACGGCCGCAGCCGCTCCCGTTCGGCCAGTGCCTCGCGCGCGTGCTCCAGGACCTCCGGACCGAACTCCCACGGTTCGCGTCGCCCCGCGTCGAGCGCCGCGTGGGTGCGGAACAGCGGCAGCCACGCCCCCAGCTGGTACCAGCGCAGGAACAGCTCCGGCGTGGGACTGCCGTCGAAACCGCCCACGTCGGGCCCCGAGTACGGCACCCCGCACAGACCGAGCCCCAGGACCAGCGCGAGGGAGGCCCGCAGCCCCGGCCACCCGGTCGACACATCGCCCGACCAGGTGCCCCCGTACCGCTGCATCCCCGCCCAGCCGGAACGCGAGAAGAGGAAGGGCCGCTCGTCGGGCCGCAGCCTGCGCAGCCCCTCGTACCCGGCCCGCGCCATCGTGAGGCCGTACACGTTGTGCGCCTCGCGGTGGTCGCCGCCCCGGCCGTCCAGGTGGTGCCGTGCCGAGCGCGGCAGCGTCATGTCACCGAAGGGCACGAAGGACACCGGCTCGTTCATGTCGTGCCACACCCCGGCGAAGCCCTGGTCGAGCCGCTCCTCGTACAGCTCGCCCCACCACTCCCGTACCGCCGGATCGGTGAAGTCCGGGTAGGCGCAGTCGCCCGGCCAGACCACCCCGTGGATCTCGTTGCCCCGTGCGTCCCGCACGAAGGCCCCCGCCGCCCGCCCGCTGTCGTAGACCGCGTTCCCCGGCTCGACCTTCACCGCCGGGTCCACGATCGACACGAGCCGTACGCCCTGCTCCCGCAGCTCCTTCGCGAGCCCCGGCAGGTCGGGGAACCGCTCCCGGTCGACGGTGAACACACGGTGCCCGTCGTAGTGGTCGATGTCCAGGTGGACGGCGGACAGCGGCAGCCCCCGCTCCCGGTATCCGGCCACGATCCGCCGCACCTCGCGCTCGCTGCCGAACCCCCAGCGGGCGTGCTGCGCTCCGAGCGCCCAGTCCGGCGGCAGCGCCGGAGCGCCGGTCAGCGCCGCCCAGCCGTGGAGTACGCGCGCGGGGGTGCCGACCACCACCCAGCAGCGCAGCGGACCGCCGCCCATCCGGACCTCGCTGGTCCCCGGCCGGTCGTGCCCGGACCCCGCGCCCTCCTCGCCCTCGGCGAGGGTGACCCGGCCGTCCCAGGAGTTGTCGTGGAAGGCCAGATGCGTCCCCGCGTCCGAGACGACGAACTGCACGGGCATGGTGACGTAGAGCGGATCGTCCCCGGGGCCGAACCTCCCCCCGGGGTCGGTGTTCCACAGGCGGTACGCACCGTCCCGCAGCCGCGGCCCCGCCGACCGGCCGCCGAGACCGAAGAACCGCGCGTCCGCGGGCACCTCACTGCGCTGCACCCAGCGCGCCGACCCGTCGGACGGAGCCGCGCCGGCCACCGACCGGCCGCCTCGCGCCGGCGTGCCACCCTGAGGAGCGGCCTGCGTCACCGGCTCCCACCAGCGCGGCGGCAGGTCCCGGCGCAGCATCACCCCGCCCGGCGTCCGGATCTCCACCGCCCCGTGCCGGGAGACCGCCACCGTCACGCGCTCCGACACGATCCGCCAGCCGCCGTCCGTGTCCGGCTCCAGGGAGGCCCGCGGATCCGGCTCCGGCGCCTCACCCGCCAGGGCGTACGAGGGAAGCGGCTCGGCCCCGTCCCACCCCCAGAACACGGTGCCGCCCGACGACACGCAGATCCGCAACGAGGACCGCGCGAACCGGATGGTCCCCCCACCGGGCGCGGCCTCGGCACCCGACGCCGGCCCCGGCACCCGGGCCCGCTCCGCACCCCTCGGCGGCAACCCCCACGCGTCCGTACGACGCTGCCGCCACGCCGCCCGCACCGTCTGCAACCCCCGCACCGAGCCGAACGCCTTCATCGAACGCACCAGTTCACGACCGTCCATGCAGCTCAGCCTGCCACCCACCCGGGGTGGAACAGGCTCCGTTCAACCGGCGTTCACCCGTGGTGGGAGCACATGTTCAACTCCCCGACCATGGGCGGGCAGACCTGGTGCGAAAGACGATCACATGGCATCGTCCTGTCAGCCGCGTCACGCGCACACCCCAGCACGTGCGCGGGACACACGCCGACCCCGCGTACAGCCAGGGAGCCGCCCCAATGACATCAGCGCAGACCGAGCCGCTCTGGCAGCCGGACGAGGAACGCATCGCCACGGCCGCCGTGACCCGCTTCCAGGCCTGGGCCGCCGAACACCACGGAGCCCCGGCCGATGGCGGGTACCCGGCGCTCCACCGCTGGTCCGTCGACGAGCTCGAAACCTTCTGGCAGGCGGTCGTCGAGTGGTTCGACATCCGCTTCTCCACCCCGTACGAGCGCGTCCTCGGCGACCGCTCGATGCCGGGCGCCGACTGGTTCCCCGGGGCCACCCTCAACTACGCCGAGCACGCCCTGCGCGCCGCCGACGAGCGCCCCCATGACACGGCCCTGCTCCATGTGGACGAGACACATGAGCCCACGCCGATCACCTGGGCCGAGCTCCGCCGCCAGGTCGGCTCCCTCGCCGCCGAACTCCGTGCCCTCGGCGTACGGCCCGGGGACCGGGTCAGCGGATACCTGCCCAACGTCCCGCAGTCCGTCGTGGCCCTCCTCGCGACCGCCGCGGTGGGCGGCGTGTGGACCTCCTGCGCCCCCGACTTCGGCGCCCGCAGCGTCCTCGACCGCTTCCAGCAGGTCGAGCCCGTCGTCCTCTTCACCGTCGACGGCTACCGCTACGGCGGCAAGGAGCACGACCGCCGCGAGACCGTCGCCGAACTGCGCGCCGAGCTCCCGACCCTCCGCGCCGTCGTCCACATCCCGCTGCTCGGGACCCCGGCACCCGAGGGCACCCTCGCCTGGTCCGACCTCGTCGCCGGCGACGCCGAGCCGGTCTACGAGCAGGTCGCGTTCTCGCACCCGCTGTGGGTCCTGTACTCCTCCGGCACCACCGGTCTGCCGAAGGCGATCGTCCAGTCCCAGGGCGGCATCCTCGTCGAGCACGTCAAGCAGCTGGGCCTGCACTGCGACCTGGGCCCCGATGACGTGTTCTTCTGGTACACCTCCACCGGCTGGATGATGTGGAACTTCCTCGTCTCCGGCCTGCTCACCGGTACGACCGTCGTCCTGTACGACGGCAGCCCCGGCTACCCCGACACCGCCGCCCAGTGGCGCGTCGCCGAGCGCACCGGCGCCACCCTGTACGGCACGTCCGCCGCGTATGTGATGGCCTGCGCGAAGGCCGACGTGCACCCCGGCCGCGACTTCGACCTGTCGGCGGTGAAGTGCGTCGCCACCACCGGCTCGCCGCTGCCGCCCGACGGCTTCCGCTGGCTCCACGACGAGGTCCGTGAGGACCTCTGGATCGCCTCCGTCAGCGGCGGCACCGACGTGTGCTCCTGCTTCGCGGGCGCCGTGCCCACCCTCCCGGTCCACATCGGCGAACTGCAGGCGGCCGGCCTCGGCACCGACCTCCAGGCCTGGGACCCCTCCGGCAAGCCCGTGATCGGCGAGGTCGGCGAGCTCGTCGTCACCAACCCCATGCCGTCCATGCCGATCCACTTCTGGAACGACCCGGACGGCAGCCGCTACCGCGACAGCTACTTCGAGATGTTCCCCGGTGTCTGGCGCCACGGAGACTGGATCACGATCACCGACCACGGCTCGGTCGTCATCCACGGCCGCTCCGACTCCACCCTGAACCGCCAGGGCGTCCGGATGGGGAGCGCCGATATCTACGAGGCCGTCGAACGCCTCCCGGAGATCCGCGAATCCCTCGTGATCGGCCTGGAGGAGCCGGACGGCGGCTACTGGATGCCTCTCTTCGTCCACCTCGTCGAGGGCGCCACCCTCGACGACGACCTGATCGACCGCATCAAGCGGACGATCCGCACCGAGCTCTCGCCGCGCCACGTCCCCGACGAGATCATCGAGGTCCCGGGCGTCCCGCACACCCTCACGGGCAAGCGCATCGAGGTCCCGGTCAAGCGCCTCCTCCAGGGCACCCCCCTGGCCAAGGCCGTCAACGCCGGCTCGGTCGACGACCTCGGCCTCCTGCACTTCTACGAGACCCTGGCGGCCTCCCGCCGGGGCTGAGTGCACGGGGCGGGGCCCGCCGATCCGACCGGATCGGCGGGCCCCGCCGTTCTCCGCCGGCCCTTCGGCTCAGCTCGGCCCACGCCCTCGGTTCAGCCCTTCGGCAGGACGCCGGGCGCCGGGGCGGACGCCTTGGCGAGCACCGCCGAGACCCCGAGGACGGCCCCGGCCGGGCCCGCCGAGGTGGTCGCGGTGAGGACGGTGCGCTCACCGAGGAACGCCGACGTCGTCCGGTCGAAGATCCACTGGGTCTGCTCGCCGTGAGCGGTACGGGCCACCGCGACGCCCTCACGACCGGCCGCGTCCTTCGCGGACGGCAGCAGGGCCACTCCGGGGATCCGCGCCGCCGCCCCGTACAGCGCGGCGGTGACCTTCGGCGGGGCCCAGGTCTCGGCGAGCAGGGTCCCGATCGCGGTGAACGCCCGCTGATCGGCGTCGCCCTCGCCCGCCCGGGTCTGGTCCCGGATCAGGCGCAGCAGCGCGTCCGGATCCGTGGGGAGCGTCGCCACGTACGCGTGGGTCGGGTTCGTGACGGAGGGCGCCGCCGTCGCGAGGGTGGTCTTGCGGGGCGTGGCCCCGGGACCGTCCAGCTCGTACACGGGCGGCTCGGCCGCTCCGAGCACCGTGTCGGCGGCACCGGGCTCGCGCAACAGCCCCGGTCGGCCGCCGTCGACGGAGAGCCACACCTCGCGCCGGTGCGCGGCCGGCAGCGTGGCCGGACCGCCGGCCGCGTCGCGCCCCGCGTGGGCGACGAGGCTCCTGACGTAGACGTACCCGCCGGGCCGGGCGTCCGGCGCGGGAGCGGCTGCGGCGACCAGCGCGGCATCGGACAGGAAGCGCACGGCCTCAGGGGCGGGCTGCGCCGAGACCCGGCCCGGAGACCCGGTGGGCCCCTCCTGGGGAGCGAGCACGACGGCACCGGCCACGACCGCGCAGGCGGCGACGGGAGCGGCGATCCAGCCGAGCCGCAGCCCGCCGCGCGACCTGCGCTCACGAGACGGGTGGGCCACGGAGCCGTCACCCGAGGCCAGGGCGGTCCGCAGGACGGTGTGCCGCAACTCGCGGTCCCGCTCCGGCGCGAGCTCGGGCACCGGCGGCGGGGGCAGCAGTTCGGCGAGCTCGGCCCGCAGCAGCGCGTCCGCCTGGGCGTCGGCCTTGCGGTGATGCGGCGTACGGGGGGTGAAAGTGTTCATGCCTGGTTCTCCGGGATCGGTCGGGGCACGAGGGCAGGACGGACGGGGGACGGCGCCGCATCGGCTCGGCTCACGGCATCGGGTGCGGTGGCCCGGGTCACGGCATCGGGGGAGGCGGTCCGACCCACGGCACGGGGAGAGGCGGCGGGGCGCCCGGCTTCGGAGCCGGCGGCCGGGCGCGTCGCCCCGGTTTCGGCGGCCGGAGGGGGACTGGCGCCGACGGCGGGTCCGGCAGCCGGCCTCAGGACCCTGCCGGGCGACCGCACCGCGGCAGCCGCCGCCCGCTCCTCCCGGCGCGCCGTCCGCAGTTCGGCGTCGGCGAGCTTCCGGAGCCGTTCGCGGGCCCGCGACAACCGGGACCGCACGGTCCCGACCGGGACGCCCAACGCCTCCCCGGCGGCCGCGTAGTCGAGCCCGGCCCACACGACGAGCGTGAAGACCTCCCGCTCGCGCCGCCGGAGCCTGCCGAGGGCGGCGCGAGCGGCCCGTATCTGCTCGCCGTCGGTCATCCGGGCGAGGACGTCGTCGGCGAAGTCCGGCAGGACGCCCCGCTCGGGCAGCCGGGCCAGCGCCGCGTCCCGCCGCCGTGCCTCGCGGGCGGACCCGCGCATGATGTTGGTCGCGATGCCGAGCAGCCAGGGGCGCAGACTGCCGCCCTCGGCGTGCACCTTCGCGCGACAGCGCCAGGCCTCGAGGAACGCGGCGGAGACGACGTCCTCGGCCGCCGCCCGGTCCCCGCACACCCGGAGGGCGTAGTGGTAGAGCACGCGGGCGTGCTCGTCGTACGCCTCACCGAGCGCGGAGGGATCCCCGGCGCGGAAACGATCTCTCATAGGTGATTCCACACAAAGCACTGGACGTGGGTTCGTCCGGGTTCCCGTGACCCCCGCCACACCGCGCACCGGCCCCGACCAGGACGTGCGGGCACCCGTCCCCTCCGCCGCCGGCTCGCGCGATCCCCGGACGGCGTCAACCGCCGTACGTCGCCTGCGCGTCCCCGAGGACCTGCGCGAAGTCCGCCGCCAGGCGCGGCGCGTCCTCGGCCGCGAGCGTCGACGTGGTGATCCGTACGGCCGGCGGGGCGGCGATCCGGAACCGCGCCCCCGCGGCCACCCACCAGCCCTGCGTCCTCAGCCCGTTGACCACCGCCGACTCGTCCCGCACCGGCACCCACACGTTCAGCCCGCTCGCGCCGACCGCCCGGATCCGGTACGCCCCGAGCGCGTCGACCAGAGCCGTGCGCCGCTCCGTGTACGCCGCCTCGCCGTCGGCCACGAGCGCGCGCACCGCGCTGTCGCGGAAGAGGCCGACCACCGTCTCCTGGAGGACGTGGCTGACCCATCCCGAGGTCATCAGCATCCGCCCGTCGTGCCGCGCGAGGGTGGTCGCGTCGCACGCGACCCCGGCCCAGCGCAGGTCGATCCCGAGGTGCTTGGACGCGGTCCGCACTTGCGCCCACCGTTCGAGCCCGGCCGCCGCCAGTGTGTGCGCCGCGGCGCCGCCGATGTCCGCGTTGTGGTCGTCCTCCACGACGAGCACCTCGGGGAAGTCCCGCAGCACCGAAGCCAGTTCGTCCCGTCGCGCCCGGGTGAAGAACGCCCCGGTCGGACACTGGCCCCGGGGGCTGCACACCACCGCGCGCACCCCGCCCCGCAGCGCCGCACGCAGCGACTCCGGTACGAGCCCCTCGCCGTCCACCGTCACCGGAACCATCCGCAGCCCCAACGCGGGTACCAGGTCCAGTAGATGGTGGAAACCGGGATCCTCCACGGCCACCGCGTCACCCGGCCGCAACTCCGTCGAGAGCAGCCGTGCGATGCAGTCGAGCGCCCCGTGCGCGAAGGTCACGTGCCGGGTCGGCACCCCGTCCCGCGCGAACCACTGCCGGGTCACCTCCTCGAGCGCCGCGAGCCGCGGCGCGGCGCGATGGGACCCGTACACCGGAGTGACCGACGCCGGAGGACGCAGCTCGGGGAGGAAGGCCGGGTCGGGATGGCCGCCTGCCAGGTCCACCAGGCCCTGGGGGACCCGCGGCGGCCGCCGGGAGGCCACCGACGGCACCTCCGCGACGACCGTCCCGCCCCGGCCCCGCGTGACGATCAGGCCGCGCTGCCGCAGCTCCTTGTAGGCCGTCGCGACCGTCCCCGGACTCACCCCCAGCTCGTCGGCGAGCCGCCGCACCGGCGGCAGGGCGTCACCGGGGGAGAGGGCGCTCTCGGCGACACCCCGCTCCACGGACGCGGCAATCCCCTTGGCCGTCGTGCCTTCGATCGAATATTGTGCTGCCACGTAATCAAGTATGTATCAATACAAAGCAGTTCGCAAGGGGGACCCGTTGAGCCGCTCCACCCGCTCCACCCGAACAGCCCTCAAGGACCGCATCCCCGGCGGCCGGGACGGCCGCCGCATGCTCGTCATCGGCTTCATCGACAAGTGCGGCACCGGACTCTGGTCCACCGCCATGGCCCTCTACTTCACGTTCATCACCGGACTCGACCTCGGCCAGGTCGGCCTCCTCATCGCCGTCTCCGGCGCCGCCGGCATCGCCGGCGCCCCCCTCGGCGGCCGGCTCGCCGACCGCTTCCCCCTCGTCCGCGTCATCATCGGCACCCAACTGCTCCGCGCCGCGGCCCTCCTCGCCCTCCTCACCACCGACGACTACCTGCTGCTCGTCCTCTTCTCCGCCGCCGGCGCCCTCCCCGACCGCGCCACCAACGTCCTCACCAAGCTCTACGCCGCCCGGGTCGCCGGCCCCGACCGCGTCCGCTACCAGGCCATCAACCGCACCACCTCCAACATCGGCTGGACCCTCGGCGGCCTCGGCGCCGCGGCCGCCCTCGCCGTCGGCAGCACCACCGCCTTCCAGCTCCTCCTCGTCGGAGACGCCCTCTCCTACCTCGTGATGGCGGCCCTCACCCTCCGCTGCGCGGAACCCCCGGCCCCCGCCACCTCGCGGATCGCCGCCGCCTCCACCGACGCCACCCCGACGGCGAAGCCCTCCAACCCCTGGCGCGACCGCGGCTTCCTCGGCTTCACCGCCGCGGACTCGGTCTTCTTCCTCCACGACTCGATCCTGCAGGTCGCCCTGCCGCTCTGGATCGTCCACGCCACCGACGCCCCTGTCGGCCTCGCGCCGCTCCTGATGGTCGCCAACAGCGCCCTCGTCGTGATCTTCCAGGTCCCCCTCTCGCGCTTCGGCTCCTCCACCGAAGCCGCCCGCCGGCTGCTCGCGCCCCTCGCGATCCTCTTCGCCGTCGGCACGCTCGCCCTGACCGTCTCCGCCCTCGGCGGCCGGCCCCTCTCCATCGCCGCCCTGATCACCGCGGCCGTCGTCCTCACCTTCGCCGAGATGATCCACACCATCGCGTCCTGGGAGATCTCCGTCGCCCTCGCCCCCGACGACGCCCAGGGCGCCTACCTCGGCGTCCACGGCCTCGCGCAGTCCACCCAGCGCTTCGTCGGCCCCCTCCTCATGACCGGCCTCGTCTCCGCCGGTCCCCTCGCCTGGCCCTTCCTCGGCGCCGCGCTCGTCGCCACCAGCGCCGCCCAGAACCGCCTCGTCCGCCGACACCTCCCCGAACCGTCACTGTCAGTGGCGAAGGCTACGGTGAGTGAGTACTGATCGGATCGCATTCCAGGGGGAGACATGACACGGACCGGCACCACCACCCCAGCGAAGCTCCGCCGCGCCCTGCGCCGCGAAGTCCCCAGCACCGTCGGACTCCTCGCCGACGAGCACGACTTCACCGCCATGCGGCGGTACCGCACCTTCGCCTTCGACGACCACACCACCTACCTCCGCCAGGTCGAGGCCCTCCTCAGGACCCTCGCCACCCAGGGCGGCCACACCACCGTCACCCTCTTCGACCCCGAGGAGTACGCGGCCTACTGCGCCGAAACCGCCCTCGACCCCGACCACCCCGCCAGCCGCAGCCGCTTCACCGCCCACCTCGCCGCCACCGGCGCCCGGGTCACCTACACCGGCCAGCCCCTCAGCGCCCTCCTCCCCGAGCTGGTCGACACCGCCGTCCGCCACGCCACCTGGGAGTACGCCACCACGGTCCTCGCCACCACGGGCGACTGCGCCACCTGCGGCAAGGACATCGGCAGGGCCGCCTTCGAGCGCGCCGCCCGGCTCCTCTCCCGACTCCTGGAGGCCGCCGGTCCGGGCACCCACCACCTCGTCTGCAGCGTCCCGGCCGCCGACGACCAACTCCTCGCCGTCCTCCACGCCGAGGGCACCACCTCACCCACGGACGTCGAGGAGACCGAAGCCGCCGAGTTCACCGCCGTCCTCGCCGCGGGCATCGTCCTCGGAGCACCCGGCGGACTCGTCCTGCGCACCACCACTCCCGGCGCCCGCGACCGACTCCACGGCTGGCGCCTCACCGGCGGCACCCTCACCCCCCTCACCGAGGCCGAGGTCTTCGCCGCCTACTGCACCGACGCCCGCACCGGAGAACCCCTCTCCCCGGAACCGGGCGTCGACCACCGGGCCGGCTTCCCCCTCACCCCCGACCCCGACGACGACTGGACCACCCACCACTGACCCCGCACACGACGAAGGGGCTCCCCGCCACCTCGGTGACGGAAAGCCCCTTCGTCAAGCACACCCGGGAATCACTCCCCGGACAGCACCGCCTGCGCGGCCACCCGCGCCTCGTGCGCCGTGTCCGCGGCACGTGCCGCGGCCGCGGCACGCTCGCACTGCGCCAGCGTGTACTTGGCCAGCGTCGCCCGCACGTACGGAATCGACGCAGCACCCATGGAAAGGGAGGTGACACCCAGACCCGTCAGCACACACGCGAGCAGCGGGTCGGCGGCGGCCTCGCCACAGACACCACAGCTCTTGCCCTCGGCCTTCGCCGCCTCGGCGGACAGCGCCACCAGGTCCAGCAGCGCCGGCTGCCACGGGTCCTGGAGCCGCGACACCGCACCGACCTGACGGTCGGCGGCGAAGGTGTACTGCGCCAGGTCGTTGGTGCCGAGCGAAAGGAACTCGACCTCCTGGAGGATCGAGCGCGCCCGCAGCGCGGCCGAGGGAATCTCGACCATCGCACCGAACTTCGCCCGCAGCCCCGCCTCACGGCACGCGTCGGCGAAGTCCTTCGCGTCCGTACGGTCGGCCACCATCGGCGCCATGACCTCGAGGTACACCGGCAGCCCCTCGGCCGCCTTCGCCAGCGCGGTCAGCTGGGTCCGCAGCACATCCGGGTGCTCCAGGAGCGACCGCAGACCGCGCACACCGAGCGCCGGGTTCGGCTCGTCCGCCGGAGTCAGGAAGTCCAGCGGCTTGTCCGCACCGGCGTCGAGCACCCGCACGACCACACGGCCCTCGGGGAACGCCTCGAGCACCTGCCGGTAGGCCTCGACCTGCTTCTCCTCGGACGGAGCCTTCTCGCTGTCGTCCAGGAAGAGGAACTCCGTACGGAACAGACCGACACCCTCGGCACCGGCCTCCACCGCCGCCGGCACGTCCGCCGGACCACCGACGTTGGCCAGCAGCGGCACCTTGTGCCCGTCCGAGGTGGCGCCCGGACCGCTGGACGTCGCCAGCGCGGCCTTGCGCGCGGCGGCGGCCCTGGTCAGCTCCGCCTTCTTCTCCTCGCTCGGGTCCACGAAGATCTCACCGGTCGAACCGTCGACCGCGATCATCGTGCCCTCGGCGAGCTCACCCGCGCCCGGCAGCGCGACGATGGCCGGCACACCCAGCGCCCGCGCGAGGATCGCGCTGTGGCTGGTCGGCCCGCCCTCCTCCGTCACGAACCCGAGTACCAGCGTGGGGTCGAGCAGCGCCGTGTCGGCGGGCGCCAGGTCCCGCGCGATCAGCACATAGGGCTCGTCGCTGTCCGGCACACCCGGCATCGGCACACCGAGCAGGCGCGCCACGATCCGGTTCCGCACGTCGTCGAGGTCGGCGACCCGCCCGGCCATGTACTCACCGGCACCGGCGAGCAGCTCGCGATAGTGCGAGAAGGCGTCGTAGATACCGCGCTCGGCCGTGCTGCCCACGGCGATACGGCGGTCCACATCGGCGATGAGCTCCGGGTCCTGGGCGATCATCGCCTGGGCCTCGAGCACGTGCTGGGCCTCGCCGCCGGCCAGGTTGCCGCGTGCATTGAGGTCGGCGGCGACAGCCTCGACGGCCTGACGGGCGCGCCCCTGTTCGCGCTCCGCCTCGTCCGCCGGAATCTGCTTGGCCGGCGGCTCGAGGACCGCCGTGCCCATGTGCCGGACCTCGCCGATCGCCACACCGTGGCTGACGCCGACGCCTCGCAGCGTTGTCTCCATCTCACCCGTCTCCGATAGAGCGGCGGCACGTGCCGCCGCGTTGAATGTCGAACTCGCGGTCGTCACGGGGACGATCCGGCTCAGCGCCAGCCGAAGAGCTGGTCGCCGGCCTTCACTTCGCCGTCCTCGACGACCTGGGAGAGCGAGTCCGCAGTGGCCTCGAGGGCCACGATGGGACAGATGGGGGACTTGCCGGCGGCCTCGACCGCGGCGGGGTCCCAGCGCACGACGGCCTGTCCGCGCTGGACGGTGTCGCCCTTGTTCACGAGGAGCTCGAAGCCCTCCCCGTTGAGCTGGACGGTGTCGATGCCGAGGTGGGTCAGCACACCGTGGCCCTCACCGTCGACGACGACGAAGGCGTGCGGGTGCATGGAGACGATGACCCCGTCGATGGGGGAGACGGCCTCCGAGGGCTCACGTACGGGATCGATGGCGGTGCCGGGCCCGACCATCGCACCGGAGAAGACCGGGTCGGGAACTGCGGCGAGACCGATGGCGCGTCCGGCAAGCGGCGACGTCACGGTTGTCATGGGAAGCCTCCCAGGGGCGGAGATTGTGTGGCGCCGTCACTACCTGTCCTGGACGGCGTACTGTTCAGAAGCGTAAGTCATAAGAAGTCCCAGTTCCGCACGAGACGTACCAGTTGGGCGGAGCTAGGGACTACCGGAAACGATTTGCCTCAGCTGACGGTGGGATGTACTGTCGTACTCCTGCCTGACCCCAACGCGGCCTTGAGTCGCGGGTCGGCAGCACCTATCAAGCCAGATCCTAACCCCAGTGGTCTACACCTCTGCATGCTCGCAGGGACGTGGTCGGGGGGACCGAGAAAGCCTGGTAATGTTCAACCCCGCCGGGAACGGAAAGCACGAAAGTGAATTCCTGCCCAGCGAACCCGCTCCAGCGGGTGGCAGAAACGGAAAATCGGATCTGCTAGGCTGGAAACACGAAATACCGAAGGGAAGCCCGGAGGAAAGCCCGAGAGGGTGAGTACAAAGGAAGCGTCCGTTCCTTGAGAACTCAACAGCGTGCCAAAAATCAACGCCAG